>NZ_AKXQ01000061.1 GCF_000276805.1 Moritella dasanensis ArB 0140 | reverse complement strand
TATCTGCGTTGTAAGTAGTACCTGTACAGCCAGAAAGAATAGTAAAAGTGAAAGCAACAACAGCTAATTTAGCAAAAGTTTTCATGGTAAAGCCTTTTAAGTATATAATATTAAAGCAATATTATTCCCGCGTAATGTAACGCATGGCACTAAAACATCCAATAAAATATTGAACTTTCCACCTCTAAAGTGTTAACCAAGTCAAAATGGCACTTAAAATGATTACAAATCATACACTTGCTTGCTAATTTAAAAAATAACGACCCTTATATCCATATTATCGTTGGTAGTAGAGGTAACAGCAGAGAGGGTTAAACAGGATTTGGATGAAAAAAATGCAAATAAAAAGGCTATCACTTGATAGCCTTTTTTAAATTATCACGACGAGCAATATGTATGCCCGTAATAAAAATTATTTAGCGTCACATGCGCCGATCATTGCAGGTACAGAGATTGCAGGGTGGATCAGGTAATCTGCACCACAGCTTTTATCTGCGTTGTAAGTAGTACC
>NZ_AKXQ01000060.1 GCF_000276805.1 Moritella dasanensis ArB 0140 | reverse complement strand
AAGAGTTCAGCGCATCCTGCGCTTCCACAACGGCGGTATCTGCTAATGTTTTAGCTTCACCCGCTTGTGTCACGGCGTCTTCTGCTTGCGCAACAAGTGCGGTTGCATTTTCTTTATATTCTGTTGCGGAATCCACGGCGGCTTGGCCGGCGGCTTCTGCAGCGGTCAACGTTTGGTTGGCTGCCGTTGTATCGGCACTATCGATGGCCGTTTGAGCCGTTGTTGCGGCGTTGATCAGTGTATCCGTTGCGGTCTCTTTGGCATCCGCAGTTGCTTGCGCATCGGTGGTTTCAGTCGCGGCGGTCGCGGCTTCACCTTGTGCTGTTGCAGCATTGGTGGCGGCTTGCAGTGCGGTTGTCACATCTTCAGCAACAACGGCATCCGTTGCGACTTCAATGGCCGCATCTAAGTTAGTGGCAACCTCTAACGTGGCGTTTGCATCGGTTAATTCTGCATTGGCATTAGTCAGCGCAGTATCGGCCTCTGTCACGCCTGTCGCCGCGGTACTTTGCGCGGCTTTTGCTGAGTCGAGCGCCGCCTGTGCTGCGGTTG
>NZ_AKXQ01000059.1 GCF_000276805.1 Moritella dasanensis ArB 0140 | reverse complement strand
TGTTCCTTGTGTCGCATCCTGCAACTTAATCCTTTGGTCTTCTTCCTGAAGATGTTCCCGCCTCGTCCTTGTGCCTATAAATATACGTGATTAACGCAAGGCAACAACCGAGTAAAAACGATTAAATTACATAAATTTACAAGGGATAAAAAAACCACAAGCCTAAGCGGTTGATATTAATACCCATATTACTTATTTAGGAGTGTAAGACTAAGTACTACATCGAGATAAACACCGTCATATAACGACTATCTCCCGACGCCTAAATAGTCGATGTCTTACACACGCGATCAAGCCGATACAGTAGATAATATTGTGAATTTAAAATACACAGAATATACCCAAACTAAAGTTGTAATGGTTAAAATTTTACAGTAAATAAGTCAAAGTTAAACGTGATGAAGAGTCGTGTAATTGTGGTTCTGAAATCAAAGAATAGAATATCTGCTAACGAGACTGACTAGCGAAAAATTTGTATGACAGAGGTTGTAGCGAGAGGTATACCAAAAAGGCAGTTTGTCGTTATTGAAGTTGTAGAATAATTCAAATCGCAGATATAGAAAAGG
>NZ_AKXQ01000058.1 GCF_000276805.1 Moritella dasanensis ArB 0140 | reverse complement strand
TTGTCGCGGGATGGAGCAGTCTGGTAGCTCGTCGGGCTCATAACCCGAAGGTCGTAGGTTCAAATCCTGCTCCCGCAACCATTTCTATTACCAATTCACTTGGTATATGTGGGTCCTTAGCTCAGTTGGGAGAGCATCGCCCTTACAAGGCGAGGGTCACTGGTTCAAGCCCAGTAGGACCCACCACAAATTATTAAGTTTTGTTATGCGAGTAACGAGACTTTATAAAGAAAGGCTACGGGGGCTGTTAGCTCAGTTGGTAGAGCAGTTGACTTTTAATCAATTGGTCGAAGGTTCAAATCCTTCACAGCCCACCACTTTCTTTCGTTCTGATGAAGAACACACAGCATTGTCGCGGGATGGAGCAGTCTGGTAGCTCGTCGGGCTCATAACCCGAAGGTCGTAGGTTCAAATCCTGCTCCCGCAACCAGTTTTAACGATAGATATAACTATCGATAAAAAAATAAGTGGGTCCTTAGCTCAGTTGGGAGAGCATCGCCCTTACAAGGCGAGGGTCACTGGTTCAAGCCCAGTAGGACCCACCACAATTATTAAGTTTGGTTATCTATATTTAATATAATTAACGAGACTTTTTAAAGAAAGTATTCGGGGGCTGTTAGCTCAGTTGG
>NZ_AKXQ01000057.1 GCF_000276805.1 Moritella dasanensis ArB 0140 | reverse complement strand
TTAGAACTGGTTCATCGTGTTATCTTCGCCGCCAGCTTTCAATGCTGCATCACCAGCAAAGTATTCTTTATGGTCATCGCCCATATCAGAACCAGCCATGTTTTGATGCTTAACACATGCAATCGATTGACGGATTTCTTTACGTTGAACACCCTTAACATAACCCAGCATACCTTGGTCACCGAAGTACTCTTTCGCTAGGTTATCAGTTGATAGCGCAGCTGTATGGTAAGTTGGTAACGTGATTAGGTGGTGGAAGATACCTGCTTCACGCGCTGAATCAGCTTGGAATGTACGGATCTTCTCATCAGCTTGGATTGATAATTCAGTTGTATCGTATTTCTCATTCATCAAGTCTGCACGGTCATATGCTGTAACGTCTTGACCTGCTTCAACCATGATATCAAAGATTTGTTGACGGAAATTAAGTGTCCAGTTGAATGATGGCGAGTTGTTATAAACAAGTTTCGCATTCGGTACTACTTTACGGATCTCATTAACCATTGCACCGATTTGACCAACGTGTGGTTTCTCAGTTTCAATCCATAATAAATCAGCGCCGCCTTGTAGTGATGTAATGCAATCAAGGATACAACGTGCTTCACCCGTGCCTTCTTTAAATTGGAACAAGTTACTTGGTA
>NZ_AKXQ01000056.1 GCF_000276805.1 Moritella dasanensis ArB 0140 | reverse complement strand
CACCTATTCTTATTTGTTATGTTTGTTTTTACGATCCTAATAGTTCATCAATGATGTTCATAGCTTCATCGTAATTTGTGCGTGTGATATCGCCAATTCGATTATATATTTCAGAAAGAACCACTGAACTGATATGTTGTTGATTTTTAAAAAACCAATTTTGAGAATAAATTGGAAATTTTTGTGATAACAATACATTTAAAGCATTGCAACTATGCTCGGTTGGATTTAGGTAATTATCGATATTATCGATCAAAATACGAGTGTTAACTTCCGAGTCAATTTCTTTACCGGCAACCGGATCAAAAACATATGATTCCTTTATCGCTGACCCTTGATAGTTGTCCCCCAATTTAAATGAATACCTAAATAAACCAAATATTTCAACATAGCCGACGATTAACCTAGAGTGTGAGACTGATTCAATAGCCAAAGCATGTAGCGGAATAGGCTCTGGACGATCGCTTATCAGATCAACCTCGTAGTATGGCCCAAAACACTGGATCGGTGTTTTACTGGACAAATAATTAAAAGCCACATTCAAGTCATCTTTCTTTAGGCCATTGTCAATTGCATATAGATAGATCATTTTAGCAATTGCTCGCCCAACCTCTGGGCCAGCTAGGTCATAACTGAATGTTGTATTCAGCCCTGCACTATCGAGAAAAGTGTCACGAGATTCTAGAGTGTTCCAATCAACTGTTAAACATTTTTTATTAATAACAGATTTTAAAATTTTCATACCTTGTTCGGGATTATTTGAATTAACTGAAACTTGGAAAGCTTCATTGATTCTGTCAGGGATATTAATAATTGGTTTCCTAGGTTGATGCTTTCCATCCGACGAAAGAATACTTTGCTCCTTAGTCGTCTTATCAACTACTTGCAAAGGCTGAACATCACCTCTTTCTCGTGTGATTCCAAATAGTAAACTTAAGGATTCAAACTGCTTACAAAGTACAGAATCCCAAAGATGGCCAGAATCATTATTACACTTAGCACAAATGCACTTCGATGTTTTTTTTCGCCCACCAATTGCATTAGGAATTATATGTTCAACGCTTGATATATCAGATGTACAGTGTTTAAAAACACCGTTTAAAGCACATACAGTCACTAAAACTCCCCATAAATTTAGTCCCCAAAAAACATAACTCCGTATTAAACGGACAAAAATAGTGGGTTAAATGTGGTTCGTAGTGAAACGTAACTCACTGTTTTTTTGTTCCGTTTAAACGCCTTGTTGAACGAAGCCGCTACG
>NZ_AKXQ01000055.1 GCF_000276805.1 Moritella dasanensis ArB 0140 | reverse complement strand
AATTGTGAACATTAAATTAAATCGAAAGATTTGGTTTTATAAACAACAAGCTTCGGTTTGTTGTTGAAGTACAGAATTCATTGAGCCGACTTAATCGAATCTACTTGTAGATTGGGTTAGTCAAAAAACTTTTAATTGAAGAGTTTGATCATGGCTCAGATTGAACGCTGGCGGTAGGCTTAACACATGCAAGTCGAGCGGAAACGAAGAATAGCTTGCTATTCTGGCGTCGAGCGGCGGACGGGTGAGTAATGCTTGGGAATCTGCCTAGTCGAGGGGGACAACAGTTGGAAACGACTGCTAATACCGCATACGACCTACGGGTGAAAGGGGGCCTCTTCTTGAAAGCTCCCGCGACTAGATGAGCCCAAGTGGGATTAGCTTGTTGGTGAGGTAAGAGCTCACCAAGGCGACGATCCCTAGCTGGTCTGAGAGGATGATCAGCCACACTGGAACTGAGACACGGTCCAGACTCCTACGGGAGGCAGCAGTGGGGAATATTGCACAATGGGCGAAAGCCTGATGCAGCCATACCGCGTGTATGAAGAAGGCCTTAGGGTTGTAAAGTACTTTCAGCGAGGAGGAAAGGTTAACGATTAATACTCGTTAGCTGTGACGTTACTCGCAGAAGAAGCACCGGCTAACTCCGTGCCAGCAGCCGCGGTAATACGGAGGGTGCAAGCGTTAATCGGAATTACTGGGCGTAAAGCGCATGCAGGCGGTTTGTTAAGCGAGATGTGAAAGCCCCGGGCTCAACCTGGGAACTGCATTTCGAACTGGCAAACTAGAGTTCTTGAGAGGGTGGTAGAATTTCAGGTGTAGCGGTGAAATGCGTAGAGATCTGAAGGAATACCAGTGGCGAAGGCGGCCACCTGGCAAGTAACTGACGCTCAGATGCGAAAGCGTGGGTAGCAAACGGGATTAGATACCCCGGTAGTCCACGCCGTAAACGATGTCTACTCGGAGTTTGGTTCCTTGCGAACTGGGCTCTTAAGCTAACGCATTAAGTAGACCGCCTGGGGAGTACGGCCGCAAGGTTAAAACTCAAATGAATTGACGGGGGCCCGCACAAGCGGTGGAGCATGTGGTTTAATTCGATGCAACGCGAAGAACCTTACCTACTCTTGACATCCACAGAATCTGGTAGAGATACCTCAGTGCCTTCGGGAACTGTGAGACAGGTGCTGCATGGCTGTCGTCAGCTCGTGTTGTGAAATGTTGGGTTAAGTCCCGCAACGAGCGCAACCCTTATCCTTATTTGCCAGCACGTAATGGTGGGAACTCTAAGGAGACTGCCGGTGATAAACCGGAGGAAGGTGGGGACGACGTCAAGTCATCATGGCCCTTACGAGTAGGGCTACACACGTGCTACAATGGCGCATACAAAGGGCTGCAAACCAGCGATGGTAAGCGAATCCCATAAAGTGCGTCGTAGTCCGGATTGGGGTCTGCAACTCGACCCCATGAAGTCGGAATCGCTAGTAATCGTGAATCAGAATGTCACGGTGAATACGTTCCCGGGCCTTGTACACACCGCCCGTCACACCATGGGAGTGGGCTGCACCAGAAGTCATTAGCTTAACCTTCGGGAGGGCGATGACCACGGTGTGGTTCATGACTGGGGTGAAGTCGTAACAAGGTAGCCCTAGGGGAACCTGGGGCTGGATCACCTCCTTACGTAAAGTTGTTAATCTTTGTAAGTGCCCACACAAATTGCTTGAA
>NZ_AKXQ01000054.1 GCF_000276805.1 Moritella dasanensis ArB 0140 | reverse complement strand
TAACAAATAAGAATAGGTGTCGCGCAGCCGACACCTTATTCGGGTGTTGAGCAAGCCCGAGCTCTTCTTTATATAGTAAATAACGTGTTTGATCTTGATGGGCACTTCGTCTTGGGGCTAAATCCAAGACGAGCGAAATTGAGATAAATAACAGATCTGTTATTTATCAATTAATTAGCCAGTCTTAACCATGAAGTTCAATACCTCCAGTTCATATTCTTAATGCCATTATCCTTATTATGTTCGCCTTTCGGCTAGGTCGTTCGCGTGATACCAACGCACTTCATTTCATGCTGACAGCAAGGGCAAATACGTATTGCTTTGCTTGGTGTTGTTGCTGCGAGTAACGGCATTTTCCAATTGAACAGATGCAGTAATATGATTTGAATACGCATTCTCAGCCGTTTGGCATTACCGTGTAAAAAACCATAATCTCTCACTCGCTGGAGTCCTTTTGGCAACACATGCTGCAAGATTAGCCAGAGGAATTTCAGCGTTGGTAAGATTCTGGTTTTTGTTGCTTGAGTTTGCCCGTCTTTATAGTTGAATGTCACTGTATTATGGCTCGTGTCGATGATGTCTTTATCAGGCAATATGCCCCGATATAAATAGCGTGACAGATATTGTAAGGCGGGAAGACCGTAACCGACTTTGCGGCAATCAACGACCCATTTAGTGGGTAATGTGCCA
Organism: Moritella dasanensis ArB 0140; assembly: GCF_000276805.1. Lineage (GTDB taxonomy): Bacteria > Pseudomonadota > Gammaproteobacteria > Enterobacterales > Moritellaceae > Moritella > Moritella dasanensis. The sequence goes on along the minus strand of NZ_AKXQ01000054.1, from coordinate 1,605 downwards.
GTGTTCGCGAGAGATAAATCAGCGTGCCGATTGATTGCATCAATCATTCTAGCTCGCCAGACTTTAGCCAGTGCAAAGGCGTTAAACAGATAGTTACTCTTACCTTTATGCCATTGGTTGCGCATTTTATTGTAGCTCCCACTGGCGACTATAATGTGTAAATGGGGATGTAAATTACGTTTCCTGTTGTGAGTATGCAAAACGGTGGTGAAGCCAATTTCACCGCCGTTTCTACGTTTAGCAAAATCCTTCAATACCGATGCTGCAACTGAAAACATGGATTGATATAGCGCCTTGGATTGCGAACGCGCAAGCGTTCGTAACTCATAGGGCAAAGTGAACGTGACCATAAAATAATGTACGGGTAGTAATTTAGATTGTTGGCGCATGAGCCAATCAGAAGTGGTGCGCTGTTGGCATTGTGGACAATGGCGATGACCGCAAGAAAGTGGCATTCGATCACCATGTTGGCAGTGATGGCAAAGCCATTGCGAGCAACCTTGGTTACTCGTTTTGCAACTGAGCATGGCGTAAATGGCGCGGCGACTATCATGTGAGAGTTGATTGCCATATTCACTTTCAAACTCTTGATGATGTTGACGAAGCAAGTCAATGAACGTACTCATTTCAAGCTCCAATCTAACGCTAACTTGTCAGCAAGGTGATTAATAGCGACCGCTGCATCTCGCTGTTTAAGTTGGGTTAGCTGCGTATATCGAGCGGTAGTATTGAGACTGGCATGACCAAGTAACACTTGCAGCGAACGTAAGTCTAAACCATTTTCCAGCAAGTGAGTCGCAAAGCAATGACGTAGCGAATGGGGGCTAACGAGTTTATTGATATTACAATCACGTAAAACTTGTTTGATGGCTTTTTGAATGCCACCTTTATCCATCGGCGAGTTCATGCCGTTGCCAAGTCCAGGGAATATCAATCGTGCGTGATGGTGCGTTTGCCAATGACTGCGTAGCGCGTGCAGGGTTCGTTTTGGCAATGGCACCAATCTATCTTTGCCGCCTTTAGCTTCGCGGATATGCACTTGCATGGTCTGGCTATCGATGTCATGAACCGTCAGGTTTAAGCCTTCACTTAAACGCAAACCCATGCTGTAAAGGGTGAGAAAGAACACTTGATAGCGCTGTTTCTTAGTGCCATTGATGACTTTACTTATTTGCGCTGGCGTCAAGATGTCGGGCAGACGTTTAACCTGTGGAGGTTTGACGATGTTGAGCCATTCCCATTGTTTATCAAGCGTGTAGCGATAGAAAAACTGCAAGCCGTTACGGTCTAATTTAATGGTGCTCCAAGAGTGAGTTTGGATAAGACTGTTAAAGTAATCCTTTAAATCAGCCGTTGTTAATCCATCGGGAGACTTATCAAAGTAAGCCGAAATACGTCGAACCGCACGAGAATAGCCATCAATAGTCGCTGGTCGTTTACCTTGCAGTCTTAAATTGATAAGGTGTTGTTCATAAAGAAAATTAAATCGTTGCTGGTGTGAAGTGTTCATACTGAATCTCCAATGTCACCACCCTAATGGTGATGCTATTGGTAAGTATGACTGGTGGGGGTAATTACTCCGCCGCGTAGCGGCTTCGTTCAACA
>NZ_AKXQ01000053.1 GCF_000276805.1 Moritella dasanensis ArB 0140 | reverse complement strand
CAATGAAGTGTTCTTGAGTATTCTTGAGGCGAAAAAAACTAGATAATACCTAGTTATTTCAATTGTACGGTCTACTTTAGATTGTATGGTTAAGTGACTAAGCGTATACGGTGGATGCCTAGGCAGTCAGAGGCGATGAAGGACGTGTTAATCTGCGTTAAGCTGTGGGGAGTTGATAAAAAGCGTTAATCCACAGATTTCCGAATGGGGAAACCCACCTTACTAAGTAAGGTATCGTAACGTGAATACATAGCGTTACGAAGCGAACCGGGAGAACTGAAACATCTAAGTACCCCGAGGAAAAGAAATCAATAGAGATACCCTTAGTAGCGGCGAGCGAACGGGGTCTAGCCCTTAAGCAGTTTGGAAGTTAATGGAAGAATCTGGAAAGTTTCACGATACAGGGTGATAGTCCCGTACATGAAAACGACCTTACTGTGAAATCGAGTAGGACGGCACACGTGATATGCTGTTTGAATATGGGAGGACCATCTTCCAAGGCTAAATACTACTGACTGACCGATAGTGAACCAGTACCGTGAGGGAAAGGCGAAAAGAACCCCTGTGAGGGGAGTGAAATAGAACCTGAAACCGTATACGTACAAGCAGTGGGAGCAGACTTGTTCTGTGACTGCGTACCTTTTGTATAATGGGTCAACGACTTAATTTCAGTAGCAAGGTTAAGCGAATAGCGGAGCCGTAGGGAAACCGAGTGTTAACTGCGCGAATAGTTGCTGGGATTAGACCCGAAACCCGGTGATCTAGCCATGGGCAGGTTGAAGGTTGAGTAACATCAACTGGAGGACCGAACCGACTAATGTTGAAAAATTAGCGGATGACTTGTGGCTGGGGGTGAAAGGCCAATCAAACCGGGAGATAGCTGGTTCTCCTCGAAAGCTATTTAGGTAGCGCCTCGCGTCTAACTATTGGGGGTAGAGCACTGTTAAGGCTAGGGGGTCATCCCGACTTACCAACCCTTTGCAAACTCCGAATACCAATAAGTTCAATCGCGGGAGACACACGGCGGGTGCTAACGTCCGTCGTGGAAAGGGAAACAACCCAGACCGTCAGCTAAGGTCCCAAAGTGTATGTTAAGTGGGAAACGATGTGGAAAGGCTCAGACAGCCAGGAAGTTGGCTTAGAAGCAGCCATCTTTTAAAGAAAGCGTAATAGCTCACTGGTCGAGTCGGTCTGCGCGGAAGATTTAACGGGGCTAAACATACCACCGAAGCTACGGATGCAAGACTTGTTCTTGCATGGTAGAGGAGCGTTCTGTAAGCCGTTGAAGGTGAGTTGAGAAGCTTGCTGGAGGTATCAGAAGTGCGAATGTTGACATGAGTAACGATAATGGGGGTGAAAAACCTCCACGCCGAAAGACCAAGGGTTCCTGTCCAACGTTAATCGGGGCAGGGTGAGTCGACTCCTAAGGCGAGGCCGAAAGGCGTAGTCGATGGGAAACTGGTTAATATTCCAGTACTCGCTTATATTGCGATGGGGTGACGGAGAAGGTTAGGCTAGCATGGCGATGGTTGTCCATGTTTAAGGTAGTAGGCAAGTGACTTAGGCAAATCCGGGTCGCTCTCTTTAGTGAGAATGCTGAGAACTGATGACGAGTCTCTACGGAGATGAAGTAGTTGATACCCGGCTTCCAGGAAAAACCTCTAAGCTTCAGATATGAGAGAATCGTACCCCAAACCGACACAGGTGGTTAGGTAGAGAATACTAAGGCGCTTGAGAGAACTCGGGTGAAGGAACTAGGCAAAATGGTACCGTAACTTCGGGAGAAGGTACGCCAATGATGGTGAAGGACTTGCTCCGTAAGCTATTGTTGGTCGCAGAGAAATGGTGGCTGCAACTGTTTATTAAAAACACAGCACTGTGCAAAATCGAAAGATGACGTATACGGTGTGACGCCTGCCCGGTGCCGGAAGGTTAATTGATTGGGTTAGACTTAGGTCGAAGCTCATGATCGAAGCCCCGGTAAACGGCGGCCGTAACTATAACGGTCCTAAGGTAGCGAAATTCCTTGTCGGGTAAGTTCCGACCTGCACGAATGGCGTAATGATGGCCACGCTGTCTCCACCCGAGACTCAGTGAAATTGAAATCGCTGTTAAGATGCAGTGTACCCGCGGCTAGACGGAAAGACCCCGTGAACCTTTACTATAGCTTGGCACTGAACATTGAACCTACATGTGTAGGATAGGTGGGAGACTGTGAAACATTGTCGCTAGATGATGTGGAGTCTACCTTGAAATACCACCCTTGTACGTTTGATGTTCTAACGTAGGTCCCTTATCGGGATTGCGGACAGTGTCTGGTGGGTAGTTTGACTGGGGCGGTCTCCTCCCAAAGAGTAACGGAGGAGCACGAAGGTTGGCTAAACATGGTTGGACATCATGTGGTTAGTGCAAAGGCATAAGCCAGCTTAACTGCGAGACAGACACGTCGAGCAGGTACGAAAGTAGGTCTTAGTGATCCGGTGGTTCTGAATGGAAGGGCCATCGCTCAACGGATAAAAGGTACTCCGGGGATAACAGGCTGATACCGCCCAAGAGTTCATATCGACGGCGGTGTTTGGCACCTCGATGTCGGCTCATCACATCCTGGGGCTGAAGTTGGTCCCAAGGGTATGGCTGTTCGCCATTTAAAGTGGTACGCGAGCTGGGTTTAGAACGTCGTGAGACAGTTCGGTCCCTATCTGCCGTGGGCGTTTGAGAATTGAAAGGAGCTGCTCCTAGTACGAGAGGACCGGAGTGGACGAACCACTGGTGTTCGGGTTGTTATGCCAATAGCATTGCCCGGTAGCTAAGTTCGGAACTGATAACCGCTGAAAGCATCTAAGCGGGAAGCAGGCCTTGAGATGAGTTCTCACTGGAGCTTTAAGCTCCCTAAAGGGCCGTTGGAGACTACAACGTTGATAGGCAAGGTGTGTAAGTGCTGTGAGGCATTGAGCTAACTTGTACTAATTACCCGTGAGGCTTAACCATACAAATTAAAGTATGATTAATTGAAATATCGACTTAAGAAT
>NZ_AKXQ01000052.1 GCF_000276805.1 Moritella dasanensis ArB 0140 | reverse complement strand
TTCGATCTATTCTAGCGGCAGGTCTTTTTGAAAGGTAGAAAGTGATTCTGGATTAGCAAATGTATCCGTATCTAGTAGCCAATGTGCAAGCAAAAAAATACCCTCAATCTATACGAAAAAGGGTATTGTGAACCACTCAAAGGATCAGTCAACCGATCATATTGTTCTTAACTGATCGGCGTTAACTCAATGAGTAGCTTTAATGTTTGGAGCGGTCAGCCAGGATTCGAACCTAACGTTTTCAACTTGGAAAGTTGATGTAATGCCATTATACGATGTCCGCATGGGTGAAGATATTAACCTTGTTTTATGGTCGTGTAAACGACGTGAATGTAAGAGTTTGTCAGCCGCGTAGTAGTATTATAGAGGGGGCGGGCCATGTTTTTGATACCATTAAATCGACGATATTTGGCCTCCTAATTAGGAAGGTTTTGATACTAATATTTAACAGGTACTGACCTCTAAGTGTCTTTTTTAAAAATGTTTAAAATACGGTTTTATTGATTCTTGGTTATCACCAAATTAGCTATCCGAAATGCTAGTTTAAAATCGATTTAAAGACTCACAGCAAGCATTAGAGGGAGTGTTTATCTAATTAGTGAAAATGCTGCTGTTACACGGGGCATTATCATATTTATGTTAAATAGGTCGTGTATAGACGATTTTATCTCAAGGTTAAAAATGTTAGAATATGACATTATTCTAACCATGGTCGAATATAATTATTATGAAAAAATTAGTGGTAGGGGTGTTTTTATCTATGTTAATGGTTGGCTGCGGCGGCGACGGGGGAGATTCCTCGACTCAAAAAAATGATAGTCAGCGTGCTACAAAATCAATGCAGCTCATCGTTGATGCTGCAGATCTGCAAGAGTTGCAGAACGTGAAGTATGCATCGAATGATGGTATTGCATTCAGTACACCAGAAAACTTTCAGAAGTAGAGTCCCAAAATGAAAAAAATACTAATTGTTGCCGGGTCATTATTTATTGTAAGCCAGGTTTCAGCAGCACCGAACCTTCAGGGATATTACCAAGCAAAAGAATTGGTCAGTTATACTGTAAATAAAATTCAGCAGAACAAAGCAGAATATTTTATGCTCGACTATGCACTTAAAAAACCAGCTCAGCCTCAAGCTCAGCTTGTGGCATATAATGATGCATTAGGGTATTTTCAAGTTGAGAACAACGGTGTTAATGAAGAACAGTTCGAGCGTATCGTGCAAAAGGTAAACCCAGAAGGTTTACGTGACCAATACGTTTGTCGAACAGATACCTCAGGTGTGAAACTGGCCTATATAGCGGAAAGGGATGAAAGTTGCAGCACTAATTATGACCAGAAACCCATGGCGATAAGCCAGAAGGGGACTAAGGTGACTTTCTTCCGCCGTTTGGATTTCGGTCCCACACAGTCTCACTTTGATATTCAAAGCTATGACAACAATGTCGCGGAGAATACAGAGACCTTAACTCTTAATTATGTATTAAAATTTGAAGGTCGATGGATTGGTGACTCTGTACGCGTGATCAAAGGTCAAGCGGTATTGGGTGATACTTCTACTCAACCGACTTATGATGTTGCTAACTATCAATACTCTGGCCCACGTTCGGGGAGCATAGTTGGCGGCGAGAGCTTGTTATACAACGATGTTCCTTATTTCATTACAGATAATACTGAGGATATCGCAGTAGATAATTCAGCCAACCATGTCGTGAAAACGGTATTCATTACATTTAATGAGATGGATACTGATTATCACGGTCGTAACGTAAACACTGATGATGCTGTGTATTATGTAAACCGTGATTATGTAAACCAATATACCCTAGAAAATAGTACTAAAGCCTATTTCGTTTCTGACCCGCAAACTTTTGTAATTGATACTGCTATGGCAGGGCCTTTTGAAAGCTGGGTATCGGTTGATGAAAGTGTTTGGGACCCAGAGAAAGGCACAGATCAGGTTAGCAGTGGTGAATGGGTAAGCCGTGCCTTTAATAACACCCATAATATTACCGGTGAGAGTCCAACTTTCTGCATGATTGAAGATATTGCGAAAGGCCGTCCTGTTACTGGTTACTTTAGTGAAGACGGTAAAAGTGGTTGGTGGCCTTCGATGAATGATTGCAAAGATGTTGGTGTAGGAGTAGTACCTAGAATATATACCCATTTCACCAATAGCAATGGCGAGAAAATTGCGGTTAATTCCTTGCGTCAAAGTGCCCAGGATATCATCTATGTTCGTTTACAACATCCTCAAGGTGAAAAAGATCTACTTACCTTGGATGATGTGAAAGCCATTAAGTCATCGCTACGTTATCTGCAAATTAAAACAGATCTCAGCCAGCGTTTTGGTTGGGCTAAACCTTACGACATTTTAAAATAAGTTAGCGCACAGGTAGTAATAAAAAAGACAGGGATAAAGACCTGTCTTTTTTATTAAGTTCTAACCTCTAAGTGAACCGTTTCACGACAGTTTTTTACCACTTCCGATCTAAGTCTTTAGAATACAACATAATGGCACGCTGATATTCTTTTATTTCATCACTGTTTGTAGTTGAAACTAAAAGCTCAAGTGTAGTGGTTCATTGAAATTGTCCCCAACTAGGATAACACTATTCAGTTAAAGATGTTTTGACTGAGCAAGGTATGTAGTGTTTTAGATTTTAGGATATAATACTAATCACCCTCTCCTAACTCTTCAATAATGTCATATTTAGTATTACTCTTAATAGGCGTCAACCAATGACAATCTGTGTTTTTTCGGTGCCAGTTAATCATAAGCTCTGCACTGAGATAGCAACGGTCAAAAATAGTTAAAGATGAATATTGAGCGGAACGGATCAGTGTTTTGGCGTAACTAATCTCACCAGTAAAACTTGGGCCAAAAGCAACATCGTGAATAATGCGACTTCGGAGTGAAGTCAAGGCACAAAGGCGGACAATAGGGTATTCAGTGTGCTTGTCTTTACTGTGATTAATATATCCAAATGATACGACATGTGCAGGTGTGTCATTACATCGAAGTTGAGTACCATCAATTGAAAAAAGCATTAGATTATTCCACTTATCATCAGAGTCTTTTTGCTTTCCCCTGTGTCTGGCCGTCATTGAAAATAACTCGGCAAGAGGTTCATCGCTGAGCCTTTGCCTAGCTTGAGGTATTGCACCTGGAGCGATATTATCACCGAGTGAATCGGAGAGGTGAAGGTCTAATTTGGAAACAATGTCCGTTATAGAGCGATCACGAAATAACCCCATACCAATGACTAACCATACCAATGACTAACCATACGACTAACTCAGCAGGCAGTTTACGTTTTCGAATGTTCGCTTTATTCGTTTTTTCTAATACTTCTTCGATCCATTCTAGCGGCAGG
>NZ_AKXQ01000051.1 GCF_000276805.1 Moritella dasanensis ArB 0140 | reverse complement strand
ACTCGGGCACTGAATTTTTTATCAACTAGTTTTCAGTGCAAAACTAATCAATTGAATCTGTGTCTAAGGCTTTGCCTTGAGAACGAGAGTCACTTTACTTGATTCTAATAATGAGTCAATAGAATATCATTCGATTTAAAGTAACTGATTTAAAAACAACCGGTTTAGAATGTTTCCCCCTCGTTTGGCGCAGTGATAATGTACACAAGACGTTAGAACTTTGACTATAAGCTCTAACATCTTGTGTTAAAGCACGATGCACCCGCTCCTCTTCAGCGTAATTATGAAAGATACTTTACTATTGACATTTACAACCAGTAAAAACCCTCAAATAATAATCTAACTTATTGTTAAATAATATAAAAAATAGATTTAAATCACAGTAACGCCAACACCAATCCACTACTTTAAATAGCCAAACGGGAAAATAAACCTTCTATATTTAAGACAAAGAGAGACAACATGCATCAGGTCAACCCACAGCGTTCCCAACACGATTCAAATGATGAGACCGACATATCGCGTCGTAAATTTCTCACCTCACTTGCTGTCGTGAGTGTGACCAGCATCGTCGCCCTTGGCGTATCAACCTCAACAGCAAATGCATCACCTAAGCAGCCAGTGAAAGAGAGTTCATTCACTGCAATGCCACATAACATAAATTTCCCATGGATGGGGCCTTAACGCGACCAATGCTAAGCGGTAATTGAACCGTGACATAACTTTACGATAACGTAACGTTCAACTTCAACGAGAAACTAAAATGCCAGAATCAAATCCAGAACGCCTAGGTTGGATGCAAGGTTTTCCACCATCGAAAGATAAAGTAATTCGTTTTAATGATGGTACTTTCTATCAGTGGCCGCAACTAAGGTGGACCTTTTCCAACATCCAACAATTAGTGCCAACTAAATTTGTATGGCGTGGTGATAAGGCCGCCACTGCATTGCCTAAACATGATCTTAATTTTGAACAACTCACCATCACAATAGAAAACGGCGAACAGCTCACTTGGGAACAAGCATTAGAAAGTGGGCAAACAGATGGGTTGGCAATCTTACACAAAGGCGTGTTAGTGCATGAAAGTTACCACGCTGGCTGTAAACCACACCTTCCTCATACCGTCATGTCATGTGGTAAATCAATCGCTGGGATTATTGCCGAAATACTCATGACAAAAGGCGTGCTCAATGAAAATGCATTAATGTCGTCATACATGCCCGAATATAAAGGTACTGCCTGGGAAGATGCCACACTACGTCAAACCTTAGATATGCTAATAGGGCTAAAGTTTAATGAAGATTACTTTGACAGAAACTCAGATGTTTGGCTATTTCTACGGGCTGGCGGCATGGTGCCTACATCCCCTGATGACATTGGACCAAAATCACTGGTTGATTACCTTGTCACAGTAAAAAAACAAGGCGAACACGGTCAGGCATTTGCTTATAGAGAGCCAAATATTAACGCCATAACCTGGTTACTACAGCGTATAACGAACACAGATTTAGCTGAATTAGTTTCAACACATATATGGCAGCATATTGGTGCCGAGCATGATGCCTATTATATGCTTGATGGTATTGGCTTCTGTACGACACCGAGTTGTACTTTACGTGATTTTGCCCGCCTTGGTGAATTTGTACGCACTGGCGGAGAAGGCCAACAGCTCAGCAGTGATTACATCCACAAGCTTGCCCAAGGAGGCGACCCAGCACTGTTTGCAAAAGCAACGCACAGTAGCATGAAAGGTTGGTCATATAATGGCTTGTGGTGGATTAGGCACACTGAAAAAGGCAACAAAGTGATGGCACGTGGAGCCCATGGCCAATTTTTATATATTGATCCAACAGCAGAAGTCGTCATTGCCCGCTTTGCGTCGACAGAGCAAGCGCCAAGCTATCTGAAAGATAATATTAATATGCCACTGTTTGATACAATAACCAAACACATAGAAGATACTATCGGCGCCAGCTAGAAAATAAAATAGAGATACAAAAAACCAGCATTATGCTGGTTACTGTCATATTGATACTAAAACAGGGAAGCGAGTCCCGAAGTCGAATCGAGGTCCACGGATTTTAAATCCCGACGACAAAGAGCCGCTTGCATTAGTTTTATGCTACCCAAAAACTAACGTTCTCCATCACCAAAGCGGTAAATAACCTGCCCAGTTGCGCGATCATCATTTGCTGAAAGCGTGGAGCCATAATAATGCTGCCAGTCAAGTTGCAGTGCCCAGTTGCGATGCAGTTTGTAATATATACCTAAGCCAGCATTAGTCTGAAATGTTTTAATATCTCGGTCTTCATCTTTCAGTGCCTCTCCTAACCCAAGATTGATGTAAGGACGAAAATCGTTCTTCGCATTGAAATAATATTGTACATCAACACTATAATTCTCATAAATGCTTCGTTCTGCAGTGGTCTTTTGTTTCATTTCTCCTCGGCTATAATTCAGGCGAGAGGAAAACGCAGGTGTAAAATACAGCCCTAGACTAAACGTGGGCGCCCAACCGCTTTCAAGTCCCCAAGCCTCATCCAAATTAAGGTAAGCATAACCAGCAGAAAAACCAACAATGCCGAAGTCGACTGGATCTTCAATGCCTGCAGAATTATACATATCACTACGCGCTTTGGTCGAATTGCTTTTACCATTGCCCATCGCATACCTGAGATTAATTTTAACTTGGGTTTCCGAGCTGCCATCCGGTAAGCCAACTTCCTGAATGCCGACATAGCCAGTACCCGCTATAACAACCTGCTTACCGACCAACTGATTAATGCTATAACCAATGCTGTCGACCGGATCAAGAAAGAATAATGCAGTGCTGCCAAGCGCCTCAGAACCCCAAACAGTACCACCACCTTGAACAATGTCTTTTTCTTGATTAAATGCCCATTCGCCATAGACCCAACCCAGTACTGGCGTGACAACCAAATCTTGCAGAGCAGGCACCTCAGCGAACGCTTCAATACCATATTCCCAATAAAAAGTAGACATCAACGCTGAATAAATAAAAGCATCCCACTGGCGGTAGCCTGATTTACGCGCAGACTGGTAGTACACGCCCCCAAAATAGGGATGGCCGATGTAATTGATGTACCACACATCTCGGTCCCATACAGGCCCCTCTCGTACATTGTCCCACCATTTTTCAGCAAGACCTTCATCACTGCTCTCCCAATTGGTCACGCTTTCTGGCAATACTGCCAGAAAGCCTGCGACACCGACGCCATACCAGGCCACAGATTTAGTTTGTGACCATAACCGTTCACCATCCTCGCCGTTCGCGGTATTAAACAAAGCTATTTTGTAGGGGTGATTATAGACATCATAAGGCAGGTTTTTATCTTCCCAGCTGGTGTTGGTAACGGCGACAGCAGAAACTTCAGTGACGGGCGTAAGGTTGATGACGACATCTTCAGACGCAGCAGGCTTCGGTGTGACTTCTTCGGCGGTTAAATAAGTGCTACTGAACAATAGAGCGGTGAGGAAAAGTGTTTTATATAACTGAAATATTCTTCCTTTATCTCTCATATATTACCCAAGTTACGCGTTTCTATAGAACCAAAATAGCAGTATATGCTGCATTCTGCATTTATCAGCGTTAGCTATTTACTTGGGATTTACTTGGGATTTATTTACAGGCTTTAGATGAGTGAAAGATGATGCTATCGAGACTGGCTTAATTTACTGATTAACGAGGATAAAACTTAAATGAGGGATGAGGGATGTTCGTGGGTAAATTTCAGATACAAAAAAACCAGCATTAGCTGGTCAGGGTATTTATAATCAATTTCATTTTTCATTTAATATTGAAAAATGGAGGCGGGTCCCGAAGTCGAATCGAGGTCCACGGATTTGCAATCCGCTGCATAGCCACTCTGCCAACCCGCCATATACTGCGATGACAAGTTAATTGTTCACACAGACTGCTAATTTTATATCTTAGCGAGATACACTACTTTAGTATTAATTGGTGCCCGAGGCCGGAA
>NZ_AKXQ01000050.1 GCF_000276805.1 Moritella dasanensis ArB 0140 | reverse complement strand
TCAATTGATAAACAAGGCTTTTTTGTTTCAGATCAAAAATTTACTGATAACCGACCTGAAATAGAATCTCAGATTAATTTTGCTTTACAAGCCAAACCAGCGTGCGATTATATGAGCCATTAACTCGAACGACTATAATTGATAAGGATATAGGGATGCATTCTGTGCTGACGGCTAGCGATGGCCGAGAGATTAAATTATTTGCTTGGTTACCCGAGCAAGAAGTCCGTCACGTGATGGTATTGAGCCACGGCATGGCTGAGCATATCGAGCGTTATGCAGCGTTTGCCTTAGCGTGTAATGCCGCAGGTATCGCGGTATACGGTGCGAACCATCGAGGTCATGGTAATGATGCACCAGTATTAGGGCATTATGCCGATGATAATGGCTGGCAGAAAGTGATCAGTGATTTAGATCTTATCATCGATGATGTGGCTAAACGTCATGTCGTACCCTTGGTATTATTCGGTCATAGCATGGGATCTTTCATTGCCCAGCAATATGCGATTTTACACGGCAGTAAATTGAATGGTTTAGTGCTCAGTGGTTCTAATTATCAAAATCCAGTCATGTATAAGCTAGCCACCTTAGTCAGTAAAATCGAAAAAATACGTATTGGAGCCAGCGCACCAAGTCGCTTTTTAGATTTTGTATCATTTGGTACATTCAACAGTAAATTCAAACCGACGCGTACGGCATTTGATTGGTTAAGCCGTGATCCTGTGCAAGTCGATAAATACATTAGTGATGATTATTGCGGCTTTCCGTGTAGCCCACAGTTTTGGCTGGATTTTATGTCGGGATTAATTACCATTAGTCAAAAATCAGAGATCGCTAAAATACCAGATCAATTACCGATTTATATTTTCAGTGGTGATAAAGATCCGGTCGGTTTACAAGGTAAAGGCGTATTAGCATTAGAGCAACATATTACAACGAATGGTTGTGCCAATGTGCAATGTAAGCTTTACCCTGATGGTCGTCACGAGATGCTCAATGAGTCGAATGCGAATGCGGTATTTAACGATGTAACGGATTGGGTTACAGCAAAGGTCAGTTGATTTTATTGGTCAATGTAGACTTCATATGAAAGTATATTTTACTTCACTCTTTACGTCATTATTCACCTCACTATTTACTTCATTATTCGCTGGTTTTTAAGAAAGTAAAAAACCGTAATTTGACACTGTGTCATTAGTGTGAAATATGTTGCATTTATTGGCAACTTGTTGCAATGTGTAGTTAGAGAAAGCAATTCGTACACATGTTTAAAACATTGGGGCGTTATTTTTCCAGCGTTTAAATAGTGTCGAATTGTCGTCAATACACATATTTCAACGGAGTGAAACTATGACTGCCAATACCCAGTCTCATGAAACAGGTTCTCTGATTTTCCATGGGGAAATCAACCAAGAACAACAACAGATCCTAAATCCTGCAGCAGTTGCTTTGTTGACTGAGTTAGTAGAAAAGTTCGCTCCTCAAGTCGATGAGTTACTCAACCAACGTTTAAAAAAACAAGCACGTATGGATGCCGGTGAACTGCCAGACTTTTTACCTGAAACTGCCCATATCCGTGAAGGTGATTGGAAAATTCAAGGCATCCCTGCAAAACTTCAAGACCGTCGCGTAGAAATTACTGGTCCAGTTGACCGTAAAATGGTGATCAACGCCCTCAACGCACGTGTTAAAGTATTTATGGCTGACTTTGAAGACTCATTCGCGCCAACATGGGCGGGTGTATTAGATGGTCAAGTTAACTTGCGTGATGCGATTAACGGCACAATTGAATATACCAACCCTGCGAACGGTAAACACTACACCTTAGATGACGATCCTGCGACACTGATTTGTCGTGTACGTGGTCTGCATTTACCAGAAAAACACATTACCTTTAACGGTAAAATTGTACCGGGTTGCCTCGTCGATTTCGCGCTGTACTTCTCTAATAACTACGAAGAATTATTAGCAAAAGGCGCTGGCCCTTACTTCTATGTACCTAAACTACAAAGTCATCATGAATCAAAATGGTGGAGTGAAGTATTTAGCTATGCAGAAGACAAAGTAAACCTAGCGCGCGGTACAATTAAAGCAACGCTACTGATTGAAACTATCCCTGCTGTATTTGAAATGGAAGAAATTCTATATAGCATGAAAGAGCACATCGTTGCACTTAACTGCGGTCGTTGGGATTACATCTTTAGCTACATTAAAACACTGCGTAAGCATGCTGACCGTGTACTACCAGATCGCCATTCAGTGACGATGGATAAAACGTTCCTTAGCGCTTACTCACGTTTGTTAATCAAAACATGTCACAAACGTGGTGCCCTTGCTATGGGTGGTATGGCTGCATTCATTCCAGCTAAAACAGCAGAAGAAAACGATAAAGTATTAACCAAAGTAACCGCAGATAAGACCTTAGAAGGCCAAAACGGTCACGACGGTACTTGGGTTGCTCACCCAGGCCTTGCTGATACAGCGATGGGCGTAATGAACGAATACATAGGTGAAGGCAACGCTAACCAAATTAACGTTTTACGTGAAGATGATGCACCTGTAACTGCTGCAGAGTTACTACAGCCATGTGCTGGCGAACGTACTGAAACCGGCATGCGTTTAAATATCCGTATTGGTGTTCGTTATTTAGAAGCATGGATCTCGGGTAATGGTTGTGTGCCTATCTACGGTCTAATGGAAGATGCGGCAACAGCTGAAATCTCTCGCGCATCAATTTGGCAGTGGATTCAACACGGCAAAACATTAAGCAACGGCAAAGTGGTGACAAAAGAATTATTCTGCGAATTGCTACAAGAAGAACTGTTAGTTATTCGTAACGAAGAGATTGGTGCTGAAACTTACGACCAAGGTCGTTTTGCTGAAGCGTCAAAACTGTTTGAAGAGTTAACTATCAGCGATCACCTTGCTGAGTTCTTAACGCTTCCAGGTTATGACTTCTTAGATTAGAAATTTTTGGAATAGGGCGGGGTTAGTTTATCTCGTCGTGTTCTTGTTGTATCAAGTATTAAAATAATTATTAAGGGAATAAAAATGTCTACATACACAAATGATATCGATGCGGTTGCTACATTAAAAGTTGAGCAAGGTTCTAAATGGGCTGCAATTAACCCAGAATATACGGCACGTATGCGTGCTCAAAACCGTTTCAAAACGGGTATTGAAATTGCACAGTACACAGCAGACATTATGCGTGCAGATATGGAAAACTACGATAATGATTCTTCACTGTATACGCAGTCTTTAGGTTGCTGGCATGGTTTCATCGGTCAACAAAAAATGATTTCTATTAAGAAACATTTTGAAAACAATACTGACCGTCGTTATCTTTACCTTTCAGGTTGGATGGTTGCTGCATTACGCTCTGAGTTCGGTCCACTTCCAGACCAATCAATGCATGAAAAAACATCTGTTTCAGATCTAATCGAAGAACTATACACTTTCCTACGTCAAGCAGATGCACGTGAACTAGGCGGTTTCTTCCGTGAACTAGACGCTGCAAGAAAAGCGGGCGATACAGCTAAAGCAGCTGCGGTACAAGACCAAATTGATAACCATGTAACGCACGTTGTGCCAATCATTGCAGATATCGATGCTGGTTTTGGTAATGCAGAAGCAACGTACCTAATGGCTAAGAAAATGATTGAAGCCGGTGCATGTTGTATCCAAATCGAAAACCAAGTATCTGATGAAAAACAATGTGGCCACCAAGATGGTAAAGTAACTGTTCCACATGAAGATTTCCTTGCGAAAATCAATGCTGTTCGTTATGCATTCCTAGAACTTGGTATCGACAACGGCGTTATTGTTGCCCGTACTGATTCATTAGGTGCTGGTCTAACAAAACAAATTGCAGTAACGAATGAAGCAGGTGACCTTGGTGACCAATACAATTCATTCCTTGATTGTGATGAGATCACAGAAGCAGAGCTAGGTAATGGCGATGTTATTCTGAAACAAGACGGTAAGTTATTACGTCCTAAACGTTTACCAAGTAACTTGTTCCAATT
>NZ_AKXQ01000049.1 GCF_000276805.1 Moritella dasanensis ArB 0140 | reverse complement strand
GGAAATAGGAAATAGGAAATAGTAGCAGAGAGTACCGAGACTCCCTGCTGCTGATAATATTATTCTTCGCCGTAATCTAAATCTTCGTCTTCTTCATTGATCACGCGAATGCCATCTTTTACCAAAATTTCGATATAGAAAGATGCGTCTTTGCTTAGGTCACCGCTATCAATTGATTTATTGATTTCTGATAGGTGAATAACCTGCGCTTCTTGTTCTGTTAAGCCATACTTACAATCAAAGTCCCAGTAATCTACGCCTTTAGGTAGCGTTTTTTTACGCTCTCTTTTGATGTATTTTCTGATTTCGCTTTTGATAGATTCAATTTGGCGAGCTGGAACGATTTTTGGGTGGTTCAATACAAACGTTTTTTTCATTTTTACCCTTTAAGGAATGACGGAATATTTCATAACATGGGTTAATTATATCAGGGAAAAGAATAAATGGGGCGAACAGTACACTTTCTCTGCACTTTTAATCGAGTTAGATTTTTTAATTACTGATAATGACGCATCATAAATGTGGGAGTTGGTAATGAAATATAGTTTACTAATTATCTTATTGTTACTGACATCGACAGCGCAGGGTAGTTATTGTAGTGGTAAAAATTGGCAGGATGCTTATCAATTTTACACCCACAATATCGATTTGCTTAATGGTCACATTGACCGCTATAACGTCTTGTTGAATAAGATGAATTCATCAGCCGTCAACGAGGGTGAACAACAATTATTGGCTGCGAAATTAGCCATTGAAGAGTTAGACCAGCTCAATGTTGATGTGGAGAAGTTAGACGCTAAATTTGATAATACCCAGCAACTATGGCAGCTGATCAGTGAGCACTGCTTCGATGATGATGAACTCGATTATAATAATAAGGCAATTGAAAATGCACGAGGGGCTGATATCGGCCGCAGAGAAGTGAATGACTTGTTGTCTCGAATTGAAAATATAAGAGTGAGGTTTTTCCAAGTGGTTGAAAATAAGAATAATTAGTCCTGCCTCAGAAAAGTTTACGCTAAATTACATTGTATTCTTTTGCTATAATTATCGCTTTATGATAATTATTAGCCTCATAAATATTCTTATAGAAGGTAATAATGACACTGTTAATAATTTACGCTGTGATTTCCATTGTGGTCTCGTTTTTTTGTTCAATCTTAGAAGCTACTTTGCTAAGTATGACGCCAAGCTATATCGCTAAAACACAACGTGAAGACCCTAAGCTTGCAACAAAATTAGCTAAGTTAAAAGATAATCTCGATCGTCCTTTAGCGGCAATATTAACACTTAATACGGTGGCCCATACTGCGGGTGCTGCTGGTGTAGGTGCGCAAGTAACGGCAATGTATGGTAGTGCATATTTAGGTATTGCATCTGCTGTCATGACGGTATTAATTTTGGTTCTTTCGGAAATTATCCCTAAAACAATGGGCGCAACTTATTGGCGACAACTGGCACCATCAAGTGTCAGTATCTTGAATACGATGATTTTCTGCTTAAAACCTTTCATCTTTATGTCAGAACAAATCACTCGTCGCATTGGCAAAGGTCATAGTCATGACATTGATATGCGCGAAGAAATTATAGCGATGGCGCATGTCGCAAAAGATACGAATGAAATTGATGACGATGAAAGTCGGGTTATTTGTAATATATTGGATCTTCACAACATTAAAGTGAAAGACATTATGACACCACGTGGTGTGGTCTCGTGTGTTGATGCCGATATGAATGTGAATGATTTTGAAGCCTTAATTAGCAACATTCCTTTTAGCCGTTTACCATTATTGACTGATGATGAGTTCTTTGGTTACGTGCATAAATCAGATATTTTACATCATGATGGTGACACTAAACTGCTCGCATTAGCTAAGCCACTTGAAGTGTACTTACCGACGCAAAACGCGGAACATGTCTTTAATGATATGCTCCGTTCTCGAAATCATCTGGCGAGTATTCATGATGAACTAGGAACTTGGTTAGGTATTATCACCATGGAAGATATTTTAGAAACCATTCTTGGTCGAGAAATTGTCGATGAAAGTGATACCAGTGTCGATATGCGTAAAATAGCCAAAGCGAAATGGCAGAAACGATTAGCCAAATAATTAACGATTGTTAATTGTTAATTGTTAATTGTTAATTGTTAATTGTTAATTGTTAATTGTTAATTAAGACGAGGCATATTTGCCTCGTTTTTTTATCGCGCTCGTTATTCTTCCGCGACTCTATCGGCACGATGTTCGATATAAAACTCTTTCATCCGTTCGTAAGGGTCTATGTAAGCTTGTTTAAAGGCTTCATAGTCACCCAGACTAAAGTAAGTGCTGTTAATTTTTTCAACGGCTTGTACTGAAATCGAGAGTTTGTCAGGCTGTAAATAGGTTAATGGGCTGAGAAAGTAATCGCCACTACGTCCCACTGTATCTCTTAAGGTTGATGGCCCAAAGACTGGCCAGACAATATAAGGACCATTACCAATACCGTATTTACCTAATGTCAGGCCCATGTCTTGGTTGTTTGACTGCCAATCAAAATAATCGTCGGCAGGATCCATTACACCTAATAGGCCTACTGTTGTATTGACAGCAAAACGACCTAGTTCTGTACCAGACGATTCAAAATCACCTTGCAGTAAGCTACTGGTAAACCGGATCGGCATGGTTATATTGCGAAAGAAATTAGCTACACCAACACGAAAAAATTGTGGCGTAATGGCTGTATAACCTTTAGCCGTAGGGCGTAACACCCAAAAATAGAGCTTATCGTTGACATGAAACATGGCCTTGTTGAAATAATAAAAAGGGTCTGATATTTCCACCTGTTCAACAACTTCAATAGGGCTGTCATCACTGAATAAATCATCGTCATCATCAGCAAATAAACCATCATCTTCAAATGCTTCATTACCAAACTGTCCATCATCAAACAAGCCGTCATCTTCAAGTGGCTCATCATCAAACTGTGCATCATCAAATAAGCCATCATCTTCAATAAATTCAGATTCAGAGATGACAATTGGCGATATAGGCGTCGGCTCGGTATTGTTTTCGGTATTACTTTTTGAACTGACACAACCACTCATCATCAAGATGAGCAGTGATAGTGGCAGTTTAACTAAATACGGAGAGGCATTATTATTCAGCATTATTGTCCGTGTGTGCTAAGTTTTTATCATTAAGCAGCGCTAATAATTCATCTGGGGTATTTTTTAATAATAGTGCCGAATATTCTTTACGGAATGAGCTAATAAGGCTTCGACCTTCAACTTTAACATCATAGATACGCCATCCATCATCTTTGAGTCGCAATGAATAGTCGATAGCCGTTTTCTTGTTAATTAAGCTATTAACACGTGCGCGTTGCATATTACGTATCGGCTTCATTGCTGAGGACTTAGTTAACAACACCGAGAACTTACTGTCGTTATTTAGTCTGTCCAAATACAAGTTACCCAAGTGAATGGTAAATGCATCGGTAAACTTGGCTTGCTGTTCAGGCGTAAAGCGACGATCGCTGTAATCACCTAACGGACTGGTTGCACCCGCTGAAAATTTACCCAGTGTTAACTCCGAAATCAAAGTGAAGTCAAAATGACCTGTCACAATCGGCCAGAGCTGTTCACGTTTAACTTCAGTTGTCAGCGCGGGATCATTAATGATGTTTAACGATTTTGTCATCGCATTGTCAATCAATGCCGTCGCTTGGTTAATGTTATTGGTATTCGCATTTACTGCGGTTGTTAATAGTAAAAGTGCTGAAATACATAACGTAATAATTTTTTTCATAGAATGCCTCATGATACAAATTTCGAATATAGCGTCGCGTTGGTGCCGTAATTATTCACCTTCACTACTAAATACATATTTACTGATGAGATCTTCAATATCAAGTGCAGACTCTGTTTCTTCAATACGCTCACCCGCAGCTAGATATTCATCACTACCACCAGGGGTCAGAGACAAGTATCTATCACCGAGTAAACCTGCCGTTTTAACGGATGCGATCACATCGACAGAAAGGCTTATATCGTTGTCAATTTTTAGCTTTACACGCGCAATTTTAATATTGGGTAATAATACGACGTCTTCAATTTGACCTATCTTAACGCCAGCCATTTCGACATTTGCGCCACCTTTTAAACCTGTGGCAGAGTTGAAATCGGCATAAACACTATAATAGTTATCGCCTAGCAACTCCATTTTCCCGAGTTTAACTGTTAGATAACCAACACACAGTATGCCTATTAGTACAAATAGACCGACAGAGGTTTCAATAGATGATTTTTTCATAATAGCTCCAAATTTTTATGTTAATCGATATCGAGTAATGATGACTCATGACCGTGGATAAAGGTTGAAATAACGGGATTGTCATCATTATTTAATTGTTCAGGAGTACCTTGAAAAATAATCTCACCTTTATTAAGTAATGCGATGCGTTGGGAAATACTAAATATTTCTGGGATCTCATGGCTGACAATGATCCCGGTAAAACCAAGTTTGCGTTGATAGTCTGCAATCATCCGATGAACTGCCTTTTTACGTATTGGGTCTAGTCCTGTCGTTGGTTCATCAAATAAAATTATTTCTGGTTCAGTAACAAGTGCACGAGCGAGGGCGACTCTTTTACGCATACCACCAGACAGTTGCCCTGGGTATTGTTGTTCAGTGCCCATAATATCGAGTTGTGTCATGCGCATTTCAACCCGTTGCAGTATCTCCGCTTTGCTTAAGTTACTTGCTTCCTGTAATGGTAGCGCAATATTTTCATATACCGTCATCGAATCAAACAATGCGGAGTCTTGAAACATATAACTAAATTTCTTTTTTAAGTTAAGTCGCTCTACTAAAGAGTGCTTTGAAAAGGCTTTTCCGCCAAAAAGTATCGAGCCCGAATCGGGCTTAAGTAAGCCAATAACATGCTTAAGTAAGACACTTTTACCTTCACCACTCTTGCCAATGATAGTGGTGATTTCACCCTTGTAAATACTGAGGTTGATGTTATTTAAGACGGTGTTTGTACCGAATTTTTTACTAACATTACAAAACTGAATCAGTGGCGTATTCATAATATTCCTATAATAAAAACGACGTTAAAATATAATCAATAACAAGCACAAATATACTTGCTTGTACAACAGCGGTTGTTGTTGATAGACCTACGCCTTTAGCACCAAAATTATCACGTCGGGTATGAGTATAATAACCGTGATAGCAGCAAACTGCGATGACCGTGATGGCAAAGAAAATTGATTTGATAAAACCTCCTGCGACATCAGCCATGATCACACTATTTTCGACGCGATAAAAATAAGTTGCAGGATTAATGCCTAATAATTGAGAACCAGTCAGGTAACCACCAAAAATACCAACAGTATCGAAGATAGCGGTTAATAGTGGGAAGCTAATAAGCGCAGCAATAATGCGTGGACTGACCAAAAATCGGATTGGGTCTATAGTCATGGTTTTGAGTGCATCAATTTGTTCCGATATTCGCATAATGCCTATTTCTGCGGTCATTGCAGAACCCGCTCGGCCGATGATCATAATGGCAGTTAATACCGGACCTAATTCTCGAATAAGGGTGAGCGCGACTGCAGAACCGAGTAAGCCAGTTGAACCAAATTGAGAGAGGGTGTAATAACCTTGTAATCCCAACACCATACCGGTAAATAAACCAGTGACACAAATCACTACAATTGATTTTGCGCCAATAAAATACAGTTGTTCAATTACTCTACGCCACTGCCAAGGGCGAGAAAAAATATGTATCATACTATGTAATAGAAACAGTGTTGCTTTACCAAAACCTTGGAGTAACGAGATAACAGCGCGGCCAAGTTGGGCCAGTGGGTTCATCGAAAAGCTCGTTTGAGGCATGTATACTCCTTAATACATTTAATTCTGTTGATGTCCATTATGACTAGTGGCCATAAAATTAGAGAATGTAGAATAGTATCAAATATTTAATGTGTCAAAGGGGGAATTGATAAGGGTGCTTATTATTTTAAATATTAGCGCTTATTTAATTTTATATCATTTATTTTCGTTAATTTAAGGGCAAATCAATAATGGTGTACTATATTTGTAATTAGGTCGACGGATATTATATACCAACTACCTTCTGCGATATGTAAGTGAGTGTAAGTGAAGAACGTACTATGGCAGATACGTGTAAGTGTAGACGAATAACGTATGTGACAGATGCGTGTAAGTGAAAAAGAAAGTGTAAGTGTAGACGAATAGCGTGCGTGAAAGGTGCGTGTAAGTGAAAAATAAAGTGTAGATGAAGACGAATAGCGTATGCCAAAGATACGTGTAAGTGAAAAGTAAAGTGTAAATGAAGACGAATAGCGTATGCCAAAGATACGTGTAAGTGAAAAAGAAAGTGTAGATGAAGACGAATAGCGTATGCCAAAGATACGTGTAAGTGAAAAAGAAAGTG
>NZ_AKXQ01000048.1 GCF_000276805.1 Moritella dasanensis ArB 0140 | reverse complement strand
ATGTTCTTCCGTGTCATATCTTATATCTCAGTCATTTAAAGTCTCTTAATAGTAACAAGTCGATAATTCATTATCAAATCATCGCCTTCTTGAGCGCTTTAAATAGTTCTGTTTTGTGCGCTAAAACTTATAACATATCTATAGTTATCTCATCGCTACCTTTGATGCTGAACTTGGTTTAACAGTACGGTATCACGATAATTAATTATCTGATTATTACCGACCCCATTAAACGATGATTTCATATCAGGCTATAAAGTGATGGGAAATATTACTTAACGCAACAACACCTCTCACTCATAACGACCTACCTTGTTTAAAGTTCAACTGCGCGATAAAGCACACTGACCTTTTATCTAACGATCAAAGGAACACAATATGTATGGTTTTTAATGATCCAACCAGACTATATAATGAATGATGAAATATAATTAATTTTAGGAACCAACAACATGTACATGATAGTGAAACATACCCATCTAACTTTAATCGCGCTGACGTTTATCTTTTTCATTATTAACTTTGCGTTAACCATGAAAGGATCTGACAAGGTTAATCATAAATTACTAAAAATTGGACCACATATTTTATATGCCCTTTTTATCTGTACCTTTATCTATTTGGTCATAGTAAATCCACTTAACTTGTATCCTTTTGTTAATGGCTGGGCGTCATCTAAATTAGCAGGGTTCGTATTCTATGTATTGTCTATTACGCTTGCACTCAAATGGGCAAAAAAAACAGCGTGGCGAATTGTGGGCTTAATTAGTGCTATCTTTTGGTTATTCATGACCGCGCGACTTGGTTTTGCTGATCACATTAAAATAAAAGGCATGAGCGAAGAGACGAATGCTTTTATTGAGTTAACGCAGACTTCGCTGGCTGCTGTTTGCTAGCTTTTTCAATCCGAGCTAGATTTTTTAATCCGAGCTAGGTTAACAACCCGTTCTATTTTGCATTTATTGAAGCTGAAAAGGAATATCAAGCTATGAGTGCAGATAAGCCACGTAAATATTCACAAAAAATCGTCGATGGTGTAGCACAAGCCCCTAGTCGCTCTATGTTGAGAGCCGTTGGTTTTGGCGATGAAGATTTCAAAAAATCACAGGTTGGCATTGCCTCAACTTGGTCAATGGTAACGCCCTGTAATATGCACATCAACAAGCTTGCAGAAGAAGTGGGTAAAGGTGTTGATAGCGCGGGCGCTAAAAGCGTTATTTATAATACCATTACGATGTCGGATGGCATTTCAATGGGCACAGAAGGTATGAAGTATTCTTTGGTATCACGGGAAGTAATTTGCGATTCCATCGAGGCTGTCTCGGCAGGCATGGGACACGACGGTATTATCGCGCTTGGCGGTTGTGATAAAAATATGCCAGGGTGTTTAATGGGACTTGCACGCCTTAATCGGCCTTCTATTTTTGTCTATGGTGGCACCATCATGCCTGGTGAAGATCATACCGATATCGTTTCAGTATTCGAGGCGGTAGGCAGTTATGCCAACGGTGACATTCCTATCACTCAATTAGATCATATTGAAAAAACAGCGATTCCCGGACCGGGCTCTTGCGGTGGCATGTATACAGCGAATACGTTAGCCTCAGCGATTGAAGCTTTAGGCATGAGCCTGCCTAATAGCTCTGCGCAAAATGCAATTTCAAAGCAGAAAAAACAAGATTGTGTCGACGCAGGAAAAGCGATTGTTCACTTGCTTGAACATGATATTAAACCCTCAGATATTATGACCAAAAAAGCATTTGAAAATGCCATCACGCTCATCATTACCTTAGGAGGCTCAACCAACGCGGTACTGCATTTAATTGCCATGGCAGACACGGTAGGGGTTGAAGTGACATTAGATGATTTTGTACGCATTGGTGAAAAAACGCCAGTGGTTGCTGATTTACGTCCTAGTGGTCAATATCTAATGTCTGAGTTAATTGAAATCGGCGGCATTCAGCCTTTGATGAAACGGTTATTAGATGCAGGTATGTTTCATGGTGATTGTTTGACCGTAACAGGCAAAACCATGGCCGAAAATTTGGCTGAGGTTGCTGATTATCCTGACGGACAGGTTATTATTTTACCTTTTGATAAACCCATTAAAAAAGACAGCCACTTAGTTATACTCAGCGGTAATTTAGCGCCTGAAGGTGCGGTTTCAAAAATCACAGGTAAAGAAGGCTTAAGCTTCACAGGTACAGCTAAAGTATATGACTCCGAAGAACAAGGTTTTTCAGCCATTATGGATGGACAAGTCGTCGCCGGTGATGTGGTTGTTATTCGCTACGAAGGACCAAGAGGTGGCCCTGGAATGCGAGAAATGTTGAGTCCTACAGCTGCTATTATTGGCAAAGGATTAGGCAACGATGTTGCACTCATTACAGATGGACGTTTTTCAGGTGGCAGCCGAGGTTTTGTTGTAGGGCATATCACGCCGGAAGCATATGAAGGTGGTGCCATTGCGTTGGTAAAGAATGGCGACAGTATTACCATTGATGCAGAAAATCGTGAAATGACGCTTAATATTAGCGACCAAGAAATGACTCAAAGGAAGTCTAATTGGAAACAACCAGCACCTAAATATACACGTGGGTTACTCGCAAAATATGCAAGAACAGTAAGCTCTGCATCAACGGGTGCGGTAACCGATAGGCCAGATTAAAGTAATTATATTTAAGTTAAAAAAATTTAACGACATTAAAATACAATTTAAACATACTCATTGTTTGGCTATCGTATCGCCGTCTTTAGCCAGACAATTAATGAGTGATGTCGTTATATTACCCGCACTGCGGTATCAAAAAAACTTGGCATTAACTACTTACGGGAACGTTCGTTACCAACTTAAAACTCCCTATCATGATGGAACCACTACACCCAGTAATTTGGTTTTTTGTGTTGGCTTATTTAGGTATGGCTGAATAGTTAGTTTCTAAAATTACTGAACCGCACATTTTTATCTGACTAGATTGGGCGGATAAAACATAATGAATATCCCGCTGAATTTTATGCCTCTAAATTAACGTTTACATAAGTGCAAGTCACTTATTTCTTTTATATGTTAATAAAATCGACCAAATAATTTCAATTCACTAAAAAATACACGAAATACGTATGTAAATCGTAATTCAATGCAATAGTATATCTAATGAATTAAATTAATCTATGTTGAAGATTAAAGACTCAGAATTAATTTTTATTGCTATATTATGGCTATTTTAACAATGTAAAATTGTTAAAATAATGTAACAAGCGCTTACTTTAACTACCTTTGGAGTAAATAACCCAATTTATATGCAATTAAAGTGAATGATTATTTATTAAGCGGCTGGCGGCGTCAAATACATAAGTAAAACTAATGCTTATTAATAATTTTTATCATTATTGCATGGTTATTTAATGCGCTACTATGTTCAACAGATGAGCAAATACATCACCCAGTTAAAACATAAATTATTAAATTCAGGTAGAGGCTAACATGTCACACGCAGCGCACATCAATATGATCCCACAAGATTTGGCTTTAGATAAAAAAGCTTATGCTGTTTCTATCAAAGGACTGATTAAACACACTAAAGACATTTTATTTAGTAATAAAAAAGAAACATCATTAGATATTCAATTAAAAGGCTTATCGCCGCATCTACTACGTGATATCGGTATGATGTAATAATTGACATTAATCTTTAAAACGCCAGCATTTGCTGGCGTTTTTTGTTTCTAGTATTAATAAATATTAACCGCCAGAGAGTAGATTTTTACCTATTGTCGATACCGTTTTTGATCTCGCGATTAAAGGCTACAAGATAAACGCATGCCTGTTATTTTGCCCTGCCCGCCAGCTTTTCAAATGTTCGCAATGTGCCAAGCCCAAGTAGTGCCACGACTAACTCCATGAGTTGATCCATTGGGATTTTAGGGCCAGTGCCACCAGCCCACTCTATTAACGGATTTAAGATGAAAGGAAAAGCTAGACCAATAGCGCATACCCAACCAATTGCAGGACGCCAACCGGCGACAAATAGTGAACGATGCTGAGCTTCAAGCTTATTAATCTCGGTCTGTAGAATGGCTGGTTGCTGCGCTATTTTATCGAGCACCGCTTGTGCCTGCATTCGTTCTTCATCATTAGTGAATATTTTATCCACTGCAGAACCCAATGCATCAATTGGCTGTGCAGCAGCGCCACCAAATAGTTTTGTCCAAAAGCTCATCGTCCCACCTAACTTCCATATTAAAGTACAACGCTCAATGATCTATCGGGTTCCGTACAAGTAGAACACCGACTGTCATATTCATGTATTAAAGCGTGTTATTAATGCTATTTTACAAAAAGGTAGGTACTAGATGTGACTTAAATTACAGTGGATGTTATGACTAACTAAGATCTACATTATTAGGAGGATACTAACTCCCCCTTAAAGTTGTTTCTGATAAACCCCTTCAGTGCCATCCACAATCTGAAAACCCACTTTGAGTAAGTAAGCTCTATGTTCCTACGTCGTTGGTTTAGCCACCAGCGTATTGACCCCTCTGTGTTTGAGTACATCGGGGTGCGACTTATAGTAATAATCCGCCAACTTAAAATCACGGTATTGGTTTCTCGAAGTTCATCTACCGTGGTCTGCCGTTCAATGTCACTCTGATTTGTTGAAATAAAATGCTCAAAATATTCAGAATGAACCGCTGCAACAATCAGCTTGAACTGTTCTTCGGTCGAATTAATTCGCCATAAGAAGTAAACAGAATAAAACCAATGAAGTTAATGACCCGTAGCTTTATTATTGATGTCATTGTCAAGGACACAAGTACAACTAGCGAGGCGAGATAACCAAACCACTCTACCCAATCGAAATCTATTTCAATGTCGTTATGTGTTTGTTTAGTATAAAGGTAGTATTGAATTGGCAATACAGTTGGATGACAGCCTAAACCATATCTGGACAACATTGGCTTAGAACTACCCCTCAAGAAGTGATAGGAGGCTTAGTGCTATTGTACAAACCGAGGTAATACGCATTAGATTTTGCAGCGCACGTGATTCCATTTACTCCCACTGCGCATGTTATGCGCAGTGGCGTTAGATCCTAATCTTGTAGAGCAATAAACTATTCCACTGCAAATGCGATAATCAAATCTTTACGACTTAATTCTTTTCCATTGATAGTAACACTACTTGCGATACGGTCAGTTCGATACTCCTTAACTTGACCCGCTGGCAACTCTATTCCCGTCAAATATCGGCGGTTTTTTTTATGAATAAGTTTACTTAATTTTGCTCGGCATGGGCGAGCCCCCCCATTGCCATTATAATAATCAAACTGGACTTCTACTGGTAAAATAAAACTTGGTATTTGTGGAGCGTTTTTTTTATATTCGCTCTCTAAAGGTCGATTATTTTTACGAATGTAGGTCATAAATTGACGTCGCGTGAATTCATTTTCATCAACATATATTGCCCCAGTTATTCTAGATAACCGAAACACACGATATTCTTGGCGTAATTGACACACACCATAAAGGTAATTATTTCCACTTTTATTTAAAACATGTGAAAGGTGTACTCGACGCTTACTTGTTTCCCCACTTTCTTTTTTATATTCAAATTCGACTTCAAAAGGTTCTTTATTCCAAGTGACTTTACAGCTCTCGATAAAATTACATGCACTAGTTTGAGAATGCAAAAGATCTGGCTGCGTTACGTTGCTCAACTTTTCAGAGGGTCTAGTTAAAATCGGTAATGTATTGTTGTACTTATGGGATTTAGCTAGATTTCGTATTTCATTTTCACTAACAATAATTCCTTTTGTTTTTAAATGACACACAATATCATCTGTTGATAACCCATAATTATACCAAGTTGGAATTAATTTTTTATATGATAAAAAAGACGGGTTTTTATACTTATAATCTTCTGGATTGTAACTCTTAGAATTAGGTTCAGGCGTATTTATTTTATTTTTACGTAACGTTTTAAGTCTGTTAAAATAATTAGGATAGAACAATTTTTTTAGCAGCTTAATGATAAACAATATGAATTCTACAAAAAATCTAAATGTGGGTCGTATGAACTCAAATAACCTTATTTTAAAAAAAATATATAATAAAAACATCAAAAATATGTAGCTTACAATCGAAGATTTAGATTTACCAATTTGATTGGAACTATAATTTGGACCATTATTATTGTTGCTCCCATCATACTTAAGATCTATTGGCTCAGCAGCCCGTTCACTACGTATACCCTTTATTTTTATATACATAGCTTGAGCATTAACATCACCTTGTTCAGCCGCCTTTTGGAACAACTTAACCGCCTTCTCATTATCTTTAAGAGTGCCATGGCTATTGTAGTACAAGCTACCTAAATTATATTGAGCTTTGGCATAACCTTGTGCTGCCGATTTTTGATACCACTTAACCGCCTCTTCATTATCTTCAAGAACGCCATTACCAAACTCATATGCAAATGCCAAATCATTTTGAGCTTTAGCATTGCCTTGTTCTGCTGCTTTTCTATTCCACACAACTGCTTTTTTATCATCAACAAAGACACCATCACCATTGGCATACATGACGGCCAAACTATGTTGAGAATCAGCATCAGCGTGTTCCGCAAGTTGTTTAAATATTTCAAATGCTACTTGATATTCTCCATGCTCATATGCAATATAGCCATCATTAAAAGTGGTTGATTGATCTAATATGTACTCATTATTTTTTATGTGAAATATTTTATTCATGATGAGCTTAGGGCAGCATCTAGGATCTTTTTCCTGATACCCTTTATGAGTAAGAACTAACCCATTTAATCTGAAATCAATTACTTCAGAAATCCCTTCAATATTAATAGTATCTAGAATTATATAGCTATCGTTAGTTTTTCTAATTAAAGAAACCTTCTCTCCTCTAGAATTAGCTACTTGGTATAACCAATGTATAGAAATATCTTTATTATTATGAATAAAATATTTTTTTAATGTTCCGGTTTCACTATCCAAAGCCGATCCTGTAGTACTCGGTATGTTTTGATCTGAAATGAATAGTGCAACTAAATTCGTGGGATTTGCATTTACCAAAGAGGGTATCAATAACATTAAAATAAAAAAGAATTTATAATTTGGCACTTATAAAATATCCATAGTTGTGTAGTGGTTCATTGAAATTAGCTTCCTAATTTAGATCTAGGGCTAAAACCGTCCCTGAACGGCCTATTGAGCATAAAGGTGATTATACGCACAAATTACGTAATCATTTCACTACTCAGGCAAAAAGTTCTCTCTAACGCTTATTTCCCCCCTTTAAAACCAATTTTAACCTGTAATTCTGGATGGACCATTTTTCAGTATTTTGGTAAATCTCACTTTCACGTTAACTTTGATTTAAAAGATTGCTTCTAATGTGTTTGTAATATGAGATACAAGTCGCTATAGGGAAGGAAATCGCGTGTGCAGTTGTGATATGACTAATCTCTTCACCCCTTCACATGAGAAAATATATGACAAACCGATATGATCATATGATGATTGATTAAATTATCTAGCTGCTTTGAGGCTTTTCGGCTTATAGCGACATCCTAAGCCATTCAGTGACAAGACCTTGTTAGTACACTTACTTCTATTTATAATTATTAAGATAAGGTTTTTATTGGAATATTCGATGCAAATGGCCACGTTCACGCTACCACTTCATTATAATGTGAGAGCACTGGTCAACTTTATTGTTCCTGCATAAGTATCACATCAAAAAATCAAATAGATAACATGACGCTAGATTATTAATAGTAAATATATTCTGGATAAAGGAACTAAAATGATCGACTTAAGCCGAAATATCAAAAAAAACACGAATAAAAATGATGAAATAGTTGAGGAATACACCATCGACTTAGTTAAAAGAAATACAAAAAACAGCACAAATAAGACAGCGTCAGCACCCATCACCCTAAAAAAAAGCATTGTTGACCTAACAAAGAAAGCCAAAGCCGAAATAGATAAACAAGGACTGGGCACAACTAAATCCCAAGTTGTATTAGTACTCGATATATCTAAATCGATGAACCGATTATTTAAAAGCGGCGTCATGCAGGAATTGATAGAAAGAATCCTCGGACTGGCCATTAATTTTGATGATGACGGATGTATCGATTTAATGCTTTTTGGTACCAGAGCGTACCAATTACCAAACGTTTCGGTAGACGATCTAGATTGTTATGTTGAGCGCGAGATACTAGCCAACTATTCGATTATAGAAGCAACGAGGTACGCGACAGCTCTTGAAATGATTAAAAATAAGTACCAAGGTAACAGCGCAGAACCAGTATTCGTCATATTTATCACCGACGGAAACAACTCTGACAAAAAAGAATCAACGGACTTAATAACAAATCTATCTAAAGAATCTATCTTCTTCCAATTTATAGGCATCGGCAAAGAAAGTTTTCCTTATCTGATGAAACTTGACGATTTACCTAACCGATATTTAGATAATGCAGGCTTTGCACACATCAATGACATTGCATCGATAGATGACTCAGCACTTTATTCGCGCTTACTTAACGAATATCCGGACTGGATAAAAAGCGCATCAGAAAAAGGAATGATCTAAGCACTCCACGATCCAAGAAAACGGGGCAAATTCGGCTTAGCGTTATTGCACTAAGCCGAAGGTAGACAACATTCGCTTAGGGTTACAGATCCATTCGATAGAAGTAACCATTAGATTTTGGCTACATAAAGACTTTTAACTGACGCTCTCGTTCACCATAGCATGCGTTGTTGTGTTGGTGGGAGTTGAAACCTGATTAACTATTGAAGCAGTAACTATAGCGTATTAACTCATTTTTCGAATCAAACTCGTAGGAGCCACACGTAGTAATAAATGCATAATAGCCCAAGGGTAACTTGGTACATAGCTATTAGCTTTTTCTTTATTAATTGCTTTCACTATCGCTTTACAACCCGCTTCAGCATCTATCATGAAAGGGGCTGTTTTTACTTTTTCATTCATTTCAGTGCGAATAAATCCAGGATGGACACAACTCACTTTGATTGGCGTATCCATCACGTCAATCCTAATGCCTTCAGTTAATGATGTTAGTGCTGCTTTAGTGGCTGCATACACAGTTAACGCACGGCGGAATCCTCGTACAGCACTGATAGAAGAAATAGTCACTAGATGCCCAGCATTTTGCGCCCTAAAGATTTCTAGCGCCGCTTCACACTGTGCCAGCGCCGCAATAAAGTTGGTTTGTGCTGTTTGCAGATTAG
>NZ_AKXQ01000047.1 GCF_000276805.1 Moritella dasanensis ArB 0140 | reverse complement strand
TCTCTCCTTCCGCACCATGTTTAACATGACATTGCTTAGTTAATAGTTATTATTGATAAGTAATGTTCATGAACAGTTTGTAGGGATATCGCCAAGCGGTAAGGCACCGGGTTTTGATCTCGGGATTCTGAGGTTCAAATCCTCATATCCCTGCCACTTTTATTTTATTCGTATTTATACGGGTAGAATGAAAAAAAAGTAAGAATGGCCATGTAGCTCAGCTGGTTAGAGCACAGCATTCATAATGCTGGGGTCACAGGTTCAAGTCCCGTCATGGCCACCATTCTTATTTTTAAAAATAAAACATTGCGGAAGTGGCGGAATTGGTAGACGCGCTAGATTTAGGTTCTAGTATTGCAAAGTGTGAGAGTTCAAGTCTCTCCTTCCGCACCATGTTTTATTGCACAATACAGCCATGCTGTAGAAAAGATTTGTAGGGATATCGCCAAGCGGTAAGGCACCGGGTTTTGATCTCGGGATTCTGAGGTTCAAATCCTCATATCCCTGCCACTTTTTTCTAAATTACTTTTCCTCATTAATACCTCCTCTAATTTCTAATTTCTAATTTCTAATTTCTAATTTCTAATTTCTAATTTCTAATTTCTAATTTCTAATTTCTAATTTCAGTATTTTAAATATGCATTTCATTACCGTGCAAACTTTATTACCCTCATTCCCATGATCAATGAGTCTTCCCCTTACGCTTCAGTTAATTAACTTATTTTTCACATTTGTGCTAACAAAATACCTCTTTTGGCCGATATCCTATCTGTACCAAGATTAATTTGTTACGATTAACCCTACTAATTACAGTAGAATTAAAAGACCAATGGTCATCAGTAAGTGCTTGATCTCTTTTTGGTTGGTTTCAGATGGGAAGAAACGATGTTAAAAAATATCTCTATAGCTAAAAAAATAAACCTCGCACTAAGCAGTCTGTTTATCTTGATCCTCGCTATTTCAGCGATATCACAAAGTAAGCAAGAAACGGCCTTGGTTTTATCTATTTTAGAGCAACAAGCCCATGAGCAAGCCGACACTTACTTTGATAGTTTAAATACGATGATGCTAACGGGCAGTATTGGTCAACGTGAAACCCTGCGTCACAAAATGCTAGAGAATGAAAACATTGCCGATATCCGTATCGTCCGAGCAGATAAGGTTAATCAGCTGTATGGCCCAGGATTAGCCAGCGAACAAATCAAAGATGATTTTGATCGCCGCGCACTGGCAGGTGAAGATATAACTCAAGTCATTAGCACACCGCAAGGTGACACCTTATTAATCACCAAACCACTTATCGCATCAAAAAATTACCGCGGTACTGACTGCACAGCTTGCCACAATGCCAAAGAAGGCGATGTACTCGGAACTGTAAGACTTGAATACTCGTTAACCCATTTCTACCAACAAGTACAACAAAACATTTTACGCTCGAGCGCAATCTTAGCCGTGGTATTATTGGCCGGTTTGCTACTCACTTTATTCATCATACGAAAAATGATCCTCAAGCCAATTAGCGAACTGACCGACAGCATGGAACTTGCCAGTGATACCCAAGATGTCACGACGCTGATTGAAGTGAAAAACAATGACGAAATCGGTCGCATGGTCACCGCATTTAATTACATGATGAGTAACTTCCATTACAGCCTGACCCATGTACTCAATACCGCTGAGCAATTAGAAGACATTTCGACAAAATTAAGTACCGCCTCAACGCAAACCTATAACTCGGCTAATCTACAGAAACAAGAAGCGGCAACGATTAACGCTAGTATCGCTACCATGCAGACCCAGGTTGAGGATATTAAGACAAAAGCGACTCTGACTACAGCAGCATCAACACAAGCCGCATTACAAACGGATAAAGGCAACATTCTAGCCAGTGCCACAATTGATGAAATCAGTATACTGACCACACAGCTTGATCACGTCGTCGATAAAATGCATTTACTGGGTGAACAAACCAATAACGTCACCAAAATCTTAGGGGTGATTAATTCCATTTCCGAACAGACCAATTTACTCGCGCTAAATGCCGCTATCGAAGCCGCCCGAGCAGGTGAAAGTGGTCGTGGTTTCGCCGTCGTTGCAGAAGAAGTGCGGGCACTCGCAATTAAGACGAATAACTCAACCAAAGAAATACAAATCATTGTCAGTTCATTGATCGAAACATCAACCAGTTCGTTTGCGGCGATGGATACCGCCAAAGTAACGGCGGCGGAAGGCGCGATAAAAGTATCGCAATTAGCAGACATGTTAAATGAGATCGCACGGGAAATGCAGGAAATTAATCAGCTCAATGATTCCGTTACCGAGTCATCGATAACACAACAAGAATTAACGACAGATATTCAACACAACATTGAAATGATTGCGGTGCACTCGGATGAAACAACGGTAGTAGCAACCCATGCAAGTAGTATCAGCCAAGACCTACTCAGTCATTCCACTGAACTACTCACAAAAGTAAAAGAGTTTAAATTAAGTTAAAACGCCATAATTAATAACGGCTAACTTAAACCAATCGCATAACGTAACGCCTGGCGCTTTAATGGTCCGGCGCGTTGTGCAACTGCCAGTCCAAGATTACGCAAGAGCTTAATGGGTGCGGAGTTATTACTGAATACCGAATAAAACAGATCCATGCTGGTTTGCATTAATAAATTATCTGGTCTTCTTGTGCGCTGGTAGCGTGCTAATAACGCTTCGCTATCCCATGCTTCACCTTCAATCACCGCACTTCGAATCAGTTCGCATAACACATTCACATCTTTAAAACCGATATTAACGCCCTGTCCTGCTAATGGGTTAATGGTATGCGCTGCATCACCCAGTAATACCACACGGCCTTTATAATACTGCTGAGCATGACGGCGTGTTAATGGGAATGAACCGTGATTAGTGATTTCAAATTCACCAATTAAATCAGGAAAGTGTTGTTGCACTTCCTTTTTCAGATCGGCGTTAGATAACTGACTTAAATATTTGATTTGTGCAGTCTGGTGATACCAAACCAAGGATGCTTTATGCCCCGGTAACGGTAATAGCGCCATTGGCCCCGTCGGTGAAAACTCCTGCCAAGTCACGTCTTGTTGTGCTTGCTCGGTATCAATATTAATCAGCATACAGCTTTGGCGATAATCCCAGCTGCTAATACCGATATTCGTTTGCTGACGGATAATAGAGTTGGCACCATCGGCGGCAAGCACTAACTTAGCGCGTAATTTAACCCCAGATGTGAGCGTGATTTCAGCGTAATCACCGTATTGCACTAGCGTGTCCACTTTCTCTGGGCACATTAACTGTATATTAGTATGACGCTTCATTGCTTCGAGTAAACCTAACTGGATCACGCGATTTTCAATGATGTAACCTAACTTATCGTAGCCGATATCGTCAGCATGGAATTTAGTCTCGCAACCACCTTGATCCCAAGTTTCCAAACGTCGGTAAGGACAAAGACGCATTTCTCTGATGTTGCTCCACGCACCTGTTGCAACAAGTAGCTGTTGAGAAGCTAAACTGATTGCCGATACACGCAAGTCCATTGGTTGTTCAAACGAAAACGCAGCTGGCATTTGCGCTTCAATTACCGCAATCTTAAGTCCCGAAGGGGCGAGTAAATTAGCGGTACTGGCACCGACCATGCCACCACCAACAATAATTACATCAAATTCCTGCATCGTGTTTCCTGAACCGTTAAAGTTAAATTCTTATCTGAATCAGAATTCTACCAAGCTTTACGCCTAAATGATTGCTTTGTGCAATGAAAATTACAGTAAATTTATGCATAGAAGCACAGATAACGTCTAGTCAACAGCGTATTAAGGCAGTAGAATACGCGATCTTCTGTGTGTTATCACACAACCCGAATATAGCAATAAATAATAAAGAGCAACGTGGATAATGAGTAAAAAACTGCACATTAAAACCTGGGGCTGCCAGATGAACGAATACGATTCATCGAAAATGGCAGACTTGTTAAATGCCGAAAATGGTTTTGAACTAACTGACAACCCAGAGGAAGCGGATGTTCTTCTATTAAACACCTGTTCTATCAGAGAAAAAGCGCAAGAAAAAGTATTCCATCAATTAGGTCGCTGGAAAAAGCTAAAGAAACGCAATCCGAAATTAATCATTGGTGTTGGTGGCTGCGTAGCATCACAAGAAGGTGCTGAAATTCAAAAACGCGCACCGATTGTAAACTTGGTATTTGGTCCACAGACTTTACACCGTTTACCTGAAATGATCACTGATGCACAAGCCGGTAAAAAAGGCTTGGTTGATGTTAGTTTCCCTGAAATTGAGAAATTCGATCGTTTACCAGAGCCGCGTGCGGAAGGTGTATCAGCATTCGTTTCTATCATGGAAGGTTGTTCAAAATACTGCACATTCTGCGTTGTACCTTACACCCGTGGTGAAGAAGTAAGTCGTCCGCTTGATGATGTCTTATATGAGATTGCCCAACTAGCAGAACAAGGTGTACGTGAAGTAAACCTATTAGGCCAAAACGCCAATGCTTACCGTGGTGAAATGCATGACGATGATATGTGCTCATTTGCAGATTTGCTACGTTATGTAGCCGCGATTGATGGTATCGACCGTATCCGCTATACAACCAGTCACCCAATTGAGTTTACGCGCGATATTATCGAAGTATATACCGACACTCCAGAATTGGTATCGCATTTACATTTGCCAGTACAATCAGGTTCAGACCGTATCTTGACCTTGATGAAACGTGCTCACACAGCGATTGAATATAAATCATTGATCCGTAAACTGCGTAAAGCACGTCCGGGCCTAGTGATGAGTTCAGATTTCATCATTGGTTTCCCTGGTGAAAGCAAGCAAGACTTCGCTGATACCATGAAACTGATTGAAGACATCGAATACGATATCAGCTTCAGCTTCATCTACAGCGCTCGTCCTGGTACGCCTGCTGCAGATTTACCAGATGATGTATCACTAGAAGAAAAGAAAGAACGTTTGAAAATTCTACAAACGCGTATTAGCCAAATGTCACAAAAAATTGGTCGTGACATGGTTAACACAACGCAACGTATTCTAGTTGAAGGTCCATCGAAGAAAAACATCATGGAACTGACTGGTCGTACCGAGAATAACCGTGTAGTTAACTTCGAAGGTTCACCAGATCTTATTGGTACCTTTGTTGATGTCGACATTGTTGATGTATTCCCTAACTCTATCCGTGGTGTATTCCTCCGTGGTGAAGATGAGATGGGTCTACGTAGTGACGTTAAACCAAGCGAGATCTTGGCACGCGCTACCAATCAACCGAATGAGCTAGGTGTTGCCAAGTTCAATCCATAAGAACTAGACTTAGAGCCATTAATGATCGTTAATGGCTCTGCCTAATGAGACTATTTTGAATAAAAATACGACAACGCTCGATATATTTTTAGAACCTGCCGACAGCGCCAGACTCGCACATTTGTGTGGCCCGTTTGATGACAACCTTAAACAACTAGAACGTCGTTTAGAAGTTGAAATTACGTATCAAAATAATCAATTCCATATTACCGGTAACCCAGTTAATGCCCATTGTTGCATGGATATTCTGCGTGAACTTTATGTCGAAACTCAGCCAGTTAAAGGCCAAGTCACCGATATTGTTCCTGAAAAGATCCACTTAGCTATACAGGCATGTAAATTAGTTGCACCAGAACCAGCAGCAAAAGTTGCCAGCTTTAATACCGTTATCAAGACCAAACGCGGTATAATAAAACCGCGTGGTGACAATCAAGCCAATTACATTGCCAATATTTTAACGCATGATATAACCTTTGGTATTGGTCCTGCAGGTACAGGTAAAACGTATTTAGCCGTAGCAGCTGCCGTCGATGCATTAGAGCGTCAAGAAGTACGCCGTATATTACTGACACGACCGGCCGTTGAAGCAGGTGAAAAATTAGGTTTTCTACCCGGTGATTTAAGCCAGAAAGTAGACCCTTATTTGCGCCCATTATATGACGCGTTATTTGAGATGTTGGGTTTTGAAAAAGTGGAACGTTTGATTGAGCGCAATGTCATAGAAATAGCACCTCTTGCTTATATGCGTGGACGCACATTAAACGATGCATTTATTATTTTAGATGAAAGTCAGAACACCACCATTGAACAAATGAAAATGTTTTTAACCCGGATTGGCTTTAATTCCAAAACGGTGATCACTGGCGATATTACCCAAGTAGACTTACCAAAGCACATCACATCTGGTTTACGCCATGCAATGGATGTACTTGAGCCAGTGAAAGATATTAGTTTTAATGTTTTCATATCCAATGATATTGTTCGCCACCCTGTTGTTGCAAAAATTGTCGATGCCTATGAACAATTTGAAAATGGCATTACCCGTGAGGATGAAGACCAATGAATACCGTACTAGATCTACAAATTGCCACTGCAGATGAGCAGCAATTACCAACAGAACTGCAATTTACAACGTGGCTAAATGCAGCGGTTAAACTGTTTCAAGAAAATGCCGAAGTGACAATACGTATTGTTGATAACGAAGAAAGCCAACAATTGAATCGTGACTACCGTGGTAAAGACAAACCAACTAACGTTCTATCGTTTCCATTCGAAGTACCAGAAGGTATTGAATTAGATCTGCTTGGTGATTTAATCATCTGTAAACAAGTTGTCGAACGTGAAGCTATCGAGCAACAAAAGCCCTTGACCGCACATTGGGCGCACATGGTTATTCATGGAACTTTACATTTACTCGGCTATGATCATATTATCGATGAAGAAGCTGACGAGATGGAAGCGCTAGAAACCGAAATTATGCTAAAACTCGAATTTGAAGACCCCTATATTACTGAAAAGTAATATTTATACCATCAACCTTATATAACTTAGGTACAACAAACTATGAACGACGACAAACCTCACTCGACAAACGGTTCATCAAAAAAAGGGTTTTTTGAAAAATTTTCTCAATTATTCCAAGGTGAGCCGAGAAACAGAGAAGAGCTTGTAGAAGTTATCCAGGATGCAGAAAATCGCGAACTGATCGATCAAGACACCAAGGATATGATTGAAGGTGTACTCCAAGTCGCAGGACTGAAAGTACGCGATATTATGATCCCACGCTCACAGATGATTACCATTGATAAGAGCCAAGGTGTCGACCAATTTTTACCTATCATGATTGACTCTGCGCATTCGCGCTTTCCGGTCGTCAATGAAGATAAAGATCATATCGAAGGGATCTTGTTAGCCAAAGATCTGCTTAAATTTGTGTTTGCTGGTGAGTCGGACAGTTTTGAACTGTCATCGATACTACGTCCAGCGGTTGTTGTACCAGAAAGTAAACGTGTTGATAAGCTCCTCAAAGAGTTTCGTTCTGAACGCTACCATATGGCCGTTGTGGTCGATGAATTTGGTGGTGTATCAGGCCTTGTGACCATCGAAGATATTCTTGAAGAAATCGTTGGCGATATTGAAGACGAATTCGATGAAGATGAATCGGCACAAGAAGATATTCGCCGTATTAATAAAAGTGTATTCTCAGTGCAAGCATTAACACCCGTTGATGATTTCAATGATTACTTCTCATCACGCTTTAACGATGATGAAGTGGATACTATTGGCGGTATGATTGCCCATGCATTTGGTCATTTACCAGAGCAAGGCGAGATTATTACTGTCGATGAATTCCAGTTTAAAGTCATTTCTGCTGACCGCCGTCGTATCATTCAGCTGCAAGTGAAGATACCAGAAGCACAGCAAGAACGCTTAGCTGAGTCCGCTTAACCGTCTCAGTGGCAGGTTAGTTCACTTGTCGCTGTAAATAGCTACAAAGGAATTAACTATCAAGTCACTGATTCATAAAATAAGTGCGCCACTGACTGGCGCACTTAGCGTCTTTGCTTTTGCGCCGTTTGATTACAGCATCAGCTTATACATTTCATTATTTTCTCTACTTTTTATTCTTGATAATAAATCGGCCAAGCACGCGGCTGGATACGGTTTTCTGTGGGGGCTCGGTTTCTTCATTGCCGGTATTCACTGGATTTCAGTCAGTATCTTAGACTTTGGTGGATTGCCGCTCTCTGTGGCAGCATTACTCGTGGTATTACTCTGCGCCTATCTAGCTATTTACCCTGCACTTTGTGCCTATCTACTTAATCGTTTTACCTCAGACTCGGCGTTACTGCGTTACTTTGTTGCTTTCCCAGCTATCTGGTTAATCACAGATTGGTTACGCGGTTGGGTAATGACTGGCTTTCCGTGGTTACAGTTTGGTTATAGTCAAATGGATACGCCACTGGTTAGCTTTGCGCCAATACTCGGTGTTGAAGGTGTTACAGCCGCAGTTTGCCTGATTACCGCCAGCTTGTATTACGCTTATCGTGAACGAAAAGCCGTCTTACCAGCCATCGTGATCACAGCAATCGTGTTGTCAGCCATATCGTTAAAAGGTTTAGAATGGACAGCGCCAGAAGCCGTTAAATCGATCGCTTTAGTGCAAGGCAATACCAATCAAGATGAGAAGTGGCTGCCAGAAAAACAAGCAGATATTCTCAACGAATACTTAGAACTCAGTTTAGCGAATACCGATGCTGATATTATCATCTGGCCAGAATCTGCTATTCCAGCATTAGAATTCCAAGTGAAAAATTATTTGGATTATGTCAGTGAATTAATGCGCGAGAGTAATACCACCCTTATCACCGGCATTATTAATTACCAACGTGTCGACGATATCGATGAATATTACAATGCTGTGATCGTACTTGGCCAGCCAGAACAAGCTGCTAATCACTCACCGGTGAATGACCGTTATTATAAAAACAAACTATTACCGATTGGTGAGTTTGTCCCCTTTGAAGATCTGCTCAGACCGATTGCACCATTATTTAACTTACCTATGTCATCATTTCAACGTGGTGGTGAAGCACAGTTAAACCTAGCCGCGAGTAACGTCCATATTGCCACGGCAATATGCTACGAGATAGCCTTTAACCAAACCTTAGTGAACACGGTAAAGCCAGATACCGGCTTTATTTTAACGGTAAGTAACGATGCTTGGTTTGGTACTTCAATCGGTCCTGATCAGCATTTAGAGATCGCGAGAATGCGGGCGTTTGAATTCCAACGTCCGGTACTCCGTAGTACCAATACCGGCATTACCGCAATTTATGATGCACAGGGTCAAGAAGTTGGCCGTATACCACAGTTCGAAAAAGCGGTTTTACGTGCCGATGTCACGCCATATCAAGGCACAACACCCTTTAACCGTTATGGTCATACACCGTTATTGATACTGGCAATGCTGTTATTCGCTGGTGTAGTCAGTCATCATTTATTCAGCCATAAAGTCAAAAATGAGAACCCACTTAAAACCTCGTTATAAATATAATTTATTTATATAAATGACGCATTAAGTAATAAAAATGGCACTCTCGAGTGCCATTTTTAATTTTTAAATAGTATATTATCAATCACTTAAAGTGGCTAATTACCAACTATTGTTAACAAGGTTTACTCGCAACTTTTATTAGCAGGTCGCGTGATTAGATAATTTGACTAAATAAATAGCGTCACTTTCGTTTTAGCAATATAAAAAATAATCACAAAAAACACCATCGTTACTGCGATGCAGAACTGACGCAGTTTTAAATTCATCTTAGGCTTAAAGGCCAACATCGCAAACCCGACATAAGCAAACAACAACACAAATTTCTCGGTTACCCAACCATCGATAAATGGATATTGATTAATCGTCACACATAAAGCCAGGCCAGATAAAATCAATATCAGGTTAAGTACTTTATGGATCTTAAATAACAGCACATTGTTAATATATTCAGAGCCCTTAATCGCCCAAAATGTACGTAATGCAAAACTTAACAAGCTGATTAACAGTAACGCCAGATGCGCTTGCAGTAATAATGGATACATGATAATTCCGTTAACAGAATAGAAATAAGGCTTATGATGATAACCAGCAATAAAAAATCTGTTTTGACCCAGATCATGACTTAACAATAATGTAACAATTTACCCCGTATACTCTCGCCGTACAAATCGGTAAACTAGCGTAACTATATACAGC
Source organism: Moritella dasanensis ArB 0140 (assembly GCF_000276805.1). Taxonomy (GTDB): domain Bacteria; phylum Pseudomonadota; class Gammaproteobacteria; order Enterobacterales; family Moritellaceae; genus Moritella; species Moritella dasanensis. Next base: position 1,597 of record NZ_AKXQ01000047.1, on the reverse strand, counting down.
TAAACAAACACGACTATCTAGCCGAGAGAGATAAGCAATGCAAGTTAACGTCATTCCAGTTACGCCTTTTGAACAAAATTGTAGTCTATTAATCTGCCCTGAAACCAAGAAAGCCGCGATCGTAGATCCCGGTGGTGACGTAGATAAGATTCTTAGCCAAGTAAAACAACATGGTGTAGAAGTAGAGAAGATCTTTTTAACCCATGGTCATATGGATCACGTTGGCGGCACTGAAGCACTTGCAGCAGTATTAAAAGTATCAATAGAAGGCCCGCATATTGCCGACAAATTTTGGTTAGATCAGTTACCAATGCAAGGACAGATGTTTGGTTTTCCAGAAGTACCACCATTTGAACCTCAGCGCTGGTTAGAACACGGCGATACCATTACGTTTGGTAACCAAGAACTAGCCGTATTACATACCCCAGGGCATACGCCGGGACACGTGGTATTTAATCACGCAGAGACGAAACAAGTTATTGTCGGTGATGTGCTATTCAGTGGATCCATTGGTCGTACTGATTTTCCACAAGGTTGCTTTAATACCTTGATGACGGCGATCAAAAGCCAGTTATGGACATTACCAGAAGAAACCGTATTCTTCCCAGGTCATGGACCAACATCGACTATCGGTCATGAAAAAAGAACCAATCCACACGTAAGATAACGTGCGAATTCAGATAAGCTCAAATCAGCGTGATGATGAGTAGTGAAGAATAGAATTTAAGCCCAAGTATATGCAAATATACCTTGGGCTTTTTTGGGATCGTATTTTATTACTGAGCTATTCATCTAGCCATTTATGAATGAGGATTATTTAGCGTGTACTAACTGGCAAGTATCACGGGCGTTTTTAGCAATGGTATCCCAGTCATGATTGGCAATAGCAGACGTTGTAGCGATCCAACTACCACCGCAGGCGATAACCTGTGGGACAGCAAGGTAGTCCATAACATTTGATGGTTTGATACCACCTGTCGGCATCAATTTGATTTGGTTATAGGGCCCAACTAATGCTTTCACCATGTTAACCCCACCGGATGCTTCCGCAGGGAAGAATTTAACTACCTTGATACCGAGCTCTAACGCTTGTTCTATTTGGCTCGGATTGTTAATACCAGGAATGATTTTAATGCCATTCTCAATGCAGTAGTTAACTGTAGTCGGGTTAAAGCCCGGGCTAATAATAAAGTCAGCGCCCGCCGCGACAGCCTCATCAACTTGGCCAATGGTTAATACCGTCCCCGCACATAAGATCACATCCGGAAACGCAGCACGGATACGGCGGATAGATTCGCCTGCTGCGGTACTACGAAAGGTAATTTCAGCCGCTGGCAATCCGTTTTCGGATAATACCTCAACAAGCTTTACTGCATCATCAGCGTTTTCAATTTGGATCACAGGCATCACAGCAAGCGCAACTAACTGATCAATTAACTCATTATTTATCATTCCAATCCGAGTCCTTTTAATTGCATCATGGATAAATTAAGTTGGCTTTAATTAGCCATAGCTAATTCTATCACGAGCAATATAAAGAGGTTGAGATAGGGATTGTATTTGCACAATTTTTCACTGAATTTCAGGCATAAAAAAA
>NZ_AKXQ01000046.1 GCF_000276805.1 Moritella dasanensis ArB 0140 | reverse complement strand
TAACACGATGAACCAGTTCTAATAATCGTTAGACACGCATTATTTAGAATGATTTATCAGTTAAAATAGCACGTCAGTAAATATGAAAAAACCAGCTTAGGCTGGTTTTTTACTTTCTGGGATATGGGGATTAGGAGTTAGAGATAAGGGATAAGTTCGAAGAGGTTCAGACTGTCAGTTAAGGCGATTAAAGACGGCTTGCCCGCCGTGAACCCATCCATGGGGGCTTGGGGTTTGCATCCATGCCAACAACAGCAGCCTTACTTTAATTGCCTCGCTTTTACTCAATTTCGAGTTAATAATCTAGTAAGTAATTAATAGATATCAAAGCTTAGTTATATTTATTATTTCTCTTTCAACAATAATATCCGCGCTTCAAAATAATCAGGGAATGTTCTGTAGGTATTAATATAGTCATCCCAGTTTTTGAAGTAACCGCCAAGGTAATCGAGCTGGTATTGGTTATTCTCAAACGCCCCACCCGTGTCTGCTAATACGGTTAAACGACTTTCGCCATTGTGAGTCAACATAATTAACTTACCTAAACCTAAATGCGCTAAATCACCTGCAACCGTCACTAACGGATAAACAGGGATCTTATAATTAGCATCTTTACCGTAACCCATCACCGACTCGGTTTTCTTGAAGTACCAATAACGTCCCTGCTCTTCCTTCTTCAAATTACGTTTATAACCGATGCCATTATTACGATGCACGTTAAAGAACTGACTGGTGATCTCGGCACTATTGTTATCACCACTCGAAATGTCGACTTTGACAGTGCCCTGCATTAACGAATCTTCTAAATCATAACGTGATAGCCACACCATCGGCTCTGCTAATTTATCTTTATCCAAAATACCGGTAATGACGTCTTGCTTGGTCAGTTGATGACGAGTCAAACTCAGATCAGCATTCGCTTGCTCAAGCGTGAGGTCTTTTTCATCATTCGGAATGGCATATAACGCATAAGGGGTTTCAGGCGTTTGCTTTGCCGTTCCCTTCGCAAGTTTAATATAATATTTGGTCAGTAAAATTTTATCGTCAGGAATATTTTTCAACAGCGGTTTATCTTTGGCAAAGCCCTGCGCTTGGTTTTTGTCTGGCATCCAGCGGATCACGTCAAAATGCTTGGCAATAAAATCAGCGTCCATTAAACGGCTTTCAGTACCCGCTAATTTATCTTCTTGCTCTACTTGGCAAATAAAATTAAGGGTGCGTTTTACGCGGTCTAAATCGCCACCAAATTGCGCTGTTATACCCGCGGTGATAATACCGGAATCATAGTCTTCCCCCAAATTAAGGTAATCCACAGAACCTTTGGCCACTTCACACAGTTCAGCGTTAGATGACGTCACCATTTCGCCAATTTCAGGTTTGGCCTCTAACTGAAAAATAGGATTTACAGGTACGTTCGCAGCAGAGTTAAAGGCCACCAGCAGAGTAAAGGGTAATAATGCACTTAGTTTCATCATTTTAACGATCTCGATATTCGAAAATAAACAGCTATTATTAATCATAACAAGAATAAATATTCCCGTATTCACAACTTACAAATGTACATTTATTACTCTGACGTAAATCAAAACGACAAATTTTAAACACAGGTCTGTAATGTAAACCAAGCAAAATATAAACTCTAGTCACTATTTTCGGCAATCGTCGTTAATCCTGCTGACATCTGTTAATTAAGGTAAAGGAATGCATTTTTTAGTCATTACAAATTTAGTATGGGCTTTTTCATTTAGTCTCATCGGTGTTTATCTAGCAGGACAAGTGGATGCTTGGTTCTCGGTATTATTCCGTATCGGTTTAGCCATGTTGGTATTCATCCCATTTTTACGCTTGGGTAACCTCGCCCGTTCGACCATTATTAAAGTCATGGCTATCGGCGCTTGTCAGCTGGGTATTATGTATGGTTTCTATTATCAATCGTTCTTATTATTATCCGTCCCTGAAGTACTCCTGTTTACGGTGTTCACGCCTATCTATGTAACCTTAATTGATGACTTATTACATTCACGTTTCAGCCCTTGGTATTTAGGTACTGCGATCATCGCGGTATTAGGTGCTATTGTCATTAAATACGCAGGTATTAATGAAGGTTTTGTCATTGGTTTCTTAGTTGTACAAGGCGCGAATATTGCCATGGCGATTGGCCAAGTGGCTTACAAGAAATTATCAGAAAATGAATTAAAAGGTGTGAAGCATAGCGAAGTATTTGGCCTGTTCTACATTGGCGCATTCCTGGTTGCTGCAGTCGCATTTATGTTGCTAGGTAGCACTGAAAAAATGCCAACCACCACAACACAATGGGGCGTACTCACTTACCTTGGTATTATCGCTTCTGGTCTAGGTTACTTCATGTGGAATAAAGGCGCATGTTTGGTTAATGCTGGCACATTAGCGGCAATGAACAACGTACTTGTACCATTAGGTTTGTTAGTAAACTTGGTCATTTGGAATCGTGATGCTGACTTAGTTAAATTGGCGTTAGGCGGTAGTATTATTATTCTGTCATTGGTGTTTAATGAAACTGTGGTTAAGAAACGCGTGTCGAAAAAGGCGCCTGCACTGTAATTATTAGTGCTAATTCAGTAAGCACTAATACAGTAGACAAGACCCGCGAATAACGAAAAACCAAGGTGATGATCCTACCCCATTACATCACCTTGGTTTATTCTCTATAAATTACATTATATTCTCTGCTACAATCCCCTTTTTATACGCAAGCAGATCTCCATGTACTTTTTACTCCCGCTATTCACGGTTATCATCTGGTCAGGCAATTCGATTGTTAATATTTTATCGACCAATGTTATCGCACCCGAAACAATTTCCTTCTACCGCTGGTTCATTGCCTTAATCACGCTTACGCCTTTTTTAATCAAACCAGTATGGAAAAAACGCCACGCGATTAAACCTTATTTACCTAAACTAGCCTTCCTCGCATTACTGGGCATGGCGATTAATCAATCCCTCGCCTACTTTGCTGCGGCGACAACGACAGCAACCCACATGACGCTGATCTTTGCTTTAGTGCCGTTATTAAGCTTGATGTTTAGTGTGCCGATACTCGGACTTTCACTAACCAAAAAGGCCTTGTTCGGGGCGATGATTTCACTGACGGGTTTGGTGTATATGTTAAGTCACGGGAACATCAATAACTTGCTATCTGAAGGCATTAATATTGGTGATACTTACATGCTGATTGCAGCCTGTAGTTACTCGCTGTACGGAGTATTACTCAAACGCTGGCGTCTACCGTTCAACAATTGGATCGCGTTATATGTGCAGATGGTATTTGCGGTAATCATCTTATTACCTGTATTGACGTACCACGGCCAAGTCAGCCTAACCACAGAATCATTACCACTGGTATTATATGCCGCAATACCAACTTCAATCTTAGCTACTTGGTTATGGATGCAGAGTATCCAACATCTTGGCGCAGATAAATCGGCTATGTTCATGAATCTATTACCGGTATTTACTGCAATAATGGCAACCTTCATACTCGGTGAACAACTATCGAGTGAGCAGTTTATTGGCGGTGGATTGGTATTGACAGGTGTTGCGATGACGCAGTTTAAATCGAGAAAGGCCAAAAAGAGAGAAGCGATAGTTCAGTCTTAGTATTAATGGACTGAAAATAACGGACTAACATTGATTTTAGTCCGTTAATACAGAGTAATTAAAGTCGAGCAAAACCCGCTTCTAAATCAGCAATCAGATCTTCAACATCTTCCAAACCTATGTGTAAACGTACTAGCGTACCAGTGAAATCTACATCACCCGCAGGTCGAATACGGTTCAACTCTGACGCTTGGTTAGCCAAAATTAATGACTCATAACCGCCCCATGAATACGCCATACTGAAATGAGCAAAGTTGTCTAAGTAGTTAGCCAGTTGTTCATTGCTTAATTTATCTTTTAAGATAAACGAGAACAAACCATTACAGCCATTAAAGTCACGTTTGTAAAACTCATGGCCTTTACAGCTTGGTAGTGCCGGGTGATTAACACGCTCCACTTCTGGACGCGTACTTAACCAGTTAGCCACTTTAATACTCGCTAGTTCATGCTGCTTTAAACGGATCCCCATGGTACGTAAACCACGGCTCGCCATGTACGCAGTGTCGGCATCAACCATTTGGCCCATTAAGTAGGACTGTTCACGTAATTGTGCCCAGCAGCGTTCATTAGCAACTGCAGTACCTAACATATAGTCTGAATGACCAATAATGTATTTCGTACCCGCTTGAATAGAAATATCAATATCATGCTCTAATGCTTTAAACAAGATACCCGCTGCCCATGTATTATCCATCATGATAATCACTTCAGGATTTACCGCGCGAACCGCTTTTACAATCGCCGGAATGTCTTGCACTTCCATGGTCACCGAGCTTGGCGACTCTAAAAATACCACGCTAGTATTGTCTTGCATTAACGCGGCAATACCCTCGCCTAACATCGGATCGTAATACGTTGTTGCTACGTTCATTTTAGCTAACATCACATTACAAAAATCTTGCGTTGGCTCATACGCAGCACCAGTCATGAGGATATGGTCACCCGCACTGACAAATGACAAGATAGAGTTGGTTACCGCAGCTGCGCCACAAGGATAAAGTGCACAACCTGCACCACCTTCAAGTAGTGTCATCGCTTGCTGCAAAGAGAAATGAGTTTGGGTACCACGGCGACCGTAAAATAATTCACCGTCAGCGCGTTTAGCGGTGGCCGCTTTCTTAGCTTTTACTGAATCAAATACAATGGATGATGCGCGTTGTACTACAGGGTTAACTGAACCGTGTGAGAATTTTCTGTCGCGTCCTGCTGATACCAACTGTGTGGCTAATTTGTCTGAACTCATAGTAATGTCTTTCCCTGCTCACTCGTATTGTGATATCAATTTTGTCTATAAAATCTTTGACCTATAAAAGTACAGTAGCGAAAGATAGGGTGACAGGCAATGAATAACGTAGATTGAAATAAAAAGAATAGCTTAATGCCTTATTCCGACTAAAACTAACCAATAAAATTAAAACTTAATAATACTGAGGGTCAGTAATCATATTAAAGTTCAGCAATAAAAAAGCCAATTAAGTCGAAGTTAATTGGCTTTTTTCTCTTTTATTTAGAACTAAGTACCGCGACGGCCACACACTGAATTAATTAATGTGACCTGTCGCATCAACAGCTTTTGAACCGTCTGATAATTTTATTTTGTTAAAACCATACAACTTATCAGTGCCTGTATTTGGGCAAGTAATTTGAGTGTAAACCTCACCGTTATCGTCACCTGGTACCACAGTACAAGATTTAAATTCTGCTTCAGTTGTTTTTGTCACAACATAAGTATCGTTACCTGCACAGGCGCGAATAGTATTGTTAGCAATGTTACCCTCTAAGATATTATCTTTATCATTACCGATTAAATCGATAGCGTCAGTACCAACAAGTACCGCATTCTTAAGATATTGCGACTTAAAGGTATACTTATCTGCAGCATCACTGCTTTTTTGCATCTTAAATGTTGGCGTGCCAGTTAAAGCCGCTTTAGTATAATATTTAACAACACCTGCAGTTTGAATTCGAGCCGTGTACTGTAAATCACCAGCAAACATTTCTCTCACAAAGTTATCACCGATATTATCTTTTGCACTAATCTGCTCTCGCTCAGTACTGGTATATCCGTCTAGCCCCTTTGTCTTATGTCCGTTCATACCCATAAACGCTTCAAGTACTGCAGCAAGATACTCATGAGAATAAGTTGAGCCAATTTTAGGGTTGGTGTCATCGTCAGCCCAATCTATCCAATCTTGCGCAGTTGGATTCCATGGCTTATTTGTAGCTAAACTCTTATGTATAGACTCAGCACGAGATCTTACTGCTTCTTGGTAAGCGTGAGTATCTGGATTTGAGGCGATACCTTGAGCTTGCACTAAGTGTAGGATTTCTTCAAACGCGGCATCACGATCAGAATGGGCACCTAAATTAGTACAATATTTAGATTCTTTTATAAATTCATTCGTATCTGGGTCTTTTATTGCAGTTGTAACTTGCTCAAAGTTACTCATGTAATGACAATCACCTTCAACAGATAATTCTCGATACTGTAACGATTGGCTATTAACAAGCCATCTAGATAGACCGTCCTTACTATTTAGCATTGTTAACTCATCAATAATTTTATCTTGCTCATTGTCATTTTCAATAACTTCACCATCAGATAAAGTGCTAAAGTCAGTTAAAAAATGAGAGAGGTTATCAACTCTAACAGCCTTGCTAACGCCTGCTTTTGTGATAACGCCTGCTAACAAATCGTGTTTAATTGCGGCAATGGCATATAACTTTATCGTCAGTATATTATTTTCATCCTGATCTTTCGTTAAGATCAACGTTGCTTGACGTTCAGCCATAGTGCGTAGGATAGACGCTTTATCACTGCCGTACGAAGCACCATCTACATCTTGTAATAGATGTTGCATGATATTGCTTGCGCGTATGATTTTCTCATTCTTCGCAGCATCATCTGTCGCGATAATGCGTAGTTTTAATTGAGTACCAGCATTATCAATGAGTAATTCACTGTAACGTGTAAAACCAGCTTCTTTAGCTATAAGCATATCTGCTGGAAACGTTTGTGTAACGACAGGTTGAACGACACCTTTAGTGCGCGAAACGGTCGTAGGGGTAGTGCTACTACCGCTATCAGAATCACAACCTGCAAGCACAATCATGCCAGCCGTTAATAAACACATTCTCAATTTATTTGATATTGCCATTACTGAACTACCCTTAGTTAAAAACAATCTTTACATAAAATTACATAAAGTAACGCATGGTAAAATAATTACAGACGACACTGTGTAAGCGATTGTAAGCATAGGATAAAAGATAATAGGTAGTTTTTTTTCAGCATAAAAACAAAACCCCCGCCTACTTTCAACGAAAATAGACGGGGGTTTAAGTATTATAGTTAATCATCATTGGCCAAGCATAACCGACCAATGTTTGTTAGCAGGACAAATTACTCTTTCGCAGCATTACCTTGCTTGGCAAAGTACTCTTTCGTTAACTTAAATACCACAGGGCTAAGCAGTGCCAGTGCGATCAAGTTAGGTAGAGCCATCATCGCATTTAGCGTATCAGCCAACAACCAAACGAAGCTTAATGAACTTGTTGCGCCAATTGGCACTGCAACTATCCACAAGATACGGAATGGTACAATCGCTTTCACACCAAATAGATACTGCACACATTTTTCGCTGTAGAAACTCCAGCCAAGAATAGTTGTGAAGGCAAATACCGACAGCGCAATCGCCACAATGTAGTTACCTACACCCGGTAATGCACTCGCAAACGCAGCGGAAGTTAATGCCGCACCTGTTTCACCCGATGTCCACGCACCTGATACCACAATCGCCAGACCCGTAATGGTACAAACAACAAGTGTATCAATAAACGTACCTAACATAGCGATAAGACCCTGTTTAACCGGATCGTTAGTTTGAGCAGCAGCATGCGCAATTGGCGCGCTACCTAAACCAGCTTCGTTAGAGAATACACCACGTGCGACACCGAAACGGATTGCAGCCCAAACAGCAGCACCAGCGAAACCGCCTTGTGCAGCAACAGGACTAAATGCGCTTTCAATGATTAATGAAAATGCAGCAGGGATCTCGCTCGCATTCATCGCCAATACAACAACACCAGCACCGATATAGAAGATAGCCATTAGCGGCACTAATTTACCAGCAACATCAGCAATACGCTTAACGCCACCCATTAGCACGAGACCAACCAATACCATCATCACTAAACCAGATACAATTGGCTCAATACCAAAACTACTTGATAAAGCGTCAGCAACTGAATTTGATTGAACTGTGTTACCAATACCAAAACCAGCGATTGAACCAAAGATAGCAAACGCAGTACCGAGCCAAGCCCACTTACTGCCTAAACCATTTTTGATATAATACATTGGACCACCCACGTGGTTACCATTGGCATCTGTTTCACGATATTTAACCGCACAGACTGCTTCAGCATATTTGGTTGCCATGCCGACTAACGCAGTACACCACATCCAAAATAACGCACCTGGACCACCCAAAAAGATAGCCGTTGCAACGCCCGCAATATTACCAGTACCAATCGTGGCAGAAAGTGATGTCATTAACGCATTAAACGGCGAAATTTCACCTTTTTCGCCAGCAGTCGCTTTCCGTCCAGCCCAAAGTAACTTAAAACCCGTGCCTAATTTCAAAATAGGCATTAATTTCAGTCCCAAGGATAGGTATAGTCCTACCCCAAGAATCATGACGAGCATCGGAACACCCCACACGACACTATTAACCGCAGAAATAAAATCTGTTAAAGCTTCCATTTACATCCCTTCCTTAGATTTAAGATAATTCAAAGCGCACATTATCAGGTTATATATTCATCAAACAGGTAAACATAATACCTACAACTGTTTAACATGCAACCATGTGTCGGCAAATTCGTATTCTCAGGCATTATATTTCGGTTTAAAAAACTAAGTCATAACCTTATAAATTTATTTGATATTTTATAGATAGATAGCCTCAAGCCCCGCAGATAAAGGAGAAAGAGAAAACAACATAGTGTTCTATACATAGTCACTCTCAGTATCCAAACATTTTTAAAATACAGTCAAACTTATTAAAAAAAACACAAAAAATAAACACTAAGTTAACAATTCAAGTATAAAAATATATAAATGTAGGTAAAAAAATGAGCTAATGAGACACGTTGTTATTTTTAACTGAGCTAAAGGTTAATACATGAATAATTTAAGAATGCAGAATAAATTACTACTGATTGCCATAGTACCTATGATGATTGCACTGTTCGTTGCGTTAGGCATTATTGCTAATTTACAAGCCAATTCAGTTACCAGCATGATTAATGATCATGAATCACTGTTACGTAGTGAACGTCAAAAACAAATCAGTGACGCAGTAAAAATAACGCAAAAAATAATACAACGAGAAATAATCAATGCTGCGGCGAATAATAAAAACCAGCAGCAAACCCTAACTGATGTGCGAGATTTACTGAAACAAGCCCGCTATGGTGACAACAACCTTGGCTATTTCTTTATTTATGACAGTAAAGGCATCAATATTGCCGACGCAGCCAACGAAGCAAACCAAGGCCAAAACCGCTTTACATTAAAAGATAAAAACGGCGTAATGCTCATCCAAGAACTGATTAAGGCAAGTCAGTCTGGAGGTGGTTTTGTTGAATACGTTTATCCCAAACCTGGTACCGATACAGTACAGCCTAAGTTAAGTTATTCAGCGCCCATTGCGGGGACCGACTGGTTCATCGGTACGGGCGTTTACGTTGATGATATTGAAAGCGATTTAGCTATTTTCAGTGCATCTGCATGGCAACAGCTTTATACCCAAATACAATCCGCTATTATCAGTGCAATTGTGCTGATTATTCTCACCAGTTTAATGATGTTATGGATAGCTAAACGGGTTGCAAACCCAATTAACGACATGCTTAATACCCTCAATGATATTGCCGATGGTGAGGGTGATTTAACCCGCAGACTCGATATTAAAGGCACTGATGAAATAGCCCAACTGGGTGATGCCTTTAATCGATTCACGTCCAAATTACAGTTTATTATCAGTGCAGTGGCCGATGTCACTCATCAAGTATCTGATTCTGCCACAAGCTTAAGCCAGCAGACCAAAAAAACCACCGAACAACTCACCATTCATAATAATGAAACTGACCAAGTCGTGACCGCTGTGACGCAGATGAACGCCACGGCCAATGATGTCGCTGAAAATGTAATCCAGGTCGCTGACGCTACCCACTTAGCAACCCAAGACTCTTTATTAGCGCAAGATAATGTCTCAACATCGAATACCGCCATTACGAACTTAGTTGATAACGTCGAACAAGCCAGTGGCCACATGAACTCATTGCATGAGCAATCACAAAAGATTGATCATGTATTGCAAGTTATCGGCGCGATTGCCGACCAAACTAACTTATTAGCACTGAATGCCGCGATCGAAGCCGCGCGAGCAGGTGAACAAGGCCGAGGTTTTGCCGTTGTTGCAGATGAAGTACGTAGTTTAGCCAGTCGGACACAAGACAGCACATTAGAAATTAAAGTGATGCTCGATGGTTTGCATCAATTTGTCGCCAAAGCAGTAAGTGCGATGAAAACCAGCCAAGAAACCAGTGCGCATGTGATGCAATCATCGACGCAAATTAGCGGTAGTTTATCTGCTGTTACCGATGCAGTTGATGCGATTAATGATATGACGAGTCATATTGCCACCGCTGCGACAGAGCAGAGTTCAGTGACTGATGAAATAAACCGTAACATGATCAACATTCGCGATGTCGTTACCCAGTTATTAGATTCAAGCCATGAAACGACACAAGTATCCACTGACTTATCAGCCGCAGGCGAAGAATTAGAGACCCTGCTTAGCCAATTCAAGCTGTCGTAGACCCAGTCGGGTAATAACGTGCCCGCGCTTATGACGATGAAGAGTTGCCGTGAAAAATCACCATAAACAACAACGCGGGCATGGTATAAATGAACTAGAATATAGGTAACATGATCGTGAGATGTTACCTATGTATTACTTGCTGATAAGCATGCTATTGATTTATAGCAGTATGGTAAATGCTAACCTCGTAGAGCCTGCAGATACGCCCGCTAATAAAGTCGCAGTCCCTATACCTGTGCTGACGATAAAAGGGGCTATTGGTCCTGCCGTCAGCCATTATCTCACCAACGAAATTAACCGAGCAAACAACCAAAGTGGTACGGATACCGACAATAATAGTGGTTCAACACCACCGTTAATCATCATCACCATCGATACCCCCGGTGGTCTTGTCTCTAGCTTGCGTGATATTAACCAAGCTATCTTGAACTCTGATATCCCCATCGCTTGTCTCGTATACCCACCGGGTGCAAGAGCCGCCAGCGCAGGTACCTATATTCTCTATGCCTGTCATATCGCAGCCATGGCAACAACAACCACATTAGGTGCTGCTACGCCTGTCAGCATTGGTAATCCTCTGCCCGGCGGTGGTGATAAAAAACCAGCTAATCCTTATCAACCAACACCCGATGCCGATAACAAACCCGATACTTCAGAAAGCAGCGGCACTGAGCCAACGAGCAGTAAACCACCAGCCTCACCACAAACAACTGAAAAAACAGCCATGGAAAAGAAAGTGCTTAACGATTCGGTTGCCTATATTCGTTCTTTAGCACAGCTGCGTAAACGTAATGTGCAATGGGCAGAATTAGCCGTGACTGAAGCCGCCACACTCACAGCGGTCGAAGCATTAGATAAAAATGTCATTAATTTGATCGCGCAATCACCACAACATTTATTGCAAAAGCTCGACGGAAAAGTCGTCAGCATTAAGCAACAGCAAAGACTACTGACACTAACCAATAGTCCACTGGAACTACGTAAACCCAATTGGCGCAGCAACTTTATAGGCACCATCACTGACCCTAATATCGCTTATATACTCATGCTAATTGGGGTCTATGGCATCTTACTCGAGTTTTACAGTCCGGGTATCGGTATCGCTGGAGTAGCAGGTTCAATCTCCTTATTCATTGCCCTGTATGCATTTCAACTGTTACCACTTGATTATGTCGGACTGGCATTATTATTACTGGGGATTGCATTACTGATAGCAGAGTCGATGTCACCAAGCGTGGGGGTTTTTGGTCTCGGCGGCCTCGTTGCGTTTACCCTCGGGTCGATATTTTTATTCGATACCGACCTACCGCAATTTCAGGTATCGATACAACTTATCGCCGCGCTTGCCGTCGTCTCATTACTGTTCTTTGTCTTTATATTTGGTTATTTATGGGACATACGCAAAAACAAAGTGGTCAGTGGGAAAGAAGCGTTAATTGGTGCGCAAGCCACTGTCGACACAGGGTTCATTGGCCAAGGGCATATTAATATAAACGGCGAGCGTTGGTCAGCTTATAGCCCGCAAAAATTAATCGCCGGACAAGTAGTACAAATCAATGGCATTGATGGCTTAACGCTGATCTTATTGCCACTCACTGAATTGGAGGTTAATGATGCAAGCAATCCTCAGTAGCGGCATGTTATTCACCGGAGCAATTATTTTTTTATTGCTCTTACTCATCATCAGCATGTTTCGGATCTTACGTGAATACGAACGTGGCGTTATCTTTTTTCTGGGGCGTTTTGAAAAAGTTAAAGGGCCTGGTCTGATCATCGTTATCCCCATCATACAACAAATGGTCCGTGTCGATTTACGTACAGTGGTGATGGATGTGCCCAGTCAGGACGTTATCAGCCGCGATAATGTCTCCGTGCGCGTTAATGCCGTGATTTATTTTCGGGTCATCGATCCACAAAAAGCCATTATCAATGTCGAAAACTTCCTGCAAGCCACATCCCAACTGGCGCAAACAACATTACGTTCGGTATTGGGTCAGCATGAATTAGATGAAATGTTAGCCAACAGAGATATGCTTAATACCGATATTCAAGCTATCTTAGATTCCCGAACCGATGGTTGGGGCATCAAGGTATCGAACGTGGAAATAAAACACATTGATTTAAATGAAACCATGATCAGGGCGATTGCACGACAGGCAGAAGCCGAAAGAACACGTCGGGCGAAAGTGATCCACGCATCAGGGGAAATGGAAGCATCGGATAAATTAGTCGAAGCGGCAGCAAAACTTGCTCAAGAACCCAATGCGATCCTGCTACGTTATCTGCAAACCTTAACCGAGATAGCCAGTGAGAAAAACTCAACTATCTTATTTCCAATGCCGTCAGAATTACTGGCTAACTTAATGCCAGGTAAAACCACGAAAACAGAACATAAAACCGATAATGATAATAAATAAGAAGGTCAGCGCGATTGTACTCGTCGAGCTCATATAAATAATGTGTTTAAAAGGCGAACCGGTTATAAATTTTGCGTTTATCATTTCAGTTCACGACCTTTAATTCTTTATTCTTTATTCTTCGCTGGTAACAAAAAAGCATCAATAGAAAACTATTGATGCTTTAGTTGTGCTTCATTAAATATGAGCACGTAAATACTGCGATTCAAATATAAGGATTAAGCTGTTAGTGTGATTTTACCAACTGCTTTTCCTGATCCTAGGAGATCATGTGCTTGTGCGACTTCCCAAATTGAATAGTTGCTTGGGTCAATGATTGGGGTGATCTTGCCTGCATCAACGAGTGTTGCGATTTCAGTTAAAATACGGCCGTGTGATTCATGATTAATACCATGACAAAGTGGGATTAACGTTAATACACTATGGAATGACAAACCTTTCAGTGCCACTTGTAGTACGTTTTCGACAGGTAGAATGGTTGCTACATGACCGTAATATTTTACTGCTTCAAATGACTTCTGGATATTTTCGCCAGCGACAGTATCAAAGATCTTATCAAAACCGGTACCACCAGCATACGCTTGTACATAATCTGCTACGGTTGTTGTAGTGAAGTCGACTAAATTATCTGCACCAACTGTTTTTGCCAGTTCAACGTTCGCAGGAGAGTAAGTTGATGTCACAGTAGCACCAAGCACTTTTGCAAGTTGTACTGCGATGTGACCTACACCACCAGTAGCACCATGGATAAGTACGTTATCGCCTGCTTGCACATTCATTTTGTGTACAAGTGCTTCGTATGAAGTAATTGCAACAAGTGGTAATGCCGCGGCTTGTTTCATTGTTAATGTTTTTGGTTTTTGTGCCATTAAACGCGCATCAACTAACATGAACTCAGCAAGCGCACCGTCAACACCGTTAATACCGCCAGCCATACCGTAAACTTCGTCACCAACTTTGAAGCTTGTAACATCTTCGCTTACTTCAACAACGATACCTGCAACATCACAGTGTAGAACTTCAGGTAAGTTGGCAGACCAAGGCAGTTCAACAGAACGTAACATAGTATCAATTGGGTTTACGCTTGTTGCTTTAACTTCAACAACCATGTGGCCTGATTTTATTGTTGGTTTTGCTTTTTCTACTAATTGAAAAACGTCGCTTGAACCGATTTCTTTAATGATCATTGCTTTCATGGTTGTTACCTTTTTATAAGATTATTTGGGTCTTGCTTCACAAGATGAGGCTATTCTATGCTTTGTCCACATCGCCAACAACAACCTAAAAAGCAAACTACCTTTGCTTTTTAGGCAAAACAAAAGATGACCCCACCCTAACCCTCCCCTACTTTTTATATAAAATAGAAAGGGAGGGGACTAAACAAACTACCAATTACAAATTTTATTTAGCTTTACGTCGATTATGTTCTTACCAGGAATACGGTAAAGGCGAGGCAATTAAAGAAAGGCTGCTGTTGTTGGCATGGATGCCAACCTCAAGCCCCCATGGATGGGTTCACGGCGGGCAAGCCGTCTTTAATCGCCTCAACTGACAGTCTGCACTTGTTTTTGAACTTGCTCCTCCCCTTTTTGTAGGGGGAGGCTGGGAGGGGGTCTGTGGTTAAACGCAAAAAACCAGCCGAGGCTGGTTTTTTCATATTTACTGACGTGCTATTTTAACTAATAATAAAGTAGTCACTCTCTTGCTCCTCCCCATTTTTGTAGGGGGAGGTTGGGAGGGGGTTATAATCAGTTAGAACTGGTTCATCGTGTTA
>NZ_AKXQ01000045.1 GCF_000276805.1 Moritella dasanensis ArB 0140 | reverse complement strand
TATTAACGTTAATATCGGTATTTTTTTACCTGAATTTTTGTATGGAGTTTTCTGTATTTTTTCTGGGAATCAAGCCGTACGTTTATACAGGGTAATATTAAAGTCTAACGTAAGGGTTAAGTCTGCGGCGTAGAGCGCTGCTTTTTGCTCATCATTCATTTTCCACGCCAGTGGCGTCATTTCTAATAAGTTCTTGCTGTCTTTGGCTTGCGTGAGGGTGATCTCGTTTGTTAAACGTTGTTGCTCAACCACATAAAACCCAGCAATCTCTTCAATCTCCATGTCATGCTTTTCAGGAGTTTGATAAATCTTCTGTTTTAACTCAAACAAATGCTCGGCAGCCGGAGTCACTGTGATTAAGTAACCGTCAGCTTTGATAATACGAGCGAGTTCGTCGTTTTGTGATGGTGCATAAATACGCGTGACTAAATCTTGGCTCGCATCAGCGAAAGGGGTCGCGTATGCACTGGCTACACAAAAGCTAATACTCTTATAGCGTTTTGCCGCATAGCGGACCGCTGATTTAGAAATATCTAATCCGGCGATTTGTAGTTTTTGGTTGCTATCCACAGTTGCGCTATCCACATTGGAGATAGTCGCATCACTAGCATCCGTTATAGCCTGCGCTAAGCGGTGGGTGTAATAACCTTCGCCACAGCCCAAATCGAGGATGTGAGGCGTGTCTACAGTCGCTAAAGCCTGCTGAGCAATGCTATTTACCTTATCAGATAACGATTGATAAAAGCCTTGGTCCAGAAACTCACGACGGGCTTGCATCATCTCTTTGTTGTCACCAGGATTCTTTGAATTTTTGTGTTGTACTGGCAATAAATTAACGTAACCTTCTTTTGCTAGATCAAATTGATGGCGTTGCTCGCAAGCGAGGCTTTTGTCTTGCAGGGATAACGGGCCTGCGCAGATTGGGCAAAGGTAGGTAGGGCAAAGGTAATTCATGTGATCTCGTTATTCAGGTAAAGTTAGCAACAGGCTAAAACAAAAAACCGATCATAGCATAGAGCTAGGATCTGTTTGAAATAGAATGCTGTTTGGACGATTAATAAATTACATTATCTCTGTATTCTAATAAGATTGCTTGAATGCGGTCCATCGTGTCTTTACTTGGCGGCGGCACACCGTCAAGCGGGTAATCAAAGCCCATGGTTTTCCATTTATGCAGGCCAAGTTCGTGATAAGGCAGCAATTCAACTTTTTCGATGTTATCCATGTGCTGAATAAATTTACCCAGAGCATGTGCTGATTCATCATCATCGGTAAACCCGGGTACAACCACATAACGGATCCATGTTTTTTGATTGCGCTTGGCTAAGTACTCGGCAAATTCAAGGGTACGTTTATTACTGACGCCAGCGAGCTCTTGATGGATCACGTCGTTCATTTGTTTTAGATCGAGCATGACTAAATCGGTTACATCGAGGACTTCGTCAATCACATCGCTGTATTTACGAATATAGCCGTTGGTATCCAAACAAGTATTAACACCTTCTGCTTGCGCGGCAGTGAAAAAATCACGGACAAATTCAGGTTGGAGCATTGCTTCACCACCTGATGCAGTGACACCACCACCCGTTGCGAGCATAAATGCCTTGTATGAAACCAGTTCACGCATCAATTCATCAACGGTGGTTTCTTTACCTGAATGCAAATCCCATGAATCACGGTTGTGACAATACAGGCAACGCATTAAGCAGCCTTGCATGAAAACGATGTAACGAATACCTGGACCATCTACGGAGCCAAAAGATTCGGTAGAATGAATGCGTCCGACTGTGCTACACAACTCGGTAGAATCAATCGATTTAATAAGCGGCATAATATCTCCAATAGATAGGGCTATACAGTTATTATAAAAGGACTATAAAGTTATGATAAAAGCTCTATATAGTTATTATAAATAAAAAAGCCTTACATGTGTAAGGCTTTTCTGTTTATGCACTATAAAAACAAACCAAGGTTATATTTTATAGCGTTATTCTCATCAGTCTTAGAATGACTGTTGGAATGTACGTGTGATCACGTCTTGTTGCTGTTCAGGCGTTAGCGAGTTGAAACGTACCGCGTAACCAGACACACGAATGGTCAGTTGTGGGTATTTTTCAGGGTGCTTAATCGCGTCGAGTAACATTGAACGATCCATCACGTTTACGTTTAAGTGCTGACCACCTTCAATTGCACTGCTGTGCTTGAAGTAACCATCCATTAAACCAGCTAGGTTAGTACGACGTGTATCGTCAGTTTTACCTAGTGCGTTTGGTACGATAGAGAAAGTATAAGAGATACCATCTTTTGCGTATTCAAACGGTAGTTTTGCAACTGATGTTAGGGCCGCGATTGCGCCTTTCTCATCACGACCATGCATTGGGTTTGCACCCGGTGCGAATGGTGCGCCTGCACGACGGCCATCTGGTGTAGTACCGGTTTTCTTACCGTATACAACGTTTGATGTAATTGTTAGTACTGACTGTGTTGGTTTCGCATCACGGTACATTTTGTGGCTAGCCACTTTCTTCATGAACGTTTCAACTAGTTCACAAGCGATATCATCAACACGTGAATCGTTGTTACCAAATTTAGGATAATCACCTTCGATTTCGAAATCGACTGCAATACCATTTTCATCACGAATTGGTCTAACTTTTGCGTATTTAATTGCAGAAAGTGAATCAGCAGTAACAGATAGACCTGCGATACCACATGCCATTGTACGTTCTACGTCACGGTCATGTAATGCCATCAATGATGCTTCATACGAATATTTATCGTGTGAATAATGGATAGAGTTTAGGGCAGTAACATACGTTGTTGCTAACCAATCCATTACTTTGTCATAACGCGCTGAAATATCTGCGTAATCAAGTACATCATCAGTGATCTTATCGGCTTTAGGACCAATTTGGATTTTCAGTTTTTCATCTACGCCGCCATTGATTGTATATAACAATGCTTTTGCAAGGTTACTACGAGCGCCGAAGAACTGCATTTGTTTACCAACGATCATTGGTGATACACAACAAGCAATTGCATAGTCATCATTGTCGAAGTCGGTACGCATTAAATCATCATTTTCGTACTGGATTGATGATGTATCAATAGATACTTTCGCACAGTAGCGTTTGAAGGCTAATGGTAAATGTTCAGCCCACAATACAGTGATGTTTGGCTCTGGTGAAGGACCCATAGTGTATTGTGTGTGTAGTACACGGAATGATGATTTAGTTACTAATGAACGACCATCTGTACCCATACCTGCGATAGTTTCTGTTGCCCAGATTGGGTCACCAGAGAATAACTCATCGTATTCAGGTGTACGTAGGAAACGTACCATACGTAGTTTCATTACTAAGTGGTCAATCATTTCTTGAGCGTCAGACTCAGTGATGATACCTGCTTGTAAATCACGTTCGATGTAAACATCTAAGAACGTTGTTACACGACCGAAGCTCATTGCTGCGCCATTTTGTGATTTAACAGCAGCTAAGTAGCCGAAGTAAGTCCACTGAATCGCTTCTTTTGCGTTTGTCGCAGGACCAGAAATATCGAAACCGTAAGTTGCCGCCATTTCTTTGATTTGGCCTAGAGCACGATACTGCTCTGAGATTTCTTCACGTAAACGCATTGTTGCTTCTAGGTCTTCACCTGAGTAGAACTTCGCTTCTAATGATTTTTGCTGTGCAAATTTATCTTTCATTAGGAAGTCGATGCCGTATACAGCAACACGACGGTAATCACCAATGATACGACCACGGCCATATGCATCTGGTAAACCCGTTAGAATACCTGACTTACGACATTTCATGATGTCGCTTGTATATACGTCAAATACACCTTGGTTATGTGTCTTACGGTATTCAGAGAAGATTTTTTCTGTTACTGGATCAAGTTCTTTACCATATGCTTTACAAGAACCTGCAACCATACGGATACCGCCGTTAGCGATAATTGCACGTTTTAATGGTTTTTCAGTTTGTAGACCAACGATTGTTTCTAAACTTTGGTCGATGTAACCAGCTGCGTGAGAAGTAATTGTTGATGGTACTGATGTATCAAAATCAAGTGGAGCATGTGTGCTGTTTTCGATTTTGATGCCTTCCATGACATTGTTCCAAAGCACGTTCGTTGCTTCAGTTGCGCCAGCTAGGAAAGACTCATCACCCGTAAACTCTGTGTAGTTCTTCTGGATGAAATCACGTAGATTAACTTCGTTAGTCCATTCACCTGTAGTGAAACCTTTCCAAGCTTGATCAAATATTGTTTGTTCAGTCATAAGTACACCTAATCTATTAAAAATTTAATTTCAAAGTTCGTGTCCGTTGTTGCCAACAGATATTAAGATTCTTTTTTGCAGTAGATAGCCCAGTATGTCAGGCCAACCAATACGCCACCGCCAATGATGTTGCCGATGGTGACAGGAATAAGATTGTTAAATACAAAGTTAGATATTGTTAAATCAGCAAAGTCAGCGGGGTTAGCACCAGTCATTGACCAGAATTCAGGTCCAGAAAAGTTGGCGATAATGTAACCCAGTGGCACCATAAACATATTGGCAATACTGTGTTCGTAACCAGATGCTACAAACATGCTAACGGGTAATGCTACTGCAATAAATTTGTCGGTAATTGAGCGCGCTGCAAAACTCATCCATATACCAAGGCAAACAAGTAGGTTTGCAAGGATGCCGAGTGTGACAGCTTGAATAAAGGTGTGATGCAATTTGTGTTGGGCAATCTTCATGGCATTAATACCCCAAGCGCCATCGGCGACGAGATGCTGTTTAGCTAATATCATTAATAGGACAAAGAAGATGCAACCAACAAAGTTACCGGCGTAAACAATGGCCCAGTTTTTTGCTAATTGAAGGGTTGTTATCTTGTTGCTAGCGCGGGCAATGATAGTCAGAATTGAACTGGTGAACAGTTCGCCGCCACAGACTACAACAAGTAATAAACCAAGACTGAATGCAAATCCGCCAATGAATTTTGTGAGGCCGTAAGCGACATCGCTGGTACCCGTTGTTACCGTAGTATAGAAGGCAAATGCGATGGAAATAAATACACCGGCTGTAATCGCAAGCATGAATGCTTGTTTTGGGGCTTTAGTTGCTTTTGCTACGCCAATAGATTCTGCTTTTTTTAGCAGTTCGGCTGGTAGAATCACATCAAATGGGTTTACTGTTTTCATTGCGTCGTCTCAATCTATAACCTGTGCTCATTATTACCTAACTAGGAGTAATTGAAAAGTGATCCAGATCAATTTTATGTCCTTTTATGTTTTTTTATTACGAAAAATAACATAATTGATCTGTTTTAACCCATAGGGTATGTAACTTAATTACAGTTAGTGCGTGTTTTTATTAACTTTATTTTAAACTTGCAAGGTAAAGTTTAATTATATGCACAAGGTAGCATAAATTCCCGCAAATACCAATAAGAGGGTACTTATCAGTGGTGTACATTATTAACGTTAAATCCTGCTCTTTGTTTTTTAGTGGGTTAATGAACCATTATTTAACGCTAGTCTGGAGTTAATGACTAAAATTAAGCCGCTTTATGTTATCTGAATAGCTAATTTGTTATGTTAAGTGCTGTTTTTATGTTGCAGTCTTTAATCATAGTTTGAATTTAAGTGTTGCACATGTTTTATATTGTTATAAATCGTATTTAGGATGAATAGAATGAGTAGCAGTCCCACATTAGACATCAAGAATTTACATAAATCATTTGGTGACAATGAAGTCCTTAAAGGCATCGACCTGACTGCGAATAAAGGCGATGTCATCTCGATTATCGGCTCATCAGGCTCTGGTAAAAGCACGTTCTTACGTTGTATTAATTTGTTAGAAATGCCTACTGCAGGTGATATCTCGGTAAACGGTGAGTTAATCGAGATGGCGACTGATCGTGATGGCAATCGAAATATAGCCAATAAAAAACAAGTTCAACGCATTCGCTCACGACTCGCCATGGTATTCCAAGGCTTTAATTTATGGTCGCACATGACGGTGATTGAAAATGTGATTGAAGCGCCAATTCAGGTGTTAGGCCTCTCGCGCAGCGACGCTCTGGCAAGCGCAGAGCAATATCTTAAGAAAGTTGATTTGTGGGAAAGAAAAGACTATTACCCAAGTCAGCTATCTGGTGGTCAAAAACAACGTGTGGCGATTGCCCGCGCACTGGCGGTTGAACCGGAAGTGCTGTTATTTGACGAACCAACCTCGGCTTTAGATCCTGAATTAGTCGGTGAAGTACTACGTGTTATGCAAAGCTTGGCAGAGGAAGGCCGTACGATGCTCGTGGTCACCCACGAAATGGCATTCGCACGCGATGTATCAACCAAGGTTATCTTCTTGCACCAAGGCCAGATTGAAGAGCAGGGCGATCCCAAAGAATTATTCGATAACCCGAAATCGGAACGTGTTAAACAGTTCTTGGCTCCTAAATACTAAGCGTTAGCTCCTAAGTATTAAAAGCTAGCGCCGAAATATTAAAACTGGCTCCCGAGTATTAAGCGCCAGTACCGAAATATAAAACAGTTTTTAGCACTAAAAAATGAAAACTATAAAAAGAAAAAACAACAACAAGCACGGTCATTGATTGACCCAATTATAATAATAGGGAAATACGTATGAAAAAATTAGCGACTGTTATTGCAGCAGGTATTGCAACAAGCTTATTGCTTTCTTCGACTGTAGTAGCGAAAGAATGGACTGATGTTCGTTTAGGTGTTGATTCACCTTACAAGCCGTTTGAATATAAAACCCCTGATGGCGAGCTAACCGGTTTCGAAATCGATTTAGGTAATGAAGTTTGTAAACGCGCTAATTGGAATTGTACTTGGGTTGTACAATCTTGGGACGGTATTATCCCGGGTTTATTATCACGTAAATACGATGCTATCTTCTCTTCAATGTCGATTACTGAAGCGCGTGCGAAGCAAGTATTGTTCTCTGAACCTTACTACAATACACCAAGTGGTTGGTTTGCTGCCGCAGACTTTAAACTGGATGTCGCGGATAAATCGGCATTTAAAGAATTACGTATTGGTGTTCAGCGCGGTACAGTACAAGATACTTACGTAACGGATCACTTTGCTAAGAACAACACCGTTAAGCGTTACAGTACCAGTGGTGACTTATTACTTGATCTTGAAGGCGGTCGTTTAGACATGGTATTACTGGATTTCCCAGTGGGTGATACCACGTTACTGATCCCTGAGAAGAAAGGTGCTTATGCCGCAGTTGGCGATACCTTCCAACTGGGTAACGGTATGGGTGTTGCTTTGCGTAAACGCGATAAGTCACTCGCAGCAACATTTAATAAAGTATTAGCAGAAATTAAAACAGATGGTACTTACGAGACTATCCAAGCTAAATACTTCAGCTACAGTATTAAAATGTAGTCTCTTTATCGCTGCGCATTAGTGCGTGACGATAATAAAAATGGGCGCGATTCGCGAAGACCGCGCCCACTGCTTTCTGGGAATATTATGTTAGATCTCCAAGGTTATGGCCCAAGTATTTTTAATGGCGCTATATTGACCGTTAAACTCGCCATCTTTTCATTAATTATCGCCGTGTTACTCGGGTTGATTACCGCTGTCGCACGCTATTCTGGCGGTAAGATATCTTCTGCTATTGCGCTTGCTTATACCAATTTGGTTCGTGGTGTACCGGATCTAGTATTGATGATGCTGATTTATTTTGGCTTGCAAGTCGGGCTTAATAATTTTTCGGAATGGTTATACGAATTACACGAAACCTATGCCATCAATGCATTTTATATTGAGCAAGGCTGGTTAACTTTATCGGCGTTTTATGAAGATGGTATGTACATTACTATCGATGAATTCAGCGCGGGTGTGCTGACAATCGGTTTCATTTTTGGTGCTTACATGGGCGAGACGTTCCGTGGCGCATTATTATCAGTCGATAAAGGCCAATTAGAAGCGGCGACAGCATATGGCATGTCTGACTGGCAAGTATTCCGTCGGGTAATGTTCCCACAAATGATGCGCTTTGCATTGCCGGGTATTGGAAACAACTGGTTAGTACTGGTTAAAACCACCGCACTGGTCTCTGTCATTGGTTTGTCGGATATGGTTAAGTTAGCGAAAGAAGCGGCAATGACCACTTACGAACCTTTCTTATTTTTCATTCCTGTGGCGTTTGTGTATTTAGCCATTACTACGGTGAGTGAAATTGTACTGAAATATTTAGAAAATCACTTTAGCAAAGGCGTAGAGGGTCATTAATATGTTAGATCAACTGGTTGCTTTGCTTGAGCAAAATGAAATGTTTACCCCAAGTATCTTAAATGAGTATTGGGACGGTACAGTATTAACAGTACAACTGACTTTTTTATCTGTGGTGATTGGTTTCTTTCTGGCAGTGCCGTTAGCGATCATACGTACCAGCAAGTATGTGTGGTTATCACGTACTATTTGGCTATTTACCTATGTTTTCCGTGGTACGCCGTTATTGATCCAGCTGTATCTGATTTATTATGGCGTGACCATGATTGATGGTATTCAAGACAGCCCAATTTGGTTCTTGTTAGAAGATGCCTTCTATCCTTGCTTGTTAGCGTTTGTATTAAACACCGCAGCATACAGCACCGAGATCATTCGTGGTTCATTGGTGACAACCGATAAAGGTGAAATTGAAGCTGCAGAAGCTTATGGCATGAACTATTGGCAGATCTTACGCCGTATCATCCTACCATCGGCGTTTCGTCGTGCACTGCCTGCGTACAGTAATGAGGTTATCTTTATGCTGCATGCAACGTCTATCGCGAGTGTCGTTACCTTAGTTGATATTACCGGTGCGGGTTACAATGTGTATTCACGTTTTTATGCCCCGTTTGAAGCCTTTATTTTTGCGGGTGGTATTTACCTGTGTTTATGTTTTGCTATCTTTGCAGTTTTCCAACGCTTGGAAAAACGTGCGTTTAGACATCTTGCTTAATGACTGACTTGGGCAGCACTAGCGTGTATTCGCTACTTGCTGCTGTGTTAACTGCGCATCGTTAATCTGGTAACGTGACGCGAGTAAGTAGGTGATGTAAAACTTATAAATGTTGTTCACATAATCCACCGTTTCTCTGCCGATAACGTCAGCGGCAATCTTCTCGACATGATTAAACCAAATGTTGGGATTTAAGCCCTCTTTCAAGGCCCTTCTTCTTAAACGGATCAGCTTAGCTGGACCGGCGTTATAAGCGGCAAAACTGAGTAATAGCGAGTCGAGCTCGGTAATATTGTCGTGACTAAAATAACGTTGCTGCATAAAGTGCAAATACTTCACGCCCGCATGGATATTACCATCGACTTTGTTGATGTTTTTAATATTGACATAGGGTTCGTTGGCGGTGGACGGTAATACTTGCATTACCCCGACAGCGCCGCGATGGCTAATGGCTTTTTGGTTGAGTCGCGACTCTTGGTAGGCTTGAGCAAGAATCAACTGCCAATCGAACTTGTACTGTTTAGCGTACTTTTTAATGATTTGTTCGGTTTCTAAATAGCGACTTTCAAACTGTTGGTGAATAACTTTTTTTAACCAAGGGTGTCTCACCAGGTAGCGGCGATGCAGGATGTTACCGATTTTGGTGCCTTTTTTATGCTTGGCAATAAACTGATTTAAGCTGCTGGTTAATTGTGGCGTGTGATTACGTACCGCCCACGTACTCGGGATACGACTTCCTACCGCTAGTTGGGGATGTAGCTTGATATTTTTGTATAACTTCTTCCACAAGTGCATGCTGTGATTAGAAGTCATAGTCATGAATATTTGCTTGTTATCGACCATGTCTAAAATTTCGAAATCTTCAAGTTCGTCGGTGACAATGTTGATGTAAATGGGTGGTTTGTGGAGATGGAATAACTGCTTGTTGATGTGTTGTAACTGCTGATGGTAAATACTATTGCGGCGTATCCATACTTCCTTGCCTGAGAGTTGCTTTATGTCGTTATATTCTTCCGTAGACTTGTGACTGACGAGCAATAATTGATGATCGGTATAGATGGGTTCTGTATGGGTAACTTGGTTCTGCAGGCGCTGTGGCGTCATTAACGGACCAATGGCAATATCGCCATAACCTTGCGCGAGTAAGCTGACTATTTGGCTACTTGGCACTGGAATAAACAGGATGTTAAGTTTTAATCTCGTGTCTTTAAAGTGCTTCTTGTTAAGGTGTTTTTCGTACTCTCGCATCATGTCATAAGCAAGCCCACGCGGGCGACTTTGGTAAATAAAATAATAAGCGGGATGATTAACCACAAGTACTTTGATCGTGCGTTTTTTTAATAGCTGGGGAAGGTCTTCAAAGCTCGGTTGGCTATGAACACTAAGCTGCTGCTGGGCGATGGTGGTTGGCGTTATAAGGCTGTTTGCTGTTGGCTTTTTAACCGTGGGAGTAGGGTTGTCGGTCGCCGATTGTAACGTCATGATGTTGGGATTTAAGATCACCGCTTTTGGAACCGTTGTATTTGGTATTATGCTATTTGGTGTGGCGGTATTACGGCTTGCATCGCCTGAGCGCTGGGTTGCTGGTGAGTTCTGGGGAACATTAATATTACCGACAATAGAGCCTATTATTCCCGCATCAACGTTTGCGGAATATTGCCCATGACAAGGAGAAATGTTGACCATTACACAGAGGAGTAAACTGTTTGTTGCTGTGGTGCATACCTTGGTCAACGCGAGTGTCATTATTGCATCTGATATCTGAATGTCGGGGTAACATTAAGGTTAGACACATATTTCTAAAATGTGTTTTTGAGATATGAAATAGCTTAGGTCATGGTTACCTAAGCTATTGTACTGTTTATCACTTTAGCGCGTTAAAAGATTATCAGCTTGGTTATTCAAACGTCGTCCAGATTGGCGCGTGATCGGATGGTTTTTCGATGCCACGTAGTTCGTAATCAACATCACTTTCAACCACTTTAGTGTTCAAACTCGCAGTCGCTAAGATCACATCAATACGCAGTCCACGGTTGTCTGGAAAGCCTTTTGAACGATAATCAAACCAGCTATAGCGATCGCTTACTTCAGGCTTAATGGTGCGGAATGTATCGTGTAGACCAAACCCTTGTAGTTTTGCTAACCATTCGCGTTCTTCTGGTTGGAAGCTACATTTACCGGTTTTTAACCAACGCTTGGCATTGGGTTCACCGATACCGATATCTTTCTCTGCTGGTGAAATATTGATATCACCCATCACAATCAGATCGTCTTCTGCCGTGTGATTATCGTTAAGGTAGATGTTTAGATCTTGATAAAATTTGCGTTTGTACGGGTACTTGGTTTCGTGGCTGATGTTCTCGCCTTGTGGGAAATAACCGTTTAGCACTGTGATTGGTTTGCCAGATGTTTGCTCAAACGTCACCATGATCATACGCTTTTGCGCTTCTTCGTCATCGGTTGGGAAACCGTATTGCACTTTAATCGCTTCTACGTCAGCAACGGTGCTTTTCTTCACCATCATTGCCACACCATAGTGGGCTTTTTGGCCGTGGAAAAATACGTGATAACCCATGTCTTCAACGGCTGCTACTGGGAACATTTCGTTGTGTACTTTGATTTCTTGTAGGCCAATTACGTCAGGCGCATGCTTGTCGATAATCGCTTGTAGTTGATGTAATCGAGCGCGAAGGCCATTTATATTAAACGAGATGATTTTCATTGGTTTTTAACCCTTTATTATCTGCAAACTTTTTATGTCTATAGCTTCCATTATTCGCGGCTCAGTTGCGAGCCTAATTTTAAAGTTTTTTGCATTTGTGCAGAAATGGGGCGACATTAGGCTATGTCATAAAACTTAATACAATTTCTGCCCGCGTCTTTGGCTTTATACAGCGCTTTGTCGGCCTGTAAAATAAGCTCATCGACTTTTTGTTTTGATTGTAGATTTTGGAGTGCATCCGCGCTAAAACAAGTGATGCCGATAGAGATGGTAATCGGCGTTTCACACAAGGATAATGCCTCGATATTATTTCTGATACGATCACAAACCATAGTGGCGATGTTCATATCACAATTCGGTAGCCACAGTAAAAACTCTTCACCGCCAAATCGCGCCACAAAATCATAATCACGAATGTCATTATCAATTGATTCAGCGACCTTGATTAACACTTCATCGCCTTTTTTGTGACCGTAGGTATCGTTAATGTTTTTAAATAAATCAATATCGATAATAGCTAATGCAGCGTTACTTTTCTCGCGACTGACTCTGTTTAAATCGGCGTTAATGTGTTTAAACACGGCACGGCGGTTAGGGATCAGCGTTAAGCTGTCTTCGTAGGCTTTTTTCTCTAATGCTAAATTAAGCTCTATTAAACGTTTTTCTTGATTTCGCCTAATAATTTCTACTTCAATCCAAGAGGCCATCAACTGTATAGCATCAATATCAACCGCTGCAAACTTTCTGTCGTAAGGCGTGGGGCTAGAGAAGTTAAGTGTGCCATAAAGTTTGCCGTTGAGTTTGATTGGCATGCCAATATAAGACTCAAGTCCAAATGCTTGGTAAGCGGGGTGCGATGCATACTGGTCGTGTTTACCGACATATTCAAGCGCAATGGGGCTTTTAGCCTGGCAGGTTATATGGCAATAGGTGGTGTCTAAATCAAATTCGACGCCAGAGGCTAGTTCGATATCCGCAGGTACCACACAATGTTTAACCACATAGCGGTTGTTGTCTATTTTAGATAAGATCGCAATATCTAAGTTAAACCGTTCCAGACCCATTTTCAGGATTTGTTCAATTTGAGTTTCAAAACCAAGATCATAATTATTGGTGATTTCATAAAGCCTGCGAATGACTTTTTCACCGTTACTGACAACTTCCATGGCGATTAATTACCTGTGTTGGTGAATCGATTAAACTTAGATTTTTATTACTATATCATGTGATCAGATTAGAAAGTTATGATTTTAATACGTTTAATTATTCGCTCTTTTCTTTGCTTGCATGCGCTGAATGTTAAACTCCTTTCTCAATTCGGCTTTACGCTCTGCTTGTTGTTCAGATAACGGGAAGTTTTCTAACTCGATAAGCGTGTCTGATACTTTTTTGGTGATTTCTGGCCACGGACGTTCAATTTTAACCAGTAGGGCGAGACATACTTGCACTTTATTCAGTGCAGCGCCGGTATTGAGTGGTGCGATAGAGAGTGCGGTTTCAAAGTGTTCCAGTGCGACTTCAAGGTTATGTTCAGTAAACGCATCAATACCCAATTTGTTGTGATGTTGAAATTTAATCTCTTTACTGTCTTCAACGCCACAGATGCTCGCAAGTAATTTTTCGCTGTGCACATCACCTTGTTGGATATAAGGTCTGAGTTTGTCGGCAAGCTCAAACTCTTCTAATTCCGCCAATAAGTTAACTAGCTGTGGCCCTAACCATTCTGGTGTAGCTTCAGGTTCAACCAAATAGGCTTCATTACTTTTCAGCAGGGTGTTCTTGGCTTTAACCTGATTACCTTTGACGTTATGAATTGACGCTAAGCTGTAACCTTCAAGTGCTAACAGTTCACCTTCTTCTACATAAGGATGTTGTTGAGAAGAACGGTGAAACAACCCGCTAATCTCTTGTAACAAGCGGCCTTGTTTAAACCCATCTTCTTCGTGTTTTGCCACGAGGATGATAGCTTGCACATAGTTAATCAAATGCTGTGGGTTCTGATGTATGGTGTTCTTGGTCTGCATTAGAATAGCGAAAAAGGCTTCTTTCGCTATCGTATTCATATTGGTATCTAGGGCGAGTTCTGCTAATAAACCTTGGCGATCTAATGACAAGTGCGAATGTTTGATGGCACGTTGCACTATTTCTAATGCTTTTTCGGTGTCGCCACCATCTTTAAAGCATTGTGCTAACCAATCATAACCATCGAGTATCATCGGGTTATATTTGATTATTTCGGTTAATAGTGGAATTGCTTGTTGGTATTTTTTCTCTAGATAATAGACCCGACCTAGCAACAGTTGCGCCTGGGTATGCGGGTGATCTTCTATAAAGTCTTCTAAGATAGTCCGAGCTTCGGCATACATTTCTTTTTCAATTAACAGTTCTGCTTTAAACAAACGGCAATAATTACGAAAGCGAGCAGAATAGATGATGACGTTATCGCATTCATCCATTGCCTGTGCGAAATCATTATTTTTAATTGCTTGGTAGATAGGCAGCAGTGCATCTTTTTTGTTGAAGGCTTTTTGAATCCGTAAATTTAACTCATTTTGTGAAAACGGCTTCATCAAATAATCATCTGGCGTCATTTGAATAGCGCTTAATACAATGGCTTTCGAGTTATCACCAGTGACCAAGAAAAAGACGGTGTGGATAGGCAATAGTTTATCCATTTTGAGAGCTTCAAATAACTGACGACCATTAATGCCTGAGCCAAGATTGTAGTCAACGAGTAATAAGTCGAAGGTATTATTGCGGCACTGTTTTAACGCATCTTCGGCGCTACCCACATGCGTGACATCTTTAGCGCCAAAGTTAATCAACATGGTTTTGAGCATGATCTGAAAAGCACGTTGATCATCAACAATGAGTACGCGTTTATGTCGATAGTCAAAATTCTTATTCATGTTTATTTGATGCTCAAGAGTAGTGGGTAAGTTTAGACGCTAATGATTAGCACTAACCACAATAGCAGGTATGCATAATAGAGTCTTGAGAGGAGCACTGTTTTGTTAATTAGAACGATATGTTGAGTGATTTTTGTGCGAAAAAATAGGCTTGAGTCGATTGTTATTACTGACAAATCACTTGGTTTTAATGTGGTATAAAATGCTTTATGGTTTGGTTTGTGCTGGCAGTGTGTTAGCCAATAGAGTTAGACATAATACAGTGTAGATAGATGAAAATTTAGCGATGAAGGACATTCTATTAAAGGAAATATTAAAAAAGTAGTGATTAACGAGGTGGTCGCTGAAGAGTATAGAGAGTGGTGGAGGGAGAAGGATTCGAACCTTCGAAGGCTGAGCCGTCAGATTTACAGTCTGATCCCTTTGGCCACTCGGGAACCCCTCCACATTTTTCTCTATTTTTGTCATCTATTGCTAGATGTGTATTTTACCCTGATGACGGTTATTATATTGGCCACAATATAAAGTCAACAAAGTAGAATGATGGTGGAGGGAGAAGGA
>NZ_AKXQ01000044.1 GCF_000276805.1 Moritella dasanensis ArB 0140 | reverse complement strand
TTCGATCCATTCTAGCGGCAGGTCTTTTTGAAAGGTAGAAAGTGATTCTGGATTAGCAAATGTATCCGTATCTAGTAGCCAATGTGCAAGCAAAAAAATACCCTCAATCTATACGAAAAAGGGTATTGTGAACCACTCAAAGGATCAGTCAACCGATCATATTTTTCTTAACTGATCGGCGTTATCCAAATAAGGAGGCTCATTTCAATTAACCGCGATGGTTAATGCATTATTATGCTTCAGTAGTTTCTTTTGCTTTAACTACTTTTTTTGGTGCAGTAGCAGGAACAGTATTTAGCTCTGCAATCATTGCAGTAAGTTGGTCAATTTTAGCTTCAACTTCACTGATTTTTGAACCTTGGTCACCAGTAAAACGGCTAGTGATGCTTTTCGTTTTAGCTTCAACTGAACCTAGCGTGATCTTT
This sequence comes from Moritella dasanensis ArB 0140, assembly GCF_000276805.1. Taxonomy (GTDB): domain Bacteria; phylum Pseudomonadota; class Gammaproteobacteria; order Enterobacterales; family Moritellaceae; genus Moritella; species Moritella dasanensis. The sequence continues at coordinate 14,779 of NZ_AKXQ01000044.1, read as the reverse complement.
TTAGAAAAGATTGCAGACGTTTGCTCTTTCAGTTTTGGCTCTACTTGCGCGCCGCGCTCAACAAGAGATTCAAACAGTTGCGTTGCTTTATCTGATGATTTTGATGCTTCATCAACGATGGTGCCATAAACACCAAAACCAGCAGTGACAGATGTTTTTGCAGTGTCTTTAGCCACAGTTAAGATTGTTTTTGCTTGGTTAAGTAAGTTACTCATGATAATCACTCCTCGTTAAATAATTTGATGTAGGTTTTTTTCAACTGAGTTAATCATATTGGTTTTATTTAGAAATATAATTCCAGAGTCAAAAATAAATTATTTAAACATTATAAATACTGGCTTTGTTTTTCTAACCAAGCGTTAAACATACCTTCTGTAACACCTAACCCGATAATTGCCCCTGAGTGGAGATTGTTCAGCTCGGTGATGGCAATAGAAATGAACTTATCTTTTTCTTCAATCTGATTATTGTCGCAATAACGTTCCAATGTTAACTCAATATCATTGCCAGTTAGCTGCTCTCTGATAATGTCACCGAGCACTGCTTTTCTTTCTCGGCGATACTTAACGCGATATACATCAATGTGGCCTAGGGATGCTTTAACTATGGTGTATTTTTCACAAGAGCTTAAATAAGCCAAATTAAACACTTCGGCAGCTGGCTGAGTATCTCCGGTTTCATAAAAATAGAGCAGCGAGTTGATGTAGTCTTCTTTGGCTACATCGACAAAGCTCAGTGGGCACAGGTTCATTTTAATAAATGGAATATTACAGGTTAACCTAGCTGTTCTTTTGTTTACGTCCTCAAAAGCCTGTAAGTAAGACAGCTGTATAAGCAAAAAGAAACTCTGTTCAAAAGGGTCTGTAATTTGCTGCGCCTTACGTAATATCAGGACTAAGTATTCTTCTAATCTTTGCGGGTTATTTAATGGCGTGTATGCACTTTTGCTGATACCGACTTCAATTTGCCTTACTCGGCCGCAAGCATTGGCATTATTCAGTAGATCTTGTGCAAGTAGTTGGTGCAAGTTCCTAATGACAAATGGCGTTACTGATATTTCTTGCGCGTTTTCGACTAAAAATAAGATCGCTTCTTTGTGGTTTAAGATCATCACCGCTTCTTCATTTAAGCTGTCGTCTACTGTGACGCCTCGCTCTAATAATTTCTGCGTGTCGAGTAAAGAATAAGTATTCCCCTCGAGTCGACTGGAGTTATAAGACAAGTCGATCAATAACCGTTGCACTATATTTTTAGCATAAGTGCCAGCCGCTAATTCTTTGTCGAAACGGACACCGGCTTTACGCATTGATACGCGCATTTCATTATTAATATATTGGCTTTTATTTGGGATGTAGTTGTCGATTAAATCGCTGTTGTAAGCGGTTTTTTTCCGAGCAAATGAGGGCGTATCTAAAAGTTTAAGCTTCGCTTGGGATGCATTCGAAAATACGCTGTTTTGATTGTGTTTGTCAGTATTACTATATTCGCCGTGTTCCGTCTCTTCAGCAATCCCGTAGTCTGAACTTGATGATGCAGTGGTTATAGTCGTCGTTATGGTAAGAGCTGAATTTGCTAAGGCATATTTCTTTGCACTTCGGTTACCACTAGATTCAACTTTGCCTGCCTCGGTAAGTTCTTGCAGGCGTCTTTGCAGTGTTTTTGGGCTTACTGGTTTTAGCTGATATTTGCTAGAGAGTAATAGTGCGCTGATATTACCACGTGATAAGGGTGTGTCAGCGTCGATAAGTACTTCGAGGATGATGTCTTTAAGTTCAGCTACTTTTTGTTTATCAGTCATAAGAAATCATCTCTCGTTAAAGCGTATCATTTATTTGTTAAGGTCAAAAATGTCATGTTAAAGCCACATATGTCTAAATCACAAATAGCTAACTAAGGTCGACTTTAGTTATTAAGGTCACTTGTAGCCTATTAAGGTCAATAGTAGCCTGTTAAGGTCATTTTGTATAATTTTAGGATGTTAAGGCCAATTAAATAAATTGAAACAATTGGCGGAGGGGGATACCTAACTAGGTCAATAAAGGGGAGGGATTGTGGCCAGCCACCTAGCCACCAATTCAATACTGCTAGTTTATTTCAGAGATACTTCTCAATAGGCAATAATTGTAAAAATCCAGATTTAAAGCGTTCCCATTTGCTTGTCTCTGGGTCATGCTCCCAACTTTGTGTTGCTGAATGCCAACGCACATCGCCGTCATCTAAATCTAGACTCCAGCTGTTATCTTCATTCATCGCCTGCTCAATATCATTAGCCAGATTTATCGCGACAGCTTCATTTTTAATAATCAAAATAGATTCTGTGTTGAGATAGGTTGAGCGTAAGTTGTAGTTGAACGAACCGATGACCGCTATCTTCCTGTCAAACACCGCCGACTTAGCATGCAGACCGTAAGCCGCGATTGGTGCGCACTTGGTTAGGTCTTTCGTTGATGCTTCACACAGGCTCGCATCAGGCTTTAACTCAAACAATTGCATGCCGTTTTCAAGCATGTCTTCACGTCGCGCTGCGTAACCAGAATGATTAGCGACTAGGTCATTAGAGGCTTGAGAGTTGGTCAGCGCTTTTACCTGCACGCCTTTGCTGGTTAATGTGTGTAATTTGTCGAGCTGACCATCATCGAATATCAGATAGGCAGATTCTAAGAGCACTTCTTGCTCGGCGTTAACCGCTAATTCGCCGAGTGTTTTGGCTGTCAGTTTCGGTTTGTTGGTATCACTGCTATCAACAGGCACAGGCTGGTCATAAACAAAACGCGCTTGTACCCAAGACCAGTTATTCATTGCAGTATTTAACAGATGCTTGGCAGTCTGCTGGTCAGCTGGTAACGCAGGATAGTTTTTGTAGTAGGGCGTTGCAACGTCATCTAGCAGGGTGAATTCGACAGGTTCTACACTGTTTTTTTGTGAATCGTTTTGCTGAGACTTGTTTTGTAGAGAATTATTTTCTAGATCATCGCTTTGTAGATCGTCATTTGGTGCATTACCGTCTGTCAGCAAATTAACCGGATAAGACCATTGGCTGTTCCAGTATTGGCTAAAGCTGGTTTGAATATCGTTAACCACAGAGCCTGATACCAGTACATCGCGATCGCGGAAGTTTATGTCATCGGATAGGTCAAAGTATTCATCACCGATATTACGGCCACCGATAATAGACACAGCGCCGTCGACGGTAAATGATTTGTTGTGCATACGGCGGTTTAGGCGAGAAAAGTCACCCATAAAATTAAACCACTTGGTAAAGCCATTACGCGTTGGTATTGGATTGAATATGCGAATGTCTATTTGCGGGTGACCATCAAGTGTCGCCAGTAAAGCTTCTCGTTCGTTAAGGTTGATGTCATCAAGCATGACGCGTACTTTAACGCCGCGATCTGCAGCTGCCAACAGACGACTGGCTAGGTAGCTTCCTGATACGTCGCTGTTCCAAATGTAATATTGGATATCAATGCTGTGCTCTGCTGTTTCGATAAGTGCCAGGCGCTGCGCCAATGCATCCCAACCGCTATCCAATAGCAGGACACCGCTCATTGCAGCTTGCGTTTGATTTGGCAAAGCTTGTTCGGGTTCTAGCTCTATCTCTGGCTCAAGTTCAGCTTTATGGGTATTAACCAATGCCGATAATGTACTGACTGGCTGCGTGACCAAGGGCTCTGTAGGGTGTTCGATCTCTTCGGGTAATGACGCGCACCCTGTAAGCGTGACGATTAAAAATAGGGTGGCAGTGATCTGTTGCAGCACAGGCATTGGTAATACTTCCTTTAGTTATTTAGGTCACCATATCATTAGGGACTATTTTCTGCTTATTATTTTATATACAGTGGTATATGGGAGTCACAATATATAGGGATGCATGATGAATATTAGATTAACTTGTGCAGTTACAGTTACAGCGCTGGTACTTGCGGTGTTTTTATCTGGGTGTAGTGCTAAGACAGAAAGCATCGACGTCATTAACAGCATCGATGTTATTGACACGATCGATGTTATTAACACAACCGAAACGATTAACAGCTCGCAGCTGATTGGTGTAACGGGGTTTGACATCATGTTGAATAACGCGCCTGCAGTTGGTGTGGCGATTGGTATTGTACCTCGTGTTAATAACGAGCCGTCATCACAAAACTTTGTTGAAGTGAGTACGCTTAGAAGCTTGATTGCTGCAGATACCACGATAACCGCTAACGCCAACAACAATGCCAATATCTCGATATCCACTTATTGGCGTGACAAACGTTATGTGCAATCGACTGTGCACGATACCCACGTCACGTTACGCATTCTTGGCTTAGACAGGATGCGTAAATCCGGGTTTATTTCAGTGCAAGCAAGGCTGGTTAATCTTGAATCTGGCGAGTTTATTCGTGTCGAGCAACAGCAGGTCGCCATAACAGGGCAAGATTTTACGAACTTGGTCGGGCGTTAGCTCGCTGCCACGCTTACGCTTTACCCTGAGTCAGAGTTGTTAAGTGTCTTTGGGTTCTATATTTACTGCGGCATAATAAAATTATTTAAGGAAAAGGCATTCGCATGTTTTGGCAGTCTCTTTATTTCTCATTTTCTGTGACAGGCCCTATCTGCATATTATTGTTTTTGGGCTATTTTCTAAAACGAATCAAATTTTTTAACGATGCTTTTGTCGATATTGCATCGAAATTAGTTTTTAAAGTGACCCTACCGGCCTTGCTCTTTTTAAGCATTGTTAATTCCGATAAAACGGTCGAAATCAATGCCACTTATATTGCTTTCGGCCTTATGGCGAACATTGCTTTCTTTTTGTTTATCACCTTTGCCTGCAAGTTATGCATTAAAGATAAACAAAATCATGGGGTGATTATTCAAGGTGGATTCCGCTCAAACACGGCGATTATAGGACTTGCTTACGTGGCGAATGTCTATGGTGATTCAGGCGTTGCATTGGCGGCGGTCTATGTTGCGTTCACGACTGTGTTATATAATATTTTAGCCGTTATATGCTTAACCCCAACGCAGTCAAAATTCGGCTTAGCAGGGCTGAAAGATCTATTACGTTCGATTGCTAAAAACCCATTAATTATAGGTATTATGCTTGGCGTGCTGTGTTTAACGTTAAACATAAAGCTGCCCACTGTGCTGGTTAGTACGGGGCAGTATTTTGCCAATATGACGTTACCTTTAGCGTTATTATGCACAGGGGCAACACTTAATTTATCGGCGCTACGCAGTGACGGTAGCCATGCTTGGTTTGCGAGTTTCTTTAAGCTGCTGCTGGCGCCAATCTTGATCACGGGCAGTGCGTATTTGTGGGGGTTTAGTCAGCTTGAAGTCGGTTTGTTATTTTTTATGACCGCAGGCCCGAGCGCCTCAGCGAGTTATGTGATGGCGCGTTCAATGGGTGGCAATGCGGATCTTGCCGCTAATATCATCGCGACAACGACGGCTGGATCTATCATCACTTGCAGCTTAGGTATTTCGATCTTGCACAGTGTTCATTTTTTCCCATCGTAAGGGCATGATCTTAAATCCGCGTTGCGACAGGGCTGCCGCAACGCGATTCACATTAGATTATTTATATTAAAAAATCATGTGTGCACAAAGTGCGATGATAGGTAATGTAACCAATGTACGCAGAATGAAGATTGCCATTAATTCAACAATGTTCACTGGGATCTTGCTTGATAAGATCACCGAGCCCGTTTCTGACATGAAGATAAGTTGCGAGATAGACAATGCTGCAATCACAAACTTAGTGATGTCACTTTCAATCGTTGATGCGGCGATAATTGATGGTACATACATATCGGTAAAACCAACTAATACCGTTTCAGCTGCAGCTTGTGCTTCAGGTAGATTTAATAGCTCTAGCAGTGGCACAAACGGCACGCCTAACCAGGCGAATAACGGTGTTGTTTCGGCAATAACCAAGCCCATGGTACCCACCGCCATGATCACCGGTAATACCCCAAACATCATGTCTAATGAATTTTGTAAGCCTTCCACTACCGTCGATTTTACGCTGGTGACTTTACTCGCTCTTTCCAACGCTAATTGGTAACCATATTTAGCAGCTGACATTGATTCAGGGATCAGTTCGTTATCAAGATCAGGTTTACTGCCGTCAATATAAGTGTCTTTTTTATAGCTTAGCGGTGGCAGAAACTGAATAATCATTGCTGCGATAAAGCCAGACAAACAAATGGTTAAGTAGAAAGGTACGAAATAATTTTCTAAGCCAACCTGGGTTAATACCACTAACGAAAACGAAATACCGACAGGGGAAAACATGGTTGCGACAACCGCTGCTTCTCTCTTTGTATATTTTTTTTCTTCGTATTGTTTGCTGGTTAAAATCACACCCACGGTGCCGTCACCAAGCCATGATGAAATACAGTCAATAGCAGAACGACCTGGTAAGCGAAATACAGGGCGCATTACCTTGCTTAACATCGTGCCGAGAAACTCTAATAGGCCGAAGTTTAATAATAATGGCAGTAATAAACCAGCAAAGAAAAAGGTAACCAGCAGTGATGGCAGTAGGTCATGCAATACTAGTCCACCGGTATTAGCGCTCCAAATAAACTCTGGGCCAACCTGATACAGGGCGAATAAGGTGAATACAGCACCAAGTACACGGATCACAACCCAAACCGGGGTCAGCATAAATAATCGTGTTAACAATGCAGAGTTAACAATAAAGGCAGGTTTGATTGTGTTAGCAAATACAGAGACCAGTGCTGACAAACAAATAATGGCGGTAATGAGTGGATGAATTGCGTCACCTAATAACCCCTTTACGCCAGTCGCCATGAGCGCCAATGGAAAGGTAAAGTTACCATCAACGCTTAATGGCGCAAGAAAGAAAAATAACCCCATTAAAGACGGAATTAAAAACACTAATAAATTTTTTCTGGTATCACACATTAAATTCGCCTTGATTTTTTATTCATTAAAACTGAGTTTTTATTCTAGCTGGGCGATTTTACTTTTATATGACGCATAGTCAATATATAAATCTAGGTATACTTGAAAAGGCCATGTTATCCGTTGTTAAAGTTGGCTTTTACATTTTAAACGTCTTTGATTATTTTTTTTTGAAACTCAGGGGGAGTGCATATTCAAGGTACGTGCCTAATAAGAAAATGAGGTGCTTAAAGCAACGTTACATGTCCATAGCTAGCAAAGTTACAGCCCTAACAAAGCTTATATGAACAGAACCTGAACAAGGTTTAAATAATGTTACTACTGGTCATATATTTAGCTGTTTAGTGAACAAAATGGTGGGGTAAGTAAAGTAAAGTCAGTAAGTTAGAGGTTAAGGTAAAGTACAGTAAGAAAATTTATTTTTGTTTGATTCCACTACATATTTTAAATATATTGGCGCCCATTGACAGGGTAGCACTTGATTTAATATACGATTCCAAATCGTTTCTTGCTATTACAGTAACTGTCTTCTTAATCATCGACTTAACAATTAACGTAACGATTTATTTAATTATTATTTTAATTATCGCCTTAAAAAAATGGAATTGTTCATGAATAATATCAATAAAGCATTATCTCTTACACTGACTGCACTGGTATCTACAGCTGCTGTTGCAGACGATAAAAGTACCGACGAATTTTCTTTTGGTGGACGTGTTGAAGCACAAGGTTTCCTTACTGATAGCCATTATAGCGATGAATTTACAGGCCGTTTACATGGCCAAGGTAAATACCAACTAAATGACGCTATCACGGCGGTTGGTAAATTGGAGCTTGAATCAGAACTAACAAGCTTTTCATCTGATAAGTCATTTTCAGATTATACCCGTTATGCGTATGCGGGTGTTGAAACTGCTTACGGCGCGCTAACATACGGTACACAAGATAATGCGGTTACCTATCTAACAGACTTTACCGATATGGCTGAAGTGTATAGCGGTTATACCAACACCAATATTGCAGCGAGTGATGATAGAGCTAAAGATACGCTGCTTTATAGTGTGACCAAGGGTGATTTCAAATTTAATGCGTCAGCGAATTTTGACGATAATGAAAAGGGTGGCGGTGTAATGGTTGCTTATCAATTACGTCCCGACGTTGAATTGAGCGCAGGTTATGCTACAACAGAAGCGACTGAGTTCTTCTCTGACTCGTCAGAGGTATACATGCTTGGTGCGCGTTATACTAAAGACGGTTTCTTACTGTCTGGTTTAGTACAAAAAGGCACGGTATTCGATGATGACTTTAATGCTGTGGATGCATTTGCGTCTTATGGCTTTGGTGATAACACGGTTAGCCTTTCATATAACTATTTAAGTGCTGATGCACGGGAAAATCTAGATATTAACTTCCTTGCAGTTGAATATGGTCGTTATTTTGGTGGCGTCGCGTTATACACAGGTTATAAAGTCGCATTAGGCTCAGATACTTCAGCTGCGGTTGGTAAAAGTGCAGATGAGTTCATGCTAGGTGCACGTTACGAGTTCTAATTTTATCCCAAGATCAAAAAAGCCCCCAAGGAAGGAGGCTAATCACAATAAAGCGTATGATTATACTTTTGCTGGAGCTGCTTTTAATTCGCTGATCATTACAGTCAGTTGGTCAATTTTAGCTTCTACTTCATTCAATTTTGAGCCTTGAACACCAGTAAAACGACTTGTGATACTTTGCGCTTTGCTTTCAATTGAGTCTAATGTGATTTTTTTAGCAAAAAGACCAGACGTTTTTTCTTTTAGTTTCGGTTCAACTTGCGTACCGCGTTCAACTAAAGATTCAAAAAGTTGCGTTGCTTTATCTGATGATTTTGATGCGCCATCAAGGATAGTGCCATAAACGCCAAAACCAGCAGTGATAGATGTTTTTGCTGTATCTTGTGCGACAGTTAAGATAGTTTTTGCTTGGTCAAGTAAGTTACTCATGATAATCACTCCTAGTTTAATAATTTAGATTAAGGTTTGTTTCAACTGAGTTAATCATATTAGTTTTATTTAGAAATATAATTCCAGAGTACGAAATAAATTAATTATCTATCTATCTATCTATCTATCTATCTATCAACTACCACCACCAATAAGTAACAGCCAATCGCCAACAACTAACCATCGATGCCGTGTTTAGCAATAACATCAATCCCCATACGCCCACTCATCACCCTGTAACCCATCCCATGTACACCTATTGATTGTAATATTAGAAAATCATTTCGATAAATGTGGAAATAAGTTTGACAGTGCTTTTTAAGATCGGTATATTACAACTATTCCAGAAACATCGAAATGAAAGCGACGCGAAAGGCACTTATTATGATAAACATTACACAAGACATGGTCATGGACACGTTAGGTATGTTCGCATTCTTAGCTGTTGAACTAACAATTTTATTTTTAGTGATTAGTTACATTGTTGGGGTACTACAAGAGTATATTCCACCATCAAAAATCCAAAGTATTCTAAGCGGTAAAAACGGTAGAGGTTACATTGTTGCTGGTTTACTGGGTGCGATCACACCGTTCTGTTCATGCTCTACTATTCCTTTTCTTAAAGGCCTGTTAAGAGCAAAAGCGGGGTTTGGTACTATGATGGTGTTCTTGTTCGCAAGCCCACTGTTAAACCCAATCATTATTGGTTTGTTTGCCGTCACGTTCGGCCTTAAAGTCACTGTTTTCTACTTTGTGATAGCAATGGGTGTATCGGTTATCGCTGGTTACACATTAGAAAAACTAGGTTTTGAAAAATACGTGAGAGCGGAAGCGTACATGACGCCAGAAGCAAAAGGTTGTGCAACAGCCTGTGGTGGCAAAAAAGCGCCAGTGAACAAATGGATGCGTATTTGGAACACGACTTGGGTTGATTTCAAAAAAGTAGTCCCGTATTTAGTCGGTGGTATTGCACTTGGTTCAATGATTTATGGCTTTATGCCAACGGAATTTGTAGCAAGTGTGGCGAGTGCAGACAACCCATTCGCTATCCCAATTGCAGCGGTAATCGGTATTCCACTTTATATTAGAGCTGAAGCTGTTATTCCTCTCAGTGCCGCATTAGCAGCAAAAGGCATGGGACTCGGCGCGGTAATGGCATTGATTATTGGTAGTGCAGGTGCAAGTTTAACTGAAGTGATTTTACTTAAATCTATCTTCAAAAACCAAATGATTGCAGCGTTCTTATTTGTAATCTTGAGCATGGCAATTGGCGCAGGCTTCTTATACGAATTCATATTCTAGGTCTAAGTCTTTAAATCTGAGTATCTAAAAACGATAAAAGGCCACACAAAGTTGCACTGTAAATATTACTGTGTAATTATTTACAGTGCAACTTTGAAGTAAACCTTATGTATTTAAAAGGTTTTAATTTAAACCTTGCCCTTTGTGACACATCAACACGCCTTTACCGATCGCTGTGTAGCATGCTTCTTCGCGCTTGGTACTACCGATGAGAAGTTTAAGACCAACCTGCCTCCGAGATCCAAATTACTCCCTCTATATAGTTAGATGAAGATCACAAATAACAGACTAAAGACTTAAGTCTAAATATCTAATCGATATAAGACCATATAGAATATGGCTTTTAATTTATATTAAACGGAATTTACATGAAAATTAAATTAATAGCTTTATCAGTTATTTTAGCGCTGACAGGGTGTGATGATGATAACTCAAACGCTCAAGGATCTCAGGGGAGCTTATCTACATTTACATTTATAGATGAACCAGTTAAAGGTCTTTATTATGAATCAGGCACTAACGTTGGCTGTACAGATCAAGACGGTAAGTACAAGGTAAACAAAGACCAACCTGTTAGCTTCTCTATCGGGAAATGCGATGAGCTAAACCAAGTAATATCTGGTGACAGTAATAAGGTCGAAATCGGCTTTGTTGAGAAACCAAACTCACTCACTACACCTTATGACTTGAAAATAAATATTTCAACAAATGTGGCAGATGTAAATCCGATCGCGATTGCTTCAATATTGAAATCACTAAATACCAGTACTGATAATGTAAGATTAGATCTATCAGGTGTAAAATTAAACGAGAATGGTGTTGATACGCGGTTAGCACTTAAAGGTTTAATATCGGAGCCAGGTAAAGATATCTCAACGGTATTAAACCCTGGACTATTTACCCAATTACAAACAGTAAATAGCAATAGCAACAAAGACTTCAAAAATACAGCATTTGTAGACGAAGCGACTGTTAAAACTCAGCTATCTAAAACCATTAAAGATTATACTCAACCTGTCTCATTTACTGCGGGTGATGTAGCTGAGAGCTATATTGTTACTTCAAACAATGAAGTCTATTTTTTCAATCGTGATGAGGGTGATGATGGCAGTTTTTCAGCTCATGGTGTTGGAACAAAATATACACATAGCAATGGATTGGATTTCAGCACATGGGGCATACTAAGTCAGTCTTTTGGTAATAATGGAGATATAGGCCAACTTTATATCGCTCAAGGTACAGTAATAGAAAGATTGAGATCAGACAGTAATACTTGGTTGATTGACAAAAATACGAGCTCAATTGAGACTTGGCATAAAGGCGTTTCGGTCACCGACCTGTCTTTATTAACGGGTGATTACATTTCAAAACTTGGTAGTGAATACGGCTTTAAGTTTACTTTTAAGTTTGAAAATGATGAGTTTACTCTGACTCAAACTAATGAAGATAAAGATCCAAATGTCGACGTGCATTATACCGAATCACACGTGAGTGTCGCCGATATTGTATTAGGAAAAACGCATGTTAAATTTTCAAGTACACCGATTGAATACGTGATAATCCCTACATCATCAGATGGAATGAATATCGCTTTGTTAGCTAAAAGCACTTTTGCACAGAATTATCCAGATAATCCATATGCATTAGTCGACCGTCTAATCAAATTAAAATAGGTTGACGTAATTAGTCAATGGAGGCTCTCTGAAGCCTCCATTGAGACAGTTATATCTAATAACAGTTAGCTAGATTCTTTGGTAAGGTTCGCTAGCTATATCTGTATTATACCGACGCTACTATTTCAGGTAGGCATTTTCGGCTAATAATAACGGCTCTGACGTTGTCGTACACCCAGTTAAAGATAAAAGCATAAAGAGTAATGAAAACAGTCACCACAATATCCATCATAAAGGCATCTACAATGCTGATAGTTAAAATGTAAGCCATCACAGGTACGGTGAGTATCAATAGCCCCGCTTCAAAAATAATGACATGAAATAACCGCAGTTTTAGGGTTCTTTTGTCTTTATCCCCAGGGAAGAATAGATCGAATAGCCAATTAAATAAGAAATTCCATACCATGGCCATGCTGGCGATGACTATCATGGTTCCTGATAATGTTTGTGGATCATGATTGGTAAATATTATTAATCCTAAGATAGAAAGAGAGACCGCTAATACTTCAAATAGTAGGGCGTGAAAAATACGTTCTAGTGTCGACATCGTTATCTCTTTATCAGTTAAGTGTTATCAGTTAAGTGCATTTTACTTTTTAAATGTGCTTGGTAAGCATGGCGAGGATTATTGCATTGGTGTGATTGACTGCAAAGTTAACAACCATCACTAAGTGTGATAGCTTGAGTGATTAATGGTCATGTGGGTAGAAAGTTGATGTACAGTTTTGAGCAACTTAAAATATTTGTTTGTGTGTGCGAGAGTGGATCTTTTTCAGCTGCGGCTCGACAATTAAAGCGGGCACAATCAGGTGTGAGCCAATCCATCTCTAATCTCGAAATTGCGGTCAATCAAGTGCTCTTTTTACGAGATAAAAATACGCCGGTGTTAACCGATAATGGCAAAGCATTATTGCCTATTGCCCGCGCGATCCTGCATCAGCAACATTTTTTCGATCAAAAAATAGAAGCATTAACTAGCGGTGATGAACATGAATTGGTGATCGCCATTGATGAAAGTGCCGTTAATCCGTTTTTGCTCGATTTACTCAGTGAATGCGCAGGGCGATTTCCGTTAACGCATATTGAAATTTTATTAGACACTACGTTTAATGTTGAAGAGATGGTGCGAAGTGGCAGAGCACAAATAGGCATCATTTATTTTAATGGCGCACTGAAAAGTGATATGGACCATTATATTATCGGTCACCAAAAATTTATTACCATGGTTTCTCCCGACCATGCTTTGACGACGTTATCTCAAGTTAAAGAAGCTGATTTACAAGCGCATCGTCAAATCGTGTACCGCGGTGTGGAGTATAAAGAGTTGTGGTTTAGCTATGGTATCAGCACGCATGCTTGGTATACGAATACCCATCAAATGCTGTTGGAACTGGCGACTCGTGGTGTTGGCTGGGCGGTCGTACCCGAGAGTATGGCTACGCCTTATTTACTTGATAAAAGGCTGGTGGCATTGCCTGTTGTATTCGAGCCCAATGGTTGGATGACAGCTGTCGGATGCTTGGTATCAAGGCGGCAGAAGAGGGGGCCAGTGTTGGGGCATATCTTGTCAATGTTGCAGACTAAATATGATGTAAGGTAAACCGCGGCGATTTGTGCTTTGTTTGTGGTGACAATAAGTGTTTTTTTAGCTAGTTTTATAACGGGTATGAAATCTAGAACGCGTACAAAAGTGTCATGTTAGTTTCAGTGTCCGTGCTTTCTTTATTGTCGAGAGGCGCGTTGTTATAACGTACCACAACAGAAAATTTCATTGCTAAGGCATCGATAATGGTTGCTGTTATTGACGTTTCAGACCGCCCTTCGAATATTTCACCATACTCGGCAACAAACATCTGCTGGAACTTAGAACTGGTTGATATTCTCGTTTCATAATTCATGACGCCGTGAGCTACCCATGTCTTTTCTGTATCATAACCGGCTTCAGCTGCACTCTCGTCGTCTAAACGTTTAAACTTATAACCTGGACCGACTTCGATATTAAGTTGGTTTTTATCATTATTAATAAATTTATGCCCGTAACCAGACGCAATCGTTGAGTCAGATGCAAAACCCGTGAAAGGATCGACTTCATGCTCTGATGCCACAAATATATAGTTGATATTCGATAACTGATAGTTGCCCTGTAAACGGCCAAGATAACGTTTACCGGTGACTTGACCTGCATCTTTTTTGTATAACGCTTCAAACAGATACTGGTTTTCCCAGTTACCTAATTCGTGGTTGATGTCTAAACGGGCTTTGACCGACGTCGTTTCTGTATTACCTGTGGTGATCGTTGCCCCTAATTCGGCATCACCACCAAAGGTATTTTTATCCTCGGAGACATCGGTATCGACTTGGGCTAAACAAGGAGTGGTGATTAAAAAAGGTGCTGCCATTAAAAGAGCAGACGCTACGCGCATTGTTTTCATTACTGGACTCTCAATATTTAATCTATTGCCGGCTTAATGAGTATATTCATAATCGACTAATGTGCCCAATGATCGCCGCTGTCATGCGTATTAATACCTGATTTACTGATTTCTTAACCAACAAGCACATCGGCGTCGATATAAATTAATTATATTGCGTCGTTTGTGAATAGGCCTATTTGGCGTTAACTAAGCTAATTTCGTGGTCAATAAACGCATTTGTGCATTGAAATTAATTTCTTTGTCGGAATATAATGTCGCTTGAGATAAACGTTTTACATCGCTACGTTCGATTTAATTAAAAACTTGATAGACGATTCTAATGCAATAGATTAAATTAATGATGGAAATAATATTGCTATTAATATTATACATTTAAATGGATTTATCATGAAAACTTTTGCTAAATTAGCTGTTGTTGCTTTCACTTTTACTATTCTTTCTGGTTGTACTGGTACTACTTACAACGCAGATA
>NZ_AKXQ01000043.1 GCF_000276805.1 Moritella dasanensis ArB 0140 | reverse complement strand
AATCCTGCTCCCGCAACCAGTTAAACGATAGGTAAACTATCGATAAAAAGGGCTGTTAGCTCAGTTGGTAGAGCAGTTGACTTTTAATCAATTGGTCGAAGGTTCAAATCCTTCACAGCCCACCAATTTAACTACTTTATTCTGAATGATGAAAAAGTAGTATAAAGAAAAAAAGCCTCGCTATTAGCGAGGCTTTTTTTTTACCTCGAAAAAAACACACGCTAAATTACGTTTTCATGACAATGCCATGTATAATACCCGAAGATAATTTTTTTGAGCACTGAGTAATTAGCTATGATCCCCAATGTAGTAGAAATGGAATACCCATTCCCAGAAAAACCAGTTCCGTTATCAGCACAAGAAAAGCTGGATTATAAAGCGCGTATTAAACAGCTTTTAAAAGAAAAAGATGCTGTATTAATTGCCCACTATTATACTGATCCTGAAATTCAAGCACTTGCAGAAGAGACTGGCGGTTGTGTTGCTGACTCTTTAGAAATGGCTCGCTTTGGTAATAACCATCCAGCTAAAACGCTTATCATTGCTGGTGTTCGCTTCATGGGTGAAACAGCAAAGATCTTAGCGCCAAGCAAGCGTATTATCATGCCTGCGTTAGATGCAACTTGTTCATTAGATCTTGGTTGCCCGGTTAAAGAGTTCTCTGCATTTTGTGATGCACATCCTGATCATACCGTTGTTGTTTATGCCAATACATCTGCCGCTGTCAAAGCACGCGCCGATTGGGTTGTAACATCGAGTATTGCATTGGATGTTGTCGATCATCTTGATAGTGAAGGTAAGAAATTAATTTGGGGCCCAGATCGTCACTTGGGTGCTTGGATTGAAAAGCAAACAGGCGCGAAAATGGTACGTTGGCAGGGCGCTTGTATCGTACATGATGAATTTAAAGCGTCGGCATTAAAACGCTTAAAAGCAGAAAATCCAGATGCAGCGGTGCTTGTTCATCCTGAATCACCAGCGGATGTGATTGATCTTGCCGATGCAGTGGGTTCTACAAGTCAGTTGATTAAAGCGGCAAAAGAATTACCACAGCAAAAGCTGATTGTTGCTACCGATAAAGGTATCTTCTTTAAGATGCAACAAGCGTGTCCGGATAAAGAAATGATAGCGGCTCCAACAGGTGGTAATGGCGCGAGTTGTCGTAGTTGTGCTATGTGTCCTTGGATGGCTATGAATGGCCTTAAATCTATCGAAGATTCATTAATCAATGATGGTGGGCATGAAGTCTTTGTTGATGAAGAGATTCGTCTAAAGGCGCTTATCCCATTAGAGCGCATGCTAAATTTTAACGTATCAAACTAAACGTTTAAGACGTTAAAATTTAAAAAGCCTGAATGCATTTTCTTCAGGCTTTTTTGGTTATGTCTGACGGTACAGCTGTCGAACGATCATCTTAACTTGTGTATGAATTACTTCAGCGGTATATAAAGCATTTTGTAGTAAATCAGGTATTAGGCTCGAAGTGATTAAGAGTAAAGGACTTAGAAGCTGCTGGGCATTACCGCAACAGCTGATTCAGACATAGCTTTATTCATTGTTGACTTTTGCCCGTGTAACGTTGCCTTCACTTAATTGTTTAAGTACCTGACTCTTAGGTCCATCAGCAATAATATGTCCTTTTTCCATCACAATTAAACGATCGACAACATCTAACATGCTATTTTTATGAGTAATAAGAATAAGTGTTTCGTCTTTAGATAAGCCGTTTAGTTGGTGCTTAATGTACATTTCTGAACGGTTATCCATGCTGCTTGTTGGCTCATCCATTAACAGTACTGGAGGTTTTCCAACTAGGGCTCGAGCAATGGCAATCGCTTGACGTTGCCCACCAGAAAGAGCTGCACCGCCTTCTCCGACTTGTTTCTCTAAACCAGCTGCATCTTGTTGTGTAAAGTTTGTCACCCCTGAGCGTTGTGCTGCAAGTAAAATATCTTCATCTGTTGTTAGTGGGCGACCCAAAATAATGTTGTCTCGAATAGAGCCAAAGAACAAAGTGATGTCTTGAGGTACACAACCGATATTTCGACGAACATCAATATGATGAAGTTGGTTGATGTCGGTATCATCAATTTGAACTGATCCCTCTATGGGCTGGTATAACCCCATAATCAAACGTTCGATGGTCGTTTTTCCTGAACCGATACGGCCAATGATAGCAATTTTTTCTCCTGGGGTAATCGTGAAACTGACATCTTTAAGTGCGGCATTAGTTGCATTAGGGTAAGTAAAACTAACTTTATCAAACACAATTTTACCTTTGATTAGAGGACGGTGAATATAACGTTTACCGTCTTCTTGCTCTGTAGGCATCTGCATAAGTTGCTCGATGATAGTCATGGCTGATTTTGCTTGATTGTAGCGTGTTGATAACAATGACAGTTGTACTAAAGGGCCAACAGCTCGTCCACTTAACATGGTGGCAGCAATAAGTCCCCCCATGGTTAACTGGCCATCAGCAATGAGGTAGACACCAAATACGATCATGGCTACAGAGGCAAACTGTTGTAAAAATCCAGCGATATTTTGCACTGAATCTGTAATTCGACGAGATTTGAGCCCCCAATTAGCCATGTGGGCAACGGCTTCTTCCCAACGGTACTGGAATTGATTTTGTGCTCCGAATAGTTTTACGGTTTCTAAACCACTTAAGCTTTCAATTAGGTTGGCATTTTTTTGTGATGAAAGACGCGATCCCTCTTCAATACTACGACGTAAAGGTCGTTGAATAAATAAGCTATATATAACTAAAATAATGACGGCAATCAAAGGGACATATGCTAGAGGTCCAGCCACAAACCAAATAATAACAAGGAATATCAATGCGAATGGTAAATCAATTAATGATGAGACTGTGGCAGAGGTGAAAAATTCTCTAATAGATTCAAACTCTTGCATATGACGAGCAAAAGCACCGACTGAAGGAGGCTTAACTTCCATTCGAATACCCATCACTCGGCTAAATATTTTAGCTGAAATTAATAGATCTGATTTTTTCCCTGCTAGGTCAATAAAATAACTTCGCATAATTTTTAGTACTAAATCAAAGGCAAAAATAATGGAGATACCAATAGCCAGTACCCATAAAGAATCAAATGCCAGGTTAGGCACTATTTTATCGTAAACAAGACGAGTGAAGAGTGGGGTAGAAATAGCAAAAATATTGATTAAAATCGAAACGATCAATACATCGCGGTAGATGTTACGAGATTCCCATATTGTACTCCAAAACCAGTGACCATCGCGGTTTTTTAATATCTCAGGAGAACGCTCATCATATCGAAAGCGTTTTTTAATTAAAAATAAATGTCCTGTGTATTGCTGGTTTAGATCATCAAAACTTACCCATTGTTGGTCCGTATCTGATTGTGCGAGTACAACTTCTGCTTCTCCTTTTTCATGGTCGACACTGAGAACAACACACGCATCACCTCCTTTTAAGAGTATGATGATAGGAAATAATAACGGAGAAATATCATTGAGAGCCATTTTGCTCTCTTTGGCTTGTAAGCCTGCCTTTTCGGCCGCACGAGGCAAAAGAAATGGAGTAAGAAGACCGTCAGCAAGGGGTAGATTTGAAACCAAAGCTTCCGGGGAATTGGCCTGACCATAATAACGACTTACATAAACTAAAGACTGAAGTAGGGGATCTTTCATATATTTTTTTCACTATTTATTTTATCTACCACATAACCTTGAAAACCCCTTACCATAAGCTTAGCCAATTTTTCTTGTTGGCTGATTGCTTCAACACGAGTCGCAATGGTTGTAATTAATAGGTTATTCGCTGTTCGGGTAATTGATGCAAGCACATCAGCTTTGACTTGGTTTTCAAGTTGATGAGTATATGCAAAATCCAGTTTTACATATGCTGGACGAAACTTATTTAGGTAGCCGATCGAACTGAAATTATGTCCAAAATTATCGATACCAAAAGCAAAGTTATTTTGATGAATTATGTCACATAATAACCCTACATTGTTACTATGTTTGATAAAACAAATTTCAGGAAGCTCAAATATAATACGCTCTTTCAATTGTGGGTTAGATTGCATTTTATTGGCTAACCAACGAATGAAGCCTGTGTCATTGACGCTTTTCTTTGTAATATTAACTGCAATAGTATCGATATTTTTATCATTTTTTAGCATATCAAATAGTTCATCGATGATGTGCATATCCATATGTGTACTCGTATCTAATTGTTCTATGGCCCCTAAAAACTGTGCGGCGTAATAATGTTGGCTGTCTTTCTGAATATAAGCAAATGCTTCTTGATGAAGCGTATTTTGGTGATGATCAATAGCTTTTTGGAAGTTGAATTTAAACAACTTATTAGCAATAGCTTCGTCTACTAATGCTTTCCATTGTTGCTTACCTATCGTGACCTTTTTAATAGCCTGACTTTGCTCTTTTACATCAAATAATGCTAAAGGTTCTTGTAATTGCTGCCTTGCTTGCATAAGCGCATTATCAGCTTGTGCAAGTAGTGTCGTCATTGTGTCGCCATGATTGCGCATGACTAAACCGACTCTTGCTTGAACTGGAGCAATATAAAGAGGGTCATTTTGCAGTTCTGATGTCATAAGCAGTAATGAACGCCCCATAGTTTTTAGTTCTACCGCCGTGACATGTGGTGCGAGTAACATGAATTCGGACTGGTTAATGCGTGCGAGCGTATAATCATCATTGATAAATTCTTTCATCCGAGACGATAATGTTTGTACTAGGTGGTCGCCAGCCTCAACCCCACCTTGTGCATAGGCATCTGTAATTAAATCTACTTTTAATAATGCGATACCGCCTGTCGAAGGTAATGTTAACCAGGAATTTATTTGCGACATTAAGTAGCTACGGTTTGCGAGCCCCGATACAGCATCTTGATATGCTCTAATACGTAAATTATCGGCCTCTTGCGCTTGCTGATCAAAATGGACTTTGAGTTGTGCACTCATATGGTTCAATGCAATAACCACGTCACTTAATTCCCGAGTAGTGGGAATCGTTAAAGGAGGGCCAAATTGATTATCAGACATTTGACGAGCGCGATTTTGAATTGCTTTTAGCGGTTTAAGCACTTTAGATAAAATAAAGGCGAGTAATAATAAACCTAATGAGAATGTAATAATCAAACTGAATATAAGCTGTAAACTCGCTTGCCAAAGCTGTTGGTAAGCATAAATTGAACTGCTGGTTACAGTGAGGTTTGCTAATGGTATCAAACCACTGGTCAAGGCTGAAGTTCGCGTTATAGGATCGATAATGATGATACTTTGAAACCAACTAGGTACATTTGTTACTTGTGTGGGATAGCTAAGAACAACCTCATCACTATCATCTAACATACCGAGGTGTACCTTGCTGCAAAGGTTGCCGTCGAAGCTAGCGTTGAAAATTGACTTTACAGATACAGTGTCATTGACCTGCAAATAGGGGGTTAATGCCAGACTGACAGTTCTGACTGCATTGTCAATTTCAGTAGATTGTTGTTCACGCAATAAATCACGTGTTGTGTTGAATTGGATCACAAATACTGAGGTGATAATAGCAAAAAATACAACCAGTACCCATATCAATAGTTGTCTATAAAGTGTCATTATACTTACTCATTAAAGTTAGTTTTAGGTTCATTTATTTTGATTTTAATCATTCATATAGAGTCAATGATTAGGGATAACATTAACGATCTCTGAACGTGAAAATAGTCCATTCCTCAACAAGGATGCCTTTTGAACCGACAACTCGAGCCACAACACGACGGCTTAGCGTGTTAGTCGCTTCACTTGATTCTGCTTCTATTGGTTCTACATCACCGAAGCCAACGGCTTTGATTCGCTGAGGAGCAACACCTTCGGCAATCAGCTCTTTCCGCACTTTTGTTGCTCGTCGTTTTGATAGCGCAATATTGTATTCTGCTTTACCTACTGGGCTCGCATAACCTTGTAATTCAATATAGGTTTCTGGATAGGCATCTAAAAAATCAGCCATGCGTTGAATTTCTGGTAAGAAGGTTTCAGGTATTACAGTCGAATCATTAGCAAAAAGAACCCGTACAGAATTTTCTTCGTCACGCTTTATGCTTGTTGGGCAACCATCGTTATCTACGATGGCAGAATGAGGGGTATCAGCACATAGATCTCGAAGATTAATGACACCATCGTGATCAAAGTCTCGTTGGTCTTGTGATTGCTCTGCAATAGGCGGCTCTTCCACTGTGACAGAACAGCCAAATAAGGTGAGTGCTAATAAACCAGTTAAAGTTCGTTTCATTGTTATTATTCCCTTTTCTATTTGACAGTGCTAACCCAACTCTTTGGTACATCGACACGCATTGAATCGAGTAATAAACCTGTTGCATTTAATACTCGATATTTGGCCAGAATACCGCTGTAATGGGCATTTAAATAGGCTTTTCGTGATTCAAATAGTTCATTCTCTGTATTCAATAAGTCCAATAGTGTTCGCTTCCCAATCCTAAATTGTTTTTCATACGCGATGACGGTTTTAGCTGAAGCATCGACATGTTGTTGTAAAAATTTGGATTGTTCGGATGTCAGTTCCATTGCACTCCATGCTAAACGCGTACCTTCTTCTAGCATACGGTGGGCACTGTCTCGAATATCTTTTGATTTATTTATTTGGTATGCCGCGCGACGACTTTTTGCCTTATCAGAGCCGCCGTTATAGAGGTTATAACGCATTTTTAGCATGGCTGAAAACTCATCAGTATAACCTGGTGAGCCATTGAGCTCGTCTCCCCATTCTTGAGATGCTTCAATGCTAAATGATGGGTAAAATGTGCCTTTGGCTTGTTCGTATTGTTGCAGAGCAGCTTCGATATCATTAGAGGCGACATAGGTAACAGGGTTATTATTTCGTGCTTTTTCCATTGCATCATCAAGTGATTTAGCGAGGAAATTGATATCAACCTCTGGTTTCTCTAATGCTTCAGGAAATGCGCCAATTGTATGGAAAAATGACGTATTTTTATCGATAAGGTTATTTTGTGCTGATATTAAATTGCTATTGGAACGCGCTAAACGCCCTTCGATTTGGGCAAGATCAGCGCTAGATCCGAAACCAGCATCTGCACGTTTTTTAATATCAGAATACATACGTTGGTGAACAGCAAAGTTGGTTTTAGACAGGGTTAATATGTTTTGGGCGCGTAATACATCGAGGTAACTTTCAGTAGCCGTTAATGCTATGTCTTGTGCATCAGACAATAATTGGTAACGTTGCGCTTCTGCTTCAGCTTTATTACGCTGAATATCGTTATAGGAAATCGAGCCATCCCACAATAATTGTTTGAACGATATTTTTACATTTCGAGGATCATACTCCCCTTTGGAGCCAGTTTCATTATCGTAATCTTCATAACCAACTCCAGCTTCTAGATCGACAGAAGGTAGGTAGTCACCTGTTGAAGAGTTTATGAGCTCGTTACGGCTCATAAATTCATTATATGCACTTTTTATTTCAGGATTAGATCTTAGTGTTTGGGCTATCGCTTGCTCTAATGATTGCGCCATCACTGGTATCGCCATGGATTGAAGACTAATAAGCAGTGCGATTTTTTTAATACGTTTTTTGATTATCATTATAATTACTCTCTTAATGCCGTTTGACGAACTTTAAGAACGGGTTTAAGCAGGTAATCTAAAACAGAACGCTTGCCTGTGATGATGTCTGCCGATGCGGTCATACCAGGGATGATCGGTAAGGGTTCACCATCTGGTCCTTTAAGAGTGTTATCTTCTGTCCTTATGCGTACTTGGTAATAACTATTTCCTTCTTCATCCTGAATTGTGTCTGCGCTGATTGTTTCTAAGTAACCAGACAACCCCCCGTAGACGGTAAAGTCATAAGCACTAAATTTGATTATTACAGGTAAATCTGGGCGTAAAAAACCAATATCTTGAGGCGCAATTTTTGCCTCAATCATTAAAGCATCTTCTGTTGGTACAATTTCAACTAAGTCCATACCTGGCTGAATGACCCCGCCTACTGTATTAACATAAATTTTTTGAATTGTGCCTTTTACAGGAGATAAAACGACAGTTCGATTTACGCGATCTTCAAGACCAACCTGTGATTCTAATAAACTGTTGAGTTGGTCACTCGTTTCATTCAATTCCGCTTGTGCTTCAGAGCGAAAATTAGAAGCAATATTAATGTATTTGAAAATGACCTCTTGAATTGTTGCCTGTGTTACTGGTATCTGAAGCTCTGCAGAGGTCAATTCACGCTTGGTATCGTTTAACTGTCGTTGTAATTTGAGTAATTCAATTTTTGGTACAACACCTTCGTCAGCAAGTGGTTTTGTGATGTTGTATTCTTCACTCGCGATGTCATAGCTGCGTCGAAGGTTGTTCATACGTGATTTAGTTTCGATTAATTCGCGTTCTTTTTGATTGATCTGTTGCGCCATTCCTGATAGTTGGTTTTGAATATTTGCGATTTTATCCTTGTACTCATTTTCTTGACGTCGCACTAATTTCTTATGTTTATCTACAAAGTTAGTATCGAATTTAAGTATGTTATCTTTAACATCAACACTTTTTCGCCAATTAGTATTTGCTTTTTCTTTGTTAACCGTGACACTGCCTAATAAAGCATTTAATCGTATCGAGTCAGCTTGAGAGCCTGCTAAGCCTTGTGTTCTTTCACGAAAATCAGATCGAAAGAGGGTGTCATCAAGTAATAATAATTTTTGATTTTTTTCGACATGCTGCCCTTCTTTTATTAACACTTCTTTAACTATGCCACCTTCGAGGTTTTGCACAATTTGTAGCTGCGATGACGGGATTACTTTACCCGTACCCACTGTTACTTTATCGAGCTCAGCAACAGACGCCCAAGCAATTGCGACTATAAAAAATAGAACCATGACCCAAAGCATAATTCTTGCACTGTGTGGTGTATTTAATAATAATGCCGCTGATTTATCATCAACGAAATCTAATTGAGTAGGTGAAAGTGCTCGGTTTTTTTTAGCCATATAATTACCAATGCTATTGTCTAAGAACTCCTACTGTAAATACGTAGGTACATTCTAGATCTAAAAATAGATATTCTTTATAAAAAAGAGAGCAAAGTTTAATACCTTAAACATTCATTCTCAACTTTTTGTATTACAAGTGTTTAAATTTACTTTTCTTCTGCTAAGGCCTGTTGATCTTTCACATTGGTAGCCAAATCATTGAGTATGTGAGGGTGAGCATGTTTTAAATAATCTAATCAATATGATTTTTCTCAAGCTAAGAAAAATCCGCGATAAATCGTATTCCATAAACCAAAAATGCAGATAAATCAGGCCAAGGACTGCCAACACGTAAGCGATTATACGAGATTCTCTCCTATCGTAAAAATTTCAAACAAAGATAAACAGACCCTAGTATATTTGCAACAGATTATTTTAAATGACAATGTGATAATATGGCCACATATTATTAAACGATATAAAAAAAGCAATAGCAATAGCTATACAACATAATGGTCAACGTATCATTACTGGAAAGTATACCTTTAAAATGCAATAACAATAACAATAACAATAATATTAATAACAACAATAACAATGTAATAGAACTACAATAGAAGTGTAGTAACAGTACGGTAATAATGTGGTAACAAATGTTAAATTATCTGTGGGTTTGTACATAGTTTAAGTGTTTATGGAGTGGTATTTTTATGGCTAAGAACGATACGATAAATGTGGTTGATATGCAGATTCCAAAGGATGTCGCTTTTATTATTAAAGCAGGGGAAAAGATTGTCCCTATTGAAGCTGATTATCAGATGCAATCAGATGAAGTACTCGTTGCAAATGCCGGTGCTAAATTTGTTGTGATGAAAAATGGCATTCCTACTATTGTGAATGAATCTTGCCCCACCTGCATCATTATGTCCGAAGATGGCCTAAAAATATCAGAGCTCAGTGATAGCGTATCGTTTAGTGCAGAAGGCGCGAGTAATGCTAACTTTTCATTGGATGATATAGCTGCGATTCAAGATGCAATTTTAGCTGGTGATGATCCAACAGAAACGATAGACACTGCGGCAGGTAATGAAGCGCAAGGTTCATCAAATAGCTCGTTTGTTGTTATTGATTATGATAATAATGAATTACTTGCACAAGCCGGGTTTGATACTGCTAGTGAGCAACAAGAAACAAGAAATGAAGATGAAAGCCTCGCTAATCTTACAGCTGAAGGGGGCAATGCAGCGTCTATTTCTTTGGTTGAAGGCGATTTAGGTGATAATGTTCAATCGAGTACTTATCCAGTCGTAACCACTCAATCTGTCACTATTGAAGCAGGAACACAGCCACTCAATCCTGATTCATTTACGTTCGATACCCTTACTCTTGATAACTTACTTAGCGAACTAAATAGTGATATCACATCAGGTGGTGAGTCTATTGAATTTGTCTTTGATTCAGTAACAAACTCTATTATTGGTACGCACAACGGTGAACTGGTATTGACTATTGATTTAGATACCAGTAGCAATGGTCCAGATGTTACTGTGAGTATCACGACGACATTACACCAACCTATTGATCATGGTGATGGCACAAATAGCTCAGGTTTAGTCACGAATATTGATGATCAAATAAATATTAATGTGTCTATTCAGGGCGCCGATGCTAGCAATAATAAGCTAAATAACCCTATTACCATTGACATCAGTATTGCTGATGGTATTGACCCGTCATTTAGTACGGATTCGGGTGTCACTGTTGATGAAACAACGCAAAAAGGCGATGTAATTTCCGGTCAAATTCCACTAGATGTGGGTTCTGATGAAATCGCGACCATTGAATTCCAATCAAACCAACCAAGTCTTGCGGGTATGACCAGTAATGGTGAAGCGACCACGTTCACGGTTGTCGGTAATACGCTGACAGTAGTGGATAGTGTTGGCAAACCTGTGATGACGGTGACTGTCGCCACTGACGGTTCATACGAAGTGACCGTAACTGGTCCTGTTGACCAAGTTGACAGCGAATCAACCAATATTGACTTGAACGTTACCGCTACCGACAAAGACGGCGATAGCACCGATGGTTCGATCGACATCACTATCACTGATGGTGGTGATGCGGGTGGAAACGGTACAGATGGTAATAACCTAGGCACTGTTACGTTGAACGAAGGTGATTTAGACGTAGCGGGTGATGGTGTTAACCTAAATGATATAGATACGACTTACCCAGCGTCAGAATCAGGTTCGTTCGTGATTCAAGCGGGTGAAGACCGTTTGGTCCCAGATTCCATCGCTATCGACCCTGCTTTACAAGATGCGTTAATTACCGAGTTGCAAAACGAACTGACCTCGGGCGGCGAAAAACTGACTTTTACAGTCGATGGTAACGGTGATTTGGTTGGTAAATTGCCGAGCGGTGATGTCGCTGTTACGGTTTCCCTAGCGGGCGAACAGCAAGGCCAAGATGTAAAAGTGTCGGTGACCATCACGCAAAACGTCTCACTGGATCATAATGGTTCTGATACAGCGGGTTACGTGACTTTTAATAATGATGAGATCCATATCAACGTGCCCGTGCAAGTAACTGATACCGACGGAGATGATTTAGATACGGCAGCCAATGTAGATATCACGATAACAGATGGTGCTAATCCTTCGTTTGGTACTGATTCTGGTGTAACAATTAATGAGTCAACAGACGAAAACAAGGTAATTGAAGGTCAGATCCCGCTGAATGTGGGTTCTGATGAAATAGCGAGCATCGAATTCCAATCAAATCAATCAAGTCTTGCGGGCATTACCAGTAATGGTCAGGCGACTACATTCACGGTTGTCGGTAATACATTAACGGTACTGGATAGCGCAGATAAACCTGTGATGACAGTGATCATCGCGACTGACGGTTCGTATAAAGTCACCGTGACAGGTCCAGT
Organism: Moritella dasanensis ArB 0140; assembly: GCF_000276805.1. Classification (GTDB taxonomy): domain Bacteria; phylum Pseudomonadota; class Gammaproteobacteria; order Enterobacterales; family Moritellaceae; genus Moritella; species Moritella dasanensis. Next base: position 3,685 of record NZ_AKXQ01000043.1, on the reverse strand, counting down.
TGATCAGAAAGACGCGAGTGATAATGTCAATATTGACCTGAACGTGACTGCGACCGATAAAGATGGCGATAGCACTGACGGCATATTGGATATTACCCTTACTGATGGCAAGAATGCGGCGGGTGGCGATGACGGTGTACTAACACTGGCTGAAGGCGATTTAGATGTTGATGGTAACGGTGTTGGCGGTACTGATACCACTTACCCTGCATCGCAATCTGGCTCGTTTGTGATTCAAGCGGGTGAAGATCGTCTTGTTCCTGATTCAATCGTTATCGACCCTGTTTTGCAAGCTGCGTTAATAGCAGAGCTGGAAGCTGAACTAACCTCGGGCGGAGAAGCGTTGAGCTTTAGCGTCGATAGTGACGGCAACCTTGTGGGTGTATTAAATGGCGTTGTTGCAGTGACTGTATCGCTATCTGGCGAGCAGCAAGGCCAAGACGTGAAGGTTACAGTGACCATCACGCAGAACGTCCCGTTAGATCATACTAATACTGGCGACATCGGCGGCTATATAACGTCCGCTAATGATGAAATTCACATCAATGTGCCAGTGCAAGCGACCGATACCGATGGAGATGATTTAGATGCGCCAGCTAATGTAGATATCACGATAACAGATGGTGCAAATCCATCGTTTGGTACTGATTCTGGTGTGACCATTAATGAGACCGATGATAAAGGCGAGACAATGTCTGGTCAGATCCCATTAAATGTGGGCTCAGACGCGATTGATAGCATTGTCTTCCAAGCAGCGCAACCTGGATTAACGGGGATCACCAGTAACGGCGCCGCGACCACGTTTACGGTTGTTAATAATATATTAACCGTACTCGACAGTGCGGGCGATGCGGTGATGACAGTCACTATCGCGACGGATGGTTCATATCAAGTGATTGTCACTGGTCCAGTGGATCAAAGTGACAGTGAATTAACCAATATTAATTTGGGTGTGACAGCGACCGATAATGATGGCGATAGCACTGACGGCACATTGGCTATTTCCCTTACGGATGGCAGCAATGCAGCGGGGGGGGATGGCGGTGTGCTAACACTGGCTGAAGGCGATTTAGATGTTGACGGTAATGGTGTTGGTGGTACTGATACCACTTACCCGGCATCACAATCTGGCTCGTTTGTGATTCAAGCGGGTGAAGATCGTCTTGTTCCTGATTCAATCGTTGTCGACCCTGCTTTGCAAGCTGCGTTAATCGCAGAGCTGGAAGCTGAACTAACCTCGGGCGGAGAAGCGCTGACCTTTAGCGTCGATGGTGACGGCAATCTTGTCGGTGCATTAAACGGCGTTGTTGGGGTGACGGTGTCTTTATCTGGCGAGCAGCAAGGTCAAGACGTGAAGGTGACGGTGAGCATCACGCAGAATGTGCCGTTAGATCATACTAATACTGGCGACACCGGTGGCTACATAACTTCCGCTAATGACGAGATCCACATCAATGTGCCGGTGCAAGCAACCGATACCGATGGTGATGACTTAGATGTGGCAGCCAATGTCGATATCACCATCACTGACGGCGCGAACCCTTCGTTTGCTGCTGACTCTGGCGTCACGATTAATGAGACAGATGATAAAGGCGAGATAATGTCTGGTCAGATCCCATTAAATGTGGGCTCAGACGCGATTGACAGCATTGTCTTCCAAGCAGCGCAATCTGGATTAACAGGCATCACCAGTAACGGCGCAGCGACGACGTTTACGGTTGTTGATAATATATTAACCGTGCTCGACAGCGCGGGCGATGCGGTGATGACAGTCACTATCGCGACGGATGGTTCATACGAAGTGATTGTCACTGGTCCAGTGGATCAAAGTGACAGCGAATTGACCAATATTAATTTGGGTGTGACTGCCACCGATAACGATGGCGATAGCACTGACGGCATATTGGCTATTACCCTTACTGATGGCAAGAATGCCGCGGGTGGCGATGACGGTGTGCTAACACTGGCTGAAGGCGATTTAGATGTTGATGGTAACGGTGTTGGTGGTACTGATACCACTTATCCTGCATCGCAATCTGGCTCGTTTGTGATCCAAGCGGGTGAAGATCGTCTTGTTCCTGATTCAATCGTTATCGACCCTGCTTTGCAAGCTGCGTTAATCGCAGAACTGGAAGCTGAACTAACCTCGGGCGGAGAAGCGCTGACCTTTAGCGTCGATGGTGACGGCAATCTTGTTGGTGCATTAAACGGCGTTGTTGCTGTTACGGTGTCTTTATCTGGCGAGCAACAAGGTCAAGATGTGAAAGTCACGGTGACCATCACGCAGAATGTCCCGTTAGATCATACTAATACTGGCGACACCGGTGGCTACATAACGTCCGCTAATGACGAGATCCACATCAATGTGCCGGTGCAAGCAACGGATACCGACGGTGATGATCTAGATGCGCCAGCTAATGTAGATATCACGATAACAGATGGTGCAAATCCTTCGTTTGGTACTGATTCTGGTGTGACCGTTAATGAGACAGATGATAAAGGCGAAACAATGTCTGGTCAGATCCCATTAAATGTGGGCTCAGACGCGATTGACAGTATTGTCTTCCAAGCAGCGCAACCTGGATTAACAGGGATCACCAGTAACGGCGCAGCGACGACGTTTACGGTTGTTGATAATATATTAACCGTACTCGACAGCGCGGGCGATGCGGTGATGACAGTCACTATCGCGACGGATGGTTCATACCAAGTAATTGTCACTGGTCCAGTGGATCAAAGTGACAGCGAATTGACCAATATTAATTTGAGTGTGACAGCCACCGATAACGATGGCGATAGCACTGACGGCACACTGGCAGTTAGCCTCACTGATGGCAGCAATGCCGCAGGTGGAGATCAAGGTAAGTTAACACTGGCTGAAGGTGATTTAGATGTTGATGGTAACGGTGTTGGTGGTACTGATACCACTTACCCTGGATCACAATCTGGCTCGTTTGTGATCCAAGCGGGTGAAGATCGTCTTGTTCCTGATTCAATTGTTATCGACCCTGCTTTGCAAGCTGCGTTAATCGCAGAGCTGCAAGCTGAACTAACCTCGGGCGGAGAAGCGCTGACCTTTACAGTCGACGGCAGCGGTAATTTGGTCGGTACATTGCCAAGCGGCGTTGTTGCAGTGACGGTGTCTTTATCTGGCGAGCAGCAAGACCAAGACGTGAAAGTTACGGTGAGTATCACGCAGAATGTCCCGTTAGATCATAACGGTTCAAGTGATGCTGGTTACGTGACCTTTGAGGGTGACAACATCCACATCAATGTGCCAGTGCAAGCGACCGATACCGATGGGGATGATTTAGATGCACCAGCTAATGTTGATATCACTATTACTGATGGTGCAAACCCATCGTTTGGTACTGATTCCGGTGTGACCATTAATGAGTCAACAGACGAAAATAAGGCAATTGAAGGTCAGATCCCACTGAATGTGGGCTCTGATGAAATCGCGAGCATCGAATTCCAATCAAATCAACCAAGTCTTGCGGGCATTACGAGTAATGGTCAGGCGACTACATTCACGGTTGCCGGTAATACATTAACGGTACTGGATAGCGCAGATAAACCTGTGATGACAGTGATCATCGCGACTGACGGTTCGTATAAAGTCACCGTGACAGGTCCAGTTGATCAGAAAGACGCGAGTGATAATGTCAATATTGACCTGAACGTG
>NZ_AKXQ01000042.1 GCF_000276805.1 Moritella dasanensis ArB 0140 | reverse complement strand
GTCTCTCCTTCCGCACCATGTTCGGTGATTAGCGCAGCTTGGTAGCGCACCTGGTTTGGGACCAGGGGGTCAGAGGTTCGAATCCTCTATCACCGACCACTTATATTTCCAAGTAATTGGAATCTGGAAAAGCCTGCTCATTGAGCAGGCTTTTTTCGTTTCTGACTTCACACTTCTGTTCTCGCTTGATATGACACTTGGTCATTTATCCGTTTTACCTCTCAAACTATCTAATGGGCTATTTCCCTGCGCGAATGAATGTGGTGTTATAACCCTTCATTATATTTCTAAGGGATAGAAATCTGGGGGCGTTATGGGGGGAGTTATGGATGGGAAACTCGATATAGAACAAAGAGAATCAGGGGCGAATACAGTAATATCATCACTGCTAAAAACAGCAGGTGGCATGACAGGGATCTCGGCAGTATTACAACAAAGTAAATTTGAATCATTATTACTTAGCGTTCAATTAGCTGATGATGATCTTAACGAGGTGGATTTACTCTCTCGTTTATTAGGTGTTGAACCATTAATTTCAGAGCAAGAACATGGTAACAAAGTCTAAAATAAGCAGGTAAAGCCCATTCTTCGGTAATGGGCTTTTTTTTGTCTGAATTTCCATTCCCTTGACCACTTTCAATGTCAGTTTTACGTAATTATTGATTATCACCTTACCGCGACACTGATATAATCTTGCACTTCATTTATTCACTAACGGGTTGTCGCGTGACTGAAATCAGTTTTTATCAACAAATTTATCCTATTATTGTCATGATGCCGATTGCGGCGGCTTGTTTTTTAGCGCTGGTATTATCGAAAGGCGAAGTCTGTCCTGGCCAGCGTAAACGTATTACCGAAAACATGATCTCGATTTGGGCTGTCCTCGCGTTAGGCCTGATGATTGGCATTGAAATCTATGCAACGACGTTAACTTTAGTTATCGGTGGGATCGCGGTATTTATTGGCATAATCCAAAACTTAATTCAATCTCGCCTTGAAGGTAAACGAGCGATACCAAGTACTTGGTTGCGCTTGCCGATCTCTCTGGCGGTGATCACTGGATTATTAGTGTTGTGGCAACAGCAACAACCATTATTACTATTAGAAGCGGTATTATTAGGTGCGGTATTCGCGCATGTTATCTTATTGCGCGCAAAACATCGCTTACAGGCTTTTAATGTTATTTTACCTATCGTAGGTATCGCGAGCAGTGTATTGCTGATGTTGGGCTTACTGGTTGTCGCTAGCATGCATGCAGGGTCAAGTAATATGCCGGTGATCCAAGAATTTGTTATTTATCGGGCGATTATTTTATTGCTGGCATTAGCGGTGTGGACTATCCCTCTTTATACCAAGCAAGAGTACACGCCGAATATGGTGTCACTGACAACGGTATTGTTATTATTCTCTGAAGTGATTGGCATGGGCGTTATTGCGGCATTTTAATTTATAACTGCAGACGATTTAGCGTAATCATTTAACGTTATCATCTAAAACAATAAAGCCACTGATGACAGTGGCTTTATTATTTTAATATGCAGGTATTATTGTGCTACTACTGGAGCCTGCCAAGCTTTTGTGGCCCATAACGGCACTGTTGATAACGAGTGCTTATAACTCCCATTTATCTCTTTTGTCGAGTACGACACATACAATAAACTTTGGCTATCGGCATCAAAAATACGACGTATTTTCAGTGATTTAAATAAGATGCTTTTTGATTGTTTGAAGATTACTTCGCCACCTTTTGATGTATCAATTGTCGCTAACATCGCCGCGGTGATCTCACCCGTTTGGCGACAGGCTATGCCCATATCTGACGGATCAGAAAAATCTAAATCTGCTTCAATATGACTGACGTGACAAGTGACACCGGAAATAGCAGGGTCAACGAAGCTGTTGATCTTAATGTCTTTAGTGGTAAATAAACCGAGGCTGATTTTACCTGATTCATCATCACTACAACCACTTAACGCAACACTGCTGACAAGTAATGTAAATAGACTGAGTTTCTTAAAATTGACTGACAATGGCTTTAACATCGATGCATTCCTATTGCGGGTTATGTGGGAGAGATGACAGATTAATACGGTTCGACAAATGAGGAAAGCAATAACATCAATTGTTATTACCTTCCATCTTTTATCGTTTTATTGATAACAACCAGAGCTGGTTATTCGATTGTACTTAGGATTAGCGGCGGTATAAGCTGTGATCAGTAAACTCTTTAGTTGACTGACACTCTAAGCATAAACGCGACTCAGGGCGTGCTTGTAAGCGTTTAATCGATATTTCATCACCACAGCTATCACAATAACCATAATCGCCGCTTTCAATACGACGTAGCGCTTTGACGATTTTTTTGATGTGCAATTTATCGTGCTCAATACGGTTTAACTCAAGGCGATGTGCTTCTTCCATTGCGGCACGGTCAATCTCATCGGCCATTTCATTACTATCAGAAATAACCACGTTGATTGACTGATTTTCGACACGCGTTATGATCTCATGCTGGTCTGTTTCTAGTTTCTCTTTGAAATAGGCTACTTGGCCTTCATTCATAAAATCGCTCATATATATTACCTATTTCGTATTCGGATTATAATTAATTAGCATAATAGACATTTTGATTGTCCATAACATAGGGGGAAAACCCTATTTTGGTAAAAAATAGCTGAAGATTACAAGTTGGGGTATTTTGTCTCGTTTCAAGGGGAATGACTAATTAATCCGTATTATTTTCTCTGAAATGTGCTCTGATTGCGATTATCCGTAGTGGATTAGTTTTAATCTTGAGCAGGTTAGGCTAACATCGCTATTTATTTTCAGCAAGGTTAACGCTGACATTTAAATACCATTGTGAAGCGCTATGGTTAAAGGATCATGTTGATGAAAGCGATAACTGTACACCGTCCGACTTTAAAAGTTATATGGAAGCTTTTAGTTTTCTTGTTTTTCCCGTTAATTATCTGGTTATACAGCGTCATTGGTGATGTACCATTTGCGAGCATCGATAGTGGTGCTAATTATCATAAGTGGATCATCTTTTTTCTTTATCTCGGTTGTCTTGCTGTGTGGTTGTATCTCGATCGCACGTTGTCGCACAGCTCCTTTTTTCGTCGTTAAGCTATTTTATGAGTATTGATCCCTTGCTTCCCCTATTCCCCTATATTGCCGCGACGTGTGTTGCGATCATCTGCGCGCTGATTGCGATTCACAAACGTCAGCAAGCGATATTGTCAATGCAAACCTTAAGTCATGACGTTGAGCTATTAGAGCAACAATTAGATAATGTGAACTACAGTCACAGCCAGTTACAACAAGAGCATGAAGGCATTAAGTTAAAATTAGAATCGCAAAATAATCAGCTGATTAAATTGATGTCGCGATTACGTGAAAGTGATATTCGTCTGCAGACTGAACGCCAAGCCAGTGAAGATAAGCTGGCCATGCAAGCGCAATCAGAGCAACGCTTGCAACAACAGTTCGAAAATTTGGCGAATAAGATTTTTGATAGTAAGACCGACAATTTCCAACAACTCAATAAGTCTAGTGTGGAATTACTGTTGTCGCCATTAAAAACCCAACTCGAGGGCTTTAAGCAGCAAGTGCAAGATGTTTACTCTAATGAAGCCAAAGAGCGCCACAGTTTACAATCTGAAGTTGCCCGGTTACAGCAAGTTTATCAGCTGATGTCGAGTGAAACGGCGAACCTGACCAAAGCGCTGAAAGGAGATAATAAGCAACAAGGAAATTGGGGGGAAGTTATTCTCGCGAGGATCTTGTCGGAGTCGGGGTTACGTGAAGGGCATGAATATGACGTCCAAGTGAGCTTAAACAATGAACACGGAAAACGCTTTCAGCCGGATGTTATCGTGCATTTGCCCCAAGACAAGGATGTGGTTGTTGATTCTAAGGTGTCATTAACGGCTTATGAGCGTTATTTCAATGCTGAGGATGAGGTAACCCGTAAACAAGCACTACAGGAGCATGTGGTATCTGTACGTAGCCATATCCGAGAACTTGGCCGTAAAGATTATCATTTGTTGCAAGGACTCAAAACCCTCGATTATGTGTTGCTGTTTGTGGCTGTTGAACCGGCCTTTTTAGCGGCGCTAGAAGCGGATCCAAGTTTGATGAAGTTCGCGTTAGATAATAACATTATGTTAGTTAGCCCCACGAATTTATTGGTTGCGCTGCGTACCATCGATAATTTGTGGCGTTATGAACGTCAGAACCAAAATGCCCAGTTAATTGCGGAACGTGCGGGTAAGATCTATGAGAAGTTACGCTTGTTTAGTGACGATATGCAAGATATGGGCGTGGCCTTAGATAGAGCCCAAGACAGTTATGATTCGGCGATGAAACGGTTAGCGACAGGCAAAGGTAATTTAATTAAACAAGCCCAGCAGTTTGTTGAGCTGGGTGTCGAAGTTAAAAAACCATTACCTGCCGATCTGATCGAAAAAAGCAGCGTAAACTTATTGGAATAACCACTTCGCTGCGGTTAACCTTTCCAAAATGCGGGGGTGACAAGCACTAACACTGTCATGATCTCTAGTCGCCCCATCAACATACCTAGACTCAGCGCCCATTTTGCACTATCAGGTAAACTCGCAAAGTTACCCGATGGACCAATGACGGGACCTAATCCGGGACCGACATTGGCAACCGCCGTTATGGCGCCGGTAATACTGGTGATAGGATCTAAGCCGAGAAGGCTCAATACCGCCGCTAATATGGCGATTGTAGCAATGAAAGCACTGCCAAAAGCAACAACGGAACGCACTATCACATCATTGACATGACGACCGTTGTAGTGCTGTCTGAATACGCCTGATGGATGTACTAACTGTGACATTTGCTTACGGAATAACGTAAATGCAATTTGAAAACGGAAAATTTTAATACCGCCAGATGTCGAGCCAGAACAGGCTCCTGTAAACATCAAACCAGCAAATAATACCGTGGTAAATTCACCCCAAGTGCCGAAATCTGTTAAGCCGAACCCTGTCGTCGTGACTACTGATACGATATTAAACATGCTAATACGTATAGCATCACTGAGGCTGAAAACATCTTTTTGCCAGAGGTAGATCGACATAGTAAGTGTCATTATCAGGACCAGTTTGGCAAAGCCGATGATCTGAGCGTCCTTGAGAAGCACTTTGATATTGCGACGATGAATTGCAGTGATCAAGAGCAAGAAAGGCAACCCCCCCAAAAACATAAAGAAGGTACCATTCCATTGTGCTGCATTGGAGAAGTGCGCCATCGATTGATCTGAGGTTGAATAGCCCCCTGTTGATAGCGTGGTCATCGCATGGTTAATGGCTTCGAAACTACTCATTCCTGCCGTCAGATAACCGAAATAGCACAACACGGTTAAGCTTACATAGATATACATGATGTAGGCAGCAGTATGCTGTGTTTTCGCGGTGTTTTTATCCGACCAATCAGACGATTCAGTTTGGAATAGACGCATACCACCGACGTTTAAATAAGGTAATACTGCCACTCCCATCACCACAAAACCAACACCGCCTAACCATTGTAGAATAGAGCGCCATAACAGGACGCTATGGGCTGTGGTATCTAAGTTCGATAATACGGTGGAACCTGTGGTGGTGATGCCTGACATGGTTTCGAAATAGGCATCGGTATAACTAATATGCTGGATCAGCATCAGTGGTAGGGCGGCAAAGGCAGACGCAATTATCCAGACACAGGTGGTCAGCAAAAACATTTCGCGGATCCCGAGTTTGAATTCTTTGGAACGACCTTTATGCCAAAATAAACCCGATGCAATGGTGGTGATAACAATGGATTTAAAGAATTCGGGCACGCCATGGCCATCGGTATATATGGCTAATACCAAGGGCGCGATCATAAACAAGGCAAGGGCGCGTAGCACCACACTTGCCATGAACAATATAGGTTTTAAATTAACCATGAAACAAGCTTCTGTGCGTGTTTATAAGAAAAATGGACTAGGTTGGAAAAGTTTTTCAACATCAGGGATAAACTTTTTATCAACCAAGAACATCACCACGTGATCATCTTGTTCAATCACTGTGTTGTCATGTGCGATTAACACGGCATCTTTACGTACAATGGCGCCGATCGTGGTACCAACAGGTAGTTTTAAACTGCCGATAGCGCGGCCAACCACGCGTGATGTTAATTTGTCACCATGAGCAATGGCTTCAATAGCTTCGGCTGCACCACGACGTAACGAGTAAACATTAGCAATATCAGCACGACGTACGTGCGTTAATAGCGCTGAGATAGTGGCTTGCTGCGGTGAAATAGCAATATCAATGGTGCCGCCTTGCACAAGGTCCACATAAGCCCCACGTTGAATCAGTACCATGGCTTTTTTAGCGCCCATGCGTTTGGCTAACATGGCGGACATGATATTGGCTTCATCATCATTGGTTACGGCAATAAATACATCGGTTTGGTCAATATGCTCTTCATTAAGCAGTTCTTGATCCGATGCATCGCCACAGAACACGATGGTATTGTTGAGCATTTCTGATAACTGTTCGGCGCGGGTAATATTACGTTCGATGAGTTTGACCGAGTAATCACGTTCTAAACGACTTGCGAGCGCTGCGCCAATGTTACCACCGCCTGCAATAATAATACGACGATAAGGTTTTTCGAGTTTTTGTAACTCACTCATCACCGCGCGGATATTATTACTTGCAGAGACAAAGAAAACTTCGTCATCGGCTTCAATAATCGTGGTGCCGAGTGGCCGGATCGGTTTACCTTGACGGAAAATCGCCGCTACACGCGCTTCAACATTGGGCATGTGTTCACGCAATGCGGCTAGCGCATTACCAACCAATGGACCGCCGTAATAAGCTTTCAATGCCACCAGTCCGACTTTGTTATTGGCAAAGTTAACCACTTGCAATGCGCCAGGGTAGTCGATAAGACGCTTAATATAATCGGTAACGAGTTGCTCGGGTGCAATTAAATGATCAACCGCAATCGCACCGTTATGGAACAAGGTGTCTTTGTGGTTTAGATAAGATTCGTTTCTGATCCGCGCGATTTTATTTGGGGTATTAAAGAGGGTGTAAGCAATTTGACAGGCGATCATATTGGTTTCGTCGTTGTTGGTTACTGCAACGAGCATATCTGCATCTTGTGCACCTGCTTCGCGCAGTACGTCTGGGTTAGCCCCGTGACCTTCCACAACCCGTAAATCAAATTTATCTTGTAAGTTTCTTAGGCTGTTGCCATCGCGGTCGATAATGGTAATGTCATTATTCTCACCGACTAAATTTTCAGCTAGTGTGCCGCCGACTTGGCCTGCACCAATAATGATAATTTTCATTTAACCTCGCACCAAATAAAATTGTCGTGATCTGTTTGATTTCGCTATTCTACGCCTATCTAAGTTAAAGTCGAACTAAGCCAGTGTTTAATAAAGAAAATGTTCAATCAAGAAAAAAGTTTAATAACGCCAATAGTTTATAGCCAACTGATAATGATGTATCAGTTGGCTATAGCGGCTATACCGTTAAGCTTTTTTTTGTAACTTCGCGTAGAAGAAACCATCCATACCTTGGGTATTCGGTAGGATCTGCCAGCTAAATGCTTGATCATCACTGTTTGCGATTAATGGAACTAGCATTGCGTCCGGCGTGCGAGCAACAAATTGACTAATCTGTTCACTGTTTTCTGCCGGTAAAATAGAACAGGTTGCGTATAACAAGGTGCCACCTGGTTTTAGTTGCAGCCACATCGCATCTAAGATTTCTGCTTGCAGTTGTACTAATGGGGCAATATCACTGTCGCGACGTAGCCATTTAATATCAGGGTGACGACGAATTACACCGGTTGCACTACAAGGCGCATCTAATAAGATACGGTCGAATTTGTCACCTTTCCACCAATCTTCAGGCTTGCTTGCATCACCGTGAATTAACTCAGCCTCTAACTGCATACGCGTTAAATTTTCTTGTACACGTGCTAGACGCGTTTCATCAAAATCTACCGCAACAAGGTGTTTAAGTGCCGGTTGTCGCTCTAAAATGTGGGCTGTTTTGCCTCCGGGTGCTGCACATGCATCAAGTACTAGCTCACCTGGTTGAGCATCTAAGAATTGCGCTGCAAATTGCGCTGCGCCATCTTGTACTGAACTGTGGCCTTCAGCAAAACCTGCAAGTTTGTACACATCAGTCGGTTTTTCTAAGCGTAATGCTGAATCTGCACTTTCTACTATCTCAGCAACGATCTCGTCTGCTGCGAGTAATGCTTGATAATCTGCGCGGTTATGATGCTGCTCGTTCACGCGGATCCACATTGGTGGGCGTTCATTGTTGGCTATTAATACCGCTTGCCACTGTTTTGGGTAAGCAGCTTTAATACGTTTGATTAACCAACCTGGATGACCAAATTTACAGGCATCATTACCGTCTGCTAGCGTTTCTAGGTCGTCTTGTTGACGTTGGTAATTACGTAAAATAGCATTAACTAAACCACTTAATTTAGGTGATTTTAATACTTTGATTGCGTTTACTGTTTCTGCTACTGCAGCATGAGCAGGGATACGCATGTATTTTAACTGATATAAACCCACCAAAATTAAGAAGTGCACAGGTCTTTGTTTACCGATTAATGGTTTGCTCATTAATTGGCGACTAATAAACTCGAGGCGCGGTAACCAGCGCAGTACGCCGTAACAGATCTCCTGTAGTAAAGCACGATCCTTGGCTGGTAATAATTGCTGAGCAATTGGTAAGGCTGTCGTCAATGACTGACCTCTATCAACAACTTGGTAAAGTACTTTTGCGGCGCTAGCTCTGGTTTTCATGTATATATATCCGAGGTAAAACCGCCCAATACGATTGAGCGGTTATAAGTATTAAATAGAATTTAGTAATTGACCAACAGTAAACCACTCTTTACGAGCGTTTAGGATGTCTTGAACTGGCATGGCTTTTTTCCCGGCAAGTTGCAGGTTTAATAGCGTTAATACGCCATCACCCGTAGCAACTTGGATGCCGATTTTTGTTGCTGCTAGTACGGTGCCTGGTTGCGCGTTAGTGGTTTCTTCACTCACGCTTGCTTGCCAGATCTTAACATTTTGTTCGGCAATTTGTGTATAGCTTACAGGCCAAGGGTTAAAAGCACGTACTTGACGTTCAATTTCTACAGCAGATTGAGTCCAATCTATGTTGGCTTCTTCTTTACTTAGTTTTGCTGCATAGTTTGATTGTTCGTCATCTTGCACTTCAGCAACGGCAGTGTTGTCACTGATTTGTGCTAATGTTTCTAGCAAACCTTGTGGACCAAGCTCGGCAAGTTTGTCATATAAACTGGCACTGGTTTCATCAACCGCAATCGGACAGGTTACTTTATGCAACATAGCACCTGTATCAAGGCCTAAGTCCATTTGCATAATAGTGACGCCTGTTTCTGCATCACCGGCCCAGATTGAACGCTGGATTGGTGCTGCACCACGCCATCTTGGTAATAATGAACCGTGTACGTTAATACAACCTAAACGCGGCGTATCCAATACCACTTGTGGCAAGATCAAACCATACGCCACGACAACCATCAAATCCGCATCTAATGCCGATAATGCTTGTTGTGCTTCTTCATTACGTAAACTAGCGGGTTGATATACAGGAATGTCATGGCTAACAGCAAGTTGTTTTACGTCACTTGGTTTTAATTTTTTGCCGCGACCTGCTGGGCGATCGGGTTGGCTATATACCGCGATCACTTGATGCTCTGAATTAAGTAATGCAGAGAGGTGTTTTGCGGCAAAATCAGGGGTGCCTGCAAAAATAATGCGTAATGGTTTGGTCAAGGTTAATTCCTATTTTGTATTCTTATTTATTTTGACGTGCTAGTTTTTCTAGCTTTTTCCGAATTCTTAACTGCTTTAACGGTGATAAATAGTCAATGAACAGTTTACCATCTAGATGATCCAATTCGTGCTGTAAACAAATGGCTAATAAATCATGGGCTTCTAGTGTAAGCTCATTACCTTCACGGTCTATTGCTGTCACTGTTACGCTTTCTGCGCGTGAGACAAAAGCCCGTGAATCTGGTACCGATAGGCAGCCTTCTTCAATTCCCGTATCGCCGGATTTTTCGGTAATGACTGGGTTTATAAGGACTAGAGGTTCATTACGTGTTCCTGACACATCGATAACAACAATACGTTGTAAAATATTGACTTGTACAGCGGCTAACCCGATGCCTTCTTCGGCATACATGGTTTCGAGCATGTCATCGATGATGGTTTGCGTCGCTAGTGTGATTTCCTGCACAGGTTGAGCAATCATTTTTAATCGATCATCAGGAAAGTGTAAAACTTCTAATATAGCCATGGTACTTTCTTATTTTGAATGGATTCAAATAACGCTTAATTTTGACGTATAACGTTACAATAATCACTATAAATATAAGCGTTCAAACAACAATTAGGAAAGGATATGTCCATAAAACGTCGTTTGATCTTTGCTTTGGCTGCTATTTTACCCTTTTTAGCGCATGCTGATAGCTTAAACTTAAAAAATCAATATCCCACTGAATACATCGTCAAAGACGGTGATACGCTTTGGGATATATCAAATAAGTATTTACAGAGTCCGTGGTTATGGCCGCAGTTATGGGATGCCAACCCGGAACTTGATGATCCGCATCTTATCTACCCCGGTGATAAACTACAATTAATCTTTGTTGATGGACAACCCCGTTTAGTTCGTAATCATGTTCGTAAGCGGATATTAAAAGTGTCCCCTAAAGCGCGACCTGAATTAAAAGGTAGCCGCGCTATTCCGACAATCCCGTTAAAATTAATCAATTCTTTTTTAAGTCGTGACTACGTCGCTGCCGATGATAAATTAAAACAGGCTCCTGTGATCTTAGGCAATAATGATGGTAATAGTACATTTATTGTTGGTCACAGTATTTTTGCATCAAGCTCGTTAAAACCGGGTCAATACGGTATTTATCGCCGTGGTCGTACATATACAGATCCTGTTACTAATGAAAAATTAGGTAACGAAGTCGAGTTCATTGCGATAGCGCGGGTTGTTAATACCGGTACTGAAACGATCCCTGCAAAATTACTGATTTTGAAAAGTAGTAAAGAAGCGCGTAAAGGTGACCGATTACTGCCGATGCCAGAACAAGATCGATTACCGGTTTATTTCCAACCGCGTAATTTTCAGTTGGCTGATGATGGTTTGATTGTCGCGGCTGATGAACAATACAGTGCGATTGGTAAAAATGACGTTGTGGTCATCAATCGTGGCTGGCGCGACAGCGTTGGTGCCGGAGATGTGTTTGCCGTCTTAAAACGCGGTAAAACGATTATCCGTCATGAGCAAGATCTAGACTTTGACTATAGTGATCAAGTTAATCAATACGATAAGCTATTTTCTGATAAAAATGAGCTACAGCTCCCAGATGAACGAGTCGGAGAAATGATGGTGTTCAAAGTTTACGACAAAGTTAGCCTTGCGCTTATTACACATAGCTCACAAGTGATTAAACTTAACGATAAGGTAAGTAACTTATGATAACTAGAGTGTAAAGTGTAATTATGGTTAATGAGCAAGATAAGTATTGGTTAGCGTTATGCGATGTTCCGAAAATAGGGGGCAGTAGGGCGCTAAAATTACTGCAAAAAACATCATTAGCTAAATTATTTACCGGGTCTGCGCAGTATCTACAATCGCTTGGTTTAGATACTGCGCAGCAACAGGCCATACTCAATCCAAACTGGGCGGCTATTGATCACACCTTAACTTGGCTTGCAGAACAAGATAATCGTTACTTGCTCCCAATCACCACAAGTCAGTACCCATTGGCATTAAAAAATATCCCTTCACCCCCTTTGCTTTTGTATGTCGAAGGTAATGTTGAATTAATATCGAAACCACAAATCGCCATGGTTGGTACGCGCGCGCCAAGTTATTATGGCAAGCGGCATGCCCACAGTTTTGCTGCAGAACTCGTTCAGGTGGGATTAGTTGTCACCAGTGGTCTTGCTATTGGCGTCGATAGTGAGTGTCACCGCAGTGTACTCGCAGCCAAAGGGCATACTATTGCGGTGTTAGGGACGGGGTTAGCCAATATTTATCCTAAACGTCACCAAAAATTAGCGCAGCAGATCCGAGAACACGGCGCATTAGTTTCTGAATTTAGTCCTTTTACCCAAGCCAGACCAGAACATTTTCCCCGTCGTAATCGAATCGTCAGTGGCTTATCACTGGGTGTTGTAGTGATAGAGGCCGCATTGAACAGCGGTTCATTAATTTCAGCACGTTGTGCACTTGAACAAGGCCGAGAAGTCTTTGCGCTGCCTGGGGCGATTGATAATCCGATGGCTGCTGGCTGCCATTTTTTAATCCAGCAGGGGGCTAAGTTGATTACTCAAACCAGCGATATTACCGATGAACTTACATATATAAATGTACGTACGAATTTTGAACAAACAGACCTGTTCAGCGCGGATCCAGAAACTGTTTCATTGCCAAATCAAATTATCTTAGATAGTGTCGGTTATGAAGTAACGACAGCAGATCTAATTGCTGAGCGCAGCCAACAACCCGTTAGCCAAGTATTAACGAGTTTAATTGAACTAGAACTTGATAACTGGATCAATGCTGTGCCTGGTGGTTATGTGAGATCGCAACGGAGGGGCTAATGTTAGATGTACTGATTTATCTTTTCGAAAATTTTTATGAACAAAATGAATCTGAGTTTTTAGTTGATCGAGATAACTTGCTCGATGAGTTACTTGAGGCTGGTTTTGCTGAAGCTGAAATACTTAAAGCAATGACATGGATTGAGAATTTAGTCGAGATGCGTGATGGTGGTGTGCAAACACATCTACAGGTATCTAGTGTGAGCTCGATGCGAGTTTACACTGACGCTGAGCAATTCTATATCAATACTGAATGTCGTGGTTTTCTCCTCTTTTTAGAACATATTTCTGTACTTAATATTGAAACCAGAGAAATGGCAATTGCGCGATTAGTTGAATTGGAAAATACTAATTTAGATCTCGATGATATTAAGTGGGTCATTTTAATGGTGTTATTCAACGTGCCTGACGGTGAGGAAGCCTATTTGCAAATGGAAGAATTAGTGCATGCTAAAGAGCACAACTACTTGCATTAAACTTTCATGATACAGTGATCGGGTGATTTTAATTACATTAAATACTGGCATAAAATGTCAATTTTGCTAATATTCGCCCATCAATTATTCACTTAAAAATTGTTCAAATGTCTAAAAATGACGACAAATTATTTACAGTTCATGAACATGCCTTGGAGAAAGAGTACGAGACGTGCCCGCAATGCGGTGCTGAGTTAAGTATTAAGAATGCCAAATCGGGGCCTTTTTTAGGTTGCAATAATTATCCAACTTGTGATTATTCACGCCCATTATCAAATCAATCCCATTTCGAAGATGACAAAGTCCTTGTCGGCTCAGAATGTCCTGAATGTCAGCATGAGCTCGCACTGAAGCGTGGCCGTTATGGCTTCTTTATCGGTTGCACCCAATTTCCTACTTGCAATTATATGTCCAAAACAGAAACACCAGATGAGACTGGCATTAGTTGTCCACAGTGTAAATCGGGTGATTTACTGCAGAAGAAATCGCGTTTCGGAAAGATATTTTATTCTTGTAATAAATACCCTAAGTGTAAATACATTATTAATTTCAAACCTGTTTCAGAAGAATGCCCTGAGTGTCATTGGGGTATTTTAGTGGAAAAGAAAACCAGTAATGGAAAACAACTTATCTGTCCACAGAAAAGCTGTGGCTATAAGCGTGCTTTATTAGAATAGTGATCAACACTATCGATTAATTTAACCAATTAAAAATAACTCATACGGAAAGGGAATAATTATGTCTACACAATTTGTTGCAGTATTAATGGGCTCAGATTCAGATTTACCTGTCATGCAGGCGACACTGAACGTACTTAAATCATTTGAAATTAAGTACGAAGTGAAAGTAACTTCTGCTCACCGTACTCCAGCAGCGACACATGCGTATGTGACTGATGCTGAAAGTCGTGGTTGTGCTGTATTTATCTGTGCAGCAGGTCTTGCTGCGCATTTAGCTGGCGCAGTAGCAGGTATTACTACTCATCCTGTTATTGGTGTACCAATTGACGCAGGCCCGTTACAAGGTATGGATGCTTTACTATCAACAGTGCAAATGCCTGGTGGTGTACCTGTTGCTTCTGTAGCAATCGGTAGTGCTGGTGCTAAAAATGCGGGTTACCTTGCAGCACAAATGTTAGCAATCGGTAATCCAGAGATGGCGGCTAAAGTAAAAGCTGAGCGTCAAGCGAATGCAGAAAGCATTATAGCTAAAGATGCAGCATTACAAATTAAGTTAAAAGCACTGTCGCTGTAATTGGTAATAAACTAAGCTTATAACTGTCGTTATAGAGTAAGAAATGGTAGCGTAAGCTACCATTTTTATTTATGACTATTAATAATAGATATATTCCTGTGAACAATTTAACCGCTATTAGCAACGCAGTTGCCGCGTTACACAACCAGCAAGTTATTGCTTATCCAACTGAAGCTGTATTTGGCTTGGGTTGCGATCCAATGAATGAAACAGCCGTACTACGCCTATTAACCATTAAACAACGCCCGATTGAAAAAGGCTTGATCTTGATTGCTGCTAATTTAGCGCAATTAGAGCACTATGTTGATTTGAGTAAATTAACCGTTCAGCAAATAGAACGCATTAATCAAACTTGGCCTGGTCCTGCGACTTGGGTTATGCCAGCTAAAGCGCAAGTACCCAAATGGTTAACCGGACAATTTGATAGTATTGCTGTTCGTGTTTCTGCACATCCGACGGTTCAAAGATTGTGTTTGGCTTTTGGTGGACCTATTACTTCTACCAGTGCTAATTTAACGGGACTAACGCCATGCGTGACAACGGCAGAAGTCACTCAACAACTTGCCCCCCTACTTGGCGCTATTGTTGATGAAACGGTTGGTGAACTTGCACAACCAACGACGATCACTGACGCTGTGACTGGCCGAATCTACCGCTAAGTATTTTTATCTCGTTAATATCTATTGACCATTACAGCTAGAACGTTGTTTACTAGGTGCTTATTTATCTATCTCATTACAGGAGTTGTGCAGTATGGATCGTTATGCCGTATTTGGTAATCCAATAAACCACAGTAAATCACCGATGATCCACACCCTATTTGCGCAGCAAACAGCACAGCAATTGAGTTATCAAGCAATCGAAGCACCTATTGATGGTTTTGCTCAAGCAATGACAGCCTTTTTTTCGCAAGGTGGTAAAGGTTGCAATATTACGGTTCCTTTTAAGGAAGAAGCGTTTGCATTTGCGCAGCAACTCACACCGAGAGCAAAGCTCGCTGGTGCCGTTAATACATTAGTATTGACTGCAGATGGTGATGTGATCGGTGATAATACTGATGGCTTTGGTCTTGTACATGATTTACAGCAATATATGGAACTTGCTAATAAACGTATCCTGTTACTAGGAGCTGGCGGTGCTGCACGTGGTGTCATTGGTCCATTATTAGATCAAGGTATCCAAGAACTGGTTATCGCCAATCGAACTGATGCCAAGGCACATGCGTTAGCGACCCTCTTTCAGGATAAAGGCAATGTTAATGCTTGTCGTTTTACTGCATTAGTGGGTGATTTTGACCTTATCATTAATTCTACCTCTGCAAGTCTTTCTGGTTTAGTTCCTCCTATTGCCCCGACACTTGTCCGTAAAGGAACCGTTTGTTATGACATGATGTATAAAGCAGATGCGACTGCTTTTAATTCATGGGCAATAGAGCAAGGTGCAGAGTTAGTCATTGATGGTTTAGGGATGTTGGTTGGACAGGCTGCAGAAAGTTTTAAAGTGTGGCGTGGTATAACGCCAGTCATGTTGCCCGTACTCACCGAATTAAGAAAAACGATTAAATAGTCGTATGTCATATCCCTCTAACACGATTAGAGGGATATTTTGGTTTAGGCTGAGTTGTTTATTACATTACTGACTATCAGCAATATACTCATTTTTCAGAATAACGTAGTTATCGGCTGATAGTTTTAAAAATGCGATTTCCTCACCCGATAATGGTCTTGCCTGCTTTGCTGGACTGCCAATATACAGGTAACCACTTTTTAATGTTTTTCTTGGTGGCACCAAAGTACCCGCACCGATCATGACGTCAGCTTCAATAATCGCACCATCCAGAACAATTGCACCCATGCCTATTAATACTCGGTCACCAATGGTACAAGCATGTAATAAGGCTTTATGGCCAACGGTAACATCGTCACCAATAAGTAGTGGAATGCCATTTGGGTTTGCTGGACTTTTTCGGGTGACATGTAATACGCAACCATCTTGTACGTTAGTACGGGCACCAATCGAAATCCTATTTACATCACCACGTGCAGCAACCAGTGGCCATATGCTTGCATCATCGGCTATGGTTATATCGCCGATTAAGACTGCTGACTTATCTATATAAGCAGAGTTAGCTATTTTGGGTGCTATTCCTTGGTATTCTCGAAGTGAAGTGCTCATTGTTGTCCTTATATAGTCATGAATGTTAGTTAAATGTGCAAATAGCATGGTAAACAACCAAGCTGGATAGTGCTATATTATTTTCTTATAAATCACTTGCCTGTAAAGGTTAAATCCCTATAATGGCGCCTCACTGACACGGCAAGCGTCGTTCAGTAAGGTGTTTAAATCAACTTCGGTTAGTTTTTAAACTTCCTGAATAAAGCATTAATATGTGCTTGACTTCGAAACTGGTTGCCGTATTATACGCAGCCTGGCTACGACGAAAGACGTCAAGGT
>NZ_AKXQ01000041.1 GCF_000276805.1 Moritella dasanensis ArB 0140 | reverse complement strand
GTTTGTTTTTGTTCAGTAAGCGTTTCTGACTTTTACTTGGTTTAAACCGCGTACTATCAATACGGATTGATTGGCATGCCTGACAATGTTGGCAATGCGGGCGATAGACGTCATTACCGCTGCGACGAAAACCGTTCAGCAGCAACACTTCATAACCCGCTTGATTATGTAAATCATCATCTTGAACAACGAAAATCTGTTCTTGTTGATCTTTTAGATAGCTGCAAGGCATGGGAGGCGTTAAGGCGACTTTAATCATATTGTGCTCCCGTTATATTGGTCTTACTTATTAAGTCTAATACAAGCGCTTGAGGCTGCCATTGGTGCTGCTTGATTGTGGTGTTTCGATTGTTGAGCTGGGTGATGAAGCTTTCGCGGCTAATTTCAGTTGCCCCTAATGACGCTAAGTGTTCATTATGTAATTGGCAGTCGATCAATTTACAGCCAATACGCGCGAGTTGTTGCTGCAAACCGATAAAGGCAATTTTAGACGCATCGGTAACGGTATGGAACATCGATTCACCACAGAAAATATCACCAATATATAAACCATATAACCCGCCAACTAATAGCCCGTCCTGCCATACTTCGATAGAGTGGGCAAAGCCCATATCATGCAGCTGTAAATACGCATCTTGCATGGTATCGGTTATCCAGGTATCACTGGCATAGCCACGCGGTTCAGCGCAAGATTCAATCACTTCTGCAAAGGCATTATTAATAGACAGGGTAAAATTTTGACGCCGAAAAGACTTACGTAAGCTACGGGATATGTGCATCTGACCGGGCGTTAATACCATGCGCTGGCTGGGTGACCACCACAGAATCGGCTGGTCGTCTTCAAACCAAGGGAAGATCCCCTGCTGGTAAGCATTCACTAGTCTTTGCGGGTTGAGATCGCCACCCATCGCCAGTAAACCATCAGGATCGGTTAATGCAGTATTAACTGCTGGGAAGTAAGTTAAGTCATGATTCAGTTCTGGTAAATAGATTGGCATATAGAGTGGATCTTGAAAAAGGTTAGCGCTTGAAAAAGCTGAGGTCTGGAAAAAGGTGATACCCTGAATATCTTGAAAAAATAGGGTATCACCTTAGCAGGATAGACTGATTAATCGCCTAATCCATCAAGAAAACGTTCAGCATCTAACGCAGCCATACAGCCTGTTCCTGCTGACGTAATCGCTTGACGGTAAATGTGGTCAGATACGTCACCCGCCGCAAATACACCAGGGATAGTGGTTTGCGTTGCGAAACCTTCTGTGCCTGAATTTACTTTCAAGTAGCCATCTTTCATGTCTAGTTGGTCAATGAATAAGTCTGTGTTTGGTTGGTGACCAATAGCAATAAAGGCACCCATTACATCAAATTCACTTGCTTCGTCAGTACGTGTATCACGAACGCGAACGCCGGTTACACCCATGTCATCACCCAATACTTCGTCGAGTGTTTTGTTTAGGTGCAGTGTGATATTACCGTTCGCTACTTTTTCTTGTAAGCGCTTCGTTAAGATCTTTTCACTACGGAATTCTTCACGACGGTGAATTAAGTGCACTTCAGAAGCGATGTTTGATAGGTAAAGCGCTTCTTCAACCGCGGTATTACCACCACCAACAACAGCTACTTTTTGGTTACGATAGAAGAAACCATCACAGGTCGCACAAGCAGATACGCCACGGCCTTTGAATGCTTCTTCTGAAGGTAGGCCAAGGTATTTTGCCGATGCGCCAGTACAAATGATCAATGCATCACAAGTGTACTCTACGTCATTACCTTTTAACTTAAATGGGCGCACTGATAAATCAACATCATTGATATGATCAAAAACGATTTCAGTTTCAAAACGTTCTGCGTGCTCTTTCATACGTTCCATGAGTGCAGGGCCGGTTAGACCTTCTGCATCACCCGGCCAGTTTTCAACTTCAGTGGTCGTTGTTAATTGACCGCCTTGTTGAATCCCAGTGATGAGTACTGGGTTTAGATTGGCGCGCGCAGCATAAACAGCGGCGGTGTATCCAGCTGGACCTGAGCCTAATATAAGTAGACGGCAGTGCTTTATATTACTCATTACGATTCCTTTAATACCAATAATTGTGGTCAATTGTAAAAACTTTGTGGCGCTGGGTAAATAGTAGAGTAAAAATATAATTTTAAAATGCATAAAAATGCAAAATAATGAAAAAATAGTAAAAACCACGGTTCAGCTATATATTTTGCATATCGGCCCTTTCAATGGAATTAATGTTCTGTTAATGTCTGTTTAAGCCAACGAAACGTCTATTTCGCTGGTTATTACATAAAGCATCGATGTTAGCCTATTGTTATGCAAGCAGCGTCTTTGTAAATATTATGTTTCTCTATAGAGTGTGAAACGTAACATAAGCCTCGTAAATTGAATTATTGTAGGCTATTATAATCTTGGTTAGAATTTAGCTAGCACTTTAAGTTGCTTCTAACTATGGCGTATTCAAATGAATGGATTATTTGAAAAACAAAGTTTTACTGGGACGTAAAGGGTGGAAACAATAATGATGGAAGTAAAAACTCGACCAATGAAGGAACTAGATCGAATCGACCGTAATATTCTTAATGAATTACAAAAAGACGGCCGAATTTCCAATGTAGAGTTGTCGAAACGTGTAGGTTTAAGCCCTACGCCATGTTTAGAGCGCGTACGTCGCTTAGAACGCCAAGGATATATTACAGGTTACACCGCAATTCTAAATCCACAGTTTCTGGATGCTTCATTGCTTGTTTTTGTTGAAATTACCTTAAATCGTGGTGCTGCTGATGTATTTGAGCAATTCAACAAAGCTGTTCAAGAACTTGAAGAAATTCAAGAATGTCATTTAGTATCTGGCGATTTTGATTATTTATTAAAAACACGTGTATGCGACATGTCAGCTTACCGTCGTTTACTGGGTGAAACGTTATTACGTTTACCGGGTGTTAACGACACACGTACTTATGTTGTTATGGAAGAAGTTAAACAAAGTAACCGTTTAGTTATTAAAACGCGTTAATTTAACTCTTTAGACATAATCTTTTCGCGTAATCTTCGATTAACGCAAATAAAGTGATAAATAATCTAACAAGCGGCATATTGCCGCTTGTTTTGTTTCCAGCATTTATTTAAAGTTGATAGCTCATATACCCAAGCTACCTTATTACGGTTTGCTGATATAGCATCTTGAAGTAGCTTAGGTATAATTGATAACGTACCATCGTCGCCTTCAAGAGTCATAAATCAAGATGAACAAATTTAATTTAGCCATTCCATCTAAATACCTTGCGCCATTATCTGGTATTCAGCGAGTTTTCGAAGTCGGATTCATTTTTTCTACCTTTATTGCTTGTTATGCAATGGTTGCATTAGTGACTTTTGATCCTGCAGACCCATCATGGTCGCAAACGAGCTGGCAAGGTCCGGTTAAAAATGCCGCTGGCTCATTAGGAGCATGGACCGGAGATGTGTTGTTTTTTACCTTCGGTCTTTATGCGTTTGCGATACCCCTGGCGTTTGTATCATTTGCTTGGTTTATATTTTGGCGCCCAAGACAGCTTGATGAAATCGACTTTTTTACCGTCGGTTTACGTATGATCGGCGCATTATTATTACTTATTGGTGTGTGTGGGCTGGCATCGGTTAACTTTGATGATCTGTATTATTTCTCATCGGGCGGTTTAATTGGTGATGTTGTCGAGCAAGCAATCAGTGAACTATTTGGTGTATTAGGCTCAACGCTCATTTTATTGAGTTTTGTGGCCATTGGTTTTACCTTGTTAACGGGCATTTCTTGGTTAACTATTGTCGATATGCTTGGCGCTAGCGCTATTAACGCGGGTCAATTTAGCCTTGATAAGATAAAACAATTAACTGAAAAACGGTCTGCTAAAGGTGCGAGCGAAGAGGTTGCCGACGTCGAAAATGATGAACATCAAATCAATTCTAACAAGGTATCATTGCCATTAGAGTCTGAATACATTGCTGAAGATAATGACGTTACTAACATGTCATTTACTGCTGTGGATAATGCGGCATCACGACAAGAACCGTCAATGTCAGCTTTCGATATGCCCGAGTTTGATAACAGCCAATTTGATAACGCTCAATTTGATCGTACTCAGTTTAATGATTCAGCAATTGATACGACACAAGACGATGAGTTTGAAAATGACGTTCAGGTAAATCATAACAATGTGATTGATGTAAGTAGCTTTAATACAGCTGATATAAATCAGCAGACTGTCGATCAAGGTTTAGAGCAAGTTGCCGATCAGCAAGATGAACCGGCACTGGCACCAGTATTCCAGATTAATAATAACGGCACTGGTAACGGCTTTGAAATTGTCGGAGACCAAGTTGTCTCAACCAATCAGTTACAATTTAAAGAAAAACCCGTCGCCTTATTACCCGGTTTAGAGTTATTAGATAAACCCAATAAAAAAGCCAATCCGATATCAAAAGCAGAACTCGATCACGTAGCGCGTTTAGTCGAAGAAAAACTGCTCGAGTTTAATATTAAAGCGAAAGTGGTCGATGTCCATCCTGGGCCTGTTATTACTCGTTTTGAACTCGATTTAGCACCGGGTATTAAAGTCAGTAAGATCACCGCATTATCGAAAGATTTAGCGCGTTCACTGTCAGCCATGAGTGTGCGTGTTGTTGAAGTTATTCCTGGTAAATCGGTCATTGGCTTAGAGCTACCGAACAAATACCGAGAAACTGTGTTCCTGAAAGATGTGATGTCGAGTCCATCATTTATGGACGCTAAATCAAAAACATCAATGGTATTAGGCCACGATATTGCCGGTGACTCTGTGGTGGTTGATCTGGCTAAAATGCCACATCTACTGGTCGCGGGTACCACGGGCTCGGGTAAATCGGTTGGTGTGAACGTGATGATCATGAGTTTGCTGTATAAAGCATCGCCAGAAGAAGTGCGCATGATCATGATCGATCCAAAAATGTTGGAACTTTCTGTGTACGAAGGTATCCCACATTTATTAACCGAAGTTGTTACTGACATGAAAGATGCCGCCAATGCGTTGCGTTGGTGTGTGGGTGAAATGGAACGTCGTTATAAATTATTATCCGCGGTTGGTGTGCGTAATCTCGCTGGTTTTAACAGTAAAATACAACAAGCTATTGATGCGGGTCAGCCAATCCTCGATCCATTGTGGAAACCGGGTGACAGTATGGATGCGACAGCGCCTGCGTTAACTAAACTGCCGTCTATCGTGGTTGTCGTGGATGAGTTTGCTGACATGATGATGATTGTCGGTAAGAAAGTTGAAGAATTAATTGCACGTATTGCCCAAAAAGCCCGTGCTGCCGGTATTCATTTAATCTTAGCAACCCAGCGTCCTTCAGTTGATGTGATCACGGGTCTGATTAAAGCGAATATCCCGACACGTATTGCATTCCAAGTATCAAGTAAGATTGATTCACGTACTATTCTTGATCAAGGCGGTGCTGAAACGCTGCTGGGTATGGGTGATATGTTGTATCAGCCTGCTGGCACCAGTGTCCCGATTCGTGTGCATGGCGCATTTGTTGACGACCATGAAGTACACCGTGTGGTCGCGGATTGGAAATTACGTGGTGCGCCGGATTATATTGAAGAAATTTTACAGGGTGAAACAACGGCTGATAGCCTATTACCAGGTGAAGTCGCAGAAGGCTCGTCAGATGTCGATGAGTTATTTGATCAAGCCGTATACCACGTAACAGAAACGCGCCGAGGCTCTGTATCAGGCGTACAACGTAAATTTAAAATCGGTTATAACCGTGCAGCACGTATTGTCGAAGAGATGGAAGTGCAGGGCATTGTGAGTTCACCGGGACATAACGGTAATCGAGAAGTATTGGCGCCACCGCCACCAAAGGATTAGTTTATGAGAGATAACATGTCATTTAAAAAAATTATCGTAACGGCAGTGCTAATGACTGCCTCTATGCTAACGCACGCGCAAAGCGTAAAAGAAGAATTACAAAGTCAACTTACTCAGTTAAAACCATTCAGTGCTGACTTTACCCAAACAGTGACGTCGGCCGAGGGTGATAACCTAGATACCGCACAAGGCGTGATGCAGTTACAACGTCCGAATCAATTCCGCTGGGAAACGACGTCTCCGGATGAACAATTGATCGTATCGAATGGTGAAAGTCTGTGGTTTTATAACCCATTTGTTGAACAAGTTAGTATTTACTCACTTAAAGATGCAATTGCTAATACCCCCTTCATGTTAATTGCAGGTTCTCAGCAAGCGTCATGGGAATCGTATCGCGTCACCAAACAAGCCGGTGTGTATACGGTTATTACCCCCAATGATCCGGCTGCAGCGATCTTTACCTTACAGTTTGCACAAGGTGAAATATCCCAGTTTTCGGTACAAGAGCAACAAGGCCAAAACAGTCAGTTTGCACTAACAAATCATAAGACAATGAACAAGATGGATCCTGCGTTGTTTAATTTTATTATCCCGGAAGATACAGATATAGATGACCAACGCTAATGAATAATACGATGTCACTTGATTTTAGTCCTGATTTTCAACCGCTAGCAGCCAGAATGCGACCACAAAAAATGTCGCAATATATTGGCCAAACGCACATTCTTGGTGAAGGCAAACCCTTACACCGCGCGCTATTAGCGGGGCATGCCCATTCAATGATTCTGTGGGGACCACCTGGTACAGGTAAAACCACGATCGCCGAAATGATTGCCCATTATTGTGATGCTAAAGTTGAGCGTGTGCATGCGGTTACATCGGGTATCAAAGATATTCGTTTAGCGATAGAAAAAGCCAAAGATAATGCCATCCAAGGTTTCCGCACCATCTTATTTGTCGATGAAGTGCATCGTTTTAATAAAAGTCAGCAAGACGCATTTTTACCGCATATCGAAGATGGCACCATCATCTTTATCGGCGCGACGACCGAAAACCCGTCATTTGAATTAAACAACGCTTTGCTCTCACGTGCCCGTGTGTATGTGCTGAAGAAGTTAACCGCAGAGGAAATCGAACAAGTTGTCGATCAAGCATTAGCGGATAGCCGTGGTTTAGCCAAGGTTAACTTTAACTTTGTCCCTGGCGTGAAAGAAAAACTGTGTGAGTTAGTTGATGGCGATGCCAGAAAGAGCTTAAATTACCTTGAACTGTTAAATGACATGGTTGAAGACGAAGGACAGGGCAAACTTGTTACCCTCGAAAGACTGATGTCTGTTGTTGGTCGCAAGGTGAATAGCTTTGATAATAAAGGTGAGCTTTATTACGACCTGATGTCTGCGCTACATAAATCGATTCGTGGTTCATCACCGGATGCTGCATTATATTGGTTTGCCCGTATGCTAGCGGGTGGTTGTGATCCACTGCACGTGGCTCGCCGCTTACTAGCCATTGCCTCTGAAGATATTGGCAATGCTGATCCAAGAGCGATGCAAGTTGCAGTGTCTGCATGGGACTGCTTTAGTCGTGTGGGTGCCTATGAAGGCGAACGCGCGATTGCCCAAGCGATTGTATACCTTGCATCTGCAGCCAAGAGTAACTCGGTTTACACCGCATTTTCAAAAGCTAAAATGATGGTACAAGAACAACCTGATTTTGATGTGCCGATGCATTTACGTAATGCCCCGACGAAGTTAATGTCAGATCTTGGTTATGGTGATGATTATCGTTATGCCCATGATGAAGTCGGGGCGTATGCACCGGGCGAGTGTTATATGCCGGAAGCATTGCAAGGCCTTAAATTATACCATCCTGTTGATCGTGGCGTTGAAAAACAAATTAAGCAAAAACTTGATTACTTACATCAACTCGATATTAACAGCCCAAGAAAACGCTACAAATAACGAGTACTTATCACTTTCACCTATAAAGAATCAGAGTATTACAGATGAATAATTTAGCATTATACGGTTTTGTTGCACTTGGTGGTGCCAGCGGCGCAGTATTACGCACGTTCATTGCCCAAACGGCCACCACAATACTCGGTAAAGGATTTCCATTCGGTACGTTAATCGTCAACATCCTGGGTTCGTTATTAATGGGGGTATTGTTTGCTTTACTTGATGATAACATTATCGCTGCAGAACCTTGGCGCCAACTTATCGGCCTCGGTTTCCTTGGTGCATTGACTACCTTTTCGACATTCTCGATGGATTCGTTGTTGTTATTACAAGATGGTCAGTGGCTAAAAGCAGGGCTAAATGTGTCTTTAAACGTGTTCGTGTGTATTTTTGTTGCATATTTAGGTATGCGCTTAGTATTTCGAACATAAAGACCGGTATTTAAAGTATAAATACCGTGATGAAAGTGTAAATACACGTTAAAATAATATCAGTTAATAATACCAACAGACATTTCTGACCCAGTGCAAGAAATAGTACTCCGGTCGAAATAAAACAAGCAGAGTAGGTAAAGAATGTTAGATCCTAAATTTCTTCGCGCAGACATAGAAGAAGCTAAACAGCGTTTAGCGAGCCGTGGTTTTGAACTAGACGTTGAGACGATTAAATCGTTAGAAGAACAGCGTAAAGCATTACAGATCCGTACAGAGCAATTACAGAATGATCGTAACGTACGTTCTAAATCCATTGGTAAAGCTAAAGCAAGTGGTGAAGATATTCAGCCACTATTAGCTGAAGTTGGTAAATTAGGCGAAGAACTTGACGCTGCAAAAGCTGAACTTGCTGAGTTATTAACTCAAATCGAAGCGATTGCAATGTCACTACCAAACCTACCGCATCCATCTGCACCAATCGGTAAAGATGAAGATGACAACGTAGAATTGAAGCGTTGGGGTCAACCAAAAGAATTCGATTTTGAAATTAAAGATCACGTTGACGTAGGTGAAGCGCTTGGCGGTCTAGATTTTAAAAACGCAGTTAAAATTACCGGTTCACGTTTCATCGTTATGCGTGGCCAAATTGCTCGTATGCACCGTGCTATCGCGCAATTTATGCTTGATACTCACACTGACGTGCATGGTTATACAGAATTATATGTACCTTATCTTGTTAACGCTGATTCGTTGTATGGTACTGGTCAATTACCTAAATTTGGTGAAGATCTGTTCCACACTAAACCAGCAACAGAAGAAGGCCAAGGTCTAAGCCTGATCCCGACTGCTGAAGTGCCAGTAACAAATACTGCACGTGATACCATCACTGATGAAGCTGACCTACCTGTACGCTTAACGGCGCACACACCTTGTTTCCGTAGTGAAGCGGGTTCATACGGTCGTGATACACGTGGTCTTATCCGTCAGCACCAGTTTGATAAAGTAGAGATGGTGCAATTAGCACATCCTGAAAAATCATACGAAGCACTTGAAGAGATGCGTCAGCATGCTGAAAACATCTTAATCAAGCTTAACTTACCGTACCGTGTAGTGACATTGTGTACTGGTGATATGGGCTTTGGCGCTGCAAAAACATATGACTTAGAAGTATGGGTTCCAGCACAAAAAACATATCGTGAAATTTCTTCAGTCTCTAACTGTGAAGATTTCCAAGCGCGTCGTCTACAAGCGCGTACGCGTCTTAAAGACAACAAGAAACCAGTACTGTTGCATACACTAAACGGTTCTGGTTTAGCAGTAGGTCGTACACTAGTAGCAATCTTAGAGAACTACCAGTTAGAAGACGGTCGTGTTGAAGTACCTGCTGTACTGCAAGGTTACATGGGCGGTCTAACGCACCTAGGTTAATCTGACCTGCTAGAATTGGTTGGTTAAATCGACGAGTAAAACAAAAAGCCCCGCTTAGTTATGACGATAACGAAGCGGGGCTTTTTGTTTCTAGCGTTTGTTAGCGCACTAATTAAAGGGGCTTTTATAAGGACGCTTACAAGTACCTTTTAAAGTGGACTTTAAAGGCATTTAGCCGGTTTAGGTAATCCGGCTATTTTGGTGGCTTGTTTTGCAGGGCCTTTTGGGAACAGCTTGTATAAATAAATACTGTTGCCTTTATCTTCACCGAGTTTTTTCGCCATCGCTTTTACTAATGCACGAATAGCCGGGGAAGTATTGTATTGCAGATAGAAGTTACGTACAAACAGCACGACTTCCCAATGGGAAGGGCTTAGCTCTATGCTTTCTTGCGCGGCGATAATAGGTGCGAGTGCTTCGCTCCAATCTGCGGAGTTAAGTAGGTAACCTTGTTTGTCGGTTGCGATTTCTTGTTCGTTGATCATTAACATGGGCATAAACTAATCGTAAAGGGAAAACAAAAAAAGCCTCGTTAAACGAGGCTTTTCACTTATAAATATAGTCTAACTGTTTAGCTCGATAACTTAAATCTATTCTGCATGACTCGTATTTAAATTAACGCGAGTTAACTAATAAGGCGCTATATTTGCTAACAACGAAATTAATCGTCGCTGCTCATAATACCTAAAATTTGTAATAAGCTAACAAAGATATTATACAGAGATACAAAGATAGTTACAGTCGCAGAGATGTAGCTCGTTTCGCCACCTTTAATGATCGAACTTGTTTGCATCAAGATAGCACCTGATGAGAACATGATGAACATTGAGCTGATAGCCAAGCTAAGTGCTGGAATTTGGAGGAAGATGTTACCAACCATTGCAACGATTAATACCACAAAACCTGCCGTCATCATGCCGCTTAGGAAAGACATATCTTTCTTCGTTGTAAGCACGTATGCAGACAAACCAAAGAAAGTAAATGCAGTACCAGCAAATGCTAATACAACAATGTCACCCATACCAGCACCGATGTATCTGCTAATAAGTGGACCAACGGTGTAGCCTAAGAAACCAGTGAATAGGAATACAAATAGAATACCCATTGAGTTGTTACGGTTCTTTTCTGTTAAGTACATTAAACCGTATACACCGACAAGGGTAATGATTAAGCCAGGCGCAGGTAAGTTTAATGAAACTACTGCAGCTGCAATGATCGCTGAAAACGCGAGTGTCATCGCTAATAGCATATAGGTATTGCGAAGTACCTTATTAGTCGCTAGTACGCTTTCTTGCGACTTAGTCTGAATCGTATGTTGTTGCATTGTGTCTTTCCTTAATAATTAACACTGCGAGTTAGAGTCTTAGTATACCCTAAAGTTCCGACATAATATGACGATGTAGTTAATTTATAGTCAATTAAGTTAAAAACAAGTCTTTTGACTTAAAAACACGATTAATTTTTTAAAACGCTTTATCTTTTTTTTAAATTCTGTATTATACGCTCCATTGCTGCGGAGGGGTGGCAGAGTGGCCGAATGCACTGGTCTTGAAAACCAGCAGGGGTTAATAGCTCCTCGAGAGTTCAAATCTCTCCTCCTCCGCCATCTATATAGAGAAAGGCGCTACTTGCAAAGGTAGCGCCTTTTTTGCATTCTAGTCTTTCTCAATACTTTTTATAACTTTTGTTACCTCTCACAACCCTCATCACTTCTCAGACAGCGAGCATTGCCCGCGTTCTGTATTTGCCTCGACATCTTGATTTACGATATGACTTAACTCATCTGCGCCACCAACATAATGTCCCTCTATCCATATTTGCGGCACAGTCACTGGTTGTTTCGGATCGATTAACGGCTTTACTCTCGAAATCATCTCATAAAGGGCGCGAGGGCTGGTGATCACATCATGATAGGTGTATTCAATATTCGCTTGTTGTAAGTATGTTTTCGCTCGTTGGCAGTGTGGGCAGTTTTGCTTACCAAAAATATGCTGACCAGTGATGGGCACTTGTTGAGAATGTGCTTCGATGACGGCTTGGGTTAAGACACCGCGGTTTAATGCACGACCTTGACTGATTACCTTATCTGCAACCATGACAATCGGCGCATGCCAACCGCCTTTAAGTAGTGGCTTCCACCATTCATTTAACCAGTCTTTGATCTCAAGTGCGACCGGGATGCCCTCTAATTCATTTTTGAGGGTATCCAAGACAATATCTTTGGTGAGTGCGCATTCGCCACAAGGGATCTTAATATGAAAAGGTCCCCAATCACCAGCCCAGCGATAGATCGTAATTTTGACAGCTTGTTCTTCCATAGAGCACCTTCTAGTGATAAATACGTGTCTTACGTAATGCTAATACTGACCTCGATTGCGGGTCTCTGTGTTAGATCGTCGGATTACAGTGCGAAGCGAGTGAAAATTAAACGCTTAAACTGTTTGACCGCTTTTTTAACGTGTTGAACTTTACAAGTGACCGCCATGTCTCTATTATACGCTCATTGCTGCGGAGGGGTGGCAGAGTGGCCGAATGCACTGGTCTTGAAAACCAGCAGGGGTTAATAGCTCCTCGAGAGTTCAAATCTCTCCTCCTCCGCCATCTATATAGAGAAGGGCGCTATCTGAAAAGGTAGCGCCTTTTTTGCATCTACAGCTTTATTCTTACCCACGCGGACTGTGTTCCAGCACTATTTTCAGCACTATTTTCAGCACTATTTTCAGCACTATTTTCAGCACTATTCTTAGCGCTGTTCTCTGAGCTATTCTAAAACGCTTTCTGCACTATACCTGAACTATACCTGAACTATACCTGCACTATGTCTGAACTATGTCTGCACTTGTACTTTTTAGTTTAGCTGATTGTCATCGATACTTTGCGGATAGACTTCACGAATGCGCTGTTTTTTAAGAACTTGGTTTGTTGTGTCGCTAGGAAGTTGATCAAGTTGGTTTTATTTTGTGCGAAGTTTACAGGCTTTGGGTTTTTACTTTACAAGTGGCTGTCATATCTCTATTATACGCTCCATTGCTGCGGAGGGGTGGCAGAGTGGCCGAATGCACTGGTCTTGAAAACCAGCAGGGGTTAATAGCTCCTCGAGAGTTCAAATCTCTCCTCCTCCGCCATCTATATAGAAAGGGCGCTATCTGCAAAGGTAGCGCCTTTTTGCTATCTGGGATTTACCCCATTTATTCAATTCTAAACTGATTCGTCACATCCCATCGACTCTATGCTGTTACTTCAATCAGCGCTGCACGTTGTGCATTCCATAATTTACGTTGTGCATAATAATGATCCCAAACACAAGGGCAGCAAGCGCCACCGCCACAGCAATCATCATCTGCGGGTGGATAAGGTTTTTCTATTAACTGTGGTTGCGGTTTTTCCATGGGTTTGTCCTTTTCACTAACTGTAGACAAAATGTAACATATTTCTAACGCCAAGCAATAAGCAATGCTGACTAATTAATAAGCTACTATAATATCAGCGATAAAAATGTATATGTGCTTTAGATATATTTATAAGTAATTATAGAGTGACCGAAATATTCGCCTTTCTTAGTAACTATTTGTTATTTTGCCAACTGCACCGCATTTTAAGTTTAAAGTCATAACCTTATTAAATTATTGATATATAATATGATATTATTATTTGGTATAAGTATATTAGCTTATATGGCTAGCGAGAGAGCAAAAATAACAACTATTTTAGACCATCTAATGTATTATGCTCTCTAGAAATTGTATGTATGTGTATGCGGAGATATTCTTTTGATTAATGTATTCCTTGTCGATGATCACGAATTAGTCCGTACCGGAATTCGCCGAATTCTTGAAGATGTACGTGGTATTAAAGTCGTGGGTGAAGTTTCATGCGGAGAGGATGCCGTTCAATTTTGTCGAGACAATCAGCCTGATGTGATCTTGATGGACATGAACATGCCAGGTATTGGCGGATTAGAAGCGACACGTAAAATTTTACGAAATAACCCTGATATTAAAATTATCGTATTAACGATACACACGGAAGAACCTTTCCCAAGCAAAGTAATGCAAGCAGGTGGTGCCGGTTATTTAACTAAAAGTGCAGCACCAGACGAGGTATTAGGCGCAATTCGTAAAGTGCACAGTGGGCAGCGTTATATCGCCCCTGAAATTGCACAGCAAATGGCATTGAGCCAATTTTCATCTGCTGATGAAAGCCCTTTTCAAAGTTTGTCTGAACGTGAGTTACAAATCATGATGATGATCACGAAAGGACAAAAAGTAGTTGATATTGCAGAGCAACTACACCTTAACTCTAAGACTGTTAATGCTTATCGCTATCGTTTATTCAGTAAGCTTAATATCAATGGTGATGTTGAACTGACTCATTTAGCGATTCGACACGGTATCTTAGATGCAGATACACTATAATTAAGTATCACTTTACTTAATTTCAATTGAGAAAGATGCCTTCGGGTGTCTTTTATTTTATGCCTTCTAAAGAACAATTCAATCATCAAGACTTCTTAAAAACCGTCTCGCACCAGCCAGGTGTTTATCGTATGTATGACCATAAAGATGTGGTTATTTATGTCGGTAAAGCCAAAAATCTACATAAACGCTTAACCAGTTATTTTCGCACCACGGTCGATCGTGAAAAAACGCGCGTACTGGTAACGCATATTGCTAATATCGATGTCACGGTAACGCATTCTGAAACCGAAGCTTTAGTACTTGAGCATACCTATATTAAGCGCTATCAGCCGCGTTACAACGTGTCACTGCGAGATGATAAGTCTTACCCTTATATTCTGATTACCGATCACAAACATCCACAGTTAATGTCTATCCGCACGCGGAATAAGCGTAAAGGGCAATATTTTGGGCCTTATCCCAGTGGTGGGGCAGTGCGAGAAAGTCTGCATTTAATGCAAAAACTTTTTCCTGTGCGTCAGTGTGAAGACAGTTATTATCAAAACCGCTCACGTCCGTGCTTACAGTTCCAGCTCAAGCGCTGTTTAGGGCCTTGTGTGAAGATGGATAATCCTGACGAGTATGATCAGCAGGTCGCACTTGCCGCGCTGTTCTTGAAGGGTAAAAATATCGATGTCATTAATGAGTTGGTGATGAAGATGGAGAACGCCAGTCAGCAGTTAGCCTTTGAAGAAGCGGCGCGCTATCGCGATCAAATTCAAGCATTAAGAACCATTCAAGAACAACAATATGTCACCTCTGACTTAGGTGAAATGGATGTCATTGGTTTTGCCTTCAAAAATGGCATTGCTTGTGTGCATTTGTTATTTGTACGCGCTGGCAAAGTCTTTGGCAGTCGGAGTTACTTTCCGACGGTGCCTGCTAACACCGATAATAATGAAGTTATTCAAGCATTCTTATTACAGTATTACCTGAATAAAGAAACGCAGCAGGCGATCCCGAAAGAAGTTATTTTGACGGAATTACCGGAAGATAATGAACTGATTGAATCGAGTCTAAGCCAACTGGCGGGTCGTAAAATAAAGTTAACGAGTCCCAAACGTGGCGATCGGTCTAAGTTTTTAAGGTTGGCGCTTACTAACGCTGAAACAGCATTAACGACTAAGTTGGCGACCAAAAGTACGGTGCTTAATCGCTTTAAAGCGTTAGAAAAAGTACTGAGTTTTGATAGTAAGATCCAACGTATGGAATGTTTTGATATTAGTCATACGGGGGGTGAGCAAACAGTGGCATCGTGCGTGGTGTTTAATCGAGATGGACCAAATAAAAGCGACTATCGACTCTTTAATATCAGTGGTATTACCGGTGGCGATGATTACGCCGCGATGGCGCAAGTATTAGAACGGCATTTCAAAAAGGCCATTGAAGTGGATAAGATACCGGATATTTTATTTATTGATGGTGGTAAAGGTCAGATGACACAGGCGGAGCAGGTACTTACTCAATACGCTGATAACTTTGCCCTTAAACGGCCTAAAATTATTGGTATTGCCAAAGGCGTGACCCGTAAAGCAGGTCTAGAGACATTAATTTTGTCGGGCGCCTTGGATAATGTGCCTGATACTGAATTTTATTTGCCCAGTGATTCACCGGCGTTACACCTAGTGCAGCATATTCGTGATGAATCTCATCGCTTTGCCATTACTGGTCATCGTGCCCGCCGGAATAAAGTGAAACGCACCAGTGCGTTAGAAAATATTGCCGGGGTGGGGCCGAAGCGTCGCCAAGTATTACTTAAGTTTATGGGCGGCTTACAGCAATTACGTAGTGCAAGTAGGGAAGAAATTGCCAAAGTACCAGGTATAAGTATTGATTTGGCAGAAAAAATTTATGATTCATTGCATCAATAAGCAAGATATAGGACTATATAGGGGTTTCAATTTCAAAAGCATGAGAATAATGAAAAACATACCCAATATTTTAACTTTGTTTCGCGTGATTTTAATTCCTTTTTTTGTTCTCGCGTTTTATTTACCAATTGAAAATTCGTTTTATATTGCCGCTTGGATCTTCTTTATTGCTGGCGTAACCGATTACCTTGATGGTTATTTAGCAAGACGTTGGGATGTATCAAGTAAGCTTGGCGCATTCCTCGATCCTGTTGCAGATAAAATTATGGTTATCACAGCGTTAGTGATGATTGCAGGTGATCACGACCGCATCGCTGCTACCGTTGGTGAGCACAGTGCATTATGGGTCATGATCCCGGCGTTGATTATGATTGGCCGCGAACTGGCTATTTCAGGGTTACGTGAATGGATGGCTGATCTCGGTAAGCGTGCTAATGTAGCTGTTGGTCGTGCCGGTAAGTGGAAAACCACGTTTCAAATGATGGCACTCGGTGGCTTCATTTGGCAACAAGGCCCTTGGATGGTTTACCTTGCTTATCTCGTTTTTTATGCCGCGATGGTATTAACGGTTATTTCTATGGTGCAGTATTTTGCTGCTGCATGGGGCGAGTTAACGAGCGAAGACTAAATTTCATTTCTAATAACGAGATGCTATTTTGATAAGGTCTCGTTATTGCGGTGATATTTAACCCCTTTTAGCTAAAAAACAAACTGCTTAGGTTGAAACGTAAACGTTTTAATCAATGCAATTAAAAGGGTGTTGACTCTGTCTTTTAGGTCTGTAGAATGCGTCAGCACATAGAGTCTACAACGTTTTAACTAAACGACGTCGATGAAATGGAAAAGAATTCAGTGCCCGAGTGGTGAAATCGGTAGACACAAGGGATTTAAAATCCCTCGCTTAATAGGCGTGCCGGTTCAATTCCGGCCTCGGGCACC
>NZ_AKXQ01000040.1 GCF_000276805.1 Moritella dasanensis ArB 0140 | reverse complement strand
AATTAGAATTAGCCGATATCGTCATGATATCGGCTTTTTTGTGTCTAAAATTTAGAAAACTGAGTGATTACGACATGCTAAATGACAGTTATCATTAAAAATAGAGCGTTAAGGCGTGATTAACGCTCGCTTGACCGACGTGACAGCCAATAAAAAACCAGCCTATGGCTGGTTTTTTGGTATTTAGCGTAAGCTTAAATAGATTACATTATCAATTTAAGTGAATAGAGTAACTCTGAGCTTAACGCCAAGCCTTGAAGGTATTAATTAAACCATTAGTCGAGCTGTCATGGCTATCAACTGATTGCTCATCATTTAATTCAGGTAGAATTTGATTTGCTAACTGTTTACCTAATTCTACACCCCATTGATCAAAGCTAAAGATATTCCAGATAATCCCCTGAGTGAAAATTTTATGTTCATACATAGCTAACAATGAACCAAGAGTTTTAGGCGTCAGTTGCTTGAATAAGATAGAATTCGTTGGATTGTTACCTGTAAAGGTTTTAAATTCAGCTAATGCGGCAATGTCAGTTTCCGACATACCAGAGTTAGTCAGTTCATCAATTACCGTTTGTTTTGATTTACCAAATGCGAGAGCTTCTGTTTGAGCAAAGAAGTTAGACATTAGTTTTGCGTGATGATCTGAGATCTTATTATGTGATTGAGCTGGCGCAATAAAATCACAAGGGATAAGTTTAGTACCTTGGTGTATTAATTGGTAAAAAGCATGTTGGCCGTTTGTGCCTGGCTCACCCCATATAATAGGACCCGTTTGATAATCTACAGCGTTACCATCACGATCAACACTCTTACCATTTGATTCCATATTACCTTGTTGGAAATAAGCCGCAAAACGATGCATATATTGATCGTAAGGTAAAATTGCTTCGCTTTCAGCACCAAAGAAATTGTTATACCAAACGCCAATTAATGCCAAAATTACAGGGATATTATCTTCTAATGGTGATTCAACAAAGTGCTTATCCATTTCGTGTGCACCGCTAAGTAACTCTTCGAAATTGTCGAAGCCAATACTCAATGCGATAGATAAACCAATTGCTGACCACAGTGAATAGCGACCGCCAACCCAATCCCAAAATTCAAACATGTTCTTAGTATCAATACCGAAGGCTTGAACAGAAGCAGCGTTTGTTGATAGAGCCGCAAAGTGAGATGCAACATACTCTTCATTTTTAGCACTTGCTAAGAACCACGATCTTGCACTGTGTGCATTGGTCATTGTTTCTTGTGTTGTGAAGGTCTTTGATGCAATAAGGAAGAGCGTTGTTTCTGGGTTTAAGTCTTTTAGTGTTTCGGCGATGTGTGTACCGTCGACATTAGAAACAAAATGCATATTTAAATGATTTTTGTATGGTCGTAATGCTTCGGTCACCATGTAAGGACCTAAGTCAGAACCACCAATACCGATGTTTACAATATCGGTAATTGCTTCACCGCTATAACCTTTCCAATTACCACTTATGATGTCATGACAGAAGGCTTTCATTTGCGCTAGCACGGCATTAACTTCGGGCATTACATCTTTACCATCAACGATTACTGGCGTATTACCGCGATTTCTAAGCGCTGTGTGTAATACGGATCTTTTTTCAGTTTGGTTGATTTGCTCACCTGAAACCATCGCTTTAATTGCTGCAGGTAAATTAACCTCATGAGCAAGTGCTGTTAGTTTTTTTAATGTGCACTGCGTAATAATATTTTTAGAATAATCACATAAAATATCATTATTAAATTGCTTAGAAAACTGCTCAAATCTGTTGGCGTCATTAGCAAATAAATTGCTTATATTGCTTTTCTGCATATCTGAATAATGTGCTGTTAAAGCATGCCAAGCATTCGTTTTTGTTGGATTCATGATTTTATTTTTCACTTTTAACTAAATGGAATGTGGTAATTAATCTACATATCGAGCTGGTAAAGCGATTTAAAGCTGACTTAATCTGATGTAGCTTAACTATGTAAGTAATTTTATTACATAGTGGCTATTATTCATAAAAAAAATATCGTTAATGTTAGGCTTATCGCGTTTTTACTGCATGTTACACCTTGTTACAAAATATTTAACGATAAATAGCATAATATGAAGCTTGACCTTACACTTAGGGTAAAGGTTATATTTTATGCATATTATCATTAATAAGGTTTTTTCGTTATGTCTAAAACACTTTCAATCGGTATTGAAGGCATGTCATGTGCCGGTTGCGCAACCAAATTAGAGTCTGCTTTGAATGCTGAGAATGGTATTCAAGCAAAGGTTAATTTTGCACTTAATACCGCTCAAATAAATATAGCCGATATCACGACAAGTCATGCAGTAAAAGCTGTTTTAGATGATAAGAATTATACTTACAGCAGCGAAACATTATCACTTTCTATTAGTGGTTGGTCTTGCGCTAACTGCGCGGCTAAAACTGTATCTAAACTATTAATGGATAAAGATATATTAACGGTAGAGGCAAACTTCGCGAGTGAGAAAATAACTTTAACCTATTTTTCTGGAGGCATTATCCCTGCAGATATTATGAATATGATCATTAGCCTTGGTTACCAACCGACAGTTAATCAAGGTAGTGTTGTATCACAAACGGAAAGTCTCTTAGCGCGAGGTGTCGAATTAAAAATAAAAAATAAGCAGCAGCTATTACTTGTGATCATTTCTGCATTATTAACATTGCCCTTACTTGCAGGGATGTTAACTATGTTTATTGATGATATTAACCTTATGATTCCGGTATGGCTGCAATTATTATTAGCAACGCCCGTTCAGTTTATTATTGGTCGCCGATATTATTTAGGTGCATATCATTCATTAAAGAATCGGGCGGCTAATATGGATGTACTTGTCGCGACAGGGACCAGTGCTGCTTATTTCTATAGTTTGTATTTATTTTTAACGCTCGGTGAAGCTGCACAAGGTGAAGTGTATTTTGAAGCCAGTGCTGTCGTAATAACCTTAATATCATTGGGTAAATATTTAGAAGAAAATGCCAAACAAAGTACATCTTCGGCTATCTACGAATTGATGATGTTGAGGCCTGAAGTTGCCCATGTCAAACGTGGTGGAGAATGGTTAAAGCTAGCAATCGAAGAAGTTGTTATCGGTGATGAAGTTCGCGTACTTGCGGGTGAGAAAGTACCGGTTGATGGTATTATTATTGAGGGTAAAAGTGAATTAGATGAATCCATGATCACAGGAGAGAGTTTGCCCGTTGTAAAGAATATTGGGGACACGCTTATCGGTGGTTCTATTAATGGTACTGGCGTTTTACTGCTACAGGTGAATGCGGTTGGTAAGGATTCGAGTTTAAATAAAATTATCTCCCTGGTTGAAACTGCACAAATGGGCAAAGCGCCTTTTCAGCAACTCGTTGATAAAATAAGTAATATTTTTGTTCCTGTCGTCTTAGCTATTGCCACGTTAACATTTTTTGTCTGGTATTTAGGCTTTGATGATTTTGAACGTGGCCTTATTGCAGCTGTTGCTGTATTGGTTATTGCTTGTCCTTGTGCGTTAGGTCTCGCTACTCCTGCGGCATTAGTGACGGGGACGGGTGCTGCCGCGCGACAAGGTATTTTAATTAAAGATATTGATACGCTTCAGAAGGCACATAAAATTACTGATGTAATGTTAGATAAAACGGGTACATTAACACAAGGAAAACCTCAGGTTATCGCTGTCCATAGTTTTGATTATGATAACGATACTTTAATTCGCAGCGCCGCTGCGGTTCAAGAGTTTAGTGAACATCCTCTTGCAAAGTCGATCATCAGTTATGCTAAAGACAAACAATTTAAATTATTAACCGCTTCGCAAGTTGAAACTATTATTGGTTATGGTATTAAAGGGAATATAGCTGACGAAAATATTTTGATTGGTAATAAAGAGTTAATGCTTGCTGAGAATATTGATACTCAACATGGTGATTCCTTACTTGCTAAGTCTCGTGAAGATGTCGGTTCACAAATGTGGGTAGCAATAAATGGTCGCCTCGTAGGCTTATTTATCATTGCAGATACCCTACGTACTGAAAGTCGCGCTGCCATTGAATTATTAAAACAAGCTAATATTAATACCACGATAGTCAGTGGTGATAATGAGAACGCGGTAGAAGCCATCGCGCAAGTATTACAAGTCGATCAATATTACGCACATGTCAAACCTGAGCATAAGTCGAGTTATATTCAAGATAGACAGAAGCTTGGCAGTGTTGTTGCTATGGTTGGTGACGGTATTAATGATGCGCCCGCATTGGCGCAGGCAGATATCAGTATCGCAATGGGATCTGGTTCTGATGTGGCGATGGAAACGGCTAATATTACCTTATTAAGAAATGATCCTCGTTTAGTATCTGCAGCAATGGACGTCTCGAAATTAACGTGGCGTAAGATCCAACAGAATTTATTTTGGGCGTTTATTTTTAATGTTATTGGACTGCCATTGGCTGCGATGGGTTATTTAAGCCCCGAATTAGCTGGTGCCGCCATGGCGTTTAGTAGTATTGCTGTATTATCTAATTCGCTGTTGATTAAGCGCTGGAAACCTAAGTTTTAACATCGTAAGTATTTGTCGTGTTTTCGAGGACATCGGCAGAGAGCCTTGTAATCATAACGTTGTAGGTCAAATCATGAAAAATATTAGTGCAGTAGCGAAACAAGTTGGTTTATCGACAAAAACGATCCGTTATTATGAAAGTATTGCTTTAACCTCAGAACCGGTTCGCGGAGATAATGGTTATCGCTATTATAACCAACGTATTATTGATGAATTGAGTTTTGTTAAACGAGCGCGTGACGCCGGATTTAATCTTGAAGAATGTAAAGAGTTAGTTCATCTCTATAACAGCGAAGAGCGTACGGCTGCTCAGGTAAAAGCGCTGACATTAGAAAAAATAGCGGATATTGAATCACGCATTGCAATACTACAAGGTATGCACAGTACGCTATTATCATTAGCCTCTGCTTGTAAGGGGGATAATTCCTCACAGTGCGCTATTTTAGATCAGCTTTCAGTTGAATAAATATCACTGTTGCTGACTTTACAGTAAACTAAGCGCTAAATAACACGACAAAATATTTGTGAAATAAAAGGTTTTATATGACTGACTCGGCATTATCACGTGAAGACGAAATATTATTATCAGATTGGTTATCTGGTGAAGAAACACCGAAAGAAACGTTATCACTTATTGCGATGAAAGGTTTTTTCTTCGGTTTAGTTGCTGCACCAGCCCCTGTGGAAACTGAAGATTGGATGGATATGATCTTTGGTGGTGCTGCGCCAAGTAATATTTCTGACGATAAACTTTTCGCGATCATCTCTGTTTACAATGAGATCAGTGAGCAAGTTTATGACTCTGGCGCTAGATTGCCTGCGGAATGTATTGAGTGTGCAAACTTTACGGATAATTTTAAATCGGGCGCAGTATTTAATGATTGGTCAATTGGCTTTGCGATTGGTGCGGCTTTTTATTATGAAAGCTTAGTTAATTCACTGGAAGATGATAGCGAAATTAGCCACGCATTACAGATGGCATACCTGTGTTTAAGTTACTTTTCTTGTGCTGGTACGGCTCAGCAAGTTGCAGACTTGCAACAAACTGAGTGGGAAGCATTTACTCAGACCGTTTTAGATATGATGCCAGATTTTATTGTTGCTTACGCTCAAGTGATTGAGCAAGCTGCATTGGCAAGTGGTAATTATGATGATGAAGGCTGGGAAGATAGCGAACTTGATGATTAATTAATCGCTACGCTCTCATTTAGCGATGAAATATTTGGTTTGTTATAATTTCTTTGCCTTTTGTTTGGAGATCTGGATGATAGTTCAGATCTTTAAAGCTAACAATGGTGAATATATGTCTATATCTATCGAAGAAAAGTTAAAACGTGCTGAAACTAGAGTATGTAAAGCGGTGTTCCCATCTACAGTCAATCACCATGATACTCTGTTTGGTGGGCAAGCATTATCTTGGATGGATGAAACGGCTTTTATTGCCGCAACTCGCTTTTGTCATAAACCCTTAGTGACAGTGTCTTCGGATCGGATTGATTTTTCTCACCCGATACCGGCTGGTTCTATCGTTGAATTGGTTGGCACTATCGATAAAGTTGGACGTACATCAATTCGGGTTAAAGTGGACATATTTGTTGAATCGATGAGTGAAGGAGGTCGCACCAAAGCTATTTCTGGTATGTTCAGTCTTGTGGCTGTCGATGAAAATAGAAAACCGACGCCTATCATGGATGAATCTTAATATCTAATTAGGAAACGGTTGCTTTTTTAATACTGCAGCAACGGTCATGTATTTATTATACGATAGACCTGTTGCCGCTGTTATCCATTTATGGTTAAGTCTAATCTGTATTAAGTAAGGGTTCAGCCCACTTATTACAAATAAAATAACCTCGCTCAATGATATATTCCTAGACCTTCAATGCTATTATTCCTTCTGTAAATTAAAATCGCAAAATACACACTGTTGTTATGCGAGATATTTCACTATTTAACGTCCGTTACAAATAGGATAATTATGTCGAAACAAGTAGATAAAATCCCCACCAATATTATTACTGGTTTTCTTGGGGTGGGTAAAACTACCGCTATTCAGCAGTTACTTAAGCAGAAACCTGCAGATGAAACATGGGGGATCTTAGTCAATGAATTTGGTCAAATTGGTATTGATGGTACTTTATTGTCCGCGTTCTCTGCTACCTTAAC
Source organism: Moritella dasanensis ArB 0140 (assembly GCF_000276805.1). Classification (GTDB taxonomy): domain Bacteria; phylum Pseudomonadota; class Gammaproteobacteria; order Enterobacterales; family Moritellaceae; genus Moritella; species Moritella dasanensis. The sequence continues at coordinate 10,488 of NZ_AKXQ01000040.1, read as the reverse complement.
CGATCAAGCACAACGTATTATTGTCAAAGAAGTACCTGGTGGTTGTCTGTGTTGTGTCGCAGGATTACCCATGAAAATGGGGTTGAATATGTTAATCAGTAAAGCTAAGCCAGATCGTATTTTAATTGAGCCTACCGGTCTAGGGCATTTACAGCAAGTGATTAAAGACTTATCCGGTGAATTTTATTGTGATGTGTTAGCGCTTAATGCGACGATATGCTTAGTTGATCCTGCACACCTTAATGATGCTAAATATTTTGAAAATAATCACTTTCAAGATCAAATTAGTCTGGCTGACGTACTTGTTGCGAATAAAACAGAGCAATTAAATAGCGAAGACAAAGCGCGTTTCATGGATTTTAGTAGTCAACTGCTCCCTGCTAAACAATCCGTGTTATGGACTCATCATGGTGACTTTTCAGCGGATACCCTTACATTACCACTTGATGCGCAACGCCGATCTCAACATCTATCGGCACATTTAAAACACAGTCATACTCATCAGCATAAAAAAGAGCCCTTAGAGTTGTTTATGGACCCGCGTTTTGAACGTAATCATGGCGAAGGACAAGACTTATTTAGTTATGGCTGGGTCTTTAATCAGCAACAGACATTTAATTTAATGGCACTTGCTACGCTGTTAGAGCCTTTAGAAGTAATACGCTTGAAAGCTGCGATTAAGACCGAACAAGGCTGTTTTGCGATAAACAGTGTTAATGGTGAGTGTGACTTTATGCCGATAAGTGAACTAGAGATGAGTAAAATCGAAATTATTAGTATGACCGCGTTACCTTGGCAACAGCTAGAAAAGGCATTATGTGAATCTCTTATGCCAAAATAAATAATAGAGTCTGAATTTTAAATTTCATCTTTAAAACTAAAATGAGTTAAATATAGCTTAATTGTTATATATGTTAGCTATACATTGCCGCGTACTAGGAGATTGGTACAAACAAAACAATCATTGACTGCTTCTTTTTACGTATACTTTAAGTATAACTTGGGTAATTAAATACTTGGTGTAGATGATGGCAGATAAACAAATTAAATATTTATTACGTATGCGACTTGGGTACAGCAACTAAGACTTGAGTGTGGTGCTTAGTTGCTTATTTTACCACGGACGATAACCGCTAATTCATCATTGATGATGTGACTGTAAATACGTAAAAGGATCTTAATATGACAACATTTAACCACCGTAAGTACCAAGCTTTTCCTATCCTAACAATGCCTAATCGACAATGGCCAAATAACTCTATTACCCAAGCGCCACAGTGGTGTAGCGTAGATCTACGTGATGGCAATCAAGCGCTTGTTGATCCAATGACTGTTGCGCAAAAGCGTCGTTATTACGAGTTATTATTAGTGATGGGTTTTAAGCAAATAGAAGTTGGCTTTCCTGCGGCATCGACAATGGACTTTGATTTTGTTCGCTGGTTAATTGAAGAAAATAAGATCCCTGATGATGTCACGATTCAAGTATTAACCCAAGCCCGTGAAAGCCTTATCGAAAAAACGTTCGCAGCGTTAAAAGGTGTTAAAAAAGCCATTATCCATGTTTATAATTCAACCTCGACGGTACAAAGAGAGCTGGTTTTTCAAAAAGATCGACAAGGTATTATTGATATTGCAGTACAAGGTGCGACTTGGGTGAAGCAGCATGCAGATGCAAACCCTGGTCCGCAATGGCAGTTTGAATATTCCCCTGAGAGTTTCTCTGGCACTGAGTTGGATTTTGCCGTTGATATCTGTGATGCGGTTAATGCCGTTTGGCAACCAACGCTAGAAAATCCGGTAATCATTAATTTACCTGCCACGGTCGAGATGTCGACCCCGAATGTGTTTGCTGATCAAGTTGAATGGTTTTGTGGGCAGGTGAAAAATAGAGAGGCTATTACAGTCAGTGTGCACACGCATAACGATCGCGGTTGTGCTGTGGCTGCTGCTGAATTAGCTGTGATGGCTGGCGCTGATCGTGTCGAAGGTACTTTACTTGGCAATGGTGAGCGTACCGGTAATATGGATATTATCACCATGGCGATGAATCTTTATAGTCAAGGTATCGATCCTGAACTTCAGCTTGGTGATATTGATAATATTATTAGTACTATTTCTGGGTGTACTCAGTTACCGGTTCATCCGCGTCATCCCTACGTTGGCGAATTAGTGTATACCGCTTTTTCAGGCAGTCATCAGGATGCCATCAAGAAATGTTTAGATCGTAGGGCACCTGAAAGTACTTGGAATGTCGCTTATTTACCTATCGACCCAACCGATTTAAACCGTACGTTAAAACATGTAATCCGCGTAAACAGCCAATCGGGTAAAGGCGGTATCGCCTATTTACTTGAACAAGAATATGGTGTGCAGTTACCGCGTTGGCTACAAATTGATTTTTCTGCTGTGGTACAGCAGCAATCGGAATCGACAGCTAGTGAGTTAATGGTCCCACAAATATGGGCGTTATTTAAATCAACTTACACTCATCCAGAACCGTCATATCAATTAGCTGATTACACGGTTAGCCATGGCGCTATTGATAAAATACAAGCACAACTAGCAAGTGGTGATAACAGTGTCGGCGTCATAGGTGAAGGGCTCGGTGCATTAACGGCCTTTATCGAAGCACTAAAACAGCATTTTAATCTTGATTTTGAAGTGGTTAATTTTAGTGAGCATGCATTGAGCAAAGGTACGGATGCTGATGCCATTGCTTATTTACAAATTAAGACTGCCACGGAATCCGTTATTGGTGTTGCGATCCACAATGATATTTTGACCGCATCATTGACGGCGTTGTTAAATGCAGTTAATCAATTAGAGACGATCAAGCGGCTTGCTGTTGCATAATCATCTTGGGTGTCATAGAGAGTGACACCCATTACTCATCTTAACTTGCTTCACAAATATCTGCAGCCCAAGGGCCTAAGGTTTTCCCGCCTTGGCCTTTATAAATAAACTTCACACCTATATTATCCTCATGCGCTAAGCGATAAATGCTACTGGTCTTTTCTTCACATAATGTACGGTGGGTTTGTTTCTCTATATTTTCTTGTTGCCAGACGAGGTTTGTTGCCGGTAGCTGATAGGTTACCGTTAGGGTAGAGTTGTATCGATCAAACTTTAGATGTTGATAATTATCGGCCATTTCTTGATAACGCACGATAGTTATATTATCTAATTTAGTTGGTTGGTATTTGTAGTTTTGTGTCGATTGACATCCGTATAACCCAGTACTTAGCATGATAAATGCAAATAACTTATTCATAAAATACCACTTCCTTGTGTCATTTTTATTGTCTTGATAGCCACCAATGTTAACACTTGATTAACATTGGTGGCTATCGTTTTCAGACAGCTGCACTCACACTTTACTGCTTAGGTCATCTGACTGTCGACGGTAGAGGCGCTTGAGCCATATAACTAAGCGCCCGAAGTCTTCTAATAATAAATAATTAATTGGCACGATAAAGAGGGTTATCACAGTGGCAAAGATGATCCCGAACCCTAACGATATTGCCATTGGGATAAGAAATTGAGCCTGAATGCTGGTTTCAAATAGCAGTGGCATTAAACCTACGAATGTCGTGATCGACGTTAACATTACCGCTCTAAAGCGCGCAACGCCGGAGTTTCTTACCGCCTCTTCAAGTGGTACCCCGTCAGCGCGCTGTTTATTAATATGGTCGACTAATACTAAGGAATCATTCACAACCACGCCCGTTAATGCCAACATGCCAAGCACACTCATTAAGGTAAGGGGACTGCCCATGATGATATGCCCTAAGATGGCGCCGATTGCACCGAATGGAATTACTGACATGACAATTAATGGTTGAGTATAAGATCGAAATGGGATCGCCAATAATGCATAAATGGTAAATAATACAAAAACGAGTCCGAGCTTTAAGCTAGAAAAAGACTCATCTTGTTCTTTGGCTTCTCCCTCAAGCGAATAGCTGACGCTAGGGTATTGCAGCATGATTTGATCGAGGTAATTGGTTAAATCTTGTTTTAATACACCGAGATTACCGGTTTCTTTGTTTAAATCGGCAGTGATATTAAGTGTACGTTGTCGATCTATGCGAATAATGGTTGATGGACTGGTACCAACTATCACTTCAGCTACTTCCAGAAAGGGGATCTCGTCACCTGCTGGTGTTCTGATCATCATGTTATTTAAATTATAAATAGACTGACGTTCATTTTCTGGATAGCGAATAAATACTTTTACATCATCTTTACCCCTTTGTATCCGCTGTACTTGTTCACCATAAAAAGCTTGTCTTACCTGCTGTGCTAGGTTTGATAAACTGAGTCCTAATGCTTCCGCTTCAGGCTTTATCGCGAGTTGTAATTCGGTTTTACCTTTCGAAATACTGTCTTCAATATCAAAGACAGAGGGATAATCAGCGAGTTTATATTTTATCTTATCAGCAACGATGCGTAACGAATCATAACTGTGAGCGGTTAACTGTATGTCTAAAGGTGAGCCGCTGTGACCGGTTTCCGCTTTAAATGTTAAACTTTGGACTCCGGGAACTAAGCCTATTAATCCGCGCCATTCTTTGACGAGGGCAGCTACGCTTATATCAATGACCCGTTCTTCCTCTGCTTGAACTTGGAAGATAACGCGACCACGATGTGATTGACCTGAACTGTTGCCGCCACTAGAACCTACCGTGGCAAAGATATCTTTGATGACACTTTCCTTTGTTGCTGTGTCGGTATATTTTTTCTGTAGTAATAAGGCTGAGTCCAACATCTTTTGTACGTATTTATCTGTTACCGTAATATCCGTGCCGGTCGGCATAACGATAACGCCTTTTGCTATTTCACTAGGAATACGCGGGAAAAAAATAAAACGTACCCAACCTGATGAGACCAGCGTTAAGACGATTAGCATGACAGAAAATGCCATGGTTAATGATAAATAGCGACGTGCTAATACGGCAGATAACGCTGGTTTATAATAGCGAATAATGGCTTGCTCAAAACTATTGGCGAAATCTTCCTGCCAGCGTAAAAAGTGATTTTGGTTACTGCCGTGCATACGGATGTGTTTCAAATGGGCAGGTAAGATGAGTTTTGATTCGATTAAAGAAAACAATAATACCGGAATTACAATGGCAGGTATTTGGGCAAAAATATCGCCCCGAGCACCTTCAATTAAAGTCAGTGGGATAAAAGCGGCAATGGTCGTTAAAATACCAAACGTAACGGGTTTTGATACTTCTTGTGTGCCTATTATCGCGGCTCTTTCTGGCGGTTCGCCACGCTTTAGATGGGTATATACATTTTCACCACTGACAATGGCATCGTCAACTAAAATACCCAACACCATAATAAAAGCGAACAATGAAATGATATTGATGGATATGTCCATTTCGGGCATAAAGATCGCACCCCCCATAAAGCTGACGGGGATACCAACCGTTACCCAAAATGCGATAGCAGGGCGTAAAAATAAGGTGAGCATTATCGCAACTAAGATACCACCTTGGATTGCACTGGTACTTAGGGTGTTAATTCGTGACTTGACGATCTTTGAGTCATCACGCCAATAGTCGAGTTTCACTCCTTCAGGCATTAAGGCTTGTTGATCTAGAATAAATGCTTTGACGGTGTCGGCGATGGTTATCGCACTTTGTGATCCAACGCGGTACACCTCAATAATCACTGCGGGTTCACCATTAAAGCGGGTGATGATCGGGGTTTCTTCAAAATCATCTTTTATGTTGGCAATATCTTTTAGCATCAAGCGGGTACCGTCAGGATTACTGCGGATCATGATGTTGGCGTACTCACTACCAACATAAGCTTGGCCTTTGCTGCGTAATAGGATCTCACCCGACGGAGTTTTAATACTCCCCCCGCTGAGATCTACTGAATTTGCATTAATCGCTGTCGCTATTTCATCCATGGTGAGGTTATATTGACGTAAGGTTTGTTCGGATACTTCGATAGATATTTCATAAGGACGAACAGATTCAAGCGTGACTTGGGTGATATTATTTTCACTCAGCAATCGGTCTCGAGTTTGTTCACCAAGTTGGCGTAATTCTTTTTCAGCTAATGCGCCGGAAATCATCACACTGATGACTTCTCTACTGGATGTAGGCTGACTAATAATCGGTTTTTCGGCGCTAGAAGGTAAGGTATTTAAGGCATCAACCCTATTTTTTATTTCATCTTTTAGTCGGTATTGATCATATTTAGCATCTACTTCAACACTAATCGTTGCACTGCCTTCAGTTGATCGAGAGGTTATTTTATCAATGCCCTCTATATCGAGAATCGCTTCTTCAATCGGGATCGCTAAGCTTTCCTCTGCTTCATCAGGTGTTGCACCGGGCAAGGCGATGGTTATATTAATGACATCGATAGTGACATCTGGAAATACTTCGACATTGACTCGATATTTTAGGGTGAAAAATCCGGCGCCAAGGATGAGTACCATGAGTAAATTGGCGGCCACGTGATTACGCGTAAACCAAGCAATTAAATTATGCATCAATTAGTCACCTTGCCCTGTGTTAATTGGCGGCGTGATTAACAGGGCTTTAGTGCCTGATACTACGGAGCTTAAAGGTGTGGTTACTAATAACTCGCCCGATTGAATACCAGCATCGACGATAGTATTGCGGCTATCTCGCCAGATGACATTGATATCTTTACGGCTGAGTAAACCGCTTTTAAATATAATAACTTGATCGCCTTCATAAACACTGGTTGTAGGTAATACAAATACATTACTGAGGAGATTACCTGTTATTTCAGCGTTAACAAACTGACCTATTTTTAATGCCGGTTTATTACTGTTATTACGACCGTAAGGGTTTTCTATGGTCGCAACAGTATAAAGTTGACGACTTTTGGGATCTAAAGCGCCCTCTGTTCGAGTTAATTTACCTGTCCAGTTATAACGTTGATTACCGAATTGAGCGCTAATATTAACCGGAGGATAATATGAATGACTATCTTGTTTAAATTGCTCTGGTAGTTGGATGTGGTTTTGTTGTTGGCTATTAAGCGGCAGGCGAACTTCAACTTGGTCGGTTGCATAAATATCGGCTAATGCTGTACCTACAGTAACAAACTGGCCAATATCGACGTTTTTAGTTAATACGCGGCCAGCGTAAGGCGCTAGAATTTGAGTACGTTGCAGATTGAGTTGAGTTTGTTCTAGTTGTGCTTGTACTGAGGCAAGTACTGCATTTGCAGATGCGAGTTGTGGTTTTCGTAGTACCAGTTCGTTTGGCTGTCCCTCGCGACCAAGGCGTTGCCAGTCTCGTTGTGCTTGTTTACTTTTAGCTCGCTCTTCGGTCACCGCTAATTTTGCTTCAATTAATGCCGCAGATGCTATTTTTACTGCAATGATATAATCGCGATTATCAACCGAGAGTAACGTATCACCCGCATTAAAAAAACCGCCAGAAATAAATGCGGATGAAACGTGGGTAATAGTACCTGATACTTGACTGGCAATACTTGCTTGGCTACGGGGTTGAATAATGCCGTTCGTCTTCACGGAAATCGAAAAATCACTGTGTTTTATCGTCATCACGGCCACGGTTAATTGATTATCGGGTGCTTGCTTTCTCTTCTCTGATGTTGGACTTGTGGAAGTGATGATTTGTACTATTAACCCCGTTATCACGATAACGAGTATTGGCAGAGCGTAGCGAAAGATCGTTTCAAGTTTAGTCAGTGGCTTATTCGTTGACACGTGATAGCTCCTTTTCGGTGATAACTGTAAGCGCAGTTGGCATATCACCGCCCAGTGCGAGTAACAATTTGATGCGATTTTTAATACGTGTATTTTTTATCGCAAGTAATGATGTTTGCGCATCAAAGGCACTGCGCTGTGATTCCAGTACCGTTATGTAATCCGTTAATCCGGCAATGTATTGTTCAAATGCGAGTTGCTCTGCGACACTAAAATAATATTCCGCATTTTGCTGTTGTAACTCTCTATTAGCGAGGGTTACTTCTGCAGCAAGCGCGGTTTCAACTTCACTAAAGGCTTGCAACGTCACTTGAGTAACCGATATTGCCGCTTGTTGTGTCTTAGCTGTTTGTTGTGCTTGTTTTGCTATTAATGTTCCGGCATCAAATATGGAGGTAGATGCATTGGCAAATAATGACCATATTAAACTGTCTGGTTGCAGTAAATTACTTAATTCAGGACTACTGGTACCGCCAGATAGAGACAAGGATAAACTTGGAAACCTATTTTTATAAGCATGGGCAACACGATAATTCTCTGCTGTCAGTGCTAGCATCACTTGTTGAATGTCGAAGCGACGTTGAATTAATTCGGACGGTAAACCTGAAGGCACGGGCATTGCAGCAAAAGTTAAATTACCATTTGCATGAATACTCGCTGCAGGGTAACGGCCTAATGATAACTCTAATTGCCGCTGCGCATTTTTTAATGCTTCTACATTTTCTTGTTTAGATGCTTTTGCTCTGGCTAAATCGGCACGGGCAAGGTAGACATCGAGAGACTGCTTTACGCCTTGGTCGTAGCCATTTTCAATAATATCTAAATTTAGCTGTAAATTTTTTTGGCGTTTATTGATTAATGCAGATTGTTGTTGATAGAAAATAAGATCAAACCATTGTTGGCTGATGAGGGCAATGGTATTTGATTGTAGCTGTTTATAATTAAGGACGGCTTTTTTTGCATCTAATGTTGCAGCCTTGGCGAGGTCATTTAGTTTGCCGAGGTAATCCATTTCCCATACGACATCAATATTAGCGGAATTACTACTGCTGGTATTTTGATTATTAGCCTGACGCCCGCTAGCAAGATAAGCATCAATTTTAGGCAACTGTCCAGCATCAGTTTGTTGCACTAAGGCGACCGCTATATCTATATTATATTGTTCTGAAGTGAGTTGGGGGTTGTTCGCTAGCGCTTCTTTTATATATTCGGTCAACTGTGGATAGGCAGTGATACCTTGCCAGGTTGTACTGATATCAGTGTGAAGATGTTCCGTACTCCATTGGGTTGGCGTCATTATCTCATTTGCCACGATCTCTGCTGGCGGGGTGAAGATACTACACCCTGATAAGTTAATAGCCAAAATGAAGCCGATTACCTTCCGCATGAAAAATAGTTCCTTATTTTAACGTCGTGAAGTGACTTTTCTGGTGTCGCGTTATCATTTTTTTAGTTTGAGAATGAAGTTAATCGCTTTACCGAGTTGCATATAACGTTGTAAATCGGTTTTGTCATACTTGGTAGATAAATAAGTAATGTTGTTTCTGTTTTTTAAATAACGAGAAATCTGTAAACGATTGAAGTTACCAACTTTGTATAACATGTCGAGTAAAGTACTCGCGCTTTCATCATCTAACGCTAATTTAATTGGATAGTCAGTTTCTTTATAGTCAATTTGTTGTAGTGACACTTTTTTTATTAATTTTTTTTCTTCTAAGTATTCTAACCATTGCTCGATGAATTGCGGTTTACAACCTGCCAGTAGATTGAAAAAACCACCGCTGTCACTTTTACATTGGGTCAGTAATAAGCAAGCAAAGCTATCATCGTTTGCGTTAAAGGTAACTTCACCTGATTCTGTCCACAATAATGAGGTTACTTGAATGGTTGCTTGTTCTTGATTAAAACCTTCGCATTTGAAAATAAACATAATTGATTTAAATAAGGGAAAAATTAATTATACGCAATTTTACCCATAAAAGAATAATAGCTTAATGGCGGCTTGTTAATTTATGCAGTTGATCTAAGCATACTTGAAATAAATGTTGAGCAGGGATTGTGGTTTTATCAATAGTGATTAGTTCATCAATTAATACAGGAAATAGTGGCGGAGTCGTATATTGGCATAATGTAGTCGATAATGACGCAGTTACACGAGCCGAAAATAACAGGACATCAATTTGACTTGCTGTAGTTGACTCAATTGAATGTAAGCAGTCATGTGGTAGCCATATCGATTGTGATTGATCAAGTGTGATGAGACTTTTACCTAAGCGAATGTTTATTTCACCATGACGTATAACCAGAAACTGTGCTTTGTGCTGTCGTTGACGTTTGGTTTTCTCTAATGCGAGCAGATTAATTCGGGTATATTCGATAGGTAAAGACATGAAAATTTCACTATGGGTTATAAATGTAACCCCTAAAATAATTGATATAGTGGGGGATAGCTATTACGAGGGTAGCTTGAATGTTAGTTATCGAACAAAGTGGTCGTTGATATAATCTTTTTGATTATTCTATATACAGTATTTAAGGCTGTTTTAAGTTTCATAAAGAAACACTTGCCATGTAGATGCAGATCCCTATAATGCATCCCACTGACACGGCAACAGCCGCTCGGTAAGGTGTTTAAAAACAACCTCGGTTACTTTTTAAGCGTCCTGAATAAAGCATCAATAGGTGCTTGACTTCGAATTTGGTTTGCGTAGAATACGCAGCCTGACTACGACGAAAGACGTCAAGGTCAACGCTCT
>NZ_AKXQ01000039.1 GCF_000276805.1 Moritella dasanensis ArB 0140 | reverse complement strand
CACGTTAGAGGTTGCCACTAACTTAGATGCCGCAATCGAAGTAGCAACCGATGCGGTTGTCGCTGAAGATGTGGCAACAGTTAATAGCCTTATAACAGCAGCAGATGCAGCAACAACAGCTGCAAACAATGCAGCCACAGCCGCCGACGCAGCAACGGCAACAGCAGATGCTAATCCAACCGTTGCAAACTTAGAACTTGCACAAGAAGCACAAGAAGCAGCAGATAGTGCTTCTATAACGGCAACCAATGCAGCAAATGATCTACAGTCAGCCGTTACTTCATTAGCTGCATCAGCCGTTGCAACGGATGAAACAGTCAATCTTGATGATGCAACTGCAACAATTACAAATGCTAATGAAGCTGCAACAAATGCAACAGGTTCAGGTTCGGTAGTTAATGATAGAGTTTCATATGTATCAGATAGTGATACTACAGCGAATGTTGTAAATGAAAATGTAGCAGATGGAACATATACAGGCGTTACATTAAGTGCAACTGATGTAGATGGTGATGCTATTACTTACTCAGTAGAAGATGGTGTACCATTTACAATGGGTGAGAATGGTCAGATTGTTACTTCTGGAGAAATAGATTTTGAAGGTAAAGAGAGTTATACATTTGATGTAACTGCTACAAGTACTGATAATACGACTTCAACACAGAGCATTACTATTGATGTAAATAATATTGATGAAATCGCCCCAATCGCAATTGACGATCCTATCCAAACTACCAGCGGCTTAAAAGGCGAATACTGGGGTTATAACCAATCGGGGCAAGGGAATCTAAATAACTATCAGCAAATAAAAGATTACATTGCTGTAAATGATGCTGAGATTAGTTTCATCTCGACAGAAGTTGATTACGTTCAAGGTGATGGCGGTAATAATTTAGCCGACGGTGTTAATAATAACATTACAAACCTTGAACACTTCCTGGACGATGACGCGAGCAGTATTAAGGGCTCAAGTACGACTGCCGCAACCGACGGAATCATTAAGTTAAGTGGTGATTTAAATATTGAAGCCCCAGGTTTCTATTCTTTAAATCTTACCCATGATGATGGTGTTGTGGTGTTCATTGATGGTAAAAAATATGATTTTGGTGGCAACACTCAATCTCGTAATTCATCAGAAATAAATATAGAGCTTAGTGCTGGCCAGAACACCGTTGAAGTTTACTACTGGGATCAAGGAGGTGCTTATGTATTTGAAATGGAACTTAGCAAGCAGCTTGACGGCCATATTAACGAAGATGCTGAAAATGTTAACTTGGGCGAAAACGTTTGGATAGAAGAAAATCTATCGCATACCTCAGATAAAGGGGGAATCGAGGTCAATGAAGGCGAAAATGTAGATATCGATATTCTTGGTAATGATAGTGAACAGCAAGATGTAACGATCACCATCATAGATAAATCTGATGGTGTTTTTATCACTATTAATCCTGATGGGACTGTTACTTATCAAGCAAGTGTTGATTTCAGTGGTACTGACAGCTTTACCTATACCATTACTGATGCTGCGGGTAATGTGTCTAATGAAGCAACAGTAACTGTCAACGTTAACCCTGTTGCCGACCAACCTGATCTTACGGTTAGCTTAGGTGAAGTATCTGCGACTCCTGTCGATATGAATCATACCTATTATTCAAATCGTACTAATGATGAAAATAACGTAGATAATATTAAGCTTTATGATAAACAGGGATGGGGTATTACTGGGACTAACGACGAGAGTGAAAGCGTGGTATTTGATGGTAATCTTGCTGATATTCGCGTATTACAAGCTGATCATACCTGGATCCGTGTGACATTTTCCGGAGTCCAAAATTGGATTAACATTTCTGACTCACATGGTATTGATACGTTCATTTTTAATGACGGCATCTACACCTACAATCCAGGCTCTCATCCTAAGTACGAAGGTGAGTTCATCGAAGAAGCACCGTTAGATACGATCGATAATTATGAAACAGAACTCAATATCGATGGCGCTGTTACAGACAGCAGTGAAGTCATTACTTCATACGTAGTTTCAGATATTCCAAGTGACGCGTCATTATCAACAGGAACATATGATGTAACGAATGATACTTGGACGTTAACTCCAGACCAAGCTGCTGATGTTAAAATCATTAATGTTGAAATAGACGATTTACCATTTGATATTTCCGTTGAGATGAATGTTTCAGACACAGCGACCATTAATGGTGAAGAAGTAACAGATTCAAAAACATGGTCTGTTGATCTAACTGTCGATGCTTCTAATTTTTATTCTAATCTTTATTCTAATGTATCAGGCTCTAACGTCGATGATAATATTACAGGTACTGCTGGCAATGACGTGATTGTTGCAGATACACAGCATAATGAAGTTTTAGAGGGTGAAAATTACAATATTGCCTTTGTTCTTGATTCATCGGGGAGTATGAGTAATGATGATATTGCAACAACTAAAACACAGTTTACTGAGGTTATTAAAACTCTTTTAGGTAAAATATCTGGGGACAATGCCGGTACAGTGAATATTTCATTGATTGATTTTGATACTGATGCAGTAAATGTTTTATCGTTAAACCTTAGTAATTATACTGAAACTAAATTAATCGAAGCGTTAGCCTCAATTAATCGTGGTGGTTGGACTAACTATGAAGCAGCTTTTGAATCGGCAGTCACGTGGTTTAATGACCCTTTAATAAGCAGTAATAGCGGTACGAATTTAACCTATTTTATCACTGATGGTGAACCTAACACATATGTTGGCAATAATGGCACCACACATATAAATAATACCTCTGCAGAGAATACCCGACAAACTAAGATAGCTTTTGATAAATTAGCGAATATTTCAGAAGTTGAAGCTATTTCAATTGGTGATACAACACATAGTCTTACGGACTATGATAGTGATGGTTCAGCTAGCCATAATATTAACGTCTCTGAACTTGCCGCAACGATTTTGAGCTCGACAGTACTCTCTACTCAAGGTGATGACACTATAAGTGGCGGTGAAGGGAATGATATTCTGTTTGGTGATTTAGCGCCCAATTCATTTGCTTTTGAAGATGGTTATACAGCGTTAAAAACCTATGTTGCAGGTGAAGCTGGTGTCAATGTTGACAATCTGAGTGTGTCAGATGTCCATCAATATATCCGCGAGAATCCAGATTCATTTAACGGCAATGAAGCCAATGATGGTGATGATGTGCTGATTGGTGGTACTGGCGATGATATTCTATTTGGTCAAGGGGGAGAAGATACCTTAACAGGAGGTACTGGCAACGACATCCTCACTGGCGGTAGCGGTATTGATACCTTTGTTTGGTTAGACGGAGATGACGGTACTGTGGCGGTTCCTGCAACTGATCATATTACCGACTTCAATATTCTCGAAGATAAATTAGATTTGAGCGACTTGCTGGAAGGTGTAAACTCGGATGATCTTGGCCATTATCTTGAGTTCAGCTTTGGTAGTGAAAGCAATAGTACCGCTGATATCACTATCAGTATCCATGCTAAAGGCGACGTTTCTGCTGTGAGCCAAGTGATCATCCTGGATAATGTCGATTTAAGCACTGCTTATCCTGATGGTGACTTTACAAGTACGGCAGGTATTAATAGCATACTGAATGATGTCGATGATATATTAATCTAATAATCAGTTTTGGAAATTTTAAGGGAATAAATGGCAGTGCAGGCAGTAACGAATACAGCGTCAACATCACAGTGGGATATACACCCTTCTCAGCGTATCGTTGAGGATCCACTGCTGGATTGTTTAATTTTATTGACTGAACATTTTGGTAATCCGTGTTCGGGTGAATCGTTGACGGCTGGTTTATCTATATCGGGTGCTCATTTATCACCTGAGTTGTTGCCTCAAGCTGCATCTCGCGCAGGGTTAAGTGCGAAATTAAGTCAAAAAGGCTTGAATGAATTACCGCGCATGTTATTACCGTGTATTTTATTGTTAAAAGATCAACAAGCCTGTGTATTACAAGAACTCGACTTCGCGGCAGACAAAGCCGTTATCTCCATGCCCGAAACGGGTGGCGAGGTATTACTGACGATCGTCGAATTGGAAGCTATTTACGTGGGCTATCTGTTTTTAGTGAAGCAGCAATACCACGGTGACCGTGAATTTGATGTACATCTTAACGACAACAAAAAGCATTGGTTATGGCAAACGGTTAAGTCTTCTAGTTCCATCTATCGTGATGTCATTATCGCCTCGGTCTTAGTCAATTTATTTGCTTTGGTCTCACCATTATTTGTGATGAATGTGTACGATAAAGTCGTGCCAAACTTGGCTTTTGAGTCACTTTGGGTATTGGCGATTGGTGCAACCGTGGCTTATATTTTTGACTTTATCATGAAGCAATTACGTGGTTATCTTATCGATGTTGCGGGTAAAAAAGTTGATTTAGAAACCTCCGCCAAGCTGTTTGCTAAAGTCATTGGCATGCCATTAGAAAAACGCGCATCGAGTGTTGGTGGTATGGCCAAACAACTCAGCGAGTTTGACAGTGTGCGTGAATTTTTATCCTCAGCAACGATCACTGCTTTGGTTGATTTACCCTTCGCTATCTTATTTATGGTTATTATTTGGTTAGTTGCCGGTGACTTGGCGATGTTCTCGGTAATCGCGACCTTACTGATCCTTGGTTATACCTTGTTAATACAACCGCGCTTACGTAACGCCATTGAAGAAAGTAATAAGTTTTCGAGCCTGCGTCATGGTCATTTAGTTGAAAGCTTGTCGGTTCTTGAGCTGATTAAAGCCAACGGGGCTGAGGGTGTAGTTCAGCAAAGCTGGCAACAAATGCTCGGCCATATATCGACGTGGCAATTAAAAGCCAAAGTGATCACTAACTCTGTCGCCAATGTCGCGAGCTTGATTGTACAAGTCTCGGTGATTGGTGTGGTCGTGTTAGGCGTATATCGCGTTGCCGATAACGAAATTTCTATGGGTGCTATCATTGCAGCCGTGATGTTATCCAGCCGGGCAATTTCTCCAATGGCTAAAATAGCGTCGTTAATGACCCGTTCTAATCAAACCATCAGCGCGATGCGTCAGCTCGATGCGATCATGGAGCAAGCTGATGAGTTTGAAGATAAAGCCCACCTTGCTAGTCGCGGTAAGCTTGAAGGTCAGATCAACTTAGAGCAACTGGGTTTCAGCTACCCTGACGTGGAAAAACCAAGTCTTTATCCATTGTCTTTACATATTAAGCCTGGCGAAAAAGTGGCGATTATTGGCCGTAATGGTTCGGGTAAAAGTACCTTAGCTAAATTATTGTTAGGTCTATATCAACCAACCACGGGCAGCTTGCAGTTTGATGGTATGAATCAACAGCAGATCCATCCCAGTGATCTGCGCCGTAATTTTGGTTATTTACCGCAAGATATCACCCTGTTCCACGGCACCATTAAAGAGAATATTTTGTTTGGTGCTAAGCAAGTCACCGAATACCAATTGATTCGGGCTGTGCAATTTTCAGGGGTAAACATGTTTACTGACCTCGATTCACAAGGTCTCGATCAGCAAGTCGGTGAGGGGGGCAAAGCCTTATCTCGCGGCCAACGTCAGTCTATCGCCTTGGCGCGGGCAATCTTGAATGATCCGCAGATCTTATTATTAGACGAACCTACTGCAAGTCTTGATGCCCGTTCTGAAAAACAGTTTATTAACTCGATGCAAGTAATTGCCAAAGACCGTACGCTTTTACTCATTACCCATAAAATGCATTTATTGCAGTTAGTTGATCGGATTATTGTATTGGATAAAGGGCGTCTAGTAGCTGATGGCCCGAAAGCTGTGATCCTTGAAAAACTGAAAAGTGGCGCTTTAGTTCCAGGAGCGACGCAATGAAAATAAGCAAGCAAGATCTAGAGATGGCGGATGATGTTTATGGTGCGCTGTTAACGCAAAGTCCCCGTATTCACCGATTAACCATCTGGGCGGTTACCGCCTTTGTATTTAGCTTTATCGTGTGGGCTTATTTTGCCAAGTTAGATCGCGTTACTACTGGTATGGGTAAAGTCGTCCCTTCTTCTCAAGTACAAATTATTCAGAGTTTAGATGGTGGTATTTTACAAGACTTATATGTACAAGAAGGCGCGTTAGTGACTAAGAATCAAGCGTTAGCACGTATTGATGATACCCGTTTTAGAGCCGATTTAGCGCAGCAACGCCAAGAAGTTGATAGTTTACGGGCTGATATTATCCGTTTACGCAGTGAATTAAGCAGTATCTTGGTTGCTGATGTACCGAATTGGAAACGACAGATTAAGATCACTAAGACGGCGCTTATATTCCCGGATGATCTACAGCAAAACTTACCGTATTTAGTGACACGTCAGCAAGATGAATACCGCGCTCGGTTAGACAGTTTGACCAACCTTGTGGCGATTCAAGGGTTACAGATACAACAGCGGTTTGAAGAAACCAAAGAGCTTAAATCAAAAATTAAAACCTTAGAAATTAGTTATAAATTTGCCGCCAGAGAATTATCGTTAACACGGCCATTAGCTAAAAAATTCATTATATCAGAAGTGGAATTACTCAAATTAGAGCGCAGCGTTAATGGTATTAAAGGTGAGCTAAATTCGATTCGATTATTGGTACCAAAGTTACAATCTGCGATGGCTGAAGCGGTACTGAAGCGTCGTGAAGCTGTGCTTAACTACCGTGCGGATGCACGTGCACAATTGAATGAATTACAGAGTAAATTTTCTCGCATTACAGAAGCTAAAGTTGGGGCGGAAGACAAGGTTAACAAAGCCCTGATCGTATCTCCGGTAATCGGTACCATTAAAACAATACATATTAGAACCTTGGGTGGGGTAGTGCAGCCAGGTCAAGCCTTGTTAGAAATAGTACCAACCGAAGACAAATTATTAATTGAAGCCAAGATCAAACCTAAGGATATTGCCTTTGTCCATTTAGGCTTAACAGCCGTGGTGAAAATAACCGCTTACGATTTCACTCGCTATGGCGGTTTAAAAGGCGTGGTTGAGCACATAAGTGCTGATACGACTCAAGATGAAGACGGTAATAGCTTTTATATTATTCGCGTTAGAACAGATATTTCAGATATTCAGGGCAATCATGACATGCCTATTATACCAGGGATGATGACCTCTGTTGATGTTATTATCGGCAAAAGAACCGTACTCGAATACATATTAAATCCAGTGTTGAGAGCCAAAGCGATGGCGCTCAGGGAGCTTTAAATTGCACATGAATACATATAACAAGGAAAAAAACATGCCAATCAGCGACGCTTTTTGTGAGTCGAAATCATTCACTAAAGGGTTACTTTACCCTGCACTTATGTGCTCTGTGATTGGCTGGTCTACAGCTGTTAATGCACAGTCTGTAGAGGAAGCTGTTGCGATGACGTTAAGTAGTCATCCAGATATCCGCATTGCTTTTACTAAATTTAAAGTACGTGAAGAACAAGTTCAGCAAGCTGAAGCGGGCTATTTACCCAGCATTAATGTCACCGGTGGTTATGGTTATGAATATACCGATAGCCCAGGGACACGGGGTAGTCGTGATGGCGACGACACCGAAGATCTAAATCGTGGTGAGTTTGGTGTCAGCCTTAAACAAAGCCTATTCAGTGGTTTTCAAACCAGCAGTGATATTAGTCGTACCAGTTATGCGACTAGCGCCGAACAATGGCGTTTATTCGGCACGGCTGAAGATGTCGCATTAGATGTCGCTAAAGTGTATACCAATATGCTAAAGAGCCAACGTATTCTGGAGCTATCTGAGCGTAACTTATCGACGCATAAAACTATTTTTGGTCAGATTCAAGAACGTACAAATTCAGGTCTTGGTAGTATTGCTGACTTATCACAAATTACCGGTCGTTTGGCGCGTGCGCAGTCTAATGTCATTTCAGCGAAAAATAATTATTTAGACAGTGAAGCACAATTTATCAGAGTGACAGATCAGCAGCCTGATAATTTGGTCATTCCAATCCCTGACGTGGTGTTGTTACCAACAGATCGACAAATCGGATTACGTGACGCACTTGTTAATCATCCTGTGGTTAAATCATCGAACAATGATATTACCTCGGCGCGCTATCAGCATGATGCAGCCAAATCTAATTACTATCCGAAAGTGACATTTGAAGTTGACGCTAACTTTAATAACGATCTTGACGGTGTCGATGGTGATGGTGTTGGCGGTCATAGTAATGATGTAACAGCGATGGTGCGTTTTTCTTACAACTTGTATTCTGGTGGTAAAGATAAAGCGTTAGCGACAGAGACTGCATATAAGATCACCGAAGCGAGTGAAATTAACCGCAGTGTACATCGCCAAATCACCGAAGGTTTTACCTTGGCCTGGAACGCACATGAGTTGTTGGGTTTACAGATGCAGTATATCAAAGAGCACGTTATCGCTTCGAAAAACTCGCAAGCGGCGTACGAACAACAGTTTAAGCTGGGCCAGCGTAGTTTACTTGATTTACTCGATACCGAGAATGAGCTATTTGAAGCGCGTAAAGAATTCGTTGTTGCCGAGTTTGATGAGATTGTCACTCAGTATCGATTATTAAACGCTACTGGCCAATTACTAGATTCGCTAAGAGTGACACGACCTGCTGTTTGGCAAGGTGACAATAAATACGCAGGAGGCGTTAAATAATGAAATTATTAAGCATTTTTTTAATGAGTTTCCTGCTCTTAGGCTGTGAAACTATCGCTGAGATACAAGCCAAAGCAGCGGCGCCATCGACGCCGACAGCAACAATCTTGATGCCAGAACAACAGCTACAAGAGAATGATTTAAGTGATGATGACGCCGATGGCGTGATTGCCTATCGTGAGCAGTGTTTAAATTCAGTACTGGGTTCACAAGTTGATAATAGTGGTTGTGGTGGTGACACCGTTAATACCGTGAGACAGGAATTAAAGGTTAACTTTAGTAATAATTCTGCCGTGATTTCACCGCTTTACTTCGCCGATATTAAAGAGCTTGCGGACTTTATGATGCGTTATCCCGACTTAAGCGTGATTATTGAAGGGCACTCGAGTAAACAAGGTGGCGCGGCGTTAAATATGGATTTATCTCAACGCAGAGCACAGGCGGTGATGGATCTTTTAATTAATAAATTTGGCATATCGACTTCCCGCGTATCGTCGATTGGTTATGGTTTTGAGCGTTTGCTTGATGAAGGTAATAGCAAGTCAGCGCATCAACGTAATCGTCGAATTGTCGCGGAACTCAGTGGTGATAATTTAACGAAAGATATGAAATGGACTATTTATAGTGTTGATTAAACGCTTTAGTCTTTACTGTCACTAGTATCTTTTATCATGGGGTGGACCTATTCGACTCGTTAAATTAACCGTTACCTTGATGTTATTATTGGTATTTGGTTTACCTGCTAAATCAGTACCTAAACTCAATATTGAGGAAATTGTCGCGGCGCTTGATGATAATTATGGTCAACGTGCTGCGCAGCGAGGTCGTGCTTGGTTGGCTATTATGGCGAATGCGGGCAATGCCTCTGCGGCAGGTAAACTAGCCCAAGTAAATGGTTTCTTTAACCAATTACAATTTATTGATGACAGTAAATTGTGGGGCGTTGAAAACTATTGGGCTACGCCGATCGAGTTTATTGGTGTTAATGGTGGTGACTGTGAAGACTTTGCAATCGCAAAATACTTTAGTTTGTTAGAACTGGGTATTAGTGATGATAAGATGCGCATCACTATGGTTAAGTCATTAACGCTGAATCAATATCATATGGTGGTTGCCTATTATCCAACCCCTGGGGCAGTACCACTTATTTTGGATAATATTGATGGCGAGATAAAACCCGCAGATCAACGTAATGACCTGCTGCCGGTATACAGTTTTAACGGTAAAAAGTTATGGTTAAATAAAGAAAAAGGCCAAGGGGTTTTGGCCGGTAAATCACAACGTTTAAAACGTTGGAGTAATTTAAATCAACGTATGGGCTTGTCAAATTTAAAGCAAGCTAAGTTGAGTTTGGAGTAATATGAATGACCTTGTTTAAACAGATCTACTCGTTGTTATTTGGCCTTTTTGTGTTGGTGATGACGAGTTTGGCCTATTTTCAGTTTACTGAAACGCGTAATTTTATGGCTAATCAAATGGAATCCGAGCTGAGTAATGCCAGCACCTCATTAAGTTTGATGCTGAAACCACATTTACAAACAGGTGATATGGTTGCCGCTGAAACCCTTGTTAACGTGATCTTTGAAGGTGGATTTTACCGTAAAGTCAGTTTGACGTGGTTAGCTGATCAGCAGGTACAAGAGTGGGAAAACCCGATTGTGGTAGAAGGAGTGCCACAATGGTTTATTGACTTGGATTTGTTTACCAGTCAAAGCAGTGAAAGTATTATCACCTCTGGCTGGTTGCAGCTTGCTAATTTGAAGATTGAAGCGCATCCCGGCTTGGGGTATCGAGAATTATGGCGCGTGATGAATAATACCTTGTTAGTGATATCGGTATTATTTTTACTGTCTATTTTAGTATTACATTTTAGGTTAAAGACATTATTAACCCCTTTGAACGAGATTGCCTCTCATGCCAGTGCCATCGCTGAGCGGGTATTCAATCCCGATATGCCCTTACCAAAAACAGCAGAATTGAAAACCGTTGTTGAAGCGATTAACTCAATGTCTGGGCAGCTTAAGCAAGTCTTTAATACGCTAGATAATCAGGTGGATAGTTTGCGCCGTGATAACTTGATTGATGGTGTGTCGAATTTACCTAATCGTCAGTACCTCACCGGTCAGCTAAATAGTTGGTTAACTGATCCCGGTTATGGTGGTCTGTTATTAGTGAAGATGGATTGGCTAGATGAGATCCACAGTAAATACGGTTATCAAGTCCGCGATGAAACTATCCGCGTATTGGCGCTGCGGATGCAAGAGCAATTACCGCCGATTGCTGAAAGCGTGATTGCGCGTATCGCTAACACTGAGTTTGCTTTGCTAATCACTAAGGGTGAGCGTCAGGACATTAATTTGTATTTACAATCGCTGATCCGTTTGATCAATCAAGAAATGTCAAAAGCGGGTTGTATACCAAACAGTGGTTTTGCTATTGGGGTGACAGAACGTAACGGTGATATGCAAACCAGTGAGTTATTATCACAAGCCGATAATGCTTTACAGCAAGCTGTGGTAGCAAATAAAGCCAGCTGTTGGTTCGACCGTCAGAATCAGCAAGAGTTTAACCGCGAACAGTGGCGTGATCGTTTGGTCACTGCGATTAATCAAAATCAGTTTATATTTCAGTGGCAGTCAGTGTTGGATAGCGAGAATAATGAGGTATTGCAACGTGAGTTATATTGCCGATTAAATATAGATGGTAAACAAGTACGTGCAGGACAATTTATGCCGTATGTCGAGTTATTGTCATTAGGTAGTCAGCTCGATCGTTGCTTATTAGAATCGGTTGTTGAGCAAGGTATTTTGGCTATGCACAACGAGCCCGTCGCGGTGAATCTAACGCATGATAGTTTACAAGATCCTGAATTCCATACTTGGTTAGCTGCATTCTTACAGAAAACTAAGTTTGCTGAACGGATTTATTTTGAGATACCTGAAGTCGGTGCGAATAATAATTTAGCCGAATGTATACAGTTAGCTGAACTGATCCGTGCTGGCGGAGCGCAACTTGGTATTGACCATTGTGGTCGCCAAATGGGCTCGTTAAGTTATTTACAGCAGTTAAAACCACATTATGTGAAGTTAGATCAATCGTTGGCCTTTTACAGTAATAACCAACAAAATAATGAGCTATGTCGTGCGTTAGTTAATATTGCTAAAGGACTTAATATTGAGGTGATTATGACCGCGATCGAAAATCAGCAGCAATTAGAGCAGATCCAGTCATTACGTACTTCTGGTTATCAAGGTTATATCTCTGCGCCGAAAGATGTGATTCGCATGGATGATATGGTTAATATGAGTTAGATATGTAAGTCTTATGGATGTCTTTGACGAAGAGTAGAAGCGTTTAAAAATGCCAAAGTATCAAGAGTGATACTTTGGCATTTTATTAATTAATAACTGTCATTAAAAGCGTAACTAGATTTTTAAGATAGCTTTTTTCTTCAGGCTATATTCTTCTTCGGTAATAATACCTTCTTTATATAGCTCGTTTAATGCGCGAATAGATTCAAAGCTGTTAATTAACTCTGCTTCTTCTTCTGCTTTTTCAGTTTCAATGACTTTGGTTGTTTCTGCTGTCACTGTGATGTTGTCGATGCTTGCGTATTCACCAACAGTAAAGCCTGTTTCATTTTTCAATGAAGTATAACCTTTACCATCATAAACTGTGTCAATTTCATTACCGTCAAAACGCACGTAGTAATGGAGAAGATCGTTATTACTTCCTGATATGAATTTGTATACTGCTTTACCTGGGATGCCTACTTCTGCAACCCAAGCGTGCCATTTTATACCGCCACCAAGACCAGCAAGAGATGGTTGTGAACGATAAAACTTCATTGGTTCACTGATTACATACTCAGCCACTTCCGGATTGTTTAGCTCTTGTGCAAAATAATCTTTAATGGTTTCTTGGTAAGCTTGTGGCGCTGGACCAAAGTCAGTATTGCTATCGAGTTTTTCAATTTTACCTGCACAGCCCGAAGCGAGTACTGGCAACGCAATTATTAATAATAACTTACGTATTTTATGGCTGATAATTTTCATAACTATTCCCTGATATCGTGCAAATGGTGTTGATTACAGTGTCTTTTGGCAGACTGTAGTCAATTTATAATTTATTGTGCTTCACCATACAGGAATGGGGTAAGTTTTTAAATTTAAATCTAGCTCTAGCTCACCCCGCCTTAATTTATATTTCTATAATGCAAATAACACATCACTACGAATGATGTATTTTACGCCGCGATAAATAGGCTCCGAACTGTGGATACAATGCAGCGGATGCATGCCATGTGGAAAACATAAAATGCTGCCTGCTGGCGTCCGAATATCGACTTCAGCCACAGGGCTACCACGACGTGCGGGTTGGCTTGCGTCATTAGCATTGACTAAGAACCGAGTCGCGCCGCCGTCAAAATCTTCGCTTAGTAAGATCAAAAAGGTCATTTGGCTATATCGGTCGCCATAAGAATCAGCTATTAATTTATTATTAATGACTCGGCTACCAGGCCAAGAACCATCAGAATGTGGTTTAAAGTAATCGCCTTTGCTGTAACGGTAAAAACGAAAACGGGCGTTAATCCCCAATGCCGCTTTACCACCAAACAATCCCTGTTCATCGGTCATTAAATGCTTCACGCGGTTCCAAATTAAGCCATCGGTTTGCTTATCTACGACCCACGTCAGGCTGTCGTTATGACGCACATCACGCGGTAAAGACACCGCTGCATCGGCTAAGTAACCCATTGACTCACTGGTATTGATAAGTCGTTGGCATTCCTCTGGAGAGAATACATTTAACAGCTGAAACGCACCGGGTACTTGAGCTAAATCTTTACGGGTAACTGTCTGTGGCGCGCGTGGAGCCAATGCCGCGAGGTTAGGCTTATGATTAGCCCACGTTGGTAGTGCAGGGTGTTCTGCGCCAGCTTCATAAGCGGCGACAAAAAAATCATTACTCGATGCTGCCGTCGTTGTAGTAGTCGTCGCGCTCGACGTTGTGCTTTTGTCAGTGCTGTTCTCTGTGGTATTCATATGACTTATCCTCGAACTGTAACTGTAATTGCAATAAGGCGGCTGTTAATCCGCCCATTAATCAACACACGGGTTATTTACTGACG
This sequence comes from Moritella dasanensis ArB 0140, assembly GCF_000276805.1. Classification (GTDB taxonomy): domain Bacteria; phylum Pseudomonadota; class Gammaproteobacteria; order Enterobacterales; family Moritellaceae; genus Moritella; species Moritella dasanensis. The sequence continues at coordinate 4,466 of NZ_AKXQ01000039.1, read as the reverse complement.
ACACGCACTTGGGCGAATTGACGATGACCTGCTGCGGTACCATGAAAACCAAAGCCACTTTGCTTAGCACCAACCCAAGGTCCGCCGCCACCCACACCTTGATTGATACCGACCATGCCAGCTTCAAGTTGCTCGGCGACTGCCGCTGCGCCCTGACCACCAAATACCACTGCGCCTAAACCATATGGGCTGTCATTGGCACGCAGGATTGCTTCGTCAATATGCTTGAAATGACTGATCGCTACCACCGGACCAAAAGTCTCATCGCACTCTAGGGTCATGTCGGCAGTCATGCCCGTGACGACGGTTGGCTGAATAAAAGGTAATGGGTAATCATCACGGCCTAAAAGTAATTGCGCGCCTTTTTGTGTGGCATCTTGCAATTGATCTAATACCTTTTGATGTTGTACTGGATTAACCAGCGGGCCAATGTTAACGCGTGGTTTATCCCAAGCACCGACCTGATATTGACGTGCTAGCGCCACTACTTTACGTTCAAATTCTGTCGCAATACGGGCATCGACATAAACACGTTCGGTTGAGGTACACATTTGTCCTGCGTTCTCAAATGAACTGGCTACGGCAAATTGCACTGCCGCATCAATGTCAGCACTGGCCATGACGATCATTGGATCGTTACCGCCAAGTTCCATTACCAGTCTTTTCAACGCTGGTGCAGCGTTGGCCATAATGTGTTTTCCGGTTGCCATTGAACCAGTAAACGCCACCATATGAATGGCGCTAGCCACTAATGCTTTACCTGTTTCGCCATCGCCTTGGGCAAGTTGTAATAAACCCTTTGGCAGGACTTTATTCAAGGTATTTACAAACAGTTCAGCGACTAAGGGCGTTTCTTCCGATGGTTTTAAAATCACCGCATTACCGGCCATTAACGCCGGCATTAATAAATTGTTGGCCATGGCTAAAGGATAATTCCAAGGCGCGATCACCGCGACAATACCTAACGGTCGGTATTGTAATTCGGTATTGCGATCTAAACGCTCAGGTGCCAATGCTTGCGAAATTTCATCCGTAAAGTAGCTGGCACTTTGGACTGTACCACCGACTTCATAGGTTGCACGGCGATAGTCCTTGCCCATTTCTTGGCCGATCAATTTAGCTAACTGATCTTGTACCGGCGTTAGCTGTTGAAAAGCGTGGTTGAGTTGTTGCTGGCGCATGCCTAACGATAACTTCGCCCAGTATTGTTGCGCTTGTTGAGCTGCATTGACTAACGTGGGTAGCTGTTCTGCAGTGGTGATGTTCACTGTGCCGATAGCAGCACGACTGATTGGTTCATAAGAAGTTAACGTTGGCATCTGGGTCATTCCTGAATATACAGTAAGTTTATAGGGTGTTTATGCAGGCTATTTTGATATACTGGGATATAAAAGCAACCAGTATACTTTTAGTAACCTAGTGGGAAATTGTGAAAACAACAGTAGAAACAATGGCTAATGGCCAGAAAAAAGTTATAAATGCATGTGCTGAACCTTGCTCTGTTGAGCGTGGCATGCGTATGTTGGGCGGGAAATGGAAAGCGTCGATACTCTGGCACCTACAAGACGGACCGGTACGCTTTAATGATTTGTCGCGGATGCTAGGTGGCGCCAGTAAAAAAATGGTTGATCAACGGCTAAAAGAATTGGAAAGCGAAGGTCTGGTGATACGTGAAGTGATCAGCGACAGACCAATTGCGGTAACCTATGAAATCACCGAATTTGGTCGTACCGCGTTGGACATTTTAAACCGCTTGAAGGAGTGGTCAGAAGAACATGGGATTTAAATTTTTATTGATTAATTGAAATGCAGACTGAGTGTCAGTCGTTAATTATAGTGTTAGATCATTAATTACAACTGTTGCCGTTGCCGTTGTTGCCATTGTTACCGTTGTTGCCATTGTTGCCGTTGTTGCCGTTGTTGCCATTGTTGCCGTTGTTGCCATTGTTGCCGTTGTTGCCATTGTTACCGTTGTTACCGTTGTTACCGTTGTTACCGTTGTTACCGTTGTTACAGGGATCTGCAGGCTCAGTTACTTCTGCAGGAACGGAGGTTTCGATTAACGCAGCCAATTCAGTGATATTCGTACCGACACCTATCCCTAATGTAGTAAACGCAGACGCGAGACTGCTGGCGACTAAAGCGCCTGCAATCGCATATTCTACTGCGGTTAAGCCTTGCTCATCATGAATGAAATTATCAACGAATATGACCAAGTCTCGCATATAAACTCCTCCGTTTTAATGCTCTTGACGATAGCTAGTATAAGATTGAGCATGATAGCCCAAACATAGTGTAGTTTTTCTTTGTTAGCACGTAATTGTTTTTATTAACGAGTATAAAGTGCAGCCAATATTCCTAATAAGCAAGGTTAATCTAACGCAAGTTTAATGCCGAATGACGTTCAAATTCCATCAACTCATCTTGGCTAATTGCTTGTCTTATCATGTGTGCTTGAGCATCATCAACCAGTACTTCGGCAGCGATAGGACGGCTGTTATAGCTATTACTCATTACTGCACAATAAGCTCCCGTGTATAAAAAACACATTAAATCTCCGGCGGTTACATTACTCGGCAGTGGTGTCGATTTCGAAAATGTATCCGTGCTTTCACAGATGGGGCCTACGACATCATAGTTGGTTAATTGCGTTGTTGATGGTACTTCTGTTTGTGAGTGTAATTGTACGGGAATTAAGGCATGTGTTGCCTGATATAACGCAGGGCGCATTAAATCATTCATTGCTGCATCTAATACGATAAAGGATGTTGGCTGGCTTTCTTTTACATAGGTTATTTCACTGACCATCACACCAATATTGGCCATTAATGAGCGCCCTGGTTCTACGCTAATGCGGCCTTGCCAATCAGGTAGAGCTGATGTTATCGCGTTGGCAAAATCATTAAATGCTAAATGAGGTGGCACCGAGCACTCAGTATTGCTGGTAACCTGCGGATGATTTTGATAGTGAACGCCAAAGCCACCCCCTAAATCAAGCTGAGTTAGGGGGTAGCCTCGTGCGTTAAGCTTATCTATTAATATCTTAATTTTGGCTATTGCATCAAGGTAAGGCGCTGTCGTGTGAATTTGCGAACCAATATGCATTGCTAGCCCGTTTATTTTCAAGAACGCTGAGTGTTGGGCCGTTTCTAACATAGGTAATACAGCGTTAAAGTTAACCCCAAACTTGTTACCTTTAGCGCCTGTGGTGATATTTTTATGGGTATCGACAATGACTTCAGGGTTCACTCGAATCAGTGCCGAAACCTGTTGTTGGTATTTATCAGTAATTGATATTAATACCGCTAATTCTTCTTTAGATTCCAGGTTAAATTGTCCAACACCAGCAAGTACAGCGGCGGTGAGTTCGGCAGATGTTTTCCCTACACCTGAAAAGACAATATCTTGGGCTCTGAATCCGGCACTGAGTGCGCGACGCATTTCGCCAATAGAAACAATATCAACACCGAGTCCTTGCTCGGCGACAATGCGTAATAATGACAGGTTGCTGTTCGCTTTCATGGCGTAGTGAATATGAATTTTATTTGGTTCAAATGCAGCTTTGCAATCCTGAATATTATTCAGTAATGCCGCTTTCGAATAGCAGTAAAAAGGCGTTGCGACTTGGCTTGCTAACTGTTGAATGGATACATTTTCTAACCATAGTGTTTGCTGCTGGGCATGCGCTAAATAGCGCAGGTGGGGGGTTAATTTTGGCATGGCTTAAATCCTTTTATTGATGAGCTATTTGTTGATGAGCTAATAGGATAATTAACCGAGGGCGTATGCACAATATGCAGAATAACGCTTTGATATGACAAAATATCGTTATTACGGTGATTTTATCTGTGGTGTGTTTAAGTTGGTTCAAGCGAGCAAGCAGTGTAAAGTGTTAATTTTTAAGATGTAAGCAGAGCTACTTATGGATAAGTTCGATCAGGCTATTATTAATGCACTTGTGGCTAACTCTCGGCGTTCAATTGCCAGTATTGGCGAGGATATTGGCTTGTCGCGTACCGCGGTTAATGATCGGATCCAGCGCTTGAAAGAATCGGGTATTATTCAGCGCTACACAATTGATGTGCGTCGTAATGACGTGACGAAAGTGGAGGTGTATTTTCAACTTACCTTTAGGCCATTTGATGCCAAGATGATTGCACCGTATTTACAAGGCATCAGTGAGATAACACGTGCGCATACCTTGTGTGGAGATACCGACTTGATTGTGTATGTTGAAGCCGAGTCAATGATACGGGTCTCACAGATCCGAACATTACTTGCCGCATTACCTGACTTGGATAAACTCCAAACATTTACTGTGTTAGATTCATTAATCTAGTTTATTACCCTTTTTTAAACCTTATTTTCAACGCTATTTCTGAGCGTATGAGTCTCAACATACTTTATATTTATTTTGTTATGTTATAACATACAAGTTCGAGTTGATGATGACTATTTTTATAAAA
>NZ_AKXQ01000038.1 GCF_000276805.1 Moritella dasanensis ArB 0140 | reverse complement strand
TCCTGCTCCCGCAACCAGTTTAAACGATAGCCACAACTATCGCTAAAAAATAATGTGGGTCCTTAGCTCAGTTGGGAGAGCATCGCCCTTACAAGGCGAGGGTCACTGGTTCAAGCCCAGTAGGACCCACCACTTAATTGTGGTGTTACGTTTAAGACGTAAAACTATAAAAAGAAAGACTATGGGGGCTGTTAGCTCAGTTGGTAGAGCAGTTGACTTTTAATCAATTGGTCGAAGGTTCAAATCCTTCACAGCCCACCACTTTCTTACTGTTTTGTCTTACTATTAGAGAAACAGTACACAACAGCATTGTCGCGGGATGGAGCAGTCTGGTAGCTCGTCGGGCTCATAACCCGAAGGTCGTAGGTTCAAATCCTGCTCCCGCAACCAGTTTATACGATAGCCACAACTATCGCTAAAAAATAATGTGGGTCCTTAGCTCAGTTGGGAGAGCATCGCCCTTACAAGGCGAGGGTCACTGGTTCAAGCCCAGTAGGACCCACCACTTAATTGTGGTGTTACGTTTAAGACGTAAAACTATAAAAAGAAAGACCATGGGGGCTGTTAGCTCAGTTGGTAGAGCAGTTGACTTTTAATCAATTGGTCGAAGGTTCAAATCCTTCACAGCCCACCACTTTCTTACAAGAATAAATAAAGAAACCTCGTTTATCGAGGTTTTTTTATACCTGCAATTTGATGACACCTCCATTATACCGCCGCTAATCACACAAATACTTAACGTTAAACCCCGCCCCTTTTTCCAAATAACCCCATCTTAGATCAACCATTAACCAGTGAAATCTGTTAATATTTAGTCAATCTAGTTAAATTTGGAAATAACATGGCTACTGAAACACTAAGAATTGCAACCCGTAAAAGTCCACTTGCAATGTGGCAAGCTGAGTATGTAAAAGCACGTCTAGAATCGATCCATCAAAACCTTACCGTGGAACTTGTGCCAATGGTAACGAAAGGTGACATCATTTTAGATACGCCGTTAGCAAAAGTGGGTGGTAAAGGCCTTTTTGTAAAAGAACTTGAAGTTGCAATGCTTGATAACCGTGCAGATATTGCCGTGCATTCAATGAAAGACGTGCCAGTTGAATTTCCAGAAGGTTTAGGCTTAGAAGTCATTTGTGAGCGTGAAGATCCCCGTGATGCTTTCGTTTCAAATACTTACAAAAGAATCGAAGAATTACCACCAGGCGCTATAGTGGGTACATGTAGCTTACGTCGTGAATGTCAGTTAAGTGAAGCGCGTCCAGATCTAAAAATAATGAACTTACGTGGCAACGTTAACACGCGTTTAAACAAGCTTGATAACAAAGATTATGATGCGATTATTCTAGCTGCCGCCGGTCTTAAACGCCTGGATATGGAATACCGTATTGCCAGTTATATTGAACCAGAGCAAAGTCTACCTGCTGTTGGCCAAGGTGCAGTAGGCATTGAATGTCGCATTGATGATGAACGTGTAAAAGCAATTCTAGCACCATTGAACCACGCCTTAACCAGTGATCGAGTATGGGCTGAACGCGCAATGAACTTAGCGCTTGAAGGTGGTTGTCAGGTGCCAATTGGTAGTTATGCACTGATCGACGGTGATGAACTCTGGTTACGCGGCCTTGTTGGTAAACCTGATGGTACTGAAGTGATCCGCGCTGAAATTCGTGGCGATCGTAAAAACGCCCGTCAATTAGGCTTAGCACTTGCAGATACCCTACTGGCGCAAGGTGCAAAAGAAATTTTAACTGAAGTTTATAACAACGCAGACGCATGAAAATCAGGGCGCTAATCACTCGCCCACATGAAAAAGGCGAGCAACTTGCTCGTCAAATTGAGGCTGCCCATGGGGCAGCTTTGTGCTGTCCGTTTATCGATATATCCGCAGGACTGCAGTTTGATAAAGTCACATCATTACTGGAAAAATTACAGCCCCATGACTATATTATTGCAATAAGCGATAATGCGGTAAATTATGCCAACGCTAGTTTAACCCTCGAGAATAAAACCTGGCCACAGCAAATTAACTATATTGCAGTAGGCCCAACGACTGCAAAGTGCTGGCAAGAAAACGGTATACTGCACGCAAAAATACCCGATACTCATGATAGTGAGGGGGTATTAAAACTGCTTGCTAACGTGTCAGTCGCCAATAAAAAAATCGTTATTCTTCGCGGTAATGGTGGTCGAGAAACACTGGCTGAAGACCTAATAAAACGCACCGCAAACGTGACATATTGTGAAGTTTATCAACGTACTGTCCCAGATTACGATCAGGATATGCTGATTAATAAGTGGCAACAATTCGCTATTAATAGTGTTATTATCACTAGCGGTGAAATTCTCGGTAACCTGATAAAAACGATACCCTACACGGCGTTACCTTGGATACTGAACTTACACTTTATTGTTCCTAGCCCACGAATAGCAGCACTTGCTCATGCGTTAGGAATAGCACACGTCACCATTGCTAGTGGTGCATCAAATAATTCATTATTTAATGCTGTTAAGCAATTGGATATGCAGATAGGAATAAGCTAAATGACAAACAACAAAAATAATAGTCAAAATGCCGATACTAAAACAAACAAAGGCATTGTTGACTCATCAGATACACTTGCAACGGAAGGTAAGTCTGCAAGCAAAGCTGGCGTAATCACTGGGGCCGTCGCGATATTGTTAACGCTTGGTCTAGGTGCTGGTCTTTATTACCATAGCCATCAGCAAAATCAGCTTCAGCAACAAGTAATGACAAAACTGCAAACGCAGTTACAAGATCAAAAAGATAGCCAACAGTCGTTACGCCTGCAGCTCAGCGAAGATAAACAAGCGACGGTAAGCCAATTAAAACAAACTACACAACAGGTAGCTGAGATTGCAGACAGCGAAAAGTTAACTAAGTCTCAACTGGAAACAGTACAGCTGGCAATCGCGAATCTGAAAATGCGTAACCCTAATGAATGGATGCTAGCAGAAGCGGAATATTTAATTCGTATCGCAGGTCGTAAAATTGCACTAGAGCAAGATATCGATACCAGCTTAGCGCTGCTTTCATCAGCGAGTCGCCGCCTAACACAATTAAATGACCCGAGCTTGTTACCACTACGCAAAGTAATTGAGCAAGACATCGCCACACTGACTAAATTACCGCGTATTGACCATGATGGTTTAGCGTTAAAGCTGGCAATCCAAGCAGAACAAGTTGATAGCTTGGCATTAGCCGGGTTTACCCGCCCAGACGTCGTTGCTGCTGAGACGCAATTATCGAGTGATAGTGCTGACTGGAAAGCTAATTTATCCAAGTCATGGCAATCATTCAGTGATAACTTTATTACCATTCGTCGCCAAGATAACTCTGTTGATGCGCTGTTATCACCACAAACAGCTTGGTATTTAACTGAAAATTTAAAAACCCAATTACTGCAAGCTGAGTTAGCCGTACATCGCCAAGACCAAGCTAAATTTAAACAGGCGCTAAAAACAGCCAAAGCTTGGATTAAACGCTATTACGATGTAAACCAGCCTGCAACTAAAAGTATGTTAACCAGTCTCGAGAGTCTCAGCAAGATGACGATCACAACAACATACCCAACTAAATTAAATAGTGCAGCATTGATTCAAACGACAATTAGAGATCGAAAAATCAATTCATTAGCAAATAACACTGGCGCAGAATAAGCGGAGGCAGATAACAATGGTTAGATTTATAGTATTAATCGCGCTGCTTCTTGCAGGTGCAATAGGTGCCCCTTATTTAATGGGCAATAAAGGTTATGTGATGATTGCCGCTGGAGACTATATCATTGATGCCACGGTGAGCAGTGCCGTGATCATGGTTATTGGTTTCTACTTTGGGTTGTTAGCAATCGAGGCGTTAATCAATAAACTGACTTACAGCTTAGGTTGGTTTAATCGTTTTCATCAAGCTCGTGCAAAAATACAAACTGAAAAAGGTATTCTAGCATTAGCCAGTGGTGACTTTAAAAAGGCAGAAACGTTAACCTTAAAAGCAGCTAAAAAATCACAAGTGCCGGTATTAAACTACCTTGCTGCTGCACAATCAGCGCAAGGACTAGGGAACGAAGGCAAACGTGATGAGTATTTATTATTAGCCCACAAGAATGCGAATAACAATACCCTTGCTGTCGAGATCACGCAGGCTAAGTTACAAGTAGAGCAACAGCAATTTGAACAAGCATTTGCATCACTGTCTGCATTACACGATAAATATCCAAAGCATAAAGTGGTACTCGCGTTATTCAAAAACGTGTGTATTGAAAGAAAAGAGTGGGGCCAATTACTCGCACTTATTCCACAATTACAAAAGCAAAAATTACTGACTTCAAATGAGACGGATGAACTGCGTAAACACAGTCACTTCGAACATTTAGGCGAAGTGGCTAAGCAACAAGGCAGCACTGGCTTACTTGATACGTGGAGCGCTCTGCCTAAAACGCTAAAGCATGATGGCCGTTATTTAGCTGAAACAGCGAGTCTACTAATAGGTCGTAACGATGACCAGTCTGCTTACTTGCTCATCATGGATGCATTAAGTAACGAACTCTATCCTGAATTAGTCAGTTTAACACCAACGTTAAATCTAACGGATTACCATGCATTAATCGAACGTCTTAAACGCCTGCAGCAGACGCGTGAAGGCTCTGGTCTGTTAGCGGTATGCATTGGTCAGTTAATGGTGAAGGAAGGACGATGGAGCGAAGCTGCCGAAGAGTTAAGCCAAGGTATTAGCCAATCACCATCGACATCGGCTTATGTTGCACTTGCGCAAGCCTATGAGAAATTGGGCCGTGTGAACGAAGCTAATACAACGTACAAACAAAGTTTGAGCTATCATCAGCAAACTTAGTCGGTCGTTGTTAAATAGAAGATAATAAAAAAGCCGTAACTGATGTTACGGCTTTTTTATTACAAGAACATTATTTCAAGAACGTTATTACCAGTACATGATGTACCCGTAATTAGCATCGCTTAAATAAATTCAAATGCATCGCCATAAAGGTGTTCTTTGACGCCAAGTGGTGCAAAATCAGTACGTGCAGCGCCAGCCATTTCAAAACGACCCGCAATATAAATATCACAAGCGGCTAAATCAGCAACATCTTCCATCACCACTTTATGTACTTGGCCAACTTTGCCAGTCCACTGTTCCGGTGCAACTTCAACAACAGGAATAAACGTCACTTGTGAATGCGCATCCGCTAATTCTTGTGCTAATGACGCGGCATACAAATGTGATGCTTCACGCGCACCCCAATATAATGAAACAGGACGTTTGCTCACTTCAACAGCTCGTTCCAAAATAGATTTTGTGTAAGAGAAACCAGTACCGCCAGCGATTAATATCAATGGACGTTCTGATTCTTCTCTTAAACCTGCATTACCACCCGGTAATTCCACGTCTACAAAACCTGATTTTAGTCTTTCTACAACTTGCATTGCATAGGAATTTTGTTCCGATGCACCAATGTGTAACTCTAAAATATCATCATTACTTGGGTTTGAAGCAATAGAAAATGGGCGCTTGTCATCTTCAGCCATGACCACCATTAGATATTGCCCAGCCTGGAACTCAACTTTCTGTTCTGGCTTTAACTTGACGTTAAATACAGTCTCTGTATATGACTCTAACAATGTTACTTCACACTTTATTCTTAACATACATTCCCTTTCAATCTCAATCTCTGACAAGCTCGAATTTTTATGATCTAGGTCATTTATATCACAAAATAGCTAATTCGTCCCATAAATCATCGACACGCTGCTTAACCTTCTCATCCATTTCGATAGGTACACCCCATTCGCGATCGGTCTCACCAGGCCATTTATTGGTTGCATCCATACCCATTTTTGAGCCAAGACCCGACACAGGTGATGCAAAATCGAGGTAATCAATTGGCGTATGCTCAATCATCGTGGTATCACGTGCAGGATCCATACGTGTCGTGATTGCCCAGATTACATCGTTCCAGTCGCGGGCATTAATATCATCGTCACACACGATCACAAACTTGGTGTACATGAATTGACGTAAGAATGACCATACCCCCAACATCACGCGCTTAGCATGACCAGGATATTGTTTCTTAATCGTGACGATAGCCATGCGATAAGAGCAACCTTCTGGTGGTAAATAAAAGTCCACAATCTCAGGGTACTGCTTTTGTAAAATAGGCACGAATACTTCATTCAGCGCCACACCTAATACCGCGGGTTCATCAGCAGGACGTCCGGTATAGGTCGAGTGATAAATAGCATCTTTACGCATAGTAATGTGCGTAACGGTAAATACAGGGAATGAATCAGTCTCATTATAGTAGCCTGTATGATCACCGTAGGGACCTTCTTCAGCCATTTCGCCCGGCGCAATATAACCTTCCAAAATGATTTCAGCACCCGCAGGGACTTCTAAATCATTGGAAATAGATTTAACGACTTCGGTACGGCTGCCACGTAACAATCCAGCAAACGCATATTCAGATAGCGTATCAGGTACTGGTGTTACCGCGCCTAAAATCGTTGCGGGGTCAGCACCTAAGGCGACCGACACAGGGTAGTTTTTACCCGGGTTTAGCTCTTGGAATTCTTTAAAGTCCAACGCACCACCACGGTGAGACAACCAACGCATAATTAATTTGTTTTTAGCCAGTACTTGCTGACGGTAAATACCCAAATTCTGACGTTTTTTGTAAGGACCTTGGGTGATAGTTAAACCCCAAGTAATTAATGGCGCAACATCACCAGGCCAACAATGCTGAACAGGGATCTTGCCTAAATCAACATCATCACCGGTTAATATTATGTCTTGGCACGGTGCTTTACGCAGTTTCTTAGTCGGCATGTTCAGTACCTGCTTAAAGATCGGCACTTTTTCCATTAACTCTTTAAAGCCTTTTGGTGGCTCTGGTTCTTTTAAATAAGATAACCACTGACCTACTTCACGTAATTCAGATACGCTTTCACGGCCCATGCCCATCGCTACACGATCTGGGGTACCAAACAGATTACCCAAAACCGGCATAGTATGGCCTTTTGGGTTTTCAAATAATAATGCCGGTCCGCCTGCTTTCAATGTGCGATCGCAAATTTCCGTCATTTCTAAATACGGATCAATTTCTTGATGAATACGTTTTAGTTCGCCTTTACTTTCAAGTAAGGCAATAAAGTCTCTCAGATCTTTATATTTCATAAACAGTTCCACGCTATTTTTTGAAAAAAAAACGCCACACTCTTATTATAAAACAAGATGTATGGCGTTTATTTTAAATATTAATCACAGACAGTTAACTAAGCGATTATGAACTTTGTTTCTTCATTGCTTCGAAGAATTGATCATTCGTTTTCGTCATCGCCAGTTTATCAATGAGGAATTCCATCGCATCAATCTCGCCCATTGGGTGAATGATTTTACGCAGGATCCACATTTTCTGTAGCTCCACTTTATCTGCTAATAGTTCTTCACGACGCGTACCTGAGCGAGTGAAGTCAATCGCAGGATAAACACGACGTTCTGCAATTTTACGATTTAGGTGTAACTCTTGGTTACCAGTACCTTTAAATTCTTCGTAAATTACTTCGTCCATTTTCGAACCAGTATCAATCAATGCTGTTGCGATAATAGTTAAAGAACCACCTTCTTCAACGTTACGTGCAGCACCGAAGAAACGTTTCGGACGGTGTAAAGCATTAGCATCAACACCACCAGATAAGATCTTACCTGATGACGGTGTCACTGTATTGTAAGCACGTGCTAGACGCGTTACAGAATCCAGTAAGATGATCACGTCTTTCTTGTGCTCTACAAGACGCTTAGCTTTTTCAATCATCATTTCCGCTACTTGTACGTGGCGGTTAGCAGGTTCATCAAATGTTGAAGCAATTACTTCACCACGAACCAAACGCTGCATTTCAGTTACTTCTTCCGGACGTTCGTCGATAAGAAGTACCATCAATGTTGCGTCAGGATGATTTAGTGCAATTGAAGAAGCAATGTTTTGCAATAGCATTGTTTTACCGGCTTTCGGCGGTGCCACAATTAGACCACGTTGACCTTTACCGATCGGTGCACTTAAATCAAGAATACGTGCGGTGATATCTTCGGTACTGCCATTACCACGTTCTAAACGAAGTCGTTCATTCGGGTGGATTGGAGTAAGGTTTTCAAAGAGGATTTTATTACGTGAATTTTCTGGGCGGTCGTAGTTAACTTGGTCAATTTTTAACAGGGCAAAATAGCGTTCGCCATCTTTTGGCGGCCTAATTTTACCACCGACAGTATCACCTGTTCGCAAGTTAAAGCGACGGATTTGACTTGGCGATACATAAATATCATCCGGTCCGGCTAGGTAAGAGCAATCTGCTGAACGCAAGAAACCAAAGCCATCCTGCAAAATCTCTAAAACACCATTACCAAAAATGTCTTCACCGCTTTTAGCGTGAGCTTTTAGGATTGAAAAGATGATGTCTTGTTTTCTTAAGCGAGCTAGATTTTCTAGACCCATAGATTCGCCCAGTTTTACAAGTTCAGAAACTGGTGTGTTTTTTAATTCGGTTAAATTCATAATGATGAGTTCGAGCTTATGCGACCTTTGCGTAACGGGATGTCAACCAAGGATAAAGGGTTTGAATCAATGATCGAGTGTGTGGTTCATTAACTAAGTAATAATCCATAATTTGAGTTATTGAATCAATGATTGGATCATTGATTGTGTACCTGATTCGGCACGTAGAACAATAAACGCACAGTGAAATTAGCATTTATATTTTTATTCGTCCACTGAATAATAGCATACTGACAAGATTAAAAAACAAAATCTCGTCAGTATTTTTTATGTTACAGGTTTTCGTCTAGAAAACTTTGTAATTGCGCTTTTGATAGTGCGCCTACTTTCGTTGCTGCTACAGCACCGTTTTTAAATAACAATAAAGTCGGGATACCGCGGATACCAAATTTTGGTGGCGTACCTGAATTTTGATCGATATTTAATTTACCGATAGTTACTTTACCCGCGTACTCTTCAGCAACTTCGCTTAAGATCGGTGCGATCATTTTGCAAGGTCCACACCACTCAGCCCAGAAATCAACTAGTACAGGTAATTCAGAATGTAAAACATCTGTCTCGAAAGCAGCATCGGTTAGCTGAATAATTTTGTCGCTCATTTATTACTCCAATTAAAAATAATTTTGTTACTACGTATATGTGGCACTCATTGCTCTATTTCAATAGATTTAAGTTCTTAATGCAAGCTTAACCTGATATGCTAATTAAATGAGCAAAAAACATCTTACAGAACATAAGTTCTCCCAGTTTGGCCTTAACGCCGACGTACTTTCTGGGTTAGAAGCGTCAGGCTTCGAATATTGTACACCAATTCAAGCGCTTAGCTTGCCATTTGCCATCCAAGGTAAAGATGTCGCCGGTCAAGCACAGACTGGTACAGGCAAAACGATTGCATTTTTAGCCGCTATTTTCCATCATTTATTGAAAACACCAGTCGCTGAAGATCGTCCAAAAAATAAGCCTCGCGCTATCATCTTAGCGCCAACTCGCGAACTTGCAATTCAAATTCATAAAGATGCGATACCAATTGCCAAAGCAACAGGCCTTAAAATGGGTTTGGTTTATGGCGGTGAAAGCTACGATATTCAACGTGATAACCTTGCAAAAGGTGTTGATATTATTATTGGTACCGTTGGCCGAATCATTGACTTTGAAAAACAAAGAGCAATGGATTTGTCCGGTGTTGAAGCATTAGTATTAGATGAAGCCGATCGCATGTTAGATCAAGGTTTTATCAAAGATATTCGTTATCTAATGCGTAAAATGCCAGAACCAAAACAACGTCTAAACTTATTGTTCTCAGCTACTTTTACTTGGGATATTCGTGAACTTGCTTATCAGCACATGAATGAACCAGAAGAAGTAACCGTTGAAGCCGAGAAAGTAACAGGCAGCAGCATTACTCAAGAGCTATTTCACCCGTCAAACGATGACAAAATGGCGCTATTACAAACGTTGATCGAAGAAGAATGGCCAGACCGTGCCATTGTATTTGCTAATACTAAACACAAATGCGAAGAAATTTGGGGCTACCTTGCTGCAGATAAACACCGTGTGGGTTTATTAACAGGTGATATTCCGCAGAAGAAACGTAATAGTATTCTTGAACAATTTACCCAAGGTAAATTAGACATCCTAGTGGCAACCGATGTAGCCGCTCGTGGTCTGCATATTCCATTAGTAAGTCATGTGTTTAACTACGATTTACCCGATAATTGTGGTGATTACGTACACCGTATTGGCCGTACTGGTCGTGCTGGTGAAACAGGTCATTCAATTAGTTTCGCTTGTGAAAAATACATTTATAATTTACCCGCGATTGAAGAATATATTGAAAATGCGATCCCGGTTTGTCATTACGATAAAGCCGCATTATTAACTGACTTACCACGACCAATCCACACTAAACGTGCACGTCCAGGTAATTCACGCACAATGAATGATCGTAGTAAAACGCGTAGAACTGGCCAACGTCAGCATAATACGCATAACAAAAGTCATTAATTAAAAGTTTGTTTATAGATAAAGTGATTAGTGTGAGTAAAAAAAGTTCGTCAAATTTATATGCTGTAATTGACCTTGGTTCAAACAGCTTTCATATGTTGGTTGTTCGTGAAGTTAACAATAGCCTACAAACTGTTGCTAAAGTGAAACGCAAAGTAAGACTTGCGGCGGGCCTTGATGCAGACAACAACCTTGATCAAGCTGCATTGCAGCGCGGTTGGGATTGCTTAAGTTTGTTTGCAGAACAATTACAGGATATACCGTCTGCGAATATTCGCATTGTTGGCACAGCGACATTACGCTTAGCCAACAACGTCGCGGTATTTCTGGCAACAGCAGAAAAAATATTGGCATATCCGGTAAATATCATTTCCGGGGAACAAGAAGCTGCACTTATCTACAAAGGCGTTGCCTATACCAGCAGTGGTCAAGGCAATCGTTTAGTTGTGGATATTGGTGGTGCGAGCACTGAACTCATTATTGGTGAACAAGCCCAAGCTAAGTTACTTTATAGCTTTAAAATGGGCTGCGTGACTTGGTTAAATAACTATTTTTCCGATGGTAAGCTCAATCAACACAACTTTACCCAAGCAATCAATGCGGCAAAAGCGGTCTTGAACCCTCTGCAAGAAAAGTATTTAACCTTGGGCTGGGATACCTGTATCGGTGCGTCCGGTACTATCCAAGCCTTGCAAGAAATAATGGTCGCACAAGGTGAAAACGAACAAATAACATTAGCTAAGCTACACCATATTCAACAGCAAGCCATTGCTTGTGGTGATATTGAAAACTTAAATATTAAAGGCTTAGCAACCGATAGAAAGCCTGTATTTACCAGTGGTTTAGCTATTCTTACCGCGTTATTTGAAAGTCTGGATATTAACAATATGTTTTTAGCAGGCGGCGCGTTAAGGGAAGGTGTTATTTACGAAATGACCGGACTGCGTGCCAGTCACAATGTACGTCAACAAACAGTCAATGCCTTGATGGTAAAACATCAACTGGATCTAGAACAAGCAGAACGCGTTAAACTCACCGCGCTGAAAGCCTTTGATCAATTAAAAAAAACGATCGCAGAAGATGATACCCAAGCAGGACCTTTACTTGCTTATGTGAGCAGTTTGCACGAAATTGGTTTATCAATTGATTACAAAAAAGCGCCACAACATGCAGCTTATCTTATCGATAACACAGATATGCTCGGCTTTACCAAAGCGCAGAAACAACTACTCTCCGCGTTATTGATTAACCAGCGTGATGAATTAAATTTACCATTATTAGAACAGCAGTCCGCAGTCAGTTACGCAAGTGCGTTACTGCTTTGTCGTATTTTAAGACTATCATGCACTTTAGGCTTGCGACGCACTGATGGTACGATCCCAGATTTTTCACTCGCTCTCACCGCAGAAGATACATTGACGATCACTTTGCCAACGCAATGGTTGGCCCAGCATCCATTACGTGCAGCCGCATTAGCCTCTGAATTAGAGCTACTCGCGAGGCAGGATCTGCAATTACATATTCAAGAGCGTTAATTTCATTAGATAATAT
This sequence comes from Moritella dasanensis ArB 0140, assembly GCF_000276805.1. GTDB lineage: Bacteria > Pseudomonadota > Gammaproteobacteria > Enterobacterales > Moritellaceae > Moritella > Moritella dasanensis. Next base: position 10,955 of record NZ_AKXQ01000038.1, on the reverse strand, counting down.
ATATTATCGAGTGATAAAAACAAAAAAACCGAGCCAGATGCTCGGTTTTTTATTAGCGCTAAATAATGATCGATAGCGTTACTATCCCTACCCTCATTATTTTTAAATCATTAAGCTTTATTTTCTTTCAGCCATATCGCTACGCGTTTCGCAAAGTACGTCAAAATGCCATCTGCACCGGCTCGTTTAAAGCATAACAATGACTCAAGCACACACTCTTGCTCTTTTAACCAACCGTTTTGAATAGCAGCCATATGCATCGCATATTCACCACTCACTTGGTAAGCAAACGTCGGTACACCAAATTCATCTTTAACACGGCGGACGATATCTAGATAAGGCATACCTGGTTTCACCATCACCATATCAGCACCCTCTTCGATATCCATCGCCACTTCTTGCAAGGCTTCATCTGAGTTCGCTGGGTCCATTTGATAAGTAACTTTACTACCACCCTTCAAATTACTTGCTGAGCCAACGGCATCACGGAAAGGGCCATAATAGTTAGATGCATATTTTGCCGAGTAAGCCATAATTTGGGTATTAACATGTCCCGCATCTTCTAGTGCAGCACGGATAGCACCAATACGACCATCCATCATATCCGAAGGAGCAATAACATCAGCACCCGCTTCAGCGTGAGAAAGCGCCTGTTTAACTAAGATATCAGTGGTAATATCGTTAAGGATATAACCCGTATCATCAATGATGCCATCTTGACCATGTGTGGTAAATGGATCTAATGCCACGTCCGTCATCACACCCAATTCAGGAAATGATGATTTTAGTGCACGCACTGCTTTTTGCGCTAAACCATTGGCGTTATAGGCCTCTTCAGCTAGTAAACTTTTTTGGTCTAACGGCGTTACTGGGAAAATAGCAATCATCGGAATGCCTAATGCAACCAGCTCAGCAGCTTCTTCAAGTAGTAAATCAATCGATAAGCGTTCAACACCCGGCATTGATTCAATTGCTTCACGTCGACCATTACCTTCCAATACAAACATCGGATAGATAAGATCATTAACAGTTAGCTGATGCTCAGCCACTAAACGACGTGAAAAATCATTTTTACGATTACGACGAGGACGGCGATTTGGGAATCCACCTAGAATAGTTTTACTCACGATATCTCCTTACGAGGTAGGAATACGAATTTGGCAACCAAGCACGAGTAGTACTTGGTTAGACCGTCATCTTACCGCGTGAGTAAGTGAATATCAGCACCTTGAACTGAAATAGCATCAACAATTACATTAATTGACGAATTAATCGCAGCCTTTTGATCTACAGCAGGTAATGCATACACATAACTCGCCGTGGATAAAAGGATACTTTCACAGGTGGTGAGCAGGTACGGGATAGGTAAATCCTTCACCGTGCCATTTTGAATCCCCGCATTAAGCAATTCGGTAAAAAAGCCCAACACTTCTTGCCATATCGCCAGTTGGACCTTTTTATCAAAATACAACGAATGGCTGCACAATAAAATAAACGCCATTTTTTGTGGCTGGCTGACTAACCAAGTCACCCCATTAACCCAGATATCCGTTAATGGAAAAGATGAATCAGGATCATTTGTTTGTAACAACGCCTGTGCAAATTCTTTTTTCACTTCAAAATATAAAGCTTCGATTAAAGCTTCTTTCGTCGCAAAGTGATGAAACAAGGTACCCGTAGCAACTTTAGCTTCACGGGCAATCGCCGCTGTCGAAGTACCATGAAAACCATTGACCGTGAATAACGCTAATGCGCCATCCAAGATCAGTGTTCTTTTTGATTTAGTCATATTATCTCAAGAAAAATTTCAAAATGATCTTTTGTATCAAATTACCATAAGGGGCATGCACGAAACGTGTCGAGTGGAATTTACCTTGTTTCAATATCGTTTTTGATTTTGAAAAAGTACGGAAACCTTCAATACCATGGTAATGACCCATACCAGCGGAACCAACACCACCAAACGGGGCATCTTCAGCGGCTACATGCATAATTGTATCATTAATAGCGACGCCACCAGAAATCGTCTTACGTTGTATTTTCTGTTGTGTCGCATTATCAAAGCTCATGATATATAAAGCCAGAGGATGTGGACGCGCTTTAATATAACGGATCGCATCATCAATTGAATCATAAGGTAAGATTGGTAATAATGGACCAAAGATTTCATCTTGCATCAATTGCATATCTTCATTTGTATCTAACAATAAGTGTGGCAACATCCGATGCTTTTGATCGTCACAGCTATTACCTGGTTGCATCGTTTCAACTTTAGCCCCTTTTTGCGTTGCATCTTCTAACCAAGATTTAAGACGCGCATATTGGCGATCATCGACAATATTGGTGTAATCATCATTATCCATTGCGGCTGGATAGCGACGATTAAATTCTTTACGATATTCACTTACAAACTCGTCAACTTTTGCACGGGGGCAAAGAATATAATCAGGCGCCACACAGATCTGACCGGCGTTTAAACTTTTACCTAGCATAATACGATTAACCGCGGTCTTGATATCAATATCAGGCGCCACAATAACAGGTGACTTACCGCCTAACTCAAGCGTCACTGGCGTTAAGTTATCCGCAGCAGCACGCATTACGTGTTTACCGACAACAGTCGAGCCAGTAAATAATAAATGATCAAAAGGCAGTTTAGTAAAAGCAGCAGACAAAGCCATTTCACCTTCGACAATCGCCACATCTTTACTATCAAAAACAGATTCAATAATTTTCTTTAAAACTTGATTCGTTTTCGGGGTGAATTCCGACATTTTTAACATCGCACGATTACCGGCAGCAATACTGGTAATCAGAGGTACAATTGCTAAATTAATCGGGAAATTCCAAGGTACAACGATACCAACAACACCTACAGGCTGATAATGGATCGTGACACTAGCTGGCGCTAATAATAGCCCAGGACTACGTCGTGTTGGCCTCATCCATTTTGCTAAGCGCGATAGGGTATAATTAAATTGTGCAACCGTCGGTAAAATATCAGCGATCAATGTATCGTAACGAGAACGATGACCATAATCTTCAGAAACCGCAGTAACAAGAGCATCTTTATTCGCAAGGAAAGCCGTTTTAAATTGGTTCAAACGCTTTTTACGCTCACTTAGATCCCATTCAGCCTGAGTTACATACGCTTCTTTTTGAGAACTGAAAATATGTTCCATCGCTGTGATTTCAGCAATACTATCGCTATCATTCATTTTAATTTCCGCTACGCTCATAATATTCATGCCTCAATATAAAAACCGACTAGTTAGTCAATTAAAATAGACTGAATAGTCGGTTTTGTCTAGCTTTACACAAAAAGAATATAAGCAGCAGTGATAATCATCACAGCTTCGGTAGCTGAAAGAACTGCTCCGTCACGTGTAAACTGCGGCGAAGTAAGGTATCAATATCCTCTCCTCGCGCTCTGGCAATGGTCTCTGCGATATGCGGTAAGTGACAAGGTTCATTACGACGGGACTTAGGTTTAGGCTTTAAATCACGTGGTAATAAATAAGGGGCGTCAGTTTCTAGCATTAATCTATCGCTAGGGATTTCCCGGACTAACTGATATAAGTCGGCACCACGGCGTTCATCACAAATCCAGCCTGTAATTCCAATATGCAAATCTAGCTCTAGACAGGCGGCAAGATCACTCGCAGAACCAGTAAAACAATGCAGAACAGCAGCAGGTAACGCAGAACGATACTCTTTAAGGATTGCAATAAAACGTTCATTAGCATCGCGTTCATGCATGAATACCGGCATGTTTAATTCAGCAGCCAGCTCCAACTGTTTGGCAAAAGCAGCTTCTTGCATCGGGCGAGGCGAAAAATCACGATTAAAATCGAGACCACATTCACCGATAGCAACGACACTATCATGCTGCGCTAAGGTTTTAATTTGTAGCCAGCTGTCATCGGTTGCATGACGGGCATCGTGTGGATGAATACCGGCGGTAGCATAAAGTTGGTGAGGGTAATCTTGAGTAAGTTGATAGGCAAGCTGGCTTTCGGCGATATCCGTGCCAGTAACAATTAAACGGCGCACCCCTTGGGCAGAGGCACGCGCGATAACATCAGGTAAATCTTTGTGAAAAGCAACGTTTGTTAAATTAACGCCTATATCAATCAGTTCCTGCTTCTTCATCTTTTATCTCGTCCTGTTTAACGTAAAAACGAGAAAATAATAAACCTAACTCAAACAATAGCAACATCGGGATAGCTAATAATGTCTGGGAAATAATATCCGGGGGTGTTAATAACATTCCCATGATAAAAGCAGCAACGACAATATAAGGTCGTTTTTTACGTAAGCTTTCCGGTGTTGTCGCACCAGTCCAGCATAATACTAGGGTAGCAATCGGAATTTCAAACGCTAAACCAAATGCAAAAAATATCTTTAAAACAAAATCAAGGTAACTGCTTATATCCGGTGCGAACGTGACCCCTTCTGGCGCAACCCCAGCAAAAAATTCGAATGCTAACGGGAATACGATAAAATAAGAAAACGCGATACCCAGATAAAAAAGTAACGCACTACTAATCACTAGCGGCGCAATTAATTTCTTCTCGTGTTTATACAAGCCAGGCGCAATAAAAGCCCATACTTGGTACAACACCCAAGGAATAGCGATAAACGAAGACGCAACCAAGGTTAACTTTATCGGCGTAAAAAATGGGGTCGCTACATCTGTTGCAATCATAGTTGTACCAGCAGGTAGCTGCGCAATCAAAGGCGCTGAGACCAACTGATAAATATCATTAGCAAAGTATACTAACGAAATGAAGACGACGATAATTGCGGCACTAGCACGCAATAACCGATCCCTCAGTTCGATTAAATGTGCAATCAAAGGCTGAGTATTTGGATCTGCTGCCATTTATTTTTTATCCTGTTCGATTGCTTGTTCTGCTACCTTAGGCGATTGTTCAACCGTCGATTTTGACGTTGAAACCGATGGTTCAGCATCCGCGTAGGGACGAGTCACCGACGCGGCAGCATCGCGTAAAGAATCAATAGAGTCCTGCAGTTCAGGGCTGATATTGTTCATACCTTGCTGCTCAGCTTTTTTCAAATTGTCATGCATTTCTTGAATTTTCAATTCATGTGACAATTCATCTTTTACTGAGTTAGCGGCACCTTTGATGGTTTTCACCCAAGTGCTTACCGTTCTTATAGCCACAGGCAAACGCTCTGGCCCTAATACCAATAGACCCAGAACTGAAATAACCACAATTTCCCAAAATCCGATATCAAACATAAGTTATGCCTGTTCTTTATCTTTTTTTGTTTCTGTTGTTTCTGTTGTTTCTTTTGCCACATCTGTCTTTACTGCGTTAGTTTCTTCCAATACTTTGCTTTCTGCTTTAGTATCTTTAGTAGCGTCGTCACCCATAGCTTTTTTGAAGCCTTTAACTGCCGCACCTAAATCACCACCAACATTACGTAACTTCTTAGTTCCAAACAATAAAAGAATAATTACAGCAATGATAATTAACTGAGTAACACTGATTCCGCCCATGATAAAACCTTATTTTATGTAATTGAATACGTCATTATTAATATTGACCAGTATACAGTATATAGACTACATATTTACTACACTCTGATCTACGATAAATTTAACCGACCTTTTCGAGTCAGCTATTTCAGCTTGAACCACCCAAGTACAGTGATCCCAAAGCCAATACTGGCTAGCGTTAATGCTAACGATGCCGAATCTGGATTGTACACGATCGCGGCACAAATCATAATCACACCACCCACACTCAGTAAATAACGTCCTTTACCTGACTGCGCTTGGTTTTGAGTAAATTGTTCTGCTTGCGTGAACAGTTTATCTAACTTAGCTTGTTGCTTGGTTGCCTTCGTTAATGTATCAAACACTAACTCTGGTAACTCTGGTAATTTTTCAGCCCAAAATGGCGCGCGTTGTTTTACTGCAGAAAATACCGCTTGAGGGCCCATTTGTTCTTTCACCCAACGCTCAAGGAATGGCTTTGCCGTATCCCATAAGTCTAGCTGAGGATAGAGCTGACGACCTAATCCTTCAATGTATAACAAGGTCTTTTGCAATAGTACTAATTGCGGCTGTACTGTCATATCGAATTTACGCGCGGTGGCAAATAAGTTCACCAACACATGACCAAATGAGATCTCTGCTAGTGGTTTTTCAAAAATAGGATCGCAAACAGTACGAATCGAAAATTCGAAATCATTCACATCCACATGTGATGGTACCCAACCAGAATCCACATGTAATTCAGCAACTTTACGATAATCACGATGGAAAAAGGCCAGTAAATTTTCTGCTAAATAACGCTTATCTTCACGATTTAAGGTACCAACAATACCGCAATCAATACCAATCCAACGAGGATCTTCAGGCGTCCTATAATCAACAAATACATTACCGGGGTGCATATCTGCATGGAAGAAACTATCACGGAAAACTTGGGTGAAGAATGTTTCAACACCGCGTTCCGCGAGTAATTTCATGTTCGTACCCTGCGCTTCTAATGCCGCAATATCAGATACTGGAATACCGTATATACGCTCCATCACAATCATATTTTTATGACTGTAATCAGCATATATTTCAGGTACGTATAATTCTTTAGAATCAAGGAAATTACGACGTAATTGCGTTGCATTGGCCGCTTCACGTTCGAGATTTAATTCATCAAGAATGGTTTTTTCATAATCGAGCACGACTTCCAACGGTCTCAAACGCACTGCTTCAGGGACTAATTTTAATAACACTTTCGATAGTCGCTTCATCAACTGGGTATCGGCACGAATAATCGGCTCGATATCTGGTCGAATAATTTTTATGACGACTTCTTCATTGTTACTTTTAAGCTTAGCTGTATGTACTTGGGCAATAGATGCCGAAGCGAGCGGGATTGGATCAAAGTCATCAAACACGTCAGTAATTGGTTTGCCTAACGCTAATTCAATTTGCTGCATCGCTAATTGACTGTCAAACGGTGGTACTTGATCTTGCAGCATCGCAAGTTGTTCAGCAAATTCTTGCGGAAGCAGATCACGACGAGTTGATAACATCTGTCCGAATTTAATGAAAACCGGACCGAGCTGCTGCAGTGCTAATTTAACTCGCTCTGCAGATGACTTGTCAGCATGCTGATTTTTAATCCAAAAAATAGATTTTCGAGCGAGTCGTGCAGACAGAGGTTTTAACTGTGTCGGCAACAACTCATCAAGACCATATTCTAATACAATCTTTTGGATATGATAAAAGCGCTTAAGCTCAACGACGGTCATCTACACATCTTCCTTACGTGAGAGTAAGGCTAAACGCATTTCAAATTGCTTGCATTGCTGCTCTAGTTCAGCGACTTCATCACAGAAGTTAGCAATTTCTAGCGCACCAGGGGCTAAACGTATTTCTTCAATTATATACTCAGCAATATTATGACGTGCGATCATCATATTATTTTGCAACCAAGCTTGGCTTGATTTCGCACCTTGCAATAATTTATGTGCAGCAACATCACCGGTATAGCGAGATAAGTGCTCTTCCCAATCAATATCTAGCTCTTTTAAGATAATGCTAAACTTACTTGCTACCATAGGGTCACCGCTCATATCCAATTCACCTTCTTTTATCAGCGCAGTGAATTGTGAACTATCTTGTAAGCGGGACAGACTAGATAACTTTATATCCATACAGCAGTCAGCATCACCATCATACTTAGCTAATACATCAATCTGAGATGAAAAAATAAAATATAACGGCTTAGGTAACTCGGCAATATTAACCTTAAGTACCTTGCCTTTTAATGACGCGATCTTGTCTACCGCATTAGCATCTGCTTTTAATAATTGATTCAATAACGTTTCAATTCCAGCAGTCACAAGCATTTCGATTGGCATGAGCATCCCTTAGAATTTATAACCGCGATGCAAAGCAACAATACCACCTGTTAGATTGTGGTATTCAACACTCTCGAAACCAACCGTTTCCATCATGCCTTTTAACGTTTCTTGATTTGGATGCATACGGATTGATTCAGCAAGATATTGGTAACTTTCGCCATCATCAGCAATTAATTCACCCATTTTAGGCAAAATATTGAATGAATAGAAATCATAAACTTTATTCAACGCTTCAGAGTCTGGCTTTGAGAACTCTAAAACTAATAAACGACCGCCCGGTTTTAATACACGGAACATAGACGCTAATGCTTTATCTTTATCGGTTACGTTACGTAGACCGAATGCAATCGTAATCAAATCAAAGTGATTATCTGGGAAAGGTAATTCTTCTGCATTGGCTTGCACATAAGTCACATTACCGACAATACCACGGTCACGTAATTTAGCACGGCCGACTTTTAGCATTGAATCATTAATATCAGCTAGCGTAACAGAGCCGGTATCACCAACAATGCGTGAAAACTTAGCCGTTAAATCACCAGTACCACCGGCGAGATCTAATACCTTATGGCCCGGTCTTACACCACTGCAATCAATCGTAAAACGTTTCCATAGTCGATGAATCCCCATAGACATAAGATCATTCATTACATCATATTTAGCTGCTACTGAATGAAACACACTCGCAACCATATCGACCTTTTGGTCAGATTCTACGGTTTTATAACCAAAATGCGTTGTGTTATTTGATTTGTCTGTCATCGAGCTGTCCTTAATATCAGTTTAAGCGGTTAGTTTACTGCAACTCCGAGCCAACTGAAACGAAACAAACAATTAAATTTATAAAAGACAAAAAATACCGCCTCAGTGGGCGGTATTAGATATAACTCAGTAAATCAGATTAACGTTTAAAGTTAATTTGTCTAAATAAATTTGCGTAATACTTAATTTTGTTTCCGCTAATATTTTATCCGCTCGAATAACATAACGGAGTTAAATATTTAATGTTTGCGCACTGTAGCCAATAATAAGTTGGCTCTTCTCCGCTTAGGTGAGTCGATTCATACGAAAGATCATAAATAGCACTATCATTTACAACACTTCTTTGTTTGTGAATAAGTGAATATACCTTGCCATCATGATCATCCGCTCTATTTAGCTTTAAAGGCCAATGTGTACAGTCTTTTCTATAGAAAAAGGGATTCATTCCGTTCTTGTACGATGCCGCCGTGACAGGCTATTTAAGGTTGAAGAACCAAGGACTAGAAGACTATGTACAGTCGATCACTACGTTAGAAGACAGGTACAAGACCTGCCTGTTAGTGGTCATCCTTGTCACATCGAAGTCGAACTCGCTCAGATCAGAGATAAAGACGGCAGAAGGTTGATTGAGGCTACTGAATATGTTGCAAAAGGAGCGAGATACACAACGCGTTTCTGTCAGTTTATCAGTGGATTGTGCCGATACATGAGCATTCACGCAGTCTCTCAACATCTAGGCATTCGCTGGGAGACGGTAAAAAATATTGATAAGGAATATCTACACTCAACCCTACCAGGCTTGGAGCCCGAGAAGCTTAACAACTTAATCCATATTGGTGTTGATGAGGTAGCCCGAGCTAAAAGACATGACTATATGACAGTGGTATACGATTTGGTTTCTGGTCATTTAATTTGGGTCGAACATGGTAGAAAAGCAGCGATCCTTATTTCGTTCTTCAAGCAACTATCAACAGCTACGAGAGACGGTATCAAAGCAGTTTCAATGGATATGGGTCAACCTTATCAATCCGCAGTAAGGCAAATGCTACCTAACGCAGATATTGTTTTCGACCGATTTCATGTGATGCAAAACTATTGTTTGTTAATCAAAAAAGAACGCGCAAAAGCCTTTCGAAATGGTTCTAATCAAGAGAAAAAAATGATCAAGGGAACGTTATTTCTCTTGCTAAAAAACGCCCATAAACTAGATGACAGACAGTCGGATAAGCTTGCTGACTTACTCGAGAGTAACAAGACGCTCTGCATTGTTTATATGCTGAAAGAGCAGTTACAAGCGATAGGGATGAACCGTGTTACGAGTCGATGGTAGAGGCTCTTGAAGCTTGGTGCCGTCTTGCGATATCAACGAGAATATTGTCCTTGAGTAATTATGCAGACGCACTGCTGGACAGAAAAGTTGGCGTCTGTAATTACGCAAAATATAGATTAACCAACGCTCGAGTTGAAGCAGGAAATGTCTCTATTGGTTTACTCAGGCTAAGAGCAAGAGGGATTCGAGACATTGAATACTTCAAACTCAAGATCAGATAAACATCAGTCCCTGATACCCATTCAACCTTTTATCCAAATACCAAGCTCATGTAAGCGGAGAAGAGCCAATAAGTTTTAACGACTGATCAACTTTCTCGTAGCCTAAGATCTGGAAAACATGCAAACCATATGCGTGATTTGTAGCATATTCGCAATACTTAACGGGGATTAAGGATCAAAATGTCATCATGACCGAAACAAACATAAATATTAGCCGCGAACATATCATTCACCGAGTAATATCAAAAACTTAGGATAAGAAAAATCCACATGAGTTCTAACATACTAAATAGCATTAACGATCAGCAATTTCAACGTTGTCGTCGCACTCTTTTTCACATGTTCATGTGTCAGCATACTTACATGTTCAACACTTCAAATTAAAGTACCAGAAATGTTCAGGTTAGGCTGATTAGCTGTTTGCGTCACATCTAAATGAACATGAGTATCACGAATGGAGGCGTCGCTAAACCGCCTTCAGCATCCATAATATCGTTACCGTTCATGGTTTATCCAATTGGTGGAAAAGAAAAAGTGGATTAATTTTTGTTAACCACCACTCACGATCCCATTAAGACAGGCCACTTATCTTTTTATAAAGAGTCTACGGCCACCATGGAGAGTTGAAATGCAGGTAAGTGTAAGGAATATTTTCAGCACCAACTTAATACTATCTATATGAAAAACCACTCCGCTCAATCTGTATTTTTTATATCCCTGAATTTCAGGCATAAAAA
>NZ_AKXQ01000037.1 GCF_000276805.1 Moritella dasanensis ArB 0140 | reverse complement strand
TTGACCTTGACGTCTTTCGTCCTAGTCAGGCTGCGTATTCTACGCAAACCTACTTTGAAGTCAAGTACATATTTGTACTTAATTTCAAGAGGTTTAAAAAGTAACTTTCGATACTCATAAACACCTTTACTTAGCGGCTGTTGCCGTGTCAGTGAGGTCGCATTATAGAGAGATGGCGGATGATGACAAGTCTTTTTTATATAAAAAACAAAAGACATTATTAATCACAACTTACCACCATGTTATACACAGCCTATGCATTTATATTTCAATAATAGTAATATTTTTGTTTGTATTTCATACATTTTTTGACAAAATAAGACACAGCTATGATTTTTTTTAGCTTTTTATTGATACATTGAGATTGATTGTCGCTCTTCTATATATTAGTTACTATTAGGGACGAGAGTAACAATTGATAATTTATTCTTTCATATTAATCACTTATGTGTTTTCAGGGGTTCTTTAAAACGATGGGCTTTTCAACTTTATCCAATGCTACTCGAGCATCAGTTATTTCAGTAGCAATTGCTGCAATTGGTTTTACAGCGCTTTCCTTTATAGGAAGTGCAATAGCAGCACCGATTGCATTTGCTATTGGTGCAATTATTACTGGTATTACAATTAAATTAACAACACCTTCATCTTCAAGCGGCGTAGCTGTAGAAACAACGACTTTATATGTAGGGAACTTACCTTACCGAGCAAATGAAACATCAGTACGTACATTGTTTGCAGAATATGGGCAGGTATTATCAGTTCGCTTAATGAAAGACAAGCATACAGGTAAACGTCGTGGTTTTGGTTTTGTCGAAATGCCAGAGGCTGACGCGAAAGAAGCAATTCAATCGCTTAATGATGCTGAGTACCAACAGCGGACATTAAAAGTACGTGAAGCGAATGAACGTACTCTTCATCCTGCAGAGTAATTTACTTCATTAGATTATACGTCTATATATAAAGGCTGACTTAACCCTATTTCATTAAATAGGAGAGTCAGCTTTTTTTGTGCCTGTGTTTTGGTACAAAAAGCTTTTCCTGTATGACCGTGATCCGCAACCGCATCCCCGCCACCTAATATATCTTTCACACGTGATGCGATAGCCATACCTGAGTCTATAAATTGAATATGCTCACCTAGGACTTCCTCTAACTCATTTACAAGTAATGGGAAGTGAGTACAACCTAATACCACGACATCAGGACTATTATCTGGGTCCTGCCACTTTGATACAACATTGCTAATGGCATCTAGATCGACAGTGTGGCCATAAAGTTTATTTTCAGCCTGTAAGACTAGACTCGTTGTTCCGATCATGTCTATCTCACAACCCTGAGCATGATCATTAACAAGTAGTTGGGTATATTCTCGTGAAACCGTACCTGGAGTGGCTAATAAACCTATTTTTTTCTTTTTACTTTGCAACGCAGCAGGTTTGATTGCGGGTACAACGCCAACAAAAGCAATAGGGAAACGTTGACGCAAAGCAGGTAGCACCAATGTACTAGCAGAGTTACAGGCGATAACCACAAGATCCGGCTTATGCTTTTCATACATGTAACCGATTAGCTGACAAACACGTTCGATAAGAAACTCAGGCTCAAGTTCACCGTAAGGGAAGTATGCATTATCAAACAGGTAAAGGTAGTCCGCGTTCGGTAATTGTTCTTTGATTGCTTTATATATAGATATGCCACCTACTCCAGAATCAAAAATCAATATTTTACTCATGTACAAGCCACTAGGTGATTATAAAGCTATATAATAATCAAGGGAGGGATAAATTGAAACAATTCTTAAGGAAAGGAAGAAAAGAAAGAGATGGTATTCCAATGAAATACCATCTCAAATTAACTAAAAAGTATATTTACCTGATAGATACGCAGTACGGTCAGCCGTTTCATAACCATATGCAGTTTCATATTGCTCATTAAATAAATTTTCAATACGTGCAGATACAGTCAACTTTTCTGTAATGAAAAATTGTGCTGATGCATTAAATAAACTATATGCATCAAGTGTATTAGAACCATCGATTCTTTCCCCTTGGTATAGGTATTGTAATGACCAATCAATATTATTTGTGCTAATAATACCTTGCCATTTAGCTTTATGTTTAGCTCTTCTCGATAACTCCTTACCCTTAGCATCATGTGCATCTAAATACTCTAAAGATAAGTTATTTGATAAAATACCAAGATCAAACCCTAAGCCAAGCTCTGCGCCTTGCAATATACTCTCACCATCAACATTTTCAAAAATAGAACCACTAACAGGTGAGTAACTTATATAAGTTATCAGATCCGAAACCTCATTCCGATAAACTTGTAGAGATATGTCAAATAGCTCTTCAGTCACTGTTAAGCCCAACTCATAATTAATTGCTTCCTCTGGCTTTATTTCTTGATTAGAGCTATTTGAATTCAATTCGGATAACGATGGCGCTTTAAATGCGGTACTTATTGACGCTTTTAATTGATAAACATTAGTTATCTGCCAACCACTCCCGATACTCCACGTGTTATGAGTACCATAGAATTCGTTATCATCAAGACGAACTGCGCCTTCAAACATAAACGCTTTATAAGCATTCACAACATTTGTAAATACACCGGTATTACGACGTGAATCATCAGCACTACCGCCATAAGCATACATAATGTCATCACGCCAATCTAAGCCTGCGGAGAATGTTGAATCATTAACTGTATATGTTGAGATCCAGTTAACATCTTGTTGTTTATAATTGTTCGCACCGTCTGAGTCTGATGATTTACCAGAACCCGATTCATAATCATAAGTATCTTGTTCTGATATTCTATATTGAATATTGGAATTTACCGACATACCTGTATATTTAATACTGACATCTGCTGCAATATTACTTACCCAAGACTCTTTCTTGTCTCCGTAGCTATCGTATTCGTAAGTATTCTGATAATAACGAGTCTGAGCATATGCACCCCAACGCTCAGAAAATCTATGGTCGACCGCGATGAGATAACTTTCACTATCAAATCCGTGTGTATCTCCAGCATTTGCAGCCTGAGGTTTAACATTATAACCGTCTGTTGTTTCATAATTTGCTGATAATTTAACATTGGTATTATCACCAACACCAAAAAACGTATATATATTCCCTTCTCGATAATTCTCACTACCAGCTCCAGCAGTAAGAGATAGCGTATCTTGCTCGTAACCCGACTTTGTAATGATATTGATCACACCTGATACAGCTTCAGAACCATAAACGGCTGCCCTAGCACCACGAATAAATTCTATTCTTTCGACTTGATTAATCGGAATCTGATTAAAATCAATATAACCGGAAACTGAAGTGACCATTCTAATACCGTCAATAAGTACTAGAGCCTGATCTGACTCACCACCGCGAATAAATACACTTGCTGATTGTCCTCGGCCACCAGTAACACCAATGTCGACACCAGGTAGCATACGGAATACATCAATAACAGATTTAGCTTGAGTAAGCTCAATATCTTCTCGAGTAACAATACTAACAGGAGCAAGCACATCAGAAACAGCTTGTTCTACACGGTTGGCAGTAACAACGGTTACTTCTTCAGGATTGGTAATAGATGGATCTTGGGCAAGAACAGCGAACGGCAAGAGTGCAGCTGCTAAGAGTTTTTTAGACATTGTAAATTTTTCCTATTTACGCGTAGAAAAATAAGCCGAATCATTCAGCAAAATTGAGTATTTATTATTTTATAAATTACTCTGTTCCTATTGGAGACCGGCCTTAAGTGCTAAGCACTATCACCGTTGCGCGACAGGTCCAGAATCTAACTGAATTCCCCCAATAAATGTATATTACTAAACTAGAGATTTAGCTCTACTATTAATAACGGCCAAAAGTATAGAATTATGCGTGATAAATGTATATTTATAATTCGGATATTTATAATTTCAAAATAAGACAAGGTAAGTATCGAGTTGAAAGTAAAATATGCTGGACAAACTATAATTGGGTCTTACAATCGCTACTCTTTTGTTTAGTATCTAACTACGGTGAGCCCACATGATCGAAATGCACCCTGACAACTACCAATCACAACTTGACGATAAAGCCACTCGTCAACGTGATATATTTAAAAAATTCTCACCGCCAGAATTAGAAATATTCGACTCGCCAGCAGAAAACTACCGTTTACGCGCAGAATTTCGTGTTTGGCATGACGGCGATGATCTTTACTACATCATGTTTAATCAAGATACCAAGCAAAAATTTAGAGTCGATTACTTCTTACCTGGTAGTAAATTGATCAATGAGCTCATGCCAACGCTAATCGCGGAATTAAAACAATCGAAGGTATTACGCTTTAAACTTTTCCAAGTCGATTTTTTATCAACACTGAGCGGTGAAGTGTTGGTCAGCTTACTTTATCATCACCAATTAAGTGATGAATGGATTGCAGAAGCAAAAGCATTAAAAGAAAAACTCAGCGAACATTTCAATATCAACATTATCGGTCGCGCTAAAAAACAAAAAGTGGTACTTGATCGTGAGTTCGTGGTTGAAGAATTAACCGTGGCAGGCAAACAATTAAAATACCAACAAGTTGAAAATAGCTTTACTCAACCAAACGGTATTGTGAATCAGAAAATGCTTGAATGGGCGTTGGATGTAACAAAAGATTGTAGCGGTGATCTGCTTGAGTTGTATTGTGGTAATGGTAATTTTTCTATTGCATTAGCACCAAACTTCGACAAAGTATTAGCGACAGAAATATCAAAATCATCAGTACAATCGGCGCAATATAATATCGCTGAAAATGGCCTAGATAATTTAACTATTTTACGCTTATCGGCTGAAGAGTTTACTATTGCTATTAAAGGTGAGCGTGAGTTCAATCGTCTTAAAGCGGCAAACGTTGATTTAACAACGTTCAATTGCAACACTATTTTTGTCGATCCGCCACGTGCTGGGCTTGATGCAGAAACAGTTAAGATGGTGCAAGAGTACGATAATATCGTTTATATATCTTGCAGCCCTGAAACACTGAGTGACAACTTAGAGTCTTTAAGCCAAACGCATAATATTGAACGTTTTGCACTCTTCGACCAATTTCCGTATACCCACCATGTTGAGTCTGGTGTTTACTTAACTAAAAAAGTGAACGAAGAAGGTTAACTAAAAATATTAATCTGAATAGATAAAAGCCCGTTAACAAAAATATTGTTAACGGGCTTTTTTAATCGGTCTAAATTAAGCTTCGACTTTAGGACTAAACACACCAATGGTTTTGGCAACCCAAACAGACAAACCCAATACCAACATTAACGGTAAAAAGTTACTGCCGAGTTCTGGATATTCCATACGCACGAACGTGGTATATGTCAGTACACCTATCGCAAACAAACCTAACGATGATTTACTGATATGACTCTCAATGGCACTTGTCATATAAACTTGATACCAATTATAAGCCACCAGCGCTAATGCAATGAGTGGGAAAATACTAAACTGAACTTCACTCGTGGTTAAGGTTGCTAACGTTGCATTGCCACATAAGCCTGCTAAAAAAGCAAAATATAATGGTTTGTAACCTGCTTGATTTTTTGTCGTCATTTAAATACCTCAATGTTCAGAGTTTACAGCGTAATACCTCTTGTCATTTTTAGTACCGCTGCGCCTTTTGCAATCATTCTCAATTGCATTATAGTACGTTCAGACAATGCACGACGTTCTTCGTTCGATAAATCGAGTGCTTCAGCGCCAGCATTAAAAACAATTGTGACCATTGCCTCAGATTGGATCGTCGCTTCATCACGATTTAACTTTGTTGACAGCTCTATATAGTCTGTCAGCTCGTGACTAAAATGACGAAGCTCACGAGAAACCGCAGCACGGAACGCAGCTGAAGTACCAGATCGTTCACGTAATAGCACCCGAAAAATATTGGGATTCTGTTCAACAAATTCCATAAATGTTTCAACCGAGGTTTGGATAACACTACCACCGGTTTCGATACGTTGTCGTGCTTGGCGCATCAGTTGCCTTAATGTAAGGCCCCCTTCATCAACCATGGTTAAACCTAACTCTTCCATATCGCAAAAATGACGATAAAAAGACGTGGGCGCGATCCCAGCCTCACGTGCTACTTCACGTAAGCTCAAATTTGAATAGCTGCGTTCAGCGGTCACCAAGCGAAATGACGCGTTGATCAGTGAACGACGGGTTTTTTCTTTTTGCTGGGCTCTAATTCCGGTCATAATTTAAAGTCATTTATTAATAGGTTGTTAACACTGATATTATAATACTACTTTCGAGACTATCAGCAACTAATCTTATTACTTCGTCTATTTAACACCACTAAAATAAACAACAACTAAGCCTTACTACCGCGACCGTAAACAAATAATTACACACATTCAAAATAGCATCAAAATCATGCAATAAAACATATTTAAAGCACCTAAACCTACTTAAAATAAAAATAATAGCTGTTTAATTTGACCTAGCAGCCATTTGACAGCATATTACCCGTAAATATTTAGTTACAAATTACAATTATAGTAAATTAAAGTTTACACGGAGAGTTATGTCAACCATCAGTACAACAACAGACACCGCTAAACGCGGCCAATTTAGTTCAAAGTTTGGTTTCATCATGGCAGCCGCAGGCTCTGCTGTTGGTGTCGGTAATATTTGGGGCTTCCCAACACAAGCAGCCAGTAATGGTGGCGGTGCTTTTTTACTGGTTTATCTTGTACTGATTTTTATGCTTGGTTATCCGATGCTTATTGCAGAGTTAATGATCGGTCGTCACGGACAAACAAATCCAGCGAATGCATTAAGCGCACTCGCTAAAACAAAAAGTGTCAAATTAATCGGTATTGCCATTGGTCTTGCAGCCATTGTTACTTCAGCGCTTATTTTCTCGTTCTACGGTATTTTATCAGGTTGGTTTATCAGTAATACCTTAGCGCCGCTTGCTGAAATCATGGGGTCAGCGACAACAGCAAGTTGGTTGGTTGATATGTCACTGTCACGTAATGTGGTATTTACAGTGATATTTGCCATGTTCACTATTTTAGTGATTCAGCAAGGTGTGGAAGACGGCATTGAGAAATGGTCAAAGCGTTTAATGCCGCTATTATTTTTAATGCTAATTTCAGCAATGCTTTACATTGTGACTCAGCCTGGCGCAGAGCTAGGTGTACGCGCATTACTTATTCCAGACTTCAGTCGTATTATGGATCGCGATGTATTAATTGGTGCATTAGGCCAAACATTCTTCTCATTATCATTAGGCAGTGGTTGCATGATGGTATACGGCTCTTACTTAAACAAAAAAGAAAATATTGCCAAGTTAGCTGCGCAAGTAACATTAATGGATACAGCCGTCGCATTCGTTGCAGGTATGGTGATCTTACCCGCGATGTATGTTGCATCACATAATGGTGTTGAGATTTTTGCTGCTGACGGTAGCCTGTTGAGCTCAGATACTCTGGTATTTACAGTATTACCGGCATTATTTGAAACCATGGGGGCTGCACAATACCCCGTTTCAGTTCTATTCTTTGCCTTGTTATTTGTTGCTGCATTGACCTCTGCAATTGGCATGATGGAGTCACCGACAAGTTACCTTGCTGAGCGTGCAACAATGACACGTAAAAAAGCCGCTTATATCGTCGGGTCTATCGTGACAGCATTAAGCTTGGTGATTGTATTTAACTTCTCAACACTGTTTGGTTTTGTTATTACGCTGACAACACAATATGCACAACCACTGATCAGTTTAGGTGTCGCCATTTTCGCGGGCTGGGTCTGGAGCCGTAAAGGCCTAATGGCTGAGATCAGGGCACAAGAAGGTGTCACAGAGCATTCTATCTTCTGGAAGGTCTGGCCTGTGTATGTGAAATTTGTTTGCCCAGTATTAGTACTTATTCTGGTGTTTGCATCCTTCCAATAAACCTTGATACCGTTCAATAAATATGAAAAAGGTCAGCGATGTGCTGACCTTTTTCATATTTATAAACTAGTACTGGTGTTATAAGCCAACTGATTAACCAGTTAAAATCTCAGACCAGTTTAAATTTCGATCACCAAAGACAATAAAATCAGGATTCTTTAAAGTGTCACGCTGATTGTAAGATAATGGGTTTAAATTCAAATCAAGAATAGCACCGCCTGCTTCAGCAACGATACATTGCGTACCTGCGGTATCCCACTCTCCCGTAAGCCCTAAGCGTATATAACAATCCGCTTTGCCTTCTGCCACTAAACAGCCCTTTAAGCTCGCAGAACCTAAAGACTGCAACT
Organism: Moritella dasanensis ArB 0140; assembly: GCF_000276805.1. Classification (GTDB taxonomy): domain Bacteria; phylum Pseudomonadota; class Gammaproteobacteria; order Enterobacterales; family Moritellaceae; genus Moritella; species Moritella dasanensis. Next base: position 27,818 of record NZ_AKXQ01000037.1, on the reverse strand, counting down.
CGAGATCAATATCATCTTCAACTAACTGCCGGATGTTATCTGGGTTCTGCACACGGCTCACAACGACATTCAGACTTGTTAATGGCTGCTGGCATGTATGGCTGAATATTTGCTCTTCACCTGCTGCGGTTTCTTTATATGCGCCCTCACCATCAACGGCCCAATAGAGTACATCATCCTTAGGTCCATAGATCATGCCCAAAATAGGTTTATTCTTATGTACTAAGGCAATGATTGTCGCAAAGTCACCACTACGAGAGATAAACTCTTGGGTACCATCTAACGGATCTAATAACCAATAGGTATCCCACGATTGACGCTCTGCAACGGCAATATCGCAATCTTCTTCAGATAGAATAGGTATATCGGGGGTCAACAGCGCAAGTTGCGCAGAGAGGTATTCGTGTGCGGCGATATCAGCACTGGTAACGGGGGTATGATCTAGTTTAATTTCTTGCTCAAATTCACCCGACTGATAAATATCATAGATCACAGTACCAGTGGCACGTGCAATTTTTTTTAACGCTGGAATTAAGGTCATTACTTGCATACTGCACATCCTACTTTTTTCTCGCCATCACTTAATTATTTAGTATTACTTATCTAATTGTTTTAGGGCAAGTAATAATGCACAAATAGCGCGAGATTCTGTGATCTCATCATTATCAAGCAGTTCATTTGCCCGCGCCAGTGGCCACTTTATAATTTCGAGCGGCTCAGGTTCATCTCCCTCGCGCGATTCTGGGTATAAATCCTGTGCCAGATAGATCTGCATGTGAGCAGAAAAATAGCTCGGAGCTAAATTAATTTCTTTCAGTAGAGTCAGTTTTTTAGCCCCCACACCGACCTCTTCCATTAACTCTCGGTTAGCTGCAAGTAATGCCGTTTCACCTTTATCGATAGCCCCTTTAGGAAAACCAAGCTCATAACGTTCGGTACCAACTGCATACTCACGGATCAAGATAAGATTATTATCCGCATCGACAGGTACCATCATAACGGCGCCGTGACCGCCGCCTTTCATTCTTTCGTAAGTACGCTCAACACCATTAGCAAAACGCAGTGCGACGGACTCAACTTTAAATAATCGGCTTTCTGCGACGATTTTCGTGTTTAATATTTTGGGTTTTTGATGTGTCATTTTAATTCTGCATCCTTGTCATAACGCCAGTACGTTACATAACAATATTATATCCGCCCTGCGTAATTAATCTTATACTCACCTTTGGCATTTTCTTTACCAATATAGCGCAGATTACTGCGTATTGATTCAGGTAATTCATTACTTGGTACTAACACTGCAGATAGGCTGTATTTGCCTTTACTTTCTAACTTCGCGCTACCGGATAATTTAAGCTGATTAGAACTTTGTTTAATATTGGCCACAATGGCACCGTTATCACAGCTCAAGTTAGCAACGGCAGAGCCGATTTCAACATTACCCAATAACGATTCAATTGCCGCATTAGACCAACTCAACTGGCCATTTAATTGTTCACACCAGGGTTGTCCTTGCTGCATCTCTGCGATCGTTAATTTAACGTTACCCTGTGTAGCCACTGGCAATGGCGCATTACTTGCGCGAACAAGCCATTCAGAGCTTGCTGACGCGGTAAAATCTTGTGCGTAAGCGCCGTTACTTGAATAACCTAACTCACCGCTACCGCGTAAGCTGTTTTTACCGCGACCGAATTCAACATAGACTTGCGCAGATCCGGTTAGTAATGCCATTACAGAAGTATCCCAACGCACGTCGTCGACTTCTATCTCATTAAACGATACCCGCTTAGCTTGGCCTTGCCATACTGTGCCCTCGACTTGGTTTATCGTTACGTTAGTGGGTAGTGAAACATAAGATAATGCCAATGTTGCCGGTAGTGTGCCGATCAAAAAAGAACTGTAAGCAACAGTGACAAAGCCTGCCATTAAGAGTTTACTTTTCATGTTCTTTTTCCTAACTGTAAACGACGTACTTTAACCATGCCTTTAGTATCAGAGACACTCACGTCGATATTTTTGATCTCAACGCCGTATTGTTTATTTAGTTTTTCTAACCATGCGATTAGTTGGTTAAAATTGACATCATCAATCCATATTTGCAATGAATCTGATTTAGCTTGAATACGCGTGATAGCAATTTTATTACGTGCCGCACTACGACTAACAAGTTGATTAAGGTCGCCGGCATCAGCACGATTAACTTGTCCACCCTGTAAGTCGGTGATTTTTTGCCCAAGCGCTTTAACATCGGCTAATGTTTGGGTTTCTACGTTCACCTTACGCTGGGTATTAACAATGTCATTTTGTAACGGCTGCCAAAGCAGCCAATAGCCACCAGCAAGCAGTAGGGTCGCGATTAATATGCTAATAAGCTGCTTTTCTTTTTGCTCTAATTGTTGCCAATGTGCTTTCATCTTTTACCCTTTATATCAAGCGTGCCTTGAACGCGACCATCTCGTTGACTTAATGTCCCCTGCTCTACGTCAAATTGCGTTGATAGCGAGGACTTAAGTTTATCAAACACTTGAAAATCTGCTGCGCTTGCTTGTAACCGTAATGTCGCTTGCTTGGTATCAAACCTAACTGAAATAGGTTGAATGCCTGGTAACTGTTTAAATGTTGGTGTTAGTTGACTCAGCATCACCAAGAAGCCCGAGTTATCGTCACCGCCACGTAAAGCATTTAAGCGGTTCTGCATTTGCTTTTTAACTAAACGGGTATTCAAACGCATTTTCTTCGGTTTAAACACCGTTTTATAGACTTGCTTAATCTCGTTATCTAACGCCGATTGTTGTTGCTCTAGTTTATTTAAGGTGACAAATTGATTCGCAAATATCATCACAATAGCCAAGCAGGCGGCAATAGCACTACCGCGCCATAATTTTAATGCTACGTTTTCTTCACGTACAACCTTGTACTGACCTTGCAATAAATTATAACGACTGCCAATCGCGCCCTCTGCACACAGTTTCATCGGCAGTTCAATCTGACCTTGCTGCCAGTTCGCTAATCCAAGTGTATCAAGCGCAGAATAGCTCATCACTATTTTGGCGTTACTGCCCCCCTCATTTTCAGAAGACTCAGTAGCGGCTAAAACAAACGCTAACAAGCCACTTTCAATACACACCCCTTGCGTCGGTGTCTGCCTAATTAACCATTGGCCGTCCAATTCAACGGCACTCCAGTGCGCGTCACTGTAAGGCAAGGTTAAAGCATCGGGAATGTATTGCTCACATACTAAATCAGCATCTGCTAACCAAGATTGCCACGCCTGCATTTTTTCGTGGGCAATCACCGCAACCGACACTGTATTAGCAAGCTTCTCTAATACTGAAAAGTGTAGCTTATCAATATCACTACTCAATTCTTGTTCTAGCATATAGGGCAAGGCATTGAGTAATTGTTTATTACTGCGTCCAGGTAGCTCTACATCTTTAAAGGTGATATCACAACTTGGTACTAAGGTGATTATTGGTCGGCCACCAGCGCGCGATTTAAGTTCAATCAGATCTTCCGCACAGGCCAAAATACCCGATGCAATAATCTCGCGTTCTACTGTTGACCACACTAACCAATGTATTGCTTGTCGACTTTCACTACCAAGTCTTACTACTAATTGCTCACTCATTGAGCTCCTCCGAATTGCCGACGTATAACATAAACATTATCTTTGCTTTCAGCGTTAAAAAATGACTCTAGCTTCATCGTGGCGCTGCCAAACTCAGCCTGTAATAGAGCGACAAAATAACTACTTTTCACATCGAATGTGCTTTTCTCAGCAGCATTGATTTCAATGTCTTTTAATGTCGCTAATGATAAAAATTCAACGATAGTTCCCCAACCACTTGTTGGTCGTTCTTCGAGTATGTTCTTCGCAAGATCGAGGGATAACTTACCTGAAAATAATCCTGCTAATATTTCTGGTTTATCGATAGCAATCGTATTCACATTAATCTTTAATGTCGCGGTTGGTAATGCACAAAGATAAGGCCGAACCTTGCGGTAAATAACTTGATTAAAGCCCTTTATCGCGCGTAACTCACTGACATTTGATAACCGCTGATTAGCTGCTTGATAAGGATAATCGAGAGATTCATAATAAGCATCTTCAACGCCGTAACTCGTCACAACATTACTGTCTTCATCAATCCAGTCACGTAGTGCATCACTCAGCTGTTCGGCTTGATATGCATCAAATTCAAGTTGCTCTAATAAATCTCGAAATTGGCGTACTGCTAATGGCGCTTGACCTTCTTTGTCTTCCCCGGTCACCGCATTGACATTAAAGCAGGCTTGCATATCCAAAACCTGACCGCCAATCTGGCCATTATCAACCGGGTACACCATTCCTTCTGTCGCCCAAGATTGGTCTAAGTTAATCGTGTCATCGTCTTTTAATGCTTGTTTTAACCCTTTCTCAACTAAGGCTTCGGCACCATAGGCATACCATAACGCTTGCTGATGCGTAATAATGTTACTGGTACGGCGTAACTCTAGCTGTAATCGTGACGACATATTACCCGCAATAATCACCATAACAGCAAGGATAAGCAACACGGTCAGCAGCGCAATACCATGCTGTTTAGACGCATGTCTCATTAGGTCTCTTCCTCTGCACTGTTAACCGTGGCTTTAGGTAATAAAAATAAACGTTGGATCTCCCCAAAACGTTTTAATGTCAGTGTGACTTTAACGCCATCAGGTAAAGCTGTTTTATTGGTCCAGGTTTCTGCCCATTTCTTCTCGTGATAAAACTCAAATGTCATTGATTCGACATTTTCTAAAATGAGCTTAGTCTTCGGTTCTTCACCAGTAGCGGGGTCCAAGTAGACATAACTTAACCGCTCTAAATGCGCATCTTTCACTCGATATATGACCCGCTGTAATGAAGAACGAGGTAGCTGTGATAATGGATTTCGCCAACCACTGCGTGTAAAAGCAATGCCATCGTCATCGCTGTCAAACATAAACTTCCCAGCTTGTAATGGCATTGCCGTCAGTTCATCATCACTGCGATTGTTACGGGCATTCATTTGTTGAAAATCACGTTCGACGATGACCATAGCCCGTTGCAACTGCTTTAGGGCATCACCACGATCTCTTGATACTTCATCGCTGCGCAATACACCTTGTAGTACTTGATAAGCCCCCAAACTAAGCAGAGCAAAAATAGCAATGGCAATCATCATTTCGATCAACGTAAAGCCACGTTGCGGTATTCTCGGTTGTCGGTTCATCTTAGCGCACCACATAGGTAAGTAAGTGGCTAACCCTTGATTCATATTTCTTATCTGTCGCCACTTCAACTGTTACCCCAACAAAATCGCTACTGTCTGTCGCTTCTGCTTTATAACGCCAATACCAGGTTCGCCCAGCCAATTCCGATTCCCCTTTACGCCATGATTTACCCGGTATTGTTTTCGCCAGTTTTAACTCTGTGAGCGTATTAGCCGCAACCCAGTTAGCAAATGTTTTTTCTTCCAAATAAGCTAAACTACGTAAATTCTCAGTCGCGACTTTCATTACCGCCAGCCCAGCAGTGGCAAATATCGCCATCGCAACCATGACTTCTAATAACGTCATACCCGCTTGTTTAAATAACAAGGCATTACCTGAACGTGGTTTCATCAAAATCCATCCACAGTCGAATTAATGATTAAGTCACCGTATTCATCAAATTGAACTTGAATACTACTATCGCCAAGATCGGCATCGCTGTAAGTAAAGGTTAACGTAAAGTCCGAGATCTCACCGCTAGAATAAATAAAGATATCCGGTTCGATACGGGCTTCTTTATCATAATCTTCAAATAGTCCGCCTTTATCTTCAAATAAACCCTCATCATCTTCGAACAACTTACGGCTACCTAAAAAGCTGTTCTCAGCTTTTAATCCTGCCAGTTCAAAAGACAATATCATGTCTTCTTTAAGCTCTTTTTTGGAAAATATTTTCGAGTCTGTAAACGCAGTCCACCTGTCCTTATCATCTAAATAAACAAACTGATATTCTTGTTCTGTAATCACTAATCCCATTTCAATACTACTGAGTAGCGCTTCTTCTTCCGCTAACTCTAATACACCAACAAAACGCGCGGCTTCTTGTTTGAGTTGTCTATCGGGACCCGCGGTGTTCATGGTCATCACCACACCGGTAACCATCATGCCCATTAAGAATATAACTAACATTATTTCTAATAGTGTAAAGCCAGCTTCTTGATGAGTACGATCTTGCATTATATTCCTTGGATTGTTATTGGATGGATGGATGGAAAAAATAGCGATTAATATTAGACATGTTCAAGGTAAATAGAGAAAGGCACAGCCATTATACTGCGCCTTAATCCATCATTAATTACTTGTCATGCATGTTCCAGTTACCGATATCATCATCAGAACCTTCTTCAGCATCTAAACCGATAGAATAAATATCAACTTGGCCATTTTCACCCGGGCTTACAAGTAGATACTCATTACCCCAAGGGTCTTGTGGTAAACGCTTAATATAACCACCGTTACGATAGTCTCTTGGTTCAGGATCAACATCCGGCATTTCAACTAATGCATCCAGGCCTTGTTCTGTTGTTGGGTAGCGGCTGTTATCCAGCTTGTACATATCCATCGCATTTTCCAATGCCACAATATCTGATACTACTTTTTGACGGTCGGCTTTTTCTTTGTTGCCTAATAAATTAGGGATAACCATGGATGCAAGCACACCCAAGATCACAATAACGACCATGATCTCTAACAGCGTAAAACCTGATACATTCCGTTTTTTGTTATTCATAACATCCTCTACTTAAAATAAAAATCTAACCTGCAACCATCTGGTTTAAAGACAAAATTGGCTGAAGAATTGCCATCACAATAAATAATACAACAAACGACATACTCACCACCAGCAAGGGTTGAAAAATGCCTAACGCCATTGCTACTTGCGCTTCAAATTGTGAATCTTGGTTATCCGCAGCACGCTCTAACATTGGGCCGAGTTCACCACTTTGTTCACCACTGGCGATCATATGTAGCATCATTGGCGGAAATAACTTCGTTTCCGTTAATGACGCTCTTAAGCTAGTCCCTTCTCGCACACGACTCGTTGCGCCTTCAACTAAGCGACGCGCATGCATATTGGTTAATACTTGCCCTGCAATCGACATACTCTCAAGCAAGGGCACTGCACTGGCATTTAAAATACTTAACGTACGCGCAAAACGTGCGGTATTAATGCCACGGCTGATCTTACCAATGACAGGTATTTTTAATAATCGTTCATCAAATACCAAGCGATTAGCGGGTTTTAACAATAACCGTTTCACCCCGATAATCAGTAAGACAATCGCAACCACCAGATACAAACCATAATTACTGACAAAATCAGACAGTGCGATCAGTATTTGGGTGATTTGCGGTAACTCTTGCCCCATGTGCTCAAATTGACCTACAACTTTAGGCACCACACTGGTTAACAGCAATGACACAACACCAATCGCCACCAGCGTTAACATCACTGGGTAGATCATCGCCTGTGTCAGTTGGCTGGACATTTTTTGACGTTGCTCGGTATAGTCCGCTAAACGATTCAATACTTTATCCAAATGTCCGGATTTTTCACCTGACGCAACCATCGCACAATACAAATGATCAAAAGCATGAGGAAATTCAGCGAAACTTTCCGCTAACGTATGACCTTCGACGACACGACTGCGCACTGCTAAGATCATATTCTGAATACGGGGTAATTCACTTTGCTCGGCAACCGCTTTTAAAGATTCTTCTAGCGGTAGTGATGCCGCAATCAACGTCGATAATTGACGCGTTAACAGCGCCATATCCGCGGTACTAATACCTCGTTTAAACGTGAACATCCCTGAGGCTTTTTTCTGTTCAGCCGCTGCAGACATTTCGACTTCAAGCGGTGTTAAGCCTTTTTCACGTAATAAATTACGCGCTTGTTTTGGTCCATCAGCTTCTAAGACACCCTTTTTCTTTTTGCCTTTTGTATCCATCGCTAAATAAGAAAATGCTGGCATGATTATCCCTCTCTTGTCACACGAAGTACTTCTTCTAGGGTGGTGACACCCGCAAGTACTTTAGCTATACCATCTTGACGGATACTTGGCGTAAAGGGGCGTATATGGCGTTCAACAATCTGCTCGCCCGCGCCACTGTGGATCATGTCTCGTACATCTTCATCGACGATTAACAACTCATGAATACCGGTTCTGCCTCGATAACCTGTGTTGTTACATTTCTCGCAACCTTTGGAATGATAAATGACACTCACATCCGCGACACGGTTTGATGCTAATTGCTCAAGTTCCCGCTCGGTCGGCGGCGCACTTTCTCGACAATCAGGACAAAGTGTTCGGACTAAACGCTGTGCTAGTACTCCCAATATACTTGAGGATAATAAGAACGGCTCCAATCCCATGTCACGTAAACGCGTCACAGCACCAACCGCCGTATTAGTATGTAAAGTCGATAGTACCAAGTGACCAGTTAAACTGGCTTGAACAGCAATTTGTGCAGTCTCTAAATCACGTACCTCACCAATCATCACCACATCGGGATCTTGACGTAAGATAGCGCGTAAGCCACGTGAGAAGGTCATATCAACTTTTGGGTTCACTTGTGTTTGACCAATACCATCAAGTTGATACTCAACCGGATCTTCTACCGTTAAAATATTACGGTCTTTACTGTTTATATCCGATAACGCGGCATACAAGGTCGTACTTTTACCCGACCCCGTTGGACCGGTAACAAGAATAATACCGTGCGGCTTATGAATAAGTTCCGACATCTTATTACGATTATCTAACGTCATCCCTAAGTGCACTAATTCTAGTTTGGCGTTATTTTTATCGAGCAAACGCATTACCACGCGCTCACCAAAACTAGAAGGTAAAGTTGATACACGTACATCAACGCCACGGCCACCAATACGTAATGAAATACGGCCATCTTGGGGAATACGTTTCTCCGCGATATCCATTTTTGACATCACTTTAATACGTGAGATTAATAATGAGGCTAATTGACGATTTGGTTTTAAGATCTCCCTTAATACCCCGTCAATACGGAAACGGATCACCAAGGCACGTTCGAATGTTTCAACGTGAATATCCGACGCACCTTCTTTAATCGCTTCACTGAGCATGGCATTAATCAATTTAATGATCGGTGCATCATCGTCAGACTCTAATAAATCTTCTTCAGTAGGCAACTTTTCGGCTAAGGTAAAAAAATCGACTTCGTTACCAATATCTTGCATTAATTGCCGCGCTTCTGATGAATCACGTTGAAACACTTGCGTCAGCTTTAGCTCAAATGCATCATCATCTAACAACACTAATCGAAATGCTTGGCCAAGATTGCGGCGCACTTCCAATATGGTCGCAGGGGAGACATCGGCTTTATGATACAGCACCCACGCATCATCAATTTCACTTAACACCACACCAAATTTTTTAGCGAACGAAAAAGGTAAACGTTCACTTTCGCTTACCTCCTCGTAGTCCTGAGTACTCATCTACTCAGCTCCGCTTTTCAACGATTCAGAGTCTGTCGAATCAGGTTTAGTCGTCACATCAAACTCCACAGTTTGGTTATCTTGTTCTTCGAGATATTTACGTAGCGCAGGGGAAATCACACGCTCTTGATTGAATTTAGGCAATACTGGGACATTGGTATTTGGCATTAATGCCACACCGTCTTCTTGCTGTAATAATTGATGGGCGCGCATTAAACTATATTTACGATTACTCACGCCGCGGATCGACGCATTATCACGAATAATCGTGGGTTTAATAAAGACCATCAAATTACGTTTGCGAGTGCTTGATGAGGTCGATTTAAATAAATTACCAATCCAAGGGATATCACCTAACCAAGGTACCTTGGAAACACTTTCAGTTACTTGCTCATCCAATAAACCACCAATGACAATTGTTTGACCACTGTCCGCTAAAATAGTGGTATTCACTTGGCGTTTGGCAAACGTCACATCCACTGATGTTGAGCCCAATACTTGCGATACTTCTTGTTCAATAGTGAGCTGAACGGCATCACCTTCATTAATTTGTGGTGTTACTTTTAACTTAATACCGACTTCCTGACGCTCAACGGTTTGGAACGGATTATCATTACCAGAGCCTGTCGATGAACCAGTAATAACCGGCACTTCTTCACCGACAATAAAGGATGCTTCTTGATTATCAAGCGTCATAATACTTGGCGTTGCCAGAATGTTGGACTGTGAATCATTAGCAGCCGCTTGAATGATCGCACCAAAACTACCCGCGCTATTCATCACGCCCATCGCAAGGCCATTGATACCGCTCAATGCTGACGCGAGAGTAGATACATCACCAGAGGTTGTTGACTCTGTGGTATATGGTTTGCCATTAACATCTATGCCAGACGTTGTCGTTGTAACATCTTGTGCATCATAAATACCTGCACCGATAGTGGTAAGCGGTACTTGCGTACCATTATTGTATTGGGTACCACCGGCTTCTGAGATCCACTGGACACCAAAATTAACCCCGTCACCCTCAGACAATTCAACGATAATTGCTTCAACCAAGACTTGAGCACGACGAATATCGAGTTGGTTAATCACTTGCTCAAGCGTGCGCATCACATCTGGCTGTGCCGTGATAACTAACGCATTGGTATCTTCATGTGGTTCAATACTCAGATTTGATTTTGAGCTTGATTTAGACTTTGATGAAGCGGACTTCCCACCATCAATCGAACCACCGACACCTTTTAATACTTCAGACACTTCTTTCGCATTGGCATATTTTAAGTAAATAACCCGCGTATTACCGGTACTTTCTAACTCACTGTCAAGTTGTTGAATTAGAGTGGCTACACGCTGGCGGGCTTTTGGATCGCCGCTTATAACGACTGAATTAGTACGATCATCGGCAACCACTTTGGGTTGTAAAATACTGGGGATCTTTGATTTACCATCGCCTTTAGTAAGGCTATCAATAATACGCACCATTTCACTTGCTGATGCATATTTAAGATGAATAATATCAACTTCTTGGTCACCAGCTTTATCCACACGACGGACAATCTCGACTAAGCGATTAACCACGGCGGCGCGGCCGGTTAGCATTAATACATTCGACGGTTCGTAATGCACAACATTACCGCCGCCAGCATTATCATTTAATTGACGTAGCAAAGGCGACAGTTCACGTACAGATACGTTACGTACAGGAACGACACGCGTGACCATCTCATCACCCTGACCTGGGTTTTTATCATCCACGACAGGTATACTTGAGGTCTTGGCCACCTTACTTTTAATCACTTTAAGTACGCCGTTGTCCATCTTCACAACCGCATAACCATATACATCTAATACATTAAGAAAAAACTGATAGTACTGCTCTTCATTCAACAGATCATAGCTGCGCACATTCACCTTGCCACGCACACTCGGATCAACAATAACTGTTTTATTTAAGTTTTTACCGACAACATTAATAAACTCATTAATATCGGTACCTTTAAAGCTAGCAGAATAGTCGGCAGCCACGGCCATACCACTCAAACTCAGCAATATCCCTGAGGCTAAGCTTGTTAATTTTTTTCCAACGTTATTAAGGTTCATCTTTATCCTTAGCTACCTAACTTTACGACCTACTATATAAATCGTATAAATGACTACTCTGGCACACTTAAATAAATGCTGTGTAATTGCCCATCACGCTCAACGGTGAGCGACATATCCGTCAAATCTTTCAATTGTTTGGCAACTTCCATTGCTTGTCGAGTATCAGTTAAATCAAATCCGTTTAACGATACGGCGAGATCATTGGGCTTTAAACCAACTTCTTTAAATAATTCACGGTTTTTACCCGGATTAACACGGTAACCCGCCAACTTGCCATCTTTCCGAACCGGAGAAATACGCACATAATCAGTAATAGAGGCTGGGTTTGCTAATAAATCTTTGCGTAAATTAGACAGACCTGCCGGTGCTTTCTCTGCACGATTTTCACGAGATGGGCGTTGACTACTTTCACGTGAGAACTCTTCACCATCAAGCATTAAGGTTTCTAATTTTGCTTGATATTCAATAATAATACGGTCAGTAAATACCTGCTTTAATATCGCATTCGTTGAACTTATCTCATCATCAATCGCATATGTTTCTTGCTTGCCTTTATATTCAATAATCGCTAATGCAAGGCTTGGTTCACTACTCGCCACAAGACCCGATAACGTTAAGTTCAGACGTGTTTTTGGCGCATCGATATTGTCAGCGACTATAGGCGCTGATTTTTCGGTCTGTTGTTTACCAAATAAATGCAAGTTTCGAAACGTATTTAAGTCATAACTTGTGGCTTGATTGTTAGATCTGCTTATTTCTGGTTGCCAAGAGGCGACAACATTTGATGAGGTAGGCCATAGTTGCCAAGTTAACAACGCTGATTGATAGCAAAATACAGCCAGTAGTAAATAACAACACCCGGTCGCCATTTGTTTTTGTGGTAATTTAATTAACAGCTGCTTAAGAGCATCTAAATTGTCCATTTTGGTATTACCCTAATACAGCATTATTTTAAAAATAAGGTACGTCTAGCAACGTTTGAAGTTTATCTGATAGATGACGCAAATTAACCGAACAATAGTAGCCTCCGAGCTTGCTCCATACAAGCCTCTACAACACAAAACTAATAAAATCAGTCGAATAATAACAAATGCTTAATACTTTTCATCCTGTAACTATAATTATTCACTGCCTTTCAAGGATATATGAATTCTGATTATTCGCCACACTGATATGACAACACTTACAAATGAAACCACGATGAAAGAAATGTGAAATATACTAGCTACTTTAGTTAATAAAATGTGTATACCACCCCAATAAAAGACTCTCTTACTGCTTTGTTTATCTGTTATAATCAAGTCGATTAGAACGTTTATTTGGAATATGGTTGCATTAATTATGTCAAAAAATACCAAACCAGATAGTAGTGACGTACGTTTCGATAAATGGTTGTGGGCAGCACGGTTTTATAAAACTCGTGCCATCGCCAGAGAAATGATTCAGAGTGGCAAGATTCGCTACAATGATCAGCGGGCAAAACCCAGTAAAACCGTTGAGTTGGGTGCAACAATAAAAATAAGACAAGGCTTTGATGAAAAGGAAGTGATCGTAAAGCAGCTTTCCGCACAAAGGAGAGGGGCACCAGAAGCGGCGACTTTGTATGAAGAAACACCAACCAGTGTTGAAAAGCGTGCACAAAATGATGTCGCGCGTAAACTGAATACATTGCATAGCCCTCGCCCTGATAAACGTCCCGACAAAAAACAACGTCGTGAGATATTGCGGATAAAAAATCATTAACTTTAACATCGAGAATATTATGAGCCAGAAAGATTTATTACACCGTTACCTATTTGAAGATCATCAAGTACGCGGTGAGATTGTACAACTTGAACAAAGCTTTATTGATATCTTAGAAAAGCTAAACTATCCAAGACCCGTTCAACGCCTACTTGGTGAGTTACAAGTCGCAACAAGTCTCTTAACCGCGACATTAAAATTTAAAGGCTCAATTACGGTTCAATTACAAGGTGATGGTCCGGTGACACTTGCCGTTATTAATGGTAACGAAGAACTTGAACTACGTGGTGTGGCTCGCTGGAATGGTTCAATACCAGACACAAACAATGTAAAAGAATTGATTGGTAAAGGCGTGATGGTTATTACTATCTCACCAGACAAAGGCGAACGTTATCAAGGTATCGTTGATCTTGGTGGTGAAACGTTACAAGAATGTCTAGAGCAATACTTTGAACAATCTGAGCAGTTAACGACACGCCTGTGGTTCCGCACCGGTAAAGTCGGCCATAGAAAACACGCTGCTGGCATGATGATACAAAAATTACCCGCATCAGACGACAAGAAAAGTTCGCATGAAGATTTTGAACACCTAGCAGCGTTAACAGCAACAATTAAAGATGAAGAATTATTTAATCTTGATGCTGAAGATGTGTTAGTACGACTTTATCACCAAGAAAAAGTACGTTTATTCGATCCACAAACGGTATCGTTTAAATGTGGTTGTTCGCACGAACGTAGCGCGGTAGCATTACTCAGTGTAGCAAAAGAAGAGTTACTTGATATTATTGCTGAAAAAGGACAAATAGAGATGCACTGTGATTATTGCGGTTCACTTTATGCCTTTAATGCGGGAGATGTAGAAGATATACATTCTCCACAAATCGGCAACCCAGTACATTAAACAAAATGTGAATAAGAGTGTAGAAAATACACCACAACACATCGTTTAACAGTACGATACTGTTAATAAGGGTGCCGTTAGTGCACCCATTAATACTAAATGTAATTTAAAACCCAACTTAATTTAATCTGAAACAATAAATTAAACTCTGTACCCCCAGGAGATACCAATGACAGACGTAAAAAATAATAATACAGTTATTGGCGCCACTATCGATCTATCGGTATATGGCATCAAGGATGTTGAAGAAATCGTATATAACCCTTCTTACGAGCTACTTTTTGCAGAAGAAACAAAAGCAGGCCTCGAAGGTTACGAAAAAGGTACTGTGACTGAATCAGGTGCTGTTGCCGTTGATACTGGTATTTTCACAGGTCGTTCACCAAAAGATAAATACATTGTTCGTGATGATACAACACGCGATACAGTGTGGTGGTCAGATCAAGGTAAAAATGATAACAAAGCGATCACGCAAGATGTATGGAGTGATCTGAAAACACTGGTAACACAGCAGCTATCAACCAAACGTTTATTCGTTGTTGATACTTATTGTGGTGCCAATGCCAATACCCGTCTTAAAGTTCGTTTCATCACTGAAGTAGCATGGCAAGCACATTTCGTTAAGAATATGTTCATCCGTCCTAGTGATGCAGATTTAGCAACTTACGAACCTGATTTCGTGGTAATGAATGGTGCTAAATGCACAAACCCAGATTGGGAAAAGCACGGCCTAAATTCTGAAAACTTTGTTGCCTTCAACTTAACAGAGAAAATTCAACTTATTGGTGGTACTTGGTACGGCGGCGAAATGAAAAAAGGTATGTTCTCTTACATGAACTACTTATTGCCACTGCAAGGTATTGCATCAATGCATTGTTCAGCAAACGTTAGCGCTGAAGGTGAAACAGCGATCTTCTTTGGTCTTTCAGGTACCGGTAAAACAACGTTATCTACCGATCCAAAACGTCAATTAATCGGTGATGATGAACACGGCTGGGATGATGATGGTGTATTCAACTTTGAAGGCGGCTGTTACGCAAAAACAATTAAATTAAGTGCAGAAGCTGAACCTGAAATTTTCGGCGCAATTCGTCGTGATGCATTACTTGAAAACGTAACCGTACTTGACGGCGGCGTTGTTGATTATAATGATGGTTCAAAAACAGAAAATACCCGTGTATCTTACCCTATCGAGCACATCGAAAATATCGTTACACCGATCTCAAAAGGCGGTCACGCGAATAAAGTTATTTTCTTAAGTGCAGATGCATTTGGTGTTTTACCACCGGTATCTAAACTAACGCCAGAGCAAACTAAATACCATTTCCTATCAGGCTTTACAGCTAAGTTAGCGGGTACTGAGCGTGGTATTACGGAACCAACTCCGACATTCTCAGCTTGTTTCGGCGCTGCGTTCCTTTCTCTTCATCCGACTAAATACGGTCAAGAGTTAGTAAAACGTATGGAAGCATCTGGTGCACAAGCTTACTTGGTTAACACAGGTTGGAATGGCACAGGTAAGCGTATTTCAATTAAAGATACTCGTGCAATCATCGATGCTATCCTTGATGGCTCTATTGACAAAGCGGAAAGCAAAACAATCCCTTATTTCAATCTAGAAGTACCTACAACACTACCAGGTTGTGATACTAAGATCCTTGACCCACGTGATACGTATGAAGATGCAAACGTATGGGAAGAGAAAGCAGTAGACCTTGCTAAACGTTTCGTGAACAACTTCGAGAAGTTCACGGATAACGAAGAAGGCAAAGCACTGCTTGCTGCAGGTCCACAACTTTAAGCTTTATTTAAATTGAACGTTATGTCTATTTAATAAATGCATAAAAATGCCAGTATCGAGTTATCGAGCTGGCATTTTTTATACCTCGAATAACGAAAATGAGCTATTCAGCGACGCTATTGCTATAATTTCCCCTCAATATCATTTAACAAGGTCATCGCATTGGCTATATCAAACTTAATCACCCGCGTCGGCTGGGAAACTTTGGATAAACGCCTTAAGTATCTCTGGAAACAAGAGAGACCGAGAGTCACAAAAGTTGTGTCTTGGGCTGCTTCGCTCGGTGATCGCAGTGAAAATGCCGACTACAAAGAAAATAAACATCTACTGCGTAGCATCGACCGTGAGATCCGATTTTTAGTTAAACGTCTCGAAGTATTAGAGATCGTTGATTATCACCCACAGCAAGATGGCACCATCTATTTTGGTGCTTATGTCGAGTTAGAAGATGATGATGCCTCAGTCATTCAATGCCGTATCGTCGGACGTGACGAATTAGACCCACAACGTAATTTTGTTACCGTTGATTCCCCTATGGCCAAAGCGCTTATTGGTAAACAAGTGGATGATGAAGCAGACGTGCATACACCAGCAGGTAATAAGCGCTGGTACATCAACAAGATCCAATACGCACCATTTATAGAGTAATCATCAGAATTCATGTCATCACAAATCGATTCATTTTAAGGATGCAAAGTGTCTAAATTAGCTACTCTCATCGCGCAAGAGATCAATGCGCATGTCCGCCAGGTTAACGCTGCAATTAAATTACTTGATGAAGGTTCTACCGTGCCTTTTATCGCTCGCTACCGAAAAGAAGCCACCGAAGGCTTAGATGATGGTCAATTAAGAACGCTAGAGCAACGCCTTACTTATTTACGTGAATTAGACGTTCGCCGTGAGACAATTTTAAAAAATATCGCCGAACAAGATAAGCTAACCCCACGGTTAACCGCCGCCATCGATGCAGCAGAAACTAAAACACGTTTAGAAGATCTGTACTTACCCTTTAAAACCAAACGCCGTACCAAAGGCCAAATTGCCATTGAAGCCGGATTAACACCGTTAGCAGAATCGCTGATAGCAAACCCTCAGCAGCAGCCATTACAACTTGCTAAGCAATTTACCACTTCTGACGCCAGTTTTACTGAACCAGAACAAGTGTTAGAAGGTGCAAAGTTCATTCTGATGGAAAAAGCCAGTGTCGATGCCGAGCTTATTGCTAAAGTACGTAGACAGTTACTCGGACATGCTACGCTGGAATCAAAACAAAACAAAAAATCAGCCACTGAAGACAGTAAATTTAAAGACTACTTTAGCCACAGTGAAGGTATCGCGAACGTACCATCACACCGTATGCTCGCTATGTTACGTGGCAAAAATGCCGGTGAATTACAGATCGGTTTAAATGCTGATCCTGAATTTACCGAAAAAAACACGACCAGTTATTGCGAAGTCATTATCGCGAAGCACCTCGGCATTCATTATCAAAATAAACCCGCAGATGAATGGTTGAAATCTGTAGTACACAGCAGCTGGAAGCAAAAGTTACTGAGTCAATTAGAAACCGAATTAATCGGTAAGATGAAAGAGTCGGCTGAAGTTGAAGCCATTAAAGTATTTGCGGCCAACCTGACGGCATTACTCATGGCATCGCCAGCAGGACCGAAAGTTACCTTAGGTTTGGATCCTGGTCTACGTACTGGTTCTAAGATTGCAGTTGTCGATGCAACAGGTAAATTACTCGACCACACCACCATTTACCCACATGTACCGCAGCAACAGTGGCAGCAATCATTATCAACATTAGCAACGCTGTGTAAGCGCTATAACGTCGAACTCATTAGTATCGGTAATGGCACTGCTTCACGAGAAACAGATAAACTTGTTGCCGAATTAATCAAAGCCAAACCAGAACTGAAATTACAAAAAATCATGGTCAGCGAAGCCGGCGCATCAGTGTATTCAGCATCAGAATTGGCTGCTAATGAATTTCCACAACTGGATGTTTCCATCCGTGGCGCGGTGTCTATTGCACGCCGTTTGCAAGATCCACTTGCAGAGCTCGTTAAGATTGACCCTAAAGCGATTGGTGTCGGTCAATATCAGCATGATGTAAGCCAAAGCTTGCTCGCTAAACAACTGGATACTGTGATTGAGGATTGTGTGAATAAAGTTGGTGTTGATTTAAACATGGCTTCAGCACCTTTGCTTTCGCGTGTTGCCGGACTAAATGCAACCATCGCCAATAACATTGTAAAATATCGCGATGAAAACGGTGCTTTCAATAAACGTAGCGAATTGAAAAAAGTCGCTAGACTAGGTCCTAAAGCCTTTGAGCAATGCGCAGGATTCTTACGTATCCATAATGGCAAAGAAGCATTAGACTCCTCAGGTGTGCATCCAGAGTCATACTCTGTAGTAAAACAGATAACGGTGAACACTGGTCATAAAGTTGAAGTGTTAATTGGTAATAAAACACTCCTTCACACATTAAATCCAGCAGACTATACCAATGCACAATTTGGTTTACCAACGGTGACAGACATTATTGCTGAACTTGATAAGCCCGGCCGAGATCCACGTCCCGAATTTAAAACGGCCACCTTCAAAGACGGTGTAGAAAAAATGACTGATCTGAAAGTCGATATGATACTTGAAGGCGTGGTGAGTAACGTCACTAATTTTGGCGCGTTTGTTGATATCGGTGTTCATCAAGATGGGCTTGTGCATATTTCTGCATTAGCTGAGGGTTTTGTTAAAGATCCCAACACTGTGGTTAAAGCAGGTCAAATCGTAAGAGTGAAGGTCACCGAAGTGGATGTAGCCAGAAAACGTATTGCACTCACGATGCGATTAAATGATGAAGTTTCTGCAACGAGTAATCATGCAGTGACAAACAATAAAACCACATTTGAGAGCAGCCATAAATCCGCTAAGCAATCACAACTCAAAAGACAAAGCAAAACAGAAGCGAGAAGTTCAGGTTTTAGTAACAATGCGTTTGCGGACGCCTTTGCAAAGGCCAAGAAACATTAATAACTGAATAAATAAATGGTGGCGGACTTTATTCGTCACCTATTTTAAACTTGAGACATAAATTACAGATGAAAAAAAAGGCCGCCTAAGCGACCTTTCTATATATTGTTTAAACTAATCGAATTAAGCGATTACTTTAGAAACAACACCAGCACCAACAGTACGGCCACCTTCACGGATAGCGAAGCGTAGACCTTCTTCCATCGCGATTGGGTTGATTAGCTCAACAACAAACTTAAGGTTGTCACCAGGCATAACCATTTCAACACCTTCTGGAAGCTCTACAGCACCAGTGATGTCAGTTGTACGGAAGTAGAACTGTGGACGGTAACCTTTAAAGAAAGGAGTGTGACGACCACCCTCTTCTTTAGAAAGTACGTATACTTCAGATTCAAACTTAGTATGCGGAGTGATTGAACCAGGCTTAGCTAGTACTTGACCACGTTCAACATCTTCACGTTTAGTACCACGTAGAAGTGCACCAATGTTCTCGCCAGCACGACCTTCGTCAAGCAGTTTACGGAACATTTCAACACCAGTACAAGTAGTCGTTTGAGTATCACGGATACCAACGATTTCTACTGAATCACCGATGTTAACGATACCTTGCTCAACACGACCAGTTACAACAGTACCACGGCCAGAGATTGAGAATACGTCTTCGATAGGCATAATGAAAGGCATGTCGATAGCACGTTCAGGATCAGGGATATATGAATCTAGCGCGTCTGCTAGTTCAATGATCTTGTCTTCGTACTCTTGAACGCCTTCAAGCGCTTTAAGAGCAGAACCCTGGATAACTGGTAGGTCATCACCTGGGAAGTCATATTCAGAAAGAAGTTCACGAACTTCCATTTCTACTAGTTCAAGTAGTTCTTCATCATCAACCATATCACATTTGTTCATGAATACGATGATGTAAGGAACGCCAACTTGACGAGAAAGCAAGATGTGCTCACGTGTCTGTGGCATAGGGCCATCAGTAGCAGCAACAACTAAGATCGCGCCGTCCATTTGAGCAGCACCAGTGATCATGTTTTTAACATAATCGGCGTGACCTGGGCAATCTACGTGTGCGTAGTGACGGTTAGGTGTATCATATTCAACGTGTGAAGTGTTGATCGTGATACCACGTTCTCTTTCTTCAGGAGCGTTATCGATTGATGCGAAATCTTTAGCTTCACCACCGTATACTTTTGCAAGTACGTTTGTGATTGCTGCTGTTAGAGTTGTTTTACCATGGTCAACGTGACCAATTGTACCTACGTTTACGTGGGTATTACTACGTACAAATTTTTCTTTAGACACGACGTGTACCTTCTTATTATCAGTTAAGCCTCTATCTTATGATAAAGACTACTTTATTTCGCTTCAATAATTTTGTCAGCGATGTTTTTTGGAGCTTCGTTATACTCAAGAAATTGCATTGAGTATGAAGCGCGGCCCTGAGTAGCTGAACGTAGAGCGGTTGCATAACCGAACATTTCAGACAAAGGAACCTTAGCATGGATAATTTTAAGACCAGCGTGGCCATCATCCATACCATCGATCATGCCGCGACGACGGCTTACGTCACCTACAACATCACCCATCCACTCCTCTGGAGTGGTAATTTCTACTTTCATCATCGGCTCAAGCAAAGCGGGATTTGCATCCAAAGCACCTTGTCTGAAACCAAATGAAGCCGCGACCTTGAATGCCATTTCATTGGAATCAACATCGTGGAATGAACCACCGTAGAGTGTAACACGAACATCCATTATAGGATATCCTGCCAACACACCTTGGTCCATCTGATCTTTACAACCTTTTTCAACCGCTGGGATGAATTCACTAGGAACCTCACCATCAACGATTTCATTCACAAATTCATAACCAGCACCCGCGTCAAGCGGTTCTAGTTTCAGCAGAACATGGCCATATTGACCTTTTCCGCCTAATTCGCGAATGAATTTACCTTCTGCTTTAACTGAATCACGAATTGATTCACGATATGAGACTTGAGGCTTACCAACGTTGCATTCAACGTTAAACTCACGACGCATACGGTCAACAATAATGTCCAGATGAAGTTCACCCATACCAGATATCAGTGTTTGTGCTGACTCTTCGTCAGTTTCAACACGGAACGATGGATCTTCCGCTGCTAATTTACTTAGCGCGATAGCCATCTTATCTTGATCGGCTACTGTTCTAGGCTCTACTGCAATTTGGATAACCGGTTCCGGAAAGTCCATACGCTCAAGGATAACCTTATGATTAACATCACAAAGCGTGTCACCAGTAGTAACATCCTTAAGACCAATCGCAGCAGCAATATCACCGGCACGGATCTCTTTCAATTCTTGACGATCATTCGCATGCATTTGCACAATACGACCTAAACGTTCACGCTTCTGCTTAACAGAATTATAAACGCTATCACCAGTATTAACCACACCAGAGTAAACTCGCATAAATGTGAGTGTACCAACAAATGGGTCAGTGGCGATCTTAAAGGCTAATGCAGCAAACGGTGCATCGTCATCTGATGGACAAGTAACTTCGTTCTCGTCGTCATCAATACCATTGATATCTTTCACTTCCGTTGGGCTAGGAAGAAATTCAACCACTGCGTCAAGTACCGCTTGTACACCTTTATTTTTAAAGGCGGAACCACAAGTCGCAAGTACGATCTCGTTGTTCAGCGTGCGTTGACGTAAACCAGCTTTAATTTCTTCTTCAGATAATTCACCTTCTTCAAGGTATTTATCCATAAGCTCATCGTTAGCTTCAGCGGCAGCATCGACTAATTCTTCATGTAATTCTTCTGCACGCTCAAGTAGATCTGCAGGAATTTCGCCATAACTAAATGACATCCCTTGATCTGCGTCATTCCAGCTAATTGATTTCATCTTAATTAAATCAATTACGCCTTCAAACTCTTCTTCCGCACCAATATTTAACTGGATAGGAACACAAGTTGCGCCCAAACGATTACGAATTTGGTCAATTACAGCTTCAAAATCCGCACCTGTGCGATCCATCTTATTAACGAATACGACACGTGGTACTTTATATTTATCAGCTTGACGCCAAACCGTTTCAGATTGTGGTTCAACACCTGATGCACCACAAAAAACGACAACTGCGCCATCAAGTACTCGTAAAGAACGTTCTACTTCAATAGTGAAGTCAACGTGTCCCGGAGTATCAATGATGTTGATACGGTGCTGCTTAAATTGCGCATCCATACCTTTCCACATTGTTGTTGTCGCTGCAGAAGTAATGGTAATACCACGCTCCTGCTCCTGTTCCATCCAATCCATAGTGGCAGCGCCATCATGAACTTCACCCATCTTATGTGAAAGACCGGTATAGAATAAAACACGTTCTGTAGTTGTAGTTTTACCCGCATCAACGTGAGCAACAATACCAATATTACGGTAGAGCTCGATCGGAGTTGTACGTGCCACAATAAATCCCTTACTAGGAAACCTAGACAGAAAGTAGTTGACGCAGATTTAAAATCTGCGTCAATAAATTACCAGCGATAGTGAGCAAATGCTTTATTCGCGTCAGCCATACGGTGAACGTCTTCACGTTTCTTAACCGCAGAACCTTTGTTTTCAGCAGCGTCGAATAGCTCTCCAGCTAGACGAGCAGCCATTGATTTTTCACCACGTTTACGTGCTGCTTCAACTAACCAGCGCATAGCTAGTGCATTACGACGAGAAGGACGAACTTCTACAGGCACTTGGTAAGTTGAACCACCAACACGGCGAGATTTAACCTCAACCGATGGACGAACATTGTCTAAAGCGATTTCGAAAAGCTCTAGGTGTGTTTTATCTTCACTTTTAGTAGAGATAGTTTCTAGCGCACCATATACAATCGCTTCTGAAGTAGATTTTTTACCGTCTACCATTACGATGTTGATGAATTTTGCTAGGATTTCTGATCCGAATTTTGGATCTGCTAAAATTTCTCTTTTAGCTACGACGCGACGTCTTGGCATCTCTTATTCCTCGTTGTGCTTCAGGTATTACCCAAAACTAATAAATAGTTAACAGTTTGCTTGGCCTTACTAAACGAAGAATTATTAATTCTTAGGGCGTTTAGTACCATATTTAGAACGACCTTTACGACGGTCGCTAACACCAGCTGTATCTAACGCACCACGAACTGTATGGTAACGAACACCCGGTAAATCTTTAACACGACCACCACGGATTAGGATAACACTATGTTCTTGAAGGTTATGACCTTCACCACCGATATATGAAGTAACTTCATAACCGTTAGTTAGACGAACACGAGCTACTTTACGTAGAGCCGAGTTAGGTTTTTTAGGAGTAGTAGTGTATACGCGAGTACAAACACCACGACGTTGTGGACAAGCTTCAAGAGCAGGAACGTTAGTTTTTGTAACGTTTCTTACGCGAGGCTTGCGTACTAATTGGTTAGTAGTTGCCATTTAAAATAGCTCCGTTGAGTTTTTTACGTGTGAAAAATCATCCCTAATATAGGGACGCAGAATTTTAGTCATTGCGCCTTTAGCTGTCAAGCATAACAACAGTATTATTGAAAATAAATCAGTTTATTAACCAATAAATCGTAAATAAAGCGCTTTTTCAACACTACGAGATAAAAATTTACCCATAGTTTGTAGTGCAACGACAAAGAATTCGTATAGATTCAGACTTAATTAATTCCAAGTCTGAGTTTGCAAATGCGCCACGGTAAGATTAACGAATTCAGGGTAGCTAACTTGCTGTCCTAAAATACAGCTTAGCCCACGCGCATTCAAATCTTCAGTCAAAGAGTAAACACTTAACTCTGGCATCAGATCTTGAAGTATTTTAGCATATTTATGCTGTGATGCCGTAATAACGACGGCATCTTGAATAAAGATCACCGCATCGCCATCATTAAAATAGGCGATACTGTCAATAAATGTATTTCTTGAGAACGGGGATGACTTAATAATATGAAGCATGATTTTATCACCAATCAAAAATTCAAAATAATGGCGTGCTGACGTATACGTTGATTAATTTCCGGCTGCGTTAAACGCTCGACGTCTATAACCAAGTCGACATCACTAATACCACGCTCTAACAGCGAGTCTGCGCACACATAAATGTTTTCAATATCATAGAGTTCAAACATAGCAAATGTAGGCGCAAAATCACGACAAGCGATAGCCTGTGGCTTTTGTTGGCTTACTAATTGATAAACGCCATCACCAATAAAAAATACACTTAACGCTTCTGTTAATGCAGAGGTAGCAAGAATGGCATCTTGTGTTTCTCTGGCAAGGCTAGTGCCATGCGGAACTTGACGAGTAACGAATGCGGCTCTCAACATTTTTTCAACCAAATATAGATAATTAAAACTGAATAACCCGATCGGCAGTCACAATCGACGCTGCTAATTGACCTAGTCCCGTTAACTGAAATGGTAACTCAAGATTAAACTGACTCTTACCAATCCTATCCGCTTCATTTTGATCAATAATACCCCGCCTTAACGCGGCACCTGAACATATATCTAAAGGAAATAGATGTTCACGAGCTAGCACTAACCAAGCATTATATAAGTCAAACTCATCCGCGGCTGGCGATGTAAGAGTAGAACCATTAAGCACGCCATCATTATAAAAAAATACACGTTGGATAGTATGACCTAAGGCAACAGCAGATTTCACGTAATGATACGCACTTAAAGCGTCCTGACTCCCATATGCAGGGCCTGTAACAAGCACAGCAATAGTTAAAGATTCAGACATAAATAGACCTAATTAAAGTGTGTAAGCGATAGCTTCAACTTCAACTAATACATCTTTAGGTAACCGAGCTACTTCAACACATGAACGCGCGGGTGCATTTTCTGGGAAATAACGAGCATATACTTCATTGAACGTAACAAAATCATTCATATCTTTTAGGAAACATGTTGTTTTGATTACTGTATCTGCACTTGCATTCGCCGCTTTTAGTACTGCCATTAGGTTTTCCATTACTAATTCAGCTTGTTCTTTAACGCCGCCTTCAATGATTTCCATCGTCTCAGGTACTAATGGGATCTGTCCTGAAGTAAAAACCATATTACCAAGTTGGTTAGCTTGTGAGTACGGACCAATTGCAGCAGGTGCATTCGTTGTAGAAATGATTTTTTTGCTCATTGTAAGTTCCATAAGTTTATCAAAGCTCCCATATTCAGAGCGAGTATATTGCACTATCTAGATGCATTATATTTAATAACATGCTCAATAAGCAAATTTAGAGCAACGATTAGTTTAAACTTTATAGATTTTTTTACATGAAATTAATTTTATTAGTGCTTTCTGTGGTTTTTAATTTAGGCTAAAATTACTAATTGTGTTTAGCGGGCAAGAGAATAATGCATGTTCATATTATTAGATCATCTAACTCTCCCCCTATCCATTCAAATTTGTAAGGCCTCATAACTATTTATATGAGGCTTTTTTTTAGGATAATTCTGATCATCAGGGCACAACAATGCTAAATCCGTTATTTAGAAAACATATCGTATCTATCAATGATATCTCACGTAATGAGCTAGAACTTATTGTTAAAACTGCGGCAAAACTAAAAAAGCAGCCACAGCCCGAACTGTTAAAACACAAAGTCATTGCAAGCTGTTTCTTTGAAGCATCGACGCGTACACGATTGTCATTCGAAACTGCGATTCAGCGATTAGGTGGCACTGTTATTGGTTTCGATAATGCGGGTAATACTTCACTTGCGAAGAAAGGTGAAACACTTGCTGATTCAATTAGTGTTATCTCAAGCTATGCCGATGCATTTGTGATGCGTCACCCTCAAGAAGGCGCTGCAAGATTAGCATCAGAATTTTCCAATGTACCTGTTATCAACGGTGGTGATGGTTCTAATCAGCACCCAACACAAACTTTGTTAGACCTATTTTCTATCTACGAAACACAAGGCCGCTTAGACAACTTAAACATCGCGTTTGTCGGTGATTTAAAATATGGTCGAACAGTGCACTCTTTAGCACAAGCGTTAGCTAAATTCGAAGGATGCAAATTCCACTTTATTTCACCGGACGCGTTAGCAATGCCTGAGTATATTTGCGATGAACTTGACGAACAAAATGTCAGTTATGCAACTTATTCATCGATAGAAGAAGTGGTTCCAGAGATTGATGTCCTGTACATGACTCGTGTTCAGAAAGAACGTTTTGATGAAACCGAATATCAACACATGAAAGCGGGTTTTATCTTATCAGCAAGTTCATTAGAACACGCAAAACCAAACCTTAAAGTTTTACACCCATTACCACGTGTTGATGAGATCACTATTGATGTAGATAAAACACCTTATGCTTACTATTTCCAACAAGCTGAAAACGGGGTCTATGCGCGTGAAGCATTACTTGCACTAGTGTTAAATGAAACAATCGGAGAGTAATAAATGAAAAATAATCATATGCAAGTAGAGGCTATTTGTAATGGCTACGTCATTGATCATATCCCATCAGGACAAGGCGTTAAAATTTTAAAGCTATTCAACCTCACAGATACAAAACAACGTGTAACAGTAGGCTTTAATTTACCGACAAATAATGGGGGTGAAAAAGATCTTATCAAAGTTGAAAATACTGAGATAACCAAATCACAAGCTAACCAATTAGCGCTACTAGCACCCAATGCGACGGTCAATATAATTGAAAATTTCCACGTAACAGATAAGCATGCCTTAACGCTACCAAATGAAGTGGAAAATGTGTTCCCATGCCCTAATTCCAATTGTATTACGCATGGCGAGCCTGTTATCTCTTGTTTTTCAATCAAAAAAACAAAAGGTAATATCGGTTTAAAATGTAAATACTGTGAGAAAACATTCTCAAAAGACATCATTACCGAACAGGTTTAGTTTAAAGTGAACGATAGAGAGTGAGGTAATATTTTACTCTCTATCGGAAAGGTTTTATCGTCTACTTATTTTCTACGTTAAAACACGCGTCTAGCTCAGCTTTTATTTCAGCAAACCCTTTAGCCCTTAAAAGCTCAATATTGCGCTCAGGTATCTCTTCTGGGTTTGGAAACACCCTTAAGACACGTGCCATCTCATCTTCGCGAATAATATGCAGTATTGGATATGGAGAACGATTAGTAAAGTTAGCGGCATCTTGTAGTGTTGTATCATCAAAACGATACTTAGGATGCATATGCGCTAACTGATAAATACCTTCATACTCCTGCATTTCTAATAAATCATTGGCATAATCAATTAAATCGAGAAAGTTATCAAAATTAGCACTAAGTTTAGGCATCACAACCAGTGTTGTGGCAATATCTTTATTCGTATCTAGGCGGATGAACTCTGCGTTAACATGCTCTAATAATTCAGTTAAATCACCAGAATCAAGAACAGCACAATGAATCGTTTTACGCTCTAATTCTTTTTTAGCAAATGGGCAGATATTGTATTTCACAATAATATCTTTCACCCATTTCAATGTCTGTAATTTAATTATTTCATGGTTATCTGTCATGCTAGGATCCTAAACGTTCGAAATTGACGAGTTAACCACAGAATACAGTGATTAAAATTAGATGATGAAAATAGATTAGATAAATTTGAGCTTAACGTTTAATAATTTACAGGTATAAAAAAAGCCGATATCAATGATATCGGCTTTTTTCGTTCAAGACAAAGTCTTGAATCA
>NZ_AKXQ01000036.1 GCF_000276805.1 Moritella dasanensis ArB 0140 | reverse complement strand
AGCGGCTGTTGCCGTGTCAGTGAGGTCGCATTATAGAGATTTAGATCACATTGGCAAGCGCTAAAATTAGAAATTATTAAAAAAAACAAATTAGTACAAAAAGCATACTTTAAGTAACTTTATCAGCCAAAACTGCTTAAAAATAACGAATTGCATTATTTGCAGCTAAAAATGCGCATAAATAGGTATATATAATATTGAAAGTTTAATCGGAGAGGTAATAGGTATTGTAGCTAAAAGTTTCGAAATCTAAAAAAGAAAGGTGCGAGTCGAATAGGATGATTGGTAATTGAAGAAGAAAGAAAAATGGGGTTTTAGAAATAGAAAAGCCAGAGCGTGAGCTCTGGCTTTTAATACTATTTAAAACTATTCTTCGTCAGCAGCTTCAACAGCTGGACGATCTACTAGTTCGATGTAAGCCATAGGAGCTTTATCGCCAGTACGTAGACCACATTTTAAGATTCGAGTATAACCGCCTAAACGGTTTACGAAACGTGGGCCTAATTCTTTAAATAGTTTACCTACAACTTCATCGCTGCGGGTACGTGCAAATGCTAGACGACGGTTAGCTACGCTATCCGTTTTAGCAAGTGTAATTAGAGGCTCAACTACACGACGTAGTTCTTTAGCTTTAGGCAGAGTCGTTTTAATGATCTCGTGACTAACTAAAGAACATGCCATATTACGGAACATAGCCTGACGATGGCTGCTGTTACGATTTAGTTGACGACCACTCTTACGATGGCGCATGAACTTATCCTTCTTACAAAAATCTTTTGACTAGTGTTTACTATTCGTCCGAGATACTTGCTGGCGGCCAATTTTCTAGGCGCATGCCTAGAGAAAGACCACGTGACGCTAGAACATCTTTAATTTCAGTTAAAGATTTCTTACCAAGGTTAGGTGTTTTAAGTAACTCAACCTCAGTGCGCTGTACAAGATCACCAATATAATGAATAGCTTCTGCTTTAAGGCAGTTAGCTGAACGAACAGTAAGTTCTAAATCATCAACAGGACGTAGCAGTATCGGATCAAACTCTGGCTTTTCTTCTTTCTGCTCTGGTTCCGTTACATCACGAAGATCAACGAAGGCATCAAGTTGTTCAGCCAAAATTGTAGCAGCACGACGAATAGCTTCTTCAGGATCTAATGTTCCATCAGTTTCCATATCGATTACTAACTTATCAAGGTTAGTACGTTGCTCAACTCGAGCAGCTTCAACATTGTAAGCAATACGGCTTACAGGGCTGAATGCAGCATCAACAAGCAAACGACCGATAGGGCGCTCTTCATCATCAGCGTGTACACGTGTAGAAGCGGGTACGTAACCACGGCCTCGTGCCACACGAATACGCATACTGATATCTGCTTGACCGGTTAAATTACAAATCACGTGTTCTGGATTTACAATCTCAACATCACCATCATGGGTGATGTCACCTGCCAATACAGGACCTGTACCTGACTTAGTTAAAGTTAGTAACGCTTCGTCTTTGCCTTCAAGTTTGATTGCAAGACCTTTCAAGTTAAGAAGAATTTCAAGAACATCTTCTTGAATGCCTTCTTTACTGCTGTACTCATGGAGTACGCCATCGATCTCAACTTCTGTTACAGCACAACCTGGCATAGAAGAAAGTAGAATACGACGTAAAGCATTACCTAGAGTGTGGCCAAAGCCACGCTCTAACGGTTCAAGTGTTACCTTGGCACGTGTTGAGCTAATTTGCTCAATATCAACAAGTCTTGGTCTTAGAAATTCTGTTACAGAACCCTGCATGTATGTCCTCTCTTATGAAGTTAACTTTACTTAGAGTAAAGTTCAACAATAAGCTGTTCGTTGATGTCTGCAGACAGATCAGAACGCTCAGGAGCACGTTTGAAAACGCCTTCAAGTGTCTTACTGTCAACTTCAACCCAAGATGCTTTCTCACGCTGCTCTGAAATTTCTAGAGCTGATGCGATACGAGCTTGCTTCTTAGCCTTCTCGCGAATGCTAACTGTATCGTTAACTTTCACTTTGTAAGAAGGGATATTTACAACTTTACCGTTTACAACGATTGCTTTGTGGCTTACTAACTGGCGCGATTCCGCACGAGTAGAACCAAAGCCCATACGATAAACAACGTTATCTAGACGGCCTTCTAATAAAGCAAGTAGGTTTTCACCTGTGTTGCCTTTTAGACGAGCAGCTTCTTTATATAGGTTACGGAATTGCTTTTCAAGTACACCGTACATACGACGAACTTTTTGCTTTTCACGTAGTTGTAAACCGTAGTCAGATAGACGAGGTTTACGAGCACCATGTACACCAGGTGCGTTATCAATTTTACACTTAGATTCAATCGCGCGTACGCCACTTTTCAAGAAAAGATCTGTACCTTCACGACGACTAAGCTTGAGCTTTGGGCCCAAATATCTAGCCATGTTCTTTCTCCAATATTCCTAAAAACGTTATACGCGACGCTTTTTAGGTGGACGACAACCATTGTGAGGGATTGGTGTAACATCAGTGATGTTAGTAATTTTATAACCAATCGCATTCAATGCACGAATAGAAGATTCACGACCAGGACCAGGGCCCTTAACCATAACTTCTAAGTTTTTCAGACCATACTCTTTAGCCATTTCACCAGCACGCTCAGCAGCAACCTGCGCAGCGAATGGAGTTGACTTACGAGAACCACGGAAGCCTGAGCCGCCTGCAGTTGCCCAAGATAAAGCATTACCTTGGCGATCTGTGATTGTCACAATAGTGTTGTTGAAAGAAGCATGAACGTGTGCAATACCGTCAGCAACTTGCTTTTTAACGCGCTTACGAGCGCGAGTTGGGGTTTTAGCCATTACTCGTCAGCTCCTATTTCTTGATAGCTTTACGCGGACCTTTACGGGTGCGCGCATTTGTTTTAGTGCGTTGACCACGTAGAGGTAAGCTGCGACGGTGACGAATACCACGGTAACAACCGAGGTCCATCAATCGCTTGATATTCATACTTACTTCACGACGTAGGTCACCTTCTACAGTGTATTTACCTACTTCTTCGCGAAGAAGTTCTAGTTGAGCTTCTTCTAGCTCTCTGATCTTAGCTGTTTCAGCGATACCAGTTGCTACACAAATTGCTTTC
Source organism: Moritella dasanensis ArB 0140 (assembly GCF_000276805.1). GTDB lineage: Bacteria > Pseudomonadota > Gammaproteobacteria > Enterobacterales > Moritellaceae > Moritella > Moritella dasanensis. Next base: position 42,631 of record NZ_AKXQ01000036.1, on the reverse strand, counting down.
GCACGTGTTGCGCCGATACCGAAAACACCAGTCAGGGCAATGACTGTATGCTTTTGATCAGGAATGTTAATGCCGGCTATACGGGCCACTATACCACTCCACTTAAGGTGTTAAAAAAAAAGATTGCTCTCTTCGAAAAGCCCGTAAGGATACTCAGAAGAGAGATATATTGCAATAGAAACTTGAAAAAGATTATAAAATCTAACTCAAGCCTCTAAATTGCTTAACCTTGGCGTTGTTTATGCTTTGGTTCAACACAGATTACGCGTACTACGCCGTGACGTTTGATCACTTTGCAATTACGACAAATCTTTTTAACAGATGCACGAACTTTCATTTCTTACTCCGTAACTGTTATAGGACATGCTCAAGCTAATTTAATGGCCTTAGCCTTTTAAATTAGCTTTCTTAAGTACATCACCATATTGATGAGACATCAAATGGGTTTGAACTTGAGCCATAAAGTCCATGATTACCACAACCATAATAAGTAATGACGTTCCACCGAAATAGAACTGCACACCCATAGCTTGTGTCATGAACAATGGTACTAGACAAATAAATGTAATGTACAAAGAACCCGCTAGAGTTAGTCGTGACATTACTTTATCTATGTACCTTGAAGTTTGTTCGCCTGGTCTAATACCTGGGATGAACGCCCCGCTCTTTTTCAAGTTATCTGCTGTTTCGCGTGGGTTAAATACCAACGCAGTATAGAAGAAACAGAAAAAGATAATTGCTGCTGCATAAAGCATTACATACAAAGGTTGTCCTGGCTGTAGAGCCAAGGAAATGTCAGTAAGGAAAGATAAACCTTCGTTCTGACCGAACCATTGTGCAAGCGTTCCAGGAAACAAAATTATACTCGAAGCAAAAATAGCTGGAATAACACCAGCCATATTAAGCTTTAACGGTAAATGCGTGCTTTGAGCTGCAAAAACACGTCGTCCTTGTTGGCGTTTTGCGTAGTTTACCACAATTCTACGCTGACCGCGCTCTACAAATACAACAAAATATGTAACAGCAAAAACAACACCAGCTAACACTAACAATAACAGACCGTGAAGATTACCATCGATAACCTGCTCAATCGTTTGTCCGATAGCTGGCGGCATACCAGCAACAATACCTGCAAAAATTAATATTGAGATACCATTACCAATACCGCGTTCGGTAATTTGTTCACCTAACCACATTAAGAACATAGTACCAGTTACTAAACTAACTACAGCAGTAAAGTAAAAACTTAACCCTGGATTATGGACAAGTCCATCAACCATGTTAGGTAAGCCTTTTGCAATACCAATAGCTTGAAAAGTACCTAAGAACAATGTTCCGTAACGGGTATACTGGCTAATTTTACGTCGTCCTGCATCGCCGTCTTTTTTCAATTCGGCAAGTGTAGGATTAACTACAGTTAATAACTGTATGATAATAGAGGCCGAAATATACGGCATAATACCCAACGCAAAAATAGACGCACGCTCAAGTGCACCACCAGAGAACATGTTAAACATTTCTAAGATGGTACCCTTTTGCGAATCAAAAAGCGTAGCAAGTACAGAGGCATCAATACCAGGAATAGGAACAAAAGAGCCGGCGCGGAATACAATAATTGCACCCAACACGAACCATAAACGACTTTTCAATTCTGATAAGCCACCTTGCGATTTATTCGTATCCAATCCTGGTTTCTTAGCCATTTGTACTATCCTTCGATTTGACCGCCTGCAGCAACAATCGCTTCAACAGCACCTTTCGTAGCTTTAATGCCACGAATTGTAACTGGTCGAGTGATTTCACCAGATAAAACAACTTTAACAAACAGGATGTTTTTTGTAACAAGACCTGCTGCTTTAAGCGTGTTTAGATCTACAACGTCGCCTTCAACTTTAGCGATTTCATTCAAACGTACTTCAGCTGTTACCAGCTGTTTACGTGAAGTGAAACCAAATTTTGGTAAACGTTGTTTCAAAGGCATTTGACCGCCTTCAAAGCCAGGACGAATGCCGCCGCCTGAGCGAGACTTCTGACCTTTATGACCACGACCACAAGTTTTGCCGTGACCAGAACCGATACCGCGACCTACACGTTTAGCGTTTGGCTTAGAACCAGCTGCTGGAGATAGAGTATTTAGAAACATTACGCTTCCTCCACTTTAATCATGTAAGCTACTTTGTGAACCATACCACGTACACATGCTGTATCTTCCAATACTACACTGTGGTTGATTTTACGAAGGCCTAAACCAACAAGTGTTGCACGATGTTTAGGTAAACGACCGATTGCACTTTTAGTTTGAGTTACTTTAATTTTAGCCATGGTTTATTACCCCAGAATTTCTTTAACAGGTAGACCACGTTTAGCAGCGATTTGTTCTGGTGATGACATACCAGTAAGCGCGCCAATTGTAGCTCGTACAACGTTAATTGGGTTAGTAGAACCGTAACATTTAGAAAGTACGTCATGGATACCAACAACTTCTAGTACTGCACGCATTGCACCGCCGGCAATGATACCTGTACCAGCTGATGCTGGACGCATGAATACTTTAGAACCAGAATGACGACCCTTAACTGGATGTTGAAGAGTCACACCATTTAGTTCAATGCTTACGATATTGCGTTTCGCTTTTTCCATTGCTTTTTGAATAGCAGCTGGTACTTCACGTGCTTTACCATAACCAAAACCAACGCGACCGTTACCGTCACCCACTACTGTAAGAGCAGTGAAACTGAAGATACGACCACCTTTAACAACTTTTGAAACACGATTAACTGCAATTAATTTCTCTTGCAGATCACCTGTTTGGTTTTCAACTTTAGACATTTCCTACTCCTGACTAGAACTGAAGGCCAGCTTCACGAGCGGCATCAGCTAATGCTGCAACACGACCGTGATATTGGAAACCTGAACGATCGAAAGCAATTTTAGTAACGCCTTTCTCGATAGCTCGCTCTGCAACCAGTTTCCCGATTACTTTAGCTGCTTCAACGTTACCGCCATAGCTGATCATTTCACGAACTGCTTTTTCTGTCGTTGTAGCAGAAACCAATACTTCCGCATTCGGTGTGATAACCTGTGCATAAGTATGGTTTGGAGTGCGGTTAATCACTAAACGTGTAGCACCCAATTCTTGCATTTTCTTACGTGCGCGAGTTGCGCGACGAAGACGTGCAGATTTCTTATCCATAGTATTACCCTACTTTTTCTTGGCTTCTTTACGACGCACAACTTCATCAGAATAACGAACACCTTTACCTTTATAAGGTTCAGGCGGACGGAATGCTCTAATATCAGCTGCAACTTGACCAACAGATTGTTTGTCAGCGCCAGTAATTACAATTTCAGTTTGGCTTGGGCAAACTGCAGTAATACCTTCTGGAAGGTTATAAACTACAGGGTGTGAGAAACCTAATGTTAGATTCACATCTGAACCTTTAACATTTGCACGGTAACCAACACCATTTAGTTGAAGAGTTTTAGTAAACCCTTCAGCTACACCTTTAACCATGTTATTCACGTTAGCACGAGCTGTACCAGCTTGTGCCCAAGCATCTTTTACGCCTTCAGCAGGACCAAAAGAAACTTTTTCATCAGCAATTGAAACAACAACGCCAACATGAGCAACAGAAGTTAAAGAACCCTTAGGGCCTTTAACAGTGATTTCCTGACCATTTAGAGAGATCTCTACGCCTGCAGGGATGGCAACTGGTGCTTTAGCAACACGAGACATATATAACCCCTTAAGAAACGTAGCAGATGATCTCGCCACCGATGCCAGCTTTGCGAGCTGCACGGTCAGACATCATGCCTTTAGAAGTAGAAACGATAGCAACACCTAGGCCACCCATCACTTTAGGAAGATCATTACTTCCCTTGTAGATGCGTAAACCTGGGCGACTAACGCGCTCAATTTTTTCAATTACGTTTTTGCCTTCGAAATACTTCAAAGTCACTTCAAGTTCAGCTTTCACTTCACCTGAAACAGCGTAACTATTAATGTAACCTTCTTCTTTAAGCACAGCTGCTAGTGCAACTTTCTGCTTAGAACAAGGCATTTTAACTGCAACCTTAGAGGCTGACTGACCGTTACGGATGCGTGTTAGCATATCCGCAATAGGATCTTGCATGCTCATTATCGTATACTCCCGAAATTAGTGATTTACCAACTAGCCTTTTTAAGACCTGGAACTTCACCACGCATCATGTGCTCACGTAGTTTAATACGGCTTAAACCGAATTTACGTAGGTAACCATGAGGGCGGCCAGTGATGTTACAGCGATTACGCTGACGACTCTCACTAGAATCACGAGGTAACGATTGCAATTTAAGAACTGCATTCCAACGATCTTCGTCTGAAGTATTCACGCCAGAGATAATTGCTTTTAATTCAGCACGTTTCTCAGCGAATTTATTTACTAGCTTCGCGCGTTTTACGTCGCGCGCTTTCATTGATTGCTTAGCCATGACCCTACCTTACTTACGGAATGGGAAATTAAAGGCAGTCAGCAGAGCATGACCTTCTTCATCAGAATTTGCAGTCGTAGTAATAGTAATGTCCATACCACGAATTTTATCGATTTTATCGTAATCGATTTCTGGGAAGATGATTTGCTCGCGAACACCCATACTGTAGTTACCACGACCATCGAACGATTTAGGGTTCAGGCCACGGAAATCGCGAATACGTGGAATTGAGATGCCGATTAGGCGCTCAAGGAATTCCCACATACGCTCACCACGTAGAGTAACTTTACAACCAATAGGATATCCTTCACGGATTTTAAAGCCAGCAACGGATTTACGAGCTTTAGTAATCAATGGCTTTTGACCAGAAATTGCAGCCATATCAGCAGCAGCATTTTCTAATACTTTTTTGTCATTGATTGCTTCGCCCACACCCATATTAAGGGTGATCTTTTCAATCCGAGGGACTTGCATGATAGATTTATAGCCGAACTTAGTTTTAAGTTCAGTCGCTACCGTTTCTTTGTAGTATTCATGCAGTTTCGCCACAGTTAACTCCAATTAAACAAGTTCATTATTAGATTTGAAGAAACGAACTTTTTTGCCGTCTTCAAATCGGAAACCGACACGATCAGCCTTGCTTGTTGCAGGGTTGAATAGTGCCACGTTTGATGCGTCTAAAGCTGCTTCTTTCTCAATAATACCGCCAGCTACGCCCAATTGTGGGTTTGGCTTTTGATGTTTCTTGATAAGGTTAACACCTTCAACGAATATTTTACCGTCTGCTCTTACTTCAGTAACTTTGCCTTGTTTACCAGCATCTTTACCTGCAACAACGATAACTTCATCATTTTTTAAAATTTTAGCTGCCATTTTCGTTCCTTATAGTACTTCTGGTGCCAGAGATACGATTTTCATGAACTTTTCAGTACGAAGTTCACGTGTAACTGGGCCAAAGATACGAGTACCGATCGGCGCGCCGTTAGCGTTAAGCATAACTGCTGCGTTACGGTCGAAACGGATAGCTGCACCGTCTGTACGACGGATTGCTGACCTAGTACGCACAACCACTGCGTTTAGAACATCACCTTTTTTTACTTTACCGCGAGGAATTGCTTCCTTAACAGTAACTTTGATGATGTCACCAACACGCGCATAGCGGCGGTGCGAACCACCTAGGACCTTGATACACTGAACGCGACGTGCGCCTGAGTTATCGGCTACGTCCAACGTAGACTGCATTTGGATCATTATTAGTGCTCCGCAATAATTTCATTTAATCCAACATGAATTAAATGAGTCCGCTCTCTCTCAAGAGGTGGCGCATTATAACACCACGGCTTTGAAAAAAGCAACGGGAATAGACTAAAAAACAAACGACCCCTAAAAGGAGCCGTTATAACAAGTAGATAACTATATCAGTATAAACTTAAAATTAAGCTTTTACTAATACTTCTACTAATGCCCAAGTTTTAAGCTTAGACACTGGACGAGTTTCACGAATAGTTACAACATCATTTAGTTGACATTCGTTATTCTCATCATGTGCGTGTAGTTTAGTAGTACGCTTGATGAACTTACCGTATAACGGATGTTTCACTTTACGTTCTACTGCAACAACGATAGTTTTATCACCTTTGTTGCTAACAACACGACCCTGTACAGTACGAATAGTGCTCATATTATACACCCGCCTTTTCGTTCAGGATGGTCTTAACACGCGCGATATCGCGACGTACATTTTTGATTAAATGCGTTTGTGCTAGTTGTCCAGTACTTAACTGCATACGTAAGTTAAATTGCTCACGTAATAGGTTAAGTAACTCTTCATTTAGCTCTTCAACATTTTTTTGTTTCAGTTCGCTAGCGTTCATTACATTACCGTCTTAGTTACGAAAGTTGTAGAAATTGGCAGCTTAGAGTCAGCTAGGCTGAATGCTTCACGTGCCAATTCTTCAGGAACTCCAGCCATTTCATAAAGGATTTTGCCTGGTTGTACTTGGCAAACCCAATACTCAACGCTACCTTTACCTTTACCTTGACGTACTTCAAGCGGCTTTTGTGTAATCGGCTTGTCTGGGAACACACGGATCCAGATTTGACCTTGACGCTTAACGTGACGAGTCATTGCACGACGTGCTGCTTCGATTTGACGAGCAGTAAGTCGACCACGACCAGTAGCTTTAAGACCGAATTCGCCGAAAGTTACGTTTCCGCCTTTTGCAAGACCGCGGTTACGGCCTTTGTGCATTTTGCGGAACTTCATGCGTTTTGGTTGCAACATAACAGAGTCTCCTATTTAGCAGCTTTAGGGCTACGAGTGCGACGCTTTGGCTTAGAAGGTGCTTCTTGCTCTTGTACTAGAGGTAATTTACCTAGTACTTCACCTTTAAAGATCCAAACTTTCACACCGATGATGCCATAAGTTGTAAGAGCTTCTGCAGTTGAATAATCGATATCTGCACGAAGAGTATGTAGAGGCACACGGCCTTCACGATACCACTCAGCACGAGCGATTTCAGCTCCGCCTAAACGACCGCTAACTTGAACTTTAATACCCTTAGCACCTAAACGCATTGCATTTTGTACTGCACGCTTCATAGCGCGACGGAACATAACACGACGTTCAAGTTGAGAAGCGATACCTTCAGCTACTAATTTAGCATCTAGTTCAGGCTTACGGATTTCTGCGATATTGATTTGTGCAGAAGTACCAGTCATCTTAGCGATAGCATTACGTAGTTTTTCTACGTCTTCGCCTTTCTTACCGATAACAACGCCAGGACGAGCTGTGTGAATAGTCACACGGATGCTTTTCGCTGGACGTTCGATAACGATACGTGAAACAGATGCATTTTTCAGTTTTTTAGTTAAAAACTGACGTACTTCGAAATCACCGTACAAATTGTCGGCGAAGTCTTTAGTGTTCGCAAACCAAGTAGAGTTAAACTGCTTGGTGATACCTAGGCGAATACCATTTGGATGAACTTTCTGACCCATTGTTTTCTCCTAGTCTCTTAGCGCGTTGCTACAACAATTGTGATGTGGCTAGTACGCTTCAAGATGCGATCTGCACGACCTTTAGCACGTGGCATGATACGCTTCATAGTAGGTCCAGCGTCAACAAACGCTGTAGTTACTACTAACTCATCAATATCCGCACCTTCGTTGTGTTCAGCGTTTGCGATAGCTGACTCAAGAACTTTTTTAACTTGTACAGCAGCTTTTTTAGTGCTGAAAGTTAAAACTTCAAGAGCCTTATCCACTGGTAAACCACGAATAAGGTCAATGACCAAACGTGCTTTCTGTGGAGAGCCTGAGGCGAAACGGTGTTTAGCTAATGCTTCCATCTAATTTCTCCTAACGCTTTTTAGCTTTCTTATCTGCAGCATGGCCGCGATAAGTACGAGTCGGTGCGAATTCGCCTAACTTATGACCAATCATTTCGTCTGTAACGAAAACTGGAACATGTTGACGACCATTATGGACAGCGATGGTCAGACCAATCATACTTGGAATGATCATAGAACGACGGGACCAAGTCTTAACTGGTTTTTTTTCCCCGCTTTCCACCGCTTTCTCTACCTTCTTCAGCAAGTGTAGGTCTATGAAAGGACCCTTCTTGAGAGAACGTGGCATGGTGATACCTCTATAAAATTACTTGTTGCGACGACGTACGATAAGTTTATCAGTACGCTTGTTCTTACGAGTTTTGTAACCCTTAGTAGGCATACCCCAAGGTGAAACCGGATGACGGCCACCAGAAGTACGACCTTCACCACCACCGTGCGGGTGATCAACCGGGTTCATTACAACACCACGTACTGTTGGGCGAACACCGCGCCAGCGGCTAGCACCTGCTTTACCAAGTTGGCGAAGCATGTGTTCAGCGTTACCAACTTCACCAATCGTTGCACGACAATCAACTAATACTTTACGCATTTCGCCAGAGCGAAGACGTAGAGTAACGTATGAGTTGTCACGAGCAATGATTTGAACGTATGTACCAGCAGAACGTGCAATTTGAGCACCTTTACCTGGCTTCATTTCCACAGCGTGTACAGTTGTACCTACTGGGATGTTACGCATTGGTAATGTGTTGCCAGCTTTAATTGCTGATTCAGCACCAGAAACGATAATATCACCAGCTTGCATACCTTTAGCAGCTAGAACGTAACGACGTTCACCATCTGCGTAAAGTGCAAGTGCAATGTTAGCTGAGCGGTTTGGATCATATTCCAAACGTTCAACTTTTGCAGGGATACCATCTTTATCATTACGTTTTAAGTCAATGATACGGTAATGTTGCTTATGACCGCCGCCGTGATGACGAACAGTGATACGACCGTTATTATTACGGCCACCAGATTTAGATTTTTTCTCTAAAAGTGGAGCATGTGGTTTGCCTTTATGCAAATCCGGGTTCACTACCTTAACAAGGTGGCGACGACCTGGAGAAGTAGGCTTACACTTAACAATAGCCATTATTCAGAATCCCCTTGATTATTCAGCACTGCCGAAATCGATGTCAGCGCCGTCAGCTAGAGTAACGTAAGCTTTTTTGATATCTGAACGACGACCAAAACGAGCGCCAGTGCGCTTAGTTTTACCCTTCAATACCAATGTGCTTACATTTTTAACTTCAACTTCAAAAAGTTTTGCAACAGCTGCTTTAACTTCAGCTTTAGTTGCATCTAGTGCAACTTTGAAAACGATTGTGTTGTTGTTTTCAGCAGACATAGTGCTCTTTTCAGAGATATGCGGCGCTAGGATAACTTTCAATAAACGTTCTTCACTGATCATTTTAAGTTCTCCTCAATCTGCTTAACTGCAGCTGCAGTCATAACAACTTTGTTGAACGCGATTAAGCTAACTGGATCAATACCAGCAACGTCACGAACATCAACTTTGTAAAGGTTACGAGCAGCTAAGAATAAGTTCTCATCAACTTCAACACCTACGATTAGAACGTCGTTCAAATCGAAGTCTTTTAGTTTAGCAACTAATTCTTTAGTCTTAGGAGTTTCAACAGCGAACTGTTCAACTACAATAAGACGCTCTTGACGTACCAATTCAGAAAGGATGCTTTTAATCGCACCACGGTACATCTTAGTGTTAACTTTTTGGCTGTGGTCCTGAGGACGCGCAGCAAAAGTTACACCACCTTTACGCCAGATCGGGCTGCTTGCAGTACCTGCACGAGCACGACCAGTACCTTTTTGACGCCATGGTTTTTTACCACCACCTGCAACGTCAGAACGGTTTTTCTGTGCACGAGTACCTTGACGCGCGCCAGCAGCATACGCTGTAACTACCTGGTGAACCAGAGCTTCATTAAACTCACGTCCGAAGGTAGTTTCTGAAACTTCAAGAGCACCTTGTGCGTCTTTCAATAACAATTCCATTACTAATTCCTCGGATTAAGCTTTAACAGCTGGTTTGATAATTACGTTGCCGTTGATCGCACCTGGAATAGCACCTTTAACAAGTACTAGGTTGCGTTCACTATCAACACGTACCACATCAAGAGACTGAATCGTTACACGTTCAGCACCCATGTGACCTGCCATTTTCTTGCCTTTAAATACGCGACCTGGAGTTTGGCATTGGCCAATTGAACCCGGTGCACGGTGAGCAAGAGAGTTACCATGCGTAGCATCTTGCATAGAAAAGTTCCAACGTTTAATAACGCCAGCGAAACCTTTACCTTTAGATGTACCAGTAACGTCTACTTTAATCGTTTCAGCAAAAATGTTAACGTTTAGCTCAGAGCCAACTTCAACAGCTTCGCCTTCGCCTGTTTCCAGACGGAATTCCCAAAGGCCACGACCAGCTTCAACTTTAGCTTTAGCGAAATGACCCGCTTCTGGCTTGTTTACTCTGCTAGCTTTTTTCGTGCCAGTGGTCACTTGAAGTGCGCGGTAACCGTCAGTTTCAAGTGTTTTAACTTGAGTAACGCGGTTAGGCTCACATTCAATAACGGATACTGGGATAGAAACGCCATCTTCAGTGAAGATACGTGTCATACCAACTTTACGTCCGATTAGACCAATCATTATAATAACCTCAATATAAATCGTTGTTTTAGAACTTACTAGCCAAGGCTGATTTGAACATCAACACCAGCAGCTAGATCTAAACGCATTAGAGCGTCAACGGTTTTTTCTGTTGGCTCAACGATGTCAACCAGGCGCTTGTGAGTACGGATTTCGTACTGGTCACGCGCATCTTTGTTAACGTGCGGAGAAGTAAGCACTGTGAAACGCTCTTTACGCGTAGGTAGTGGAATAGGTCCACGTACTTGTGCGCCAGTGCGTTTCGCAGTTTCAACGATTTCCGCTGTAGACTGATCGATAAGACGATGATCGAACGCTTTTAAGCGGATACGGATTCTTTGGTTCTGCATTAGACCAGAGCTCCAATAAAGTTAAACACACAAAAAAATTCGACATCCACATCTATATAAAATAGATCATGAATACGATATCTTTAACTTGTTGACTCCCCTATCGGGAGTCTTGATGACTGACCATTAATATTTTAACTCAAGGTTAAAACAATAACATAATGATTCAGCTTCTTGCCTAAGCAAGTGAAACGAATTATACATGACCTCTTGCCATTAGCAAGAAAAATATCAATATAAAGAATTTAATCATCACATCGATTTTATTAAGTCATATCGTGTCAAATCATCATACAGATGCTCATCACGATTAATCGTTCCTTAATTTGTGTCGGTATTATATAGCGAGTAAAGATTAAGTTCAAGCTACTTTATTGACATTATTTATAACCAAGAAAGCACCCGTATTTGGGTGCTTTCAATCATTCAAACAGATATTAAGACGCGATTTTTTCCACTTTTAAATTTATCGTTTCGCTAACCACATTTAATTTAAACTCTAATGCAACTTCGTCACAGGCATGTTGACGTGGACACATATCACAATCTTTCAATACCTTTTCTGGCAACATTGACTTACTCGTCGAGCTAAAGCCAAGCTTCATGAAGAATTCAGGTACGCGTGTTAAGACGAACACTTTTTGGATCGCCATTTGCTCCGCTTTACGTAACATATATTCGACAACCGCTTTACCCTGTCCCCCGCCTTGATAACCAGGCTCAATACCCAGAGAGCGGATCTCGGCCAGTCCAGTATCATATACATAGATAGACGCACAGCCAGTAACTTGATTATGCTTCTCGGTGACCGCAAAGGTACCCACAGCTTTAACCAGATCAGAACGGTTCCGTGGCAAGTTCTCACCGATATTAGCCCAATAATTTACCATACGCTCAATATCATCAAGATCAGTCAAACGTGCAGCCCGAATACTAATACCCGATGTATCGCGTTCTTCTAAACGTTTTTCAGCGTTAGTTAAAGCAAATTCAACTTGCACGGGTGATACCCCGCCCTGCGCTTTGCGTTTTGCTAATGTTTCTTCAAGTGACAAATGATGATATACATCATCTTCAATGAGTTCATTAAACTCTTTAAATTCAGCTAATGTGAGCGCTTCCAATGGCACACCCTTGCCGATTGCAGAAACCACAGCTTCACCAACAATATGGTGAGAATCACGGAATGGCACCCCTTTCGCAACAAGGTAGTCAGCAAGCTCGGTTGCGTTTGAGTAACCACCCAATGCAGCTTCTTTAGTTCTTGCTTCATTGATCTTCATGCCAACCAACGACATTGCAGCCATCTGAAGGCAATCGCTCCAAGTATCTAGCGCATCAAACAAGCCTTCTTTATCTTCTTGCATATCTTTGTTGTATGCCAGCGGCAGTGCTTTCAGTGTCATCAACATCGCACTGAGTGAACCAAATACCCGGCCAGTTTTGCCACGAATAAGTTCCAACGCATCTGGGTTTTTCTTTTGTGGCATTAATGATGAACCAGAGGTCACCGCATCAGCCAACTCAATGAAGTTAGATTCACCCGAGTTATAGAAAATTAAATCTTCTGCTAAACGTGATAAATGGATCATCGACATACTTGCCGTGCTCATCAATTCCATGACATGGTCACGATCAGAAACTGAATCTAGGCTGTTGAGTGTCGCACTGGCAAAACCAAGTGTGTGTGCTAATTCAGTTCTGTCCATTGGATAAGCGGTACCAGCGAGAGCCCCAGAACCCAATGGGCAAGTATCAAGACGTTTTAAACAATCTGTTAAACGACTAAAATCACGTTCTAACATTTCAACATACGCGAGGCACCAATGTGAAAAGGTCACTGGCTGTGCGCGTTGTAAATGGGTGTAACCTGGTAATACAGTATGCTGATGTTCACGCGCAAGCGAAACCAGTTGTTGCTGGGTTTTATCCAGCTGCATTAACAACTGTTCACCTTGCTGTTTGCACCATAATTTTAAATCTGTCGCTACTTGGTCATTACGGCTACGACCGGTATGGAGCTTTTTACCTAAATCACCGACTTTGGCAATAAGCTGCGTTTCAACCCAGCTGTGAATATCTTCAGCATCACTTTGTAGGATCTGCTCTGGGTTTTCTAATACCGCAAGTTTCAGATCATTTAAAGCTGCTTCAATTGTTACTTGTTCATCTTGCGTTAAAATGCCTACGCTAACCAAGGCTTTTGACCATGCCACTGAACCTGTAATATCTTGTTCAGCTAAACGATAGTCAAACCGCAGTGAATCATTAAACGTTTTAAATCTTGCATCAGCTGCTTGACTGAATCTACCGCCCCATAGTGCCATGGTTACATCCTTATTCTTTCTATCTGTATATTAGAAATATGTATATTCGAAGTAGAGGGCGATTAACGCCCTCATATAAAATTACTTAGTTGATAAAGCTTTAATACGGCTAGACAACGAATATAAACGGATGAAACCTTCCGCATGGCTTTGGTCATAGACATTATCATCACCAAATGTAGCGAATTCTTCACTATAAAGACTGTTTGGCGATTTCTTCTGGATTGCTTGCACTGAACCTTTGTACATTTTAACGATGACTTCACCGTTCATCTCTTCAGCCAGTGTGCCTGCAGCAGCCAGTAATGATGCACATAAAGGTGTAAACCAGCGACCGTCATAAACAAGGTGCGAGAATTCAGCGGCAACCGTTTGTTTCCACTTACGCGTGGTTTTATCTAATACTAATTCTTCAATACCACGTAATGCTTCAACCATTACTGTGCCGCCGGGAGTTTCGTAACAACCACGAGACTTCATACCCACTAAACGGTTTTCAACGATATCAACACGACCAACACCATGTGCAGCTGCTTTTTCATTTAAATACATCAGCGTGTTATAAGGAGACATTTCTTCACCGTTAACGGCTGTGATTTCACCCTTAACTACAGATATAGTCAGAAATTCAGGTTCGTTCGGTGCATCAATTGGATCAACTGTCATGGTCCAAACTTGCTTACTTGGTTGGTTCCATGGGTCTTCTAACTCACCACCTTCATGAGATATGTGCCAAGCATTGGCATCACGGCTATAAATTTTCTCTGCTGATGCAGCAGTTGGGATGTCACGTTCAGCTAAGTATTCAAGTAGTGATTCACGACTCGTTAAGTCCCAGATACGCCAAGGGGCAATAACCGTTAACTCAGGAGCTAGTGCTGCAAAGCATGATTCAAAACGGATCTGATCATTACCTTTACCAGTACAACCGTGGCAAAGTGCATCAGCGCCAACTTTACGGGCAACTTCAACTTGCGCTTTGGCAATGATAGGACGCGCCATTGATGTACCTAAAAGGTAAGTGCCTTCATATACAGCACCTGTTTTAAGCGTTGGGTAAATATAGTTTTCTACAAGCTCATCCTTTAGATCAACCACGTAGCACTCAGACGCACCCGAAGCCAATGCTTTAGCTTCAATGCCTTCAAGTTCTTCAGCGCCTTGACCTACATCGGCAACAAACGCAACAATTTCACAATTGTCATAGTTCTCTTGTAACCAAGGTAAGATCACTGAAGTATCTAAACCACCAGAATACGCTACTACTACTTTCTTAACTGTTTGTGTCATTTTCATTTTCCTTAATATGTTACTTCAGCAATGTCAGTAAAACTGCATTTTGGGCGTGCATTCTATTTTCGGCTTGATCAAAGATCAGCGAGTGTTCGCCATCCATCACTTCTGATGTGATCTCTAACTCACGGTGAGCCGGCTGACAATGCAATACATGTTTGATTCCTGTGCGTATCAGCAACGCTTGGTTGATCTGATACGGCATGTACTTTTCTTTTACTTGCGCCAATGGTGTGTCGTCCCCCATTGATACCCAAGTATCACCATAAATAACATCATAATCAACTATGTCATCTAGGTTATCTGTTACATTTATTTTACCACCACTAATTTCAGCTAACGCCATGGCTTGTTTAACAATTTGTGCATCTGGACTACTGCCACGTGGACATACTGCCGTCACTTCAGCACCTAAGATAGCGCCGGTAAGCATTAATGAATGAGTAACGTTATTACCTTCACCAACATACGCTAATTTCACTTTAGAAACATCTTCATAGTGTTCCGAAATTGTTAAGAAATCAGCTAATGCCTGGCAAGGGTGGTATAAATCACATAAAGAGTTAACCACTGGCACTGAACCATGTTCAACTAAACCTTCTAACGTTTTATGACTCACTACGCGTGCAACAATCGCATCTGCCCAACGAGAAATATTGGCCGCGAAGTCTTTTACTGTCTCACGCTCACCAATAGCCCCGTTTTGTGAATCAAGATAAACCGCATGACCACCTAACTTATGGATACCAATATCAAAAGTAACGCGTGTTCGTAGTGACTGTTTTTCATAAATGGTGACAATACTTTTACCCGCTAATGCCTGTGAGTATTCAGCCGGGTTGGCTTTCACTGCTTTAGCTAGTGCTAATAAGTCAAGGATCTGTTGTTTACTTAAATCTTTAACTGATAATAAATTTTCCATGATCGAACTCCGTTATCTGATCAATATTAGCTAGAAACTTTCGTTCCCTCTACTTCACCATTTAATAATGCCACTAACCGTTCAGGCACTTTCCAACTCGCTAATTTAATATCGCGATTTAATGATGCAGCCGCTTTTAACGCTGCCCTCACTTTTACTTCCATACCACCATTAATCACACCAGCCGCAATCAATTCATCGGCATAATGGCTATTCATTTCAGGAATTAACTGCATGTCCGCATCTAAAATGCCTTCTACATCAGATAACATCACCAAATCTGCATTCATGGTTTCGCAAATCGCGGTTGCCGCTTGGTCTGCATTGACGTTTAACAACTGCCCTTGGGCATCAATACCAATAGAACTAATAATAGGTAAAAAACCACCACTAAGCAGTGCTGTTAACAATGTTGGGTCACCAGCTTCACACTCTCCCACAGCACCAAGTCCTGCGGTTGATTGTGTTACGGTCGATATACCACCGTCAGCAAGACTCAAACCGACAACTTTAACGCCAAGTTTAATACCCTGCGCCATTAATACTTTATTCGCCGTGCCCGCTAATGCGCCAGTGATATAACCGATATCGCTTTTAGGGGTAACACGTAAACCGTTTTTCTTTTCACTCACAATGTTCATTTTTGCTAATAATTCATCAACAAAACAGCCACCGCCATGCACCAAGATAAGCGGGCGTGATGCGGTTGCTTGAAATTCAGTTAATGCACTAAAAAGCTGCTCAAGTGCCGTTTCATTTTCAAGTAATGCGCCGCCAAGTTTTAATACTAAAGGAGTTGTCATGTTCATATCCTTATACTAATGACGTCGTCATTGGAAAGCCAAAACGAATGTTAATACACTGCATTGCTTGTGCAGCAGCACCTTTTAGTAAGTTATCAATCGCTGACACAACAATTAAATCTTGTCCTTGTTGTTGCCACGCTAGATCGCAATAAGCTGTTTTTTCGACCGCTTTAATACTTGGCCAGCCACTTGGTAATAACCGTACCATTGGCTGGTCTTGATAGGCTTCTTGATAAGCTGCCGTTACTTGTTCAGGTGTTACGCCAGCAACTAGTTTGACGTTAATTGTTGCTAATATGCCACGTTTAAAGCTACCCAAGTGCGGCGTAAAAATAACCTCATGACCTAGGTGCGTACTAATTTCTGGTTGATGACGGTGATTAAACACACCATAAGGGGCATGACTCACTTCGCAAAAAGCAGAAGCTAATGACGCTTTACGCCCTGCACCACTCACGCCACTCACTGCGTTGATAATAGGTTTCTGTTCAGCAGCGATAAGACCGTGTTGTGCTAATGGTTTCAGTGCTGATAACGACGCCGTTGGGTAACAGCCTGGAACAGCAATCAAATTTGCTTCAGCTATATCAGCACTCGCCCATTCAGCTAAACCATAAACAGCACTTTTCAATTCTTTATCGAAGTTATGTTTAAAGCCGTAATAATTTTCGTAGAAAGCAGGATCGTTAACTCTAAAAGCACCCGACAAATCAAATACCACAGTACCCTGCGCTAAAAACTCAGCGGCAATATTGTGGCTAACTTCATGTGCAGTAGCCAGTACAACGATATCGATATCCTGACAAATGTTTTTAATATTAGCAGTAGCTAACGGCTCAATCGTTTGGTCGACAACATTTAATAAATGACCATATAAAGAAGAAAACGATTTACCTGCATCTAAGCTGTGTTCTGAAACATACAAACCGGCAAGCTCGAGTTCAGGATGTTTAGTAATGTAATGGGCTAGCTCAGCGCCGGTATACCCGGTCGCGCCGACTAAAATTGTTTTTAACATGTTTGACTTCCGTGTTTGCTAAATTGTAAAACGATGGGCAATTGTGCCCTTTTCGGTTGCACTCGCCTAATCAAATTAAGCGACATTAATGCATTTTAAATACTGTCTCGTCGAAACCATGAAAAACGATTCATTATCTAACCCATACGTTGTAAAGTAAGGATGATTAGAGAATAAAACAGATTACATTTTTATGCAACTTTTATGCATAAAAAAACAATCAATCATTACAGGAACGTAATATGCAGCTACCTAAATTCAACGAGATTTATAAATCACTGATCTTAACCCCTTCAATCAGCTCATTAGAAAAAGAGTTAGATATCAGCAACAAGCCTGTTATCGACTTACTTGCCGGTTGGTTCAGCGAACTGGGTTTTAGCATTAATATCACTAGCGTACCTGAAACTAATGGTAAATTTAATCTAGTCGCAACTTACGGGCAAGGTGATGGCGGGTTATTACTCGCTGGCCACACAGATACCGTGCCATTTGATGACGGTTTATGGACTAAAGATCCGTTCCAACTGACCGAAAAAGACGATAAATGGTATGGTTTGGGGTCTATCGATATGAAGGGGTTTTTCGCCTTTGTATTAGAAGCATGTAAAAACATTGATTTAACAAAACTCGATAAACCTTTGCGTATACTCGCTACCGCCGATGAAGAAACCACAATGGCAGGTGCCAGAGCAATTGCGGCAGCGCAAAGCTTCCGCCCAGATTATGCGGTAATCGGTGAGCCAACAAACATGGTCCCCGTGTTTATGCACAAAGGTCATATGTCCGAGGCAATTAGAATTACTGGACGCAGCGGTCACTCCTCTGATCCAGCCAACGGTATTAATGCGATTGAGATAATGCATCAAGTGACAGGGCAATTATTAATACTCCAGCGTAAATTAAAAGAACAATACGCCTGCGATCATTTTGTTATCCCACAACCGACATTGAACTTTGGCCATGTACACGGTGGTGATAGCCCGAATCGTATTTGTGGCAGCTGTGAGCTACACATCGACATGCGCCCTATTCCAGGTGTCAATCCAGATGAGTTATTCATGTTACTCAACCAAGCGTTATTACCGATCATGAAGCAGTGGCCCGGCGCAGTCGATGTTTATCATCTGCATGAACCTATCCCTGCTTATGCTTGTGATACAGACTCGGCATTAATTAAATTAGCTGAAAAGCTAACGGGTGAAAGTGTAATCCCCGTTAATTACTGTACCGAAGCGCCTTTTATTCAACAACTTGGCTGCGATACTATTGTGATGGGTCCAGGTAGCATCAATCAAGCGCACCAACCTGATGAATATTTAGATTTAGCCCAAGTGAAACCAACTCAAGCTATTATCCAAAAACTGATTGAACAATCATGTAAAAACTAACGAAGAATTATCGTTTTGTAGTAAAATTACAGTCAATATCACAATTAATCGTATTAATTACACGATTTTGTTGACGAATGTCTCTAAATATAGTTATTTTACATACATAACGATAATAGTTGTTGCCGTATTACACACTGAATTGAAGGATTATGTATGTCAGATAAATATGCAGCGTTACGCAGTAATGTTGGCTTATTAGGCCAAGTGCTCGGGAATACAATCAAGGACCATCTTGGAGAAGAGTTCCTCGATAAGATTGAAACCATTCGTCAACTAGCAAAATCATCACGCGCCGGTAATGATAAAGACCGAGCACAATTACTCACCGTGCTACGTGGCCTCTCTGATGATGAGCTATTACCGGTTGCACGTGCGTTTAGCCAATTCTTAAACTTAGCTAATATCGCAGAGCAGTTCCACACAACGTCACGTAACTGTGCCGATAATGTTTGTGTACCCGATTCAATTGATGAACTGTTTGCAAAACTTAATAACTCTGAAATCAGTGAAGAAGATGTACTTTCTGCAGTTAAAAATCTAAATATCGATTTAGTACTGACCGCGCATCCAACTGAGATCACCCGTCGTACCCTGATCCACAAGCATGGCGCCATCAATAAATGCCTTAGCCAGCTAGAACTAACTGAATTAAGCGATCAAGAACGCAATGTCTTCATGACGCGTATCGAACAACTGGTATCACAAGCTTGGCACACTAACGAAATTAGAACAGTACGTCCAACGCCTGTCGATGAAGCGAAATGGGGCTTTGCCGTTGTCGAGAATTCATTATGGGATGCAGTACCAAACTTCTTACGCCGCCTAGATACACGATTACAAGACCGTTTAGATTATCAATTACCTATTGATGCTTCGCCGGTTAAGTTTACTTCTTGGATGGGTGGTGATCGCGATGGTAATCCGTTTGTTACCTCAAAAGTAACCGAAGAAGTACTACTCACTAGCCGCTGGATGGCGATCCACTTGTTCCTTAAAGATGTAACGCATCTTACCAGTGAACTATCCATGAATGACTGTGATGACACATTACGTGCATTGGTTGGTGAAAGTCATGAACCGTATCGTGTATTACTGAAAAAATTACGCAGTGAATTAACCGAGACGCTGGCTAGCCTAACGGCACAGCTTAAAGGTGAGTCCACTGAAAGCCGTGACATCATCACAAAGACAGCACAATTACGCCAACCGTTATTAGCGTGTTACAACTCGCTAAATGCTTGTGGCATGGCTGTTATTGCCAAAGGCGCGATACTCGATACTATTCGTCGTGTTGAATGCTTTGGTGTGAGCTTAGTTAAACTTGATATTCGCCAAGACAGCGATCGTCATACTGATGTGATAGCAGAAGTAACTCGCTACCTTGGTCTAGGCGATTATGCACAGTGGAGCGAACAAGATAAACAAGCTTTCTTACTGCAAGAATTAAATAACAAACGCCCACTGCTCCCAATTTGCTGGCAGCCATCTGCAGATGTGAAAGAAGTACTTGATACTTGTCGCACTGTGGCAAAACAAGATCCTGAATCACTGGGTATCTACATCATCTCAATGGCGCGTAAAGCCTCTGATGTATTAGCTGTACAACTACTATTAAAAGAAACTGGCTGTCCATTCCGTTTACCAGTAGCGCCATTATTCGAAACATTAGACGATCTGAATAATGCCGGTACAGTAACAGCCAGCCTATTAGCAATTGATTGGTATAAAAACTACATCAATGGCCATCAGCACATTATGATCGGTTATTCTGATTCCGCTAAGGATGCGGGTGTAATTGCGGCATCGTGGGCACAATATCGTTCACAAGAAGCATTAGTTGCTATCTGTGAGCAAGAAGACATTAACCTGACTTTATTCCATGGACGTGGTGGTAGTATCGGTCGTGGTGGCGCTCCTGCACATGCAGCCCTGCTATCTCAACCTCCAGGTTCGCTTAAAGGTGGTTTACGTGTAACAGAGCAAGGTGAAATGATCCGCTTTAAGTTTGGTCTTGCAGACGTCGCAGAACAAAGCTTAAATCTTTATACCAGTGCAATTCTAGAAGCGAATTTACTGCCGCCGCCAGCACCTGAACAAGCGTGGCGTGATGCCATGGATCAAATGTCAGCGGATTCATGTGAAGAATATCGCTCATATATCCAAGGTCATGAAAAATTCGTACCTTACTTCCGCTCTGCCACACCTGAGCTAGAATTAGGTAAACTGCCATTAGGTAGTCGCCCTGCAAAACGTAAGCCCAACGGTGGCGTAGAAAGTTTACGTGCGATCCCTTGGATCTTTGCATGGACACAAAACCGCTTAATGCTCCCTGCTTGGTTAGGCTGTACTGCCGCATTTAAAAACATGCTGGATTCAGGTCAACGTGAAACACTGCAAGAAATGCAACAGCAATGGCCATTCTTCAATACCCGTTTAGAAATGTTTGAAATGGTATTCTTGAAAGCCGATGCTTGGTTAGCAGAATATTATGACCAGTGTTTGGTAACAGAAGATTTATGGCATTTAGGTAAAGAATTGCGTGCTAGTTTAGCCCTAGCAACAGAACTAATTATTGGTTTAACGCCAGAGGCTAATTTATTAGATGGCCAGCCTTGGAGCAAAACGTCGATTGAATTACGTAATCCGTATACCGATCCACTGAATATTCTCCAAGCAGAGCTATTAAGCCGCGCGCGTAGCAATGAAGACGTTAACCCAGATATCGAGCAAGCCCTAATGGTAAGTATCGCTGGTGTTGCTGCTGGTATGCGTAATACTGGCTAGTACGACAGTTAGTACGATAGAAAGTACGGCAGGTAACAAATACTGTAGATAATAAAATGCCGACTCTGAATAGGGTCGGCATTTTTGTATCTGTCTATTTATGATAGGTAGAGGTAATGAAAGTTATTTAGGTCTAACACCAAGCGTATGACAAATCGCATAGGTTAAATCAGCGCGATTTAGGGTATAGAAATGGAAGTCCTTGACCCCTTCTCGTGATAATACTTTCACCTGATCAATGGCAATACTTGCTCCGACCAGATTACGTGTCGCCTGATCATTATCTAATCCTTCAAACTGACTGTGCATCCAATTCGGTACTTTTACATTGGTCAATTTTGAGAACTTACATAAAGTCTTATAATTCGATACCGGTAAAATTCCCGGCACGATCTCTTTATCTATACCTACAGCCGCACAACGGTCACGGAAGCGTAAGAAACTCTCGGTATCAAAGAAGAACTGTGAAATAGCACGGTCAGCACCCGCATCAATTTTATCTTTTAGCGCTAATAAATCTGCTTGGGCATTTTTTGCTTCAGGATGTACTTCAGGATAGGCCGCAACCGAAATATCAAAATCATTCACTTCTTTCAACAACGCCACTAAGTCAGCCGCATACATATCGGGTTGATTCAAGCCCGGTGGTAAATCACCACGCAGTGCCACTATATTACGAATACCGTTATCCCAGTAGTCTGTTGCGATCTGCTTTAGCTCTTTGCGATTAGCATCGATACAGGTAAGGTGCGGCGCCGCGATCAAGCCGGTTTCATGTTTAATTTGTTTGATAATATTATGGGTCAGATCACGCGTACCTGAATTAGCACCATAAGTGACAGAAACAAATTTAGGCTCTAACGCTTTAAGACGATTAATTGACTCCCATAAAGTAGACGTCATCGCAGGTGAGTTGGGCGGGAAAAATTCAAATGAAACGTTAATATCACGTCCCAATTCAGAAACACTTTGATTTAATACTTCGATATTTTGTGCGTTGTGAAAACTCATACTCTTCTTCCCTTAAGATGTTTAGACGTCCATAGCTCTGTACGTCTTCATCATCACAACTTTCCCCCTTAAAGTCAACGCACATAATTCATCTTAAACATGAATTATGTGCGTGTTAGAGTTTAGCCGTAGGAAATACTGTCATTAGCGTGCTAACTCGTTAACTTATGAATAGTTAACGTATAAATAGTTAACGTGCGAATAGCTTACACAGTTGGAACAGATCCGCCTGAATAGCGCCCGCAGTCACTTCTTTACCCGCGCCAGGTCCTTGGATCACTAATGGGTTATGACGATACCAATGACTGTTAATCGAAAAAATATTATCACACGGCAATAAATTGGCAAACGGATGAGTTGGTTCTAAGAATTCTAAACCAACCTGCGCCCCTTCTTTACAGCTAAAGTTCGCCACATAACGCAATACTAACCCCTGCTTTTTAGCTTTGTTAAACATCCGCAGTATTTTTTCATCTAGCGCTTCGCAGTATTCTAAAAATTCATTAACATTAAAACTCATCAGATCTTCGGAAACCAAAGATTCTAATTTGATATCAGCCAGTTCCATGTCATAACCCGCTTCACGAATTAGGATAAGTAATTTACGCTGCACATCTTTACCGGACAAATCTTCACGCGGATCAGGTTCTGTAAGCCCTTGTTGCCACGCTTGTTCAACTAATTCAGAGAAGGCAACTTCACCATCATATTGTTGGAATAACCAAGACAAGGTACCAGAGAAAATACCACTCACGGCAGTGACTTGATCGCCGCTGTGCTGCAACATATCCATGGATGACTGAATAGGTAACCCAGCACCAACGGTGGCGTTATAGAACCAGTGACTTTCATTATCGCTAAAACTTTGCTTAACCCGATTATAAAATTCACAGTTCGCCGCGCCGGCAAATTTATTAGCAGAAATAAGGTGGAAACCATGTTGAGCAAATTCAGGATAATAATAACTAATGGCTTCACTCGCGGTGATATCAATAATCACTAGTTCATCAAACGGGTGTAAGGCGAGGTTAGATAATAACTGCTCCCACACAAACGATTCGGGTTGGAAATCATCAAGTACCGCCGCAGCATCCAGACCATTGAAGTCCAATACGCCGCCTTTTGAGCCATATACCCCACATAAGCATAACTCTACATTTTGCTGTTCGGGTATTTTATGCTGTTGCTGAGCAAACAAAGATAACCAAGCAGTACCAATATTACCTTTACCAAATAGCACCACGCCAATGCGTTTCGGTTGTTTAAATAATACCGTGTGCAATTCTTTTAATAAGGGTTCAAGTACTACTTTTTGTAATACGGCACAAATACTTAAATGGTTATCACCAGTTTGTACAAAAGTCAGATTGTGCTCAGAAATCAGCTGATAAAACTGATGTGATTGCAGGGCATTTTCAGTCACACCCGAGCCGACTAATGCCACCATACAAAAGCCACTGCGGCAATCAATAGCACTTATCTGCGGTTGTTGCTGCTGGTAAACTTTTAATGCCGAAAGTGAGAATTCAACAATTTCAGCGGTATAGCCTAAACGCACCACATGATCGGTTGGACGACGTTTAATGCAAATCGGCGATAATTGTTGTTCGGCAAGCAAGGCAAGTAACTGATCATATTGTGTTTGGTAATCAGCATTTGCTGAAAATTCAATATCGATTAAATACAGATCATCTATCGAGGTAACGATTTTGGCACCCTTACCTTTGGGTAAACGACGGTGGATCTGGGTAGAACCTTCGCTAGGTGTATAACTACAACGCAACTGCACATGCTGTTTACTCGCCACTACCGGCTGTAAAGTACGAGCGTGTAATACCGGTGAACCTAAACGCGCAAGTTCTGCCGCTTCGTCGAGTGATAATTTAGTTTGTAATTCAGCATCTTTAACACGACGTGGGTCGGCACTAAATACCCCCGCCACATCACTCCAGATCGTCGTTTGGTCGGCATCAACTAATGCGCCTAATAAGGTTGCAGAATAATCAGAACCATTACGCCCCAATGTCACGGTGCGTTGTTGGTCATCTCCAGCAATAAAACCAGTAACAACAACACGATTATTTAGGGTCGCTAAACACAACGCTAATTTTTGACGAGACACGACTTCATCGACCACTGGCTGAGCGGCTAATTCAGTGGTTAAAAACAACCGTGAATCTAAATCATCCGCAGGCAGTTGGTTTTGACTCAACAATGCCGCTAATAATCGTGCCGACCATACTTCGCCATGGGCGAGAATTTGGTTTTTAGTGTAAACATCAAGTTTACTTTCTAATAAATGGCCGATGGTATGAATATCATCTTGCAGTGCACAAGTAAGTTGCGTGCATAATTCATCGACTAATAACTCAGCAATTAACTTAACTTGATATTCACACGTGGCAATAAGACGCTCAGACGCAGCTTGATCACCATCTTGTGCTAATTGTAATAGCTCTAATAATTGATTAGTGGTTTTACCTGCCGCAGACACAACAATCAGATCGCGAGCTTGAGTATGCTCACTAATAATCGCCGATACACGACGATAACAAGTGGCATCCGCTAAACTACTGCCACCAAATTTATGAATACTACGCTTCACTGCGTCCATGCGTTCTCCCGAACTTAATATCGAATTAATGTATTACTAGTACCTCAAAACATACACCATTAGGTCACAACAGGTCAATAGACGTCTAGAGCTCTTTACATACTGATTGCCAATAATCAAATTCAAAGGTAGACTTATTACTTATTCATTAAATAATAATTTACGCAAAGGTCGAAAATGACGAAGTGGAACGGCGAGTATATTAGTCCCTATGCAGAACATGGGAAAAAGAGTGAACAGGTTAAGAAGATTACTGTTTCAATTCCTTTGAAAGTATTGAAAGTACTGACAGATGAAAGAACTCGCCGTCAGATTAACAATCAACGTCATGCGACTAACAGTGAATTATTATGTGAAGCATTTTTACATGCTTACACAGGACAACCATTACCGGCAGATGACGATTTAACCAAAGACAAACCAGATAACATACCTGCAGAAGCAAAAGCACAAATGTTAGCACTGGGTATTAATATCGATGATTATTTAGAACAAGATGATTAAGCAATAATTACCTGGGTATAAATAAAAAGACTCACGGTTTATAAAAAAGGCTCCCATATAGGAGCCTTTTTTGATCTAATCTGTAACCAATACGCGTTCTAAACGCGCATTGTTGTTAATACCTTAAAGTAATATCTAAAAATTAAAAGGTGCCGCACGGCCTTTTTTCTTTTTCTCAACCGCTTTCGGTTTAGGTTTAGGTTCAGCTACTTTTACTGGTTTAACGTCAGCTTTGTTCTTTTTCTTCTTTTCAGGCTGTTCCCAACTATCTGCAGGGATACTGTCAACAACAGGCTTAGCAGCTGGTGTTGGTGTAATAAATACAGGTTCAACAATCGCTTCTTCTACAGCGTGAAAATCTTGCTCAACTGACATATCTTGAGCAACCGTATTATTGCCTGTGAAAGCGTCTTCAGTCAGATCGTGTTCTACCATATATGCTGCTACAGAGTCAGATTCTAAAGCCGCAGGATCAGCAAGTTCATCTTCAGGAGAATATTCGCCATCATCCGTCTCCGCATAATCAGCGTCATCGTATGACGCTAGCTCTTCCGCTGACATGACTTGGTAAGCTTCTCCATCAAAGCCAATAATGTCGCCAAACATAATTTTCTTGCGCTTACGCGTTTCAACTTCACCATTCACATATACAAAACCGTTAGCAATATGGTTCTTTGCTTCACTGCCCGATGTCACTAGATTCTCAATTTTTAAAATTTTATATAGTTCGATTGGTTCTTCAGAAACAACAACGGGGATAACTTCAATTTCGTATTCTTCAGACATGGGAACCTTAAATGTGGGCAATATAGCGGCTCTTTATACAAGCATAAGACCAGAAATGCAAACGCCAAGGATAGACCTTGGCGTTTGTTAGAGCTGCATAAGAAATTTACAGCATGTAATTCTCAGGTAATTCAACACGTGAAACGCCCGTTGCAACCGCAGCCAGAGCAACTGCACGAGCTACACGTGGTAATAAACGCGGATCCATTGGTTTCGGTATGATGTATTCTTTACCAAATGCTAACGACGTCGTGCCAGACGCATCTAACACTGATTGTGGCACTTCCTCTTTCGCTATCTCACGAATAGCATGTACCGCAGCCACTTTCATGGCTTCATTAATCACGCTAGCACGCGCGTCTAATGCGCCACGGAAAATGAATGGGAAGCACAATACATTATTCACTTGGTTAGGATAATCAGAACGACCCGTCGCCATAATCAGATCTTGGCGTACACCGTGTGCCAACTCTGGCTTAATTTCTGGATCTGGATTTGAACAGGCAAAGATAATTGGATTATCGGCCATTAATTTCACATCGTCAGCAGATAATACATTCGGACCTGATACACCTACGAATACGTCAGCACCATTAATCGCATCTTGTAATGTACGCTTATCGGTATTATTGGCAAAACGCTGCTTGTATTCATTAATGTCATCACGACGAGTGTGGATCACACCTTTGCGGTCTAACATATAGATTTTTTCACGCTGAGCACCGCATGAGATCAATAATTCCATACAAGCAATCGCCGCCGCGCCAGCCCCCATACAAACAATCACGGTTTCAGTAATATCTTTACCTTGAATATCTAAGGCATTAATCATACCGGCAGCTGTTACGATCGCAGTACCGTGCTGATCATCATGGAATACCGGGATATTACAACGCGCAATTAACGCTTTTTCAATTTCAAAACATTCTGGTGCTTTAATATCTTCTAAGTTAATGCCACCAAATGTATCCGCGATATTCGCAACTGTATCAATAAATTCTTCAGTTGTACGGTGTTTCACTTCAATATCAATCGAGTCGATATCTGCAAAACGTTTGAATAATAATGCTTTACCTTCCATTACCGGTTTTGAAGCCAGTGGGCCTAAGTTACCTAGACCTAAAATAGCAGTACCATTAGTAATCACTGCAACTAAGTTGCCTTTAGCGGTGTATTTATAAGCATCGTCAGGATTAGCAGCGATTTCACGCACTGGCTCGGCGACACCAGGGCTATATGCTAGAGAAAGATCATCGGCCGTTTCTGCTGATGTAGTAAGTTGAATAGCAATTTTGCCTGGTTTTGGGTTCGCATGGTAATCCAATGCTTGCTGTCTAAAATCTGACATACGCAATATCCTGAATGAAATGAATGCACATAACTCACAGACTTAGTTCAAGAATAACAAAGTGTGAGAAACAACGTTGGGGAATTAAATAATAATTGAATGTAATACCAAGTATTTAACTTTAATTTAACACAGCTCACTTTTATTTTACACTAAGCGAAACCGGCTAATAATATTGTCGGCATGATTCTACATTAATTTAAGTGGTTTATTCTACCTTTGCACTGGTACGAAGTGTTTATTTTTATATGCTTGGCTAATTTTAGAAGAAGATTTTTATGGAAATGAAATGACTGAGGTTAATTTTAAGTTTGATAAATGTTTCAAATTATTTTTTAGGTATAAAAAAAGGCACCCGTAGGCACCCTTTTGACTCACTGCAAATAACTGTATAAATACAATTATTATTTTGCTGCAAGAGCACCAAAACGTTTGTTGAACTTATCAACACGACCGCCAGTATCAACAGTACGTTGCTTACCAGTGTAGAACGGGTGACAGTTTGAACATACGTCTAGCGTGATGTTTTTACCACGAGTAGAGCCCATAGTGAAAACGTTACCACATGAACATTTTGCTTCGATTGCTGCGTACTCTGGGTGTATACCTTGTTTCATAGAAACCTCAATTTTGGTTATGTCGCCATCTGAAACTCTGCCAGACACCACATAAAGTTATAGAATTTTTAGGCTGCGAATAATATAGGATCTTACCCCCTAATATCAATAGCTGATGCATAAATAAACTGCAAATAGAACATTAAACAGAAAATATCAAGACATTACCTAGTTAACAGCCGTAAACTGTCTATCGAAATACAGATTTAGCCCGAAAAAGAGAGTTGAGTAAATGCCAGTTGTCGCCGTTGCCGTTCCAGTCCATTTAAGCAGAAGCTTTGATTATACCTACTCTGATGATGAACACATCGAGCCCGGTATGCGGATCTGTGTACCGTTTATGAATAAGCAACTTATTGGCATTGCGCTAGCCACTAAAAACGACAGTGAATTTCCGCTAGCCAAACTCAAACCGATTATCAATGTACTCGATGATAGCGCTATTTTATCGGCAGAGATGTTGGCCTTTTTTAATTGGTGTGCCGATTATTACCATTACCCAATCGGCGAAGTTATCGCCCAAGCACTGCCGGTATTATTGCGTAAACTGGAATCGGCGAAATTAAACAGTTACACATTTTGGCAATTAACCGATAGCGCTCATGAGTTGACAGCAAAAGAATTAAACCGTTTAACCCCTGCGCAATTACAGACCATCAAGTTATTAGCTGAAACAGGCTTGACTCAATCACATTTAAAATTAGCCAATATAAAATCAACCACCATCAAAGCACTGCAAGACAAAGGACTGATCAGCCAAGAATATATTGAAGTCCAAGATAATGATGCCCAGCATTGGCGTCAGAATTTGGTTGTCAGTGACAACCGCCCTTCGCTTAATACCGAACAAGCGATCACCATCGCCGCAATTGACATCAATCACTTTACCACCTACTTACTCGATGGTGTGACGGGTAGTGGTAAAACTGAAGTTTATTTAAATGTTATCGAGAAAGTATTAAAGACGGGCAAGCAAGCGTTAGTCATCGTCCCCGAAATTGGTCTTACACCGCAAACAATTTCACGCTTCAAACGCCGTTTCAATGTGCCAATCGTCGCCCTGCACTCTGGTTTAAATGATGCTGAACGACGCGAGGCTTGGCTTGAAGCACAAGCGGGTGTCGCAGGTATCGTCATTGGCACAAGATCGGCAATATTCACCCCTATGCACGATTTAGGCGTGATCATTATTGATGAAGAGCATGATGGTTCGCTAAAACAACAAGAAACATTCCGCTATCACGCCCGCGATTTGGCAATTGTCAGGGCGCATCGCAATAATATCGCCGTGGTATTAGGTTCTGCAACTCCTGCATTAGAAACCCTGCACAATGCCATGACGGGTAAATATCGCCACTTAAAACTTACCCAACGTGCGGGTAATGCGCAAATGCCCAGCCATCATCTTATTGATATTAAAAATCAATCGTTAGACTCAGGGTTATCGACTGAGTTTATGGCTTTAATGGCAACGCACTTAGCGGCGGGTAATCAAGTCCTGCTGTTTCTTAATCGCCGTGGTTATGCGCCAGCCGTCATGTGTCATACCTGTGGTTCCATGGCAGAATGTCAGCGTTGTAATACCTATTACACTTACCATCAATCGCGTAATACATTGCATTGTCACCATTGCGATGAGCAATTTCCCAAACCGCGTCGTTGCCCAAGTTGTGACTCTAAAGAGATCATCACTGCCGGTTTTGGTACTGAACAACTCGAAACCATGCTCGCCGAACATTTTCCGCAATACCCGATTATTCGTATTGACCGCGATAGTACCAGTCGTAAAGGCAGTTTAGAAAAATCATTAGAAGCGGTGCGTAAACGAGAATTTCGGATTTTAATCGGCACACAAATGCTCGCCAAAGGCCATCATTTTCCCGATGTTACCTTAGTCGGTTTAATTGACGTAGACAGTGCCCTGTTTAGCAGTGATTTTCGCGCGCCAGAAAAACTCGCGCAATTGTTTGTGCAAGTATCAGGACGCGCGGGACGAGCAGCTAAGCAAGGTGAAGTCGCGATCCAAACTCACCACCCTGAACACGAGCTAATTCAAGACCTGATTAACAATGGCTATTCACACTTTGCTCAAACTGCATTACATGCGCGTTCAATGGCTAATTTGCCGCCTTATAGCTTTCAGGCCCTATTTCGCGCAGAAGCCCATCAGTTCAGTGAAGCCAATGCGTTTTTAGTCGAAATAAAACAACTGGTTCAAGCACATAATCACAATCCTCAATTGCTTTGTTTAGGGCCAATGCCAGCCCCTATGGAGAAGCGCGCAGGCAAATATCGTTTACAGCTATTGTTGCAAGGTCCCCAACGTCAGCACATCACTCAGCTACTGCGCCAGATTATGCCTAAAATAGAAGCGTTAAAGTCAGCACGCAAAGCCCGTTGGTCGTTAGATGTGGATCCAACTGAAATGTTGTAAGGATATCGGTATTTCTCCTCGATTAACTAGTCAAATGGCCCTAATCAGGCTAAAATGATCGGTCTATTTCATTCATCATTGCTAGTTAAGAGAATCCATGAAAGAGCATATTATACAGCTACTCGAGCAAACCGTTACGATCTTAAAAGAACAACAAATCATTCCTGCAGATGCACAACCACGCATCTCAGTAGATCGTACCCGCGACAAAGCTCATGGTGATTTAGCAACAAATTTAGCAATGATGATGGCCAAACCAGCGAAGAAAAACCCGCGTGAGTTAGCACAACTAATCATTGATAACCTACCTGAATCAGACTTAGTCAGCCGTACAGAGATCGCAGGCCCAGGTTTTATTAACATCTTCTTAAACCAAAACTGGTTAGCGCAACAGATTGATATTGCACTGGAAGATGAAAACCTTTCAGTACAAAAAACAGCAACACCAGATAACGTAATCGTGGATTTATCATCTCCAAATCTAGCCAAAGAAATGCACGTAGGTCACTTACGTTCATCTATCATTGGTGATTCAGTTGCACGTACATTAGAACTACTTGGTCATAACGTGATCCGTCAAAACCACGTTGGTGATTGGGGTACGCAGTTCGGTATGCTATTAGCGTACATGGAAGAGAAACGTGCTGAAAATACAGAAATTAGCATGCAACTTTCTGATCTAGAAGTATTCTACCGCGCAGCAAAAGGTCGTTTCGACGAATCTGAAGATTTTGCCATACGCGCACGTGAAATGGTGGTAATGCTGCAATCTGGTGATGCAGAGTGCAATAAATTATGGCAAGAGTTCAATGACGTGTCACTTGCACATTGTCATGAAATCTACAAACGCCTAAACGTAAAACTAACGCGCGAAGACGTACGTGGCGAGAGCTTCTATAACAACGACCTGCATAACGTTGTTAACGAACTTGAAGCACAAGGTCTACTAACAGAATCAAACGGCGCGAAATGTGTATTCTTAGATGAATTCAAAAACAAAGATGGCGACCCATTACCGGTAATCATTCAGAAAAACGGTGGTGGTTTCCTTTACGCAACAACCGATCTTGCAGCAATGCGCTTCCGTCAACAACAGCTGAATGCGAACCGCATCATGTACTTTGTTGACCAACGTCAGGCACTGCATTTCCAACAGGTATTTTCAGTAGTACAAAAAGCTGGTTTTGTTAAACCTGAAACATCACTGGAACATCTTGGTTTTGGTACTATGAATGGTGAAGATGGTCGTCCATTCAAAACGCGTTCTGGCGGCACCGTAAAACTGGTTGATCTCCTCATCGAAGCAGAAGAACGTGCTTACGCATTAGTAAAAGCGAAGAACCCTAGCCTTGCTGAAGATGAACTAAAACACATCGCTCGCGTTGTTGGTATCTCATCGGTTAAATATGCCGATTTATCTAAAAACCGCAGCAGTGATTACATCTTCAACTTCGACTCAATGTTAAGCTTTGAAGGTAATACAGCCCCTTACCTGCTTTACGCTTGTACGCGTGTTGGCAGTATCTTCAACAAAGTTGATGCAGCAACAGCAGCAAAACTAGCCACAGCTAAAGTGCAACTAAACGAAGACAAAGAACAAGAGTTAGCAGGTAAACTGATCCAGTTTAACGAGATTGTGCATCTAGTAGCAAAACGAGCTACACCAAACACATTATGTACATACCTGTTTGAACTAGCTGGCGTATTCTCAAGTTTCTATGAAGCTTGCCCTATCCTAAGTACTGAAGATGAAGACGTTAAATTAAGCCGTCTAAAACTGGCGCAGTTAACAGCGAAAACGCTTAAACAAGGTCTAGATCTGCTAGGCATTGAAACTTTGGAACGTATGTAAATTATGGCTCGTAAGGATTACGCGGGGCACGCCCCGAAGCCGAGAAAACAGCGGGGTGCTAAAAAGGCACCACCTGCTAAAAAGAAACGTCCGGTGTTGGCGATCTTGCTGTTTTTATTGCTGGCAATCGGCTTGGGTTACTTTTTAGCCCAAATCAGTGGCACTGCAGAAGAAGCACAACCACAACCAGTTAAAAAAATACAACCGAAAAAGCTAACGGTAAAACCATTACCGGAAAAGCCTAAGGAAGAGTGGCAATATCCGCAAGACTTGCAAGAAAAAGAAGTCATTGTTGATATACCGCCACAACAAGACACCGGTATTCGTTATCAAATGCAATGTGGTTCGTTCCGTCAACAATCACAAGCTGAAGCGATGAAAGCAACGATAGCCTTTCAAGGTTATACTGCCAATGTCCGTCATACAGGCAATTGGTATCGTGTCGTTTTAGGCCCTTACGAACGTAAACGTACCGCAGAAAAAGAACGCCACCAAATTAAACGCGCAGGTGTCACAACTTGTGAAATTTGGCAGTGGAAGCCTTGAAAAACTAAATAAATATACCCACCTTAGTTGGTATATTGTAATGAAAACGCTTCATATCATATGAGGCGTTTTTTTTACCTCGCATTTTTTACCTAACATTTTGTACCTAACATAATGAAGCGTAGCTAACTACAACCAGGTACGCTCAAGTTAATCTAGAATGGAGTTTTATCGTGACTACTATTGTATCTGTACGCCGTGAAGGCAAAGTCGTAATGGCCGGAGACGGACAAGTTTCTCTTGGCAACACGGTAATGAAAGGCAACGCAAGAAAAGTGCGCCGTTTATACAATGGCCAAGTTATCGCTGGTTTTGCCGGTGGCACCGCTGACGCATTTACCCTCATCGAACGTTTTGAAGCCAAATTACAAGCGCACCAAGGTAATCTAGAACGTGCCGCTGTAGAGCTTGCTAAAGACTGGCGTTCTGACAAAGTGCTACGTAATTTAGAAGCCTTATTGGCTGTAGCAGATAAAAATAGCTCGTTCATCATCACCGGTAATGGCGATGTAGTACAACCTGAAAATGACCTTATCGCGATCGGCTCTGGTGGTAATTTCGCCCAGGCATCAGCAATGGCATTATTAGAAAATACCGAATTAGACGCTGAAGAAATCGCTAAAAAATCCCTGACTATTGCAGGTAATATCTGTGTATTCACCAACGGTTTCCAAACAGTTGAAACTATCGATTACTAAATTTTACCGAATTAAAGGACGCTTATTATGTCTTCAATGACGCCAAGAGAAATCGTTTCTGAATTAGACCGCCACATTATCGGTCAACAAAATGCCAAACGCGCAGTAGCAATTGCCCTACGTAACCGCTGGCGTCGTATGCAGTTAGACCAAGAACTTCGTCAAGAAGTATCACCAAAAAATATTTTGATGATCGGTCCAACGGGTGTAGGTAAAACAGAGATCGCCCGTCGTTTAGCCAAATTAGCTAACGCACCATTTATCAAAGTTGAAGCAACGAAATTTACTGAAATTGGTTATGTTGGTAAAGAAGTCGAGCAAATCATCAAAGATTTAACCGACGTTGCAGTAAAACTGACTCGTGAACAAGAAATGAAAAAATATCACGTTCGCGCTGAAGAAAATGCTGAAGATCGTGTGCTTGATGCCCTACTTCCTAACCCACGTAACAACTGGGGCGAAGAAGAAAAAGCCAGTAATGAGAATACTCGTCAAATCTTCCGTAAAAAATTACGCGAAGGTAAATTAGACGATAAAGAAATTGATATTGAGCTTGCTGCACCGCAAGTTGGTGTTGAGATCATGGCGCCTCCAGGTATGGAAGAGATGACCAATCAATTACAAGGCATGTTCCAAAACCTCTCTGGCGGCTCTACGACTAAAGCCCGTAAGATGAAAGTCAAAGATGCATTAAAACAACTTGTTGAAGACGAAGCAGCAAAACTGGTTAACCCAGAAGAATTGAAAGAAAAAGCCATCTTTGCGGTAGAGAATAACGGCATCGTATTCCTTGATGAGATTGATAAAATCTGTAAGCGTAGCGATTCAAATGATGGGGGAGTATCACGCGAAGGTGTACAACGTGATTTATTACCGCTTATCGAAGGTTCAACAGTCACGACAAAACACGGTATGGTGAAAACAGATCACATCTTATTCATCGCATCGGGTGCTTTCCAAGTAGCAAAGCCGTCAGATCTGATCCCTGAGTTACAAGGGCGTCTGCCAATCCGAGTTGAATTAGATGCACTAAAAGCAGAAGATTTTGTGCGTATTCTGACAGAACCAAAAGCGTCATTAACAGAACAATACGTTGCTATGTTAAAAACGGAAGGCGTCAACGTCGATTTCACCCAAGAAGGTATCGATGCGATTGCCAATGCTGCTTGGAATGTTAACGAAAAGACTGAAAACATCGGTGCCCGTCGTTTACACACCGTAATGGAACGTTTAATGGAAGAAATTTCATTTGATGCATCTGAAAAAGATGGTGAAAGCTTACTTGTTGATGCTGATTACGTTGGTAAGTACCTCGACGAATTAGTTGAAGATGAAGATCTAAGTCGTTACATACTTTAATTTACACCGAGTAATGTGCGGTAATTAAAAAATAAAACAGTAAGGCGCTTATCATAAGCGCCTTACTTATATCTACTCTTGTCGATACTATTGATAAATACTAACGCCCCTGTAATAAGACGCTGTAACTCACCTCTATCGGCTTAATTTTCTCTGTAATTTGACACCAATGACAACGAGTCCGTCTTAGCGAATTAAGTTTTTTCTTCAGTCGAGTACGTTTCATTAGCAGCCTCTTTGATTGTCGATATATGATGTCAAAAATTTACGATTATCAATAAAACAAGACTAGTTAAGCTTTCAATAATTACCAACCTAAATTAACGCTAATTATCGCGTTTTACCGCTAAATAGCCTCAGCTCACAATAAAGTAATGGGCAAGCTATTCAATATCGTCATTTTTTTTTGACGTTAAACATATTTACAGCTATTTAAGTCACCATTTTATTAATTGAATTATGGTAGTCTAGTAACAGATGTTCACCAATAAAATTAATAAGAAGCTCCTGCAACCATGTCCAGCAAATACCCATGTGTCGAATTTGATAATCCGTATAACTTAACCACTGAATCACAACTTGCAGATAGATATCATGAGCAAATTTCGCAATTTTGGGATGCAACTATCATCGAAGAAACAATGCAAGGTGTTGATAATGTAACGCTACGCTATGCATCGGCAGTGATCAATGCGACAGGTCCAGCGATTGTACTCTTAGGTGGGCGTTCAGAGTCTTACCAAAAATTTCGAGAGCTAATTTATGACCTTTGCCAACAAGGTTACTCGGTATATTGCTTAGACCACCGTGGTCAAGGTATGTCAGATCGATTATTAAAAAACCTGCATAAAGGTCATGTGGAACATTTCCGTGATTACGTCACCGATTTAAAATTATTTATCGATAAAGTCATCAGCCCAACTCAACACAGTAAACAATATTTACTGTGTCATTCAATGGGTGGCGCAATCGGTAGTTTATACTTACAAAGTTATCAGCATGACTTTGATGCAGCAGTGCTCGCATCACCCATGTTTGGCATTAATTTTGGCCAAATACCCCGTCCTATCGCCAATGTTTATAGCCGAGCGATGCATATCGTCAACAAGATCATTCATACCGAGTCCTTTTACGCGCCCGGTAAAGGCGATTTTGCGCATTCTCCATTTGAAAATAACCAGCTAACTCATAGTCCATTACGCTTTGATATCTTCCGTCGTAGTTACGGTTTTTACCCACAGACGCAATTAGGTGGTCCAACGATTAACTGGCTACAGCAAAGCATTAAAGCTTGCCGCCGTGCGATCCAATATGCCGGACATATAAAAACACCAACTCTCGTCTTGCAAGCCGGTGGTGATGAAGTTGTACTTGCAGAAGCACAACAACAATTTTGTCGCGCCTTGAGCCACAAGCACAACCAACATCAACCTGCGGAACCGGTATTAATCCCCGGCGCTGCACATGAATTATTCTTAGAAACGGATATTTTTAGGATCCCAGCGCTCACCGTGGCATTAAATTACTTTGCCAAATATTGAGCGCGTTACTACGGACAGTCTCACGACAAACACTACTTTAGCTACACGAAGTAAATATTGAGGTTAAGATGTATAAAGTTATCGTTTCTGATTTAGATGGTACGTTACTGACACCTGCACATATTGTCTCAGAACAAACCAAAATAACTATTCACAAGTTGCTCAAACAAGGTAAAAAATTCATTATTGCTACGGGTCGCCATAATGTCGATGTTGAAGCCATTAGAAAAACGATTGATGCTGAAATCTACCTCATCACCTCAAACGGGGCGCGAGTTCACAATAATAAAGGTGAACTGATCTACAGTAAAAATGTGCCCGTAGAGATAGCACAAATGATCGCTGAAATTACATTGCCAGAAACGATTCAAACTAATGTTTATCGTGATGATGAATGGTTCGTAGACAAACCAAATCCAGAGATCCTGAGCTTTAGTCAAGACTCCACGTTTAGCTATCAAGTTGCCAATCTGGCGACATTAGAAAAAGCCGGCATTGCTAAATTCTTTTTCTGTGGCCCGCATGAAGATCTCGTCACGTTAGCAGCACAAATCAACGCACAGCACGGTGCACAACTGAATGTCTCATTCTCATTACCTGAATGCTTAGAAGTGATGGACATTAACGTCAATAAAGCCAGAGCACTGACTGAAGTACTCAAAATTAAAGGCTTCACAATGGCAGAAACAATGGCTTTTGGTGATGGAATGAATGATATCGAAATGCTACAAGCCGTTGATAAAGGTTTGGTCATGGGCAATGCTTCCGTCATGCTTAAAGCAGCACTACCCGATTTTGAAATGATCGGCAGTTCTGCGGAAGATGGCGTAGCCCACTATATTGAAAAAAATATATTGTAGTTAGTCACGGTCCACCACATAATGATATATCAACTAGTTACTCAGAAAGGATCTCTTGGTAACTAGTGAATGATTAACAATACTCTCGATATCAAGGATGAATTATGCTTCGAGTTATACTCTCTATTAGCCTATTTATAATGACCGGCTGTGCCCAGCAACACCAACCTATTATCAATAACAGTCCTTACTCACTCAGTAGTAACGCCCCACATATAGCGCCGACAGCACTGGTTCCAACAACAGCCAGCAAGATGACTAAAGCCTTGGACACTTCAATAATACCTAAAAAATATGCCCACTTCAGTGGCATTGTCACGATCACACCTCAGCAGCGCACCATACGCTTATGCCACAATGCGCAGACCTTTAATCTACAAGCTGATAAGCAGTTACTCGAGCAAATAAAACGCTTAAAGCAAGCCAATGCCTATATTGAGTTTGAAGGTCAAATAAACCAGTCTCTCAATCCAATACATCAACGTGCCATTATTACAGTCGATCAACTCCACTTCCTATCCAAACAAGATAATAAAACGTGTCAGCAAGCAGCATCATCCACTCATTTTGACATTGCAGGCTCAGAACCGAATTGGCGAGGATATGGGCAAGATAATCAATTTACTTTCATCATTAAAGATTTAAATAGTAAGTGGGCAATTAAGAAAAGTGTCATGACTAAAGGTTTGCGGGCATTTATCGAAACTGAAAATGACCAAGGCGAGCAGCTCAACATCGCTTTTTCTGGTCATGGTTGTATCGATAACAACGACAGTTATTGGCAGTATAAAAGCACATTATATGTAAAGAACAAGCAAATAAAAGGGTGCGGTAAATACCCTAATCAACCAGACGAATCACAAGGTTGGTTGGGACAATATCGTTATAAAAACAATAATGTCACCATCGAAATAGCGCTTTTAGACCATTATAAAGCCAACGTGAAATACCGTTATGCAAATGGCAAAGAACTGAATGAAAGTGGTTATTGGCATACATATGGTTCATCTGGATTAAAATTACTGTTAACCGAGCACCAGGGTAATAAAGCCAATATCGTATTTCACTTTCGACGAGATGGGGCAAGATTACAAGCAAATCAACAATGGCGAGATAATCAAAAGTATAGCTTTAATGGCGCTACTTTAACCTTAGATAGAATGACGGATGAGATTGAAACGATATCCTTTTCGGCTGAACTGCCACGGATCCCCATTCGAGAATTCCAAGCAGCAGATATCCCCTCACCGGCAATAAGTACGCCAGCAATCAATAATGCGGTAAAACGTTATTTTACCATGCATAAAACCAAAACAGATAACACCAAATACTGGTTTAGCGAATATGACTTAAATGGTAACGGCCGCAAAGATTTACTTGTGATGCTCGACTGGTGTGAAGGAGAAGGCTGTGTATTGTTAGTGTTTGAGAACAACTTAAATCGATATAAATTTATTAGCCGTATAACGCAAGTAAAAGCGCCATTACAGATAAGTAAAACACAACAACACCTATGGCAAAGTTTGTTAATAAAGGACAAGCAGCAATGGCTACAGCTCGATTTTGATGGTATTAGTTATCCCTCATCAGCAGACGTCCAACAATTAGCATCAGAGTCGAGTTTGACTCAGGTTAAATTGTTCACGACACCGCTAACAAAAAATAATGCAATTTCAATAAAATAATGCGGGATTTATCATTCTGGTTAAACTTAGAATATAAAAAAACGGTTATATGCTGCGAAAAATATTCATTTTCAGTAGCACTAACCGTTCTAAAATGTGACCTGTTTTAACTGTCTGTTTACGCGTTCAGTTACACGAACTGCCCGCAACTCCAGCCAGAAGACCAAGCCCACTGGAAATTATATCCGCCTAACCAACCACTTACATCCATCACTTCACCAATAAAGTATAGACCAGCGGCTTTCTTAGCTTCCATGGTTTTTGATGATAACTCGTTCGTATCAACGCCACCGAGCGTCACTTCAGCGGTACGATAACCTTCAGTACTATTCGGTTTGACTTGCCAGTTATGCAAGAGCATTGAAATGTCATTTAGCTCTTTATGCTGTAACTGCTTAAGCGTGCATTCAGGTAATAATCCATCCGCATAAAATATCTCAACCAGACGTTTAGGTAATAAACGCGCTAACGCTGTTTTAAGCGCTTGGTTTGGACTTGATTCCGTCATTGCCGCCAAGGTTTCAGTTATTTCTGCTTCAGGCAATAAGTTAATGCTGACGGCTTCACCCGCATTCCAATAAGATGATACCTGCAATACTGCGGGGCCAGAGAGGCCTCGATGGGTAAACAACAGCGCTTCTTTAAAAGTAACACCAGATTCGGTGGTGATACGTGCCGGTAAGCTAACACCTGACAGATCTGCATATTTATCTTTATCATACTGTTGTAAGGTAAACGGAACCAGACCAGCTTTAGTGGCGTTTACTTGTAAACCAAACTGTTCTGCAACCTTATAACCATAAGGTGTCGCACCCAGTTTAGGCATAGATAAACCACCCGTCGCAATAACCAAAGATTGACAATTTAATGCACCTTCACTGGTTTGCAAATGATAACGGCCGTCATCGGTTTTTTCGATAGACAAGATTTCAGTGCGCAATTGAATCTTAACACCAGCCCAGTCGCATTCTGTATGTAACATATCAACAATATCTTTTGCTGAGTCATCACAGAATAACTGGCCATGCTCACGCTCATGATAGGCAATACCATGACGCTCTACCATCTCAATAAAATGCCAAGCGGTATAACGGCTTAATGCAGATTTGACGAAGTGTGGATTTGCACAAATGAATGCATCTGTAGAAAGGTCATTATTAGTAAAGTTACAACGTCCACCGCCACTAATAAGGATTTTACGACCCGCTTTCTTGGCATTATCGAGAACCAATACTGAGCGACCTCGGTAACCAGCACTTGCCGCACACATCAATCCTGCAGCACCGGCACCAATTACTATCACATCACAACTTTGGCTCATCGAAGACCTCTAATTTAACTACAATACAAAAATGGAGCCGCAGAATAGCATTAATTATCCAGATACCCAAACGACTTAACCGAGTATACCAAGAGATTTGCTATAGCTTGTTAATACGCTCTTCAACTTCAGGCTCTAAGTATGCCATTTCATTCAAATCTTCAGCCCAATCATGCTTTTCAGCTAGCACACGTAACATTCTGATCGCTGTAACTTGTACGATAGCGACTTCAGACCACATTGACTTGTTCAAGCAACGCCAATGATCAGCATCAATACGCTTAGGATTGTTAAGCTGTTCACTGCAAGTATCACAAATTAAAATACAATCATCAAAATCTGGCGTTGTCTGTATTGGTGCAACTTCAAAGGTATTTAATTTAACCCCGGACGCATCGCATAATTCACAGTGAGAACGAGCACGTCTCGCTAAGTTTTTACCGAATGCACTTAATTCATCTTTTCGATGTTGATGTTTGTCTAAGCCTTTAGCCATAGTATTCAATTCCTATCTATTTAAACTGTGTTGAAAATACGTTTATTTATCAGGAATAGCAAACGTTAGCGGCAATAAACAATGCTATAAAAAATCACGGGTTTAAATACTTCATAGATGACTCGCCGATTGCTATAATCGATGTACATGGATAGCACTTTAGTAAAGGAATAACTAATGATCCCAACAAGTAAACCTCATAATCCTAACTTTTCTTCAGGTCCTTGCAGCAAGCGTCCTGGTTATGAATTAACCCAACTAGACATCTCAACCCTTGGTCGATCACATCGCTCTGACATCGGAAAATCAGCACTACAGCAAGCGATTGAACAAACAAAATCCTTGTTAAAGATCCCCGCCGATTACAAGGTAGGCATCGTACCGGCCTCTGATACAGGTGCAATGGAAATGATGTTGTGGTCATTATTAGGCAAAAAGCCTGTTGATGTTTGCTATTGGGAATCATTTGGTAAAGGTTGGTTCAGTGATATTAAAAATCAGTTACAACTTAGTGACGTTAATCCGCTAACAGCCGACTATGGTCAATTACCTGATCTGACACTCACAAATCCAGATCATGATATCGTCTTTACTTGGAATGGCACTACATCAGGTGTAAAAGTTGCAAACGCTGACTGGATCAGTGAACAACGCAGTGGTTTAACTATCTGCGATGCAACCTCGGCAGTGTTTGCTATGCCAATGGATTGGGAAAAACTTGATGTCACCACATTCAGTTGGCAAAAAGTATTAGGCGGAGAAGGTGCTCATGGCATGATTATCCTCAGCCCTGCTGCTGTTGAACGCTTAGAATCATATACACCACCTTGGCCACTACCAAAAATTTTCCGTTTAACACAAAACAGCAAATTAATTGAAGGCATCTTTACCGGTGCAACGATCAATACTCCTTCAATGTTATGCGTCGCCGACTATTTAGATGCGTTAAATTGGATAACTGAAATCGGTGGCGTTGATGCCGCAATTGCTCGTTCAGAGAATAACTTAGCCATCTTAACCAATTTTGTTAACCAACACGAGTGGATCAATTTCCTTGCTGAGAGAGTTGAACAGCGCTCTAATACCAGCGTATGTTTGCGCTTGTCTCTGACTGATAAACAATTAAAAGAGTTTGGTCAGTTACTCGCTGATCAACAGGTAGCCTATGACATCAATTCATATAAAGATGCACCGTCTGGATTACGAATATGGTGTGGTGCAACGGTTGAAGCTGCCAACGTAGAATTACTATTACCTTGGCTTTCATGGGCTTATGAAAGTGTTAAAAATAGTGACTAACTATTTAAAATAGTGACTAACTATTTAAAATAGTAATGTAAAAACAAACAAACCAGCCGCAGGCTGGTTTTTTATTGCCTGTCACGTCGGTCAAGCGAGTGCTCATCACGCCTTAACGCCGTATTTTTAACGAGAGCGGGCATTTAGCACGAACATGATAGTCCAAAACCTAAATTTTAGACACAAAAAAGCCGATATCATCACGATATCGGCTAATTCTAATTTGGCGCTTGGCGATG
>NZ_AKXQ01000035.1 GCF_000276805.1 Moritella dasanensis ArB 0140 | reverse complement strand
ATGTTCTTCCGTGTCATATCTTTCTATCTCAGTCAGTTAAAGTCTCTTGATAGTAACAAGGCGATAATTCATTATCAAATCATCGCCTTCTTGTGTGCTTTAAATAGTTCTGTTTTGTGCGCTAAAACTAATAAGATATCGATAGTGATGTCATCGCTACCGCTGATATTGTTCTTGGTATGACTGCTAGCAGAGTCCTCATATACAAAGTTGTAAATGGATATATTCGATTTAATTTACAAAGCCAAACTCAAGAACTTCATCATTACTTAAGTTAGTAACTCTTGGAGCAATCCTAAACATCCCTTCTTCTTTAAAGTAATCACTCTGGATCAGATAACTCCTCTTTACCCATCCAGTCAAACGCAGATGCTAATTCTATAAAATCTCTATACTCTTCATTGTCTATTGAACCATAAGGTTTACATTTATAAATGTATTTAATCCAAAGAATAGAAGATTCACTTCCTGTTAAAAGGGGCTCGTCACGACTATTATTGCGGAAGTGTTGGACGAGTTCCTCTCCGCATTGTTGTAGATCAGTTTTGTCTGATTCGTTTGTAGCCCAAAAATAATCGTCTGTACTTTCAGGTGACTTAAAGTGTGGTGCAAATATGTTTTTTAAATAATCCATAAAACCGAAATTATACTGGTTATAAGTATATGGATTAGATACGACGTAGCGAGATGCTAGTTCAAATTCTTTAGCCACGTCATCAGGGTTAAAGCTCATTGAAATAAAACCACTCTGAACTTTCACATAAGATTCAAGAAATTCATCAAGGTAAAAGTGTATAGTTTTATCTTTACCCTCTTTTTGTCGTTTGAACTTACCTGAGACAATCTCTTCAAAGAGTTCGTTATTTATTTCTTTGAGGCTATGCAACGTTGTCAGCATTAAAATATCTATACAAGAATTTTTAGGCATATTTGTAATGGTGGCAATAACTCTATCTGCAATTTGAATAGATGTTCTAGCGGATACTTGAAACGCATTTAGTACAACAGATATATTACGTAAAGTGTCTTTACCTTCATGATTAAATGGCAATATATCGACTTGTAAATCTCTTAGATAACTCCCAGAGAGTTTGTAAG
This sequence comes from Moritella dasanensis ArB 0140, assembly GCF_000276805.1. GTDB lineage: Bacteria > Pseudomonadota > Gammaproteobacteria > Enterobacterales > Moritellaceae > Moritella > Moritella dasanensis. The sequence goes on along the minus strand of NZ_AKXQ01000035.1, from coordinate 45,746 downwards.
CATCACTATGAAAATCTAAAAAACTCTCTAATTTCGGAGCTTTCAAGCTAAAACGGCTATTAAAAAAACGTCCTAGATAAACTCGAGCATCAAAGCCTTCACCATAGATGGCTTTAACAGCATGCTGTAATTGGCCCGTGTCTGTCGCAACGATAAAAACAACGCCTGGAATATCAAAAATATGCTTAATGGTCTCCAACATCTCAACAGCATAACTTGGTCTGCAACGATCTAATTCATCTATGAAGACAAAGGCTGGTAACGAGAGCTTCTTTAATTTTTTAACTTCATCGACCCACTTTTCTACATGAACCTTAAGGTTTTTTATTGCTTCGCTTTTAGCTTCGTGCTCTTTAATCAAATGGGTGACAAGCTCTGACGCAGCAAAACTCATGTCCAAGTCTTCTCCAGATTCATCTTTCCCTACGACCTTTTCAATTTCTCCACCTTCAGATTCAGCAGCACCCATAATTTCAACAGGATCAATACCAAAAAATCGCTTTGACATCCCTCTAGCAATGCCTGGTGCAGCAGCTTTAAGTAGGCCAATCATCTTCGTTGGAGCTTTGAATTTATCTTCGTTGCAGCCCGCCTGCTCTTTCAAATCTTTAATAATCGCAGACACAACTGTCATTAAAGGATCTTCTGAATAGTCCTTTTCCCAAGCGTCTATATAGACTACTGGATAATATTCTTTAAGATCATTAGCCCAACGTTTGAGAAAATATGTTTTACCTGACCCCCATTCGGAATTGAGGTTCAAAACATAATTTCTTTTTTGTTCACCAACGTCTCTAGCTTCATCAAAGCCTTGTGATGATAAAATCTTTGTTAAGAACTCTGCATATTTCGCACGCTCTAACTTATCCGATGGAAAATACTGTTCTGATATTTTAGTACCTTCATCCCAGTTAATCCTGATTCTTTCTGACATTAAGTACCTGCTATTTATAGATTCATTTAGTTAGATTATTAGATATTATGTTGATTAGTTCAGCTCTAATATAAGTTATATCGAAAATGGAATTAACAACTTACATTAGGGTAACATAATACATAAGGACATAATTATTATAATATAATTCTATATATTGCCCTTGATATATCACAATATCGCAGCTAGGCTATGCGGAATTAGCGCTGGTTGGGCGTTTAGTTTAGACTGGGCTTCAGATATCATTTATTATTACACCCGTTAACTAAAAAAGCTGATAACTAAAAGCTTCGCTCTACTGTAAGTGAAATAATTAATAATATGGAATGCACTATGTACGACCAAGATACATTAAATAAAATAAAGGCAGTATTTAATAAAGAAATAGGACTTACTCTATTTCAAAAGGAAGATTTTAATTTAATTGCAATGAACTCAGGAAGTGACTCACCGTATAAACTCGCGAGAGGCCTAACTGGGTTTAGTATTGGCGTTAGCTTTGAGCATGTGGGGCCTGCTGTAGAGATATACTTAACCGACCATTTACTTGGTAAACCTAAATCTAAAGCTATTATAAATACTTTCCAGACATATGCTGATGAACGAAATATTAAAATAATAAAGGATAAAGTTAATAAGTTTAATTTATTTTTAATGCCTATCGATAAGTTCGATAGCATTTCAGCTGTTTGTTTAATAATTCAAGATCTTTGCTTACTATTTGATGGAGATACAAGAGCATAGTATTAAACATAAATCACATCCATCAAGCCATTATGGGTCTTAATCTATGACCCAATTAGTATTATTTACTTCTACTCATTAAACAAGAAAACCCCCGTAAACTGGTTTTAAGCCAGCTATAACGGGGGTATGAACTCTATTTATTGTTGTGACGAACAAACATTAATCACTCGTACGATAACTTGCCAATTCTGTACTTAAGCTAACGCCTTGCAGTTTCAACTGGTTTACACGTTGTAAATACGCAGCACCTTTTAGCATATGCAAAGCAACATCAACTGCGCCACGGCGGGTATAGTCTTCAAGGTAAGAACCTTTCACCCAGCTGTTAAATGCGCCTAAACTTGGGCCAGCCCAAATCTGATAATCCATTTCACGTCCCTTCTCGCCTGTGTTTGACCAGCGTGAAGACAAACCAAGATACCAACGGAAGATAAGAGCCATTTTACGTTTAGGGCTGCTCATTGCACGCGCTAGCATTTCTGGATCGCGCTCAGTGAAGAAAGCGATAGTGCCATCCCAGATCTCATCTAGATTCGAGCGGAAGATTTGTTTTTCAATCTTCTCACGTTCTGCAGCTGGGATATCTTCAATCGAGTCATAAGTCACATACAAGTCATACAGTTTCTTCGCACGCATAGCGAACATAGAACCACGTTTTAATACTTGTAGCTTCACGCCCATTTCAAACATATCAGCAGCTGGTGCCATTGTCACATCGGCCATTTCAACTGTTGATAGTAACTTACGGGTATATTCAGATGCGCCAGCTTCAACACAAGCCTGATTCACAGAACCCAGAACAATATAAGCAGCGCCCATATTAAATGCAGCGAGTGCTGCTTCAGGCGTTCCGATACCACCACCAGCACCAACACGTAATGCAGGAGAGAAGTTATACTTCGCTTGCACTTCATCACGCAGTCCGATGATAGTCGGTAGCAAGGTTAAAAACGGTCTGTTGTCAGTATGACCACCAGAATCAGCTTCCGCAGTAATGTCATCAGCCATTGGTACAAGCAGCGCTAATGCAGCTTGTTCAGGGGTGATCTTGTTTTGTGCTAATAACTTATCCAGTAACTTTTGCGGTGCAGGCTCCATAAAGCGGCGACCAACTTCAGTACGCGATACTTTAGCGATAACCTTGTTACCAATATTAACCGACCCATCACTGTTTTTAGATAAACCAGCAACACGATACCAAACAATGTGCTCAGTTAAACCTAAGTAAGCCGAAGCCTCTACCGTCTTAACACCCAGTTTAAGGAAACGTTCAACAGCACCACGCTCTAATGCTTCTTCTGCTGGCGCATGGATCAAGTTAACCGCATAAGGACCATTTGGTAATTCAGCTTGAATACGACGAATTGCATCTTCAACCGCGTCAGGGACTAAACCTGCTGCGCCGAACGAACATAACAGTCCTGCTTTACCTAATGCGACAACAAGTTCAACCGACGCAATACCGTTTGCCATCGCGCCGCCATGATAGGCATATTTAACCCCATGTTGTTTCTTATACGCATCATCACCCAGATCTTCAGGTGTTAGCTTCTGTGCAAACGCTAATACATCAACATCGATATTATTGCTGATAGTACCTGCGATTGACGTATGGTTAGCGATCCCCATTACAGCAGCATTGTTTGCAACTCGATTCGCCACGTAAAGCGGCTTAGACAGATCCATTAAAGCTGCTTTAATTTCTGCATCTTGTGTATGAACTGACGCTGGATCAACTTTCCACGCCCAATTAATCGCATTACTGTTGTTAAATTCTAAACTCGACATTCTTATTTCCTATTTTTGCAGTTGCTGAATTCGAAATTCAACAACTGAGTTATTCTGTTTCTTATCCGATGAAGTGACTGCTGAAGCAAAGTCTCGATATAGTACTTTCAGACTAATGTTCCACATTGTTTAAAGACGCCCAGCTCTCCGTAAACCCATCCATGGGGGCTTGAGGCTAGCATCCATGCTAGCAACAGCTGGCTTACTTTAATCAATGCTCCACGAGCCCACTAATTGTTAGGCTTCAACAATACTTAAAACAATATTCTTCACTTCATAAATACGCAGGCCATCTTTAGACAGATTCGCATCACCAACGAGTCTTACTTCACCTGATTCAGTAATGATCTCGGTGATATGCACGTCCAGTGACATCTGCTTATTCAACGGCGTAATTTGACCACGATATTTCCAATCAACTTTCGTCATTGGCGCAACAAAGCGAGGACTAGTAAACTGTGCACCTAAGTCATTTTTAAGTGCATAGGTTTGCATTAATTCAATAATAGCTTCAACACCTAACGAACCAGGCATAACCGGATCTTGGTGGAAGTGATAACGGAAGAACCAATCATCAGCATCAATCGTGCGTTCGCCATAAACATAAGCCACATCCGCTTTACCACCGCCTTCAACGACAGACACTGTATCGATGAAGTTCATCTGGCCGCCCGCTAATTTATAATGCGGTTTACCTGCAGGCGCTTTGTATAAAGCTAAAGACTGATCCGTTAAATCGAACACATCAATATTGGCTGCAGGCGTATTGTTATCAACAAACCAAGCATTAGTCGTTTTGCCGTTATCAATGCCCAGTTGGTTAGTCAGCGATTCACCACTAAAGTAACCAAATACCGCTTTACCAGTATAAAATAATTCGCCATCTACTGACATATCAAACGTGAAACTTTGAATAATCGCGCCACCAGCAATAGCCGTACTCACTAATACTGATTTATTCACAATCGTTTTGCCGCGTAAATCAATCTGCTTTAATAACGTACCGCTACCATCAAGGTTACGGAAGAACAGATCTTTTTCAGGGTATTTAAGCGTCGTGCCCATGTAACCTGAAATGAAGCCATTTGGTTGCAATGCAATTTCCATGATTAATGAATAAGGCATCCAGTTTTCATGGCTGTTTTTAGTAAAGTACCAAGCATCTTCAGGTACATAGTATTCAGCAACACAGCTTGATGGATTCTTCAAATCAAGACGTTCGCCCTGCACTTCCACAACCTGAGTAACAACCTGTAAATCACCACAAGGTGTACGAGGTGGAATACGACCTTCATAAACATCAAAGTCAGGACCGAAACAGTTAGAAATATTACCCGTCGCAAACTCAAACATATGCCAAGGTGTAAACGGTGCTTGGTTAGGCACTCTATGGTGACCAGCAACAGCAGGCGCTTCGAAATGCTTAATCGGTGTCACACCTTTGCTTTTCGGTGCAGACAAGTCTGACTCTACGCGCATTAACGGACGTTCAGGATACTTAAACGGTTCAACACCACGTTCATCCAAATCTGCATTGTTCGTCGCAGTTACAGCAACAGGCGCAGCAGTTAAAGCAGCAGACGAAATTGTTTTAAGCTGCACATTACTCGGCAATGTTACTGGATAATCTGAATGCTCATCTTGTTCGCTGATCATCACGCTCAAGTTTTTGAAATCAACAACCACTTTACCATCAAGCAAAATATCAATATTGGCTTTCATGAATGGCTGTGGATGCATACCCATCGCAGTAACTTCCATACGGTAAGTTAAGGTATTGCGCTGTGGCAGTACTTGCCCACGACAACGTACCGTTTGTGATTCACCTGGTAGCGGTTGGAAACGGGCGTTGTTAACATTGGTATGCATACCAAGAGACAGCATGAAGAACATCGCCATTTGGCCACAACCTTCCGACATCAACGAACCAGCCATTACTTGATCACCTTTAAAGTGACAAGGGAAATACCAATGCTCAGGGTCTAAATCTTTTTGACCTTCTAACAGGCCTAGTCCCCAATGACCACCGGTTGGATCTATCTTGGTAATACGTTCAATCATCAAGAACTTCTCAGACGAGAATTTTAGCGATGGGTTACGACCACCTTGATCATATTGTGGACCAAAACAACTTGCGACGTCGCCATTAACCAGCTTCATCATATCACTGTAGTCATATTGACCACGGTTATGTTGTAATAACGGCGTAAATGATGATTTCACAGCGTTGTTAAATTCAGCTTTGTCTTTATCGTTATGAATAACGCCTTTACCGTCAGAAAGTTCTTCGTCAGTAAAGAAACCAGCACAACCATTACGCATGATAAGTACCTTCTTATCCCCTACGTAACAATCATAATGGAAGAAGAATAATAATTGCTCGCCGTTACGCGCATACGAATCAATGTGGATCTCGTAACGTAAGGTATCGCCACCGAAAGCCATCTCTTCAAGGAAAGTTAGTTCACAATCAAGTAAACGGTAAACACGTTCGCCTTTAGCTTGGAAATCAATACCGATATATGAAATCAACATCAAATCACACTGGCCTGATTCTACCGCAACAGACCAAGGGATCTGACCATCGATTAAGAACGGTGCATCAACAGGTACATCATATTCAGTGCACATGTATGATTTTTTGTATTCATGCACCTTGGCATCAAGTTCGGTAACACGTGTTACTAATAAATAATCTGAGGTTGGTAGACGTACACGACGCGAATAGCCATCAATAATATTGTATTCAGCACCGAATACCTTACCAATATCACCTTCAGCGAATTCAACCAAATCAGCTTGATCGTAAATCACTTTTTCAGGTTTGTTATAACGTTCAATTAACTGCAGTGGAGGATAGTTGTAACCAACAGGTCCTTTTATCTGAAAACCAGCTTGTGTTGCTGCTGCTTGCGCTTTTGCTTCAGTACTGGTGAGACTTGTCGCTATAACAGGCTTGTTTGAAGCAACCGTTGATACAAGTGTTAATGGCGTCGCTGGAGCATGCGTTGTTGAAACAGTATTTTTAGGCGTATGATCACCTGTAGTTTGTGCCGATAGCTTAGCTTGCAGTTCAACAAGTTGTGATAAGTTTTTCTGTGCAGCTAAGCGGCTTTCTAAGAATGCTTTATGGGTAGACGCTTGCTGATGAATTTGATTACTGGCTTTATGTTTCACTGTCACTCCAACAACGCTCGAGCCCGCTACGGGCTGCGCTGTATGTTGATGTTGAGAAATGGTTGACGTTACTGACGCTTCATTAGCGAGTGAACTAGTTACTGGTATAACAGCGCTCTCAGGTTCACTGATTGACTGAACACGAATGCCTTGTGGTATCACATTATCCATCACCACTGGCTGTTTCACTTTAGCTAAGGTTTTACCAGCAAACTGCTGCTTGATAACATCCAATGAAGCACTGGCACTATTAACAATCGCGTCACTGATTAACTGGCCACCCAGCTTGATGGTTTTAACTAATTGTGGACGTTTCTTACCAGTTGGCGCTGGTGCAGATTGATGTGCTTGCGCTGAACTCGACAAGATAAGATGTGCACAACTGTTATCACGACCTAGACCGTTAATGGCAATGTGTTGACTCGCGTTCTGATCTTGACTCGTTTGCTTATCTAAAAGCAGCGCCGTTTTGATAATGCTCGCCATGCCTGATGCATTGAACGTATGACCAATATTGGCTTTTACCGAACTAATATTGGCACTTGGATACAATTGCGGTAAAGCAGCTTTCTCTGCACTGTTTTCAGCACCAAAACCACTGGCATGCGCTTCGACACTCACGACATCTGTCGCGCTGATACCTGCTAACGTTAAGGCTTTGTCCGCAGCAATTGCAATGGCTTTAGCATCGCTACCCGGTGCAAAAGAAACGGCATCAATACGGGCATAAATTTGCTGAGGTGTTACTTGTGATAATGGTTTAACGACAATCGCCGCTGCGCCTTCACCCACCAGCCATTGTTGCTGATCAAGTACGTTATTATTTACCGAAGCATTATCACTTACAGGGCCACTTTCATTCACAGGGCCAAAGTGTTGACGTAAGGTAATGTTTTCAATTGAACCAGACAAATCAACCGCAGCAATAATCACCGCTTCGACATCACTGGTTTGAAATAGATTTTCAGCTAATTCAACACAACGATAAACAGAATTTTCTTCAGCTGATACCGTAATAGCCGGACCAGAGAAATCCCATAACGCCGAAATACGTGACGCCATAATATTACCAATGAAACTCGTATACTGATTTAGCTGTGCAGCCGAAGCGACACCGTCTTTAGCAATATTGGTCAGTTCTTCACGTTGCTCAGCGGTCAGGTTAATACCTTGTTGTACTAAACTGTCTTCGATCTGTGTTGTCAAATTAACACGGCCACGATACTGGTGTAATTCCAGTTCCATGCCCATCGCGACTAACACTGCAACATTACGACCTTCCACCAATCCTGCATCTTTAGCGGCGTTGTCTGCCACTTGCATCATCATTAACTGTTGTGGGATCAAACAATCTTTTTCATTAGGCGGCACTTTGAAACGTAAGAAATCAATATCAAGCTGTTCAACATAACTGCCTTTAGGCGCTTTGCGTAATTGTAGCGACTGCATGACGTTAGCGTTACTTTCCATGCCCTTCCAGCGTTGTACTGGTAATTCACGGAAGGTGTTTTGATTATTATTTAATAAGGTTTTGAACTGCGCTAAATTACTCGCACTACCAAAATGACTGTCCATACCAATAATAGCCAATGGCTCTCGCGGTTTAGCTACACTTACGTGAGATTCGAGTACTTGTGTTGGCTGTTGCAATACCAAATGCGCATTACTGCCGCCAAAACCAAATACGCTCACACCTGCAGTGCGCGGTTCATCTGTCTTGGCACCCGGAGTTGTTGGCCAAGGCACAGTCGTCGTCGGCATTTGTTCGCCAGTAAAGTAACCGTTTTTAGATTGCAGCGGTTGCTTTAAGTTAATCGTTGCAGGAATAAGACCCTTACCTAGCGCTAACATAGCTTTCGTCATGCCCGGCATACCAGCGGCTGTTAACAAATGACCTAGGTTAGATTTAACCGAGCCCAGTAATGGCTTGTTATTTACGCGACTGAAAAAGGTTTCCATCGAACGCAATTCAACATTGTCACCTTTAGGTGTGCCCGTTGCATGACACTCGATATAATCAACTGTGCTTGGATCAACATCCGCATCGGCATAAGCACGTTCGTATACTAATACTTGCCCCTTGGTATTAGGACTTAATACAAACTCGCCTTTACCGTCATTTGATAATGCACCGCCTTTAATAATGGCGTAAATATTATCACCATCGCGTACTGCATCACTGTGGCGTTTTAATACCATCATACCCGCGCCTTCACCGGCAAATAAGCCTTGTGAATTTTTATCAAACGGAGCGTGAACATTATTCTCAGGATAAGCTTGGAAAATGGAGAAACCCATATTAACGAACATAGGATCAGATGCTGATACCGCACCCGCAAGCATCATGTCTGCTTTACCCGTATGCAGGTAATCACAGGCTAATTTAACGCTATAGCAAGATGACGCACACGCCGCATCCAGTGCAAAGTGTGAACCACCAAGACCCGCAGCTTGCGCGATCAATGCGGCTGGATAACCCGCTACTAATGCATTATCGGCATGTGTTTTTTTCGGTGCCGTGTAATGTGATAGTTGAAAATCAGGATGTAATACTGACTTTAAGGCATTATCAACAACCTGATGATACAAAGGCATGAACAGCTGATTAGATGACTTGGTTGGGAATGACAGATTACCTAAAATCACACCACAGTTTGCCAGTGCATCGCTGCCCCAGTAACCGGCATCGGTAAGCGCTTGTTTCGTTACATAAAGCCCCCACTGATTTAGGTCGTCCAAACCCGTTAAATAATTACTATCGACTTGATAACCCGACGCATCAAAATTGAAATCACTGATATAACCGCCATGCACACAATAAAATTTATCTGTGTCGCCTTTGTTCGCGGTATATTTAGCAGGATCAACGCCCATTTGAACTTCTGTCGCCTTACTACGGCAATCTTGTTGTTCAAGCAATTGCTGCCAAAATTGATCCGGTGCTTTTGAGCCAGGGAACAAGTTAGCAATACCTACTACTGCAATATTTTCCATAATTACTCTCTTTAAATCCATATTTGAACGGATGAGGAAACCCCCACCTGATCTATTTATCTGTATCTGTTATTCGTGAGCATTGTCAAAATAACCGGCTTTAACCAGGATTGACCCGTTAAACAAGCTATCTAAATTCAAATTCACGCCATGGCTAATTAACTTAGCAATCGCGCGAATATAAGTAAGTTCATCACTGGTGCCTTTGGCATTCACAGGGACGGCAACATGGCGACTGTCCTGCTCGCCATTATTTTTATTCTTTTCATTCAACAAGATCTTATCTACCCAGCTGCATAAAGAACGGCCGGGGCCCATCTCAATAAATACCCGCGCACCTTTATCGTGTAAGGTATTAACCAAACGCGGGAAATCCACCACATCACACAAGCATTTAGCAATACTGTGCGAAATGGCTTTGCTGCGCTGTGGAATAGGTAAATAACACGAACTTGAATACATTTTGGTATTAATACGCGGTGTAACGTCCATATGATATAACTCAACCATATGTTCATATTCGGCATACGCTGGCGCGCTATGAATTGCGTTCGCCATGTTTAATGCCATTGCGCGGACACCTAAATTTTTAATGACTCGCTGACAGGCTTCTGGATAACCCGCTAACAGCAGACTATCGGGCGTATTGATAATGGTGCAATACACACGATCTTCATCTGCAGAGGCAATTTCAACCTGTTCAATCGTTGCTTTAATAGTATAAGTTTCCCAGATCTGCTCGAACGTACCGTTAGCAACATCATCCATACCCCAATGCTGACGTAATGTTCTTAACTCGCCGCAAAGTTGATGATTAAAGGTATTCGATTGCGCTAAACGAGCACTCATCAATCCCGGTTGTTGCCAGCAGCCTAACGCCGCATACATGCTTACTTCGCCCATGCTATAACCTGTAGCAAAGTCAGCTTTAACGGCAAAGACTTCTTCAAATACCTTGGTAAATACGCAAGCAAAACCTACACCGGCTTCAGCGATATTGGCTAAGTTGCCGCGTAGATCTAAATCCAGCTGCTTGAGTTCTTTAAAGCTATAACGGCTAATGCTGCGTGGATTAAGTAAGGTATCTTTTAGCGTGGCAGCAATGTCATCGGCTAAAGCCGCTACAGGCTGATAAATCTGTGGGAATAGATGAAATAGATCACGCCCTAAACCAACATACGTAGCGCCAATACCTGGGTACATGAAGGTGACGCCATTCTGTGTGCTGTTATTTGAATCTGGGTTTGCAGCGTTTTTGTTAGCTGGCGACGCAGTAAAGTAACTGCCCTTCGGGGTTTTCCATTCTTTAGCATCACCATTAAACACGCTAGCAATACCAGCAAACGCTAAAGTGATCTCTTTGCTTAACTCTTCAACAGTCTCGGCAATAAGTACTGCACTATAGGCTTTGTCCGTATCATTTCGGGCATAACAATCAGCCGCGATCTGTTTAATATCGGCAGTATTTATACCAGTAGTACTTAACTGCCCAGCAATAGTCTCTAATTCACTACGTAATTGTGCTTCGCTATTACCTTGTAAAATAACTAGTGCTAACTCGCTCGATGCAAAGTAACCATTAGTCCGCAGATCAGCTACTGGATGGTTTTGTTCAAGTGTTTGAAGCTTGCTTTCAGTTAAGTCATTTTCTTGTAAAAGAATGTGGCAATAGCTGTTAGCAGATACACAACTATAAGCCGCAACGTGTGCAGAACCATCAGTATGTGGAAACCAAGGTCGAGCATCAACAGGCATATAAAATGGTGATTGCTGCCATTGTGACATTTGAGTATCACTCGGCTGTTGCCAATCTTTAATCGCCGGAATATAACGCTGATGCAAACTGATCACACATTTCAATAAACCTGCGACCTGCGAGAAACAACCGCCTTCGCCAGTCACACTACGGGCACTGCTTAATGCAGTATGCAAAGTTTGCGTATGATGATAAGCAGACATTAAGCCCTGACTTTCAGACAGTGCAATTGCCGAATCAGCGACTGCTGAAACTTCTAACAAACCAACCTGCTCTGCATTCATGCCAGCTTGCTGTAATGCGATGTTTGCAGTATCGGTAATGTTTGCAGCGTTAAATTGAGCACTTACACCCGACTGAGCGAAACCTTTAATATTGGCATATATATAACATTGCTTAGCATTGGCAAACGTAGTTGAAGCGATAAGTAAACTAGCGAATCCAGCTACACTGCTATAACCAATGAAGGTTTCATCAAAGCTGATTGTTGCAGTTTTAGTTGCAGTCGTCGCAGCTTCAATATCATTACGAGGTGCATTAACCGAGTTATTCATACCAATCACAGCCACAGGACAGTCTTGATTATCGACTAAATCTGTTGCTTGCTTTAATGCTTGGCCTAGATCAGTAATAACAACACAGCTAGCACACTGTTGTGTCACTTGCGCTACAAGTTGGTTATCAACATCACTGCTCATATCTGCAATAAGCAATACCGCGATATCCGACATGTGTAACTGATTCGTTTGCGCGAGTAGACCGACAGAGTTAAGTACTGTCGCAGCAGTAATAACTTGTTCTTCGCCATCGCTAATAACGTTAGAGTCGGTACTAACGCGGCTAACATTATCTACATAAGCACCTTGATAAAAAGCACGTTCAACACGATCAATATTGTCCTGTCCGCTAAATTTAGCACCCATACCAATAACAGCTAATTCCGTCATATTCTCTTTAATATCCTATTTCGAATAGTAATAACTAAAAGCGCTGATTCGTCTGGTTTAAAGCAATCACTTTTAGTTATTAATATTATTAAATTTTTTAATCACAACTAATTAAGAAAAGTGATTAAGAAAAATAGACGCCATGCTAACCATGACGTCTATCGTATAAATTTTGTTACTGACTAGCTCAAGACATATCGTTCAAAATGTCGCTGACACTAACTTGCGCTGATTTAACTTCTGCAAGTAACTGCATGTCTGCAGCAATCAATTGAATATCACAGCGGGCTTTACTGCCGCGAGAACCCAATAGATCATGTTCAACAACATTGAGTTGCAGATAAAATACTTCATCTACAGCCACTTCACGATACACAGTCCAAGCAGCTGTCACCGACGGTAAGCTACCTAAACCAAATTGCTTGCGTACCCAGACCAACATCGCCTGATAAACCAAATCATTAGCAAAGATATTGTTGGCAGCGATGGGGAATGACCCCTGCTTAGCTGCTGCAACATCTGTTATCTGACAAGCCAATAGCAGGCCCTTGTCGTCACAACGTAATATCTGCTTAATACCCTGCAGACTTTCACCGTGGAACAAGGTGCCATTGCTGTATAACGCTTGTGCTTCATCGCTAACCAAATTGTTAATATCTACAGCTAATGCCGGTAATTGAACCGTCACCGCATCAAGCGGCTGAGAAGCTAACAATATTGTTGCGGCATAATGAAATACCGGTTTACCATCGTTTTTCAGGCTAAACACTTTTGCGGCAATACGGACTACTGTTTCATGTTCTGAAACAGCGGTCACAGGCGACAATTGGATTTGATAATCCGCCGCCTCATTACCATCAAAAACCACGCCTTTAAACAGTTTATAGTCTTCGAAACCGACATATTTCAATGCACAGTCTCGGTTACTATAAGTTGCTTGTGCTGCATCACTCATCCAAGCAATCGCGCATACCGTTGGTAATACCTGATTGCCTTTGATCATGTGGTCAGCTAAAAAGCGGTTGTCGTTCACTTGAAAATGATCGTTCAAAGAGTCACTGTTAGTCGCTTTGATGCTTTTAGTTACTAAAGCATCTGATAAACGACTAACTTGTGGCTTTTTTACAGCAGTACTCTTTTCATCAGCAGCATCTTTAGATAAGTCATTACCCACGAGGATTTGTGGACAACGGTTATCATTAGCGGCTAGTTCATTCAGTAACAACTGCGCACCGGCATCAAGTGGAATAATGTAAACACCACGTTGATCAAACATACGCTTCAGCTCTGGCGTTACCATGCCGCCGTCCCAAGGACCCCAGTTAAAGCTCAGAACCTGTGCTTGTGGGTGCAATGATTTAAAGCGGTATGCCGTTTTGTTTAAGATCTCATTGGCAATCGAGTAATCAGATTGGCCAGGGTTACCGTAGAAACCAGCCGCTGACGAGAACAAGACCAATTGCTTGATGTTGCTTGCTTCAGTTACTGATAACAACGATAACAAACCATCGATTTTAGTGCTGTATACAGACTCAAAATCGCTTAGTGTTTTTTGCTCAATGAATTGGTCAGCTAAAACACCCGCGCCATGAATGATGCCAGTAATATCACCAAATTTAGCAATAACCGGTTTTACTGCCGTTTGTACGTTTGCTGCATTGGTTACGTCAGCAGAAACATATTCAGCTTGGCCACCAGCCGCCGTAATGGCAGTTAATGTTTGCGCAATTTCACGGTTAGCTTGAATAGGTTTAATCAGTTGCACGATCTTCGCTGGTGTTGGTTTATCACCCGCGGCGATCAACGCTTGCATCGCCGCTTTCTTCAAGGCCGCTTCATCGTTAATACCGTGTGCCCAGCTTGGTTCATCATTCGAGAAGGTTGAACGTCCCAATAAAATAAACTTCGCTTGGTACTCTTTAGCAATACGCACTACGCAATGCGCTGTTACGCCTTTTGCGCCACCACTCACTAAGAATACCGAATTAGCGTCAATGTTATTACCAGCAGTCAGTGCATAACTGTCAGTCGCAACACCCGTTAAGGTAATGCGTTCAACAGCCTTTTTCGCTGTTTGTTGATAACCAACTTCAGTTAACACGCTATCTGCGTCAAGCAGCTCATCACAAACAAGAGTTGCGACTTGCGCTGCAGCTAATGATGTTGGCATATCTACCGCACGACAGAATACGTTATCCCATTCGTGTGACAGTGTTTTAACTAAACCGTTTAAGCCGCTTTGTACTAGGTCAGTCTGTATTAGGTCAGCTTGTGCGTCGTTGCTAAAACCAAGTGAACCGCCCTGCTGAGTAACTACCATGAAAGAACCACGCACTTTAGCGGCTTGAGTTACTTTACTCAATTTCGCTAATAAGAAGGCTAACATCAGGCCTTGCTTAGATGCTTGTGGGTATTCGATAGCATTAATTTCGCTACTTGCGTGCAGATAGATAACTGCATCCAGTTGTGCGTTAGCAGCAATGATGTTGTTGATTTCAGTTTCATCAACGCTATTTAAGCTCACCAGGTTTACTGATTTATTAAATGCTTTCGTCGTTGTTACTGCTACCCAAGTTGGTTGCAATGCAGTTACATTCCAGCCAGTTTGCAGTAGGTGGTCTGCGAGTAACACTGCATTATCAGTGCCATCAGCCACGATTAAGGCATTAGCGCCTTGGCAATTTTGGCTTATTTTACTGATAGAGCTTAGACGCGAGATTGCAACCGTTGCGCTCGGCGCTGGTTTAAACTCTGCTTTGTGTTCTGCGGCAGCTGTAATAGTTGCAACATTGCTTTGCATAAATGCATCTGACACTGCGCTTTTTTCAGGTTCATGATTAGCTACTACATTTGCAGTAACACCACGAGCTTTACTCTGCATGTAAGTTACAATTTCTTCTAACGTACGTAGTTCCGCTAAGTCTTCTGGGTTTAGTTCAGGTAAATCAGTAATGATCTCCTGTACCGCACCTAGAATTTCAACACGTTTGATTGAATCAATACCAAGGTCAGCTTCCATGTCCATTGCTAATTCAAGCATATTGGCAGGATAACCAGTCTTATCAGCAACAACATCCATCATTACATTTTGGATATGGTCTAAATCAATAGACGGTGCTGAACTTGCTACAGCAGTAGGTGCACTTTCTACAGCTGCAGGAGCTTTGCTCTGCATGTAGCTAACGATTTCACCTAACGTACGTAGTTCAGCAAGATCTTCAGGGTTAAGCTCAGGTAAGTCAGTGATGATTTCCTGTACCGCACCTAAAATTTCTACACGTTTGATTGAATCGATACCAAGGTCAGCTTCCATGTCCATGGCAAGTTCTAACATGTCTACTGGATAACCGGTTTTGTCTGCAACCACTTCCATCATCACAGTTTGGATGTGGTTTAAATCGATAGACGGTGATGAGCTTGTAGCTACAACATCTGTTGCTGTAACAGTCGCTACAGGTGCATGTTCAGCTACGGGCGCTTTGCTTTGCATGTAACTAACGATTTCACCTAGCGTGCGTAATTCAGCAAGATCTTCAGGGTTTAGCTCAGGTAAATCAGTAATGATCTCCTGCACTGCGCCTAAGATTTCAACACGTTTGATTGAATCGATACCTAAATCAGCTTCCATGTCCATGCCAAGTTCTAGCATGTCCGTTGGATAACCAGTTTTATCTGCAACAACATCCATCATCACTGTTTGGATGTGGTTCAAATCGATAGACGGTGCTGAGCTTGCTACTGTATTTTCTACCACAGCAGCTACCGCAGGTGCTTTACTCTGCATGTAACTAACGATTTCACCTAGCGTACGCAGTTCAGCAAGGTCTTCTGGGTTTAGTTCAGGTAAATCAGTAATGATCTCCTGTACTGCCCCTAATATCTCAACACGTTTAATTGAATCGATACCTAAGTCAGCTTCCATGTCCATGCTCAGTTCTAGCATATCTGTTGGATAACCGGTTTTGTCTGCCACTACATCCATCATTACTGTTTGGATATGGTTTAAATCAATCGAAGGGACTGAGCTGTCAGCTGAAACAGTCATAGCTACAGGCGCTTTGCTCTGCATGTAAGTAACGATTTCACCTAGCGTACGTAATTCAGCGAGGTCTTCTGGGTTAAGCTCAGGTAAATCAGCGATGATTTCCTGTACTGCTCCTAAGATTTCAACACGCTTGATTGAATCGATACCTAAGTCAGCTTCCATATCCATGCTCAGTTCTAGCATATCTGTTGGATAACCGGTTTTGTCTGCGACTACATCCATCATTACTGTTTGGATATGGTTTAAATCAATCGAAGGGACTGAGCTGCCAGCTGAAACAGTCGTAGCTACAGGCGCTTTGCTCTGCATGTAAGTAACGATTTCACCTAGCGTACGTAATTCAGCGAGGTCTTCTGGGTTAAGCTCAGGTAAATCAGCGATGATTTCCTGTACTGCCCCTAAGATTTCCACACGCTTGATTGAATCAATACCTAAGTCAGCTTCCATGTCCATGCTCAGTTCTAGCATATCTGTTGGATAACCGGTTTTGTCAGCAACCACTTCCAACATAACGTTTTGGATGTGCGTTAAATCAATACCCGTTGTGACTGCTGCAGGCATAGCTGTTGGTATAGCTATAGCTGTCGGCATTACCGCTTGCGCTTTGGATTGCATGTAATCGACAATTTCACCCAAGGTGCGTAGTTCAGCAAGATCTTCAGGGTTAAGCTCAGGAAGATCTGGGATCAACTCCTGCACAGAACCTAAAATTTCAACACGCTTGATAGAATCGATGCCTAAATCAGCTTCCATATCCATGCTCAGCTCAAGCATATCAGTTGGATAACCGGTTTTATCTGCAACCACATCTAACATCACTTTGCTAATTGTCGTGATATCGATAGCCGCTTGAGTAACAACCTCAGGAACAACAATTGTTGCAACTTGTTCAGCAACAACCGCAGCTAACACAGGGGCTGGTGAAGCGACAACAACAGGTGCACTCACAGGCGTAGGCGCTAATGCCACCGTCTGTAATGCAACAGCGGCATTACTTGCTGTATGAGTTACATTATTTACAGGCGTATTAACCGCTGTAGTTGTAACTGGCGCGATAACTTGTGTCGATTGCGTAAGCGTAGCTAACGGTGTAGAGCTCGCAGATGCTGCGATGTCATTACGTCCAGAGTCAATAAGAAGCGTATTCATATGACTTGTCTGATTGTTCAGATAAGTTTCATGTACGCGCAACGTTTCAGATTGGAACTCGTTATACATAGACAAAGTACGATCTAAACTTTCTGGTAATGCATTGTTCGTTTGCGCAGCAAGTACACTCTGCACTGTTTTAGCGTAGTCTTGAGGACCTTGCATAAACTGTTCATGTACGTTTAATAATTGCTGTTGGTGTGCAACAAACTGACCAACACTACGTTCGATTGAAGCAACAAGGTCGGCATCGCTATTGTTACTGACATTGTTAACAACAGTAGTATTAGCGCCATTATTAACAACATTGCTATTGTTAGCTGTTGAGTGTGAACCGTCAGCATTAACGTAGACAATTTTTTCTACTTCAACGATACGTTCAACTTCAACAATTCTTTCGACTTCAACGATTTTTTCAATCACTTGTGGCTGTGGTACAGCAACCGGAGCCGCTTTAGCCTGTTTCACAGTCCAACCATCGGTAAGTGCATCTGCAAACGCTTTCTTCGTTTTCGGACTCACATACGCTGCACCAGTCAGTTTCATCAACATAGGCGATTTTTTCGGCGCTGTTAATGGACGCTTAACGGCATCGTACGGGTCAATATTGTCTAATGCGACACCAAGAACTGCCATCTGTAGAGCAGCTTGACGCATCTGTACATCGGCAGGTTGTTTTGGATTGGCATTCACAGCGATTGCAACAGCATCCGATTTATCATTAAGAATGTTTTCAACGAGTTTAGTTAATACATTCTTCGGTCCAAACTCGATAAATACGCGGCCACCATCTGCATAGATATTGTCAATTTCTTGATTGAAATGGACAGATTCCAGCATGTGTTTTTTCAGGCTTTTCTTAATCTCATTTGGTTTAGTTGAATGCACTAAACCAGTGCCATTAGCAAAGACAGGGATTGATGGCGCATTAAACTTCGCGTTATCAACCGCTTTAGCAAATGGTTTTTGAGCGTGACCAACTAACGGCGTATGAAACGCAGCGGATACTGGTAACGGTACAACTTTGAAACCTGCTTTACCCAAGGTAGTGATCGCAACAGCAACTTGTTCGCTAGTGCCGGCAATAACGACTTGATTATTGGAGTTGTAATTAGCAATAGAAACATCATCAATTGTATCGATGATAACGGCTACTTGCTGTGGGTCGCCGACAACAGCTGCCATCTTACCCGCATCAAAATCTTGTTGCTCTGGCGCTGCCATGGCTTGACCACGACTACGCGCTAGCATCATGTAATCACTGTCGCTTAATACGCCAGCAGCCCATAATGCCGTTAACTCACCAAAACTATGACCCGCTGTAAAATCAGCGTTAAAGCCTGCTTGTTGGAACGTTTTAAACAAACCAACACTGAAACAACCAATCGCTGGTTGTGCATGTTGCGTTAAACGTAGTTGCTCTTCTTGTAACTTACGATCTGCATCTGTATAAACAGGAATTGGATAAGTAACAGCAGACAGTTGGCCTAAACCAGCAGCGCCGAATTGTTTATCCATTGCCGCTGCACTGTGCATCATGCTTGGGAAATTACACGTTAAATCTCGGCCCATGTTCACATATTGCGAACCTTGACCTGAGAATAGCGCGACGACTTTACCCGTTGCATCAATACCTGCTTGGCGATAATAAACGCCCGTTGGCACTGACCATGTCGCTTTATCTGCGTTAACGCTGAATTGCTTCAATGCAGCATTAATCATAACAAGCGCTTCGTTGGCATTACGCGCCACAAAACCTAAACGTGCTTGGTCAATTGCGGGTGTATTTAGCGGCCATGTTGTCACTAGTTCATTAAACACAAATGGTTGAAGATCAGCATCTACTGCTAATTTGCTACGCCAATTATTTAACTCGGCAATGATACCTTGCTGATCGTTTGCAGAAATAAGAACAGTCTGTGTTACGGAGTTTAAGCGATAAGCACTATCGTGAGCCGGACGGTACTCTTCTAGAATGATATGGAAGTTAGTACCACCAAAACCAAATGAGCTAATACCTGCGCGACGTGGGATACCATCTTCACGAGGCATCCAAGGACGCGTTTCACTGTTTAGAAATAACGGGCTATTTTTGATATCCAAGGCTTCACTTGGCTTATCGATATGAATCGTTGCTGGTAAAATTTTATGGTGCAGTGCTAATGCTGCTTTGATCATACCCGCAGAACCAGCCGCAGCTTTAGTATGACCAATTTGTGATTTAACCGAGCCTAACGCAATATGTTGTTTTTCATCACTGGCCGCGCCAAAGTGTTGAGTCAAACCAGCAAACTCTGCTGCATCACCCGCTTTCGTCCCCGTACCATGACCTTCAATTAAGCCACATGTCTCTGGCGCAAAACCAGCATCTTCATAAGCACGTTTAAGCGCTTTAGCTTGACCATCTGGACGTGGTGCATAAATAGATTTGAAACGACCATCTGAAGACGTACCAATCCCTTTTAATACAGAATAGATTCGGTCGCCATCACGTTCAGCATCTTCTAGACGCTTAAACGCCATCATGCCGATACCTTCACCAACCAACATACCTTTTGAGTCGTCATCAAACGGACGAATATCATCGTTCGTGGTAAACGCCGGTGTTTTTGAGAATGACATGTACATGAATGGTGAGTTATCACAACATACACCACCCGAGATCATCACTTCTGAGCGATACTCAAGTAAGTCTGAAATCGCCATTTTTACTGCTGCAAGGGAGCCGGCGCATGCCGCATCAACCACACAGTTGGTACCACCAAAGTCGAAGCGATTAGCGATTCGACCAGCAATGACATTACCTAACATGCCTGGGAATGAATTCTCTTCCCAGCCGATGTAGGCTTTCTTAAATTTCTCGATGATCATGCCGCGATCATCTTCATCGATACCAGCGGCTTTTAACACTTTCTCTAACACTGGGCCTTGTAAGCGTGACGTTAGTGGTGAAATTTGTTTCTGACCACCACCCACACCTAGCGTGATACCAATCTTGTCATGGTCATAATCACTACCAATACCAGCATCACTTAATACATCACGTGCAACAAT
Organism: Moritella dasanensis ArB 0140; assembly: GCF_000276805.1. Lineage (GTDB taxonomy): Bacteria > Pseudomonadota > Gammaproteobacteria > Enterobacterales > Moritellaceae > Moritella > Moritella dasanensis. Next base: position 25,155 of record NZ_AKXQ01000035.1, on the reverse strand, counting down.
TAATGACAACAGTTGAGCAATGTCAGTTAACTCGAGGATATTTGGCGGTAAGCCAAACTCCATTGGGTCAAAATCAAGTTCTGGAATGAAACCACCGCGTTTGCAGTATGTCTTGTCTGCTGCTTTTTTATCTGCCGAGTAATGGTCGTCAATGTTCCAGCGATCGCTAGGCACATCAATAATGGCGTCCACAGAGTCAACGATGTTATCCCAGAATTGATCCAGATTTTTAGCGTCAGCAAAAACCGATGCCATACCAATGATGGCAATCGGGCATTCTTGCAAACGAGAATTTAACTGCTGATCATCACTACTTAACACATCCTTGGCGTGCTTAACCGATGTGGTGTTCTTTTTAGCCATTGTGTTATTGCTCCTAAAGGATCTTTATTGCACTAAAAACATTACTCATTAAAATATTCATTTATACACTCAGTTGAAATTGAGCGTACAAGTGTACTCTTAAAGTGCGAAAAAAATCTACCGTCATTTCATGTCACATAAAATAAATTCGGTAGAGTTAATTGTTTTAAATTCTATTACGGTACTTTTTCTAGCTATATGGGTAATAATATACACAGCTTTAAAAATCACTACAAACAAACTATCCAGGTCAATACCTTAGACTAGTCTGACCAGGCAACGACTAAATATAACAAATTACACCCTATAGATATCTGGCATTTTAAGAATTTTAGTCATCTTTTCACTACATTTTCACTATATTACGCCATCTTTAAACTAATTTTAATTAATATTAATGATAAAACCATCACAAATAATTAAACTTAAATTAGCGTAATATCTCACTTTCAGTCTAGATTTATCTATTTTTCTTTACTGATAAATACACAAAAATTTACATTCAATTACATAACGGTTTTAATTTCATCTTAATTAAAGATTTATAGAATAAATACTCAGGGTTTAATTTATCTAAAAACGCTATTTAATGCTGATATATGTACCATGGACGTGCGTTTACAGTGATGGTATTGCGGCAAAAATCATATAGAGACAACAAATACCGCTTTATTCCAATATCATTTTCTTGCTTTAAGATTGTTATATACAAAGCGTTACGACTGTTATTTACACGGATTAACCAAGTATTATTCACCGTTCATTGCAGCTAATACGTCGTCAGGTATAGGTTGTAGGCGTTTTTCTTTATCCAAGCACACCATTTCAATATCACCAATAACAGCTGGTTTTGTTGCGTTAGCACGCCATACTTCCTGACGCCAAACCGTTTTATATTTACCATCGAGTACGAAAGAAGTGCGGATATCGCAAATTTCAGCAAATTCAACGCCATCCTGGAACGTCATATTGGCTTTATAAACCGCAAACCCTAAACCGCGTTCATTCCATAATGTAGCTAATAAATCACTGTTAATCACATGTTCACGCGCACGTTCGAAATATTTTAAAAAGTTAGGATGGTAGACGACCCCTGAATGATCGGTATCTTCATAATAAATTTGTACTGGATGGTGGTATATCTTGGTCATGACAGGCATTAACTCATTTGATCACATGTTTAAAATACATAGCATATAGATAAATGTGAAAAATAACAGTGCAATGTCATCGGATGTTATGTAAGAGCGGTGGAAGATATTCGAGGTTAATCACATGGTTAAATTAACAGGCTCTGTTTATAGTGCTTATATTGACTATAAACAGAGGCCAGTTGGTACAGAGGACATTTAGTCTTCAGACACCATTTTTACATATAGCGCTTCTACTTTGTCACGTGCCCAAGGGGTTTTACGTAAAAATTTAAGACTAGACTTAACACTTGGGTCTTCAGTAAAACAACGAATATTGATGTAGTACCCAAGACCATCCCAACCATATTTAGCAACAAGGCTGTTAATTACGTTTTCGAGAGTAATGCCGTGAAGCGGGTTATTTATTTGAGTCATGTTTACCGTAATATGTTATTTATAGTTATATAGAAAAGAGTATAACACAAGTGTTAGCTTGATTTAGACATCACACGACGACACTGAGGCTATTATCACCTATTTACCGAGTGTATAAATCCGTGTGGACCCGCTATTTAACGCCATTGCTAGCAAGTTTATCACCAAACCATTTGCTAAAGACGTTCTTTTTGACCTCGCTAGCTGTAATACTCTCTTTCAACTCCATAAGACTGTCATGTTGATCTTTTGCAGCATCATAACCAATTTGATAGATCTCACGTAATGATTTTTCATCCGTTGCAAACGTGTTGTAATTCAACAGCGCCTCTGGATAAATTTGCACGTCACATTGCGACAATTTATCTAATTCAGCACCACTACCCTGCAGCGTGAAAGCACGTAATACCACGTCTTTGATACTCGAGAGTTCATCAGCTTCAACTTGTCGAATCGGTGACACGTACACACCAATGATTTTATCGCAATCGTCTTCAATCACACTCACAGGGAAATGATTAACAATCCCACCATCTGAATACACTTGATCATCAATAATCATTGGAGAGAAAACTAAAGGATAACTTGCCGAAGCCAGTAATGCATTAATGACGGAGCCATCTTTAAAAATGTGCTCTTTGCCAAGTAACATATTAGTAGCAACAATGCGTAATTCGGGGTTCAGGTACTCAAAGCTATCCTCAGGGATATACTTTAATACTTCAGGATATAATTTTGCCGGGTCTATAAAACCAGCACGAGCGCGGGTAAACTTCCAAGAGAAAGGTTTAACATCAATGAAGAATTGTAAGATTTCATCAATTTCTAATCCAGAACAATAAAGTGCGCCTACCATAGAGCCTGCACTTGTTCCGGCTATTACATTAGGTCTTACATCTTGCTCTAACAGGTACTTCAATACACCAAGATGAGCAATGCCTTTGGCGCCGCCGCCAGAAAGGACTAAGCCAATTTTATGTTTAGTACTATCCATCGATTTATTTAACCCTTTCATCAACTTATTACTGAATTTATATTAACTCTACCTGACATTTTTATAAACTGTTCATAAAATCGAGATATAAAAAAAGAGAGCATACGCTCTCTTTTTTATAATATCAATCTAGCAACTTAAAGTTGGTGAACTGATGCCGTATTCGTTGTGCCAGATGGTACAAGCGCACCTGAAACCATTACCACGATATCGCCTTCTTTCGCTAAACCAGTTGCTAGCGCAAGTTCTTTACCTTTACGGTAGAACTCATCAGTGCTATCAATCTGTTCAACGATACAGCTGCTTACGCCTTTAGTAAGGCATAATTGTTGTGCTGTTTTTTCGTTAGTTGTAATCGCTAAGATATTTGCTTTCGGGAAGTACTTACGTACTGACTTAGCAGATTTACCACCACGAGTAGCAACAACAATCAGGGGTGCACACAACTTCTCAGTTGTTTCTACTGCACCTTTACACACAGCTTCTGTAATACGCATGCTTTTAGCAACAATGTTAGCACCTAAGTCAGATGTCATTGAGTTATCAGTACGTTCACAGATATTAGCCATAATAGATACAGCTTCAACTGGGTATTTACCTTTAGCTGTTTCGCCAGATAACATAACCGCATCTGTACCATCAAGTACAGCGTTCGCAACGTCGCCAGCTTCAGCGCGTGTTGGACGTGGGTTACTGATCATTGAATCAAGCATTTGTGTTGCAGTAATAACAACTTTACCTGCTTTATTACATTTTTTGATCATCATTTTCTGAGCCATGATCACTTCTTCAACTGGGATCTCAACGCCTAGATCGCCACGAGCAACCATAATACCGTCAGATTCAGCCAAGATTTCGTCGAAGTTATCAACACCTTCTTGGTTTTCAATTTTAGAGATAATCTGAATGTTTTCGCCGCCGTGATTAAATAATACTTCACGGATTTCTCTTACATCGTCAGCTTTACGAATAAATGATGCAGCAACGAAATCAACTTCTTGTTCACAACCAAACGCAAGGTCAGCTTTATCTTTTTCAGATAATGCAGGTAGGCCTACACTGATGTTTGGTAAGTTAACGCCTTTGTTTTCACCTAGTTCACCGGTGTTTAACACAGTACACTTAACTTCAGTGTCTGTCGTTTCCACAACTTTCATTTCAATCAGGCCATCATCAACAAGAATGATTGCGCCAGGATTAAGGTCTTTAGCAAAACCAGCATACGTAACAGCAACACAATCTTTATTACCGACAACGTTAATGTCAGTTGTAAATGTGAATGACTGACCGACAGTTAATGTTACATCGTTACCATTTTCTAATTTAATCGTACGGATTTCTGGACCTTTAGTATCCAGTAATACTGCGATTTTTTTATTTAGGTTTTCAGTTACTTTACGGATGTTTTGAATACGAACCGAGTGTTCAGCAAAGTTACCATGAGAGAAGTTTAAACGCATAACGTTCATGCCTGCATTAACAAGCTCTGTAAGTTTCTCTACTGATTCAGTTTTTGGACCAATTGTACAAACAATTTTAGTCTTTTTCATTCTTATAGCTCCGTTGGGATATTTTATATTCTTGTAAAATTTGTGTTGTTACTTAATTCTTGTTGTTAGTTATAGTCTAGATGAGATAGTTATACTTATAACTGAGAATGCGACTATAAATAATTTATTAATTGAAACGCCATAGCTTTTACTGAAGCGATATAGCTTTCATATGAAACTAATTGTAACAAGTATCGGTTGAAATAAATAGAGAGCGTGACACAAAGAAAGACAGAATCTGTACCTAGATCAAGTTTGTTTGTCTATTTAGACTAAAAACAGAACAAGGAAAGCCTAAATCATCGATAGATGTTACAAGAATGCATGCTTTTGTTATTACTTTAGGGGGTATTAGAAGGTAATAAACACCATATCTAGCGATGATTATGGTGTTTATTAAAATAATTTAGTAGATTTTTTTACCATCGGGACGTGTTCTTAACAATCTTAGCGTCCACATGTATTGATCAACGCCACATTCGATCAGTGCTTCAATCTCTTTATTCATCATCACCGCATCTTGTTCTGGGCTTTCAGATGGGAAATTTTGCATTGCAGGTCGAATAAAGGTTTCAAATTTACCCAGTGTTTCATTATAAGCTGCGTATACAGGTACAACAGCCGCATCTGTTTTTTGCGCTAATTTACCCATGACTGGTAACGTCGCTTTTTGGGTGGCAAATAATGGCGCAAACACACTGCGTTTTGGTCCATGGTCTTCATCTGGCAGGTAATAACAACTTTCACCACTTTTAAGTGATTTGACTAAAGCACCGAGCCCTGCCCTGCGGTGATAAACAGTACCACCAAACATAGCGCGCTGGCGTGTCATCAGCCAATCGAACAACTCATTATCGGAACTATTAAACATAGTACAAAATGGCGCGCCATAAGAAGCAATATGTAAGCCTGCAAAATCAATAGCGAAACTATGCGGCACTAATAAGATACAAGCTTTACCTTGTTCAAGTAATGGGAATAAATTCTCGCCACCATGTACTATCATACGATTACGATTATAGGTACGACTACGAGCGCTTGGCTCTGCATAACTTAAGATCGTTTGACAAAAAGTAACTAGGTTGACCATGATAATACGATCTTGCTCTGCATCATCCATCTCAGGAAAACACATAGATAAATTGATCTTTGCTACCTTCTTACGCTTTGCCATCATTTTTAGACTAAATAATTTTTTCGCTATAAATCGAGCAAACTTATCGCGTGGCTTCACTGGCATAAAAGCTAATAAGTATATTGCAAACACGCCGAACCACACAGGCCAAAACTTGGGGAGTAAAAACATTTTTTTGAAAGAAAGGTCGTACGGTTTATATTTATCAGACATAAAATTTTATCAAACCTGTTTAAATTACAAAGATATTACAGACAACATGCTGATTAGTTTATGCAGTTATGCTTGCGAATCCAACTATTTTTTATATTTACCCTGTTATTTGAACACTTTTCATAAATTATTGAGCAATGTCTATGATCTTAATTGCCCAGCTCATCCTGAACTATTGGGTAAATAGCCAATTAAACCATTAATTTTAAATATATTTTACACTTATCCTTAATTGCCATTGAGCTAAAGCTGTTTATCGTGATAAATTTAACTTATGTGGATTATTAAGGCATTAGCGTTATTTACTTAATACCACATTGCGTTGAATGGATTCAATCATGCTTACTTTACTCATTAAGTTTTACATTAGTCTATTCCCGCGCATCAAATTATCGAATTGTTATTTTAAACACACGTTAATTATCGATTCCACATTGAAAGCGAACTTTTATAAAAGTTTTATCAATTTTAATTGCATTAAAATTACAATGTGGCAAATTAGACACACTATTTAGAAAGTTAGCTGCAAACGCAGCATAGAAGGAATTAGTTATGTGCTCAATATTCGGAATTTTAGACATCAAGTCAGACATCAAACCTCTTCGTGAAAAAGCATTAGAGCTATCAAAATTGTTACGTCACCGTGGCCCAGATTGGTCAGGTATCTATACGAATGATAATGCTATTTTAGTTCATGAACGCCTTGCAATTGTTGATGTGAATAATGGTGCACAACCGTTATACAATGAAGAAAAGACGCACGTACTTGCGGTTAATGGTGAAATTTATAACCATAAAGATTTGAAGAAAACATTAAATGTAGATTTTGAATTTCAAACAGAATCGGATTGTGAAATTATCCTTGCGCTATATAAAGAGAAAGGCACACAGTTCTTAGACGATCTAAATGGTATCTTTGCTTTCGCATTATATGACGAAAAAGAGGATGCTTACCTGATTGGTCGCGATCATCTTGGTATTATTCCACTGTATACTGGCTATGACGTACACGGTAACTTCTACGTGGCATCAGAAATGAAAGCATTAGTACCTGTTTGTACGCAAATCGAAGAATTCCCTGCAGGCCATTACCTGTGGAGTAAAGATGGTAAAGTGACACCGTATTACCAACGTGATTGGAAAGAGTTTGATGCTGTTGCACAAAACGGCGGTAGTAAAGAAGTAGTGAAAAAAGGCTTAGAAGAAGCCATTAAACGTCAGCTAATGTGTGATGTGCCTTATGGCGTATTATTATCTGGTGGTTTAGATTCATCTGTCATTTCAGCGGTGACTCAACTTTATGCAAAACGTCGTATTGAAGACGGTGGTAAATCTGAAGCTTGGTGGCCACAACTACACTCTTTCTCGGTAGGTTTGAACGGTTCTCCAGATTTAGCTGCTGCACAAAAAGTGGCAGACCATTTGGGTACTATCCATCACTCGATTGAATTTACAGTACAAGACGGTATCGATGCATTACGTGATGTTATCTACCATATTGAAACATACGATGTAACGACTATTCGTGCGTCAACACCTATGTATTTGATGGCGCGTAAAATTAAAGCGATGGGCATCAAAATGGTACTTTCTGGTGAAGGTGCTGATGAGTTGTTTGGTGGTTACTTGTACTTCCACAAAGCGCCTAATGCGAAAGAGTTCCATGAAGAAACGGTTCGTAAAGTATCTAAACTGCATATGTTTGACTGCCTACGCGCAAACAAATCTATGGCTGCTTGGGGTATCGAAGCACGTGTTCCTTTCCTAGATAAAGAGTTTGTCGATACTGCAATGCGTATAAACCCTGAATTGAAGATGATCACGGGCGATCGCATCGAGAAAAACATCATTCGTGAAGCGTTTGAAGATTTATTACCAGAAGAAATTGTATGGCGTCAAAAAGAGCAGTTCTCTGACGGTGTTGGCTATTCTTGGATTGATCAATTGAAAGTCCACGTTGAAGACGCGGTATCAGATCAAATGCTAGCAAGTGCGGCATTCAAATTCCCGATCAATACACCAGATACCAAAGAAGGTTACTACTACCGTGCAATCTTTGAAGATCACTTCCCGGGTGACTCAGCGGCTAATTGTGTACCGTTTGGTAAATCTGTAGCCTGCTCAACTGTTGAAGCGTTAGCATGGGATGCAAGTTTCCAAAACAATGCAGATCCTTCAGGTCGTGCAGCGGGTGTTCATAACGAGGCTTACGAAGATTAATCTAACCTTCATATTTTGGTAAGTTTATCTACAATCAAGCAGCACTTCGGTGCTGCTTTTTATTATCCATACATTACTACCAACTGAAATCAACCACAATATAGATATCATCAAGTGCTTCCATACATTTATACACGAACATAAAAAAACGCTAATACTCTGCAGTATTAGCGTTTATTTTTATATTCGTTTACCTAGCTATAAGCTGATAGCTTATTTTTCTAGAATAGCCGTGATACCTTGACCACCAGCAGCACAAATCGAGATCAAACCACGACCTGAACCTTTCTGGTCAAGTAGCTGTGCTAATGTAGCGACAACACGACCACCAGTCGCAGCAAATGGATGACCCGTTGCTAAGCTGCTGCCTTTCACGTTTAACTTAGTCATATCAATTGAACCAAGCGCAGCATCTAGACCTAGTTTTTCTTTACAGAATTTTTCATCTTCCCAAGCTGCTAATGTCGATAAAACTTGCGCAGCAAATGCTTCATGAATTTCATAATAATCGAAATCTTGTAAAGTAAGACCTGCACGCTTAAGCATTTTTGGTACAGCATAAGCTGGCGCCATTAACAGACCTTCTTTCTTATCAACAAAGTCGATAGCTGCCGTTTCGCCAAATGTTAAGTAAGCTTGTACAGGTAAATTATGTGCCGCAGCCCACTCTTCACTTGCAAGTAATACCGCAGATGCGCCATCAGTAAGATTGGTACTGTTACCCGCCGTCATCGTGCCGTTAACTTTATCAAAACAAGGTTTTAATTTAGCCAGTTTCTCAACAGTCGTATCTGCACGTAATACGTTATCTTTCGTTAGACCAGCCATAGGTGATACTAACGTATCGAAGAAACCTTCTTCATATGCAGCAGCTAATTTTTGATGACTTGCACAGGCCAATGCATCTTGTGCTTCACGTGAGATATTCCACTCTTTCGCTGTTACTTGACAGTGATCGCCCATTGCCATTTTGGTTCGCGGTTCTTTATTTGCAGGCGTTAGCGGCGCAAAGTGTTTAAGACGTAGACGAGATAGCGCTTTCAAACGTTGCTTACCCGTTTTAGCTCGATTAAGCTCAAGTAATACACTACGCATGCCTTCACTGACTGCAATCGGTGCATCAGATGTTGTATCAGAACCACCAGCAATACCGGCTTCGATTTGACCAAGGGCAATTTTGTTTGCTACTTGGATCGCCGCAGCAAGGCCAGTACCACAAGCTTGCTGAATATCATAACAAGGTGTTTCAGGAGCAAGACCTGCGCTTAGTACAGCTTCACGAGTTAAATTGAAATCACGTGAGTGCTTAATTACCGCTCCTGCAACAACTTCACCAAGTTGCTCACCACGTAGGTTATATTTAACCACCAAACCACGGATAGTTTCCGTCAGCATGTCTTGGTTACTTAGTTTTGAATACGCTGTATTTGAACGTGCAAACGGGATACGGTTACCGCCGATAATTGCTACTCTTCTTATTGTTTGACCTGTCATGGTTTATTCCTTTAATTTAGATGACTAATACCCAAGTTACTTCAAGATGCCATATCAGAGACGACCAGGGATATCAGAGCAAGGCGCAATATGTAGAGAATGGTTATTCCATTTTCATATATTGTAACGCTGTGCTGTTATTCCTGTTCGCCTCCCGTAGGGCAAACCGAATGAAAGTATCTTGGGTATAAATATGCCCGTAGCACATTAGACGTAAGATACATTAATGTAACATTGTTGATACAAGTTTAAAATAAAAACTCTAACTTGGTTATTTGTTGATCAGAGTAGGATAAGATTAAGATTAAAGTCTTATCATTATAATTTACTTGGTATTTGGTTATACTATATCGATTAACGATGTAATGAACTGGTCTATTTATTATTACGTGATGGCAGATAAGTCATAGTCATCAGATAATTTTTAACACATGCTCAGCGTCGATATTAATGTTGTTCACTATAACAAGGATAAAAAAATGACGGATACGTATACAAAACTAGCCAATGGCAAGTGGACATCAGGTTTATTTAAAGCACTTAATCTTCCGCAACCGGTCACACTGACACGCTTCTCTCAAGGATCAGATCTTATTTCTGGCCATTTACTCATCGGCGCAGCGAGCAACAGTAAGTTAATTCAGCCTATTCTCGATACCTTTAGCGATGCTGAACTCACGATTTCTTATCCTAATTGCACATCGCACCTTGCTGACCTTAATGCTGAGTTTAATAAGACCTCACTCGTTGCAACGCCAATCAGTCTTAATACAATTACTAAATCAGACCGATTCAACGGTATTATATTTGACGCTTCTGGTATTAAGAACAGTAAACAATTGAGCGCTTTACACCGTTTTTTTCAACCCGTGATTAAACAGTTAGCAGCGTGCAGTAGAGTGATTGTTTTAGGCCACCCTAGTGAACATCTTGACGATGTGAGTTATGCGACAGTACAGCGTTCTTTAGAAGGATTTTGCCGCAGTGTCGCCAAGGAAATAGGAAAAAATGGCAGTACCTGCCAACTCATCTATGTACAACCCGGTTGTGAAGCCTTGCTACAAGCCCCGCTCCGCTTCATGGCATCGGCTAAATCAGCTTATATCTCAGCACAAATTATTCATGTAAAACCTGGCGATATTCGGGGCTCAATTAACCTTGCTAAACCGTTAGCAGGAAAAACGGCACTGGTTACCGGCGCATCCCGTGGCATTGGCGCGTCCATTGCTGAAACACTGAGTCGTGATGGTGCACATGTTATTTGTCTCGACATTCCCCCATTGCAACAAGATCTAGAGAAGATTGCACACCGTTTAAAAGGCCATGCAATTGTCGCAGATATTACCGCTGATGACGCTCCCGCTATCATTGCTGATTTTGTACGTGAACACTCGCTTGATATCATTGTCCATAATGCTGGGGTTACGAAAGATAAGACCCTTGCGCGTATGACGGATAATCACTGGGACGTACTCATGGACATTAACGTGTCTGCAATGGAAAGGATCAATGAAACGCTATTAAACGAAAACCTGCTGAATGACTATGGGCGAATTATTTGTGTGTCTTCGATGAGTGGTATTGCAGGTAACTTTGGTCAAACTAATTATGCGACGTCTAAAGCAGCTATCATTGGTTATGTTGATGCAATGCAAAAACCACTGGCCGAAAAACACATCACCATTAATGCGGTTGCACCCGGTTTTATTGAAACTAAAATGACGGCTGCAATTCCGTTTACCGTGCGTGAAGCTGGGCGTCGAATGAATTCATTAAAACAAGGTGGTAAACCGGTTGATGTCGCTGAAGCGATTGCCTTTTTTGCTCAACCACAAGCGGCAGGTATCACCGGTAATACCATTCGAATTTGTGGTCAATCACTCATTGGCGCTTAACATTAGATAAGGGATGAGGCTGATTATTAAGTTTTAGCCTCATTTCCCGCAGACTTACTACGGCGATATTCAATTGGCGTCATTTTGACCCAACGTTTAAACGCACGATAAAAAGTACTTGGCTCTGAGAAACCGGTTAGGTATACAATTTGATCGATAGATTCATTCGTATTCGCCAACAGCTTTTTAGATAGCTCACAACGAAAATCAGCTAATATCTGATTAAAGTTGTAATCAATGTCTGCCAATTTGGCACGTAACATACGTGGTTTCATATCCAGTTCTGTGGCAATACTTTCTAATGTCACTACTCCCGACTCAAGTTGTTGCGCTATAATTTTTCGCACTTTAAAGACTAAATCTTTGAGTTCTAGCTTGGCGATTTTACGACTTGCTAGTTGCTCATGTAAGGTAAACAATTCGGGTTCAGCATGTGATGAAGGTCGGTCCAGTAAATCGGCATCAAAATAAATATAATTGTCCGCGGCAGAGAACTCAAGTGGACACTGGAATACGTTGGTATATGCCGTTAAATTTGCAGGGCTAGGATGAGCAAAGGCTATTTTTATCGCTTTGAATTCACCATCAGTGACATGCTGACAAAATTTAAATGCGCCGATAACTAAGCAATCATTCAAATGACGATTAGCATCTTCCGTCATCCCATCTAAATTAACTGATAACCTCGCAACATCACCTTCAATATGAATAGAAACACTTGCCGCATCGCTAATCAATCTGAAGTATTTTGTTGCACGTTCCCAGCCAGTACCGAATGTAGGACTACTCAAAAAAAGATACTGTAAAACCTGACCTGTAAATACAGGCATGTGGTCACCTAGTGAAATGCCAATATCAGGATCTTTTGTCACACTTTCAAGGACCTGCCAGAAATGTGCTTGCGCATCATTAGGTGTACGCAAATCTTTATCATTCAATACATCTTCACTAATGTTACAACGAGAGAGGACTTCAGATACATCTATATCCAACTCTTTCATTGCCTCATAAGCAATGCGTAACAACACACCCGCATCTTGCATAATTATTCCACTTTTTAGCTTTAAATCTGTATTCAGAACATCACTTTAACATTATCAAACGTTTGAGTAACGAGTTTAGCCGAAGTTTTTGACCGAACTGCCATAAACCGATTACACATTCGCCAATCCAACTTCACTTACAAAAGTTTAACATAATTACTACATACGATTGCACGATATATTTTTCATGAGCGCTAAGCAGATAACATACTTAAGAAAACAACCTTTTATCACGCCTTTATACGTTAAAGCAGTGCTCAACACGTTAATCAAAACGATGACGAATACGTGGTCAACACAGGCTTTAACCCAGCAATATTGCGTCAGTGGCCAGACCATTGAACGCCGTAATTTAAAGCGTTATATTAAATTTTGTAGATTCAGTAATTCAGATTATGTACCTGTAACGTATCCGTTTGTTATTGCTTTTCCCCTGTTGATGCGACTAATGACATCTGCACTGTTTCCTATTTCTATACTGGGACTCATCCATTATAAAAATAGCATAACGCAACATGCTCCAATCCTTAAAAATGCAATATTGACCATCATATGTAGTGCTTGTAATGACAATACCACCGTTAAAGGTCGCTTCATCGAGACACAGATTGATATTTTTGTGAACGGTCAATTAGTGTGGGCCTGTACTTCGACGTTCTTACAGAAATCCAGACAGAATAAAGCAAATAAGCACTCACAATCCGCCGAATCCTCCTCTGGTAATAATGTACTCGGTCCTGATAATAATGTATTACGCCCTGATAATAATGTACTGCTTGATGCGCAAAGTATGCAGACTGTTTCTTCATTTGAATACCATCGACTCGACGCACTTAAATATGCCTATATCTCCGGAGACACAAACCCAATCCATTTACACTCTATTCCTGCAAAATTAATGGGATTCAGGTCAACCATTATGCATGGTATGTTCGCCAAAGCACATGTGCTTGCACAGTTAGAAGCGGTTATTGACATTCAACACATTAGTATGGAAGTTCAATTTAAAAGTGCTATTTTTTTACCTACTCAAGTTTGTTTGAACGTCGCATTATCACCAAAAAACAACACATTTAGCTTAACAAATTCAAATAAACGCGTGACCCATTTATCTGGTGTCATATACCCATTACTTAACAAAACGAATTAGCTTATGACTGTTATAACCGGCAAACAATTTTCAAAAGTACACTCAATATACTAAAGACGCCAAAGCCAATAATTAAAGGGCTGTGGAACTTGCAACAGGCAAATCCAGAACGTTTCATGTCTATTGGTTTATTACTAGAGCAACAAGCGGTTAATAATTCTGATTTGATTGCGATACAGTTCAAAAATCAACGCTACAACTACGAAGGACTGAATCAACAAGTCAATCAATATGCGCATTTCCTAGATGAATACGGCATTTGTAAAAATGACAAAATAGCGATCATGCTCGACAATCGCCCAGAAACAATTATTGTCGCCCTAGCGGTGGTAAAGCTGGGCGCGATTGCTTGTATGATAAATACGACACAACGCAACGCGATCCTCGAACATAGCCTTGCGGTTGTCGATACCAAATTGCTGATCGCAGATGAAATATATATATCTGCCATTGATAACATCAAAACGAAGATGTCTGCTACATTACAACAGAATATTTTTTATATACCGGCATTAAAAAAAGTAATACCAGCGCTTGAATTTAGAGATATATCAACGTTGGTATCGAATTACTCAGTACTAAACCCTGACTCCACGGCTAAGATTCAACTTAAGCATTCTGCGTTTTATATTTTCACATCGGGTACAACAGGGTTACCAAAAGCAGCAAGAATGAGCCACCATCGCTGGTTTAAATCAATGGCAGGCATGGGCATGGCTTCGTTACGTTTAACCGCTGATGATATATTATACCTGTCACTGCCCTTGTACCATAACAATGCGCTGACGGTGTCATTAAGTGCCGTATTTGGTAATGCTGCAACACTCGCACTCTCTGAAAAGTTCAGCTCAAGTCGATTCTGGGATGAAATACGTGAACATAAAGCCACTGCGTTCACTTATATCGGCGAGCTTTGTCGTTATTTATTAAATGTGCCCGAAAAAAATAACGATAAACAACATAACCTTAAAAAGATCATTGGTAATGGTTTACGCCCTGAGATTTGGGATGAATTCCAGCAGCGATTTGGCATTGAACACATCAATGAATTCTACGGTGCAAGTGAATGTAACCTTGTATTCACCAATGCCTTTATTTACCTCATACAGCCGGTTTTACCCCACTTGCTTTTACCGTTGTCGAATATGATATCGACAATGACGAACCTGTTTATAATGGCGAAGGGAAAATGCTCAAAGTCAAAACCGGTGAGGTAGGTTTGCTTTTAACGAAAGTAACCAAGCGTTCACCATTTGATGGTTATACCGATGACAAAGAAAGTGATAAAAAACTATTTAAATCGGTATTGAAAGACGGTGATTGCTTCTTTAATACTGGTGATTTGGTCTATTACCAAGGTTTCCGTCATATTGCCTTTGTCGATAGATTAGGGGATACATTCCGTTGGAAGGGTGAAAATGTTGCGACAACACAAGTAGAAGGCCAACTTAATGATTTTAAACATCTGAATTCTATCAACACATTACTTCTGTGCTGCCAAATTATGCGCAGCCTGTATTTATACGTCTTCGTACGCAGCAAGAAGTGACGGGCACCTTTAAATACAAAAAAACGGATTTAAAAAATGAGTCATACCTACCTAACGCTGCTGAAGAAATTATTCTAGTGAAACACCCTATTATGAACAGCTACACAACTTTAGATAACAACGCAATAGATGCAATTGAGCAAAAGCTATTGTCTTTCTAACCACAGCATCGCTGTATTTTTCCACAATTATTGATCTAGGTGACCTTCGTCGCCTTTTGCTCTTCCAAATTGAATAAAACGACCTATGCTAGCTTTATTACTTTTGATAAAGAGAAACATATGACGATTACGATAGAGGTATGTGTCGATAATATAGAGTCGCTTCTTACCGCTCAACAATCTGGTGCAGACAGAATTGAGTTGTGTTCCGCATTAGCGTTAGGTGGGTTAACGGCCAATGCCGGTTTTGTTCAAAAATCTCTTGATTTAGCGACTATCCCGCTTTATGCCATCATTCGTCCTCGCGCAGGTGACTTTGTATATAGTGAACAAGAAGTGGATATCATGGTTTCTGACATCAAATTCATGACGTTACTTGGGATCCAAGGTGTGGTTATTGGGGCATTAACCACCGAGGGTGATATTGATGAAGTGGCATTAAAACGGTTAATGTCAGCGTCGCGTGATATTGGCGTTACGTTCCACCGCGCATTTGATTTATGTAATGATCCTAAAAAAGCACTCGAAATTTTAATCGATGCGGGTTGTGAACGTATTTTAACATCAGGACAACAGGCCACAGCAGAGCAAGGTTGTGATTTAATTAAAGATTTAGTTGCCCAAGCTGGTAACCGAATGAGTATTATGCCCGGTGCAGGTGTAAGTCCTCAAAATGCAACAAAAATTATTAGTCTTACTCAAGTCAGCGAATTGCACCTTTCTGGTAAAACTACGCGAAAAAGTGCAATGAAACCGAGTGCGACAGTGCAAATGGGCACGGAAGCTGAAGCCGATAGTTTGATTTCAGTCACTTGTGCAAAAACAATCTCAGACTTGGTTAACGTGGTGAATGGATAGATAGACACACAGTGCGAACCTCACTAGGGCTGTTATTCAATGAGATGCGTCATCATTAGCGTTAGCCATTAATAATCTGCGCTATCAAAGCACAATTATATCCTAAGGAAAATCATCAAGATTAACGGTTTGCAGGATATGATAAGCAGGTTCCTCATAAGGGTGAGCAGATTTTAGCGCGTTAATTGCTGCCCTTAGGTTCTCTGTACTACAAACAATTTCAACTCTAAACTCATCGACTAGCGTCATCTCATCTAACGTGCCGATATGTGGCTGACTACCCTGCAATGGTTTAAACTGGCCAGTCCCTAAACATTGCCAGGCACAACTATCATAATCACCAATCGACCCAGCTCCCGCGTTAAAGAGCGCTTGCTTAACCGTTTCCGCGTTAACTTGCGGCACATAAAAAATAATCACAAACATATATTCTCTCTCCCCTTAGACTGTCACCAATCTTATTGACGTCGCAATTATTATTTACCTCATTATTATTTACTTAGCTATATTCACGTCATTAATATAAAAATATTTTGTTATGCTGTGTACTAAGGTTTATATTAATGAAATCAATGAACCAAGGCAGCTAACTTGTGCGAACCAAAATCAAAACTGACGTTAAAAGTAATAGTGATGTAAATCCCTTTCAGATCTTCATGCTGATCTTATCTCTGCATGTCGTGGTCTCGTCTCTACTTCAGCTCATCTTTACTTTTTCAAGTAATGTCACTGAAATATTAACAAGTGTAGACAATACCATTTGTTTATTCTTTTTCACTGACTTCGTTATTCGCTTTTATCAAGCCGAGAATAAACTGCAGTTTATGAAGTGGGGCTGGATTGACTTGCTGTCGAGTATCCCGATGGTCGAACAGCTGCAATTTATTCGCATAATCCGTATTGCGAGAGTATTAAGATCGATCCAGCATATCCGGTCATCAAAGATTATCTTTAAAATGATATTTGAACATCGCTTTAAAGCCACCTTCTCGCTCGTATCTGCAATCTCATTTATCCTTGTCACCTTTGGTGCTATCGGCATTTTATTATTAGAGCAGGAGCAAGTAGGTAGTAACATCAACACTGGTATCGATGCACTTTGGTGGTCATTCGTGACAATAACAACGGTTGGTTATGGCGACCATTACCCTGTGACAACCGGTGGACGTATCATTGCAGCGCTGCTAATGACTGCCGGTGTGGGTTTATTCGGTACGTTTACCGGATTCATCTCTTCATGGTTTGTTGATGGTGGCGACAAGTCTATACAAAAACAAGCGCTAAGTGATACCGCATTACAGACCGAAATGACGGAACTGAAGCAGGATATTGCTGAGCTAAAGCTATTAATTACTCAACAATCCCATACTTTGAAATCTAAATAACAACGCCAGTACCATATTAAGCGGCACTTGCTAGCCGCTCAATTTTATCAACCAGTACATCTTTTTTAAATGGCTTCGCGACATAGTCATTCATGCCGACATCGAAGCAGCGTTGAATGTCCGCGTCCAATACACTTGCGGTTAAGGCTATAATAGGTGTTGCTGGCAACGCAGAAGATTTCTCCCACAAGCGGATTTGTTCCGTTGCCGTAAACCCATCCATTATCGGCATCATACAATCCATCAAGATGGCTTTATATTGATGCTGACCAGAACATACCATTTCAACAGCCTCTTTGCCGTTATTGGCAATCTGACTATCATACCCACACTGTTTGAGCAGCAATGATGCCACTTTTTGATTAATTAAGTTGTCTTCGACAATCAAGATAAGCGAATCATCCGTGGCCCCCTTATCTTTTTCAATTTGCAGTGCTTGCTCTGAAGCCAAATCATCGGTCAAAGGACCCGCTATTCCCGATGGGGATTCAACTGTATTGTCCAGTGCAGAATTCATTGCTTTTAATAACCGATTGCCAAGCAGTGGCATAGTAACCAAACCATCAATCCTATTATCAAAATCATACTTATCATCAGCATGAGATTGCACCAACACAACGCTGTATTCGAAAGTCTGTTTATTTAAAAAATCTATGTCCTTTAAGGTTAACTTGATACTGTTTTGGCAGTACATAATCAAGTGATTAACATCGTGTTCAGCCGCGTTATTTATCGTTAGACTGTTGACGAAATCTTGCGTATAGGCCAACGTCGTTATATCGGTTATATGATTACGCGCTAACTCTGCACGTATAATGTCAGAAAAAGCCATTTCATTTCCAATAACAGTCACTTTGGTATTGGTAGGTATTATTTTCTGACCCCGTTCTTCGGCAATAAATTCAGCTTCAATAGTGAAGTAAAAGTCACTGCCCTGCCCTTTAATAGAATCAATGCCGATTTTTCCGCCCATTAATTCAACTAGCTGTGTGCTAATGGCTAAGCCTAAGCCTGTCCCACCGAATTGACGTGTAATAGAACCGTCTTCTTGGGTAAAGGGTTCAAATATTTTCTGTTGTTTATCTTCTTCTATCCCAGTACCTGTGTCTGCAACAGAGAAACGCAACTGAGTTTGTGAATTTTCAAGTACTTTACAACCCAGCGTTAAGCTAACTTGCCCGCTCTCGGTGAATTTAACGGCATTAGATAATAAGTTCATTAATACCTGACGTAACCGGTGTTCATCGAGTAATAATTCATTTGGTAATTCGGGGGCAATGTTAACCATAAAATCGAGATGTTTAGCGGCGGCACTCGGAGTAACAATGGCAACGGTATCGTAAATGACTTCACGTAGATTGCAACAATGAAGCGTAATAGCAAGGTGCCCGGATTCAATTTTAGAAAAATCCAAAATATCATTAATTAAAATAAGTAATGTTTGTGATGAATTTTCAATCGTCGCGAGGTGATCTTGCTGAGTTGGGGTCAATTTGGTATTTGCTAAGATGTTAGACATGCCTATCACACCATTTAGCGGTGTTCGGATCTCATGCGACATATTCGCTAAAAATGAACTTTTGGCGACATTTGCTTGTTCTGCAGACTCCTTGGCTTGGATTATCTGTTTTTCGTTTATGTAACGCTCTTCAATAAGGCTATTCAGCATTTTTGCAAACGCACTAAACTCATCATTACCATCAATTTTAAGTTTTAATGAATAATCATGCTTGTCTTCAATCTGCGTAAGTGTGGTTATAATTACCTTTAAGTTGCCAAGAATGCGTTCGATTAGCTTCCAGCCTAAATAACCGGCACAAAATAATAGCGCAGTAATAAAAATAGAAAAAGCGACAACATGCATTTTGGCTTCTGCAACTTTAGCTTTAATTTTAACGGATAAGTTGACCCCCACATTCGAAACAACCTGACTAATAAGCGCTAAGCGTTTATCTAACGCAGATATATCATAATGACTCGCATTCGCTTGAAAATGTCCATTCTGGATCAAGTTACGTAAAGCATAACTATCGATAAAGGCCTGATCAGAAAAAGTGTTCTGTAAAAGGGAAATCTGACTATTATCAGCACTTATCGCGATGAAGCGTTCAATGAAAAGTTGTTGTCTTTCGACAATAGACGGTAACAATACTTTTGCATCGTCGCCAATGCCTCTGACGATAAGATTAATATACCAGTTTTCTTCATTAGCCCAAAAATAGAGCCATTGCAGTTGATATAATACTTCAAGATTGCTTTCTATTTCTTTATCATTAAATTCAAGGTGATTTTTTTCTAGTATAAGCAGTAACTGGCTTGTAGAGTCTGATATCCAACTTGACCAATCATTAACATCTTCAGCACTTATATAAGTAAACTCTTCTTCAACACCTTCTAAATCTGATAATAACTCAATCGCACTACTGCCATCTTCCAAAGCAAGTGGCGCTAATTTTTTCAAGTTCGCGACAGATACTGAGAATGCATCAAGGTTGCTTTGCTTACTGGTACTATCCTCAGATAGCTTAGCCACTCTTAACGTATGCAGTAAGGAGTTCAACGCTAAAGATTCAGTTAATAACTCTATTCTAGACTGCAACTTATTAAGTACTGTTAATGTAGACACAGACTCACTGACTCTATCGCCAATCAACAACGTGAGTAATAATAATGGGCATAATAATAAAATGATCAGCCGCTTTTTGATCGATAGC
This sequence comes from Moritella dasanensis ArB 0140, assembly GCF_000276805.1. GTDB lineage: Bacteria > Pseudomonadota > Gammaproteobacteria > Enterobacterales > Moritellaceae > Moritella > Moritella dasanensis. The sequence continues at coordinate 4,863 of NZ_AKXQ01000035.1, read as the reverse complement.
GTATTTAGCATAAGTTTTTGACTTCCATGTTAAATTTAATTTGTTATTTACTCTTATTGTTACTAACTTAAATGATAGATAATAGAATCGAAATTAGCAGGTAAACATGTTTAAAGGATTAAACTTACACAGTTTTTGCGTTGGACTACTCATTATTTCGCTCTCACCACCACTTTCAGCCTCAGTGAAAGAAAACATTGGTGAGGATGAGGGGCGGAATTTCGCCGTATTCTCATTAAATGATTCTTTTCCAGCGCTTAGTAAAAGCAAAGTAAGGATGATTTATAAAGGAAAAGTAAAACGAATCAACAAGGAACATATTGATCTTGTCGATTTGACGGAAGAGAACCACGACAAAGCCAATTTTTACCAAAACCTTCTTGGAAAGTCGCTATCTCAGATGAACGGCTACAGAGCCAGTTTGGCATTTTCAGGCAAAGGTAACTTACCCGTAACAATATCAAACAACGACATTGCATCCATTATTGATTGGTTAGAAGATAATCCTAATGGTATTGCTTACGCCACCATCAAGTCATTACCAGAAAATGTTAATGTTTTATTCGTTTTAGATCCGGAGGAATAAAGCATGAACATATCCAAAATTTGCTTTATAGCAACAACACTATCAATCAGTACGTTCGGCGTAAATGCGAAATTGAATCTGACCGATGATATATCCATCAGTGGATTTGGCTCTACATCAATCACCCAATCTGATAATGAGACCCCCTTATATGTAAATCATGAAATCACCGACGACACTTGTTACGATTGTGATACGACATTTGGTTTACAAGGTGATATCCGTTTTAACGACAGCTTCAATGCGTCAGTTCAGGTTGTTAAACGCCCTCAAGATAATTGGTCGTCACCCGAGCTTGAATGGGCTTATATAGGTTATAGTGTGGCCGATTTTAATTTTAAAATTGGTCGATTGCGACTGCCATTATTCCTCAGCTCAGAGTATTACTATGTCGGACAAGCTTATACTTCTGCCCGTCCTCCACAAGAAGTCTATAACTCAATCTTAGGACTAACGTCTTATGATGGACTTTCTGCGACCTGGGATATTGAAATAAACGATGAGAGTTATTTAACACTCACACCTTACATCGGTATTGAAAGTGATGCGCAGGTGGCTGTAGAGTCAGTTAGATATGATTTTGATATTGAAAAAACGGTGGGTTTATACAGTGAACTAAGTGGTTTTGATTACCGTATTATGTTTAATTATTCACATTTCAAATATGCAGTTGAGTTAAATTATCAAGGATTTTTACAACCATATGCTGCGGATAGTATTAATATTTATACCTTAGGTATTGAGAAGTCATGGGACCAATTGATGTTAACAACCGAAATGCTCATCGATACGATGCATTTCAATTGGTATTCAAGCTTAGCGTATAATATGGACCAATTCACACCTTATATTACTTATGCTGAATCACATCATGACCAAAAAAATAACTCGCTGTTATTGGGTGTTCGCTATGATTTGACAACGACAGTGTCGTTCAATGCAGAATGGAAATATACAGATGCAAACGGTGGTGATAATGGTGAGCTAATCGGATTCCCTGATGATCTTGATGCACAATTGTATACATTAATGCTTAATTTCATCTTCTAATGATTACACTCTATCTAAGTCATTGACTGAGTAATTGACTGAGTAATTTACTGGTTAATTGCCTGATTGAAGCGAAAACTGAAAACGCCACGTGATGATAATTTAACATCACGTGGCGTTTTCATATCAGCTTTAGTTCATGTAACAAATCTAGGCCTGGTTCTCGACGATATCAGCGATAATTTGAATACGTTCAGCAGCCGTGATATTGAGGTATAAACGGCTAATACGCACCGAATAACCAAACTTATCTTTACCTAATAACTTAACAAGCTCTGGCAACAATATCGCGTCGAGATGAAATGTTTTGATGTAATGTTCAATAGCATGTTCAATACTGACAAACTCGGTACCATCAAAGGCAAATCCACCAGCCTCATCATCAGCTTCAAGCGGGATACCATCAAGACACAGCGGCCAGCCCGAGTAGTTAACCCTTTCCTTTGCCATTGTATACATCATCCATGCACTGCGTTTGAAACCTTCAAATGCAGCACCTTCAAATTCGGAGTCTTTAAGCTCTTGCTCAGTCCAATTTGAACCTATGCTTAACGCTTTTTGATATTTCCGTGTTAACGCTGCTTTTACAGCATTGCGATATTGATAAATAGACTGACAACGGGCTTTTTTAACCACTACCAGACACTCGCTACATGCAGGCACAGATAAAGGCTCATGCGGCGCGTAGGGTATATCATCGACAGAATATGGAATATTAACAGCATCGTTAGATGGTTCACCACAAAATAAACAGGTGTAGCGAGCATTAAACGGAATGTCTATCTGAGCGTAATTATCAACTGACATTATATCTGACTACTTCTTTTTCAACGAGAGAGTGCCTTTCACACGCGGCGCAGCAGGCTTTGTATTACTCGAATCCTGTTTTGCTTTTTCATTTTCTGCGATATCAGCAAAACGAGTTTTTGATTTTTCTTTTTCTTTCTTGTTAAAACGCGCTCTTGATGCAATCTGCTCATCAGAGTAAGTCGTCGCTTTAGCTTGTTTCCAAACATCATCAGTAGACTCATCTGTCGATTCATCTTGGTGACTATCAACAGCAGTCTTTACTGCATTTTGAGCCCAGAAATCGCCAATCGGTTCATCTTGCTCATCGAAATCAGCGTTTGCTTCACCTTGATTCCAAAAGTCAGACGTTGATTCTTCATTCAAAACTTGACCCGCTGTCGGAGCATAGTCACCATAACCAAATCGTTTTTGACGTGCGGCACTATTCACACCACGTTTAGAATGCAGACCTTTTGTTTTAGGCTTTTCCTGGCCGTAGTCAGAAGCTTCTTCAGTACTACTTGAACTTTCAACCATGCTGTTTATCTCAGCCATTTCTTTATCAGTAAGCAGACGCCACTGACCTGTACTTAGCCCTTTCATATCGATGTTCATAATACGTGTACGTGTAAGTGCTTTAACTTGAAAACCAAAGTGTTCACACATACGACGGATCTGTTGATTCAGACCTTGCGTTAAAATTATTTTAAATTCAAAACGACTTTCACGTGTCACTTTACACGGTTTAGTGATCGTATCTAAGATGGGTACACCGCGCGCCATATCCGTTAAGAATTTATCTGTCACGGTACTATCAACCTTGACTGTATATTCTTTTTCGTGCGCATTACCGGCACGCAAAATTTTGTTAACTATATCACCGTCATTGGTCAGGAAGATAAGACCTTCAGATGGTTTATCAAGACGACCAATTGGAAAAATACGGGTACTGTAATCAATAAAGTCGATCACGTTACCTTGAATGTGACGCTCAGTTGTACAGGTAATACCTTCTGGCTTGTTTAAGGCAATGTAGATACGCTTTTGTTTTTCTTTTACTGGCTTACCATTTACAGAGACCACATCATCATCTGACACTTTCGTTCCCATTTCAGGAATAACACCATTGATAGTTACGCGACCTTGCTCAATTAAGCGGTCCGCCTCGCGGCGAGAGCAGTAACCTGTGTCACTGATATATTTATTAAGTCGTGTTAGTTTAATGTCTTGTTGTGTCATGATAATTTATACTAATATTAAGGGAATTGGGAATTGCGCAAAGGTTTTGAGAATTTAGACTTCAGAAAAAACGCAATTAAGTGCGCGAAGTATAACAGAAGGCATTATTATCAAGCAATATTAGTGCATATATTTAACCTTTCTAGTAATTAATATTAATTCATCCGCAAATATTGGGTTTTTTTCGCGCTTCGTGGTACATTGCCCACATTATTGGGTGATCTATAATAACCCTCATTATTTCAAGACAGAGCAAAGAACTATGGCAGAATTAGGTAAGTTAAATACCTTAGAAATTATCAAAGAAACTGGATCGGGCTTCTACCTGGACGGCGGTGTATTAGGTGAAATACTATTACCTTTTACAAACTCACCAATGGATATTGATATCGGTGATGATCTTGAGGTATTTATCTACCTTGATTCAGAAGACCGTATCATTGCAACAACGCAAAAAGTACTGGGTGCTGTTGGCGAATTCGTCATGCTGAAAGTAAAACAAGTAAACAATGTTGGTGCATTCCTCGACTGGGGTTTAGACAAAGATTTGTTAGTTCCTTACAGCGAACAACGCACTCCATTACAAGTAGGACGTGAATACCTTGTTGCTATTTATTTAGATCGTATCCACGGTCGAATCACTGCAACAACTAAACTAGACCGTCACGTAGATAATGTGCCGGCTCGTTACAAAATACACGAAGAAGTTGAAATTACGCCAGTTGACCCAACTGAACTTGGTTACAAAGTGATTGTAAACAATACTCATTGGGGCGTTGTTTATAAGAACGAAATGTTTAAGAAATTAAACCGTGGCGAAAAGCAAAAAGCATATATTCAAAAAGTGCGTGAAGATGGCAAAATTGATATCCTGCTTAACGAACCTGGTCACGGTAAAGTGTCTGACTTCAGCCAAGTTTTATTGTCAGAACTAAATAAACACGGTGGTTTCATGCCAGTGACAGATAAAACTGACCCTGAAACAATCTCTCGTTTATTTGGCGTAAGTAAGAAAACCTTTAAAAGCGCTGTAGGTCAATTATTCAAGAAAGGTATCATTGATATCGTTAAGACTGGTAACGTCGGTTTACAAGTTAAAGACAGCGAATAATATACGTTAGCCTAGTTAAGGGACAAGCTATAAAAAATAGAGCGTTCTGAAATTAAAGTTAATAGTAATAAAAATGGAAGCCAATTGG
>NZ_AKXQ01000034.1 GCF_000276805.1 Moritella dasanensis ArB 0140 | reverse complement strand
ACTGCTCCATCCCGCGACAATACTGTGTTATAAAGAAAGTGGTGGGCTGTGAAGGATTTGAACCTTCGACCAATTGATTAAAAGTCAACTGCTCTACCAACTGAGCTAACAGCCCCCGAATTCTTTCTTCATAGTAAATCCCGTTACTTATCTTATAAAAGATATATAACCAGATTTAATATATGGTGGGTCCTACTGGGCTTGAACCAGTGACCCTCGCCTTGTAAGGGCGATGCTCTCCCAACTGAGCTAAGGACCCCATACTTTCGATTAATGTTGGTAACGTTGTTTTGAAGCAGCGCCCCTAATCGAGGAGGCAGATATTATCCAGATCCAATTGGTTATGCAACCCCTAAATTAATTATTTTATTTAAATTGTTTGGTTGCGATCTTTTTTACTTCTTTTTGTTTACAAAATGCACGGCAATCACTTGTGCGAACCCGATTTATAATAATAGATAACAAATTTATGAACCGCCACAATAGTTATGAAGCAACAATTTGGATGATTTTAATCGAGCATTAAGGTTACCCATTTTAATAATGTGACTATTTTGGCGCTATAAGTTTACCATTATCTAGAAAACTGTTAGCATCATCACACTTCTGTGCCCGCCATATTAAGTGATTTTTAATGTTTAAAAGTCAGTTAATAGTAAGCATGGTTTTCCTCATTTAAGGTTTTATTTTGCAGAATAAAATTGTTGAACTGAAACTGAAAGCTAAACTGTTCAATCAGCTTAGACTTGATCGTGCCTTATCCTTAATGGATGATAACGGGCGTGAAGTAACAGCTATTTTACCTCTTTTACTGCATTGTAATCACCCCAATCTACCTGTTTATCTTGATACAGCGGTTCCGCATGGCATTTGTTTGTTTACGCCAGATGAGCAACAACAAGATTATTTAACTGCATTAAATGTCGAATTAACGGATGACACATGTGTTACTTGTTCGCCTATATACAGTTTATATGCGATGGGCAGTACCGGTTCGATTGGTCAGAATTGGCGTAGTGATCTCGATATTTGGGTATGCCATGATCCGGCGATGAGTGCAGAGCAAGCTGATTTATTAGAGCAGAAATGCACGTTAATCACGGTGTGGGCTGAAACATATAATATTGAAGTTAATTTCTTTTTAATTGCAGAAGATAAGTTTCGTAAAGTAAATAATGCGGTGATGACAAAAGAAAGTTGTGGCAGTGCCCAACACTTTCTTTTGTTAGATGAATTTTATCGTAGTGCCTTACGGATCGCCGGTAAGCCAAGTCTATGGCACATTTTACCGGTTGAATTTGACAACAATTATGATGATTACGTTGATGAATTGGTTGCCGATGGCGTACTTGATCGTAATGAATGGGTCGATTTAGGCGGATTTCCGCGTATTCCGGCTGAAGAATATTTTGGATCTGCATTATGGCAGCTGTATAAAGGTATCGATTCCCCTTATAAGGCGGTATTGAAAACCCTATTAATGGAAGCTTACTCAGCTGAATACCCAAATAACCGTTTATTATCGCAAATAATGAAAGAAAACTTTCAATTGGCGTCTTCACTAGAGTTAGCCTCTTCACCGCAATTAGCATTAGCACACGATACCTATTATCAGATTTTAGTTAAAGTAACGGCTTATCTCGAAAAAATAGGCGATAACGCCCGCGTTGATTTATTACGTCGTTGTTTTTACTTGAAAATGTTCAGTGGTAATTGCGCCGCTGAAAAATTGGCGCGTCCAGAGTGGCATCGTAGTTCTGTTGCTGACGTCATTAGCGAATGGCACTGGCATCCTGATCGTATTGCCCATCTTGATAATCGCGATAATTGGAAGATTGAGCAGGTTCAAGAAGCGCATCCCGAATTATTGGATGCGATGATGAAGGGTTACCGTAACCTGATTGGTTTCGCCCGTCGCAATAATATCAGTGAATCGATTAACCCTGCCGATATCGGTATTTTATCGCGTAAGTTATATGCCGCGTTTGAATCTCTGCCGGGTAAAGTGACTTACATTAACCCACAGATCTCGCCAGACTTATCGGAACACCAACTCAGTTTTGTGCAAGTACCCGATGGCCGCTTTAATAATTCCGGTTGGTACTTATATAACTCGTCGTTAGAGCCAATGCAGATTGTCGGTCGTAAACCTTTAGAGCATAACGGCTATTTGAGTAAATTAGTGGCCTGGAGTTACTTCAACGGTTTGATGGCGGATAAAACGCAAGTTGATATATTTAATCAAGATTCAGATATGAACAGCGATGTGCTGAACTCATTCTGTAAAGATCTTAAAAACAAATTTCCAATTCAAGCAAAACCAGCCTCTAATCAAGCATTAAGTCGCCCTTGTGAAATCCGTGATTTATCTATATTTTTGAATTTAGAACATGATCCGACTAACCATTGGGGTGGTCGTATTATTGAATTTGATACTAATACCAGTGATGTATTCTCATTTGGTGATTGTAAAGCCTGCTTAGTCGGTAGTATCGATCTGATTTATCGTAATTCTTGGAATGAAGTGAGAACACTACATTTTTCTGGTGAAGAACGTATTGTTGATGCATTAACCACTATTATGGGCAAGATGCATCAAGACGCGAGAGAACCTGATTCAATTAAGGTGTTCTGTTATAGCTTGCACTTTCGTGGTCTGATCCGTCATAGCTTCGAACGTTTGGTACGAGATTGTATAAGTACGCGATTACAACGAGATAAAGATCAGGTCGTTAAAATGCTAACGATTAGTGAAGACCGCTTTGGCATTTATTTTGAACGCCGTGGCGTCTCTATTCGTAAACTCGAGAGTTCGCTGGATCTGTATAACCATATCTCTGAGCGTAAGTTAGAGCAGATGCCATTACGAATTGATAAAACTACCACAGCAGAAGGTACGCCTTTGGCGGTGGAGTCGCATTCGTCAGAAGGCTTAGTGCAGTTCTTTTTTGAAAATTATAAAAATGGTTTCAACGTCTATATAGTCGATGAAGCTAACCGCGTGGAAACTTACCAGCATTTAAGTGGTAATAAAGATGAGTTGATCAAAGGTGTTCATCGCTTTTATACCAATTCTCAGGAAGAATCGCGTAACGAAGGTACATTTGCCAATTTCAACTTACCGCAGTTTTACGATATCGTCTATTCTGAAAACAAAGAATTAGAAGTAATTCCTTACGTATCGACGAAATAGTTCCTCATTTTATATCCATAATGACCACCGCCTAGGTGCTTTTATTAAAAACGACAACTTTTATTTTTTCATTTGATTTACACCTGTAAGACATTGCCCATTGTGAATGTAAGAGTTCGCCATTTTATGGTTGTGGTCTTATTCGTTTATAATGATGTGATACACCTTGTCTTGGTTTTTAAGTTGTTGAAATTAATTGTTTAAAAGTGTTTTGTGACCTGGATCTTGTATTTTTTATGCAAAAATGTCGATTTACGTATTGCAGCAAAATGGCATTTCTCTATAGTAGGTATCAGTAAGGACGCAGACGTAGTTGGTAAGGATTACTAACTAGATATGGATTATCGAATAGGATTTACCACAGGATGTGGTCGCAAGGAAAAGTCTTCAGGATGAAGATGCGATGGACACTCAACGGATATGAGTATAAAGGACACCTCCAGGATGGAGAGGAAATAAATCGGATTGATTTATTGTACCAGGATGGTAATAAAAAAACCCAATGGATTGGGAGTTAAACCTAACGGATTTAGGTAAGTCAATTTGCAGGGAGCAAAATTAGTTCAAGGATTGGGCTACACGACTATTTAAGGACGGCATTTATGCCGTCCTTTTCTTTATCTACGGTTTTATTTTTACGTCTCTTCTTAACGACCTGTCAACGACTTACCTTGCTGCTTTATTATACTATTTCTTGCCGAACCGGTGCATTTACTCCCATGCATGTTTAACGCGCTTAACCAGGCTTATCGCCGTCGCTATTGAACATTCTACTGCCATTCAATTTGATTCATTTTTCCCTCACTAGCACTTCGCTATAGCGCTTAAAATCGCAATTATAATGACCTGTTTTTATTTATCATTAGCGTTATAAAAGTGCTTGGTCTGATGGCTGTATTGGTAGTAATCTGAGGCTAATTAGAGCAAGAGAATGAGATTATGAAGACGACCGATAATACCTTTATTGCAGCAGATTTTGCCGATCAAGATTTAGAATCAATGATTTTTACGCGCTGTGCATTTTACCGTTGTGATTTTAATCATGCCCAGTTAAGTGATGCTGAGTTTATTGATTGTAAATTTATCGAGCAAGGGGATATCAGCGGTTGCTGTTTTGATTATGCTGACTTGAAAGGCGCGAGTTTTAAAAATTGCGACTTAAATATGAGTAGGTTCATTGGTGCTGAGTGTTTTGGTAGTGAATTTCGAGGCTGTAATTTAAAGGGTGTCGATTTTAGTCGTGCCAGTTTTGCTAATTATATTACCCAAAAAATCTTCTTTTGTTCTGTTTATATAACCCAATGTAATTTGAGTTATGCCAACCTTGCAGATCAGCGACTGGAAAAATGTGACTTGTATGAAAACCGCTGGACTGGTTGTAATTTAGTCGGCGCCTCCTTACAGGGCTCTGATTTGAGTCGCGGTGAATTTTCTCAAGAAAGTTGGTCACAGTTTAATCTTCAGCATTGTAATTTAAGCCATGTAGATCTAACCGGACTCGACCCTCGACGGGTTAATTTGTACGGTGTGACTATTTGTAGCTGGCAGCAGGAACAACTATTAGCGCCTTTTGGATTGATTATTGGTGGTGATTAATAAGGTCGAGTGATCTCGATCACAAATAAACTGCTGCTGATTTACATGATATAGGCGGTGAGTTTATCCACTGACATTGGCGTGTAAGAGATCGACTATTCATGTTGCGGGACATCGTACTTATATTCAGGGGTGATCTTAGGTAGTGAATGTTTTTATTTCTTGATATACAAGGCTTACAGCCTATTCTCACGGTATTTGTAGCGATTTGCACTGAAAAGTTAGTGTTTTAGCACTAATTAAATTTGTTTTTTATCGCTATTTATTGTTTCTAGATTTGTTATATTTGTTTCCAGAGACGCAGGAAGTTCATCAGGATGATGACTTGGCCCTCTACTGAAACCGCAAGGATGTGGTGGATTACAAGGATAGCACTCACGGATTTAGAGTGAATAAAGGACACCTCCAGGACGGAGATGAGAAACAGGTTAGGATGACTTGTTAGGCTAGGATTGCCAAAAGGAACAACTCAAAGGATTGGGGAAAAGTAAATCACCTAACGGATTAGGTAAAAACGTCTAAGTGCAGGGAGCACAATAAGTTCAAGGATATGAGCTATTACGACAACGTAAAAAGGCCGCATTAGTCATCTAGTGCGGCCTTTTTCTTTGCCTAAAATTTAGCGATAACAGCATTAGCGTGATGGTATTCATAAGACCAATAAAATCAGCAGCACTACTATTGAGATCATACCAACTACGTCAATGTTGCTTTATTTACGCCGTTGGTATTCACTTCACGTTAAAAACTAACGTCTTCACCGCCTTGATTTTTAACCGCTTCAGTCAACACGACTGATAATGATTGCTGGGTGCGATTATCTATCCAAGTATCATTAATTAATGCAAAATGATGGCCATTGGCTTTCGTTGCTACCCAAATCTGATGTAATGGTGCTTGTTTGTTCAAAATGATTTGCGAACCATCACGGCAGTATAAAGTCAAAATACTGTTGCTGTTTTCATAATCGAGCTCAACATCACTGTCATCAATGATCTCTTCAAAGCTAATTAATAGTTCATCTACTTGTTCGTGGAATTCTGAATCAGTCATTTTTTATTAATCCTATTGCTTTTAATTTTGTCAGTGCGATTATAAGGGATAGAATTAATTTATCATTGAGTCGGTTATGAGCCAAGTAAGAAAAACAACATTTATTACATTAGCCTTGTTATTTAGTGCTAGCTTGCTGAGTGGTTGTGGTATTTCGGGTCCTTTATATGCGCCAGGAACAGGACGTGATGCCCCGAAGGCCAAGTCAGTCGCGACACCAGCAGCGCAAAGTGTGGATAATAGTGTTGATAATAATGTGGCGAGTAAGACGCCAAGCAGTGAAGCGGAATAAACAAACATTGTCACATGATGGGCAATGAATGGATGTGTTTACGAATTAAAGAAAAGGAATAGAGCATTGGATTATTTTAATTATCAGGATGATGGCCAGTTATTTGCAGAACAGTGTGCGATTGCAGACGTTGCAGAAAAATTTGGTACGCCAACTTATGTATATAGCCGAGCGACAATTGAACGCCATTGGCATGCATTTAATGACGCCGCTGGTGAGCACCCGCACTTGGTTTGTTATGCGGTAAAGGCTAATTCGAATATTGCAGTGCTTAACGTGATGGCGCGTTTAGGTTCAGGTTTTGATATTGTCTCTGGTGGTGAATTGCTACGGGTGATTGCGGCCGGTGGTGATCCAAGCAAAGTGGTGTTCTCGGGTGTCGGTAAAACGGTAGCTGAAATCAATTTAGCACTCGATCATCAAATTCATTGTTTCAATGTTGAATCTACATCTGAATTAGAACGCATTAATGAAATTGCGATAAGCCGAGGTGTTCAAGCGCCAATATCTATCCGTGTTAATCCGAATATTGATGCTGGTACGCACCCGTATATTTCAACCGGTTTAAAAGAAAATAAATTCGGTATCGATATCGATCTTGCTGAAGGTGTTTACCAAGCGGCGAGTAAAATGCCGGGCATTAAATTAAACGGTGTTGATTGTCATATTGGTTCTCAGTTAACTGAGCTTTCACCGTTTTTAGAAGCCGTAGATAAGTTATTGGTATTGATTGATAAACTGTCATCTCAAGGTATTGTGCTTGCGCACCTTGATGTGGGCGGCGGTTTAGGTGTGCCTTATGAAGGCGAAACGCCACCATTACCAGCAGAGTATGCTCAGGCATTAAAAGATAAGTTAGCGGGTCGCAAACTGGCGCTTATTTTTGAACCTGGTCGTGCGATCATGGCGAATGCCGGTGTGTTGGTGAGTAAAGTTGAGTATATAAAACTTACTGAACATAAAAACTTTGCTATCGTCGATGCCGCAATGAACGATCTTATTCGTCCAGCGTTATACAGCGCATGGCAAGCGATTGCACCAGTGAATAAATCGTTAGTGCGTGAATCTCGCAACTATGACGTTGTTGGTCCTATTTGTGAAACCGGTGATTTCTTAGGTAAGAACCGTGATTTAACCATCGCTATGGATGATTATATTGTTGTACGTTCTGCCGGTGCTTATGGTTCAACGATGAGTTCGAACTATAATTCTCGTAGCCGACCTGCTGAAGTGATGGTAGATGGTGATGTGGCGCATTTAGTTCGTCGCCGAGAAGAACTGGCAGAGATCTGGAAAGACGAAGCGATTTTGCCAGCACAATAGTCGTTTACCTGCGTAATATTAGTTTACCTACTGAATGAAATAAAGGTTACAGGTTCATATGTTTATACAGTTTTCCAAGATGCACGGTTTGGGTAATGATTTCATGGTTGTTGACTGTGTGACCCAAAATGTATTCTTTAATAATGACAATATCCGTCGTTTGGCGGATAGAAATACCGGTATTGGCTTTGATCAACTGTTAGTGGTAGAAGCGCCCTATGACCCTGATCTTGATTTTCATTATCGTATTTTTAATGCCGATGGCAGCGAAGTAGAGCAGTGTGGCAATGGTGCGCGTTGTTTTGCTAGTTTTGTGCGTCATAAAGGTTTAACCAATAAGAGTAAGATCGCGGTAAGTACCAGTGGCGGTAAAATTTCTTTACAGGTTGAATACGATGGTCAGATCACGGTGAATATGGGGGTGCCTGAATTGGCCCCTGATAAAATTCCGTTTCGTGCTAAACAACAAGAAAAAACCTATATTTTACGGGCATTAGACAGCACGGTATTTTGTGGGGCGGTGTCTGTGGGTAACCCGCATTGTGTTACTTTAGTCGATGATATCGAGTCGGCACCGTTGGCTGATCTTGGTCATGCGATCGCGCATCACGAGCGTTTTCCTAACCGAGTAAATGCTGGCTTTATGCAAGTCATGTCGCCCGATCATGCCAAGTTACGGGTATATGAACGCGGTGTCGGTGAAACTCAAGCGTGTGGTACGGGTGCTTGTGCGGCTGCAGTTGTCGGTCAATTACAAGGTAAACTGGGTCAAGATGTGTGTATTGAACTGCCTGGCGGTAAATTACAAATAGCATGGCGAGGTCCAGGTACACCGGTATTCATGACGGGTCCTGCAACACATGTATACGATGGACAAATTAATATATGATCGACGTTGCAGTGCCAATGTTGATCGCGGAGCCGGCTGTGATGACAGAGCAAGATGTGATTGCCTTTCTGCAGGCGGATCCAGATTTTTTTGTGCGTAATAATGACTTAGTCGATTCCTTACCTATCTCTCATGGTGCCCAAGGCAGCGTGTCTTTGGTGACGCTAAGGTTAGAGCGTCAACGCCAGCGTATTGCCGATTTAGAACAGCAATTACAACAGTTAGTGGCGATTGCTGCCGATAACGATAAATTATTTCGTATCTATGCAGATATTTATACGGCCTTGTTTAATTGTACTTCGGTGATGCAAATGCAGCGTATTCTGGTGACTCAAATTCAATCGCAACTGCCTTTGGCTGCGGTTAATTTACATCTGAATGAAGCTTATTTTCATCTTAAATCGCAATATTATCCGCTGGCGATTTCAGCGGGACAGTTAGTGCGTATTCGTCAGCAACAGTTTGCCGGTGGTGATCATTATTTTGGTCCTGTGGCTGGTGTCGATAAAGCCTTACTGTTTGGCCAAGATGCCTTGGTTAACTCCGTGGCCTTAATGGCATTGGGTGAGCGTGGCGAATATGGGTTACTTGCTATCGGTAGTGCCAACGCCGATCATTATCAAGCGGGCATGGATAACTTGCTGTTAGGTCAGCTTTGCCGCATTATCTCTACCCTGTTACCGCAACTGATGCCTTTACGTGACAACGCCATCAAAAAATAATATCGCTGCAGGTAATGACTTACCTGCACCATGCGATCTACCTATACAACTTGATTTACCTGTGCAGTTGTTGAAACCAATTGAACGGTTTTTACGTTATATCACCAGTGAGCGACAATTGAGTCTGCATACTGCGCGTAACTATCGCCGCCATTTGACCTTATTCGCCGAGCAAATGCTGACGTTTCCGATCACGGAATGGCGTGCGCTGGATGCGTCCCAAGTACGTAAATTAGCGACCTTAAATCATAAACTGGGTTTATCGCCTCGCAGTCTGGCGACAAAATTGTCAGCCTTGCGCAGTTTCTGTGATTACTTGGTGCTGCAAGGTGATTTGAGTGCCAATCCCGCGAAAGGTGTATCAGCACCACGACAACATAAATCATTACCCAAAAATCTGGATGTTGATGAAATTAATCAATTACTCGCGGTATCCAACGCGGAAGAAAAAGACACTCCGTTTTTAGTGTTGCGTGATAAAGCCATGATGGAATTAATGTACTCGGCAGGTTTACGGTTAGACGAGCTGGTTAACTTGGACTTAAAAGACGTTAAATTAGCTGATAAAACCATGCGGGTCATTGGTAAAGGTGATAAACAGCGCCAGTTACCCATTGGCAGTGTCGCTATTACCGCATTAAAAGAATGGCTCGCCGTACGTGGTGAATATGCCGATAGTGCGCAGCCAGCATTATTTGTCAGTCAATTGCGCCGTCGGATCTCGCATCGCAGTGTGCAAAGTCGTATGGCGAAGTGGGGGCAACAGCAAACATTAACGAGTCATGTTCACCCGCATAAATTACGTCATTCGTTTGCCACGCATATGCTTGAATCAAGCGGTGATTTGCGTGCGGTTCAGGAACTATTAGGGCATGCGAGTATCAGTACGACGCAGATCTACACCAGTTTAGATTTTCAACATCTGGCCAAAGTGTATGATGCCGCTCACCCTCGCGCAAAGAAAAAGAACAGGGAGGATTAATGAAATTCTATCGACGATTACAACAGATTAAAGCCATGAGTTTTGATCTTGACGATACCTTATATGATAACGGTCCGGTCGTACGTCGGGCCGAGGCTTGGATGCACATGCATTTACGCAGTCAATATCCACACATCAGACATTTAGATGATAATACTTGGGCGCAGTTAAAACGCCACGTGATACATCAACAGCCGAGCTTAATTCATGATGTCAGTGCGATCCGCGTTGCTTGTTTAACTGCGTTATTTTTACGTCATGGTTATAGCGATCAAGATGCACGTGCAGTGGCTGAAGATATTTTTAAGCAAGTGCTGGCCGTACGTAGTGACTTTGTGGTACCAGAAAATACCTTTACTGTATTAGCTGAACTCGCCAGTAAGATCCCGTTAATTGCGGTAACCAATGGCAATGTCGATACCGATAAAATTGGCCTAACGCCTTTTTTTACCGCCGTAATAAAACCGGGTAATGGCTTGAGAATGAAACCGTATCCGGATTTATTTACCCTGGCGGCAGAAACGCTAGCATTACCACCGCAACATATTCTCCATGTGGGCGATCACCTTAAGTCTGATGTGGCCGGTGCAATCACTAATGGCTTCATGTCTGCTTGGTTTAATGATCAACAACAATCGTTAATGACGAGTAACAGAACCAGTCATTTACCCGATATTGAAATAACGCACTTGGATGAATTAACAAGCCTGTTATAATCCTTTTATTCTACTGATTAAATATACAGTCTAAGGTGACTAAATTATGGATGTATCTCTCTTACTGGACGGCCTCAATGATGAGCAGCGTAATGCCGTTGCGGCGCCACCATCAAGCATGCTGGTGTTAGCTGGCGCAGGTAGTGGCAAAACCAGAGTATTGGTACATCGCTTAGCTTGGTTAATGCAGGTGGAAGACTGCTCACCTTATTCTTTATTAGCAGTAACCTTTACCAATAAAGCCGCCGCAGAAATGCGTGGCCGTGTTGATAAGCTATTAAAAGGCCGCCAGCAAGGCATGTGGATTGGTACCTTCCATGGTATCGCTCACCGTCTATTACGCGCTCACCATTTGGATGCGGGTTTGCCCGCTGAATTTCAAATTATCGACAGTGACGATCAACTGCGTTTATTAAAACGTTTGATCAAAGCCATGAATTTGGATGAAAAGCAGTGGCCAGCAAAACAGGCAATGTGGTATATCGGCGGTAAAAAAGATGAAGGTTTACGCCCTGAACATTTACAGGCCTATGATCCAATTGAACGTACCTGGATCAAGATTTATCAAGCCTATCAAGAATCGTGTGATCGTGCTGGTTTAGTCGATTTCGGTGAGCTGTTATTACGATCACATGAACTTTGGTTGAACAAACCACATATTTTAACTCATTACCAAGAGCGTTTTTCTAACATCCTAGTAGACGAATTCCAAGATACCAATAACATCCAATATGCGTGGTTACGTATGTTAACGGGTGATCGCGGTAACTTGATGATCGTGGGTGATGATGATCAGTCTATTTATGGCTGGCGTGGCGCGCAAGTGGCCAACATCCAACGCTTCTTAACAGACTTTAAAGGTTCAAAAACCATTAAACTTGAGCAGAACTACCGTTCGAGCAGCAATATTTTGAATGCCGCTAATGCGCTTATCGTCAATAACAGCGAGCGTATGGGCAAAGAATTATGGACCGAAGACAACGAAGGCGAGCCGATCTCCTTGTATGCGTCATTCAATGAAGTCGATGAAGCACGTTTTGTCGTTGGCCGGATTAAAGAATGGCAAGATAAAGGCGGTTCACTCAGTGACTGCGCGATCTTATACCGCAGTAATGCTCAGTCTCGCGTGGTGGAAGATGCGTTATTACAAGAACAACTCGCTTATCGTATCTATGGTGGACTGCGTTTCTTCGCGCGTCTTGAAGTGAAAGATGCGATGGCGTATATGCGTTTGAAGAATAACCGCGATGATGACGCGGCATTTGAACGCGTCGTCAATAAACCCACACGTGGTATTGGTGATCGCGCGTTGTCATTATTACGCGATGCAAGCCGCGAGCAGGGCTCAACCTTGTGGCAAGCCGCGATCTATTTACTTGATAACAATTTGATTGCCGGTCGCGCAGCAAGTTCGATCCGTAAGTTTGTTGAGCTGATCACCGAACTGGATAACGATGTTGCTGAGTTAGCCCTGCATGAACAAATCGATCATGTGGTATTACATTCTGGCCTGAAATCTATGTACCAGCTGGAAAAAGGCGAGAAAGCCCAATCCCGTATTGAGAACTTAGACGAACTGGTTTCTGCTGCCCGTGGTTTTAAGATCCCCGATGACAGTGAAGAAATGACCGAGTTATCGGCATTTTTAGCCTTTGCAGTATTAGAATCTGCAGAAGGCCAAGCGGATGAATTTGAAGATGCTGTGCAATTGATGACATTACACTCGGCGAAAGGTCTGGAGTTCCCCGTGGTCTTCATGGTCGGTGTCGAAGAAGGTATGTTCCCAAGTCAACAATCGACAGAAGAAGCAGGCCGTATGGAAGAAGAACGTCGTCTTTGTTATGTCGGTATTACCCGCGCCATGAAGAAGCTCTATATCAGTTATGCAGAGTCACGTCGTTTATACGGTAAAGAGATGAATCACCGTCCATCACGTTTCATCCGTGAAATACCAGAAAAGTACATTGAAGAGATCCGTTTGAAAACTCAAATCCGCCAACCAACCCAGTTTGGGCGTTTTAGTGCGGGTTCTGAAAAAATGTCATTTGAGTCGACCGGTTATCAATTAGGTCAGCGCGTATTACACGCTAAATTTGGTGAAGGTATTGTGATGAACTATGAAGGCAGTGGCCCGCAATGCCGCATTCAAATTGAGTTTGATCAACTCGGCAGCAAATGGTTGGTAGTATCTTACGCTAGATTGCAGGCTCTATAGTCAGATTCAACTTTTTGTAGTATAGTTGCGCGATTTTTTAGGATAGTATCACTGCATACTGCACGCTAACTTGGATGTTAGCGCTACCGATGTGGCTACAGGGAGTTATTTTGATATTACGATCTATCGTCGCGCTTATGTGTCTGTTCAGCTCATTTGCTTATTCTGCTGTATTTAAATCAGAAAATACAGTGTTATTAAAGCAATGGTTAGCTGGTACTCATAGATCGACTAACGACATTATTCAAGGGCGAGCAGTTAACATCGGCTTGCAAATACTGCCGATTTGGCAAGATCGCATTGATGGTGAATGGCTGTACATCGAGAGTCGTATTATTGACTCGCCAAACAAGCCATTCCGCCAGCGTATTTTGCAACTTGTGGCTACACCCAACGGTTTGATTCGTTTATACAGTTACACTATCCCACGTGCATCTGATTTTGCTGGTGCTTATTATTTCCCGCAAGTATTAGCCAGTTTGACTCAGTCTCAGCTTAGTATTAGCAATAATTGCGAATTATTGATTGAGTTAAAGGTCACGAGTACCTTTGTCGGTGAGACCGATGTTGATTCTTGTATTACCCATCAAGGGATGCCACTGATGACGACGTTTTTTGCGGTATCGGAAGTGAATATGTCATTTTTGGATGGCGGTTATGATAAGTTTGGCAATTTAGTGCCGGGTCGACTGGATATACCGATCACTTTTTTGAAGCTTGAAGATTATGCTGATCGCGAATAACACCAACACCCGTAATAACTGATCGGGGTGTTGATGGTTAACGTTATACTTGTATACGTATTTTGACTTGCGCCATTAAGATTTTAATTTTGCCCGTTGATGGCGATTATTTTTAAAACCATCGATACTAAATACCACCAATGCAGCCCAAATAAATCCAAATGTCATTAATGTTTCTGTATTAACGACTTCATCATAAAGTGTCACACCCAAGATAAAGATCAATGTTGGACCTATGTATTGGAAGAAGCCTAACGTTGATAACGGCAAGCGTACGGCTGCATGATTAAAGCATAGTAACGGTATTGTCGTGACAAAGGCGGCACTGAGTAACAGCAAGTTAAGGTGTAGGCTATTAGCGCTTAGATCCGATGTCGCAGAGTCTGCAAAGATAAACAAATAGGTCGCCGCGATTGGTAGCATGATAATGGTTTCAATCAACAGACCAACCAGTGCATTGAGTTTTAACTTTTTACGCAGTAACCCATAAAAACCAAAGCTACAACTTAATACCAACGCCACCCAAGGCAGGTAGCCTAGCGTGATAACTTGAATTAAGATGCCGATCACCGCCAATAAAATCGCTGCCCACTGCAACTTACGCAACCTTTCAGATAAAAACACCATACCCAGAAAAACGTTAATAATGGGGTTAATAAAATAACCTAAGCTGGCATCGAGCAAGTGATCGTTATTTACTGCCCAAATGTAAGTTAACCAGTTAACACTGATCAGCAATGATGTGCACAGCAGTAATAATACATTCTTAGGCACGGATAATACCGATTTTACCATTGGCCATAATTTAAATAGGCTCAACAATGCCGCAATGAGGATACATGACCAGAGCGCGCGATGGGCTAGGATTTCATAGGCTGGTACTTGGTGTAATTGTTTAAAATAGAGCGGAGCCATGCCCCACATTACATAAGCAAGAATGGCGAATATTATGCCGTGCTTAGTATCATTGTTGGTTGTCATTGGTTATGCCAGCGATTTTTATAGGAATAAATAGGTCGGCCAGCATAACAATGATGGATAATCAGCGATAGTGATATTAATTATCTTTGCGATTGGTTAACCAACTAAATAGGTACCGGTACCAAAGGCAATATGCACTCCCTCTTGATTGTGTAGTTCCATCCGCGTGACGGCTACTTTGTTACCGGAACGAATAATCTGCGCTGTCGCGGTAAATTCATCACCCCAGCCAGGACGTAAGTAATCGACTCGCAGATCGATAGTGCCCAGTGATTTAAGATTTTTGTGGAAGTTTTCTGCACTTTTAATTTCCATTTGTGGAATAGCTGCCGCCGCGACTAACATGCCGCCAGCGACATCAAGCAGACTGGCCGTTACACCGCCGTGGAGTATTTTTCGGATCGGATTACCGATTAACTTATCATCCATGTTGATACGTAACTCGATGCTGTCAGTGGTGTAACTGGTGATCCGCATACCCAGTAAATCATTAAATGGCATTTGGTTCATAAACATATCACTGATGAAATCTAACATCTGTTGTTCAGTGAGTTCTTGGTCAATTACATCTTGCTCGGTCATTGTTTGCATGCATCCTGCTTAAGCGCTATCGGCTATCGAAAATTAATGTTACTTATACTTTGAGTTACGTTAAGGTAACTCAGTTTTAAAACGAATACACCTGAAATTGTGTATTCGGTTGATTTTATTTTATGTTGACGGCTTTTCTGGGATCAAGATGACCCCTTGATAACCCGTTAAGGTGATCTTATTCATAACCTGACCAAGACTGCCATCCGCATTCAGCCTGCGGTATTGACCGGGTAAATCAACGGTCGTAGAGGCTTGTTCACTAAATTTTTTGTTTTTACCATGACGGTCGGTGTAGTAGAGGATTAATCCTTGCTGATATTGTCGTGCAATAACGGCTTCTTGCGGTGCTGCGTTTTTCCATGGCAGCGTAAGAGACGTTTTGCGGTAGAGATAAAACCAATGGCTTGGTGTGATGGTTAATGTTTTTTTATTCAGGGTGAGCTGCGAATCGCTGCTTAATGCCAGTGGCTTATTGGCTTTATCTCGGTATTCAACGGCGGGATAATTAGCGGGCGCTGAAATGGGTTTGCCAAGATCCTGTTGCAGCATGGCGGTTGGTTGATAGGCAACATTATGAGGAATACCGGCTTGATAGTAGTTATCGTCGCGGGTATTTTTACTGGAGTAATAGAAACTATGATTCCATTGTTGATAAAAATCTAATTGCGGATTATTTAACAGGTAAAAGATAGCCAGGTTGGTGGTCTGGTCGTGTTGCCAGTTAACTTTACTGTCTCCATGCCAGCGTACTTTACCGCCTTTACGCATATGCGCCATCAATACACTGCGCTTACCTTGCGCACTTAATGCAAAGTGTTCCCAGCGCTGTAGTAATCCACGCTGTTCAGATAACCCAAGACTGGGGTGAATATAATCTTCGCGGACAAAGAAATTAAAGCCGTCGGTTAAAGGCTGTAAACCGGGTTCGGTGAACAGGTTTAAATCAGATATGTTGGCACCAACCCAAGCTTGTTGATTGGATCCTTGTAAACCCTTATTAAAAGCACTGAGACTCTGCCAATAAAATGCACCTGCTTGTCGCACCGGCATTTGTAACTCAAGAATCTGGCCACCACTCACAGTTGGAAATTGAGAATGATTGGGTACGTGGAAAAGGGAGTCATTATAAGCGCCTTGTTGACCCTGTTGCTGCCAACGCTGCTGTAGGAAATTACTTAACAACACCCGGTTATCAGTAGAGAATAGATTTACATAACAAAATGATGAACCTTCACTCCACATTCGACCTAATGGGATCAAGCGCGCTTGATATGGTAAGCGAGCGCTGGCGTTGCGGTTCGAGCGTTGTTGGTATTCACGATCATCAATATAACCGTCTTTGTTGCTATCGTTAAGCGGATCCCAACCGGGGATAGTGACATAGTGTTTAGATGCTTTTTGGCTAAATTGATACCAGCTCGGTAAGCGTATTTTTGTAAGCTTTGCCTCAGAATCTAAATGATTAACGGTTATTTTTAAAATGTAAAAACGCGCATTTTTAATCGCCAGTTGACCGCCTAATTGCGCGCTGAGTTGCGGTGAAATAGCGACTCGAGGCCAACTTGTGGGCAGTGACCAACGGCTATTTAATGTTGCTGATAAGGGTTGTGTTGATAGTGGTTGCCAAGCATATTCTAGCGACTTACTGCTGAAGTCTTGGCTGGCATGGGCAATAGTTATGTTGGCCTTCGCTAATTTCTTCCCCGTGAATTCAATATCCAGTCCAGTTAATTTTTCGGATGAAAATACATAGAAGGTTTGATTATTTTCGAGTGGCAATGCTGTTTGCATTGGCATGTTAAGGCGTGTTATTTGTCCCTGCTGCGTCAGTGTTGAGGTTTGTTGAATCGCAACGAATTCGGGCATACCGTAAAGTGGGGTATGTAAAGCATGTTTGTTGGTCGGTATCTCAAATTGGGTGTCGTGTTGAAAGTGTAGAAACAGAGATTCATAGTCTTGCTGCTGCTCTGCCATCCACAGGCGTAATTGTTGTTCTTTTTCGCCCATCACCCACTCGAGTTTTTGGCTATACATGTAACCGAGTTGGGTAATTTTTTTTGCTTCATATTGATTATAGCTTCCGCCAATACTGATATCTGCATGCTCATCTTCCCATTGGGATACTGCGCTGGCTGAATCAAATTGCTGCTGCCAATCAGGTGCTAGCGCCGCTTGTTGTTGACCATTAATGACCCATGCGGTACCCGCTGACGGATATACTTGGCTAACCGCTATCGATGTTGACATGATGAACGTAATTAACCCATAACAGGCGTTGCTGATATAATTATACATAGATCATATGCCTTACACCGTTGACGTATTTTGAGTGTCGAGATGGGTTGAGTGGACATCGGCTCACTAACTCACTGAGCAAGCGTTCGTGTTGGTCTTGGCATTTTAATTCCAGCAATACATAATCGCCCATTCTGCGTGACCGAGTGGTATTGGGTTTACTCCAATAGCGTTGATCGTACACTTCCATATTACTATCGAGCGTTGCGCGTATGCGACCACAAAAGCTGACTAAGTACTGGCGCTTATAGCGACCGAGTAATATTGGATACGTTTGGCTGTCCCATTCTGACAGTGCTTGCAGCGATAATTGCGATTGGCAGTGTTTAATATGTTCTGACCAGGTGATATCGGGATCATCAAAGTTCAGCTGTAAAGGATAAATAACCTTGCAGCCTTTACCGCTGCGCCGCTGTTTAAATTCCAGCTGGGCCTTACCTGCGTTGGTAATATCGTGATACCAACGGATACGCATTTTATTACGGTTGCTAATACCGGTAAGATTTTCGGCAAAACACGCCATTTGGTGACTGTCAAAATACACGCTATTCACATGTTGGTCAGGGTGATGCTGACGAAATCCCATCGATGACAGTCTTAACCACGATAGCATGTACTCTAAACGATTAAGTGGGATCGGTATTTTAACTTCAAAGCGATAATCTGGGGTCATTTTGGTTTGTCCGAGCGCATAGAGCTAGTGTAAAGTTTCTTCACGTTTAATTTCTTCGCCATCTGTTGCTGGCCATCTAAAATCAGTACGTTATTTTTTTGCAGCATGCTGATGTCACTGCAGTTATCACAGCTAAAGTTAGACGCTTGTAGGTTGGCACCACCAAAGAAGGGCTTTTTCATGTAAGCCATGAACAGGTAATGTTTAATATCGACAGCCGTTATATTGTCGGCAACCACCTGTGAACCATCTTTGGCCACAATGCCAAACGCCGCGCTATTTACTTGGATATTAGCGGCATCGACATCACTGTGTTCTCCGGCTGAAATGGCTTTGTCACGGATCTGACTAAATTGGCTATTACGTACTATGATGCGAGAACCACTAATAT
This sequence comes from Moritella dasanensis ArB 0140, assembly GCF_000276805.1. GTDB lineage: Bacteria > Pseudomonadota > Gammaproteobacteria > Enterobacterales > Moritellaceae > Moritella > Moritella dasanensis. The sequence continues at coordinate 28,205 of NZ_AKXQ01000034.1, read as the reverse complement.
CGATGGCGTCCCCTCCCGATCTAACGCCCACCGTATTGAATTGACTGTCACTGATCTTGCCCTGACAAAAGTCACAATCAAAACCATCAGAGTAAGCATTTTCGATGACCAATCTGGCTAAATTAAAGGTACTGTTGATCATGTTCAATGCATCTTCAGAGCGATTGTCACGTAGCGTTATATTGCTGGCATCGAGATCGACATCGTACATATACAACGCGCCTCTTGGTTGCCAATTACCTTGCTTGGGACTGGTACTTTTTGCCATATCCAAATGTTGGATGGTTGATTTACTGCCCGCACCGAATACCGCAATGCCTTGCCATGTTTTATTATTGCTGGGTGTTAACGTGACTGGTGATTGTTGACTGCCTTCGATATCAAGTTGGCCAAAAATAAGCATCCCCGCTTTTTTGCTAAAGCGTAAATGGGTATTTTCGGGGATGTATACCCGCGTATCAGCTGGGGTGATCAAGTAATCGTTAATGTGCCAGTTTCCTGGTTTAAAGTACCAACCATCCTGCTGTATTTGAATGAAAGGGTAATTAGCCAGTACATCCGCTTCTTGCTGCATGGGTAAGGGACGCGGTAGGAAACTGGTGGCTGATTCACCCAGTTGGAAGCGATAAGTTTGCAGTTTTTTATCACCCTGACGAGTAAGTAATTTAATATTGTAAGCGCCACGATGCGCAATTATTAAACTGCTATCCGCTTGATTACTCGCGAGGGTAAAAGGTAATTCAGGGGCGTCGGTTAAACTAATTTCACTGCCCCATTTATCACTGACAATTAAATCGATGATCGAGATAGGTGCTTGGTTATTATTACGTAATTGCAGTTGCTTTTGATTATTGCTATAGCGGAATTGACTCGCCAGATCCCAAGGTAATTCGGCACTAAATGTATTGACGTGACGGTGCCAAGCGGTCGGCATTGTCGGTAAATCACGACAACCTCGTGCTAAACACTGTGCGTGCGCGGTTAAACTATCAAAGCTATACCCTTGCAGTAGTGGCGAACCATGCTGCATTTTTTTGAGTATTTGCTGCTGTAATGCTGCTAACTGATCGGGCAGTTGTTTGTTATTGACTAACGTGAGCAGATGGTTGAGTGCTTGATCGTATTGCTCTTGCACCTTGGTATCGGCAAGCATGGCTTGGATCAGTGGGAACTGGGCACTCACTGGTTGTAATAAGATTTTATCTGCTACTGGTGATAAAGCTTCATCACTTTGAATCGGTTCAAGTTTAGCGGTATGCGGGTTGTAGTAGAAACGTAAGTTGTTCCAACTAAAGGCATGCCAGGCAGACCAGAGATCGACGGTCGCGATGTATTGGCCCAGCTTACGACTATCAAAGACATCGGATGCACTGCGACGCTGATTGAGAAAATCACTGAGTAAGGTGAGTGCGATCTTGCGCTGCTGATTTAAGCTCGGATCACTAATCGCATCGCTTTGTTGAAATACTTTAGGGCGGAAGACCTTATGTAGTTGGCTGTTTTTTTCATTAAGCGTAGCTTGTTCTAACTTAACAATCAGGCCTTCGGTGCGGTTGTTATTGGCCAGTAATTCTTTGGCAAAGACTTCTTCCAATAACATTAAACCCCATGGTGTTCCGTTCACTGTGAGATTTACCGGGATATGTTGCGGTGAAATGATATCGAAGCCGGCGATGTCTAAGGTTTTACTAAACAACAAGGGGGCATGATTACCACGTACATTGGGGCTGAGTAGGGCAAATCGTTTTACTTTTAGTAGACTGCTTTTACCTTTTAATTCTACCCGTAACGACCAGCGCTGTGGCCCTGCAACATGATCAAGTAAATCGCCTTGTAGACGTACTTTTGCGCTGTATTTATTTTCTTCATAGCTAACACTGGCTTTTACTTCAGCGCGTTGGTCAGGGATCTGACCTGCTTGTAATGCTTGTTTACGGTCGGCAACTATGCGCATCCAATCTTGATATTTAATGTCCAGTTGTAACTGAGGAATATTGGTATCGGCATTCAGGTATTTCATTGGCGCATCAATCAGCGCATCGATTAATTGAGCTTGTTTCGCGCTGCTATCAGTACTGTGAGCGACAAAGCCATGCTCAACCAACATGATTTTAATGCTACTTGGTGATGGCGTGACAAAGAATAAAACCAGTAATATTCCGCCAATCGTATACCAGCGGTCGCGTTTAGCAAACCGCGACCGGTTCTCGGATAGGATCATAGTTACACTCCAGCAATATTATGTTGCTCGAGTAATGATAACGATACGCCGGGATAGCGCAGTTTCAACGCTTCAAATAAGTTATCTAAATGCTCACTGTTGGCGAACGAAATGAAGAAGGTGGCTTCAATTAGTTTTTGTTCATGGTCGTACCGTCGCAGATCGCTGCGGGTGGTATGCTTGGTAAATATTTTTTGGAGTTCACTGATACTAACTTCATCTTCTCCCTCATGTTGGTGGCGCAGTGATAAGAAAATCCCTTTTTCACCATGATGCTCGGTTTTCGAGTGTTTGATAAAACTCACTAATATTAATGTGGTAATACAAGCCGAGATGGCCGCGATGGTTTGTCCTGCGCCAAGGGCAACGGCGATACCAATATTTAAAAACAAATACAGCAACTCTTCAGGTTCTTTGATCGGAGTACGGAAACGCACGATTGATAACGCCCCAACGAGGCCTAATGCTAATGCCAGTGACGCTTTAACAATGGAAATAATCAGGATCACGGTGAGCATGAGTAGCGGAAATAAACGAGAGAAATCTTGGCGGTTACAAAACGAAGAAGCAAAATAGCGGAAATGCACACCAATAACCCAAGACAAGGCAAAACCTATGACTAAGTTGAGTAACAAAGGTGCAAGCATGACACTGGCATAAGGGAAGAACATATCCTGAACTTCATTCGGTAAAAATGCCGCTATAGCTGGATTAACTGGTTCCACAATAGACTCTCCTTGTATGTGGGTTAGGTATAAATATAACTATTTTTTATACTGTTACGATCTAGTTTAGGCAATATTTATTCGATTGATGGGGCTGTGAATATTATTTGCATAAATTTTGTTGCGGTTAGAGTTTGTTTACTGCCTCGATAACCTGTTAAAATTGCCGATTGCGTTATTTACAGCATTACCGCTATTTAGAGCCGAGTCCTAAACGACTACTCAAACTGAGATCAAATCATCATGACTGCAACCGTTTCTACCCTGCCATCCGCGCAACAAGTGCTTGAAAGTGTTTTTGGTTATCAACAATTCCGCATGGGTCAGGAAGAGGTGATCGCACATGCGGTGGCTGGTCTCGATAGTCTCGTTATTATGCCCACGGGTGGCGGTAAATCATTATGTTATCAAGTGCCGGCATTGGTGCGAGGTGGTTTAACCATCGTGCTGAGTCCGCTTATTTCCTTGATGAAAGATCAGGTCGATGCCTTACGCGCCAGCGGTGTCTCGGCTGCGTATATGAATTCTAGCTTGGCGCGCCAAGAATCAGCGCAAATCTATCAGGATCTACAGAATAACCGCTTGCAGGTATTGTATTTATCACCTGAACGTTTGATGGTCGGGGATTTCTTACAATACCTACAGCAGTTTCAGATCAGTTTGTTTGCCATTGATGAAGCCCATTGTATTTCGTCTTGGGGTCATGATTTTAGACCTGAATACAATCAATTAGGTAAGTTGAAACAACTATTTCCCAACGTGCCTATGATGGCATTAACGGCCACGGCTGATGACGCAACACGGTTAGATATTCTTAATCAATTGCAAATGCATGATCCGAAAGTGAGCATGTCGAGTTTTGATCGCCCTAATATTCGTTACTCGTTGGTAGAAAAATTTAAAGCGTTAGACCAACTAAAACGTTATGTGAAACAGCAAGACGGTGTCAGTGGTATCGTTTATTGCACCAGTCGTAAACGCGTAGAAGAAGTCGCCGAAGGTTTAAGCCGCGCGGGCTTTGATGCCAAACCTTATCATGCAGGGTTATCGCAACAAGAACGCCAAGATACTCAAGAAACCTTCATTCGTGATGAACTTGATATTGTGGTGGCAACCGTCGCCTTTGGTATGGGTATTAACAAACCCAATGTGCGCTTTGTGGTGCATTATGATCTGCCAAAAAATATCGAATCGTATTATCAAGAAACCGGTCGTGCAGGGCGTGATGGTTTACCTGCAGAAGCGTTATTGATGTTTGATCCGGCCGATATTATGCGCGTGCGTTATATGGTTGAGCAAACTGAAAATGAACAGCAACAACGTGTAGAAATGCACAAGCTTAATACCATGGTGGCGTTTGCAGAAGCACAAACCTGCCGTCGTCAGGTACTACTGAATTATTTTGGTGAGTTTAATGACAGAGCGTGTGGTAACTGCGATATTTGTTTAGATCCGCCGAAACGTTATGACGGTGCTGAAGATGCGAAAATGGCATTGTCGTGTGTGTATCGCGTTGGCCAAGCATTTGGTATGGCCTATGTTGTAGACGTATTAAGAGGTTCACAAAACCAACGGGTGAAGGAACGTGGTCACGATAAAATATCGACGTTTGGCATTGGTAAGGACAAATCGCAAGAACATTGGTTAAGTGTTCTGCGTCAATTGGTCCACAGCGGTTTATTATTGCAAAACATTACCCGCAGCTCGGTATTGCAGTTAACTGAAGCCGCGCGCCCCGTATTACGTGGTGAGCAGGCACTGGAATTAGCCGAGCCACGCTTACAACCTATTACTAATGTCGACAAAGCGCCAAAACGCAGTAGCCGTATCGCCAATTTTAATTATGATCGTAAACTCTTTGCTGCGCTGCGTAAGTTACGTAAAGACATTGCCGACAGTGAAAATATTCCGCCGTATGTGGTGTTTAATGACGCGTCATTAGCTGAAATGGCAGAGATTAAACCCCAAAATGAAGCGGAAATGTTAGATATAAATGGTGTGGGTCACGTTAAATTGGAACGCTTTGGGCGTCAATTTCTGACTAAAATAGCCGCTTACGATTAACCATGCACATTGCAGAGCAAACGTATTTAAGGATAAAAACATGAACTGGACACTGGCAACGCAGCAAGCGACTGATAATATTTTAATGTTAGAACATGCGGGATTGAATTTTGAAAACTTTACGACGCTAGCGCCGACATTAGTTGAGTTATTAGATGCACGTTTGTGTGATAAAAACTGGGGCGCAGATCGTCACGCTTGGGTATTAGAATACCAAGATATTAATTTGTTATTTGAATTTGAAGATTACACTGCCAGTGCATGGTTGGCAGTTGCCCGTGAAGAAGAACAGGGCATACTGGTCGAAATAGCAGAAAAGTTAAAATCACAGTAAAGTTAAAATAGCCGCAACGCTGCGGCCAGTTAGTTTTATTCTATTCTATTTCTGTCCTATGATTAAAAAATCTCTTCTTCTTTAAACCATAACTCAGCCTGTAGCGTCGTTGAAAAACTTTCGACGGCGATCGGGTTTATCGCTTCAATGGCGTTTACCATGGTATGTAACCATTTCGGTTCGGCTATAAACGCTATTTTATGCCAGTATTGCCAATACTTTATCCCCATCATCGCATCATCTACTAACGCATGCAGTTCGAACCCTGTAAAGTCATTCGCGAATATAACGCAGACATTCACTTGCTGATGTTGTTTTAGTATATCGGCGATCACCGGCTCTAATACGGTTTCGTAATCACTGTGGGTGATGGTTTGTGACAGGTTAATAAACAGGTTGGCTTCAGCTAGATTGATAATAGTGATCATGGACATCTCCGAGTGGCTGAATGTCCTTCATTATTGCCCATCATGTATTAAGGCATTAATGAGGGGGCGCAAAGCGGCTAACATTCATGATGATGAATTAACTATAGTCGCTATTTGCTGATAATTATTGTTGTACCGTGATAAATACTGGCGCGTTATCGGCTTTTAACAATAAACATACTGATGAGCACACTAACAATAATAAACGTCAGTGCAATCACGCTGAATGACGCAATGCCGACAGTATCAGAGAAAAGATCGCCTAAAAGTTTAGTCCAAATGTCCATCGTGTTCATCCTTTATTAGTCAGTAATTATGTTATGAGTTACTTATTTATGGGTAATCATAACAAGTTAAAACACGAGGAAACTGATCCAGATCAGTGAATGGTTTTGTTACCGTAATGTTATTTTAAAACTGTGATGAGACGATATAATGATGAGTTTTGCATTCTTATCTAGAGAGCAAATCGCCTGTATACGGATTATATTGAACAATTAACGTGACCAAAAATAATATGTGATTAATCATCAGCTCTATTATTTCAACTTCGTAAGGAACTACTACAATTTAAGTCTCACGATTATTAAGATATTTCTTCTAAGATGAGTAATTTGGAAGCTTTTAATACTTGGTTTCCCATATAAAATGAATACAGTCCGCTAAAAACAAATACCAAGCTAAGTATTTTTGGCATGAAACCAAAAAATGGAACGGAAAATTTAGCAAACACAGATACCCCTACGAATAGTAATATAAGACCAAAGATAAATATTAGTGTAATATTTTCATTTCCAGACACCCCTGTTGTTAGATTTTTATATGCATAGGCGTTAAATAATCCTTTATTTTTATTTCCAGCGACACAAATTAAATCGTGATTTTCAATCATAAGAGGTTCATTAGATTTTACTTTAACTGGTTGGCCTTCTATTTGGAATAATGAAATATGAGTGGTTGATACGCTACTACCTTTGCCACTTATTTTTACAGTGTTTCTAACTTTTTTAGCTGTACCCTTTATTACTTCCATTGTACTTTTCCATCCTAATTACCCTATCTGGGAATTATACTAAATTTCACCGTATTAACTGTGGCCTATTACACTAATTAGCATTCGGCTGGAGTGAAGTCTTAATTGCATATATAGAATCTTGATCTAGGTGCATTGAAACTGTCTATTTTTATTACGGATTTTTCTGCGACTGCTATCTCCTAATTCAATCTTGTCGTGATGAGGGCGTTGGATTTAGTTTATAAATCAGGTTTTGTGGTCGGAATGTCGGGTTGTGGTAAAACCTCATTCGTAAAAAAGAAACTGCTTAAAGCCACAGACCAAGTGGCAATTTACTACCCGAAACGAGAATACCAAGGCCAACTTGTAGCGCGACAAGTGCGAAGCTATGACAAGTTAAAAGACTTTGCACGGGCATTACTGGCGGGGAGAAAAACCACGCAAGGGTTCAAAATCGCATATCGGCCTAATGAACCCAGTGTTGCTGACTTTGATAATTATTGTCGTGTAGTTTGGGCGGCAGGTAATGGCAGACATAAAAAAGCACTGAAAACGATTAACGAAGAAGTGGCGGAATATGGCAGCACGGGGGCGGGTAAAGCAACGGGTTACTTCGGTAAATTACTGCGGCTATCGAGGGCTTACGGTATCCACACAATCAACGTGTTTCAACGTGGTCAGGAGGTGAGTAAAACCATCATAGATAACTGCGAATATGCTTGTATCATGATGCAGAAAACGCCCAAATCCGCGAAGTACCTTGATGAACTCACGGGTGTTCCCGTCAACGACATAGCAGAACTACGAAAGTTTGATTACATTTTGCAACAAGGCCGAGATTACTCGAAAGGTAAAATCAAATGGTGAGAAGTCCCGCTTTGTGCGGGATTGTTTATTTTTAAATTATTCTTATTCGATATTTTATTAATGTGATGCGAGCCTTTCATCATGTTAACACTCACTTTAAATTGCTATAATTATCTTAATTAGGATCATGAGAGCATTGGATATATGAGTTTTACATTAGAAGGCAATGATTGTATGCCACCAATCTCAGGAGGCTATTTAATTGTCTATAAAGATACTACTGAGTTAACTGTGGTCAGTGTGCCATCTCCAAACTATACCGCTGATAGGTATAGAGATAGCGTTAGTGATAATTATGATTCAATTGAAGATTATGAAGGCAATAAATTTAACATTATAGTAACGTCATCAAATGTAGGAGTCGATTGGACTGTTGAAATTGATTCACTTGATGAATCTTTAATGGGTAGGATTAGGGTTGAGTATCATGCTAATGAATTCTGAGCCTTCGCCTGCATTATTTATATCTACATTTAATGCTGGAATCACGCAAGTAAAAGAACAAAATAAAGATGATTTTCATAATAAATTATATTTCTCTAATATTATTAGTTTAATGGAACAATATTTATCTAACCTGTTTATTTTTGAAATTGCAAATAATCACTTGTCGTTACAGAAGTTAGCAAGTCATGATAAGTTTCGAACTGCAACCGTTAGCATTTCTTTTGCTTTAAACAATTCTATAAAAGAACACTTGATCAAATCTATGAAATCGTTGGTTTGGCATCGCTTGAATGACGTAGATATGTATTATAAAAAAGTTATGAACATACGACTTAACATTAGTGGTGAGTTGCTTTCCCAATTAGAAATACGACATCACTTAGTACATCGTAATGGCTATAAATTAGATGGTAGTACTGTGGAGATTACAGACGAAGTCTTAAATAAATGCATTGTATTAGTTGAAACTTTTGTTGGTGATATTAACCGTAAATATGTAGCCCAGAAAGCTAATCTATAAAATATAGTAGCGCAGTAAACCTAGTCTCCAATTGGGAGACTTTTTATTTTGAGGATAAACTACGGTAACTCTTAAAGCATGGTTATTTAACTGTATCACTACTGAATCATGTTATTAGTTACTTTAAAATTTATCCCAAGTCTTTCTTGTTTTAAAGTAGCTGTCATCGTTATAAAATGGAGCAAATATTTCATTAAGAAAAGGAATGTCTTGATAGCCAAGCTCCATAGCTAAGTACTGTAGTTTACTTGCTAACTCTATCCAGTAGCGAATTATTTGCAGTACGAATAGTTGTCTTAGCGGTGCTACAGATTCGTAAACACCAGTTCTAAAGCATGCATCTTCAACAGATGTAATACTAGCCCCTAATTCGGATGTATGATTAACGAAAGTAAAATGACCAGTTATCTGCTCTGTAATACGAGCATCATTAGCTATTTTTTGTTTTTTCTTTTCTGTTACATTATGCTTAAATAAAACAAGGTCTACCTTTTCAAACCATATAGCAACAGGATCATTTTGCTGTTTGCTATTAATTAAAACATTAATGTTTGAGTATCTATCTCCTTTAGCAAATGAAGAAAGAAGCTTAATTATATTGCTATGTACTTCACCATCTAAATTTTTTAACCAGCGTGATTTAATATCTCGTTTTCTGATTATTGTTTGGCTATTTTGATAAATTAGTTCTAGATCATGCCCGATTTGGTTTTTTAAATATTTAAAATCAGGGAATTTACCATCATTTTCAATATAATAATCCAATATTAGGCATATTTTCCCTACTCTTTCTAAACCTGTTGATAGACTGGTAAAAGACTGAAAATAAGCTCCTTTTTGAGCATAGTTTCCAGAGCGAATTTGAGTTGCTCCTGCACCAAGAATATCTTTAGTGAACATGGCTTCATTACATAAAGCATTAAATGTATTGTTAAGCATTAATTTTCCCTTTTAAAATAGCAGTTGTAGTCCTACTAATTAGCCTTAAATTAGGAGGCTTTTTACAAGCGTTAGCATCAAGTTTAATTTGTAATATTTTTAAGCTTATTAATATTAAATTGATAGCTTTCCAAATAAAAATAGAATGGGTGGTTCATTGGGCTATTATATTTCCAGTTATTAAAGTCCCACCCAGATTCTAATAATTCAGACACCCCATAAATAAACTCGAGTGTGCTTATGAAAAAACAAACCATATCAAGGTTGTCATAATAATCGAATTTCTGATTTCCACCATGAACAAAATAGTTTCTACAATCTACACTTTGGCTAATTACTAATTCAATATTTGTGAAATCATATGAAGCCCCACTCTTAATAATATCTGTTCTAATCTGAATTTTATGTTTAAGAGTTTTTGTTCCAAGTCTCCCTAATGCACCGAGTATTGAGCCTCGCTCTATACTATCAGGCAATCCTTTAAATATCTTTCTACACTCTTGCTTAGCGGCCTCGAGTTCTGTTGGTAGGTTATTTTTTTTACCGTAAGCACTAGTTGGAATGATGTCGAACATATTAGCAACTTTTATCAACCTATCGGTATCATATTTATTCTCAGCAAAAGAGCCGAAGAACTGCCATCTCGCGTCCTGCCAATCATCTTTTTTTATAAGCCAATTGCAAACTACCCGTTTGAATTCGTCTTGGTTAGACTCTACGTGGATAAGCCTTTGTGCAGGATGAGGAATTTTTTCATCATCATTATTTAAACTTTCTCTGCATTGGTAAATATCAAAAATTTCAGGGTATTCTTTAGTGGACGGGGAATGTAATTTATATTCAATTATTTCTAGCTTACACCCCAAGATTAATTCGAAAATGGAAAGTAATGGTGGGGTGGTTTTATTGGCCTGTTCAAAGTTTAGATTTTTAGTAAATCTAATAGTACAAGAAACCTTGTTTTCTAATTTATAACCATTAGGAGACGCTAATTGGTGTAGTGGTCTATTACATATTTCAACTCTACCCAGAGATGTGTCGAAAGAAATTATTTCATGGGCACCTGTATAGATGGAAACAATCGGGTAATCACCAACTTTTATACTTCTTCTTGGAAAAGAGTTCTCGTATAACTCTTCAGACTTAGAATGATCCTCAGTTATAAGCCTTTCAACCATTTCTTTGTTTGTATGAATAACGTCATGAAAGGTCTGTGAGTCGAAGAACAATGTACTTGAGTGAGTAATGAAAAATTCTATTGCCTCGAAGCTTTGTTCTTCTTTTGCAATATAACGATCTCCAAGGATAACGTAGCTCGGACATATTTCACTGAAATAACGATAATCATAGTTACCATCAGAACGTTGTTTTGAATTATGACCGCCACCAAAGTTAAATAGATCTAACAAAGTTACCTTTTTTAAATCGTTAAAAGAACCGTGTATTTGATCTGGTAAGTTATGTCCAAGCACTGACGTAGCCCTATCCTCCCCCCAAACAGTTAGTAAGGAGTTCGAGCCGCTTAGCTTTAACTCTCCTAAATAATCTTTACCATTAATACTAAAAGTTCCAATGTTTTTTTCGTTCCAGTCGCTTATCATTATTTCTATTTTGGCCTTGGTTGGATAAATGAATAATTACTATATATTACTCACTGACACATGACGCCGCCTTAGCGGTGGGTCATTTACGGAACTAACCAGCTTTGCTTGAATGTTCACTGACTATATGGTTGTCAGGATGATTCTCTTTTACCATTGAAATAGCACTCTTCAAATTTTTAGCTTCAACATTTTCAGTGAATCCCACTAAATCTGAATGTAATTCCTCACCTTGAGAGTTTACTTTCAAATCGTTCTCCCAAAAGTCGTAATAATCAGACTCTCGACCTTTGCGAATTACCGTAACACTGTAAATATTTTTAGCCATCTAAAATCTCTCTAATTAATATGTTGAGTATCGTAAAAGCTTGGGCGGTTTCACCGACACATGACAGTTATTAAGTTGAATCCCGAATAAGAGCTGAGTCTTACTTAAGTTTATGAACTGAAGATACTCGCATTATATTTTAAAATCAATCTGTTAAAGTTCAATTAGTGCGAACCACTTACAATGTTTATTGGGGATCTAATAATTATATTTATGACGACTTGATATCTAAATCAATAAAGCTTAACTACTATATATCAGTTGTTTCAATTAATTGTTTATACCTACAGAAAATGTTTACTGAGTATTGATAAATATATTACATTGAATTTAAAGTCAGCTTTTGTATAATGCCCGTCCGCCTGTTTCAATTGAAAGGGCGGATACAATTTGCATGGGTTCCCTCAAACCACACCCAATTGAGTGTGTTAGCGTATTGTTTATAATTCCCACCTTACTTTTGATATGGTTTACATCAAACCTGATGTACTTTTAGCCGCCAATCTGCCGCCAATTCCCTATAAAAACAGATCCAAAAATCAAACTTAACTCAATGAGTTTTCATTCTATTGTTGTGACTAAATTGATGGGGCTACATAACCTTGATGTGCTCAACTGTGACGATATTCTTGGGTTTAATACCATGCGAACGTGTGAGCATATAAGCCGCCCGTTAAACGTTAATATTACGATTACCATGATGGCGGCGAAACCCGCGAAGCGGTTCATGATTGCGCTACGAAGATAACCCTTTAACCTCTGCTAAACCTGTTTTTATCTTAAGAATTACGCGCCGATGTTGAAATTTTTTTGATGAACATATCTTAATCTCAATACTCGTTAAAGTAGTAGCGGTAAGGTTGATTGTGAGGGGTTAGGGGAAGTCGGTTTTTGTGCAGTATTATTTTACATGGAACAATATCTGTTTTGGCAGTACACATCTGACACTTTCTATTGTAATAAATATTATTATTCTTTAAGCTCAGTAAGATACAAGTTTCGGTGAGGAAGTAACTGGAACATAAATTTGATATATCAGGCGCGCATTTTTTCTCAGAAATGATTGATTTTGGTATTATGATGAAATCATTTAATTCATAGCTTATTGGCGGTAAATTAAGCTGTTCTAATGAGCTGAGTGGGCACGCCTTTTTATACTAATGTTAAGTGTAATAAAGGAGTATAAGTTGGAAAAGGTAGTAACTATTATTGGTGGTATTGTAGGCTTAATTGTCTCAATTTATGGCGCAGCTCTATATATAGATAATGAAGTCAACGATGTGGTCGAGAAACGATTACAGCCATATGAGAAGTTCGCTATAGCGAATTCGATTTCTGGTGAGAAAGCCATTGAATCTTATGATTTTGTGTTGGATCGCCTTAGTAAGCAGAATGTTGATGAGTTGATGCTTATTTCTATAGTTGAATCATATTTAGCTGAAGTTGCAGACAACGACTACCCACATAAATATACGCATAAAATAAATAAAGTATTAAAGCTAATAGGTCATGATGTACCACTAACGGCATCTATGAGTAATAGTCTTGGTTGGTTTTATTTAAGCACTGATGAATTGAAAAGTGCGAACAAGTTTTTTACCAAATCTCTTTCCCTCTACAGACAAAATGAAGTTGACGAATCGGCGTCTTCATACAATGGATTGTTTATATCGCATCTAGCTAGCAATGAAATTGAAAAGGCAATTGAATTTCATGACAAAGCTTGGGAGCTTGATTATGAAAGTTATAACCCTAATACAGTTCTGTCATCACCACTAGGAAAATCTGAATGGTCAAAAATTCTTTTTAAGGTATATCCAACGTTAGAACGAAACTATGAAAAATTCGTAAAGTACACCGTTAGAGTTTACGACCTGAAAGCGAAAGAACGAATTAAGGTAAAAAAAGTTGATGTTGAAGTACTAAATGTTTCAATAGAGTAGTAAACGAAAATTACACTTAACAAATAAGAATGATTCAGCACGCTTGACCCTCTGTTTGCAGTGTTTATGTTGCATTGCAGAGATTTGGTCATTCGTGCTTCAAATCTTAACAGGGCGTTGATTTTCAATTATTCAACCCCAACCAACGGATTCAATCTAACTGCATCTTCTAAATGGTCGGGCGCAAAGTGTGAATATTTCATGGTGTCCACAATTGAAGCGTGTCCCAGTATACGTTGCAGCACCAAAATATTGCCCCCGTTCATCATAAAGTGACTAGCAAAAGTATGGCGTAATACATGTGTCATTTGACCTGCGGGTAATTTTATCTTGGTATTTTTGATTGCAGTTCTGAATGTGGAATCATTACAGCTTTTCGGGAATAGTTTGCCCGTTCGCTTTGGCATCTGTTTTGATAATGCGCTTGATATTGGTACTGATCGCGGTTTATTACCTTTGGTACTGACGAACGTCACAATGTTATTTGCGATATGCTCACTGCGAAGATTTACTGCTTCACCCCATCGGCAACCTGTACTTAAACATATTTTTGTAATGACTTGTGCATCTTTGTTGTGCGCCTTGCGGAGTGTTTCGAGTAGATTGATTACTTGCGCAGGTTGCAAAAATCCCATTTCAGACTGCTTATGTTTTAGCATTCTGACCCCTTCAATTGGATTGCCTTTGGTTTTAGACGTATGTTACGCAAGGCATAGGGCAATGGGTAAATCAACGGGCAGTGTTGTAATGGATTTTCCTGCTATATCACTGCTAAACAGTTTAGGTATCAACCCGCTTGTCGTTTTTACCTGCTTAATAACTCATATTGATTCAGGTCTGCTGCATCACATGAATCAGCAAGAAGTCGTCTTAATTCGTTATTAATGGGAATTATATGGCTCAATCTTTCACCTTCATCATAACCATATGAACCGATATAAACATCTTCTTGGTCAACTTCATGGATAGGGTCGAAGTATACGTAACCATCCATGTCAAACTTGCTAATCAATTTTAGTATTGTAATGACTGACTGAGAGTCAAGGTTATCACTGATTGCAACAATTTTATTTAATGGCATGACTGAGTTTTCTTTGTCTCCAAATATTGATTTCAGCTGAATGTCTTTACCTCTAAGCGATTTTATGATTTCAGAGTAATCTGGCATTAACTTATTCAATGCTATAGACCAGTTTCCCCAGCTATTTTTCTCTCTCGAAGTTGCACTTTTAAGTAAGACCTCTAGCTTTTTAACTTCACTTTTTAACGTATTAATCTCATGATGGTCATCATTTTTCACAGTAACAATTTGGTTAGACTTCTTATCTAGGTACTGAGAATAAAAAACATCCTCTTGCAACTCAGGTCTAAAACGAGTTTGAAGCAAGAAGATTGCCCCTAAAAACATAGGAACATTAACGACAGCCGCAATGATTAACACTGAGCTTTCCCATGCTGAGTTACCTATTGCAACAGCAGAACTTAGGAAGCTTCCGTTAACCACAATCAAACCTACTAGCCACGCGGCCAACAACTGAATCGGTTTAGTGACCTTCTGAGGGTCAACTTTTTGATTATTCATCTACTCGTTAATATCCTTACAAAGATTTAATTAAGATAACGAAAGCTCATCCTGAAGCCTAACATCTTAGTACTTGTGCTTTGCGTTCTTTGCAAGGCTCAAATTGCTTGTTGGACTTGGCCGCTGCCATCTCCAGCTGTGTGTGATACAGAATTCTAACGTGAATTCTGCTTTAATTTAATCGCATTAACAATACTATTTATATAGACACATATAAATAAGAAATAAAGTTTTTCTATTTCAGCTTGATATAATTACATTGAATTCAAGGTCAGCTTTTGTATAATGCCCGTCCGCCTGTTTCAATTGAAAGGGCGGATACAATTTGCATGGGTTCCCTTACCCCATGAATTTAACTAAAAAGGTTTATTATGCGTGAATTAACTGCAATGCAGACGCGTCAAGCGTTGATCTGTCTCTCTTGTTTTCATATATTAGTGATCACAGCGAGCAACTATTTAGTCCAACTTCCAATCAATATATTTGGTTTCCACACAACGTGGGGAGCATTTACATTTCCGTTTATCTTCTTAGCAACCGATCTGACAATTCGTGTCTTTGGTGCTGGCATGGCGAAACGCATTATTGCGCAAGTGATGTTACCGGCATTAGCGATCTCGTATGCGTTGTCTGTGGTATTTTTTGAAGGTAGTTATCAAGGTTTTGCTGGCTTAAGCGAGTTTAATAGTTTTGTTGGCCGTATCGCGCTAGCAAGCTTTTTGGCTTATTTATTCGGGCAGGCGCTTGATATCGTTGTTTTTAATCGTTTAAGACAATTAAAAACCTGGTGGGTTGCACCAGTATCATCAACGGTATTTGGTAACTTAATTGATACCATCATTTTCTTCTTTGTGGCATTTTACCAAAGTTCAGATGCATTCATGGCAGCTAACTGGGTTGAAATCGCAACGGTTGATTACGGGTTCAAATTATTGATTAGTTTGGCGATATTTTTACCATTGTACGGTGTGCTATTAACTAAATTGGCGAGTGTTATTACTTTCCAAGGTAATAGTAACAACAACCTCACAAGTGCAAAAATGAGTTAATACAACTTAGCTAGCACGAGGGCGAAAGGCGCTAAACTGACTCACCTATAAGTGAAAAGTTTAGCGCCTTTTTTGTTTTATTACAGTAAATGTATTGGTAGTTAAGGTATAATCGCCGCGTCCCAGATTTTACGCTTTTAATTTACACGCAATTGAGGTGCCGAATGGCAACTGACGTCGGATTATACGATGATATTCGTCCTTTTAATGATGACGAAATAGCCAGTGTTGTTGAACGCTTGGTTAACGATAAAGAATTTATTACTGCGATAGCGCATTTTCAGTTCCCGCGCTTGGTTAAGCATTTAAGTTGGGTGATATTCCCAATGATCCGTATGGCGCTGCGCCGTAAATGTCGCAGCATCACTAGCGTGAGTGAAATTCAGCACGAAGTGATCGCTTATATGGAAAAAATGATCGCGACCACCACAACTCAAGTCACCTTTAATGGGACCGAGAAGTTAGACAAAGATAAGAATTATTTATTCATTTCCAATCACCGCGATATTGCCATGGATCCCGCATTTGTAAACTGGGCGCTGCATCATCATGGCCTTGATACTGTGCGTATTGCGATTGGTGATAATTTATTGAAAAAGCCATTTGTAGCCGATTTGATGCGCTTAAATAAAAGTTTCATTGTAAAACGCTCAGCCAAGGGTGTGCGTGAAATGATCGCGGCCTTTAAGTCATTATCGGGTTATATTGCCCATTCAATCAAAGTAGAACACCAATCTATCTGGATTGCCCAGAAAGAAGGTCGTGCTAAAGATGGTAATGATCAAACCGACCCTGCGATTTTAAAAATGATGTATATGCATGGTAAGGGCCAGAAAATTAGCTTTCCTGAATATATGAAATCATTAAATATCGTGCCGGTGGCGATCTCTTATGAATTCGATCCAAACGATGCGGCGAAAGCCAATGAGATTTGTAAGTTAGCGACTGCTGGTGAGTACAATAAAGCTGAATTTGAAGATATCGACAGTATTGTGAAAGGCATTGTCGGTTTTAAAGGTCACGTCAATGTTACTTTTGGTGACGTGATTGTCGATGATATTGCCGACGCGAACGAATTAGCGCTGCGTATTGATGAAACGATAGATAATAACTATCACCTGCACACCACTAATTTATTAGCGGCAGAACAATTACACGGCACCGCTGCATACCAAAAAGCAGCGAGTTCGGTAACGGCAGGGCAACGTGCTAAGTTTGCTGCGCATTTGCAAAACATACCGACAGCGTTACATGCGACGGTATTGGCTGGTTATGCGAAATCAGTAGAGAAGCAGTTAACTATCGCTGATTAGTAGCGGTTATTTAGATGTGATTGTTAAGCCCAGTATTGCTGGGCTTTTTAATGCCTGAAATTCAGGGGCAAAGTTATTTTAAGTTTTTGATCGGAAAGTCTTGCAAACAGTAATGAGAATGATTACTATTAACTTGTTCTTCAGGAAGTCAGTATTTATTTCGGTAGGACAAGACATTGCTCACATTGCTTCCGGGTTAATTTTAATCCATTACTCCTTGCAGGGTAAACCGAATCTTTTTCGGGCCGGTAGATCAAACTTCTAATCCCTCGATTATAGAGAAGTTTGATCAATACCGGCTTTTTATTTTCTGCAATAAAACCTTCTTTATTAACATAAATCAAACATTTTCTGTAATCCATAGTGTATTCTTTTTAATCATCATGAGTTCTTTTTATGCATAACTTTCTTCAGTTTAAGATTCTTTTCCACATATCCTAAAAGCGTTAAATTATTTTAGATCTTACGTTAAAAATAAGTAAGTTACTGTTATTAGTTGGTTTTTAAAGCTTGCAGTTAAGATCTTAACAGATTTTTCGTTTTTTAGATCGTCATTGTTAACAGAGTTATCCACAGTTAGATCCAGATCTATGATCTGGTGGTTAAGATCTGATCGCGAGATATATTTTTATCATCAACATAGCGTGAATAGGCGGCTTGTGGCATGCTTACTCTATTCATCATTTATTTCATTGAGTTTAATTTTTATGTCTACGATCCCTAGCAATCCCCTTGTGCTTGTCGATGGCTCTTCGTACCTGTTTCGTGCTTATCATTCACCTCCGCATTTAACCAATGCTGAAGGTATGGCGACGGGCGCTGTGTATGGTGTCGTTAACATGTTAAAGAGCTTATTAACCCAGTTCGATCCAAGCCACATAGCCGTTGTCTTTGATGCCAAAGGCCCTACGTTCCGTAATGAAATGTACCCAGAATATAAAGCGCATCGTCCGCCAATGCCGGATGATCTACGTTGTCAGATCGAACCTGTGCATAACGCTGTTAAAGCGCTGGGTTTACCCTTGATCTGTATTTCGGGTGTTGAAGCCGATGACGTGATCGGTACGATCGCGAAACAAGCGAGTGCAGAAGGTCGCGCTGTCTTGATCAGTACTGGCGATAAAGATATGGCGCAGCTAGTTGACGAACATGTCACGCTGATCAACACCATGACTGATACGGTATTGGATCCACAAGGTGTTAAAGACAAATTTGGTGTACCACCAGAGTTGATCATCGATCTGCTTGGCCTGATGGGCGATGCTGCCGATAACATTCCGGGTGTACCGGGTGTTGGCGAAAAGACGGCGTTAGGTTTGTTGCAGGGTTTGGGTAGTATTGAAGATATCTACAAAAACTTAGATGCGATTGCAGCGTTAGGTTTCCGTGGTTCGAAAACCCTGGCTAAAAAGATGATCGAACATAAAGACAATGCGGAAATTTCTTATGCATTAGCAACGATCAAGCTTGATGTGGAAACCGGTGTAACGCTTGATGATCTCGCGATCGCAGAGACAGACGTTGATGCATTGGCTGAGTTATACAAGCAAATGGGCTTCAAGCGTTGGTTAGCGGCGTTAGTAGGCGGCGCAGATGCAACTAAGCATGTGCATGCAGGTAAAGCAGCAAAATCAACTTCAGCGACAAGCGACTCTGATTCTGACACTGCTGATGTGGTAGCGCCTTGTACTATTGATCGCAGCAACTATGAAACGATTTTAACCCAAGCCGATTTTGATCGCTGGTTAGAAAAATTACAAAAAGCCGATCTGTTTGCACTGGATACTGAAACCACGAGTCTTAATTACATGCAGGCTGAATTAGTTGGTCTGTCATTTGCGGTTGCAGAAGGCGAAGCGGCTTATTTACCGGTTGCGCATGACTACATTGACGCACCTGAGCAATTAGATCGTGACCATGTATTAGCGTCATTAAAAGCGTTGCTTGAAGACAGTAATGCTAAAAAAGTCGGTCAAAATTTAAAATACGATACATCAGTATTAGCCAACTATGGCATTAAGTTAGCTGGTATTGCGTATGACACCATGATCGAATCGTATGTCTATAACAGTATTGCGACGCGTCATAACATGGACAGCTTAGCGGAAAAATACTTAGGTCATCAAACCATTAGTTTTGAAGAGATCGCCGGTAAAGGTAAAAAACAATTAACCTTTAACCAAATCGAGATCGAGCAAGCATCTCCGTATGCAGCTGAAGATGCAGATGTAACCTTACGCTTACACAATGTGTTGTGGCCTAAGATCGAAGCTGAACCTTCGTTAGTGACTTTATTTAACGAAGTTGAATTACCGTTAGTTAGCATCTTGTCGTCGGTTGAGCGCGAAGGTGTGTTGATTGATAAATCAAAACTCGATGCCCAAAGTGTAGAGCTTGGTGCGCGTATGATAGAGCTGGAAGCAAAAGCGCACGAAATTGCTGAGCAACCATTTAACCTAAGCTCGCCAAAACAGTTGCAAGAAATTCTGTTCGTACAAATGGAATTACCGGTTATTAAGAAAACACCAAAAGGTGCACCGTCGACAGCGGAAGAAGTATTACAAGAACTGGCGCTAAACTACCCGTTACCAAAACTGATCTTAGAGTACCGCAGTTTAAGTAAACTGAAATCAACGTATACCGATAAGCTGCCAACCTTGATTGAAGAAAAAACCGGCCGTGTACATACGTCTTATCATCAAGCCGTTACTGCGACCGGTCGTTTATCATCAAGCGATCCAAATCTACAAAATATTCCAGTGCGTGCAGGGGAAGGTCGACGTATTCGTCAGGCATTTATTCCTGCTACAGGTTATAAATATGTCGCAGTGGATTACAGCCAAATTGAATTACGTATCATGGCGCATTTATCACAAGATAAAGGCCTGTTAACGGCGTTCTCGGAAGGTAAAGATATTCACAGTGCCACAGCCGCTGAAGTATTTTCTGTTGGGTTAGACGAAGTAACAACAGATCAGCGCCGTAGTGCTAAAGCGATTAACTTCGGTCTTATTTATGGCATGAGTGCATTCGGTCTAGGCCGTCAGTTAAATGTGCCACAGAAAGAAGCGAAGCAGTACATGGCGCGCTACTTTGAGCGTTACCCTGGTGTACTTACATACATGGACGAAACGCGTAAAGTAGCTAAAGAAAATGGTTATGTTGAAACGTTATCGGGTCGTCGTCTGTATTTACCGGAAATCAATGCGCGTAATAAAATGCGTCAAATGGCGGCTGAACGTGCTGCGATTAATGCCCCAATGCAAGGCACAGCGTCAGACATCATCAAAAAGGCGATGATTAACGTTGCTGGTTGGATGGAGACGGTAGAAGTTGATTCAATTCGCATGCTAATGCAGGTACACGATGAATTAGTCTTCGAAATCAAAGAGCA
This sequence comes from Moritella dasanensis ArB 0140, assembly GCF_000276805.1. Classification (GTDB taxonomy): domain Bacteria; phylum Pseudomonadota; class Gammaproteobacteria; order Enterobacterales; family Moritellaceae; genus Moritella; species Moritella dasanensis. The sequence continues at coordinate 7,435 of NZ_AKXQ01000034.1, read as the reverse complement.
ACACGTTGAAGCTTACGTTATCAAGATCAAAGAACTCATGGCAGCGGCAATGTCGTTAGATGTACCACTACTTGCAGAAGCGGGTGTGGGTGATAACTGGGATGAAGCCCATTAATGTCTAATGAAGCACTGATTAAGCTTTAATTGCATAACTTTGGTGCATGAAGCATAAAAACTAAAACCAGTCTTAGGGCTGGTTTTGTTGTTTTTATACATAAATTAATGCTGTAAGTGCGCTTTGTCACAAAAAATGTAACTAAATAACGTATTTTACTTTCGTGTGAAATAAGTTTGCAGTATATTGGCGGGGTAGGGTATGGAGGTTCGAAATTATATTTCAAACCTTTTGTTTCAAATTGAATTTATTATTCATCGCCACGTCACTTTTTGACGAGGCGTTTTTTTTGTCTAAAATTCAGTGTTTGAATTAGTCTTCGTCAATGTATTCAAAATCACTATCATCAAACGGTACATCGTCGTCACTTGGAATACCTGTTGAAGGTTCCAGCGCATACCATTCACATAGTTTGTTTTTAAGTACGTCGATTCCGGTATGTTTCAATGATGAGAACGGTGCAACGGTTACGTCACCACCAAATTCTTTCACTGCAGCTTGTACTTCTTTAACGGTTTTACTACGAACGCCTTGTTTTAATTTATCAGCTTTCGTTAATAACGCCATTACTGGGATTTCAGAATCAATTGCCCAAAGAATTAATTGTTTATCTAAATCTTTAAGTGGGTGACGAATATCCATTAAAACCACGATACCTTTTAATGAATCGCGTTTTTGTAAATATTCACCTAATGCTTTCTGCCATTTTTTCTTTACTTCAAATGGTACTTTAGCAAAGCCATAACCCGGTAAATCGATTAGGCGTTTGCCTTCTTCGATTTCAAAAACGTTGATAAGTTGCGTACGGCCAGGTGTTTTACTGGTTCTCGCTAAGCTTTTTTGGCGTGTCAGTGTGTTTAATGCACTTGATTTGCCTGCATTTGATCGCCCAGCGAAAGCAATTTCAATGCCCGAATCATCTGTTAGGTGACTAATGTCTGGCGCACTAATCCTAAATGCAGCGTTTTCGAAGTGTATCTTTTTGTTATCCAATCTAATATCTCTCATTGAAATTGTGTTAAATGATTACTTTTTTTTGAAAATGTGTAAAATAGTCAAATAGAATAATAATAAGTGTAACATGTCACGCCGTGACATGGGATCGGAAGCTGAAAATAACAAGTGGAATGCTATGAAAAGTCTTGTCTTATCTTTTGCAATGTTAATCGGATTAATGGGTTCAGCTCAAGCTGCAGGGGATGCAGCAACGGGTGAAGCTATTTCTGGTACATGTACTGCGTGTCATGGTGCTGATGGCAATAGCCCAGCAAGTATCTACCCTAAATTAGCGGGGCAGAATGCTTCGTACATTGTTAAACAGTTGAAAGATTTTCAACTGGCGATGCAAACTGGTGGTGAAAAGGGTCGTAACGATCCTGTCATGATGGGTATGGCGGCGATGTTAACTGAAGAAAACATGCAGGATCTTGCTGCATTTTACTCAGCGCAAACAATGAAGCCTGAAGAAACGCCTGAAGAAGTGGTTGCTGCTGGTGAACTATTGTACCGTGGTGGCGACATCGAACGTGGTATCGCTGGTTGTGCTGCATGTCATGGTCCACGTGGTAATGGTAGCGAAACGGCTAAATTCCCGAAAATCTCTGGCCAGCATGCTGATTATATTAAAGCGCAACTAGAGAAATTTAGCAGTAAAGAACGTGCAAATGACCATAATGGTATGATGCAAGATATTGCATATAAAATGAAACCTGCGGATATGGAAATGATTTCTAAATATCTAGGCGGTCTTCACTAATCATTTTTGTTTAGTGAGTGCATTTTAATATCGTAAAAAACTCAGCCTCGGCTGAGTTTTTTATTTTCATCTGACCTAAATTATCTTTTTTCTTTCCTGCTTTTTTGGTAGTCTGCGCTCACTTAAAGAATTGCCTCATTATGTCCTTAATAAAGATTGGTAAATTGACTATCTTTAAATAAGACGAAATACGATACCCGCTAATCATTAATGTTATAAATACGCACCACTATAAACATGATTATTAGACAGATCTAAAACAGAGAATACTATGACTCGTAAAAGAAAAGAACGCTCAGGCGGCCCGTTAGCAATTGCAAAATCAGACCGTGCTAAACGTGAAACGAATACCCAAGCAGTAGAAGCGCGTAAACAAAAACGTTTAAAAAAACGTAAAGGCTTAGCATCAGGCAATAAAATGGCTGAAGCTGAAGTAGGCAAAAAACGCACTAATGGTCCACGTAAATCAAGCGATCCACGCGTAGGCAGCAAAGCGCCGATCCAATTAGTGGCGGCAGTGACACCTGTAGCAGCACCTGCAATTATAAAAGTAAAACAACCAAAAGCAGATGTGAAACCAGTTGCACCAGTATTAACATTCGAGCAAGAGCTTGATAAGTTAGAAAGTGATGCGCGTCTAAATGGTTTATTACTGCGTCTAGATAATAACGAAGTATTAAATCTTGATGATCAAGATTACGTGGATGAGCGCGTAGAGCGTCACGCATTCTTGCTTGAAGAACTTGGTTATGCTGATGACGAAGACTTTGAAGAAGATTATGATGAAGAAGAGTGGGATGAAGCGATGATGGCAGAACTTGATGCTAAATCACTACAGACTAATAATGAACAATTATCTGAAGACGAGTTGTATGCTCGCTTCTTAGCAACAGAAAAAAAGTTAAAGAATAACGATAGCGAGGACTAATAATGCAAACGAGTTGGATGATTTTAATCGGCATCGGATGCCTGATCATTCTGGCATTAGCAGTGTATGCAGGACGTTTACTGTATCGTGTAAAAGCGCAACAAGTGCAGCAGCTTAATCAACAAAACGAAGCCATTGCTGCACGTAAAGTCCGTATCACTGAAAGTGTGCAGATTATTGCTAAAGCAATGGGAAGTGAAGAGTGTGACTTGTCTGAAGGCACTATCCGCATCAGTAAGTTACTCGCTGCAATTCCAGCTGCGGAACCTGTTGATTGGGTTAAGCTGTATCCTGATTTACATGCGTTTTATGAAAAAATAAAACATATGCCGATTATGGATGCACGCAGTGAGTTATCAAAAAAAGCACGTATGCAGTTCGATTTAGACCGTTTTCGTTTTGAAGGTGAATATGCTGAGCGTGTGCAACAAGATGTCGCACGTTTAACAACATTTGAATGTTAATCAATAGCGCGCAATCGTTAATATTATGATGTAAGACAAGCGGCAAGGTGCTTATTTTAGGCATACTGTCGCGAGTTGTCTTAGGGGATGAATATGCTAAATCAAAAATTAGTCTGGGATCAGGCTATGATCGAAAAATATAATTACAGTGGTCCAAGATATACATCTTATCCAACCGCGTTGGAATTTGATGAATCTTTTAGTTATCAAGACTTTCGCTTTGCTTGCGACGAGACGCCAGATAAGCCGTTGTCATTGTATGTGCATATTCCTTTCTGCCATAAGCTTTGTTATTACTGTGGTTGTAATAAGGTGATTACCCGCCATCTGCATAAAGCCGATAAGTACCTAGATGTACTTGAAGCCGAAATTAAGCTACAAGCGCCGTTTTTCAAAAACCGCCATGTATCGCAATTACATTGGGGTGGTGGTACGCCAACTTTCTTAACACAACCACAAATTCAACGTTTGATTGATGTGTTAAAAAACAGTTTTAATTTTGATGATGATGCTGAAATTTCGATTGAAGTTGACCCACGTGAAATTGAACTGAGTACGATCGATCTATTATCTAAGGTTGGTTTTAACCGTTTAAGCCTTGGTGTACAAGATTTTGATAAAAAAGTACAAGTCGCCGTTAATCGTGAACAAGATGAAGATTTCATTTTTGCTATTATTAAACGTGCACATGAACTTGGTTTTAAATCGACGAATATTGATTTAATTTATGGCTTGCCACACCAAACTAAAGCGACTTTCCATAAGACGTTAGAACGTGTACTTGATTTAGACCCTGCTCGCTTAACCGTATTTAACTATGCGCACATTCCGAGCTTATTTGCGGGTCAGCGTAAAATGAAAGAAGAGGATATGCCGTCGGCTTCCGATCGTTTAGCGATTTTGGAAGACGCAATTTCATTTTTAACCGACAACGGTTATCAATTTATTGGCATGGACCACTTTGCGAAACCGGATGATGAATTGGCCATTGCGCAGCGTGAAGGTATTTTACACCGTAATTTCCAAGGTTATACCACCCAAGGTGAAAGTGATTTATTAGGGCTTGGTGTTTCTTCAATTAGTCAGATTGGTAATGCCTATTCGCAAAACCAAAAAGAATTAAAAGCCTATTACCAGCAAGTTGAAGAACTTGGCCATGCACAATGGCGTGGTGTAGGTCTGAATGACGATGATTCTATTCGTCGTGCTGTGATCAAGCAGTTAATGTGTAATTTTGAGCTTGATATGGACAAGATAGCGGCTACATTCCAGCTTGATTTTGCCACTTATTTTGCTGAAGACATGACATTGTTACAAACCTTTATTAACGATGAATTGGTTATTATTGAAGGTAATATGCTGCAAGTCGCACCGAAAGGTAAATTGTTGATCCGTAATATCTGCATGTGTTTCGATGTGTATTTGCGTCAACGTGCACGTCAGCAACAGTTTTCTCGCGTGATCTAATCTGTAGAGAAACATGCGTTAATATTAAGGCACCTGAGGGTGCCTTTTTAATACCTGTGTAAATGTAATGCAGTGGTTTAGGGACGTGAGAACACGAGATGTTTTGACTCTCAGTTAGGGTTCGCGACTTGATTTCACAGATGATTAATATACATAATCAGCTATCTATGTAATATTGTTCTTCGAGCAATATTATCGTATTTTATATAACGATTAATGACAGAAATGATCACAATAAATGGAAGTACGTCTATGAAAGCGATAGTCATTGATATTGATGATACGGTATTAGATTTTGGTTCTCGATTACGCGAATTTGTAAATCATCAATATGATAAGAAAGTGATTGGCAAGCCATTGGCTTGGGATCTCTGTGAATGGTTGGGTATTAAAGAAGGCCAGGATGTTTCAATATTAAAAGAGTTTGCATCTAGCTGGCAATTTGGTGCGTTGGACGCATTGCCAGGCGCATCTCGCATTCTGACTAAGTTAACGCAAGAAGGTTATGAAATCTTCTGTATTACCGCCTGTAGTCGTGATCCACAAGTAGAAGCGCTGCGTCGCGCCAATATGTATCATTGCTTTGGTAATATTTTTAAAGATATTTTCTTTGTTGAATTTGGTGAGTCAAAAGCGACTTATTTAAATAAAATTAATGAGACACATGAAATTCATGCTTTTGTTGATGATAAATATGACAATCTAGTGGATGCGAAAAATGCCGGTATCGACAACTGTATTATGATAAAACAACCACATAACAAGGTGTTTAGAGATAAAGTCACTTGTGCACACGACTGGTATGAAATTTCCCATATCATTCAAACGTGGCACGAGAAATCATGGTCGGTACAGTAAGCTAAACTTGTTATTAGCGATGAAGCTCTCAGTTATGCTACGTATCTGGGTTTTTCAATTTGTAGCTCTAATTAGTACTTATGACTTTCAGGTGAAAGTGGTACTATCTACTTAATAGGTAACTTAATTGTGTGGGATATGAGAAATCATGCAGCAACGACATACTGATATTATTAATCTTGTAAATGAAGAGGGACGCGCTTCTGTTGGCGAAATGTCGATTAAGCTGGGTGTTTCAGAGGTCACGATCCGTCATGACCTGAACAAGTTAGAAAAAGAAGGCTTCATCCGTCGTGTTCATGGTGGTGCTACTCCACATAATACCGATAACGTGTCTCACCGTATTACGGTAAATTATGAGCACAAACGCAAAATGGCGATGTGTGCAGCAAGTCTGGTTGAACATGGCGAAACAGTCATGATCGAAGGCGGTAGTGCAAATGCATTATTGGCGAAAGAATTAGGTAACCGTAGTGATGTGACTATCATTACGCCGAGTAGTTATATTGCTCACTTGATGAAAGAGACTGATGTTAAAATCATCGTGCTTGGTGGTCTATATCAACACGAAAGTGAAAGTATGGTTGGTACGTTGACACGTCTTTGCATCAAGCACACTCACTTTACCAAAGCATTCTTAGGTATTGATGGCTTGCATCCGAATACTGGCTTTACCAGTCGTAACATGATGCGTGCTGATGTCGGTGTTGCCATTTTAGAAAAAGGTGCACAGAACATTGTCATCACTGATTCTTCTAAATTTGGTCAAGTGCACAATACGCCATTATATCAATTTGAACAGGTTGATATGGTGATCACTGACGAAGACGCCTCGTTAGAATATGTGCATTTATTAGAAAAACATAATATTAAAGTCGTAAAATAATACTCCTCTACGGCTTACCCTTGTTTTATGGATGCCAGTTAGAATTGTTATAATATAACAATTCTAACTGGCATCCATCATATCCGTTATGTTATAATATAACACCTGTTTTACTGACCTCGTGTTCATACCATGTCTTTACTGTTATTTCTGAGCATTGCAACGCTCTTCCTTGGCCCTTATTTATGTAAATTTGTCGGCTCTAAATCTGATCGCTTTGCTTTCTTCGATAGCTTTATTTTTGTATCGATTGGCGGTTTGGTGCTATTCCATATCTTGCCAGAATTACTGGAAAGTGGTGGTATTGCCGTGCTTGGACTGATGTTGGTTGGCTTATTTGGCCCCGGTATAGTCGAAAAAGTATTTCATAAAGTCGCTAAGCAAACCCATTCGGTCACCTTGATATTAGGCGTACTAGGCTTAGTTTTACATGCACTCACCGATGGTGGCGCGCTGGCGATTGAAGATGATCAGACCGCTTATTTATTAGCAATTGGTGTGGTACTGCATCGTTTTCCTGTTGGCCTAACCGTATGGTGGTTGTTGCGTCCGCATTATGGCCGAGCCTTACCGTTAGCGGTATTAACCGCAATGTCAGTGGCTACTGTTGCTGGCACTTGGCTGGGTGGCGAACTGATCGCGCACGACAGCGGTAATTGGTTAATCTGGTTCCAAGCGTTAGTGATGGGTTCTATTTTACATGTTGTGTTTCATCAGCCGTACAAACAAGAACACGGTAAAGAAACGCAGCGAGATAAATTTGCCGCCGGTACGGGTAGCTTAATTGGCGCTATCTGCTTACTTGCGGTATTACTGCCACATTGGTTAGGTTATGCCCCGCATAATCACGATACTGAAGCTAAACCTGTATCACAGAGCGTAACTTCATCTGAGCTACACGCAGAGCACGTTGGACATGATGACCACGTTGGACATGATGACCACGTTGGACATGATGACC
>NZ_AKXQ01000033.1 GCF_000276805.1 Moritella dasanensis ArB 0140 | reverse complement strand
CCTTTTCTATATCTGCGATTTAATAAAGCATATGCTTTTAACTTGCTGCCAGCAATATCTTCGAATTCCCTCATCCTGCTTATCAGGTATTAGCCATACATCATCAAAATTCAGATACAAAAAAGGCGCTAAATAAATTTAACGCCTTTTCGATTTTGACTAATTTCACTAATCGTAACTTGAACGACTACTTACTTTTTAGATTTATTCTTCTTAGTACGCTTTTTAGCTTTAAGCTTCGCTTTTGCTGATACTTTATTTTTACCAGTTGCAGCGACTTTCGCTTTCTTCTTCGTCTTCGAAGCCGTCACTTTATGCGTAGGCTTAAGATCTTGAATAACACGACGTTTAATTGTTTCTTCGGTATAACGTTCAATTTTACCAAAGATACGTAGATCATGTGCTTCAATCAACGAAATCGCAGTACCTTTCTTACCCGCACGTGCAGTACGACCAATACGGTGAACATAAATTTCAGCACTACGTGGTAAATCAAAGTTAAATACATGGCTTACATCTTGTACATCAATACCGCGAGCGGCGACGTCAGTAGCAACAAGTACTTTTACTTTATCATTTTTAAATTGATTAAGTGAACGCGTACGTTTCGCTTGATCCATTTCACCACGTAAATATGCACAAGGGATATCTTGTGATTGCAGATAGCTAACAAGCTCTGCAAGACGTTCACGGGTTTTTACAAATACAATAGAGCGCGTTGTGCTTTCGTCACGTAACCAATGCACAAGCAAGGCTTGTTTGTGTGCATGACTATCAGCATGGTGCATGAATTGATGAATCTTTGCTTTTTCTCTACGTGAAGGATTCGCTGTAAATTCAGCTGGCTCTTTCAATAGTTCTTCAGCAAAACGCTCAATACCACGACCTTCTAACGTCGCAGAAAATAGCATTGTTTGATGACGACGAGTCATTTCTTCAGTGATTTTTTTCACGTCATCATAGAAACCCATATCTAACATACGGTCAGCTTCATCTAAAATAAGTACTTCAACAGCTGCACATTCAAATGCATCACGACGGATATATTCTAATAAACGACCTGGTGTTGCGATAACAATATCAAGGCTGTTTTTTAATACTTCAGCGTGTAGTGCATAATCAACACCACCCGTTATCATTGATACTTTATGGTCAGTATAAGCTGCTAGCATTTTAGCTTGCTGGAACACTTGACTTGCGAGTTCTCGCGTTGGCGTCAAGATAAGTACGCGTCCAGGGCCTAATTCACGGCGTGGAAAGTCAAGCAGATGCTGAAAAGCTGGTAATAAAAACGCCAGCGTTTTGCCTGTACCTGTCGGTGCAGATGCAAGGATATCTCTACCATCCATGGCAGTTGGCAATACTTGTTGTTGAATCATTGTTGGTTGAACAAGATTATTGTCAGTAAGTGCGACTATTAATTGATGGTCTAGATCGAGACTTTCGAAGTCCATAAAACTACCGTATACAAGAGGTTAAAAAGGAAAATGAGGCTATCAATTGCCGTATTTAAACAATGATACGTCAAATTTTTGATCGTTAGTCAGACATTATGGCAGATATGAGGCCTAGAGGATATTGGTTTTCTACTCAAACAGGGAAAAATAGCTATTCTAATGTCGATAGTTTGTCCGATGATTGTTATAAAGGGTTGCTCAGAGAGGTGGTAGAATGTGCCTTTAATCGTTCTAGTCATTGCTTATATTGATTCGCTTGATGGCAATATTTTTGTTATCTTAGCGGCGTTATTTATTATTCACTTTTAAGTGTTAAGGTTCGTTACTTCATGCGCTCACGTGGTCTACTTCCTACGACGTTATTGTCTTGTGTTACATTATTGTTGTCATTATCTGCTTCGGTTTATGCCGCAGAAGATAAGTATTACTCTGAGAATGAAGGTGAAATCTCCAATGATGGGTATTGGGGGAGCCAGCGCGGCCACCTTGGCGGTGAAGAAAAGCAAAAGCCGCAGCCTGTTGTCGAAGAGCCGCAAGAACCTGGATTTGAACCTGTTGAATTTTTAACACCGCTGTATTCTAATCTCAGCTTTGGTTTAAAACTGCACAGTAACTATGAAGATTATGACCGTCAGGGTAGCTCTTTCGAGAATAACCCTGGATTTGATTATGTACTCGATAATGTTTTTACCGAAGATTTGGTATGGCAAGCAAATATAGATTACAAAAATGACGATATCCTGATTACGAATGGCATTGGTATTTTACCCGAAGACAGCCTAATTGGTGTCGGTGTAAATGCCTTTTTGGATGTGGAATTAAACTCAGGAAGTCAGCGATTATCTGTTGGTACTAAATATGACGACCCAGATTACATTTTTAATTTATCATCCAACATTTATTTTCCTTTATCTGGTACAGATGAAGTCGATGACCTGGTAACGAGTATGGACATACGTGCAGAAGGGGCTATCACGCCGACGGTACAATTCCATAGTTCACTCGAGTACTTTGTTGGTGATAATGTTCAAATCAATGATAATTATGACCCGACTGATAACAGTCACAAGCTGACGGCGGGTTTAGATTATACCCCTATACCGTTATTACAATTTGGTGTTGAAGCCACCAAAGTGAAAGACCATGACTTTGGCTATGGTGTGTATCTTTATTTCAATTTTGATCCATGGAGACCATTAAATGAACAACTTGAGTGGATTGTAGATAATGATTTTTCTTTGCATAACATGATCCCATTCTCACGTTCTAAAGTACTGGCGCGCACTGGTGAGTAATAGCAAGATGCGACATCGAGTCGTTATGTTAGCGAATAAAGAGTAGTCTGTGAACGATAAAAATAATGGTTTTAGTTTTAAACAGTTTCATGTTTCACATGCAGATTGTGCTATGAAAGTTGGCACCGATGGTATTTTACTCGGCGGTTGGGCAGATGTGAAAACAACATCTTCAGCGCCATTAAGGGTATTAGATATTGGCACTGGTTCTGGTCTTATCAGCTTGATGTTGGCGCAGCGCTGTCAGGGTAATATACAAGTTGTAGCGATTGATATTGATGCATCTGCGTGTCAGCAAGCCAAACAGAATATAGATAATTCACCATGGTCATCTTCGATCGCAGTTAAACATGTTGCTCTGCAGGTGCTAACTAAAAGTGCTAAAGCAGAACCTGCTAAATTTGAGCTGATTGTCTCTAATCCACCTTATTTTGTGCATGGTCAAGCATTTACTGATGATGCAAGACAAACTGCAAGGCATACTGGCAGTCTCACACATCAAGAGCTGGTCGATTGTGCGTTGCAATTGTTAGCGCCTAATGGCCGCATTGCGTTAGTACTGCCTTATGAGTCGGGTTGTGAGCTTGCTACTTATTGCCAACAATTAGGTAATTTGGGCATAACCTGCTTAAACATAAAAACTACCCCTAAAAAACCTTACAAACGTATGCTCATGAGTATCCAGCGTGGTGATGCGGGCTTGGAAAAACAAGTGCTTATTATTCATGATCCTGACGGTCGCTATTCCAATGATTACCAGTCAATCACTAAAGCATTTTATTTGAAAATGTAATTCCACTAAGTCGAACTGGGATTTACGCTTGCACTTAATGACCAGATTGTTAGTATCGGTCTTTAATGGGTGAGTGGCCAATACAAAATTCTTTACAAGAATATAATTATAATACTTTGTGCTACACCGGCTAGGGAACTATTTCCTCATGCCATGCTTCATGGAAGAAGTGAATAAATGAACACACAACAATATCTTAGCAGAGACTATTTAAGTAGAGAGTATAATGACTATAAAATTAAAAACAGCTGATGTTTTAGCCATCGGCTTTATGACATTTGCGTTCTTTTTAGGCGCAGGTAATATCATTTTCCCACCACTAGCGGGTAACCTTGCTGGTCAATCCTTTATGCCGGCGATGTTTGGTTTCCTTGCTACCGCAGTTGGTCTACCCCTTATTACCATAATCGCAGTCGCAAAAGCCGGTGGTGGTTTAATTACCATGACACGTTTCTTACCTGCAATGGCGGCAACCGCAATTGCAGTGGCGATTTATATTATTATAGGTCCTGCGTTTGCAGCGCCAAGAACCAGCCTTGTTGCTTATGAGATGGGTATTAAACCTTTCCTAGGCGATGCTGCAAATGATACGACACTGGCGTTATATTCTGTCGTGTTCTTCATTATTACAGCCTACTTTGCCCTAAGCCAAGGCAAGCTCATTGATAACATCGGTAAGATCTTAACGCCGGCATTAATTGTGTTATTAACCGTATTAGCGATTGCGGTATTTATGATGCCACAAGGTGAAATCGGCATCGCACGTGAAGCGTATGTAGATAGTCCGTTCACCAAAGGTTTCCTTGAAGGTTATAACACCATGGATACGTTTGCGTCATTGATGTTTGGTATGTTGATTATCAACGTGCTTAAAAGCAAAGGCGTAACAGACAAAGCTGGCCAATTTAAATACTTAGTCATGGCGGGTTCTATCGCTGCAGCAGGTCTGGCGTTTGTTTATATCTCACTATTCTACTTAGGCGCAACGAGTCAGTCATTGATTGCTGCTGGTGCTGATGTCAACGGCGGCATGATCTTAGCAACTTATGTGCAAGCATTATTCGGTATGCCTGGTCAGTACATCTTAGCGGCAGTGGTTACATTAGCCTGTTTAACAACGGCTGTTGGCCTAGCAAGTGCAGTTGCAGAGTTTTTCCATGAATTAAAACCACAATGGTCTTACAAAATGTTGGTTGTTATTAACTGCATCGTTTGTGCGATTGTAGCGAATGTTGGCCTATCACAATTAATCAGCATATCTGTACCGGTATTATTTGCGGTATATCCGATTGCGATTGCGATTGTTGCCCTGATTTTATTGCAAGAACGTTTCCCTAATCCACAGTTTGCCTTCCGCCTAGTGATGGTTGTAGCATTCATGTTTGGTGTATTAGATGGCCTGAAAGTAGCTGGTTTTGCGATGAGTGGTTTTGATTTCTTACCACTGTTTGAGCAAGGTTTAGCTTGGGTATTACCAACAGCACTTGCTATAATCGTATCTATTGTGGGAATGCGTCCGCAAACTAATTTGAATGCGGCAGCTGCTAAATAGTTTAAACACAGGCTCTAAATGAGATCTGATTAAACTAATTTAAAATCCGTTCCTGAGAGAACGGATTTTTTATGCGATTTTTTTGGTGCTTACAATATGTGACGCTATAATAAGGTGGTTTGATGGGTAATGAATTGTGGTTAGCGTTGGCGATCGTATTTATCATTGAAGGTATTATGCCGATGTTAATGCCTAAACAATGGCAACAAATGTTGACGATCATTACTCAGCAACCTGCTGACAAAGTACGTAAATATGCCGGTTGCCTTGTCGTAACGGGTCTCGTATTATTGCTTACGTTGTAATTTTTTTGTACAACCGAACAATTTTTTGTACAGCAGAACAATAAGTAAAGTTATATTTTCCGATTTTAATGAGATAGAACTCAAATTTTTTAAACATTTTGATTTAAATTTTGCTAGAATCCTACTTTAACCAACAACCGCGACGGTATCATGGGAAAGAATGTAGTTATTCTCGGCACTCAATGGGGTGACGAAGGTAAAGGTAAGGTAGTTGATCTACTAACTGACAGAGCTAAATATGTTGTGCGCTACCAAGGTGGTCACAATGCTGGTCACACTTTAGTAATCAATGGTGAAAAAACAGTTCTTCACTTAATTCCATCTGGTATTTTACGTTCAAACGTTAAATGTATCATTGGTAACGGTGTAGTATTGGCACCAGATGCATTAATGACTGAAGTTAAAATGCTTGAAGATCGAGGCATCCCAGCTCGTGAGCGTATGCTTATCAGTGAAGCGTGTCCACTAATCCTGCCTTATCATGTATCACTAGATGCTGCCCGTGAAAAAGCACGTGGTAAAAAAGCTATTGGTACAACTGGTCGTGGTATCGGTCCAGCTTACGAAGATAAAGTAGCGCGTCGTGGTTTACGTGTTGGCGATCTATTCAACATGGAACAGTTTGCTGTTAAATTGAAAGAAGTAATGGAATACCATAACTTCCAACTACAGCATTACTATAATGAACCTGAAGTAAGCTACGAAGATGTTCTAGCACAGATGCACGAAGTTGCACCTATCCTACTAGACATGATCGTAGACGTGACGTCACTTCTTGATGATGCACGTCGCCGCGGTGATGACATCATGTTTGAAGGTGCTCAAGGTACATTACTAGATATCGATCATGGTACATACCCGTATGTAACATCATCAAACACAACTGCAGGTGGCGTAGCTACCGGTAGTGGTTTTGGTCCATGTCACATCGATTACGTTCTTGGTATTACTAAGGCTTACACTACACGTGTTGGTTCTGGTCCATTCCCAACTGAACTTGATGATGAAATCGGTAATCACCTAGGTACTAAAGGCCATGAATTTGGCGCAACTACTGGACGTGAGCGTCGTTGTGGTTGGTTTGACGCAGTTGCAATGAAACGTGCAATTCAGTTAAACAGCATCACAGGTTTCTGCCTAACTAAACTAGATGTATTAGACGGTTTAGAAACGCTGAAAATCTGTACTGGTTACATGCAACAAGACGGTTCAATTCTTGACGTGCCACCTATGGCTGCTGACGGTTATGAACTTGTTAAACCAGTATACGAAGAAATGTCAGGTTGGAACGACGTAACATACGGCGCGACTTCTCTAGAACAACTTCCAGAAGCTGCAATCGCTTACATCAAGCGTATTGAAGAAATTACGGGCGTGCCAATTCATATCGTATCAACTGGCCCTGATCGTAACGAAACAATGGTATTAGTTAACCCATACGACCTATAAGTCTGTTTGGTTAAACTGATAAGTAAAAGGTCGCAGATGCGGCCTTTTTTGTACCTGTAATTCTTGTCGTAACCACTATTGGTGTAGTTCGTTATTTAGCTATTTTAATTTGATGCCGGATGCAGATACAAAAAAGCCGCATGATTGCTCATGCGGCTTTTATTTTATTAGCGGTGTAACCGTAATGAGCTACTACAATTCATTACGGCCATTTATCACTAAAGCTAGCTGTTTCTGTTTGCTGCAATGTAAGCCAATGAGATCAGCGCTTGCTTATATTCTGATTCCGGCAGTACCGCAATTGCCGCTACCGCCAAATCTGCTTCTTGCTGGGCTTTATCAAAGCAATAGTTCAGTGAGCCAGTGCGCTCAAGAATCGCCAGAATAGCATCTAGGTTATCCATGCCATTCATTTTCTCGATAGCTTCACGCACCATTAAAGCTTCAGCTTCAGTGCCGTGAGCCATCGCATGAATTAATGGCAGTGTTGGTTTACCTTCTGCAAGGTCATCACCGACGTTTTTACCCATTTCTTGGGCATCCGCAGTGTAATCCATCACATCGTCGATAAGTTGGAATGCAGCGCCCAAATGGACACCATAATCAATCATCGCTTGTTCGATGTCTGCAGGCTGCTCTGAGATAACCGCGGCAAGTTGTGTGGCGGCTTCAAATAGTTTGGCAGTCTTGTAATAGATAACGTCCATATAACGTTTTTCGTCAGTATCAGCATCATTACAATTCATTAATTGTAATACCTCACCTTCAGCAATCACATTGGTTGCATCGGACAAAATATCGATGATTTTACTGTTATGCAGTTTTGCCATCATCTGGAAAGAACGTGAATAAAGGAAATCACCGACTAATACGCTTGCAGCATTACCAAACATCGCATTGGCAGTGTCGCGACCGCGACGCATGTCTGATTCATCAACAACATCATCATGTAATAACGTTGAAGTATGAATGAATTCTATAATGGCAGCGACATCGACATGTTGCTGACCTTGATAACCGAGAGCACGAGCGCTTAATGTCGCAATCAGTGGACGAATACGTTTACCGCCACCATTTACAATGTAATAACCCACTTGATTTACGAGGGCAACATCTGATTGCAGTCGAGCTAAAATGAGTTCATTGACAGCGTCCATATCTTGTTTTGATAACGCTTGAATGGCTTTAATGTCCATGGGTAATAAGTTCCGTGCTTCTTTATAAAGTGGTATGACGATTATTTTAAGACTATTAATAGCTATATTCATCGCTAGCCCTATCTTGATAGTACGCTATAAGATAAAATACCCGTCAAATTTATGTCGTAATTGTACACTAAATTGGAATTGCCGAAAGGATAAAGCGGTCTGGATTTACTACTTTCCCGATTATTTATATTTATTTTAAAAATCAGCTTGCCTAACTGCACAGTTTTGAGTAGAATTCGCGCCATTGTTATAAATTATCATGACGTGTCGCTACCTAAGGTATGCTAGACACGAATCGGAGTCAGAAAACATGTATGCTGTTTTCCTTAGCGGTGGCAAACAACACCGCGTAGTTGAAGGCCAAACTCTTCGTCTAGAACTTCTAGACGTTGAAGCTGGTTCAAACATCGAATTTAACGAAGTACTAATGGTAGCTAACGGCGAGAATATCGAAGTTGGCGCACCTTACCTTGATGGTAAAAAAATCACTGCTGAAGTGGTATCTCATGGTCGTGCGGATAAAATTAAAATCATTTATTTCCGTCGTCGTAAGCACTCTCGTAAACAGATGGGTCACCGTCAATGGTTTACAGAAGTTAAGATTACTAAAATCGCTTAATCAGGAGTACTAAAAGATGGCACATAAGAAAGCTGGTGGTAGTACCAATAACGGACGTGATTCAGAAAGTAAACGCTTAGGCGTTAAACGCTTTGGTGGCGAATCAGTTCTTGCGGGTAACATTCTAGTTCGTCAACGTGGTACTAAATTCCACGCTGGTACAAACGTAGGTTGTGGTCGTGACCACACTCTATTCGCTAAAGCTAGCGGTAAAGTGCAGTTCGAAATTAAAGGACCACAAAACCGTAAGTTCATTAGCATTGTAGCTGAATAATTTCAGCGCAAACTAAGAATTTTTAAACCCCGCCTATATGGCGGGGTTTTTTTATTGCTAAAATAAATGTTAGCAATAAAAATGAATAAAAGATTGAACATTGAGAGAGAATATTGACCCATACAAGCAGATTAAGCTTGGTTAGTCATGATACTCCATAGAAGTTGATAGTTGCACGGATTGATTAATTCACTCACCGAGTGAAAATGAGGTCAGTACGCGATTAGTTAATCCGTGCAACTAACTGCATTCCTAATTTGTAGGAGCGATAGCGAAATGAAATTTGTAGATGAAACCCGAATCAAAGTTGAAGCCGGAGATGGCGGCAGTGGTTGTGTAAGCTTCCGCCGTGAAAAATATGTAGCCCGTGGTGGCCCTGACGGTGGTGATGGCGGTGACGGTGGTCATGTATATATGATTGCTGATGAAAACTTAAATACGCTAGTCGATTTTCGTTTTGTCCGTTTCCATAAAGCTGAACGTGGTGAGAATGGTCGTCCTAAAGATCAAACTGGCGCACGTGGCGAAGATATCACTTTACGTGTACCGGTTGGTACGCGTATTTCTGATGACGATACAGGTGAGGTTATTGCCGATCTTGTTATGCACGGTCACAGACAAATGGTGGCAAAAGCTGGCTTCCATGGTCTTGGTAACACGCGTTTTAAAAGTAGTGTAAACCGTGCACCTCGTCAAAAGACATTAGGTACACCAGGTGAAGTGCGTAACTTACGCCTAGAACTTATGTTACTTGCTGACGTTGGCCTATTAGGTCTACCAAACGCAGGTAAATCTACTTTCATTCGCGCAATCTCTGCTGCGAAACCAAAAGTAGCTAACTACCCGTTCACAACATTAGTACCTAACCTAGGTGTAGTAAGTGCAAGCCCTGAGCGTAGCTTCGTGGTTGCCGATATTCCTGGTCTTATTGAAGGTGCTTCTGATGGTGCTGGTCTAGGTATTCGTTTCTTACGTCACTTAGAACGTTGTCGTTTAATGGTTCACATTGTTGATCTATTACCTGAGAACATCAGTGATCCAGCTGAAAATGCTAAAATCATTGTTAGTGAGCTACAGAAATATAGCGCTAAACTAGCAGCTAAAACATGTTGGTTAGTATTTAACAAAACCGATCTTGTATTAGATGACGAAGCTGAAGAAACAATTAAACGCGTAGTAGCAGCGATTAATTGGGAAGGCGAAGTTTATACTATGTCTGCTTCAAGTGGCGTAGGTACGAAAGATCTTGTTCGCGCTATGATGGAACAGATTGAAACTATGCCACGTCCGAAGATCGAGATGCCAACTGAAGATGACGGCGATGTTGGTTTCTTATGGGATGAATACCATAAAGACCAAATTGCTAATCATGCGGTTATCGAAGATTCTGATGACGACGATGATTGGGATGATTGGGAAGAAGAAGATGACGGTCACGTTGTCTATGCTCGTGACTAATCATCATTAAAAAGTGATTTTATAATCATTTTTATTAAAAATACCAGCTTTAGGCTGGTATTTTTTTATCTCAAAAAGAGTACTTTCAGGCACTTGAGTTAATTCCTATCAATAGATTATTATTTTTGGTCATAAAAACGTACTTTTTAGACAAAAAACTTTCAATTTAAAGCTGATTAGCAGATAATCCCGCCCGTTCACCACGTGAATATAGCAGGTAATAATTACCTATATTTAAACCCGGTTAGTTAATAATTGTCAGCTTAGAACTTTCCACTTTTCCGCTAAGCGACAGCCATTTATTAAACAACCAGTCATCTTGGTTTGTATCTATTAATTGCAGTAAAACGCAATAACTACAGACTACCGCTGTTATACAGTGAGCAAGATGAACGAAATAAAAAGTGAGTACCTTAATGAATACCGCAAGTCAGTCTACCTCTGAATCAAAAAACACCTCTGCTTTTGCAACTTTGATGGAAAAGTTGTTCAAGCTAAAAGCACATAACACCACGATTAAAACAGAAGTAATGGCAGGTTTAACGACTTTCGTTACCATGGCTTACATCCTATTTGTTAATCCCGATATTATGTCTATTGCGGGTATGGATTACCAAGCAGTATTCGTTGCTACAGCATTAAGTGCTGCAATTGGTTGTATCTTCATGGGCCTTTATGCGAACTGGCCTGTCGGTCTAGCACCAGGTATGGGTCTGAATGCATTCTTTACTTTCGCAGTAGTGAAAGGCATGGAATATTCTTGGCAGGTTGCATTAGGTGCAGTATTCATTTCAAGTATCATATTCGTTATCATGAGTGTGACCAAATTACGCGGCTGGATCATCGACAGTATTCCGCATAGTTTACGCTATGCCATGACAGCAGGTGTTGGTCTATTCTTAGGTATTATCGGTTTAAAAGCAGCAGGTATTATTACTGCTAGCCCTGCAACGTTAGTGACGTTAGGTAACTTCCACGACCCTAAAGTCATTTTAGGCTCGTTAAGCTTCCTTATCATTGCAATCCTAGCAACCCGTAAAATATTCGGTGCGGTACTCATTGGTATTATCACAGTTACTGTAATCAGTGCGGTTATGGGCTTAGTGAGCTTGCCTGAGCAAGTGGTATCATTACCGACTGGCTTATCAAAAACATTCATGCAAATGGATGTGATGGGTGCGTTAGATGTATCTATGGTGAGTGTTATCCTAGCATTCCTATTTGTTAACATGTTTGATACCGCTGGTACTATGATCGGCGTGGCTGACAAAGCTGGCATGTACAATAAAGACGGCAAAATTGAAAATCTAAACAAAGCATTAACAGCAGACAGTGTTGCCAGTGTTGCTGGCGCGATGATTGGTTGCCCACCAGTAACAACATACGTTGAAAGTAATGCGGGTATTGCTGAAGGTGGCCGTACCGGTTTAACTGCCGTTGTTGTTGGTCTGCTGTTCTTAGCGGCGATGTTCTTTGCTCCGATAGCACAGATTGTACCAAGCTATGCAACTGCGGGCGCATTAATCTATGTTGCTTTCTTAATGGTTGGTAGCTTGAATAAAGTTAACTGGGATGAATTCACTGACTACGTTCCAGCTGCAATCACAGCAATCATGATGCCGTTAACGTATTCAATTGCTGATGGTATTATCTTAGGCTTCCTATCATTTGCTATTATTAAGCATGCTACTGGTCGTTCTGCTGATGTATCATTAGGTATGAACGTACTTGCAGTGGTATTCATTGCGAAACTTGCATTCATCTAGTTTGAATATAATACCGCCAATGTGATGCAACTAAGATAAGCGTCACCTTGATGTTAAAAAATGCCAGCTGATTACGTGCCATTAGGTCGTATGATGCTGGCATTTTTGATCTTGCCCCTATCATCTCAAGTGTTACACTTTCAATTACTTCAAATAATTATAAGCGAGGCATAATGCCAAAATTAGAATCTCAATGTTGCCCAGAGCCGCAATGTAGTGCAGAACTGCCAGCGTTGGATGATAAGCATATTGCCTCACTAGCGCATTTGTTTCACTTATTGGGTGATGAAGGGCGTATTCGTTTAGTGCTTGCTTGCATGGCCGGGCCTGTTGCTGTGTCTGAATTATCAGCCGTGTCTGGTATGTCACAATCATTAACCAGTCATCATTTACGTCATTTACGTGAAGCACGTATTTTACGTTCTGAACGTCAAGGTAAACAAATACTCTATCGACTTGATGATCACCATATCCGTCACGTTGTACATGATCTTGCGTGCCACGTTACTGAGCATTAATTACCTTTTTAATTATTAAATGTCGAAGAGTCTGTTATGCGAAACCTGTTTATTGAATTTCTAACACAGTTGGGGAGCGATGACCGTGCCCATGATATCGATCATATTGAACGTGTCGTTGCCACCGCTAGACAATTGGGTGAGCGTGAAGGTGCAAACCTCGCGATATTAGAACCTGCAGCGTGGTTACATGATTGTGTTGCCGTTGCTAAAGATCATCCACAACGTAAGCAAGCGTCATTATTAGCCGCCGATCGCGCGGTTGAATTTTTACAACAAATTGACTATCCCGAGCGATACTACAGTGCCATCCATCATGCGATTGTTGCCCACAGTTTTAGCGCCAATATCACCCCGGAAACATTAGAAGCGAAAATACTACAAGACGCTGATCGTATGGATGCATTAGGCGCGATAGGTATTGCCCGTTGTATTTTAGTTGGCGGCAAACTGAATCGTCAGCTTTATAGTGCTATTGATCCGCTCTGTGAAACACGTGAACCTGACGACAATGTGTATACGTTAGATCACTTCTTTACCAAGTTATTAACGCTCGGTGACAGCATGCAAACACAAGCAGCAAAGGCTGAAGCTCAGCGTCGTAGTGTATATATGCGTGATTTCTTAGTACAGCTGCAGTCGGAATTACTGACATAGCAGAGTACGATTAACGTCGTCACATCATGATCCAGTACAACTAAGCTAATTTATTCGTTAACAATAACGACTGAATTAGCTTTTTTTTGTAAATACACTTGAATGAAAGTTAATATGAATATATATTTATATGTAAGTTAACTAGCTTGAACGCATTAACTGTTACTCATATTGCTAACATTAATTCTATTTACGAGGATAACCTTATGTCATGTAAAGGCAGCACTATATCTAAAGACAGATCATCTAAAGCTACAGTCTCTAAAGACGCAGCTATAACAGCACCAAAATCAAATCAGGGATGTTGTGGTAACGATCACAGCAAAACCCACGTCCATGAACATCAACATACAGATGAGCATCAAGTCAGTACTAGTAGTAGCGACTCTTGCTGCGCACACAAAGAATCAAATGATATTATTGCTGATGACGAGGAACCCGAGTCCAGTAGTTTAACTACACGTTTATCCTGGTTAGTAACAGGCATGGACTGTCCTAGTTGTGCCCGTAAAGTAGAAAAAGCCGTTCAAGCATTACCACAAGTACAGCAATGTCGTGTTGCATTTGCCACCGAAAAGCTACTTGTTGATATCAAAAAAGAACCTAATACAGATGCCGTTGAAAGCACCAAGCAACAAGTTACTGATGCGGTGGTTAAAGCGGGATTCAAGTTACAAGAAGTCGGTAAAAAATCGACTGACGTTGAAGAAGATAATTCATTATCACAAAACCTACGCGAGCATTGGCATGCGATCACGTTAGTCAGTGCGATTGTTATCGCTGCGATTTTAACGCAATTTAACAGTGACGCTAGTCAGTGGCTATTTACCTTCGCTAGTGTATTTGGTGTTATTCCTGTTATTAACCGCTCGATTAAATTAGCGCGTTCAGGGACCCCATTTGCCATCGAAACATTGATGTCTGTTGCGACTGTTGGTGCGCTTGTCTTAGGGGAAACGGCTGAATCTGCGATGGTATTAGTACTATTCATGATCGGTGAAAAACTAGAATCGTATGCCGCAGGGAAGGCCCGTAAAGGCGTTAAATCATTAATGTCGTTAGTGCCTGAAGATGCCACAACTATCGTTGGTGATAAGCGTGTGGTCGTTTCTGCAAGTGATTTACAACCTGGTGATATTATTGAAATAAAACCCGGTGACCGTTTACCTGCGGATGGTGCGTTATTAGCGTCTGGTATTAGCTTTGATGAAAGTGCATTAACGGGTGAGTCAGTACCCGTAGAACATCAAGCTGAAGATATAGTGATGGCGGGTAGCTTAGCTGTTAACCGTGTTGCTCAGTTACGTGTTGTATCTGAGTCGGGTAATAATGCGATTGACCGTATTTTACACTTGATTGAAGAAGCTGAAGAAAACAAAGCGCCAATCGAACGATTCCTTGATGGCTTTAGCCGTTGGTACACGCCGGCAATGATGTTGTTAGCGTTGGCTGTTGTGGTTGTGCCACCGTTATTATTTGGCGGTGATTGGACTGAGTGGGTTTATAAAGGCTTAACATTACTCTTGATTGCATGTCCTTGTGCCTTGGTTATTTCAACTCCAGCAGCAGTGACATCGGCATTATCCGCTTCAAGTAAGCGTGGTGTATTAGTTAAAGGTGGCGCAGCACTAGAGCAGATTGGTCGTATTCAACAAATTGCCTTTGATAAAACCGGTACTTTAACGCAAGGTGTACCGGAGGTAACCAGTGTTGTGAGCTTCATTGATGATGAAAGCAAAGTATTACAGCTTGCGGCTAGTATTGAGCAAACCTCAAATCACCCGCTTGCAACGGCAATTTTGGCTCATGCACAGCAACAATCAATTTCGTTATTAACGGTAACGAACGATGAAACCTTAGCGGGGTTAGGGGTGCAAGGTGAAGTGCAATATGAGGGTGAAGCACAGTTAATTAAATTGTTGGCACCACATCATATGACCGCGCAACTTGCTGAACTAGCGCATGTGAAAACAGCTATCGAAGATCTTGAAAATAAAGGTAATACCACAGTTGTTGTATTGCAGAATGAGCAAGTGATCGGGTTAGTCGCATTGGCCGACAGTATCCGTGAAGATGCTAAACAAGCGATTGAAGAGTTGCAGCGATTAGGTATCAATACCGTGATGTTAACGGGTGATAATCGCCGAACTGCGAAAGTAATTGCCGATTCATTAGGCATGGAATATCGTGCAGAGTTATTACCTGAAGATAAGTCGCGTATTGTTGCTGAACTAAGCCAAGATAAAGCTACAGCCATGGTTGGTGATGGTATTAATGATGCGCCGGCAATGAAAAGTGCCAGTTTAGGTATTGCGATGGGCGGTGGTACAGATGTGGCGTTAGAAGCTGCAGATGTTGCCTTGATGCATAATCGCTTGGTGGAATTACCACAAATGGTGGAACTGGGTCAGGCAACGCTTACCAATATTAAGCAAAATATAGGCTTGGCTGTTGGTCTTAAAGCGGTATTCTTGGTGACGACATTACTGGGGATGACGGGACTGTGGGTGGCTATTTTAGCTGATTCAGGTGCAACTGCATTGGTAACAGCAAATGCGTTAAGGTTGTTACGTAAATAATAGCTACGAAAATAAGTACGTAAATAATCGCTACGTAAATAACAGGCGCCGCTAGGCTAAGCTGTTCTATACTCAATGAAGCTCATCAAATTTGATTTGGTGAGCTTTTTATTTACTGTTGAATTTACTGTCGAATTTATTGTTATACAGCGCTTCATCTGCGAGCTTAAACAAACTCTCAACTGTTTCACCGGCGCGCCATGTTGCTGAACCGATTGCTGACGTGATGTTGAATTCGCTAAGCAAAGCATCACTTTTAATTTCACTTTCAATGCGATCAATGACTAAGCGTGTAGACTGGGATGAAGCTGGTTGTAAGATGATCGCAAACTCATCACCACCCAATCGAAACGCCACATCACTATTACGAATACTACGTTGTAATACGTGGGCATAATGTTTCAGGATCTTATCACCAAACAGATGGCCATAAGTGTCATTAACACGTTTGAAATCATCTAAGTCAGTAACCAATAACGCCATATTTGATTTATGACGCTGGCACAGGCTGTAAGATCGATGAATGTTTTCATCAAAACTGGCACGATTATCTAAACCAGTGAGATGATCTTTCATTATCCGGACCTGCATTTCTTGTAACATCAAGGCATGCATTAGGTTGGTTTCTAATAGCTGATGTAACTCTTTTAATATGCTCAGCTCATTAATTTTGAATGGTTTTACTGAACTATATAGTAATGCGCCAAGATCTTTACCTGCGATAGCCAAGTGGTAATTCTGTTGGAAGGTCGCGGTACAGTCAGTTTTTAAATGGATGTTATTCATTTCATCGGTAAAGCTCAAACCGGTAAAACGGACATGTTGTGCCGCTATAGCGGCAAAGTTATGTAACAAAGAATCGACATCTAAACTAGTCTGTAACTTTTTTAGGGTGGCAATGGTTTGCGCAGACGTCAATTTCTGCTGCCGTTTTGGCGCAGTAAACCCATAATTCGTATGAATTATAGGGGTATTGATGATGCTTAAGTTATCCATTTTTACCTCTGTCAAAAAAATTACTTTATTTAGTATAATGATAAAACATGCATATTGCGTACCATCGTTATAAAAAGTCACAGTTAAATTAATGTTAATCTTTTTATTGATCCTTACGCTCACTTGTTAAATCGGGCGCTAGTACATATTCTTTAATGATATTGCAGTTATTCTTATTGGTTACTGTATTGATAACGTCTACTTAGCGGCTTCGGAGGTGATAATTTGTTTATTGATATTATTCTATTACTTTCTATCGCGGTGGCTCTGGTCGCGTTATTTCAGCGTTTTCATCTACCGCCGATCCTGGCTTATCTGGCGACGGGTGTGATTGCCGGACCTTATGGTTTTCAATTGATCGTCGAACAAGCGGATATTGAGTTGTTTGCTGAACTGGGCGTGGTTTTTCTGATGTTTTCCCTCGGTTTAGAATTCTCACTGCCGCGCTTATTGTCGATGCGGCATCTGGTGTTAGGTCTTGGTGGCGGCCAGGTCATGTCTGTTGGATTGCTCTTTACTGCGCTGGGTATATTCGCGTCATTATATTGGTCTCAAGCCTTTGTCGTGGCCTCGGCGATGTTAATGTCATCGACGGCTATCGTGATCAAGCAATTGGCAGAATCGAAACTTCTTAATACCCGCATGTCGAAATTGTCGATCAGTGTGTTGTTATTCCAAGATATTGCCGTCGTACCTTTCCTTATTATGATCCCCTTGCTGGCGCAACAAAGTGGTGACGTCATGCTGATTGCCGAGCAAATGGGTTGGGCCTTGGTTAAGGGCTTACTTGCGGTGTTTGTGATCCTTTCTGTAGGGCGTTGGATCTTACCGACGGTATTTAAAGAAATCGCGTTAACCCGCTCTGATGAATTGTTTGTGATGTCGACATTGTTAGTGGCATTAATTGCTGGGTTGATGACCCATTGGTTAGGCTTGTCGATGGCTTTGGGGGCATTTTTAGCGGGCATGATGTTGGGCGAAGGGCCTTATCGACACCAACTTGAAGCTGATATTCGTCCGTTTCGTGATGTACTGATGGGGCTGTTCTTTATTACTATCGGCATGTTATTGAATTTACCGAGTTTGCTGACAGATTGGCCACGTTTGATCATTGTGCTCGTTGTCATGATGTTAAGTAAAATAATCTTAGTGTTTATTTTAGCTAAAAGTTTAGGGGAGAGTAGCCGTAATGCTCTGAGTACTGGCTTAGTATTAGCGCAAATGGGCGAGTTTGGCTTTGTATTGTTGGCGCTGGCAGGCAAGTTAGAATTGTTACCGTTACCGTTAATATCGACCCTTGTTGGTGTCGGGGTAGTGAGTATGGCGATGACACCTTGGTTAATAAATTGCCACGAGGAAATTGTTCGGCGGTTACTGTTTCAGTCTAAACCTAAATCTAAAAGTGGGCTTTCTCCACCATTGCCAGGGCAATATATCGATCATGTGATTGTTTGTGGTTATGGTCGCGGCGGCCAAACTATCGCCCGATTTTTAAAAATTGAAGGTATTCCTTATACGGTGATAGATCGTGATCCGGTGCGTGTGCAAGAAGCCTTAAACGGTGGTGAAAAAATTGAGTTTGGTGATGCCAGCCGGCGCGAAATTCAAATGATGTTGGGGGTCGATAAAGCGAAGTCGATTATTATTACCTTCAAAGATACCGAGAAAGCTATCGAACTGTTAAAGATCGTCAAACCCTTAACTGACGCTAAGGTATTGGTGCGTACCACCGATGATTCGAATATGCAGCGCTTACATGATGCGGGAGCGACAGACGTGGTGCCGGAATCGTTAGAAGGCAGCTTGATGATGGTATCGCATGTACTGGCGATATCAGGGGTGCCAATCAAGCGTATTTTAAAGCGATTACAACACGAACGCCAAGGCCAGTATAACCATTTACATGGCTTTTATTTTGGTGGTGAAAGTAATGTGTCTTTTGAAGAAAGCGAAATGCTAGAGCGACTGCATGCGATCCGCCTGGAGTTTGGTGCTTACGCCATTGGTAAAAGTGTGGCAGAACTACAATTAAAAGAAGTCAGTTACCGTGCAGTACGCAGACAAGGGGTTGAGCTTAACCGTGTTGATCAGGAGTTTATCTTTGAAATAGGTGATGTAGTGTTGGTTTGTGGGCCGTCACGTTACGTTAAACGTGCAGAACATTGTTTGCTAGGGGGTTGGGCTGGCTAAGTTTAAATTACGTTATATATTTAAAAAACCTCTTAATTCCATTTCCTGTTTTTGCACATCTTGATAGCCTAAATTAATTAACTCTCGGGTATAGTTTTGTTCAAACATCAAGTAAGAGGTGATTGACGAATTACTGCCTTGATTGACCCCGATAGTACGTAACAGGGTGCGGATGGTTATCGGCAGATCGTGAAAATATTTATCGGCAATGGCATTAATATCATGTTCATTAGTAAGGCGGAATAACCCGATTGGTTTCATGCCTAATGATGACTGCAGTGACGCTTGTTGTGATGCAGGAGTTAAGGCTAAGGTGTCATTGATCCGGTTTAAGCGTTCGATGTCTGAGTTTAAGGTATCGGTAAAAATAGTATCAAGCAAATGCCCCGCGATATCTGCCCCCGATGGTGTCTGACGTACTTCCCCTAATGTCAGTATCTGCGGTGGTTGTTCAGCCCCGATCACCAGTAGCTTTTCTGCGCCAAGGTGGATGGCGGGGCTAAGTGGTGATAGTTGATGCACCGAACCATCACCGTAAAAATTATGGCCGATTTGAGTACAAGGAAAAACTAACGGGATCGCAGATGAGGCTATCAAGTGATTAGTGTGTAAGCGCGTACGTAAACCTCTGCGTCGAGCGCGTTGCCATTCTTGTAATTGTTGATTACCTTGAAAGAAACTGATGGAATCGCCGTTGTTATAGTCAGATGCGGTGATCGAAATCGCATCTAGGTGCTGGCGTTGAATGTTGATATCGATACGGCGCATATCCAAATACCGATCGAGCAAGTGATACAAGGGTTTGTTGTTAAACAACGATACCGGTTGGCGCGCAGCATGCGGTGATTGGAACTTGGATAAAAAGGTTAGTAGCAAGTGCCGTGATATCTCGTTGAAACTGCATTGAAATACTTGATTAGCGTGGAAGTTATTCCAGATATACTCTAGCTTTTTTACCCCTAAGCGAAAGCAACTGGCGTAGCAGGCTATTGCGCAACTATTGATTGCCCCTGCGGATGTACCGGTAATGACTTTAAACGGCGTACCATGATTACGCGGGTAGAATTCCGCAATGGCTTTTAACGCACCGACTTGATATGCAGCTCTCGCACCACCGCCAGTTAATAACAATCCTTGTTTAGTCCCACTCATAAACCCCCAAACACATAATAAAGCGCAGTTTCATTACTAATACGGCGCTACCTTTTAATTATTGTTAAAGAGTAGCGGCTTCGCCAAATTAATACTGTGGAGTGAGGGGGAGTTTGGAGTATTGGTTATAAATCAGTTATAAACCCGGCCGCGATGTTTCAACCAACCGTGCTGATGATGATTACGCGGATCTTTATGGGTCCAATGGATAATGCCACCTTATACTGTTCCATTCATACTCACCGTAAAACTGTACGGTATCACCGACTTTCAAGCTATTAATACGTGGCGCTAAATCAATATTATGGGCGATTAAAATGGTTTGACTGCTTTTCAGTTGTAACAAGAATTTCTGGTGGCGGGAGCCTTTATTATCATCGGCAAGTATACGGGTTACTTTACCTGAACCTTTAACTTGGAGATCACTTTGTTGGTTATTATAAGCGCGTTTTAAGACGCCGTCATTTGCCCAGATATTGAAAGAAAATAGACTTAAAAGTATGAATAAATGAGTAAAAACCCGTTGCATTTTTGATGACCTTTGACTGTAAATTGAAAGGATAAGTTTAAACTGCTTAAGACGTCAATACATTGATTATTATACATTTATTTACAATTTTTAATTTCTAGGCCTATTTCCGGATTGGAACCATCGTGATGATTAATATAATAAACCCCGCATTGATCATTCCAACTGTAGCCTCTTGGAAATACTTTGGCAATATAACCTTGGGTTATAATAATGCCGCTCGGTAACTCTTGTTGTTCGCCTCTGCCACACCAATCTGCTTTACATATATCTTTGGCTTGTTTAGAAAATTCTACGTCATCTAAACTAATGGCATAGCGCACTCCATTCATCCAATTACCATCTGGGTAACCACTGTGTAATGTCATGGTGATGCCATCAATATCGGCAACGAATTTGTCTTTACCTTCTTCAGGTGGGTTATCTTGATTAGTCAGTACAGCTTTAGCGTGGATCAAGTTAACACCACTGCGCAGTGCTCCTTCCATACCTTTGAGTACAGCAAGGCGAGCGCTGGATGATAGGTTCGTGAATTTAGGGATCGCAGATGCGGCAAGTATACCGAGTATGATAATCACTATAGTTAGTTCGATTAATGTAACCCCTTGCTGCTTGTTCATCACATCCGCCTTGTTGTCGAATGTGCGATGTTAGCAACCTAAGTTAATACGGTACATTAATGCGATAAGTAAACGACAGGTTTAGTCCAACAGCGGCACTGTTGGTGATAAAATCTTGACGATTAGAGTTTCGATGCTGTTAGTTAGCTTTGTATATTTAGCTTTGTATCGTGCGCTTCTATATGCCGAAATGCAGAGACGAAAAAGCCAAGCAGATGCTTGGCTTTAATTGTTTATTTAACTAAATTTATTTAGCTAAAGTCACTTAACCGAAGTAAGTTAACTGCGTATTAGCTTATGCTAAAAGGCTTTTAACGTGCTCAACGATGTCTGTCAGTGCGATCTCAGTCTTATCACCAGTAGTACGTAGTTTGTGGTCAACTAGACCATTCTTCAGACTACGATCACCAATGATGATGTTGTGTGGGATACCGATAAGTTCAGAATCTGCAAACATCACACCTGGACGCTCTTTACGATCATCGAACAATACTTCGATGCCAGCAGCTTGAAGGTCAGCGTAGATTTTCTCTGCTGCTTCTTTTACTTCTGCTGATTTATGCATGTTCATTGGAATGATAGATACTTTGTATGGTGCGATTGACTCGTTCCAGATAATACCGTTTTCATCATGGTTCTGTTCGATTGCTGCTGCAACGATACGAGAAACACCAACACCATAACAACCCATTGTCATCGTTTGCTGTTTACCTTGCATGTTCAGTACGCCAGCGCCCATTGATTCTGCGTATTGCGTACCAAGTTGGAAGATATGACCAACTTCGATGCCACGTTTAATAGAAAGTGTACCGTTACCACATGGGCTCGCTTCACCTTCAACAACGTTACGTAGATCTGCAACTGTGTAATCGCTAATGTCGCGATCCCAGTTAGCGCCAGTGATGTGCTGACCATTAATGTTAGCACCACAAACAAAGTCTGCTAGGTGTGCAGCTGAGCGATCAACAACAACAGGGCAGTTCAGACCTTGAGGACCGATAGAGCCAGCATCGCAGTTTGCAGCCGCTTGGATTTGTTCTTCGTTAGCAAATGTTAACGGAGAAGCAACGCCAGCAATTTTTTCTGCTTTAACTTCGTTTAGTTCGTGATCGCCACGTAGTACAAGTGCGATAACGCCTTGTGCTTGGCCTTCTTCAGCTTCAGCAGCAACAAGCAGTGTTTTCACTGTTTGCGTTGCGTCAACTTCTAAGAATTTGCAAACGTCTTCGATGCTGTGTGCATCTGGTGTAGCAACAACAGTTAATGCTTGAGTTGCTGCAGGACGGTCGCCAGCAGGTGCTAATGCTTCTGCTTTTTCAATGTTTGCTGCGTAATCGCTGCCGTCAGAGAATACGATATCGTCTTCGCCGCTTTCTGCAAGTACGTGGAATTCGTGAGATACAGCACCACCAATTGAACCAGTATCAGCCAGTACCGGACGGTATTCTAGGCCAATGCGTTCGAAGATGTTGCAATATGCTGTGTGCATTTTGTTGTACGTTTCGTTTAGACATTCATCTGATAAATGGAAAGAGTAAGCATCTTTCATTAGGAATTCACGTGAACGCATTACACCGAAACGAGGACGAACTTCATCACGGAATTTAGTTTGGATCTGGTAAAGCGTCAACGGCAGTTGTTTGTAGCTGTTGATTTCTTTACGCGCGATATCAGTGATCACTTCTTCGTGCGTTGGACCTAAAACAAAAGGACGGTTGTGGCGATCGTTAATACGTAACAACTCTGGACCGAATTTTTCGATACGGCCAGTTTCTTGCCATAAATCAGCGGGCTGAACCATAGGCATTAGAGTTTCAACAGCACCTGCTTTATCCATCTCTTCACGTACGATGTTTTCTACTTTACGTAAAACTCGTAAGCCTGTCGGTAACCAAGTGTATAGACCTGATGCAAGACGACGAACCATACCTGCACGAAGCATTAGCTGGTGGCTAATGACTTCTGCGTCATTTGGAGTTTCTTTCAAAGTTGAAAGCAAGTAGTTGCTGGTGCGCATAACGTTCCTTTATTTACTAATAAAATCGATTTAAGAGCGCGATTTTAACAGGGCGCAGCCAGAGTAAACAGCAAAAGTTAATGATTCGTTTTATTTATTTTTGACAGGTGTCCTTTTATTCGTTTCTAAGAGCCCCTATACTGGCTATCAAAATTGGATTTGTGCTATTAAAAATGAATAAAATACTGAGATTATCTGCACTTATAGTTATCAGCAGTGGATTATTTGGCTGTGCTTCACAACCGACTAATCCGGAAAATATTTGCGATATCTTTATTGAAAAATACGATTGGTATGAAGCTGCCATGGACAGTAATGAAAAATGGGGAGTGCCTGTGCATGTGCCAATGGCAATGATGTATCAGGAAAGCTCCTTTAAGCATAATGCCCAGCCGCCGATGCAGTATTGGTGGATCATTCCCACTGGCCGCGCCAGCTCTGCTTATGGTTACGCACAAGCAAAAACCATGACTTGGGATGATTACGTGAAGGAAACAGGGAATAGTTGGTCAAGCCGTGCTGACTTCCATGATGCGATGGATTTTATGGGCTGGTTTATGAATAAAACCCAAAAAATCAATGGTGTATCTAAGTGGAGTGCTGAACAGCAATACCTGAATTATCACGAAGGCTGGGGTGGTTATAAGAATAAAAGCTATAACAAGAAACCTTGGTTGAAGAAAGTAGCCAAAAAAGTAGATCAACGCTCGTTACGTTATGCTGGTCAATATCGTGGTTGTAAAGATGATTTAGATTCTAATTGGTTATGGCGTTTATTCTTCTTATAAACACACATATTTTCATCATACTCGCATTGAAATAAAAAGGCCGATTGACTGATATACACAGTTAATCGGCCTTTTTAGTATTTCAATGTTGAATATTTTAATAACAGTTTAACTAATCCGTCTTCTGCTCTTCGGCGGATGCGAGCGCTGCTAGATCCTCAACTTTAATAATCGACACGACTGTCGTTATATCACTTTCGACGATCCAGCGGACGTTAAAGTCGTATAATTTGACCCCATATTCTTGGCGTGTCGTTTTGTTCTTTTTATAAGCAGGGCGTGGATCTTGGGCTAATACTTGCGCAATTAAATCGCGTAATTCGGGATGCTTTCTATGCTGTGCGGTAATTTGGTTTACGGCTTCATCGGTAAATAAGACCTGCATATCAGCAACAGGGGCATCTGTGGCGTAACCAGCCTCAGCATTTGGCAAACTATCAGCATAAGGTACATAGGGTTTGATATCTAAAATTGGCGTGCCATCGACCAAATCAATGCCGGATAAATTCAAAATACACTGATTGTTCTTAATGGTGATGCCATCGAGTTTCGCGACCGATAACCCCAATGGATTCGGGCGAAATGTCGAACGGGTAGCAAAGACACCCAAGCGTTCATTGCCGCCTAAACGTGGCGGGCGAACGGTCGGGTTCCAGCCTTTGTCCATGGTTTCATGAAACGCAAAAATCAACCATACATGGCTAAACTGTTCAATGCCACGTAATGCATCGGCTTCATCATACGGCGGGCTTAAGATCAGTTGTGCTTTAGCTGCAGACACTAAACCCGGTTGACGCGGTACAGCAAATTTTTCCTTATACGGGGTATGGATTATCCCGACTGTATCTAGTTCTATTTTCATTATTGGCTATCGTCATTACTGCGAGTTAAAGGGGTTACTTTGATCGCATCGCCATAACACACATAACTGCTCAGGCAGGCTTTTGAAGCCGGTGGGGCAATACATGAACGAATAATAATCCCATTGGCATTGAGTGCTGCGGCTTTGCGTTTCGCGGCTATTTTCGCTTGTTGCTCTTCTGCTGGTGGTAGGTTATCAGCTGTTTGACAGCTTTCGCCTTCGACTAAACCTAATTGTTCAACTTGGTCATGCTGCAGTGCGCTGGTGGTGTAATACTCTACATCCGAAACAGCAAAATAGTCGGTGAAATTGTCTTTATCTAAGTTTGTTTGTAGCGGGTATGTACTGCACCCACTTAAGAGTATGGTCAGTAGTAATAAATATTTCATGGCATGCTATCGAGTGAAATTATGTTTTAATTATAATTCTATCACTCACTTAAAGACATTTATTTTTAGTCTGATTTCCCCGCTAGGCGGCTTGATTAAGATGTTTAGTCGTATGACAGATGAATAATTGTGGTTTTTACTAGATAGCTCGGGATTTATAGTCTTAACTTATATTGGATAAACGCAATCTGAGGGAAGCAATACGATGAGAAACACACGCTGTATGATCACGCTATTATGTTCATTAAGTTTAGCCAGTATTAGTTTATCTGCCCATGCTGGGATTGATAAAATACGCCTTACAGCTGAAGAGCGTACCTACCTTGTTAGTCGGGCGCCGATCAAACTCTGCATCGACCCTAACTGGATGCCTTATGAAGCGTGGGACCCTAAGCTTGGTTACATTGGTATTGCTGCTGATTATGTTGCGGTGTTTTCGGCGATGTTAGATGTCAAATTTCAAGTGCGAGAAACCAAGACTTGGCAACAAAGCTTAGATGTTACCCGCAGTGGTGGCTGTGATGTACTGTCATTTCTTAATCAAACCCCAAGACGTTCACAATGGCTACTCTTTACCACGCCTTATGTTGAAGCCGAGGCTGCATTAGCAACATTGAAAAATATGCATGGTATCCGTAATTTAAAATCGCTGCGAGGGAAAACAGTCGCCGTCGTTGAAGGTTATGTCTACGAAGAATACCTCCGTAATAATTACCCAAGAGTGATAGTGAGCCGTGTTGATAACACGGATGACGCCTTGCAAAAAACGGCAGATGGCAAGGTCGATGCAACCATCGAATCTTTGTTTGTGCTGCGTTACAAAATTGCCAAGCTGGGTTTAAAGAATTTAACCGTGTCCGGACGGACCAAGTACGTCAATCGTTATCGTTTTGGGGTACGTAAAGATCAAGCTATGTTACGTAAAATTCTAGATAAAGCGATTATGCAAATTGAACCAAAAGTGGAAAATAAAATTTTGCGAAAATGGAGCTTAGAGCATAACTATTGATTTTTTAGCTAATTTTTTTTTGTTAGACAAGGTAAACTAACCAATTAGCCCAGTGGCTGGGTATTCATCTTGATATTTAACGAAGAGAATTTAGCATGATAGAACGTATGGAAACTAAACCAAGAATGAGCCGTATTGTGAAGCACAACGGCACTATCTACTTATGCGGCCAAGTATGCGCAGATGCAACTTATGGTATTAAAGAACAAACTGAAACCATGCTTGCCAAAGTAACTGAGTTATTAACGCAAGCGGGCAGTGATAAAAAACATATGTTGTCAGCAACGATTTATATTAAAGAGATGACCGATTTTGCTGACATGAATGCAGTGTGGGACGCTTGGGTACCTGCAGGTTATGCACCAGCACGTGCATGTGTACAAGCAAGTATGGCGCGTGAAGCGTTACTCGTTGAAATTTCAGTCATAGCTGCAGAGATCGTATAAGCGATATATTCAGCTTATAAAGCGGTGAAATGCCATAAAGAGCAAGAACAAGCATAAGGGCAAGAGATATGGTGTTAAGTTAACAAATAACTTAAGCTAGATTCATTGCTCTTACGCACCCTCTTTATTTTCTTAACATTATGTTTTATTTGTTTTAACTTCATTTTTATTCTCCTTATTTTATCAATATCTCACGTCACAGTTTATTGTTTTAACGTAACTGAAATTGAAATCCGGAAGATCTTTAGATTCAGATCAAATTTAGCTTGTTTAAATCGCGCTAGCATAACTCTAAATAAGTATTTATTTAAGGCGGACTCGCTATGTTAGCGTTTAGATTTAAAACTGTGTTGCGATCGATAAACGTATCGTATTTATTATTAACTTTAGCGTGTGTATTTTTAGGTTTCAGCGCGGTAATCGCCAATCATGGTGATGTGAATGGCTATGTTTTAATTGCGGCGTGTATTGCGGCTTTTATCGGTCATGTGAGTATTTGTACATTCCATGAGTATTCAGATTTAAAAACGACGTGGGCGTTTAAAGCCAATAGTAAAAAACATCATGGCCATCCACGCGCACGTGATCAAGTAAACTCGGCATTCTTGGCTGGTGTTATTGCCTTGGTCGCGAGTTTGTTGTGTGGTTTATTTTTGGTGATGCAATTTGGATTAGGCATCTTGCCTGTGGGCATTGTCGGACTCATGGTATTGCTCAGCTACAGTAGTGTTATTAAGAAACACCCGATTTATTCACTACTTGCGCCAGGCTTTGGTTTTGCATTATTAATCGCTTTAGCGACTGAGTTTGTATTGGTCGGTCAATATACTCAACTGGTTTGGGTTATTGCGCTTATTCCATTTTTCTTAGTGAATAATTTATGGCTGTTGAACAATTATGGCGAGATAAATAAAGCAGCTATTGAACAGAACACGGAAGACTTTCCAATGGCGTATGGCATCAAAATTAGTAATTATGTCTATGCAGTATTTGCGACGTTAGCGACAGTATTGATTATTACCTATGTGGTTATTGGCTATTTACCAGCGTTGAGTTTGATTTCATTAATACCAATGCCGTTAGCATTTTATGCACTTTATGGCGGCATTAAATTTGGTCAGAATATTGCGCAACAACCTAAGTTTTTACGCTCAAACTTAATTGCGACTGTTGCAACGCCGGTGTTGTTGGGGCTAACGTTAATTTTAGATTAGACTCTATTTTATGAGGCTATATTTGGTTAGATAGGATTTGGTTAGATGAGATGAGATAGGTCGTGCTTGTCGTATCAAATCGATAATGACCACCCACAGGCGTATTGATGTGGGTGGTATTCGTTAACTATTAATAAATTAATGCATCAATTTATGGATAATTAACTATGCAGTTTGTGCGAATGCTAAGTATTTAGCATCGTCGTCACCGAAGATCTCTGCGCCTTCCGCTTCAAATGCTTTTGCTAATTGTTCTTTAGCTGGTTCCATATTGCCTAGTTCAAAGTGTGCTTGGCCTAAACGTAGGTGTAAATAAGGGTTTATTGCGCCTTCAGGGCATAACATCGCAAAACCAGTCGCTTCTTCTAATGAAGCCCAGTCGCCTAGCATGAAATGAGCATCACCTAACGCAGTTAGGATCCACGTTGAAACATTCCAATGGATCTTAGGTTCAGGCACAAGATCATAAGCTTGCATGAAGGTCTCGATCGCCGTTGTATATTCTTCAGCTTCGAGTTGTTCTTCACCTTTCTCACAAATGATTTCGATTTTTTTAAATAGCGTAGGGTCAAGTGCTGTCTTGGTTGCTGTCATCTTATTTCCGTAATAAAAGCCTGATAGGGTCATCAGAGATATGTATTTTGTAAGTATATCGCATTGCAGCACAGAAATTATAAAAAAATGGCTAAAAATGAAATCAACGAACTCAACGACTAAACTTGAAGAGCTAGTCGAACTTAATGAGGTGTTTCTATGGAAAGTACCAACAGTAAAGTTTTCATTCTCGATACCAATGTGTTGTTGCACGCCCCCTTGTCTATCTTCACCTTTCAAGAACATGATGTCATGATCCCCATGACTGTTTTAGAGGAACTCGATAATATCAAAGATCGAGGAAGAGACGTTAGCCGTGATGCGCGCGTGGCGATCCGAGCGTTAGAAGATATTTTTTCAAATGCGACCCCCGAAGAAATTAGTGAGGGTGTGCCACTGCAAAAAATAGAAAGCAAAAATAAGCTGGGTAAAATCTCAATTTTTGCTGACCATAGTGTCATGAAGCAAGATGCTTTTTTTACTGATAACGAACCTGATAATCGGATTATTAACGCGGCATTGTTTTTACAAGGCCAATCAGAACGTGAAATAGTGTTAGTGACCAAAGACATCAACATGCGCTTAAAAGCCAAAGGCGCCGGGTTAAGGTATGTTGAAGATTATCGCTCTGATCAATTGATTGATGATATTAAGTTTTTGGCAACGGGGTTTCATAAATTTACTGGCGACTTCTGGCAAGAGATAAGCGAATGCCACAGTGAAAGCATGAAAAGTGAAACCATGGGGTCAAAGACCATTCATACCGTGGAAACGGAACAGCTGCAAGATACTTTTATTAACCAGTACTTGATTGATGAAACCGATCATTTTGCAGCCCGTGTCGTTGGTAAAGATAAGGGCGAGATCAGCTTTGTTGATTTAGGCCGTGAACGTCTGATGTCGCAAAAAGCTTGGGGTATTCACCCGAAGAATATTTACCAAGGTATGGCGATGGAAGCGTTACTTAACCCGCACATCGATTTGGTTATTTTAACTGGACCAGCGGGCAGTGGTAAAACCATCTTAGCGATGGCGGCGGCGCTAGAACAAGTGATTGAACGCAAGATGTTTGATAAGATCATTGTCACGCGTAACACCCCTGAAATAGCCGAGAGTATTGGTTTCTTACCGGGTACCGAGGAAGAGAAAATGTTGCCTTGGTTAGCGGCGATCACCGATACCTTGGAGGTATTACATAAACACGATGAGTGCAAAGATGGCTCGGTGGAATATATTAAAGAAAAAGCCAATTTACAGTTTAAGTCGGTTAACTTTATGCGGGGCCGTTCAATCCAAAATGCCTTTGTATTATTGGATGAGTGTCAGAATCTTACCGCAGCACAATTGAAAACCATTATTACCCGTTGTGGTGAAGGTACTAAGATTGTCTGTTCAGGTAATTTATCGCAAATTGATAGTAGCTATTTAACGGCAGTAACTTCGGGCCTCACTTATGTGGTGGAGCGTTTTAAAAACTTTGATGGCAGTGCTAACGTGTTCTTAAAAGGTGTGCAACGTAGTCGTTTAGCGTCTTTTGCGGAACATAACATGTAGTACATGATCTAATTGACTATGCCGACTATGCCGACTATGAAGTAAAGTACGCTGTAATACATTTTCGCATAAATCGTCAATAAACCAAGCACAGCCTATGTCTAAATATGCTGTGCTTTTTTGTCTAACAAATTGATTATCTGTATTTTTTATTATTTATACTATGATGGTACTAATACGCCGTACTAATGGCATTATTCATGGGAGCACTATATGCGAACGAAATTTATCACGCCTTTGTTATGCTTAGGTATCACGGCATGCAGTGCAACTCCAGTTGATCCTATCGGTGGCGCTCGTGATCCGAATGGTTGTTTACCTGCGGCTGGTTATTTGTGGTGCGAGCGAACCCAAAGCTGTGAACGTTCATGGGAACTTGCTGATGCACTACACATTGAACACACAGAAGAAGAAGTGAAAAGTTACTGTGAGATTATTGACAGTGATTTACTCCTTGATGATGAGGGCGATTGATCTTCTCAGATTAATAAGAAACACCTTGTATTGTCTTAGACACAATCGCTTAATGGCACTCACATCTACACTCAAACCGACACCCTCATTAGCATTCGATACGGCATGGAATACGCTGTGAGTATTAACGTAAATAATGTAAATTAAATGCCAATGAAAACGATTATCAATTACATTGCTTGTACTTTAATCCCATAAACCAAGCAGTGTTATTACGATCATGTCTTCTTTCAGTCAAACGCTTCCCCAGACACCTGATCAGGCACCCAATCAGACCACTAATCAAAAACAGACAAGATCTAAAAGCCAAACTGCTACGGTAAAAAACAAAACCTTTCTAAAGAATAAACAAGTGCAAGTCTGGGCACGTCGTCTGCATATCTATATTTCGATGGCGCTATTACTGGTGGTATTGTTTTTCTCTATCACGGGTATCACCCTGAACCGCCCAAGCCTGTTTGTTGCTAGCCAAGCTGATATCGAAGAAACCATTCTGAGCTTACCGCAAGCCTTATTCAGTGATGCCAATGGCGCAGTTGCCGTCAATAAAGCCGCTATTATTAGTTACCTTACCGATCACGCGAACCTTTCTGGTCAACCTTCTGCATTAGATGTTTTTACTGAAATTGAAGATGGTGAGTTAATCGAAGGCGAGATCGCCATGGACTATAAAGGCCCTGGTTATAACGTCGCTGTATTTATTGATATGACGACCACTGAAGCTGTGATTGAAAAGACTCACTACGGTGTGATTGCAGTATTAAACGATTTGCATAAAGGCCGTAATAGCGGCGATGTATGGAAATTGTTTATTGATATTACTGCGCTGTTGATGGTGTTTTTTGTATTAACTGGCGTGTGTTTATTAGTGCCTAAAAAGAAAACCTTCGCCACCTCATTAAAATGGACCTTGTTTGGTTCGCTCGTTACTTTGGCTATTTTTGTCGTGGCCGTTCCTTAAGGATCTTGTATGACTTTGTTATTTAAACGTCTTGGTCAGTGCACTGCACTATGTTTTGCATTATTAAGCTGCCTGCTCATTCCGACTTTCTCGGCAAGTGCTGCGCCAATCCCTGCGACTGCTGAGCTA
The DNA here is from genome assembly GCF_000276805.1 of Moritella dasanensis ArB 0140. Classification (GTDB taxonomy): domain Bacteria; phylum Pseudomonadota; class Gammaproteobacteria; order Enterobacterales; family Moritellaceae; genus Moritella; species Moritella dasanensis. The sequence goes on along the minus strand of NZ_AKXQ01000033.1, from coordinate 15,331 downwards.
GCGGTTGAATTTAGCTTACCTAAGATTGATTCATCTATGTATGCACGTCCTTATGTGGCGGTATGGATCGAGAACTCGAAACGCAAATCAGTGCGTACTGTCGAGCTATGGGTTGGTAAAGATGAATGGCTAAAGGATTTACGTAGCTGGTGGCGCAAAGTCGGTCGTTATGATCGCGCATTGGTTGACGGTGTTACATCTGCAACACGTCCTGCCGGTGATTACCGTTTCACTTGGGATGGTTTAGATAATGATGGTAACCGCGTAGAAGCGGGCAAGTATACATTTTATGTTGAAGTAGTACGTGAACACGGCGGCCGTAATTTCATCCGCCAAAAAATGACGTTAGGTGACAAGCCATTTAGTCACACCATTGCACCGACCGAAGAAACCGGCGATATCCGTATCAACTACCTAATTAAATAATATAGCGAGAAGATAATGTCTAAAATCAATAAGTTTAAAGTATTAGGTTTAGCCTGTACGGTTATCGCAGGACTAGCTGCTACAACAACGGCTAATGCCCATCCGCGTTGGGTATTACCATCGCACTTCACTGTATCAAAAGAAGGTGGTGATTGGTTAACGTTTGACGTAACTGCATCACACGGTACGTTCGTATTTGATAAGCCAGCTGGCAGTGAATTTGCACAAGTTGTTATGCCTGATGGCCGTAAAGAACGTCCTAACTTTGTGATCCGTGGTAAACGTCGTTCTATCTTTGATTTCTACTTTGAAGAAGAGGGTACGCATAAAGTCGCTATTAACAATGTCCCGTCTTATTACACGGCTTATAAAGCAGGCCGTCGCGACACGGTTAAGCGCCTTAAAGCCAACAAAGCTGAACGTGCAAACTTACTCCCAGAAAAAGCACGCGATGTGAGCACGCAATTGAGCTACACACGTGCAGAAAGCTATGTAACGGTTGGTATGCCAACAGAAAAAGCATTAGAAATCGAAGGTAAATACCTTGAAATGCGTCCACTGACTCACCCATCAGACATTGTTGAAGGTGAAGAGGTTAGCTTCCAATTCTTCTTTAATGGCGAACCACAATCAGGTGTTACTGCGGATATTACCCGTGAAGGTACGTTATACCGTAATCACCAAGAGCAGATTGACGTAGTGAGTGACAAAGACGGCAAAGTAACTTTCACACCGAATGTTGCAGGTCGTTACTTGATGAAAGCCAATTATAAAGGTGAGTTGAAAAATGATCCTATGGCTGACAAAGCAAGTGTGAACGTGCACTTTACGTTTGAAGCGTTGTTGCAGTAATTTTCACTACTGTGAGTTAGTTACCTTTAGCCTGTAATTAGATGAGATCTGATTACAGGCTTTTTCGCTCTATTTATTTATCGACTTATCTATTTTGTATGAGTCTATTTCGTATTGAGGTTTTCATGACAAAAATGGCAATCAAACCGACGCTGCTAGCACTTTCATTAATGACGGGTTTATTTTCAGGTACCGCAAGTGCGCATTTCCCATTAATGAATTGCTGGTTCGAATCTGACAAAGTTGCTTGCGAAGCGGGCTACAGTGATGCCAGTACGGCAGTGGATTACGCTGTAAATATGTATGACTACGATGACAACTTAATTGCCAAAGGCATGACGGATAAGCGCTCAATTGCTGAGTTTAGTAAACCAGATACCGATTTCTATTTAGTATTCGATGCTGGTCATGAAAACCCTGTTGAAGTTGACGTTGTTGAGATTAGCGAAAAATGATCAGTCAATCAGTTCATCCAGATGATGGCGGTCGTGAAGGTAAATGGGTGGCGTTAATCATCCTAACCATTCTTGCAACGGCTGCACTGTTGTTACCTTATCACCAAAATGCATCAAGCGAAAAACAGCTCGCGAGTCATCAAATATCGATTAAAGATCTACCCACTGTAGAGCTGGCGATGATCGGTGAATTACGCTTAGCGCATGAAGAGATCCGTAATATTCATCAAGACAGCCTTGAGTTTGAAGGCGTCGATGCTTGGCCGGATATGGCTGAACTAGATGAGCTGTGGTTAGCGCCCTTTATCATAGATAAAAGCTGGGAACGTAAAGGTAAGCATGCGTGGCGTAAAGTTGCTCCGGCGTTATATCAAGGTATTCCAGCACTCACAACGGGTAGCGTTGCAGTGATATTGAATAGCCAAGCTGCAAGACCAGATGTGTGGTTAGCATTAGATATGCGGAATCCTGCGCCAATGATGGGAAGCACGCTTAATACCGCCGAGCTTATCAGTGCAGGCTGGAAACAAGTTGTATTTACGGGTGATGCTATTGCTAATGTAGATCAGGCAGATGAAACGCATACCGATAAAGACAGTCACTAAAGCGTAACGTCAGTTAATAATGGAACGTAGCTATGTTAATTACAAAAATGCCAATTACAAGAATGAAAAATAAAACAATGAAAAATCTAATCGTCGCTGTTACTACAAGTGCTGTGCTGCTAATGAGCGTCGCAGCACAAGCCGCAGAAAAACTCACTATTGGTATTACCCTACAGCCTTATTACAGCTATGTGAAAGCGGTCGTAGGTGATAAAGCCAATGTATTACCATTGGTTGATGAAGGTTTTAACCCGCATAACTACCAGCCACAACCAAATGATTTACGCCGTCTAAAACAGATGGACGTGATTGTGGTGAATGCGATTGGCCATGATGACTTTGCCTTAAAAGTGATTAAAGCGGCAGATCGTGATGATCTTATCGTCATTAAAGCCAATAAAGACGTGCCGTTATTACCTGCAATTGGTCAATCTGTCGGTGAAGGTGCGGTAAACCCGCATACTTTTGTTGGTCTATCGACGACCATTCAAAAGGTTTATACCATCGCCACAGAGTTATCAAAAATTGATCCTGATAACGCCCGTACTTACCGTAAAAATGCGCGTAAATATGCGACTGAATTCCGCAAAATGAAGCGCCAAGCCATGTTAACGCTGGGCGATTTAGATACCTCGGGCATGCTGGTGGCGACAACACATAATGCTTACGGTTATATTCTGCAAGAATTTGGTGTTGATGTTGCTGCGGTCATTGAACCTGCACACGGCGTTGAGCCAAGTGCAAGTCAGTTACAAGAAACGATTGAAAAGATCCGCGCATCGAAGATTGATGTGTTGTTCTATGAATTAAATATGCCAAGCCGTTATGTGGAAACGATTGAAGCAGCGACGGGCGTGCAACTTTACCGTTTCTCACACATGACCCATGGCGCGTATGAAGAAGCGAAAGTGGCAGTGGAAATGAAAAGTAATTTAGATACCTTGGTCGAAGCAATGAAGTTTGCAGCGAAACGTTCACTGGCTGATACAGCAATGCCTTCAGCTAAGCAGGGGAGTTAATCGTGGGTCCTGCAATTCGTTTACAAAATGTTGGTTTGAAATACGGTGATAATGTCATTTTAGAAGACATCTCACATTATTTAGAAGCGGGTCAATGCCATGTGATCATGGGACCAAATGGTGGTGGCAAAACATCATTACTGCGTTCTATTTTAGGTTTAACGCCGTTTACTGGCGCTATTGATATTCAATGGCCTGAACACAAAGGTAATATCGGTTATGTGCCACAAAAGGCGACGTTTGAATCAAGCTTACCGTTTACGGTGATGGATTTTATTCTGTTAAATCAGAGTCGTAATCCGTTGTTTTGGCGCAAGCGTAAAAAAGAACAAGATCATGCGTTAGCGCAATTAGATCGCGTTGGCATGGCGAACCGTACTGACCGCCGTATGGGGCAGCTATCCGGTGGTGAACAGCAACGTGTGTTATTCGCGCAGTCGTTATTAGATAACCCGGATCTGTTAGTGCTCGATGAACCAACAACGGGCATGGATGAACAAGGTGTGCGTTACCTTGAGTCGTTAATTCATGAATTAGTGCGTGAGAATAAAACCATTTTAGCCGTGCATCACGATGTCAGTGCTGTGCGCCGTTTAGATGGTCAAGTGCATGTGGTTAATCGTCAGTTAGTTGATTCAGGCCCTGTGTCTGAGGTATTACGCGCAGACAAGATCGAACGCTTATTCAATCATTATACTGGTGGCAATGTATCGACTCTCAACCCTGCACAAGGAGTTAAATAATGGATACTATCCGTCATTGGGCACAACTGGGCGTGGATGCTGGTTGGTTGAGTGAGAGTTTTTCTTATTCGTTTATGGTGAATGCCGTTGTCGCTGCCATCTTACTTGGCCCGCTATTGGGTGGTCTTGGTACTTTGGTTATAGCTAAACGTTTAGCGTTCTTTTCTGAAGCGGTTGGTCACGCGGCATTAACGGGTATTGCCTTAGGTGTATTACTGGGTGAACCAGCTGAAAATCCAATTATTGGTTTATTCAGTTTTTGCATGATCTTCGCATTGTTACTGCATTTTGTGCGTAACCGTACCAATGTACCTTACGATACTTTGGTAGGCGTATTCCTTGCCTTTGCTTTAGCTGTCGGTGCGGCGCTACTGATGTACGTGGCGCGTAAGATTAACATTCATATGTTAGAGAATGTCTTGTTTGGTTCGATCTTAACGATCACTGATTATGACTTGTTGATCTTGGCGGTGACTTGCGGGGTCATTTTATTGGTATTGATACCCACCTTTAACCGTATTTTGTTAACTTGCATCAGCCCTGATATTGCGAAAGTACGTGGTTACGCGACCAATTTTTATGACTACTTATTTGTAATGATGATCACGTTGGTGACGATTGCGTCGGTGAAAATAGTCGGTGCGGTGTTAGTGGGCGCCTTATTACTGATCCCTGGTGCAACGGCACGCCTGTTAACCAAGAACATGGGTAGCTTTGTACTGATGTCAGCGTTATTAGCGACGATAAGTTGTTTGATTGGTACTATTTTACCAATGGAATTAAAACTGCCAATCCCTTCTGGCGCGGCGATCATTATTGTATCGACGAGCTTCTTCTTAACGGCAACCTGCTACCGCATTGTGCGTAAAGGATAATTGATTATGACTTCTTCATTATTAAGCGTTAGCGCGGCAGTATTATTACTGACATCAACATTGGGCTTTAGCCAAAAGGTGAGTGCGGCAGATATTCTTACCGCGACGCCGGTGACTTATATGTTAGCGACGGAGTTAACCAAAGGCACGGATATTACCACCCAGTATTTACCGCCAAAACGTTACGGCATATTGCGTTTGCCGAACTGGTTTAGTTCGAAAGGCGCAACGTTAACAGAGAAAGCGGCGATTGATGCGCAAGTAGCGATTACCTTAGGTGCTGTTTGGCCACAAGATCCATTATTTGTGCATGCGCGTAAAGGTAACATTCGTATGATTGAAGTGGATGCATCGCAAGCCATTTCACCGCGAGCACAAGGCGTTGCTGCGCTGCGCTTAGACGACGGGACTATCTCGCCATACACTTGGTTAAACCCAACTAACTTAACGCGTATGACGGCTATTGTGAGTCAAGACTTACAACAAGTATGGCCACAGCAAGCAGCGACCATTGCCAGTAATCAACAAGCTTTGATGATGTCAGTACGTCATTTGATTAACCAACAGCAAGTGATGTTGTTAGACAATGAAATTGATTCTGTGGTGTTGCTATCAACAGAGTTAGAAGACTTTGCCTCGGGTAATCAGTTGTTTGTAGTTGAGCGTTTAACTAAGCCTGAATTGGAATGGACTACAGCAGATAAACAACAGTTAGTTGAACTATTAACTGAAGACGATAGCTTATGGATCTTGACCTCAAAAAGATCCAGTAAACAGCTTAAAGCATTGGTGCCTAATCCGGTGCGTATTTTAACGATTGATAGTATCGATCGTTGGGGTCGCGGCATTAAAGCGGATAAACCATTACAACGCTGGCAGTTAGTACTTTAATTAACCTTCTTAGCTAAGATCTGCTATCTAATTACGGCCTCATAAAACGTAATTAGATAGCCAGCTTCTCTCCGTGAAAAATATATCTTGTATAGCTCCAATTGAGTATATATATTACAAGCCAATGAGGTACAACTGTTTTTCAGAATCAGTAACAAAGATATCAACGAATATTTTTGCACTCGAGCCTTAACGGAGTAAGGAATAAACATGCAGGACGAAACGACTCAAGATGTGCAAAGAAATGCGGATGAAGAATACGATATTTTAGGTATGTTGAAGCAAAAAACACCAAACTCCCTCGTATCAATTGTAGTACTGATTATAGGTATAAGTCAGTTTAACGATGCTATTGATATGGGAGGGAAGGGGTGGGATTTATTTATGTCTAACTTCTCGGATAACCCTTCCAATGACCGGCTTTCTAAAGTATACGTCAGGGCATCGAGTGAAGTACTCGACGAGACATTTGGATCACCTGTATATAAGAAAAGTTCTGAAGGTGATACTGAAATAAAATACTACAAAGATGGTAAATTCATTCTTTCCGCAATCATTTCTAATGGCACGGTCGATGCCTTTTTGGTTTTTCCTCAACCAGGGTTTGGAGCAAACACGAAAGAACATGCTGGCGGTGAAAATTATTTAAACGATAATTTTTCAGATCTAACGACGCCAATGAACGCAATGTCCAATGTAGCTCGTACTGGTAATTATTATCTGGAAGAAGCCGAAGGTGGGCATTATGAGATGCTTTATAGCTCTATTGGCGGACATAGTGAATATCTTGCACCGCTTTCAAATACCCAATTACAACAGCTAGCTGAGTTTAACGATGTGCTCATGATGGACGAAGATGTTACTGAATCAATTACAGTATTGCGGGCACACATGAAGCCTAATTTTTATGGATATAGCACGGTCGATATTACAGCGTTAGAGCCTGCTATTTTGACCCGGTTAGAATATGAACTATTAACAAAATAAGCCTCATGTAACGTTACGATTGTTAGTAAATAATATATGAGGCTTTTGTGACAGTCATTTTAGCTATAATTGTAACCCCAATGCTTCAAATGAAATTGACCAAAAATACCGGTAAGTCAATTCGCTATACTAGCGAGTTCTTTTGCTAATGTGATTGTTTGCTCTGAGTCTGTGTGCATTTCTGATATTCGGTTTAACTTGTGCCTAGTAGTAGGTATAATTTCCATAATTTAAATAAGGATAATAATATGAAATATCACCGCTTAAATGAAATCATCGAATTATTACAACCGGAATGGCAAAAAGAACCTGATACTAATTTACTGCAGTTGCTTAGCACTTTGGCTAATGAGATGAAATTTGAAGGCGAGTTAGCTGAACTAAGTGATGATGCGCTTATCTATCATTTAAAAATGCGTAACAGTGCGAAAAACGAAATGATCCCAGGTTTAGCCAAAGATCACGAGGATGACTTTAAAACTGCCTTGCTTAAAGCCCGCGGTTTTGTATCGTAATACCCGCTGATTATTCATTTTTAAGGAGTGAATAAGTTAATTTATAAATGGTTATTTTTTTTAGTTTGAATTGAGATTGTAGCCATTATTCTCACCTTTGTTTGATGTACATCAATTCCTGTTATTTCCCCTCAAGATTGTCATCGGTTAATTTATACCAATTAAGTTAATAAAAATTAATTAAGTTAATAAAAACTACTTATTAAAAATCAAGTGATTAGTGTGTTTGTTCTATTCGTGTATTTATCGATATTGCGGCTTTAAGTGCCATTGTTATACTCAATTCATATGAAATCTAATAGCGGCTTGAGATGATAAATAAGCGAGTTCCTCGATATATTCTAGCAGGACTATATCTGTCTATTATGTCATTTTCAGCAGCCTCTGCAGATTACGACAAATTAAAAAACATGTGTATGGCATGCCATGGTGATAACGGTATTAATCCGTATCAATCCATTCCAGATCTACAAGGTCAGAGCTTAATCTATCTCAGAAATCAGATGGCAGCGTTTCAAAGTGGTGAGCGACAAGACATCACCATGAGCAAGGTTGTACAACTACTTTCTGATGATGACATCATCAAACTCACCAAATACTTCAGCGAACAGTAAGGTTTAATTAAGCATGAAACGTAGAGATTTTATTAAAGGTACATTTGCTGTTGGCGCAACGGCGATGCTACCGATTAATTGGGTATTTGCAGGCAACTTACCGAAAGGTCTTTCGCCATTAGAAGTTGAGTCGATAAAATGGACTTCGGTGACTGATTTACCTGATTACTACAAGGTACTCAACAGTACACCGCTAAATGCTTATGTTGCAGATCATATGTTAGATCCGACGGTGACACCTGCTAATGTTCCGTTTGTTCGTTGGAATGGTTTACTGCCTGACTTTAAAGCGATGGATCCTAAAATTTGGGAGTTCACTGTCGATGGAGAGTCATGCGAAACACCAAAAACATACACGATTTCAGATCTAAAAAGTAAATTTAAACACCATACCTACGCGTTGACGTTAGAGTGTGGTGGTAATAGTCGTAAGAATTTCTACCCGTCAACCAAAGGTAACCAGTGGAGTGATGCCGCTGTTTATTGCTCTGAGTGGACTGGCGTATTAGTCAGTGACGTATTAAAAGATTGCGGGGTTAAAGATGACGCTGTTTATACCGGACATCATAGTGTCGATCGCCATTTAAGTGGTAAAGGTGATGCGGTATCTCGTGGCGTACCGATTAAATACGCATTGGAAGATAACGCCTTGATCGCATGGTCAATGAATGGTGAAGAGATCCCGTACTTACATGGTTACCCATTACGTATCGTGTTTGGTGGTCGTCCTGCATCTGTATCATCAAAAGCGGCAACGGGTATCAGTATTCGTAATGTCGAACATGACGGTACTAAAATGGGCTCACCAGCTTACCGTGTACCTAAATACCCCGTTGCACCAGGCGAGAAAGTGGCATTAGATGATTTCGATATCATTGAGCACATGATTGTTAAATCATTGATTACCCATCCGCAAACTGGCAGTGAATTGAAACTGGGTCAAAAAACCGAAGTGCGTGGACATGCTTGGGCTGGCCCGCTGGAAGTTGTGAAGATGGAAGTCAGCTATGACTATGGCGCGACTTGGCATCTTGCTAATTTGAAAACACAGCCGAACCAAATGGCATGGCAAGATTGGTCTGTCGAACTGGATTTACCACAGCACGGCTATTACGAAATATGGTCAAAAGCCACAGACAGTGAAGGTACATCACAACCTGTAGTGCAACCACAGTGGAATCCAAAGGGTTACATGTTCAATGGTTGTCATCGTATTGCGGTGCGGGTAAAAGTATGAACAAACTCCGCTATTTGATGGTGTTGTGCTTACTTAGTTTAAGTACGACAGCAGCTGCAAAGGTTGAAAGTTATTTAGTCGATCAAAAGTCTGGCCTGATCATGGCGCCAGGTTGGGAGTTGGTTAACAAGCAATGTAACGCTTGTCATACGACGTTAATTATTCCTCAGAATCGTGGTAATAAAGAAGATTGGCGTGCAACGTTAGAGTGGATGGTTGATAGCCAAGGCTTGTGGGATCTGAGTGATACTTGGGAACCTGTTCTTGATTATTTATCAACTAATTACAACCAGCAAAAAATCGACTTAACCACGTTTAGGCGTTTACCTATAGCGGTTGACGATATGCCACCAGAGGCAAAATAGAGTGAGTATTTCTAGCATGATAAAAAAAATAGTATTCACGACAGCCCTAATGTTAGCGTCAGCAACTGCAATGGCAACCGATACGGATATTGTGAAGCCGAATTTAGCTAATGGTAAACAGCTTTCTGAACGCTGTTTAGCTTGCCATAATGAAAGTCGCTTAGAAGAGTTTAATTACTTCCCGTATCTGGAAGGCCAAAAGTACAAATACATCGTTCGCCAATTAAATAATTTCAAATTGGGCTTACGTAAAAGTCCGTTTATGGAAGGTGAAGTGGCGTATTTGACAGGGCAAGATATGATCGATGTGGCTTATTTCTTTAGCACGCAGCCGAAGAAAAAAGCTAAGTAATAACCGCACTCACATGCAGCGAGTCTATATGTCATGTATAGGCTCGTTTCATCTCGTTTTACTGCCCTTTGTTTCACCTTGCTTCATTTCACTATAAGCCAACCCAACTCTGCTATAGCTCTCCCTTATTCCTTCATTTGTACTTTAATGTCTTACTGTTAGCCACGTTATATTACCGATAGCTAACCATGCTTATTTGCCCAAATAACGCTTCAACATATCTGGTGCATTATCATCGACTAAAATAGCCGTTGGTGCATGCAGGGCAATTTTCCCATTTTCTACAAAAGCAATATTGTCGGCTATCTGTAGGGCGTCATCGGGATTATGAGTGACCATTAACACGGTAATACCATATTCTTTATTTAGCTTAGCAATCAAACGCAGCATCTCTTGGCGTAAGGCTGGATCGAGGGCGCTAAATGGTTCATCGAGTAATAACAAAGGTTGTTTACGGGCTAAGCAGCGGGCAATACCAACGCGCTGACGTTGGCCGCCACTCAAGTCACCGGGTAGGCGGTTGAGTAATTCTGTTATTTCGACTTGTTGCGCCGCTTTCTCAAGTGCTGCTTGTTGGTTTGCGTCCAGTTTCATACTCGGTACTAAACCAATAGCTATATTCTGCTTTACTGTTAAATGGTTAAACAGATTATGTTCTTGAAATAAGGTAGTGATTGGTCGTTGTGCTGGGGCTTTCGCTAATATGGATATATCTTGAAAGCTGATGTCGCCCGATAACGGTTGGTTAAAACCGGCAATAAGATTGAGTAAGGTTGATTTACCCGAACCACTCGCGCCGAGGATCGCTAAGGTTTCACCACGATTAACCACTAAATCAAATTGCATCTGCATCTGTTCATACGCAAAGGTAATATTATCGAGCTGTAATAATACGCTGATATTGGTACTCGGGTTCACATTGGTACTCGGGCTCACATTGGTATTAGTCAGAGGGCTCGCTTTCTTTAGCTGTGTCGCATTAGGCATTTTTGCCTCCAATAATTCGTTCAAACAGATAGAAGATCACACCGCATAGCGTTAATAAGAAGATAGCCGTTACAGCTGCCGCATCAAGCTGATAACTGCCTAACTGACGATAGAGTACCAAAGGCAGGGTTTGCATATCTTGGCTGCCAAATAATGCGATGACACTTAAATCACCCAGAGATAACACACACGCTAGCCCTAATCCCATCGCAATCGGTTTACGCAATAATGGCCACTCTATAATTCGCAGACGTTGTAAACGTGATAAGCCTAAGCTGATGGCGAGTTTGTCATAAGACGCAAAACTGTCTTGGATAGGTTGGTTCAATACCCGCAGTAAGTAAGGCAGCGCCATTAATGCATTGACCAGAATAACCAGCCAAGCAGCGATACTAAACACATCGACATAGGGACGTAATAATAAGAACAAACCTGTGCCCAGAACCAGCGCAGGCACCACTAGAATAATCGCGCCAATATTTTCGATACCATAGGCTAACGTCATTAATTTAAAACGCACTTTCAATATACGAGTCGAGAATAAGATAGCGCAGGCGAGTAATAAACTTAACAACCCAGAACTCAGGGCTATTTGTAATGATATGCCCGTTGCTTGCCATAACATGGGCTGGCTAAGCACGTTAAGGGTATTGCTGTTAATGCCGCTACTTAGGATCGCCAACATTGGCGGCGCTAATAAACAACTCGCGAGCATAAAGCTAAGGCCATCGGCGATTTTACTACTGAGGCTATGGCAATCGGGGCGCCGGAAGTAATTACCTGATGGCGCTGACATAGGTTGTGACTTTAGAAATATAGCGCTAAACAGCATCAAGGCCACAGTGATAGCCACTTGGATCATCGCTAACGCCACTGCTTGCTCGATATCGAATTCAAACTTGAGTGCTTGGTAGATCGCCACTTCAAGCGTTGCATAATCTGGTCCGCCACCGAGTGACATGACAATCGCGAAACTGGTAAAGCACAGCATGAAAATAAGGCTGATTAACGAGGGTAACTGCTGCTTTATCTTCGGCCATTCTAAGGTGATGAAGATGTGTCTTGATTGCATGTTTAGCTGACTCGCCAAGCGCCAAGATTCACTCGGAATCGAGTCGAGGGTTTGCAATAAAATACGCGTGGCTAACGGTACATTGAAAAATAAATGCGCGAGTAAAATACCGGTTAAGCCATAAATATAATGGCCTGTTTCGATATTAAAGAAACCTAAAATTTGGTTCACCCAACCATTTTTACCGTGCACGGCGACAATACCAAAGATGGCAATGATGATGGGTAGTACTAGTGACAAGTTAAATAGCTTGATGATTAACTGTTTACCAATAAATTCTCGGCGTGAAAAAGCCCGCGCCAGAGGGATCGCCAAACCGATACTTAAGCCCGTAGATAAAGCGGCTTGGTAAAAACTAAAGCTAATGACATGCCGGGTGTAAGAGTCAGCAAGCACACTGCTAAAGTCTAACTCGGCTTGTGAAAAATTAAGCAGGGCAGTAAAACTACCGCCTACTAGGAGTAAAATGATGCTGATGGCGAGCAAAGCGCTACACCACCAGTATTTATGCGAATTCGCGATCATATCAATCTGCTAATTACTGAGTAACAGCGTTACGCCATTCTTTAACCCAAGATTTACGTGATTGCGCTACTTCTTCAGGTGTGAACTCGATAGTTTGAGCTGGTGTAATCAGTTTTCCAAACTCGCTTGGTAATGCGGCAGCTTGTTTTGCTGGTAACATCCAGTTGCCTGTTGCGATCACGTCTTGAAAAGCAGGGCTAAGCACAAATGCCATGAATTGATCGGCTAATTCCGGGTTGGCTGCATCTTTTAAACGGGCCACGACTTCTGTTTGTTGGTAATGCCCTTCAGTGAATTCAACTGCTTTATATTTAAATTCTTTCTCGGCGATCATGTGGTAAGCCGGTGACGTGGTATAACTCAGTACCATATCCGATTCGCCTTTCAAGAACATACCGTAAGCTTGGCTCCAGCCTTTAGTGATGGTCACGGTTTTATCTGCAATCTGTTGCCATGCTTGCGGTGCTTGATCGCCATAAACCGCTTTAACCCATAGCATGAAGCCTAGGCCAGGTGTGCTGGTGCGTGGATCTTGATAGATGATGCTTAGATCTTTACGTTCGATCAGTTCCGCTAGGCTCTTTGGTGGATTAGCGAGTTTTTCACTGTCGTAGATAAAGGCAAAGTGACCGTAATCAAAGGGGATAAAGTATTCATTGGTCCATGTATTTGGCAGCGATAATTTGCTGGTATCTTGTTGATGGGGTGCCAGCAGTTTGGTTTTTATCGCTTCGGCCATCAAGTTGTTGTCTAAGCCTAATAACACGTCCGCCTTGGTGTATTTACCTTCAAGTTTCACACGATTAAGAATGCTCACACCGTCTTCTAATGCCACTAAATTCAACGTGCAATTACACTCTGCTTCAAATGCTATTTTTACTTTTGGGCCCGGGCCCCAATCAGATGCAAATGAATCGTAGGTATAGACATTTAATACTGGCTTGTCTGCTGCGTTAGCCACTGACAATGAGAGCGAAGGTAATAGTAGGGCAGTGCAAAGTGCTAGTTTTTTGATCGTGTGCTTCACGTGTTCTCCTAGAATGTGAAGCATAGAACTTATGACTCGGTAATGCGTACTTATCTGCGTATTAATTCTTAACGCTGATATGAACCAGTCTGTCGAATCTCATTCCTATGCCAGCATTATCTGGTTCAAGTTAGTACGGGTGTTATCTCAGCCACTGTGACTCTTTTATTTAAAGTCTGGTAGCACCCCGATGAGTGAGTGCCCATTGTATTTTTATTTGTTCTAAAGTGCTAGTCGCAATAATGCAATTGACTGATATTTAATTATCCCTTAAGTGGTGCATGTGAATTTATCGTTGCACCAACAATAAACATATTGTTGATATTAATTTTATTTCACAACTCACAAATAATCTTTAAGTGTATGTTTTTAATGTTTATTTTTATTTCTCCTGTTTATCTCCTTATTATCTGGCATAGCAATTGCCTATTTATAGTTAGGTTCATAATAAGGAAGTTAAATCATGATTATACTTAACAAATCGAAATTTTCTCACCTAGCAGCAACTATTGCATTATCGCTGAGTGCGGCTTCATTTACTGTTATCGCAGCTGAAGACAGTATTAAAGTTGGTGTATTGCATTCACTTTCGGGCACGATGGCGATCAGTGAAACAACATTAAAAGACACAATTCTGATGATGATTGAAGAGCAAAATAAACAGGGCGGTATATTAGGTAAAAAGCTCGAGGCTGTGGTTGTTGATCCTGCATCAAATTGGCCGCTGTTTGCCGAAAAAGCGCGTGAGTTAATTGAGAAAGAAAAAGTGGATGTGGTATTTGGTGGTTGGACATCGGTATCGCGTAAATCGATGTTACCTGTGTTTGAAGAACTTGATAGCTTGTTATTTTATCCTGTGCAATACGAAGGTGAAGAGTCGTCTAAAAACGTATTTTATACCGGTGCTGCGCCTAACCAACAAGCGATCCCTGCGGTTGATTATTTAATGAATGACATGGATGTTAAACGTTGGGTACTCGCGGGGACTGATTATGTTTATCCACGTACCACCAACAAGATTTTAGCTGCCTACCTGAAGTCTAAAGGCGTTGCTGATAGCGATATCATGGTGAACTACACTCCGTTTGGCCATTCCGATTGGCAGTCTATTGTCGCTGACATTAAGAAATTCGGTGCCAAGGGCAAGAAAACTGCGGTTGTCTCAACCATTAATGGTGATGCCAATGTGCCATTTTATAAAGAGTTAAGTTCACAGGGTGTGTCTGCCGAAGATATTCCAGTGGTGGCGTTCTCGGTGGGTGAAGAAGAACTATCCGGTATGGATACGTCGGCATTAGTGGGGCACTTAGCTGCATGGAATTATTTCATGAGCGTGGACACTGAAGCGAATGACGAATTTATTGAAACGTGGCAGAAATTTACTAAAGACGAAAATCGCGTGACGAATGACCCAATGGAAGCGAGTTATATTGGTTTTAAAATGTGGGTTAAAGCGGTAGAGAAAGCTGGCACAACTGATTCGGATGCCATACAAGATGCGATTATTGGTGTGACAGTGCCTAATTTAACGGGTGGTTACGCGACGATGATGCCAAATCATCACATTACTAAACCGGTATTATTAGGTGAAATACAAGATGATGGTCAGTTTGAAACCGTGTGGGAAACCACTGGCGTGGTCGCGGGTGATGCTTGGTCTGATTATTTACCAAGTTCTAAACCATTGTATTCAAGTTGGTTAGCGCCATTGTCTTGCGGCAGCTTTAACGTGACGACCGGTAAGTGTACTGGTTCATCTCAGTAACTATTAATCAGTAATTACT
>NZ_AKXQ01000032.1 GCF_000276805.1 Moritella dasanensis ArB 0140 | reverse complement strand
GATATAATATTTGGTCATTATACCTCTGCAAGTGCTCACACAGATTGCTTGAATAAATTGTTAAAGAGCATACTGAACGACCGTTGCCGTGTCAGTGGGAGCGATTATAGACAACTCAGGTTTATTGGCAAGTAGTTTTGAAAATAAACATTATAAATAGCGTTCACTGTACAAAATTAGCACTAAAGCGTTTCTTTTCGATCTTTCTAGTATGCAAATACAGCAATGGCGTTGATACCACGCTAAATAATACAATGCTTTTACCAGCGACAACCTTAGCATTATAGGTTTATCACTAAACAGTGACATTAACCATCTCGAAAATATCACTTTTAGTACAGTTATAGCCTAACTTATAATGTTTTGGCAAAAGCGGTGACTTTAACCCAATCTGTAAACTCTATATCTTTGCTTTTATCCGTACTGCCACCGGTTATCTTCATAATCAGTTGAATGATGAGAGTCTGCCACCAGTTATACTTTGAGTACGACAGTGCGCCAGCAAAGACAGCTTGCTGTTTTGGTATCCAATCTGACTTAACTAAAAACGCCTGCATATATGCATTTGTTTCCGGCGTATTCTTCTCTGCCTTTCTTGCGGTTAAATTAACACAGAAAAAACCATTGTCTTTCGCTTCTAATTGCGCTTTATTAGCCGCTATAAATTTATAGAGTTTTTTATTCAAATGGCCATAACGTACAGATGCGCCAATAACTACCTTATCAAAGATAGCCATGTCGATATGTTGGCATTCATCAATACTCATCACTTCGCAAATATACTCATGAGCAATAGCCGCTTCGATTACTTTAATTATTTTGAGCGTTTGACCATCAACAGTCGAATACAGAACTAGCATTTTTTTCATTATAGGTTCCACTTAACTACGCCAGAAAGCTGGGGTAAATAAAATTAATAAGGTAAATACTTCTAAACGACCGAATAACATAGCAACCACTAAGATCCATTTAGCACTGTCATTCACGTCTCCAAAATGCACCGCAACTTGGCCAAGTCCTGGCCCTAAGTTATTTAACGTTGCTACGACAGCTGAAAATGCCGATAACTCATCCATTCCAGTTGCGATTAAAGCCAGCATACAAATAACAAATACTAAGGCGTATGCTGAAAAGAATCCCCAAACGGCATCGATAACACGATCGGGTAATACTTTCTTGCCTAACTTAATCTTGTAGACCGCACGTGGATGAACCAAACGCTTCATTTCACGCATACCTTGTAAATAAAGTAGCAGGATACGCACGACCTTCATGCCGCCACCGGTTGAACCAGCACAACCACCAATAAAGCTTGAGAATACTAATAGTACGGGTAAGAACAACGGCCAATCTTGGAAACTAGTCGTGGTAAAGCCTGCGGTAGTAGAAATAGACACAGCTTGGAACAATGCTTTATCCAATGCCATCTCAGGTGAATCATAGACACCTTTGGCGAGTAGTATAAAGAAGCAAATAGCAACTAGCGCCAATTGTACGAATAAAAAGGCCCGTAATTCTATATCACGAAAATACGTGCCTGGTTTAAAACCTTTAATAGAAAATGCAGCAAAATGTAGAGAGAAATTAATCCCCGCAATAATTAAGAACACCACAGTGATCATATTAATCACTGGACTATCAAAATGGCCCATACTACTGTCATGAGTAGAGAAACCACCAATCGCAATCGTTGAAAAACTATGTGAAATAGCATCAAATATCGTCATACCCGCCAGCCAAAATGCCATAGCGCAAAAAACTGTAAGGCATAAATAAATATACCAAAGTGCTTTCGCAGTCTCGGCAATTCGGGGGGTCATCTTCGAGTCTTTTACTGGCCCTGGGGTTTCAGCACGATACAACTGCATACCACCAATACCTAAAACAGGTAACACTGCGACAGCAAGAACAATGATTCCCATACCACCTAACCACTGTAGAAACTGGCGATAAAACAATAGCGCTTTGGGTAATTCATCCAGTCCAACAATAACGGTCGCGCCAGTTGTCGTTAAACCCGAAAAGGATTCAAAAAATGCCCCCGCAACACTGAGATTCGGTTGTTCAGAAAGAATAAAAGGTAAGGCACCGATACTACCCAGTACAGTCCAAAACAAAACCACAATTAAAAAGCCTTCTTTGGCCTTTAATTCTTTTTTATAATTACGGTTTTTGTACCATAAGATACTGCCTAATACGATGCAAAAAACAAACGAGTTAATGAAGACAAGACCACCACCATCCTTGTATATTGCCGCGATCAGTGCGGGGAATATCATCGTTACACTAAAAAGAGTAACCAATATCCCTACAATTCTTAAAATTGCCCTGAATTGCATTATTATTTTTATCCCTAAATATTAATCGACCACTTTGACATTAACTTGGCCATTGGTTTTATTTTTAACAGCTGTAATGAAGGCTTGAACATGCCTCGCATCAACATCAAGCTGCATGACGACTCGCTCACCATATTCAGCATGTCTTAATTTACCATTATATACTGAAAATAAACTCTCTATTGCTGCTATTTGGGCATAATCACATGTTAAGTTAAGTTCTGTATATATAAGACATTCAATCGGTTCTATTAACTTAAGTATTTGTTGCACACCGCCAGCATAAGCACGCACTAATCCGCCAGTGCCTAATTTAATACCACCATAATAACGCACAACAACAGCGGTCATTTCACCAACATCACTACCAAGTAAACAATTAAGGATAGGTTTGCCCGCAGTACCTGAAGGTTCACCGTCATCACTAAAACCATATTGCTGACCATCACTTGGTCTACCAGCAACAAACGCCCAACAGTGATGACGCGCACTAGGGTGCAGCGCTTTAATCTCCCGCACCAATTGCTCCGCCGCTTGGCGTCCTTTGGTCGGCGTAAGGTAAGTGATAAAACGGCTTTTTTTTATTTCTTCAGTGTATTCATAAGTCTGTTCTAAAACAAAATAAGGACTATTCGCTGTCATTTATATCCTGAGTATATTCTACTATAAAAGGTGAACATCACCATTCTACTGTTATATGCTTGTTGATAATAGCAGGTTCAGGATCACAATTTTTAAAAGTTAAGTGATGACCAATTTATCTTCATTAAACATTCATCAACAAACATCCAACAATTAAAAACAGTTGTAAGCTGAACACTTTACAGTTAATAAAACTCAATAAACCTAACAATAAGAAATTAAACACTTAAAAATCCCTTAAACTGAGTGCCGATAGTCAGTTTCAAAGGTAAATAAGTTATTTCGCTCGCATTATCTCGATCTTCATCTTGACGCCATTAATACTACTTAGTGACTAGTTGGTGGTAATCCGATCAAGAAAAAGTTAAACGGTCGTTTAAAATAAGTGTTGAAATATTGTGAAATTATCGACAGAATGAGATCAACCAGTACCCTACATAGCTGGTAAATAGCAAACGGAGCTGATGATCACCATCGCTTTAGCAAGGAGAAACGTAATGATTTACCAAGCCGAACAACTCTCGGTCACTCTATTAGAAGATGGCATCGCAGAATTAAAATATGACGCGAAAGGCCCTGTTAATAAATTTGATCAAGCAACATTACAAGCATTAACTGAAGCTGTAAAAGTATTACAGACTAATTCAGATATTAAAGGATTAATTCAAACATCAGGCAAAGGTGCATTCATCGTTGGCGCTGATATCACTGAATTCCTCGAGCTGTTTAAACTACCAGACGCTGAACTATTAGGTTGGTTGGAACAAGCAAATGCAGTATTCAATGCGATTGAAGACCTGCCATATCCAACAATCTCAGCAGTAAACGGTCATGCACTTGGCGGTGGCTGTGAAGCAATTCTAGCGACTGACTTCCGTGTTGCAGACACGACGGCACGTATCGGTTTACCTGAGACTAAATTAGGTATCATGCCTGGTTTCGGTGGCACAGTACGTTTACCACGTCTAATCGGCGCTGATAATGCCGTTGAGTGGATCACAACTGGTAAAGATTATAAAGCACCTGCGGCCCTTAAGTTTGGCACTGTAGATGCGGTTGTAGCACCCGAGAAATTACGTGATGCTGCACTATCTATGATTAAAGATGCGATTGCAGGCAAACTAGACTGGAAATCACGTCGTGCGCAAAAACAAGCGCCGTTAGGTCTAAATAAAATTGAAGCGACCATGAGTTTCTCTACTGCACTTGGTATGGTATACGCGAAAGCAGGTAAACATTACCCAGCACCAACGGCTGCAGTGAAGACAATTCAAGCAGCAGCAAGAATGGACCGTACCGGTGCACTTGGTGCAGAAGCAGCAACATTCATTAAACTTGCTAAAACAGATGCAGCACAAGCATTAGTTGGCCTATTCCTGAGCGACCAAGCACTAAAAGCTGGCGCAAAGAAAGCGGCAAAAGCAGGTAAAGCAACCAATAAAGCCGCTGTACTTGGCGCTGGTATCATGGGTGGCGGTATCGCTTACCAATCAGCAGTTAAAGGCACACCAGTTATCATGAAAGATATCAACGATGCTGCATTAGATCTTGGTATGGCGACAGCGTCTGGTTTATTAACAACGCAACTGAAACGCGGTCGTATTGACGGCGCTAAACTAGCGAAAGTTATTTCTTCAATCACGCCGACGCTAAGCTATAACTCAGTTGATGAAGCTGACATTATTGTTGAAGCGGTTGTTGAAAATCCAAAAATTAAAGCCGCAGTACTAGCTGAATTAGAAGATAATGTCAGTGCTGACACAGTCATTACGTCAAACACATCTACCATCCCAATTAATGTACTTGCGAAGAACTTAAAACGCCCAGAACAATTCTGTGGTATGCATTTCTTCAACCCTGTACACAAAATGCCATTAGTTGAAATCATCCGTGGTGAGAAATCATCAGATGAAACAATTGCGACGACTGTTGCATACGCAGCTAAAATGGGCAAAACGCCTATCGTTGTAAACGACTGCCCTGGTTTCTTTGTAAACCGTGTATTGTTCCCTTACTTCTTCGGATTCTCAAAATTAATCGCTGATGGCGCTGATTTTGTTGCTGTTGATAAAGTAATGGAAAAACAATTTGGTTGGCCAATGGGTCCAGCATATCTACTCGATGTTGTTGGTATTGATACTGGTCACCATGCCGCAGCTGTTATGGCTGAGGGTTTCCCTGAGCGTATGGCGAAAACAGGCAAAGATGCAATCGATGTGATGTTTGACGCGACACGTTATGGCCAGAAAAATGGTGTTGGTTTCTATTCTTATGCAAAAGACCGTCGTGGTCGCGTACAGAAAACACCAGAAGCGAAAAGCTATGAACTACTTGCTGAAGTCGCTGGCGAAAAAGCTGACTTCACTAAAGATGATATAATTGCTCGCTGTATGATCCCGATGATTAACGAAGTTGTTCGTTGTCTTGAAGAAGGTATTGTTGCTACACCTGGTGATGCTGATATGGCACTTATCTATGGTATTGGCTTCCCTCCATTCCGTGGTGGTGTATTCCGTTACCTAGATACTATGGGTCTAGATAAATACATTGAATTAGCAGATTCATTTGCTGATTTAGGACCACTTTACCAAGTAACTGATGGCTTGCGTCAACGCGCAGCTGACGGCAAAACTTTTTACTAAGACACGAACGAGGATAATAAAATGAGAGATGTAGTTGTAGTCGATTGTCTACGTACACCTATGGGTCGTTCTAAAGCCGGTGCATTCCGTCACGTTCGTGCTGAAGATCTATCTGCAAAATTAATGCGCGGCTTGCTTGACCGTAACCCTGAAGTTGATCCAAATGACATCGAAGATGTTTATTGGGGTTGTGTTCAGCAAACGCTAGAGCAAGGTTTTAATATCGCCCGTAATGCTTCATTACTTGCTGGTATTCCAATCACAGCAGGCGCAACAACCGTTAACCGCTTATGTGGTTCATCAATGCAAGCTATCCATGATGCTACACGTGCTATCGCAATGGGCGACGGCGATGTGATGATCATTGGTGGTGTTGAGCATATGGGTCACGTACCAATGAACCACGGTGTTGATTTCCACGTTGGTCTAGCTAAATCTACAGCTAAAGCAGCGGGTATGATGGGTCTAACGGCTGAAATGCTAGGTAAAATGCACGGCATTACACGTGAACAACAAGATGCATTTGCAGTACGTTCACACAAATTAGCACAAGCAGCGACTGTTTCAGGCCGTTTCAAACGTGAAATTCTACCTATTGAAGGTCACGATGCTGATGGTATTTTAAAATTGTATGATTTCGATGAAGTAATTCGTCCAGAAACAACAATGGAAAGCCTCGCAGGTTTACGTCCCGTATTTGATCCAGTAAACGGTACTGTAACTGCGGGTACTTCATCTGCATTATCAGATGGTGCTTCTGCAATGTTGCTGATGTCTGCAGACAAAGCCAAAGAACTGGGCCTTAAGCCTCGTGCTCGAGTTGTGTCTATGGCTGTTGCTGGCTGTGATCCATCAATCATGGGCTACGGTCCTGTACCTGCAACGAAGAAAGCGCTTAAGCGTGCAGGTCTAACGATTAACGATATCGATGTATTCGAATTAAACGAAGCATTCGCAGCCCAATCTTTACCTTGTGTTAAAGATCTTGGCTTAGAAGATGTTGTTGAGACTAAAATCAACCTTAACGGTGGTGCTATTTCATTAGGTCACCCACTCGGTTGTTCTGGTTCTCGTATTTCAACAACACTAGTCAACGAACTTGAAGTGCAAGGCGGCAGATACGGTCTAGCGACTATGTGTATCGGTCTTGGTCAAGGTATTGCGACTATCTTTGAGCGTATCGAAGACTAATAAAGACTGTACAAAAAATACGGTTATTTAATCTATATCAAGCCAACTATGACGATAGTTGGCTTTTTTATGTCTTCTTAAAATGTTCTTCTTGAAATTTCCCGCTCCAAGCTGTTCAATACACGTTACGCAATGTAAATAATGGATTGGGCATGAGCACAAAAAAGCAAATATTAGTCGTTGACGATGATGTTGAGATCAAAGAGTTACTCAGTGAATATCTCGACCAAGCTGGATTCTCAGTGCTAACCGCTGGCGAAGGCAAAGAAATGCAACGCGTATTAGCCACCAATACGCCCGATCTTATCGTCTTAGATGTGATGATGCCTGGCGATGATGGGTTTACCTTATGCCAAAAAATTCGTCGCACCTCGCAAGTGCCGATCATAATGCTCACCGCAAACTCCGATGAAGCCGACCGTATTGTCGGGCTCGAAATTGGCGCTGATGATTACATGGCGAAACCCTTTAGTCCTCGAGAGTTACTCGCACGTATCAAAGCTTTATTACGCCGTTCAAGTTATACCAAACCAACGCAAGGCCGCTATTTTATTTTTGCCAATTGGAAACTCGATACCTTAACACGCCAATTAATTAGCTTAACCGATAACAATGCGACGGAATTATCTGGCAGTGAATTTAATATGCTAAAACTGTTTGTGACCAATCCCAATCAAGTACTCGATCGAGATGCGCTTTCGGATGCAACCCGAGGTCGTGAAGCATTACCATTGGAGCGCGGTATTGATATTCAGCTTAGTCGTTTACGCCAAAAGCTCGGCGATAACAGTAAAAGTCCAACGTTAATAAAAACCATTCGCGGACGTGGTTATGTGTTGATCACCGAAGTCTCTTATGACGATTAAAGAACATATTTATCGCCAATTACCCAGTTCTTTGGTCTCGAGAATGTTATTACTAACGCTGTTATCAATCGTAACAGCGCAATTAATCTCAACCAGTATTTGGTATAACTTCAGTAAAGATCAGGAACTAGAAGGCTTAAAAAACACCTCAGAAGGTATGGCGCAAAATATCGCCTCAACCGCAACCTTCTTTAATTCTTTACCCTTGCAATATCGCCACATCGTCCTAGAACAATTACGCGATTTTGGTGGCAGTCGCTATTTTGTATCATTAAATGAAGTCGAAATTGATATCGACCCAGTTGAAAATAGCGAAATGAAACGCGTAGTACTCGATGAGTTTCAACGTGTGCTAGGTGACAAACTGGGCAATAATATCGTGATTAAAACCGAGTTTTCACATCCTAAAACCTTACACGTACTTAACAACGATACCCTACTATCGGAATTACCCCGCTCTTGGGCACATTATTCATTGACCTTAGAACCGCTAAATCCGCCAGTATTAGTAATACAAATGATGCTAGCACCAGATGAATGGCTATACATTGCGGCATTGTTACCCAGCCCTTACGTCTCACTTAATGACAATTTAGTCAGTAATGAACAACTATTTTTTATCTTTTTAATCACCGCCAATTTAATGTGGATGATTTACGTATTAGTAAGCTGGCAAACCAAACCGCTTAAAAAATTGGCCGCTGCGGCTGCAACATTAAGTCAAGATTTAGACCAGCCCTTACTCGCAGAAAAAGGAGCATCGGAATTAGTCATCGCCACCAAAGCATTTAACCGCATGCATTTACGTATTAAACGCTATATCGACGATCGCGAACGCTTATTTCGTTCCATCTCTCACGATTTAAAAACTCCCATCACTCGATTACGTTTACGCGCAGAATTACTTAATGATGATGCCAAGACAGCCAAGTTTAATAATGACCTCGACCAATTAGAAATGATGGTCAAGGGAGCGTTACAATGTGTAAAAGATACTGACATTCATGAGAACAATGCACAAATAGACATCCAAGAACTGCTTTATGAAATTACCGAACACCATAATCTCAATGAAGAAAAAGTCACGTTTGAATTCCCTAAAATTGAGATCCACTATCACGGTAAACCGTTAGCGATTAAACGCTGCTTAACCAACTTGGTTGAGAACGCGATCAAATATGGTGATTTTTTACATCTAATTATCGAGCAGCAACAAGAACATATCGTTATTTGTTTGATTGATTCCGGACCCGGTATTCCAGAAGACATGTTAGAAGATATATTTACGCCCTATACGCGCATTGCCCAGGACACTGATGGTTCCGGTTTAGGCTTAAGCATTGCCCGTAATATTGCCAGTGCCCATGGAGGTACATTGACCTTACATAATCGAGAAAATTCAGGACTTAAAGTTATCTTACGACTCCCGCATAAACCTTCATCACGAGCACAGTCATGAATATCATCATCCGTAATCGCATCCCACGACTGTTTATATTATTGAATATTTTATTCATATTTCCCGCCTCAGCAAGCCAAGTAGAAGTATTACATTGGTGGACTTCAGGGGGAGAACTTGATGCCCTCAGTGAGTTACAAGAGAAAGTCGAAGAAACCGATAATACCTGGCTAGACTTTGCGATTAAAGGTGGCGGTGGTAACAGTGCCTTAACGGTATTACGCTCGCGAGCTGTGTCTGGTAATCCGCCAACAGCCGCGTTAATTAAGGGCCACAATATTCAAGAGTGGGCCAAATTAGGTTTCCTTACTTCGCTCGACGATATTGCCAAGCGTGAAGAATGGGACAGTAAACTGCCTGAGTTCATTAAACCAGTGATGAAATATAAAGGTCACTATGTTGCGGTGCCGATTAATATACATCGCATTAATTGGTTATGGCTGAACCAAGCAGTATTCGAGCAAGCCAAAATTGCGATACCGACCGATTTAAATGAACTGATCACTGCACTACCACTATTGGAAGCCGCTGGATATTTACCAATAGCTCACACCTCAGAGCCATGGGCTGATGCGATCTTATTTGAGTCCATTAGTTTATCCATACTGGGGGCAGAGCAATACAAGCAAGCCTTTGTCGAACTCAATCCGCAAGTACTCACTTCACCAGCTATGATCAACGCCTTTGCTCAACTACGAAAAGTATCGTTATATATTGATAAAAATGCCAAAAATCGCACTTGGGAACAATCAACCAAACTGCTTATTGACGACCAAGCTGCAATACAAATAATGGGAGATTGGGTTGCTGGTAAATTACTGCAAGAAAAGCAGCAGTTAAATACCAAGATCCGCTGTATCGAATTTCCAGGCAGTGAAGGTATATTTAGCTACAACGTCGATAGTTTTGCTTTTTTCAAATTAAAAAGTGTCTCTCCAGACGTTAAAAAAGCGCAGAATACCTTAGCAAGCATCATCTTAACCCCCGAGTTACAACGTGATTTCAATGCCAAGAAAGGGTCATTACCGATAGTCAACACGATGGATAATAACAACTTAAATACCTGCAGCAAGCAAGCATATAACGACTATCAACAAGCCACAAAAAACCATACGTTAGTGCCGACATTCTCACAAGCAATGGCAACCACAACCTATGTGCAATCAGCAATAACCCAGGTTATTAGTAATTTCATTTATGACAAAAGCATCAGCAATGAAGCCGCTGTTGTCCAATTAACTAACGCGATAAAAGCAGCACAATAGCCATGATGATTTACCTCACCTTATTTGGAGCGCCTTACACATGCTGATATTATGGCAAAAGCTGACTTATTTGACCGCCAACAGTAATTTCTTTATTGCCTTAAAAGCATTTCTAGCTTCAATTACATTACTGATCCCGGGTTACTTCCTGGGTTTTTCTGAACTTGCAGTGACCGCAGTACTGGGTATTGTAGCGGCTGTTATTTCTGAGGGTGACGACAGTATTAAGCAGCGTATTATCAATAGCTTGTTAGCGCTTGTTTGTTTTACTTTATCCTCGTTATTAGTCAGTTTATTATTCCCCTACCCACTGCTATTTTTACTGGGCAGCTGCCTGTTTAGCTTTGCGATCATTATTTTAGGCTCGTTAGGTAAGCGTTATGTCACCATCAGTTTTGCGACGTTGATGATTGCCGTTTATACCATGCTCAGCTTAAGCCATGATGCTGAATCGGCAACGGCACTTAGCGGCAATGATTTTAATCTCAACTCATTGTTACTTATTGCGGGTGCAGCATGGTACTTCATCATCTCGACGGTACTGCTTAAGGTCACTTTATATAATCCGATCCGCGAACGATTAGCCGATATTTATTTTTCTTTAGGCTTATATCAACAAGAAAAATCGAAGTTTTTTTCTCAAGCTAACGATGATCATAAAACCATTCGCCATACCTTATCGACCTTGAATATTAATATAGTCAATGCAATGTCCGAGTGTCGAACCAATATCGATTACCATGTCGGTGAAAAAGATATTTCTCATGAACTCCAGCACTTGATCCATCTTTATCAAGAAGCCCAAGAACTGCATGAAAAAATGACCTCGAGCCATTTTCATTATGGGTCGTTAAAACGTAATTTGAATAATGATTTAATTATTGCTGGTTTCGAACAAGTACTAAAACAACTTGCCAGCGCCTGTACCCAACGTGGTCACGCAACGTTATACAAGCAAGCTTATCAACATGATCATGGCTTAACTTGGTCATTAGCCATTTTAAAACAAGAATTACTGACATTAGAAACATCGTTGGAATGGCAACTCTTTGGCCCTTTAAAACTGTTATTTCGGAATTTACGTAAAGCCGATGAATTATTAATTAACAGCGAACCGCAAAACGATCAAGCGTTCTTAGTCATGGCACCACGTGAACAACTGCCGGTAATACAGCGCCTCAGTAATGCCTTACACTTATCGAGTCCAGTACTTCGTCACGCGATCCGTTTAACCTTAGGTATAGCCTTAGGCATTGGTATTATTTTAGCGTCTGATTTGCATGGTTACTGGGTGGTATTAACAACATTATTTGTACTACAGCCGAGTTACAGCGCCACGCGAGTAAAACTAAAACAACGTATAAGTGGCACACTGATGGGCATTATTATAGGGGCAACCTTGCTGTACCTGTTCCCAACAGAGCGCAGCCAATTATTTTTATTAGCGATATCGGCATTTCTGTTCTTTTACTATTTACGTCAAAATTACAGTCGAGCAGTGACCTATATTACCTTACTGGTATTATTGGCATTTAATGTACTCTACCAACAAGGTTACGTCGTTACGATACCGCGGATCATAGATACCTTAACCGGTTGTAGTATTGCGTTCTTACTCGCTAAGTTAGTACTCCCTAACTGGCAGTATAAGCAATTCCCTAAATACTTAGTCGAAGCAATTACCGCTAACCAAAACTATTTCCACGAGATCATTAAGCAATACGAGTCAGGTAAAAATAATGATTTACCCTACCGAGTCTCTCGTCGTCAAGCCTATGTTGCCGACAGTCACTTGATCGCGTCGTGGAAAGACATGCAAGTTGAACCCAACGATAAACGCCATAAACTAAATCACGTTTACGATATTTCACGTCGTAACCATGCCATGTTATCGGCATTGTCCGCGTTAGGCGTACACAGAAATAAAATTATTGATCCGCAATTACAGCAGGATTTAGCCTTGGTAGCACAACTCATTAGCAGTGCGCTAGAACAAACACAAAGTACAATTTTATCGCCAGTTAACGTCGATAAAGCTTATATTAGTGAGATCGAAGCATTACTGAAACGCTATGAAAATGATGGCCATAAACATACATTATTATTAATTCAGAAGCTGAAGCAAATAGTAGAGATAACGGAAGAATTACAAGTGATGGCAGATGATATGAATCTAGTCGTATATCCCCATGCATAAGGGGATAAACCAACTCACGATTATAGCGGTTCAGCGATAATCGTGAGTTTAATCGTACTAGCTATAATCTTGATATGGATTACTTTGTGCTAACTTGATGGCGTTTGCAAAACCTTGTAAACGCACTTCTTCTGTACTGATGTTAACGCCAGTTTCATCAATCACCGCATTACCAAATGCATAACGGATTTTTTCATCACCCGCGCAAGCATTGCGATCAGCTGTTGCTGCCGTTTGTTGGATTTGGTTGTTCTTTTCTTGGTAAGCATTCACTACTGACGCACCGTACTTAGCTTCAAGCATCAGCAAGGTTTGTTGAGGAGATAATACCAAGCCAGTCGCGTTATTACCGCCAAACCCTTTCGCATTCAACAATACCGCTTTCATCTCTTGGCCTTTATCGCCAACAAACTGATGGTCAGTTAAAATATTAAGGTGAGCTTGATGAACATCATCGGCAATATGATCGATGGTTTTAATACCCGGGATCCAACCATGCTGCCATACACCAAGCGATGCAACTAATTGATCGCCCGCTGCAGCGCCCATTGAATGACCAACATATGATTTAATTGCCGTAACAGGCCAATTGGTAATATTAAAGCTAGCCGCAACTTCACTCAAAATATGACTTTCAGTAACGCGGTTTTGTGGTGTGCCCGTGCCGTGCGCTTGAACAAAAGTATGCTGTAAACCACCTTCGCCTAAAATCGCTTTCGCTAATGCCGTCGCTTTCGCCACTGTCACGTAGTTACCGATACCCGGTGCTGAAATTGATTTTTTATTGGCGTCGGCATTAATGAATACATCGGCAACAGAACCGTAAATGGTCACGCCTAACTCTAAGGCCAATTCATCATCCATCAACACCACAAATTGTGCTGATTCCGCCATGGTAAAGCCAGCGTTAGATGAAAATGGACGACAAGCACGGCGATTGTCCACGCTATCACTGCTATCCAATGCTTTAAGTTGATCATCTTCAGCTAATGCACCCATCACGCGGAAACCTTCCATCACCCCCGTTTCAACAGGTGCTTCAGCGTTACCCACGATAGCAACTTTTGACTTGCCAGATTGGATATCTAACATACCTTGACGCAAGTTATACAGGAAGCTAGCACAAGCGCCCATATTCGTTCCCGTCGTACCCGCACTGTTGATCACGTAGCTATTAATAAAGTCAGCAGGCATTTCTGCTAACGCCATCGCCATCATTTTGGTACTAACACGACCACCTTTGAAATAAGCAGACAGCATACCGCCAAATGAGTTTTCATCCACTTGACCAAGCGCACTACCAGCATAAACAGAGACTTCATCTGGATTAATTAATTTAAGGATTGAATCCCAATCGACACCCAATGAGTTAAGCGCATCTGACGCGCCGTATACCGTTAGCTTTAAACCACGTGGATGTGAGCGAGAATTATATAATTTATCTAAATCAAAACCGGTGGGAATATTACCCGCACTTGATACCGGATAATCGATAGCATCATTAATTAACACATCAAAGTCACCTTCTACAGTCACCATCACGGTTTTATTATCAATATCAGTAAGTGACCAATTCGCTGGGATTGTATGTGGCAATTTCGATTTTTTTAATTGAAATGTAATTGGCTCAGCACCTGCCGTTAACTTGGCTTTACGCTGAAAAGGCACCGCTTTTGGATCAAATGTGGTGGTACGTCGCACTAAGGTACCCGCTTTAATTTGCGCAATAACATCAGCATTAATATCGCTCGCATCAAGTCCCATACGCTGAGCGAGATCTTGCCACGTACTAGCCATGACATCATCTTGCAGCGCATCACACACTAAACGTTTATAACTGTGGAAACCAGAACTACGTCCAGCTGCATTAATACCACCCAAACCAACAATTAACGGTAACTTTGCCATTTTATTACATCTCATTCGAATCTAAGCTATTGCTAGCTAGTCTAGCAAGTTATACTAACAATACACTTTCAACTGTGCCAATAACCCTGACTAACATGCCAACACAGTTTTTAAGCCTATAAAAACAAAGCCTAGAACCATAAACAAATAAATAGACTCAATTTACAACACCCAGAATCGGAGCTTGATGTGAAAATTGGATTTGTACTATATGATAAAGCGTTAGTCACTGGCATCTCC
Organism: Moritella dasanensis ArB 0140; assembly: GCF_000276805.1. GTDB lineage: Bacteria > Pseudomonadota > Gammaproteobacteria > Enterobacterales > Moritellaceae > Moritella > Moritella dasanensis. The sequence continues at coordinate 40,406 of NZ_AKXQ01000032.1, read as the reverse complement.
TTAGCGGCTGAAATGCTGTCGGGTGCATCACGTTTACGCGATCGAAAAACGCAGCATCAAGATCCGTTAGAGATAAAATTAATTTCGACCAGTTTAGACGCTAAGTCGCTCACGGCCGGATTACGCTTACAACCCGACCTCACCTTTGAGTGTGAACAAGATTTTGATCTTGTTATCTTTCCACCAATGTGGGGAAACCCTTTAGTATCAATTATTAAACACCCTGAAGTTATTCCTTGGTTACATCAGCAATATAATAAGGGAGCCAAAATTCTATCAACAGGTACTGGCGTTTGTTGGTTAGCTGAAGCGGGATTACTTGATGGATTGCCCGCAACCACTCATTGGTATTTTTACGACCAATTTAGCCAACACTATCCACAAGTAAAACTAAATCGCCAAGCCTCCATCACGGCTGCAAATGGCTTATATTGTGCAGGTAGTATTAACTCACAGTCAGAAATGATGTTGTTCTTGATTAACGAAATGTTTGGCAAGAAGATCGCCAGCGTCATTGAAAATCATTTTTCTCATGAAATATCACGGACTGAGCAACAACCTTTCTACCAAATAGGCGGGCAAATACAATTTGATGAATCGATTGCCCTCGCGCAAGATTGGATGCAACGCAACATGGCGAAAGTGATCACCAATCAAATGGTGGCTGATGTATGCCAATTACCACTGCGTACTTTCAACCGTCGCTTCAAAGAACAGGTAGGACAAACCCCAAATCAGTTTTTGTTAACGCTGAGATTAGAAACCGCACAAGTATTATTACGCGACTTTGGTCTGACGATGTGCGATGTAGCCGAGCAAGTGGGTTTTCGTGATGCTTATTATTTCAAAAAGAAATTCGAACAACACTTTGATATGGCTCCAAAACAATACCGCGACATGGTAAAAGCCAAAGTTTTTGCCGTTTAGCGGCTTGATAATCATTCTCATTCATATTAACATCGGCGTAAATTCAAAACGGAGTGGTTATTTATGTACGTATGCATTTGTCGCGGAATTACCGATAAGCAATTAATTAATAGCATTGATGAAGGGGCTACCACGATGAAAGCGCTAAGTACTAAGCATGGTATCGGCAGTCAATGTGGTAAATGCTGTCAGTGTGCGAAAAAAATTTTAAACCAAACCTTAATCAAACAAGCACAACAACAGCCAATGGTCGCTTAAACACATCAACCATTATTCACGACATCTGAGACTGTAAGTAGTTATCTAAACCAGCATGACGGATCAAATATTCTTGGCTTTCAATCCAATCAATTTGTTCTTCGACTTCTTCCAATATGTCAGCAGCCAAATCTCGACTAATATAATCCTGACTTTTTTCACATTCGGCAATAAGGGTTTGTAATACCCCCCTTATATTCAACTCAAGTTCCATATTAAGGTGTAACATTTCCGGCGCATCCTCGCCAATCGCCAGCCGCCCTAAATCTTGTAAATTAGGCAAACCTTGTAAAAATAGGATCCGATTAATAAATTTATCCGCTTGTTTCATTTTTAAAATAGATTGTTTGTAGTCAGCCTTATCAAGCTGTTCCAATCCCCAATTTCGGTACATACGCGCATGCAAAAAATATTGATTAATCGCGACTAACTTACAGGCCAGCGCTTTATTTAATAAGGTCAAAATATGATGTTCGCCTTGCATAAACAGTTCCTTAATCATGGTTTATCTGTAACGACGTTAACTATTATTTAGATATCGATATGGGATTGGATATAGTTTTCTAAACTAACTTTATGGATCAGGCCGAGTTGTTTTTCTAACCAATAAACATGGTCTTCTTCGGTATCAGCAAGCAAGGGTAAAAGCACTTCACGCGTTTGATAATCGCCTTCATTTTCACACAACTTAATACTCGCTTTAAGCGCGGCAACGACTTCTATTTCTAACACTAAATCATTTTTTAACATACTTGGGACATCATCACCGATGAGCAGGTCTCGACGATCTTTTAAGTTAGGAATACCTTCCAGAAATAAAATTCGTTTGATTAATGCATCTGCATGGGTGATCTCTTCTTCCATTTCATGATTCATTTGTTGGTAGAGTTTTTCTAACCCCCAATCTTGATACATCCGAGAATGGGTAAAATATTGATCTATCGCAGCTAGCTCATTGTGTAATAAACCATTTAAGCTGGCGATAACCTGAGTGTTACCTTTCATAATTAACTCCAATATACAGGTAGTAGAATTAAGCTTAGATAACAATTACAGTTTTACAATTTCAAGGTGAGGTATTGCAGGCGAGATAACGACACAGAAAGTAAAGCAGAGGGTGATATCCCCTCTGTTATTACGTCATATTTATTATTTAGTATCGTCTTTGTGTTCGGTTTTTTCAGCTTTATGTTCAGAACTGTCTTCTTCGACAAAGTAATCACTTAATTCAACCCAAACTGCGATCCCAACAATGCTTAATACCCCGAGCCAAGTACCTGTATCGGCAATAGGGACTTCCATAAGCATGATTAGCAAAGAAAAAAAAGCGATTGAAGAATATACTTTTAGTCTGCCACTGGCTTGTAGTAACATACACACTCCTTGTTGATGGTTACTTAACGGCGCAAGATAAGTATCACGCGGTTATTAACAATTTAACAACATAATGGTGATTATCCAATATATAATTACCGCTACTCATTAATACTAGTCTATTTACGTATATTGACCACATAGAGAAAACCTGATGAACCCATTATTTTCGAATCCAGAACATGAACTAGATGCCCTTGGTTTACGCTGTCCAGAACCTGTGATGATGGTACGAAAAACAGTAAGAAAACTCGATGATGGCCAGACATTACTGATTATTGCCGACGATCCAGCAACGGTGCGTGACATTCCTAGCTTTTGTCAGTTTATGGATCACACATTAGTGGCGAGCCAAACCGAGCAATTACCGTATCAATATCTGATAAAAAAAGGCGTTAATTAGTCCGCTTTAAGGCGCGAATATAAAGATAATATATTCGCGTATTCACCTCCTCTGCAGCCACTTTTTTCACCTTAAATTACCGCACTAACCCAAATAGCTGAAAAAACCGCACTAACCAAGTCAAATTTTGTAATTTATCCTATATTCATATCTGCTCAACAGGTATACTTTAGCTATTATTTCTTTGCTTTATTGTGCAGATATCATGTCAAATTATAACGTTAAAACTTTTCAAGGGCTGATCCTAGCACTGCAGGATTACTGGGCTCGTCAAGGTTGTGCGATCGTACAACCATTCGATATGGAAGTAGGTGCCGGCACCTCTCACCCAATGACGTTTTTACGTTCATTAGGTCCAGAGCCAATGGCTTATGCTTACGTGCAACCATCACGTCGTCCTACCGATGGCCGTTATGGTGAAAATCCAAACCGTTTACAACACTACTATCAGTTCCAAGTAGTGATCAAACCGTCTCCAGCGAACATCCAAGAATTATACTTGAACTCACTGAAAGAAGTTGGCCTTGATCCATTGGTTCACGATATTCGCTTCGTAGAAGATAACTGGGAAAACCCAACATTGGGTGCCTGGGGTCTAGGTTGGGAAATCTGGCTAAACGGTATGGAAGTATCACAGTTTACTTACTTCCAAGCAGTTGGTGGCCTTGAATGTACACCTGTTACTGGCGAAATGACTTACGGTCTTGAACGTCTTGCGATGTATATCCAAGAAGTAGACAGCGTATACGATCTAGTATGGACTGATGGTCCACTGGGTGTTGTTAAATACGGTGACATTTTCCACCAAAATGAGGTTGAGCAATCAACTTATAACTTCGAACATGCTAATGTTGATTTCCTATTCACTCTATTCGATGAAAGTGAAAAAGAAGCGCAAAAACTGCTAGATTTAGAAGTGCCGCTACCACTACCAGCATACGAACGTATTCTTGATGCTGGCCATGCATTTAATATGCTAGATGCGCGTCACGCAATCTCAGTGACTGAGCGTCAACGTTATATTTTACGTATTCGTACCCTTTCTAAAGGTGTTGCTGAAGCGTATTACGCATCTCGTGAAGCGCTAGGCTTCCCGTTATGTAAAAAAGACAAATAGGAAGTAGCATGGCAACTGAAAACTTATTAATCGAGATTGGTACTGAAGAGTTACCACCAAAATCGTTACGTACTTTAGCTGAAGCATTTGCAGCAAACTTCCAAGCAGAGCTAGAAAAAGCTGGTTTAGAATTTGCTGATGTTAACTGGATGGCTGCACCTCGCCGTTTAGCGTTAACAATCACAGCACTTGCTGATGCACAAGCTGATAAAGTCATTGAAAAACGCGGTCCTGCTGTTTCTGTTGCATTTGATGCTGACGGTAACGCAACGAAAGCGGCTCAAGGCTGGGCACGCGGCAACGGTATTACTGTTGAACAAGCTGGCCGAGTCAAAACAGATAAAGGCGAATGGTTACTGCATAAGTCTGAAGTTAAAGGTAAAGCCACTCAAGCACTTGTTGCTGATATGGTTGCAACCTCTTTAGCTAAACTGCCAGTTAGCAAGCCAATGCGTTGGGGCGATAGCCCGATTCAATTCATCCGCCCAGTGCATACAATTACCATGTTATTTGGTGCTGAAGCGCTTGCAGGCGAAATCTTAGGTATTAAAGCGGCGCGTACTATTCGCGGTCACCGTTTCCTAGGTAAAGGTGATTTTGAATTACTACACGCTGACAACTATGTTGATATGCTTGAAGATCACGGCATGGTAATGGTTGATTACGAACGTCGTAAAGATGTTATCCGTAAGCAAGTTATTGCTGCTGCAAGCGAGCACGGCGGTGTTGCTGAAATCGAAGAAGACTTACTTGAAGAAGTAACGTCTCTAGTAGAATGGCCAGTAACATTAGTCGGTAACTTTGAAGAACGTTACCTAGACGTACCAGCGGAAGCTTTGATCTATACGATGAAAGACAACCAAAAGTACTTCCCAATGTTAAGCACTGACGGCGAGCTTTTACCTAAATTTATCTTTGTTTCAAACATCATCAGTAAAGATGTTCGACAAGTAATTGAAGGTAACGAAAAAGTTGTTCGTCCACGTTTAGCAGATGCTGAATTCTTCTTTAATACAGATAAGAAACGTACGTTAGAAAGTCGTCTTGCTGACCTAGAGTCTGTTTTATTCCAAAAACAGCTAGGTACATTAAAAGAAAAATCACAACGTATTGCAGATTTAGCCGCCGCTATTGCCGGTAAAATCTCAGCAAATACCGAGCACGCACAGCGCGCAGGTCTATTAGCTAAAGCTGACTTAATGTCAGACATGGTTGTAGAATTCCCTGACGTTCAAGGTGTTATGGGCATGCACTATGCACGCAACGACGGTGAAGCAGAAGAAGTGGCTGTTGCACTTAACGAGCAGTACATGCCTCGTTATGCTGGTGACCGCCTACCTGAATCATTAGTTGCTTGCTCAGTAGCACTTGCAGACAAACTTGATACGCTCGTTGGTATCTTCGGTATTGGTCAAATCCCTAAAGGTGATAAAGACCCGTTTGCACTTCGTCGTGCTGCGATTGGTACACTACGTATCATTATCGAAAAAGACTTACCGTTAGATCTTGTTGATTTAGTTGATACTGCGAAAGCATTATTCGGTGACAAACTATCAAACCAAAATGTATCAACGGATGTTGTTGCGTTTGTACTTGGTCGTTTCCCTGCATGGTACAGAGATGCTGGTATCAGCGTTGATGTTATCCAAGCAGTACTTGCTCGTCGCCCAACTAAACCAGCTGATTTTGACAAGCGTGTTAAAGCAGTAAATCACTTCCGTGGTTTAGATGCTTCAGCAACGCTAGCAGCAGCAAACAAACGTGTTGGTAATATCCTGGCTAAATTTGAAGGTGAACTAAACGCGACAGTTGATGCTTCACTACTTCAAGAAGATGCTGAAAAAGCATTAGCTTCTGCAGTAGCAGCTAAAGTTGAATTACTTGCGCCATTATTTGCTGCTGGTGATTATCAGCAAGCACTAACAGAGTTATCTGAATTACGTGATGTTGTAGATACATTCTTCGACAACGTAATGGTAATGGCTGATGATGAAGCGCTTAAAATTAACCGCTTAACATTACTTAATACGCTGCGTAATCAATTCTTAAATGTAGCTGATATCTCTGTTCTACAAAAGTAACGTGTTCTACAGAAGTAATTGTTAATTTAAAATTGTACGATCAAAAAAGCCAGTATCATTGATACTGGCTTTTTTATTATCTAACTTTTTATGAGCAAATTTTTTATTAGCAAATAATCTATCCACATAATATTGCATAAATAGATGTTCCACGTGGAACATCGGTTATTTTATTTTCTTCAAGCGCCCTGTTAAACCAGCTGAATAACGCCAAACATGATCAAATATTTTCATTAACTCCGGGTTACCTTGTGAGGATAATGAAATAGCATGATAACGATTTTGCTTCGTCTTAATCGCTCTGACTTTATCAGCCACATGGGTTGGTAGTTTTTGGGCAATAAAATCAGAAATAACCAAGGTATCAGCATTTTTATATTGTGCAGAACTCATTAGCTCAAGCGATTTTTCAATCACAGGTTGCAGATCAGTTCCCCCACGAAAGCTCGACGATAAAAATGTAAGCATAGTCGATAAGCTGGTACTTTTAGTCACCGGGAAAGTAACCACTTCATTGGAAAACATCATCAAGTAGCACTGGCGATCCTGTTGGAAAGCGACTTGCAATAGTGCATAACAAATCGATTTAGCCGTCAGTTCCGGAAAGCCCTGCATCGAAGTTGAACTATCAACACAGATAATAAAAGGCCCTCCCGTTTGCTCATCAGCATCGGTAATATCGCGATACTGAGTCACTTTTTTATACTGCTGCAATGCACCTTGATACTGATACGTTAATAAATGCCGTTCAAGATAGCGTTTATAGAAGATGATTTCCAATTCTGGGAACGTTAAATTAACCGCTTCAGTTTGCAACATACGTGATATTTCATCACTGTAAGTTACGCCCTGCATGTCATCAGGCACGTTGTCTTGATAGCTATTATCCAGCACCCAGGTTTCATAACTGTTGGGGGTTTCTTCAGGATTAATATGCGCCAGTGCCATACGCCCAAGCTCAGAGGCTATTTGTTTTACTTCTTTATTCTTGCGTAAATTAGTCGCATAACGTTGTAATAACTTAGTATCCAGATGTGTCAACTTACCTTTGGCTAAATCCCATAAACGCTCACCGCTACATAACAAATCACTATCAAGCACATCTTCTAACTGCTCTATCGTTTCCTCGCGCTCTGCAAGTTCAATCAATAGTTGTTCACGTTGCTCCTCGATTAACAGGCTTTGTTGCTGATATAATTGCAACTCAATAGCTTGCTGCCAATTATCTAAAAAAACCGCAAAGAACACATCATCCGACATAGCCCTATTTTGCTGATAGATATTTAAGCCAGTATCATAAAATGCCGAATCGATTTTTATTTTATTGAGGATCCCTTCAACTTTATTTCTAAAATTAATAGGGCTCAATAGCCGAGCCGTTTCACATAAATGTATCTCATTACTTAAGCCAGGCGGTAATGGCATGTCCGCTAATAAACTCGTGACCAGCTGTTTCCAGTCATTAATGTACGCCGACTTAATATCACTAGTTACTCGATCATGCGCAGTAATATCCAACACGGCATCATCAACCAGCTGACGCATAGCCATGGTTACCGTACTGTTATTATGAGGATGAGCCATGCCAATTAGCCTTGTTCAAATAAATGCGCAATAGCATTTAAACGATTTAATAATGACGCTTTATGCTGCACTAAATTATTTAGCTCTAATGATAATGACCCTAGACTGCTTGCGACATCATCCATAAAGTCATCACTAACAAAAATATTATGGTTGGTTAGGCTAAATTCACGCTGACTTTTTTTCAGTTTATCCGCGATCACCGTGATCTCTTTATCAATTTCTGCTAACGGCTGTAACCAATTTACGTCAATGTTCAGGGCTGCATCAGCGATGATAACAGCAACAGGAATGCTCTTATTGGCAAAGTTTTGCACCTGTAAATGCTGATTAGCATCGACTGAAAAATTTAACCACACATCGTTACGATGGTCATTCACATACCCTTTGACCAAACAAGAACCTGACTTTATCTGTTTTTGGAAATCATCGAGGCCAACATGTACCCATTTTGCCGTTTCTTGTGAGCCCTGCTCTAATACATCGTACTCACCCAATAGTGCAATCTTACATAAACCAGGGATACCATTAAGGCTAGATGTGCGTACATATTCACGATCTAATTTATAGCGTAACTTAGTCAATAATACATCCGAGGTTAACCGTGTCGCAAAGCGATCGATAAACTCACCATCAAGTTTAATCAGCCGACTCTTGATACTCGCCAATGCCAAGTTCACTTCATCTTGGTCGCAGAATCGCTTACTGGCAAATTGATGTGTGGCTTCAATAATTACATCACGTGATTCTAGATCGTGCCAAATACAGTCTTTAAGAATGAATAAATCAGTCTCGGTGACTTCATCTCGACCATTGAAGTAAGCACAGGCTTGTAACAGGCGCATCGATTTTTTCCAACGACGATCTGATACATACACAACGTTTTCTATCATGTCACCGCTGGTATTACGCTGCTCTAAAAACAATTTAAGCTCGTAGATGATTTCAAAACAATGCTCACTCAGGCGTACCTGATTAATCTCTTGCTGCCAAAGTTCGAACTCATCATTACTCACCTTAACGATATTATCGTTTACTTGGCGTAATGGTTTTTGAATTAACATGGCTTTGAAATTACGTTTGTCTTGAATCGGCTCTAAATACAAACGTAATAACATCCGATCATACAAGGCTTCTAAACCAGAGTCGGCACTGGGTAATTCATTCGATGCCGAGACAATAACGCGCATCGGCACTTTCTGATGATCAATACCGTTATGGAAGGTACGCTCGTTAATCACGGTTAATAACGTATTTAAAATTGCCGGACCAGCTTTCCAGATCTCATCCAGAAAAACCACTTCTGCTTCTGGTAAGTAGCCTTTCGTTAGACGGACATATTTACCTTCATCTTTTAGGGCTTTAATTGATAGCGGACCAAAAATCTCTTCTGGCGTTGAGAATCGTGTCATTAAATATTCGAAGTAACTTTCATCCTCAAAAATTTCAATCATACGTTTAGCGATCAAACTTTTAGCAATACCAGGTGGGCCTAATAAAAACACACTCTCGCCACTCAAAGCAGCTAATAAACATAATCTTATGGCATCTCGGCGTTCATAAATACCATAAGAAAGATGATCTATTAGTGTTTCAATACGTTCTGACAACAAATTTCTTTGCATAGTAATAAACTCTTCATGCCTTTTTAAAAGGCTATTATTGTAATGTTGGACTTCAACCTTACCTTATCTATCCCGGACAATAAATACATAATGCCTAGTCTATTTCTTTTGTTATTACAGCTTTGATATTCAGTACTTTTTGCTATAAGCAGAGGATGATAATACCTCTTTTAGATGATGTTCCACGTGGAACATCATCTAAATCGCCAACAGTAAAAGCACATTTGTTTCACGTGAAACATCACCATTAAGAAAACTTAATTTGCCTCTCTAGTGCTATCGACAACAGGGGAAAGTTCCGCTATGTTGGTTGTTTACCCTTTAAATAATTACAAGAAGTGCTGATATGGAATTCTCATTGTTTGGTCAAAGATTTACTCAATTCTCGGGGATCACGCAGTTAATGCATGATCTAAATGAAGGTATCCGCAGCGGTGATGATGTCATCATGTTAGGTGGTGGTAATCCCGCTCAGATCCCTGAAATGCTGGCACGATTCAACAGTGAAGCACAACAATTATTAAGCAGTGGTGATCTCGTGGCAGCTATGTCGAATTACGATGGCCCACAAGGAAAGAACAGTTTCACAACAGCACTTGCCACCTTATTAAACAAAACTTATGGCTGGGAATTAACCGATAAAAACATCGCTCTGACCAATGGTAGCCAAAACGCTTTCTTCTATCTATTCAACTTATTTGCAGGTGACTTCGCCGACAATAAGAAAAAGAAGGTACTATTCCCATTAGCACCAGAATATATCGGTTATACCGATACCGCACTCAGTGATGATTTCTTTGAAACGGTAAAACCAAAAATAGAATTACTCGATGATGGTTTATTTAAATACCATGTTGATTTTGACAACCTACATATTACCGAAGATATTGGTTTAATTTGTGTCTCACGTCCAACGAATCCGACCGGTAATGTATTAACCGATGAAGAAATGCAGCGTCTTGATGTACTAGCCAGAGAACATAAAATTCCCCTACTGATCGATAATGCTTACGGCACACCGTTCCCAAATATTATATTTGAGCCGGTAGAACCGATTTATAACGACAATACTATTTTATGCATGAGTCTGTCGAAGCTCGGTTTACCCGGCACGCGTTGCGGTATCGTCATTGGTAATGAGGAAGTTATTTCTGCTATCTCGAATCTAAGCGGAATTATTAATTTAGCACCGGGTAGTTTAGGGCCTATGCTGGCACAAAATCTAGTCGAGTCAGGTGACATCATTAGCTTAAGTGAAGACGTGATAAAACCTTACTATCATGGCAAAGCGCTGCAAGCGGTAAACTGGTTACAACAAAGTATCACTGATGAACGCTTCCGTATCCATAAACCTGAAGGCGCAATCTTCTTATGGTTATGGTTTAAAGACTTGCCAATCAGCAGCCAAGAGTTGTATGAACGTTTAAAGGCCCGTGGTGTGCTCATCGTATCGGGTCATCACTTCTTCCCAGGTCTCGATGAAGAATGGCGTCATACCGATGAATGTATCCGCATGAACTATTCGCAACCCGATGATGCAGTACAACGTGGTATTGTGATCATTGCAGAAGAAGTACAAAAAGCTTACGCTGAAATAGTGGTTATCAGTACCGCGACAGCTTAATAGATTTACTGAGTATCTAAAACACAAAAGCTAAATTGCAGATACAAAAAAGGAGCTGTTAAGCTCCTTTTTTCATATTCAAAAACTAATCATTTCTAGCAAAATTAGAAATCTAAGTTAGCTACTTTCAATGCATTCTCTTCGATGAACTCACGACGTGGTTCAACATGATCACCCATTAAGGTAGAGAACAATTGATCGGCTGCAACAGCATCTTCAATACGTACTTGTAACATGCGACGTGTTTCAGGATCCATGGTTGTTTCCCATAACTGACTCGGGTTCATCTCACCCAGTCCTTTATAACGTTGGATATAACTACCACGTTTCGATTCAGCCATTAACCAGTTAAGCGCTTCAACAAAATCAGTTACTTCACGACTCTTCTCACCACGTTTAATATAAGCGCCATCTTCAAGTAAATTGGCGATACCTAAACCAGTAAGCGTCGCGTATTCTTTTGACTTAAAGAAGCCAGGCGTGAAGTCATAGTTCGTATCTAAACCATGTTGACGGATAGACAACACTGGATAGAATAACTGACTTTCTTCATCTTGTGCAATACGTGCAGAGTACAAGGTACCCGACATTTCTTTCGCGATTAACGTAGCAACGAGTTCTTCAGCCCAATCCATCGTTAGCGCTTCATCAGTCAGCATTTCAGCGGTTAACGGTGATTGATAAATCATTTCGTTAGTGAACACTTTTGGTAAACTACGATTTAGCTTCGCCATTAATGTTTCAATTTTACGGTAACCATTCACTAAATCTTCTAATCCTGCACCTTGAATAGCAGGCGCATCTTTATTCACAAACAAGCCTGCACCATCTAACGCAATAGTAGTAAGGTATTGAGTTAAGTCTGCATCATCTTTGAGGTAACGTTCTTGTTTACCTTTCTTCATTTTATAGAGTGGTGGTTGAGCAATATAAATATAACCACGTTCAATCAATTCAGGCATTTGACGGAAGAAGAAAGTTAATAATAACGTACGAATGTGTGAACCATCCACATCGGCATCGGTCATGATAATGATTTGATGATAACGCGTTTTATCCGGGTTATATTCATCGCGGCCAATACCACAGCCCATTGCAGTGATCAGCGTTGCAACTTCCTGTGAAGATAACATCTTATCAAAACGTGCTTTTTCTACGTTTAGAATTTTACCTTTCAACGGTAGAATTGCTTGGTTTTTACGATTACGCCCCTGCTTAGCAGAGCCGCCAGCGGAGTCACCTTCCACGATGTACAGTTCAGAAAGTGCAGGATCTTTTTCCTGACAATCCGCAAGTTTACCTGGCAGACCAGCTAAATCTAATGCACCTTTACGACGAGTCATGTCACGTGCTTTACGTGCAGCTTCACGTGCGCGCGATGCATCAATGATTTTAGTCACAACCGTAGCCGCTTCTTTTGGATTTTCTAACAAATACTCTGCTAGTTTTTCACCCATTGATTGTTCTACAGCAGATTTAACTTCTGAAGAAACCAGTTTATCTTTGGTCTGTGAAGAGAACTTAGGATCAGGTACTTTCACTGAAATAACCGCAGTTAGACCTTCACGCGCATCATCACCTGACGCAGTGCTAGACTTGGCTTTTTTCAAGAAGCCTTCTTTTTCCATGTAGTTATTTAACGTACGCGTTAATGCACCACGGAAACCAGCAAGGTGAGTACCACCATCGCGTTGCGGGATGTTATTGGTAAAACAATAAATGCCTTCTTGGAAACCATCGTTCCATTGCATAGCAACTTCTACGGTAATGCCATCTTCACGTTCTGTAGAGAAGTGGAAAGCCTCTTTATTAATTGGCGTTTTGTTTACGTTTAAGTAATCAACAAATGCCTTAATACCACCTTTATACACAAAGTGATCAGATTTACCGTCTTCACGTTCATCAATTAGTTTAATTGATACGCCTGAGTTTAAGAAAGACAACTCACGTAAACGTTTTGCTAAAATATCGTAATGGAATAATGTATTGGTGAACGTGTCATGACTAGGCCAGAAACGTAATACCGTACCCGTTGTATCAATATCACCAATCACACCGATCGGTGCTTGTGGTACACCATGACGATAAATTTGCTGATGAATATGACCGTGACGATAAATGGTTAATTCTAATTTTTCTGATAATGCATTTACAACAGAAACACCAACACCGTGCAGACCACCTGATACTTTATATGAGTTATCATCGAACTTACCACCGGCATGCAGTACCGTTAAAATAACTTCGGCAGCAGAGACACCCTCTTCTTCGTGAATATCAACAGGAATACCACGGCCGTCATCACTAACTGATACAGAACCATCTTCGTGTATCGTGACCACAACATCAGTACAGTGACCCGCTAATGCTTCATCGATAGAGTTATCTACAACCTCAAATACCATGTGGTGTAAACCAGAACCATCATCCGTATCACCAATATACATACCGGGGCGCTTACGCACCGCGTCCAAGCCTTTCAGTACTTTAATACTTGAAGAGTCGTAGTTATTTTCAGACATAGTTAGCTCTCGCGCCTTTATATTTAAAATTCAATTAATTTGCCATGTTCCACGTGAAACATTTTACAGCCTTCTGTAAGAAGTGCTGTTACCTGACTTTTATCAATAGCCGTAACAAATACTTGAGCCTTACTTTCAATCAGATACTGCGCCAGCAACTTCCGTTTACTGCCATCAAGTTCTGAAGAAAAGTCATCGATTAAAAAAGTGCATCGCTTATTGCTATGCTGACTTAAAAAAAGTCCCTGACTTAATCGCATTGCGCACACGGCCAATTTCAATTGACCTCTTGATAAAATATCGTGTGCCGGTACTCCGTTCGCTCTAATTCGGATATCCGCTTTTTGCGGACCAAGGCTAGTATAACCTAACTGTTGATCACGCATAAAATTTTGTTTTAGTAATTCGGCTAACTCAATATCACTATCCCATCCAGGATGGTAGCGAATATCAAAGTCATACTCGGGTAAGAAGTCTGCCAAGGCAGATTTAATTATCGGATTAAGCTGTTCAAGGTAACGACGACGCATTTGCGCAATAATAGTCCCCTGGACTGCAAACTCCTTATCCCAATATGCTAGCTCGGCATAACGCTTACCTGATTTTAAAATCGCATTACGCTGTTTTAATAATCGGGTTAACTTTGCCCATGTTGCAAAAAACTCTGGTTCCACGTGGAACACGCCCCAATCAATAAATTGTCGACGTAATTTAGGGCCGCTTGAAAGTAAGGTAAAACTCTCAGGGTGAATTAATTGTAACGGTAATATACCGGGTAACTCAGCCAGTCGTTCAGCTCGTTGTCCGGCAATTTTTAATTCTGTATCACTATTTTTTGATTTCTTTAAACCAATCGTAGTAATTTGCTCATCGTTTAAACGCTGCTGACATTGCGAGAAGAGCGTAAAGTCTTTCTCACCATGTTGCACAACACGACTGGTTAAATGGGTGCGAAAAGATCGCCCTAAGCCAAGGTAATGAATTGCTTCAAGTACACTTGACTTACCACTACCATTCTCACCCAAAATAATATTAACGCCCTTGCTCGGTAGCATGGATGCTTGTTTTATATTACGAAAATCAGTGAGATTTAACTTAACCAGTGCCATCTTAAACTTATAACCGCATTGGCATAACAACATACAAGGCTTGATCAGATTGCTCATCTTCAATCAACGCACTGCTGTTGGCATCCAATAATGACATTTTAACCTTGTCACACTTAAGCGTGTTCAATACATCCAATACATAGCTAACGTTGAAACTGATCTCAAGTTCATCATAACCAAATTCAACATCAAGTAGTTCTTCAGCTTCTTCTTGCTCTGGGTTATTTGCCGTGATCTTTAACAGACCTTGATTCATATTGAGACGTACACCGCGGAATTTTTCATTCGATAAAATAGCCGCGCGTGAGAATGCTTGTTTCAATTCTTCACGACCCGATATTAACATCTTATCGGCATTCTTTGGTAATACCCGACGGTAATCAGGAAAACGACCATCGACCAATTTACAGGTAAAAACAAAACCGCTAGTGATAGCGCGAATGTTATTACTGCCAATTTGAATCTTAACCATGTCTTCTTCACTGTCTAACAAGCGCACTAATTCTAGCACCCCTTTGCGCGGCACAATCACTTGTTGCTGCGCTAAGTTAGCATCGTGTTCGCAACTTGCGACAGCCAGACGGTGTCCATCGGTTGCCACGGTACGTAACATATTGCCTTCAGTTTCAAACAACATGCCGTTAAGGTAATAACGCACATCTTGACTCGCCATCGAAAATTGGGTGTTATCAATCAATCGACGTAAAGAGCCTTGCAGCAGGTCAAATTCAATGTTGTTTTCCCAATCTTCAATATTTGGGAATTCAGTGGCCGGTAATGTCGATAACGAAAAACGACTACGTCCAGATTTAACCACAATACGATCTGCAGCGTACGTTACTTGAATTTGTGCACCGTCAGGTAAACCACGGCAGATATCGAGAAATTTCTTCGCCGGTACCGTGGTACGCCCTTCGCTATAGTCGCCTTCAAGATTAACCTGACCAATTAACTCAACTTCCAGATCAGTACCGGTTAACGATAACTTACCTTCTTTGGCGTCAAGCAACACATTACCTAAGATTGGCAAAGTTGGGCGATTACCCAACGCACCCGATACTAACTGTAACGGTCGTAATAACGCTTCGCGATTAATTGTAAACTGCATTTAATATAACCTTTTTTACGACGACGTTTTACGACGACAGTGTTCTAATCAAGTTTGAATAATCTTCTTTAATATCGTGACTTTCTTCTTTAAGTTGTACGATCTTACGGCAAGCATGAAGTACCGTCGTATGGTCACGACCACCAAACGCATCACCGATTTCAGGTAAACTGTGGTTGGTTAATTCTTTTGCTAATGCCATTGCAACTTGACGTGGTCTTGCCACAGAACGACTACGGCGCTTGGATAATAAATCCGCCATTTTAATCTTATAATACTCAGCAACTGTCTTCTGAATATTATCAATCGTTACTAACTTCTCTTGCAACGCTAATAAGTCACGTAATGCTTCACGAACAAAATCAATATTAATCGCACGGCCAGTAAAGTTAGCATTGGCGATCACGCGATTCAATGCCCCTTCCAACTCACGTACATTTGAACGTAAACGTTTGGCAATGAAGAACGCCACTTCATCCGGTAAATGAATATTACTTTCTACTGCTTTACGCATTAGGATCGCAACACGCGTTTCCAGTTCAGGTGGTTCGATGGCAATCGTTAAGCCCCAACCAAAGCGCGATTTCAATCGATCTTCTACGCCATCGATTTCTTTTGGATAACGATCTGACGTAAGAATAATTTGTTGATTACCTTCGAGTAGCGCATTGAAGGTATGAAAAAACTCTTCTTGTGAACGTTCTTTCTTCGCAAAGAATTGAATATCATCAATCAATAATGCATCAACACTGCGGTAATAATTTTTAAACGCTTCAATGGCATTATTTTGCAGGGCTTTCACCATATCCTGAACAAAACGCTCAGAATGCATATAAATTACTTTCGCATTGGCTTTTTGCGCTTTAATGCCGTTACCAACCGCGTGTAATAAATGCGTTTTACCTAAACCGGTACCACCATATAAAAACAATGGATTATAAGCACCACCAGGATTACTCGCGACTTGCTGAGCAGCTGCACGTGCTAATTGGTTAGATTTACCTTCAACAAAGTTTTCAAAGGTGTAGGTTAAATTAACATTGCTGCGATGATTAATCGCGGGTTGCTGTAGTGAGCTTGATTCCCACGGGTCCAGTTGTGGTCTTGAAACCACTTTGGCTGTCACGACGCGATCAATTCTCGTTGTCGGCTGCGTGATAGTCGTTGGTTTACCACCAATATCAAAACGTAAAATTGGCGCGTCAGCACCACAAAACTCATCGAATAATGCAGTAATTGAATTGAGGTACTTATCACGAACCCAATCAAGGACAAAACGGTTCGGAGCATACAAGGTGAGAGTACTATCGGTAAGTTCGGCTTTCAGAGGGCGTAACCACATACTGAACTCAGTAGCGGAAAGCTCATTTTGTAAGCGCGAAAGACATTGTTGCCAAAGAGAAACTGACACTCTCCACACTCCAGATTAATAATAAAGAATAAGGCATTATTTTACTGCTAATTGTGCATAAGCGCTAGCATGAATAAACAGTTATCCACACAAAAGTAAAATAAAAACCGATAACGTGTCAATACGAACAATAAAACCGGTCAATATAATTAATCACACTATCTTTTAGCAATTACTTATAACTAAACGCTATTTATAATTCAATTTACATTAGAATATCATGCACGCATTAAACTTATAATTCGCGTCAACAGGATGGACCATGAAAAAACTATTATTAGCAGCTGCAGTACTTGTGAGCTCAACATTAACGACCTTTGCACAAGCACAAGAAACCATTAAAGTCGGTATGTCAGGCAACTACTTCCCGTTTACCTTTTCAAAAAATGATCAGCTACAAGGCTTTGAAGTTGATTTATGGAAAGAGATCGCGAAACGTAATGATGCAAAAGTAGAATTCATCACAGTTAATTTTTCAGGTCTGTTTGGTATGCTAGAAACAGGCCGAATTGATACTATTTCAAATCAAGTAACGATCACCCCAGCACGTACGGCTAAATACGCATTTAGCCAAACTTATGTTTATGACGGTGCGCAAGTTGTCGTTAAAAAAGGTAATAAAGACATTAACGGTATTAGCGACTTAGCAAACAAAACGGTTGGTGTAAATTTAGGCTCAAATTTTGCTGATTTATTACGCAAATACGATACCGACAAAAATATTACGATTAAAACTTACGACACAGGTATCGAACGTGATGTAGCATTAGGTCGTACAGATGCGTTTGTGATGGATCGTTTATCATCACTTGAACTAATTAACAAATCACCATTACCGTTGCAACTTGCAGGCCCAACGTTTGAAACAATCGAAAATGCGATGCCATTTTTGAAAACAGAAAAACAAGAAGTATTGCGCCTAAAAGTAAATACAACGCTGGATAACATGCGTGCCGATGGCACACTTGCGACAATTTCAGAAAAATGGTTCAAAACGGATATCACAGTAAAATAAATGCCATTTAATTTTGAGTACATGCTAAACCTGTTCCCAATACTGTTTAAGTATTTGGGAACAACCATGCAGATGGCACTAATAGGTGTCGTCTTTGCCCTGATATTAGCCATCGGCTTAGCGGTTGTACGCACATTCAAAGTACCTGTGCTCAATCA
Organism: Moritella dasanensis ArB 0140; assembly: GCF_000276805.1. Classification (GTDB taxonomy): domain Bacteria; phylum Pseudomonadota; class Gammaproteobacteria; order Enterobacterales; family Moritellaceae; genus Moritella; species Moritella dasanensis. Next base: position 22,090 of record NZ_AKXQ01000032.1, on the reverse strand, counting down.
ATTAGCGATGTTATTTATTTCATTTTTCCGTGGTACCCCGCTCCTTGTGCAGCTATTTTTGCTGTATTACGGTTTGCCTCGGGTGTTCCCAATATTGATTAATATGGACGCGTTTACCGCGTCTGTGATTGGCTTAACACTGCACTTTGCCGCTTACAAAGCAGAAAGTATTCGCGCCGCGATCATGGCTGTCGATAAATCGCAGATGGAAGCCGCATTAAGTACCGGTATGACCTCTAGTCAAGCAATGCGCCGTATCATCCTGCCACAAGCAGCACGTATCGCGACGCCATCGTTGATGAATTACTTTATCGATATGATTAAAAGTACTTCGTTAGCGTTTACCTTGGGTGTGACGGAAATAATGGCAAAAACCCAAATGGAAGCTTCATCAAGTTTTTATTTTTTCGAAAGTTACCTTGCTGTTGCTCTTATTTATTGGGGTGTGGTGCTAATATTTACCCAACTACAAGTACACTTAGAACGTTACCTCAATAAGGCGTATTAACATGATCAAAGTGGCTAATTTAAGTAAGCATTTTGGTGATAACGTGGTATTACGCCAAATTGATTTGGATATCAAAGAAGGCGAGACAACGGTTATTATCGGCCCCTCAGGCACAGGTAAATCGACACTGTTACGCTGCCTTAACTTTCTAGAACACCCAACAAGCGCTACAATTACCATTGATGACTTAGTTGTTGATGCCAATAGTGCGACTAAAAAACAAATCACCGCGCTACGAAAAAAAACCGCGTTCGTGTTTCAAAACTATGCCCTGTTTGCCAATAAAACGGCACTTGAGAATATTACCGAAGGTTTAATTACCGTCAGAGGTAAATCAGCAGTCATAGCCAAACAAGAGGCACAAGCAATCCTGAAAAGCATTGGTTTAGCCGATAAGCAAGACTACTACCCTTCTGCATTGTCAGGCGGTCAGCAACAACGTATCGGCATTGCACGCGCAATGGCGGCACAAAGTAAAGTCATTTTGTTTGATGAACCAACGTCTGCGTTAGACCCTGAGTGGGTCGGTGAAGTACTTGGATTAATGCGCCAACTAGCCAAACAAAAGCAAACAATGCTGATAGTGACGCACGAAATGCAATTTGCAAAAGAGATCGCAGACCGGGTGATTTTTATGGATCAAGGTCAGATTATTGAACAAGGATCCGCGGATATGATCTTTAATAACCCGCAAGATCCCCGTACTCGTACATTTTTACAGCGAGTAAATCAATAATCAGGCGCTATAAAGTGGATAAATTAGCAGCGCTGACTTGTTAGTTAGTAAATAGCCTGTATAATTCCCCGCTTGATCCCTTGTGATCAGATTGGAATAACAGCAATTATTAAACCGAATTATAATTTTTATCTATACTGATAAGAATTTAGCCAATTATGTCATGTATCCAATCGCATCATAATCGGTCGAGAATATCGAATTTAAGTATGATATTGCTATTTTCACGAGGCGAAAGCTGATTAATTATTGACTTGTTTTACAACAATGATTAAAATTCCGCCTCTTTTTGTGTTAGTCAAGTTGACGACCGGTCATTATTTCTTGACTGACTCAACATAACTGTACAGTTAATTTATAACGGATAAAGCTATGAAACGTACTTTTCAACCAAGTAACCTTAAGCGTAAACGTTCACACGGTTTCCGCGCACGTAAAGCAACTGTAGGTGGCCGTAAGGTTCTTGCACGTCGCCGTGCAAAAGGTCGTAAGACTTTAAGCGCTTAATCATCAGACGTGATAGATAAGAGCTTTCCTCGGGAGTTACGTTTGTTAACTCCCGAACACTTCAAAAACGTATTCGCAGACCCTGTGCGATCAGCCTCACCTCATATAACTATACTTGCCAAAAATAACTCACTTGGACATACTCGTCTTGGTTTAGCGGTACCTAAAAAAGCAATTAAACTTGCTGTCGGCCGTAACCGAGTTAAACGTCTAATTAGAGAAAGTTTTCGGACACGCCATCATGATTTTCCGAATGTTGATATCGTGGTTATTGCTAAATCTGGTATTGCAAACTTGGAAAATGCAGAAATCGATGCATTATTGGAGAAGTTATGGCGCAAACTCTGTCGCCGTTGCAATGGTTAGGCACCAAATTAATACGAGGTTACCAATTATTCATTAGTCCGATGATTGGTCCTCGCTGTCGCTTCACTCCAACGTGTTCTCAATACGCGATAGAATCAATAAAACTCCACGGATTTACAAAAGGTTGTTGGCTCACAGCCAAACGTCTATTAATATGTCATCCTTTTAGTAATAAACATGGTTACGATCCTGTACCTGACCCCAAACAAAGAGATTAATTAGATTATGGAATCCCAACGTAATTTACTTGTCATCGGATTATTGTTTGTCAGCTTTTTGCTATTCACTGAATGGCAAAATAAAGACAACCCGGTTGCAGTACCAACAACGATTCAAGCGATCACCAATGGTTTAACTGGCGATGTACCAGCAGGCCGTGACTCATCAACTGACGCACCAATCAGCGAGCAATCAAACAATCTGATTATCATCAGTTCAGACGTACTTGAACTAACTGTCGATACATTAGGTGGTGATATTGTTCATGCAGACTTACTTGAGCATGCAACAGAGTTAGATTCTGAAGAACGTTTCACTTTATTACAAAATGATGCAACAAATGTTTACGTTGCACAAAGTGGTCTTATTGGCGCGAACGGTCCAGATGCAAACGTGAATGGTCGTCCTCAATATACGACGACAGCGCAAGACTTCACTATTTCAGGTGATACATTAAGTATCCCACTGTCATATACAGATGCAAATGGGGTTAAATTTACGAAAGTATTTACCCTTACACGTGGCAGTTATGACGTTGAAGTAAGCTATCAAGTAAACAACCAATCTGCTAACGCAATTTCGGTGCAAATGTACGGTCAATTGAAACAAAATATTGATCTTAGCACTGACGAAGGCAGCAGCATGATGATGAAAGCTTATCGTGGTGCCGCACTTGGTACGACTGATAAACGCTATGAAAAATACGATTTCAGTGATATTAGCGATGCAAACCTAAGCCGCACAACCACTGCTGGTTGGGTTGGCATGTTACAGCATTACTTTGTAACAGCTTGGATCCCAGGCAATAGCCAAAACCAGTTCTATAGTTTGAATATTGGCCGTACTGACTTTACTCAAGGTCAAGCGATTATCGGTTTCAAACAACCTGTTGAAGCGATTGCAGCAAACAGCGAAGCAACTATCTCAGCGAAACTTTGGGTTGGTCCAAAACTGCAAGATCAGATGGGTGAATTAGTTGAAGGTCTTGACCTTACTGTTGATTACAGCTGGTTATGGTTCATTGCGCAACCGCTCTTTAAATTACTACAGTTCTTCCATGGTTTAGTGGGTAACTGGGGTATTGCGGTAATCATGATCACGTTTACCGTACGTGGTGCAATGTATCCGCTAACAAAAGCGCAATACACGTCAATGGCGAAAATGCGTTTACTACAACCAAAATTAACTGCATTGCGTGAAAAATGTGGTGACGACAAACAAAAAATGTCGCAATCAATGATGGCATTGTATAAAGAAGAGAAAGTAAATCCATTAGGTGGTTGTTTCCCAATGATCATTCAAATGCCTATTTTCATCTCATTATACTGGGCATTAATGGAAAGTGTGGAATTACGTCACGCACCATTCGCATTGTGGATTAATGATTTATCAGCACAAGACCCGTACTACGTATTACCGCTATTAATGGGTGTTACTATGTACATGATCCAGAAAATGTCTCCGACACAAGTTCAGGATCCAATGCAACAAAAAGTGATGCAATTCATGCCAGTCATGTTTACATTCTTCTTCTTGTGGTTCCCTGCAGGTCTAGTTCTATATTGGTTAATGAGTAACGTAGTTACAATTATCCAACAAACTATTATTTTCCGAGCGTTGGAAAAACAAGGTTTGCACAGTAAGAAATAAGCTTGCTAATCTTATCAAGGCGGCCCTTGTGCCGCCTTTTTTCATCTAAAAAATATACTATCTTCGGGTAATCACATGCTAACTAATGAAACTATCATTGCACAAGCCACACCGCCAGGACGAGGTGGTGTTGGTATTATTCGTATCTCTGGAGCAAAAACAGAGTTAGTCGCACAAATCGTTTTAAATAAAATTCCGACCGTGCGTAAGGCCGATTACTTATCTTTCTTGGATGAAGAACAGCAGACAATAGACCAAGGCATTGCCATCTTGTTCAAAGCACCGCATTCATTTACCGGTGAAGATGTTTTAGAGTTACAAGGTCATGGTGGTCCCGTGATCATGGACATGTTGATGCGCCGTATTCTAAAAATTGACGGCATCAGAATGGCCCGTCCGGGTGAATTCTCAGAACGCGCATTCCTCAATGATAAAATGGATTTAACCCAAGCCGAAGCGATAGCCGATCTGATCGATGCAACGTCAGAGCGCGCAGTAAAATCAGCAATGAATTCACTGCAAGGTGAGTTTTCGAAAAAAATTAATACTCTAACCGAAAGTTTAATTCACTTACGTATTTACGTTGAAGCTGCAATTGATTTTCCTGAAGAAGAAGTCGACTTTCTGGCTGACGGTAAAATAGCCCAAGCGCTGTACAGCATCATGGATAATCTTAGCGCGGTGCAAAAAGAAGCCAAGCAAGGCGCCATTATTCGTGAAGGTATGAAAGTGGTGATTGCCGGTCGTCCTAATGCAGGTAAGTCGAGTTTGCTCAATGCATTAGCCGGTAAAGAATCGGCTATTGTTACCGACATCGCCGGTACCACGCGTGATGTATTACGCGAACATATCCACATTGATGGTATGCCACTGCATATTATCGATACTGCAGGTTTACGTGACAGCCCAGACCGTGTTGAACAAATTGGTATCGAACGCGCTTGGGAAGAGATCAATAACGCGGATCAAGTACTCTTCATGGTTGATGGCACCACAACAGATGCAACGGATCCTGCCGAAATCTGGCCAGACTTCATTGATCGTCTACCAAGCTCGATCGGACTGACTGTGATCAGAAATAAAATGGATCTTACTGGTGAATCGCCAATCGCGGTTGAAGATCAAGGTCATTCGATCTTTAAAATATCAGCAAAAGAGAATCTTGGTTTAGATGAACTAAAAGATCATTTAAAACAATGCATGGGTTATCAAAGCAATACCGAAGGTGGCTTCATCGCCCGTCGCCGTCACTTAGACGCTATCGAGAAGGCCGATGAGCACTTACAGACAGGCAAACTACAGCTTGAAGTTTATATGGCGGGAGAATTGCTTGCAGAAGAATTACGTTTAGCCCAAGAACAACTCTCGGAAATTACCGGTGAGTTTAGTTCAGACGATCTTCTCGGCCGTATTTTCACTTCATTCTGTATCGGTAAATAATACGTCTATAATAAGACACGATCCGAGTTTGGATCGTGCCTTATTAACAACCGAGCTTAAACACAACCTGACAACGCCAGATCATAATAGCCACATTTAAAACACTTCGGCAACGATCCAATAAGATTCACGTTACAAACCCATCCACAGAGTTACCCACAACTTAATCCCAATAAATGATAACTTTAAAGACGACCAAACACGTGTGGATAAGCCTGCAATTTGCGCTATATTATCAGTACATAACTCCTGATAAGCGGACTATAATCGCTGCTTTATACTCCTGCGATACACGCCTGAATATCTAATTCATGATCAGTACAGAACGCAGCCGCCTGCTGCTGAGAAATATAGCCTTGTGCCAGCAATAGGTGTATTTCACTGTATAAGTTAGCTTCCACCAATAACTTACCGGGAGCGGTCTGATGCAGCATAAAGGCCGTTTCAGACTGTTCATACAAGGCTTTCACCACAACGCCGGGCAATAACCAAGATTGCGCTATCAACGCAGACAAGCGTAATGAATGCTTGGTCATCATCTGTCGAAAAACCTTAGAACTGGGTCTAAATTGTGGGTCACTGATATTCATTTCATCCACAATTAATTTAAACAGCGCGATTTTACCCACATCATGAATTAACCCTAAAAAATAAGCTAATTCAGGATCCTCTCCCCTACTCTTCGCCAGTTTTTTTGCCCACAAGGCCGTTGTTAATGAGTGCTGCCATAAATGCTGACCAAATAACTTAAAGTAAATAGGTTTGATGTCGGTCATATTTTGCATCACGATCGTCAATACAATTGATTTAATCTGCAAGCCACCTAAACGGACCACCGCTTCTGGTAGACTGGTGATTTCTTGAGTCCCTAACTGATAACCCACCGAGTTCACTAACTTGATCACATCAGCTGCGAGCACCGGGTCCTGGGTAATCAATGCCGCTAATTGCTCTGCAGTATAATTATCACTGTCAATTAACGCCGAGACCTTATGCAACACCTCAGGCAATCGCACCACATTTAACGCAATGTTTTCAGGTCGGCTAACACTTCCTTCGACTTTCAGTAAGATGCTTTTCTCTAACGGGTTTAATCCAGCATTCACCTCTGTTGCAACGTCCTTATTATTAAACAGCAAATCATAAAATAATGAGCTGGTATCAATGATCTCATCCGCGACACCGACATCAGGTATACTCACTTTTATCGTCGCAACGTTATTAATAACCGGTTTAAGAGACGTATACGTTATCTTTTTAGTCGCTTGAGTTCGACTAAATAGAGTAAGAAAACGTTGAAATAATGAAGCCATAAGTGCCTTAATAAGCCTGAATTGATATAGTTATGTGCTACATTTTACAGCAAAAATAGTCAAACAAATTTTTAAAGAAGAGGAAACTATGTATACATTCGAAATAATTGTCGGCACAACGTTGGGATCGGCTGAATATGCCGCCGATCATTTAGCAGAAAAACTCATTGATCAAGGCTTTCAGGTCAATATCCATCTCGATCCTAAGCTAGAAAGTCTTCCGATCGACAGCAAACACGCCTGGATCGTTTGCACAGCAACCCATGGTGCGGGTGATTACCCTGATAATATCGCCCCTTTCGCACTACAACTGCAACAATCTAGCCCCGATTTAAACCTCATTAAGTACAGTGTGATCGCCCTAGGCTCAAAATCATATGATCAATTCTGTCATGCTGGCCATATGATCGATCTTCAACTAGCAAAATTGAACGCTAAAAAGGTCGCAGAAACCTTTGAAATTTGCTCAGTAGAAACGCAGATCCCTGAAGATGCGATCGACGGATGGTATCCGCAATGGGTGAATAACTGGCTATAATATAAGCATGATCGAATTTATTTTTTTTATTTTTCTGTGGATAACTATAGATCTTTCTTGTGATCAACCTATAGTTATCCTTGTAGAATAAATACTACATTCGAAGCCCTGTGTATAACTAGGCTATTTACACCCAGCTTATACGTAACAAGCCCAAGCCTTACTAACAGTAAGTGATCGACGCTAAATACATGATCTTGCTAGATCAAAGTGAGTTATCAACAGATCAAGGCGATCCTAATAATAGATCTTATAAGATCTCTTTTAAGATCTTAAGATCAACAGTTGGATCTAAATAAAAATATAATTAAGATCATTTGCATCTGTTAGAGAAAACCGTAGACTGTGCCGCTCTGAATATTTCCGCTAAACAAAACCGAGGTGATACATGGCATACCATGAACAATTTGAAGTTATCGTCGTAGGTGGCGGACATGCTGGCACCGAAGCTGCTGCAGCTGCTGCTCGTATGGGTCGAAAGACATTATTATTAACCCATAACATCGATACGCTAGGCCACATGTCGTGTAATCCTGCTATTGGTGGTATCGGTAAAGGCCATCTCGTTAAAGAAATTGACGCGCTTGGCGGTATCATGGGTCAAGCAACCGACCTCGGCGGTATTCAATTTAGAACATTAAATTCAAGTAAAGGCCCTGCTGTTCGCGCAACTAGAGCACAAGCGGATCGTCTGTTATACAAATCAGCAGTACGACAAAAACTTGAAAATCAACAAAACCTAACGATATTCCAACAATCTGTTGACGATCTTATTATTGAAAACGATCGAGTTGTCGGTGTGATGACGCAAGCAGGTTTATCGTTTAGAGCCAAGTCAGTGGTATTAACCGTCGGTACTTTCCTTGACGGACTTATCCACATTGGTTTGAAAAACTATCCAGGTGGTCGCGCAGGTGATCCTGCATCAGTATCATTGGCTGCACGTCTACGTGAATTACCAATTCGTACTGGTCGTTTAAAAACTGGTACGCCACCACGTATCGATGGTCGCACAATTGATTTTTCAGTAATGGAAGAGCAACACGGAGATGATCCAACGCCGGTATTCTCTTTTATTGGTAGCCGTAAAGATCATCCCCAACAGGTTCCTTGTTATATTACCCATACCAATAATAATACGCATGATGTGATCCGCAGCGGTATGGATCGTAGTCCTATGTATACTGGTATGATCGAAGGTATTGGCCCACGTTATTGCCCCTCGATCGAAGATAAGATCACGCGTTTTTCAGATAAAGAATCTCATCAGATTTTTATCGAGCCAGAAGGTTTAACAACACATGAAGTTTACCCTAATGGTATTTCAACGAGTTTACCTTACGATGTGCAAGTTGATCTTGTACGTTCGATCCGCGGTTTAGAGAACGCGCATATTACGCGTCCGGGTTATGCGATCGAGTATGATTACTTTGATCCCCGCGATCTTAAGTTAACGCTAGAAAGTAAATTTATCGAAGGTTTGTTCCTTGCGGGTCAAATCAACGGTACAACGGGTTATGAAGAAGCTGCAGCCCAAGGTCTACTTGCTGGTTTAAATGCCGCTCGCACAGCCCGAGAAGAAGATACGTGGTATCCACGCCGTGATCAGGCTTACTTAGGTGTATTGGTTGATGACTTAGCTACGCTAGGTACTAAAGAACCGTACCGCATGTTTACCAGCCGTGCCGAATACCGTTTATTGTTACGTGAAGATAATGCTGACGCACGTTTAACCGAGCAAGGTCGTGAACTTGGTTTGGTTGATGATCATCGTTGGGCGATATTTAACGAGAAAATGGAAGCCATTGAACTCGAGCAACAACGCTTACGTTCAACTTGGATCAATCCAACAAAAGCGTTTGCAGATAAGATCAATACATTATTAGCGACGCCACTATCACGTGAACATACCCTAGAAGATCTTATTCGTCGTCCAGAAGTAACTTACGACGCGTTGATGACAATTGAAGAGTTGGGTCCTAAGCTAGAACATGAAGCGGCTGCGGAACAAGTTGAAATCACCATTAAGTATGAAGGTTATATTAACCGTCAGAAAGCGGAGATTGAAAAGCAACTGCGTCATGAGAATACTTTGTTACCAACGGATTTAGATTACGCCTCAATTAAAGGTCTATCTAATGAGGTTGTTGCTAAGTTAATTGACGTTAAACCGCAAACAATTGGCATGGCATCACGAATTTCAGGTATCACACCTGCTGCAATCTCAATTCTACTGATTTATTTGAAAAAGCAAAACTTACTCAATAAATAAATAATAAGTTACGATAGCCACCGTTAACGCATTTATCGGTGGCTATATATCCTCATTTTTGACATCATTCCCTAATTTGCAATGCTACTATTTAGCTAAGGTACCTTTACCTTATTTAGTAGGTTGTCTTTTTCTTTTTTTCTACGATTTAATATTAACTTACATAATCGGGTTTTACCGGAGTAAATCTACCTATGATCAACCGCCTCGACGCATTATTAGCCCAAACATCTTTGGTTGTTACTGATACCCAAAAGCAGCAATTAGTGGCATTAGTGAATTTGTTACATAAGTGGAATAAAGCATACAACCTGACGTCAGTACGTGATCCTGACGACATGTTAGTCAAACATATTATGGACAGTCTTGTGGTAAGTCCTTATCTAGAGGGCGAGCGTTTTATTGATGTAGGTACTGGACCTGGTTTACCGGGATTACCGTTAGCGATCTTGAATCCAGATAAAGAATTTGTATTGCTCGATAGTTTGGGTAAACGTATGCGTTTTATCACCCAGGCGGTGCACGAATTAAAATTAACCAACGTGACATCGGTACAATCACGAGTTGAAGAATATCAGCCTGAAATTAAATTTGATGGCGTATTAAGTCGTGCGTTTGCTTCATTAGAAGATATGTTACATTGGTGTAAGCATCTACCAAAACAAGATGGATTGTTTTATGCGTTGAAAGGAGTAAGACCAACGGGTGAAATCAAAACATTGAATACTAAATTTAAGCTGGAAGTTGCACATAAACTAACAGTGCCAGGATTAGAAGGCGAACGTCATCTAATCGTCATGTCTGAGATTAAATAATAGGGAACATTTGTGGGCAAAATCATAGCAATAGCTAACCAAAAAGGTGGCGTAGGAAAAACAACTACTTGTGTCAATTTAGCAGCCTCAATGTCGGCGACTAAACGTAAGGTATTGCTAATTGATCTTGATCCACAAGGTAACGCTACCATGGGCAGTGGAGTCGACAAATATGCTGTCGAGTATTCTGCCTATGACTTATTGGTTGATGAAAAACCGGTTAATGAGGTTGTCATCACTGAAACATCAGGTAAATATCACCTGATCGCAGCGAATCAAGATGTCACCGCGGCTGAAATTAAATTAATGGCATTTTTTGCGCGTGAGTTACGCTTAAAAAATGCATTAGCAACAGTGAAAGATTATTATGATTATATTTTTATTGATTGCCCACCATCATTAAATTTACTCACAATTAACGCGATGGCTGCAGCTGACTCTATTATTGTGCCAATGCAATGTGAGTATTATGCCCTTGAAGGTCTTACTGCATTAATGGATACCACCACTAAATTGGCGGCAGCTGTTAATCCAGAACTGAAAATTGAAGGCATACTTCGCACTATGTATGACCCACGTAATCGCTTAGCGTGTGATGTATCTGAACAACTTAAGCAACATTTTGGCGATAAAGTCTATCGTACTGTGATCCCCCGTAATGTCCGCTTAGCGGAAGCGCCAAGCTTTGGCGCACCTGCCATGTATTATGATAAATCTTCGAGCGGGGCTAAAGCTTATTTAGCGTTGGCTGGAGAAATCATTCGTCGTCAAGAATTAGCCAATGAACAGAGCGTACAGGCAAAGGAACAAGCATGAATACGAAAAAACGAGGTTTAGGTAAAGGTCTGGATGCATTGCTTGGTACCAGTGCTATGGCAAGAACCAAAGAACAAACGGCTGATGAGCAATCTAAAGCGATCCCTGTCGTCGAAAATGAACTGAAGAAATTACCGGTTGAATGGTTATACCCAGGTAAATATCAACCACGAAAAGACATGGCAACAGATGCGCTAGATGAATTAGCTGCATCAATTACCGCTCAAGGTATTATTCAACCTATCGTTGTGCGTGAGCTCTGTGCACAACAATATGAAATTATTGCTGGTGAACGCCGATGGCGCGCAGCACAACTCGCCGGTTTAAGCCAAGTCCCTTGTATTGTCAAAAATGCTGCTGATGAAGCGGTAATGGCGATGGCTTTAATTGAGAATATCCAGCGTGAAGATTTAAACGCGATGGAACAATCAACAGCATTACTGCGTCTCATCGAAGAGTTCTCATTAACGCATCAACAGGTCGCTGATGCGGTGGGTAAATCACGCGCTTCAGTATCCAATTTATTACGTTTAAATAGCCTTAATAATGACGTGAAAATTTTGCTTGAGCATGGCGACATTGAGATGGGTCATGGACGGGCTTTATTGGGCTTAGAAGGCGAGCTACAATCACAAGCGGCAAGTAACATTGCCCAACGTGGTTTAACGGTGAGAGATACCGAAAAATTAGTCAGAAAATTACTCGAACCTAAGGCTGAGATCACATCTGAAAAGGGTAAAGATCCTGATGTTGTCAGCCTTGAATATCGCTTGTCTGAACGGTTAAAAGCCAAAGTTATCATTAAACAAGGTATAAATGGCTGTGGAAAGTTAACAATTGACTATACTAGCCTCTCAGAATTGGATGATATAATTGCAACATTAGGTTAAATTTTAATCTTCAAGTGATAAAGATCAAATTAAGTTAAGATTTTTAAAAGTGAACTTATGAGTCTTGAAATGCACTTCGGTCAGGGATTTTCGCTTTTCTTTATAATTATCTTCATTTGAAATATCAAAGGCTTATATTTCTTAATATATCAAAATAACTTTATTTCATAATAACGGCCTTGTTTAGAATTTAATATTATAAGGGCGGTACTCATTAGTGGGTAACGCCTGCTATATCTCATTTTTCAGAATATTCTACTTAGCTTTCCTTATCCGGCTTGCAATCAGTTGCATTAGCACCACTTCAACGTATAATTTATCCTGCTTTTAGAAGCGTTTTTGTATATTTTTTTTGAATGCTTCAAAAAGATTGTTTTAGGGGTTTATTTTGTCAAATAAATTAGCAATGAATGCGTTCAATCAAGCTATTAAGTTGATTGTGTTTCAGGTGCTATTAGTGGCCATTTGTGCGTTAACCTTTTTGTTGATTGATGGTGAGCTTTCTGCTCGTTCTGCAGTATTTGGTGGCATCATTTATGTGTTACCAAATTATATTTTTACGCGTTTGGCTTTCCGTTTTATGGGCGCCAGACAAATGAAAGATGTAGTCGCATCATTCGCATTGGGTGAATCGTTAAAATTGGTACTGACAGTTGTATTCTTTATTGTTGTGTTAGGTTTCGTTAAGGTGAATTATCTTCCTCTTTACGTTACATTTTCATTAGCGATAGGTTCACAATTATTTGCTCCTTATTTTATGAACAAAAAACTGGGATGAAAAATGTCTGCAACAGGTGAAGCACTAACGTCGACCCAATATATCCAACATCACTTAACTAATTTAGCGGTTGGTGAAGGATTTTGGACTTGGCACCTAGACACACTTTTCGTAACCCTCGCTTTAGGGATTTTATTCTTAGGGACATTCTATCGAGTTGGTCAGAAAGCGACAACGGGCGTACCGGGTAAATTTCAATGTTTCGTTGAAATGTGCATCGAGTTTGTAAACGACATTGTGAAAGAATCTTTCCATGGTCGTAATGCATTAATAGCGCCGCTGTCATTAACTATCTTTATGATGGTTATTCTGATGAACACAATGGATTTGATTCCTGTAGATTTTATTCCTGAAGCAGCAAAAGCAATTGGAATCGACTACATGAAAGTTGTTCCAACAACAGACTTAAATACTACTTTCGCTATGTCGTTAAGTATTTTTGCGCTAATTGTTGGTTTCAGCATCAAGGTTAAAGGTTTTCGTGGGTTCACTCGTGAACTGACTATGAATCCATTTAACCATTGGGTATTTATTCCTTTTAACTTTGCACTGGAAATGGTTACTTTACTGGCGAAGCCTATCTCATTAGCGCTACGTTTGTTTGGTAATATGTACGCAGGTGAGCTGATCTTTATTTTGATCGCGCTTATGCCTTGGTACCTTCAGTGGGGACTAAGTGTGCCATGGGCGATTTTCCATATTTTGGTAATCGTTCTACAAGGGTTTATCTTCATGATGCTGTCTATGGTTTACCTAAGCAGTGCATGTGAAGATCATTAATTTATAAACACAAATTTTAATTAAAATTTTTTATCTTATTGGAGAATAAAATGGAAACTGTATCAGCTACTATTTTCGCTGTTGCTATCTTACTAGGTTTTGCTGCATTCGGTACAGCAATTGGCTTCGCTATCTTAGGCGGCAAATTCCTAGAGTCTTCTGCTCGTCAACCAGAGATGGCACCAGCATTACAAACTAAAATGTTCATTGTTGCTGGTCTTCTTGATGCGATCTCTATGATTGCAGTTGGTATCGCATTATTCCTATTATTCGCGAACCCATTCATCGCTTAATCGGCTTTTGGTCCACCACTAACCAGGAGGTTCGTTGTGAATATCAACGCAACTCTTTTAGGACAAGCGATTTCATTTACGTTATTCGTACTATTTTGTATGAAATATGTATGGCCACCGTTAATTGCGGCCATCGAAGAACGTCAAAAGAAAATCGCAGATGGTCTTGCAAGTGCGGATAAAGCTGCTAAAGATCTGAAGCTGGCGGAAGCTAAAGCGACAGATCAATTGAAAGATGCTAAAGCGCAAGCTGCAACTATCATTGATGCAGCAAATAAGCGTAAATCTCAAATTGTCGATGAAGCTAAAGATGAAGCACATGCAGAGCGAGTTAAAATTCTTGCTCAAGCAGAAGCGGAAGTTGAAGCAGAACGTAATCGTCTAAAAGAAGAGTTACGCAAACAAGTAGCTGGTTTAGCTATTGCCGGTGCTGAAAAAATTATCGAACGTTCTATCGATGCAGCTGCAAACAGCGACATCGTAGACAAAATCGTTGCAGAACTTTAACAACTGGGGGGCTTATGTCTGATTTGACTACTATTGCTCGTCCATATGCTAAAGCTGCATTTGATTTTGCCGTTAAGGAACAGGCTATTGATAAATGGCAAGAAATGTTAGCGTTTACGGCGGAAATCGCGGTGAATAAAGATATTTCTACCTTATTAAATGGCGCTGTGAGTGCACACACTATTGCTGATATTTTTATCAACGTAGCTGATGAGCAACTTAACGAATCTGGTCAAAACTTTATTAAAATATTGGCCGAGAACGCTCGTTTAAGCGTATTACCATACGTTGTTACTTTATTTGCACACTACAAAGCGGAACATGAGAAATCTGTTGAAGCTGATGTAACTTCTGCAATGCCATTAACGGCAGAGCAAGAAGCAAACATTGTAATCGCGTTGGAAAAACGTTTAGCACGCAAAGTTAAGTTAAATTGCAACGTTGATAACACTTTAATTGCAGGTTTGATTATTCAGACAGGTGATTTAGTTATTGATGGCTCTGTACGCGGTAAGTTAAATAAACTTGCGGAAGCGCTACAATCGTAATTGGGGAATAGCATGCAACTGAATTCTACAGAAATCAGTGATCTGATCAAACAACGTATTGAAAAATTCAGCGTTGTTAGTGAAGCAAGAAATGAAGGTACGATCGTTTCAGTAAGCGATGGTATTATTCGTATTCATGGCCTTGCAGACTGTATGCAAGGCGAAATGATTGAATTACCTGGCAACCGTTTTGGTATCGCACTTAACCTAGAGCGTGACTCTGTTGGTGCGGTAGTAATGGGTTCTTACATGGGTCTTGCAGAAGGCCAAAAAGTACGTTCAACTGGACGTATTTTTGAAGTGCCAGTAGGTCGCAACTTATTAGGTCGTGTTTTAAACACACTTGGTGAGCCTATCGACGGTAAAGGACCAATCGACAACGATGGTTTCTCTCCTGTTGAAGTAATTGCACCTGGTGTAATGGAACGTAAATCTGTTGATCAACCTGTACAGATCGGTATCAAAGCTATTGACGCTATGATCCCAATCGGTCGTGGTCAACGTGAGCTTATTATTGGTGACCGTCAGGTTGGTAAGAGTGCTATCGCTATCGATGCAATCATCAACCAAAAAGACTCGGGCATCAAATGTGTATACGTAGCAATCGGTCAGAAAGCTTCTACCGTTGCTAGTGTTGTACGTAAGCTTGAAGAACATGGCGCAATGGAAAACACTATTCTTGTTGTTGCAACAGCTTCTGAAGCTGCGGCACTACAATACTTAGCACCATACGCTGGTTGTGCTATGGGTGAATACTTCCGTGACCGTGGTGAAGATGCACTAATCGTATATGATGATTTGTCTAAGCAAGCAGTTGCTTACCGTCAAATTTCATTACTTTTACGTCGTCCGCCGGGCCGTGAAGCATACCCTGGTGATGTTTTCTATCTACATTCACGTCTACTAGAGCGTGCCGCTCGTGTAAACGCTGATTACGTAGAAGCGTTCACTAAAGGTGAAGTGAAAGGTAAGACTGGTTCTTTAACTGCTCTTCCAATCATTGAAACTCAAGGTGGTGACGTATCTGCGTTCGTACCAACGAACGTAATTTCTATTACCGATGGTCAGATCTTCTTGACTACAGAACTGTTTAACTCAGGCACACGTCCTGCTGTTGATCCAGGTATCTCTGTATCGCGTGTTGGTGGTTCAGCACAAACGAAGATCATTAAGAAACTATCTGGTGGTATTCGTACCGCACTAGCACAGTATCGTGAATTAGCAGCATTTGCTCAATTCTCTTCTGACCTTGATGATGCAACGCGCAAGCAGCTTGATCATGGTGCAAAAGTTACTGAGCTAATGAAGCAAGGTCAATATGCGCCGATGAGCGTAGCTGAACAAGCGCTATCTTTATATGCAGCAGAAATTGGTGCATTAGAAGATGTTGCAGTTAACAAAATTGTTAGCTTTGAAGCGTCTTTGCAGGCTTATGCTAAAGCGGAACACGCTGATTTTCTTGCTTCTATTAATGAAACAGGCGCGTACGACAAAGATATTCAAGCTAAGCTATCAAGCTTAATTGAAAGCTTTAAGTCTACACAAACCTGGTAAGAGCGGTGGCAGCCTTTGCTGCCACAGCTAGCTTAATAGGAGAAGCAAATGGCCGGCGCTAAAGAAATTAAAAACAAGATCGGGAGTATTACTAATACTCAGAAGATCACCAGCGCAATGGAGATGGTTGCCGCGAGTAAAATGCGTAAAGCACAAGATCGCATGGCAGCTAGCCGCCCATACGCTAACACAATGCGCAGAGTGATCGGTCATCTCGCCGAAGGTTCTTTAGAGTACTCTCATCCGTACCTAGAAGAACGTGACGTGAAACGTGTTGGTTATATTGTGATTTCAACAGACCGTGGTCTATGTGGCGGCTTGAACATCAATCTTTTCAAAAAGACTCTCTCTGATATGAAGGGATGGTCTGAGAAAAATGTAGAGATCGATTTAGGCCTTATTGGTGCTAAAGCGGGTACATTTTTCGCTAACGTAGGCGGAAACGTGGTTGCTAATACAGCAAACCTCGGTGAAGAACCTACGCTAGAAGATTTGATTGGTTCTGTTCAAGTTATGCTAGAAGCATACGATAACGGGAAGTTGGATCGCTTATTCGTTGTATATAACAAATTTGTTAATACAATGACGCAAGAACCAACTATCGATCAACTACTGCCGTTGCCTGCATCGGAAGAAAACGAAGCATTACCAAAGCATGGTTGGGATTACCTTTATGAAGGTGAACCAGCTGAGCTTCTAACTAAATTATTAGTTAGATTTATTGAATCTCAAGTGTATCAAGGTGTTGTAGAAAATGCAGCATCTGAACAAGCAGCACGTATGTTTGCAATGAAAAATGCAACAGACAATGCTGGTGACATTATTGATGAGCTGCAGTTAATTTTTAACAAAGCCCGTCAATCTGCCATTACACAAGAGATTTCTGAAATTTGTGCTGGTGCTTCAGCGGTTTAGGCAAACTTGTAAAGATTAGAGGATTTAAAATGAGTACTGGTATTATTGTCCAGATCATCGGTGCTGTTGTGGACGTTGAGTTCCCTCAGAAATCCGTACCTCAAGTGTACGATGCACTGACGTTTGACGACGCTAGCTTATCTGAATTGGTGCTAGAAGTTCAGCAACAAATTGGTGGTGGTGTTGTTCGTTGTATCGTTATGGGTTCAAGTGACGGCTTACGCCGAGGCCTTAAAGTAACTAACACTGGTAGCGCAATTAGCGTGCCTGTTGGTGACGAATGTCTTGGTCGTATTGTAAACGTTCTTGGTAATCCAATTGATGGTAAAGGCGCTATCCCAACAGATGTGCGTTATGAAATTCACCGTACAGCTCCTACTTATGAAGAGCAGTCACTTTCTAGCGAATTGCTAGAAACAGGTGTTAAAGTTATCGATCTGATTTGCCCATTTGCTAAAGGTGGTAAAGTCGGTCTATTCGGTGGTGCCGGTGTTGGTAAAACCGTAAACATGATGGAACTGATCAACAACATTGCTAAAGCTCACTCAGGTTTATCTGTGTTTGCTGGTGTTGGTGAGCGTACTCGTGAAGGTAACGATTTCTACTACGAGATGGAAGAAGCCGGCGTACTTGATAAAGTAGCAATGGTTTACGGCCAAATGAATGAGCCTCCAGGTAACCGTTTACGTGTTGCTTTGACTGGTTTATCAATGGCTGAACGCTTCCGTGACGAAGGTAAAGATGTATTACTATTCATCGATAACATCTATCGTTATACACTTGCGGGAACTGAAGTATCTGCATTGTTAGGTCGTATGCCATCAGCGGTAGGCTACCAGCCTACACTAGCTGAAGAAATGGGTATCCTACAAGAGCGTATTACTTCAACTAAGAGTGGTTCAATTACATCTATCCAAGCGGTATACGTACCTGCGGATGATTTAACGGATCCATCTCCAGCAACAACATTTGCTCACTTAGATGCAACTGTTGTACTGAACCGTAATATTGCTTCAATGGGTATGTACCCTGCGATCGACCCACTAGATTCTACTTCTCGTCAGTTAGATCCTCTAGTAGTTGGTCAAGAACATTACGACATCGCTCGTGGCGTTCAAGGTGTACTACAGCGTTATACTGAGTTAAAAGACATTATTGCGATCCTAGGTATGGATGAGCTATCTGAAGAAGATAAGCAAATCGTATCTCGTGCTCGTAAGATCCAACGTTTCTTAACTCAGCCATACCATGTTGCTGAAGTATTTACTGGTGACCCAGGTGTTTTAGTATCATTAAAAGAAACTCTACGTGGCTTTAAAGGCTTACTAGAGGGCGATTATGATGATCTTCCTGAGCAAGCGTTCATGTATTGTGGTTCAATCGACGATGCTGTTGAAGCTGCGAAGAAAATGTAACTAAGCGAGGGCACTATGGCTATGACTTTTGATTTGAATGTTGTGAGCGCTGAAGGGATTTTATTTTCTGGGCGTGTTGAAAGCATTCAAGTTACCGGTTCTGGCGGTGAGTTCGGCATTTTAGCTGGACATACACCACTATTAACTGGAATAGTACCTGGCATGGTGCGCTTGGTTAAACAATACGGTAAAGAAGAAGTTATCTTTGTTTCAGGCGGTACTTGTGAAGTACAACCTGGCGAAGTTACCGTGCTGGCTGATACTGCAATTCGTGCAGAAGATCTAGATTTAGCCAAAGCGCAAGAAGCCAAAAGACAAGCTGAAGAACTACTTAATAACTCTGCAACTAATCAAGATGTGGATTACACTCAAGTAGCTATTCAACTGGCTGATGCTATTGCTCAACTTCGTGTGCTTAAATTGGTTAAAAAATTCAATTAATTTAACTTAGTTAGATTAATTGAAGTTTTAATCGAACACATGTAGTTGTCAAAAAGCGACCTTAGGGTCGCTTTTTTTATATCTTCGTTTAATTATTCATATTGTTAAACCACTTTATTCCCTATAATCTAACTACTATTTATTTTAATTATTCATCTTTTGATAAGAGCCCATTATGCCTATTAGTGTTGTTATTCTTGCCGCTGGAAAAGGAACGCGAATGCGTTCTGAGCTTCCAAAAGTTCTTCACCCAATCGCTAAAAAACCAATGGTTCAGCATGTTATTGATACCGTTAAGCAGTTAGATGTTAACGATATCCATTTAGTTTATGGTCATGGCGCTGAATTACTGAAATCACGAATCAAAGATGACAAATTAGATTGGGTACTACAAGCAGAACAGTTGGGAACAGGTCATGCTGTACAGCAAGCAGCTGATCGATTTAAAGCAGATGAACAAGTGTTGGTACTGTATGGTGATGTGCCATTGATTAGCCAAGAAACACTGACGCATCTATGCCAATCACAGCCTGAAGGTGGTATTGGTTTGCTCACGGTGAAATTAGCGAATCCGATGGGCTATGGTCGTATTGTTCGTGACGGAGAAACCGTTGTTGGTATTATTGAGCAGAAAGACGCATCAGCCGAACAACTTAAGATTAATGAAGTGAACTCCGGTATTTTAGTTGCCAATGGCGCTGACTTTCAACATTGGCTGTCACTGTTAGATAACAATAATGCGCAAGCGGAGTATTACTTAACTGACGTGATTGCACTGGCACATAAAGCTGGTCGTAAGATTAACGCTGTTCACCCAATTGCGAACATTGAAGTTGAAGGCGTGAATAATCGTATGCAGTTAGCTGAACTTGAGCGCGCATACCAAGAATTACAAGCCTATAAACTGATGGAGCAAGGCGTTACCATGCTTGATCCTCGCCGCTTTGATTTACGTGGTGAAGTAAGCGTTGGTAATGATGTTACTTTTGATATCAATGTCATTATTGAAGGTAAGGTAACTATTGGTAGCGGTGTTACTATTGGTGCGAACTGTATTTTGAAAGATTGCCATATTGGTGATAACTCAGAAATTAAACCAAATTCAATTATTGAATCAACAACAATAGGTGTTGATTGCAGTGCCGGTCCGTTTGCACGTTTACGTCCTGGTACAGTATTGAAAGATGATGCACATGTAGGTAATTTTGTTGAATTGAAAAAAACAACATTAGGTAAAGGCTCTAAAGCCGGCCATCTTGCGTATCTTGGTGATAGTATTATTGGTGAAAAAGTAAATATTGGTGCAGGTACTATTACTTGTAATTATGATGGCGTAAATAAATTCCAGACTGTTATTGAAGACGGTGCATTTATTGGTTCTGATAGCCAGTTAATTGCACCCGTGACGATTGGAAAAAATGCCACTGTTGGTGCTGGTTCGACTATCGCAAAAGACGTCGCTGCAGATGAACTTGTGATTACGCGAGTGAAACAACGTCATATCAAGAATTGGCCGAAACCAATTAAAATCATCAAGTAAATAATTACACTGAATTATTTACAGAGCCAGAAGCAGAGATATCATATTTCTGCTTCTTTCATTTCATCAATAACAATTCAATTAAGTGGGCGTTGGTACTGGATTTCGTTTATGCGTCGTTTTATTGTAAGTATCGATGATTTTAGCTTCAGCCCTAGCATCAATGTTTTTTCCTTCTAAGAAATCATCTATTTGGTCGTAAGTGACCCCAAGCGCTATTTCATCTTCCAATTGTGGACGATCTTCTTCTAGATCAGCTGTGGGTATTTTGAGATAAACATCTTGTGCTGCGCCTAAATATTCAGCTAATGCTCGAACTTGACGTTTATTCAATCCAAATAAAGGCGCGAGATCGCAAGCACCATCGCCATGTTTGGTAAAGAAGCCTGAGATATTCTCTGCACTATGATCTGTGCCGGGAACTAACCCTCTATATAAGCCTGCGATTTCATACTGAGCAATCATCCGCATTCTGGCTTTTACATTGCCTTTATTGAAATCTTGATTAAATGCAGTTGTTTCAGCTAAGCCTGCATTTCTAACGGATTGAAGAACTTCAGCATGAATACTGTCTGTGCCCGATTGAATATTCACGGTAACTGATGTTTTTGGATTAATAAAACGAAGTGCTTTTTGTGCATCATCTTCATCTGCTTGTACAGAGTAAGGTAAGCGTACCGCAATAAAATTATAATCATCACTGCTTTGTTCTGCATTCAACTCTTCAATAGCTAATTGGCAAAGTCGGCCACAAGTTGATGAGTCAACACCACCACTTATACCTAATACCAAACTTTTTAATCCTGAGTTAGCTAATTGTTGTTTGATAAAGCCAATGCGACTATGGATCTCATCGTCGATATCGATACTCGGTTTAACTTTCATCTCTGCAATAATCTGTTTTTTAAGTTCAGTCATAGGTTTATCTCCTTGGTTAACGTTATTGTATCGCGATAAATTGACATTACTAGTTATCAGGTTCGCTAATGGAGACTTTTATAACGTATCGATTCGCTATACTGCGGTATTTACATACGATTAAGATCGAAAAAAAACACTTTAGTACTAAATGCGTACAGCACTTGCCGTTTGTTGTCTTATTTCCTAATAACACTTGCCTATATGATCGAATTCTCTATAATCGCTCTCACTGACACGGCAACAGCCGCTCAGTACGCTCTTTAACAATTTATTCAAGCAATCTGTGTGAGCACTTGCAGAGATATAATGACCAAATATTATATCAATG
>NZ_AKXQ01000031.1 GCF_000276805.1 Moritella dasanensis ArB 0140 | reverse complement strand
AACACCAGATCCAACACCAGACCCAACACCAGATCCAACACCAGATCCAACACCAGACCCAACACCAGATCCAACACCAGATCCAGATGCGCCTGCGAATATTCATGATGTTGTACCTGGTGTCGATTATAATAGTTCGGCTGTTATTGATTATGTTAACTTTAATGACAGATCTAACGGTCAATATACAGAAGACATGTTCGACACAGACTTTAATAATGAATGGGAAAGTATTACTGGTAGTGCGAATATTACCGATAAAGACGGTTCAAAGGTATTAGCAATCACCCACCCAAAAGATCATTATAAAAAAGGTATTTCGAGTGGTAAAAACTTAAACGAATTTAACGAATTAAACTTTTCATATGAGATTACATTCGGTAAAGATTACGATTTCTCTATGGGTGGTAAGATGCCTGGCTTAGCCGGCTTAAATCCAAACGTAAGCACCAAGCCTGACGGTTGTGATACTGTTGGTGAAGATGATGGCTTTAGTTTACGTTCGATGTTCCGTGAAGACGGCCGTGCAATTGGCTATTTTTACCATCAAGACAAAACGAGTAAATGTGGTGATGAAATTGATTATCAATATGAAGGTAAGAACTTTTCGTTTAAACGTGACAAAACATATTTAATTGAGCAATACGTAAAAATGAACGATGCAAATCAAGCAAATGGCATTGTTAAAATTTATGTGAATGGTTTTAAAGTACTTGAAAAAACAGATATGACATTTTCGGAAAATGGCAAATACGCAATCAATTATCAATACTTCCAGTTATGGCATGGTGGTAATAATAGCGATTGGGCTGTAGATCGAGATTCAACTGCGTACTTTGATAACGTGGCGATCAGCACTAAACCTTTGAGTTATAAGAGTTAAATTATAGAGTTACGTTATAGTAGTTAACTCAGTTTTAATTAATGTCATTCTAAATAAATAATCAAAAAAACGCCACACTCTAACAGTGTGGCGTTTTTTTAATAACAGTTTAATCTTCGAGACGGAAAACAACATCTACCTGGTCACGAATAATAATTTGAGCGTCTTGATAAGTTGATTCAACATTAGCCGTAGAGTCCATTGCCATGGAGCGCATTAGCATTGGTCTTGGTGATGAATTTCTGTATGTTATCTTCCAAACACCATCCACTTTTTCGCCAAAGCCTTTTGCCAACGATGCAGCTTTTTCTTTCGCATCGACGATTGCCGCTTGTCTCGCTTGTTCAATATATGTAGATTCATCACTGACTTTTAATTGAATATTGGTAATGCTATTGATGCCATCACCAAGCGCCCCATCTAAATAGTCATTGAGTTTATCTAAATCACGAACAGTAACGTTGACGATACGATTTGCTCGATAGCCTATCAGTTCTGGTTTGCTGTCTTTCTTATACTGATACTCTGGACGTAATGTAATATTGGTACTTTCAATATCTGTACGAACAACGCCTTGAGCCTCTAATCGTTTATTGAAAGCCGCAATTACATTATCAACTGCAGATTTTGCTGCTTTAGCCGACTTACGATTTTCAGATACTTGTACTGAAAACACAGCCATATCGGGTGAAGTGATAATTTCGCCCATTCCCGTTGTTTCTAAATGAGGGAAACTTACCTCTGCAGCCATCAGGCTGGGAGAAATGAAAGCACTAGCCGTCAACACGGTTGCGAGTAAATATCTGTTCATCGAAATAACCTCTCATAATCATTGTTTATCTGTTTGTGGTTGTTCTGGTCAAGTAATCAGACAGTCACAAATCGAAAATTATCCTAACTTTATACAAAAGTGGCTACATATTTATAAATAATAAGGAAATATCAGGATCTTCGAGGTTTCATGAATAATGATGACGATTTATTGAACGTTATTAGTAGCGCGGCTGTTCGCAGGTTTGCTTGATGATAAGGATCTCAGCATCTTGTTTAGATAAGGCTTTGTCAAAATAGTAACCTTGTGCGTAATCACAACCCAGTTGTTGTAAAAGATCGCGCTGCGCTAACGTCTCAACACCTTCAGCAAGTACTTTAACCTCGAGTACTTCACCCAAGCCAATCACTTTGCGCGCAAATTCACGATCTAGCTTTGATGAACATATATCTGCGACTAATGAACGATCAATTTTTAATGTATCAAGCGATGAGCGTAGTTTCCTGACTAAGCTTAGTGAGGAATAACCCGTACCAAAGTCATCAATTGCAATGTATATACCGAGTGCTTTTACTGCTCTTACATTGTCAATTAACATGGCCATATTACTGATAGAAGCCGTTTCGGTCACTTCAATTTCAAGTAAGTCTTTAGGACAACCAGACTCTTCAATGATCGCCGCGATACGAGATACAAAATTGGACATTTCCAGCGTTTTGAAAGAGACGTTAATGGCAATCCTTGGCGTGTAAATACCGGCTTCTTGCCATTGTACAATCTGGTTACAAACTTGCGTAAATACCCACAAATCAAATTCAAAGTGTAGGCCAATTTCTTCGGCGATCCGAATAAATACGTCAGGTGCAATGTAACCTAAATCTTTATGTATCCAACGTGATAACGCCTCAAATCCGACTAACGCATTGTTACTGAGATCGTATTGTGGTTGATAATGAATTTTAATTAAGCATTGTGAAATTGCATTAGGGAATTCATCAATAATGAGTTTATCTGTCATCAACTGAGGTTTCAATTCTGGCTTTGCAAAACAATAATATGAGTTACTATGACGTTCAGATTCTCTCATTGCCGTTTCGCCAGCAATTTCCATCGCGAAAAAACTCTCATAGTCACAATGCTCGCCGCTGATACCGATACTAATGGATTTATTGATCGCTATACCACTGGCGAGGATTAACGGTTTACGTGATAAATCACATAGCTCCTGACTGAGCAGGGTTATATATGCAGTGAAATCAGCGTGAGATAGTTTATGTTGGTTTTCAATTAAAATACCATAGCGGGCATTTGAAAAACGTACAACTAATCCATCGTCTTGGACTGCAGACTTTAACTTATTGCCAAAGACAGCAAGAAAATTATCGCCAGCATCAAAGCCATATCGAAAATTGATGGTCGAGAAATTATCAACACTGAGTACAAGTAAGCGCATTTTAGGAGTGGCAGAGTGAACAGTATTGAATAAGTTTGTAGCTCGCGCAGTCATTGCCCAGCCATTTGGCAGGCCTGAAATCGGATCTATGGCTTTATTTTCGATGACTTTAAAACACAATTTAAATTCGTCACGGTCTAATTTTTTACAATATAACTCGACTTTTAAATGATAAAAATTACAATCGACAAGTTCAGCAGTGGCAAAAACCCCCACTTCACTCACGTAAAAATTATCGAATAACTGACTTGTATTATTGATATTTTGGTTATTATCCAAACGTAATAAGTCATTGATTTTCATGTCAACAATTTTCAGACAGGTCAGACCAACCAGTGTTGAAAACACTTTATTACAAGACTTAATTTGTCCATCGCGGATAATTAAAATAGGTAAAAATGAATCTTCAATTTTCATATTCAGGTTACTCGTCAGTCTTTACCAACTGTTGGTTTATGCACTTTACACTATGCGCTTTTTTGCAACAATACTACGTGGTCTGACTTGGTGTACTTCAACTGCATAGGTTGATATATCATAAACATATTATTTCGTCTGCTTCATAATAAACAATAGCTTACGATTTCATTATTGCGGTTTAATTTATAAGAGCATTGTGAATTATATTGTATTATTGTGATTTAATCTAAACTCGGCTGAAAAATAACCAGCTAATTAGTTGAATAGTGCGATATAGCCACCAGCAAAATGCTGATTTTTAGCCTAAAATATTAAGTTATATAGTTTAATTATTAGGTGCAGATATGAAAAATAAGCGTCAATTTCAACGTGTGTTATTCAATCACGATGCTTCATTAACATGTAATGAGCATCAATGGTCAACAAATGTAATCGATTTATCGTTGCGAGGACTTTCTTGTACAAAACCAAGAAATGTTACTTTTGATGTTAATCAACTCATGACATTATCAATTAAATTATCTCCTGAACAAGTGATTATAATGGAAGCTGAGCTTATTCATAATGAAGAACATGTATTAGGTATGCGCTGTACGCGCATTGATATTAATAGCATTTCTGAATTACGAAGATTGGTGCAGTTAAATTTAGCTGACGAAGCGCTCTTACACCGAGATATAGAACATCTTGCCCAGTCATTACCTAAGCAATAGCATTGATTTATTACCCTGTTGTGCGTTTCCTGCCAGTAAAATGACAACGAAACACTCGCCATCACACGGTAAGTTTATGATCGATAATAGGCGTCTAAAGGCGTGTTAATATAACGTTGAATTCGTATTCACATAGATAAAGTAGTCATTACAATTGATTAATAGCGTAGTGAACTGGCAAATTGACAAATCTCTGACATACTTAATTGCGACACGAGTCAAATTTTAAGTATTGAATAACTAACAGAAAGAGGTATTTCAATGAATAATAAATTACTAATTGCAGGTGCTATTGCAACATCAGTCTTTCTAGGTGGTTGTGCCAGCAACGAAGCCGATGTACAAAAAAGTGTTGGTAGCCTGACCTCTGAAGTCACCGAATTAACGTCACAAGTACAAAATTTAGAATCTGAACATGCAGGCTTGAAATCTCAGCTACAATCAGCGACAGATGCCGCCATGCAAGCACAAGAAGACGCACAGCGTGCGAATTCACGTATAGATAATATCGCAGCATCATACAGCAAATAATTACTCACATGACCTAAGATAGATTAACAATCGCTATTGTTAATCTATCTTAAATTAGCTTGCCCCTATCGCCTATTCCCGTCCATCATTGTCTATCTTACCTATACCCTATACCGCGTTAGTCTATACAATGTATCTCTAGAGTGTTAAATGCTCACATTAATCGGTAAGCCGTGATGGAGTAGCAAGGCCTCTTGAACCGCATTATTGTCCACCAGACTATTCTCTTTTAGTGCATTAATGACCTTTGTGGTATTCACTTCCCGATTCAATTTTTTAGTTGATAATGGCGAATGGACTTCCAATAAATTTTGACCATCAGGTTCTAGCGTAAACTTTATCGGTCGATTAATGATCCTGACAGACTCATTCACCTTCACATTATTATATAACCACTCAATATCATCAGGATTCATTCGAATGCAACCCGCACTGATACGCATACCAATGCCAAAATCTGAATTGGTGCCATGAATAAGATAATTACTTTGTCCGTAAGCCAATCGCAAAGCAAAATTACCCAAAGGATTATGCTTTCCTGCTGGTACAACTCGCGGTAGCACCATTTTATGTTTATCTAAATATTCGGAGCGTGTTGTTTGGGTGGGTGTCCAAACCGGATCTTTTATCTTGGT
This sequence comes from Moritella dasanensis ArB 0140, assembly GCF_000276805.1. Taxonomy (GTDB): domain Bacteria; phylum Pseudomonadota; class Gammaproteobacteria; order Enterobacterales; family Moritellaceae; genus Moritella; species Moritella dasanensis. The sequence continues at coordinate 52,320 of NZ_AKXQ01000031.1, read as the reverse complement.
TTTAACAACACTTTTCATTTGTGGCGTTTCACGTCCTTCTCGACCAATGCCGACGGGAAAGACATGTACTTCGTTGGTGTTTTTCGGAAAGTAATACAATCGTAGTTCAGGTAGATTAATGACAATGCCCTTGTATTCAACGTCTGGCAATAGCATAGACGTCGGTAACTCTAACCGAGTACCGGGTAACGGTAAAAATGGGTCTACGCTTGGATTAGACGCCATCAATGCGATCAGCCCGATATTATATTGCTGTGAAAGAGAATGAAAATAATCACCCACTTCGACTTTATGCTGAATACGTTCACCAATCAGTCTCGAATCTGAACTTGGCAGAGTATATTGTTGTGCGATCACGGGTCCAACGAATACCAAGGATAGGATAGCGAGTGATTTTGATAGGAAGTTAAGCTTAGACTTTACGAACATAGTCATCCCTTTAATATAATATCTTGTAAGGTAAGTATAGGATCAATGATATGACTTACCCTACAGGACATTATTATCAGGGATTATTATCAGGGATTATTATCAGGGATTATTATAAGAAATATTTAGCCTTCTATATAAGACATATTTAATGCTTATATAAGACCGAGTACGACGTTACATTTCAACGTTTACGGCGGTACCATAATAGCCCTGTTAATAAGGTCAAGAATGCATAACCGATCCCACCGCCACTGCTTTTTGATGGCTGAGGATATTCTTCAAAAAAGAAGATGTCTTGAGAGAATGAAGATTCCGGGGATTGATAAGAGTCTGGTCCATCAACCTTATCAATCTCGGTTTTGATCCATTCACTATAGTTATTTACCTCAGTGTAAACATCAGGATATAAGTAATTTGCACATTGGTCCAAGTGACCAAAGCTGACAACACCAGCCAATCGATAGCCACGATCATTATCACTTGCGGCACTTTTGTCTTGCCATATCAATGGACCACCAGAGTCACCGTTACAAGAACCGCGTTCATATGCGTTCGCACAAATGAAATTAGATTCAACCCCAAAAAAGCCCCAATTTAATGCACAGCTTGCATCACCGACGCCACTCACTACCGTTTTCTGAAGAATATCAGTCCTTTCGACTCGATCGGCGGATGTTCTGCCCCAACCAGAAACCACCAGATTATCAGAAAATCCATTATCAAATTCTGCATCAGCAACAGGTTGTGACGCGTTATTCATCAGTTTGATTGGAAGTGCTGGTAACGCCACTGGTAAGGACAACTTTAACAACGCAATATCACCAGTATTATTATTTTGCTCATAATCTAAATTCGCAATTAAATTAGTTACTGTATTCTTTGATCTATTACCGCTACTGGTTTTATCAATGGACCCCGAGTACACGGTTACTTGACCAGCACCAACGGCGACAAATACTGAGCGGCTATCACTAGCGTTCAGACAATGGGCTGCAGTAACAACCCAAGTATCTGTGATTAATGTACCGCCACAGGCATAGGTAGCGCCATTTTTTTCAATTTCTATATATACCTGCCAAGGTAATTCTAATGCTTTACTATCAACCCCCCCGACGACATAAGGTGTTATGTCATCATTGGCATAAGCACTTATTGAGAGTGATATGATTCCGGAAATTGTAATCACTTTAATTAGTTTCAAAATAAGCCTCTCTCGAGTTTGTTATTACAGTGATGGTTAATCGTCAGCACTGTTCATTTTCATAACGTAAGTATAGCGCTAACGAGCACTACAATATGGATAAAATAAATCCAACCAGGGATAGCTTATGTCGTGCCATCATTTAAGGTGAAATATTGTGCGTAGGTCACTTAATTACTTAAAAAAACATATCCTATGACATTTTATGTCAACTAATGTAAAAAGTAAGCAAAGGCAATTGACGCACAGTATACCGTTGCTATGATGCTAATTACATAAAAACGTATTTAATATATGTATTAATTGAAGGGATATAATGAAAAACATTTTAACAGTTCTAATGATGGTATTCGCTTTCTCATTAGCGGCGCCTGACGTTCACGCTAAAAAATTCGGTGGCAGTAAGTCTTTTGGTAAAAGCTATAAAACAGCACCCCAAAAACAATCACCAGCGGCTGCGACGCCTGCTAAACCAGGTATGAGCAAAAAAGGCATGCTAGGCGGTATGCTTGGTGGCTTACTGATGGGTGGTTTAATCGCGTCTATGTTTGGTGGCGCTTTCGAAGGTTTCCAATTCATGGACATGATCATCATGGCTGGTGTTGCCTTCTTATTATTCCGCTTGTTCAAAGGGATGATGCGCGCTAAAGCAGCGTCACAACAAGGTGGACCACAGCCAGCATCTGGTCCTGCGTTTAGACAAGAAGCACAGCCTGACGCAACATTCAACACGGCAAGCCAAGGTGGCTTTGCGGGTGCAAACAATGACGTACCTTTTAACCTACCGGCTGATTTTGATTTGACGAACTTCTTAACTGGCGCTCGTAGCCATTATAAGACGTTACAGAAAGCGTGGAATGAAAACGATTTAGAAACAATCCAAGAATATGTTTCTATCGAACTTTACAATGAACTCCATGTGCAACGTAAAGAACTAGAAGGCGTACAACATACAGAAGTGATGTTCCTTGACGCTGAGTTAGTGCGTGCCGAGTCAACAGCATCACTTTCACAAGTCAGTGTTAAATTTAACGGTCGCTACCGTGATAGCCACGAAGATGTAGAAGCAGACATCGATGAAGTGTGGCATTTAGAACGAAACCTAACCCAGGCTAACGCGCCGTGGTTAATTACCGGTATCGAGCAGTAATCAGGCTTATTTACTCATTTAATACGACAAAGGCGGCTAATCACCGCCTTTTTTGATCTCGAAATATAACTCTAGTAGCGACAAGTGTTTTGCTCTAGCGAATTAAACTTAACACTGCTATGATCCGCCTATAAAACAAATCGATAGGAATTATAAACATGGCTTCACTACAAGATCAGCTTTTAAAAGCCGGCTTAGGCGATGAAAAAAAAGCGAAAAAGATTCGTAAAGAAAAAAATAAAACCAATAAAGCAGTACGTAAAAATCAGCAAAGTGCCGACACGACTTTGCAAGATGAGATCAAAATTAAAAAAAATGCGCAAGCAGAACTAGACGCAGCACGTAATAAAGCAATTCAAGAACAAATTGAGCTGAAATCAGAGCATGGTAAAGTGAAGCAAATGATCCAACAGCTTCATATCACTGATTTTATCGGTGAGCTTTCATTTAACTACGTATTGGATAATAAAGTTAAAACATTATCAGTTGATCAACCAAGCTACAACGCATTAACCAGAGGCCAAATTGGTTTATGTGTACTAGAAGGTAAGTCTTATGTGATGCCTGGTATTGCAATAGAAAAAATCAGAGCGGTTGATGAAGCCTACGTACTTGTATTGAACGAGAATACCGCGACAGAAGTTGACGAAGATGACCCGTACGCAGATTTCGAAATTCCAGATGACTTAATGTGGTAATCACGCTCATTAATTAGTCTTTGTTATCCCGCTTAAAATAAACCTGGTGTTAATTTTTAAGCGGGATGATCATAATGTAATTCCTATCTCGACTATTTCTGTTAACCACATCGAATCTGGTTATTAATCCCGCTCAAAAGTAGACTATTTGATTTAAGCGGCGAATAAACCTATCTGTTTATAAGACAATCTCATATAATTTATCTATCTACCTTACAATGAGTGATAGCCTTGCTAACTGAGAAAATTACTGCTGATAAACTTGTTCCTGTCTTTGACCTTGGCTCGCGCTGCAAACTTGAAGAGTTTGATACAGTAACGCGAGATCAATTGTTTCCTGAAAATAACGAACTGTTTGCGCTATTCCATAAGACTGCAACGGCTAAGTTACTTGTAGCAACAGATTTTGACGGTTTTGACCACATAAAATCATTCTCAGACATGTTGCAAAACATGCCAAATAAACGTGCTAAATCTATTTGTTATGTTGAAGATGTCACTAAAGTTGGCCGCGCACATGCATTTGAAATTTGGCGCGATCAAACAGGCCTGTTTAAGCAACTCATTGAACAAATTATTGCCACGGGTGAGATTGCTGAAGACCAGCTTAATTTATGCCTTATCAAGCCATACCCTCACCTTGTGCCACTGTTACGCAACCTCAACGAATTTAATGTCGAGCAGGCGTTCAAAGTATTAGCGGATGAGCAATCCCCTACTACCAGTCTAATCAATGCAACAAACTTAGATGTAACGACCCTGTTTGGTAACTTAGATACGCTGTATAAAAACAGCAGTTATACCAGCAGCGTAGCGCAGTTAATACCAGGTCTGTTACATCAAGCCCATGGCGGCTACATCGTGATCAAGATCGATGAGTTTATTAGTAACTCCGCCTTATGGTATCAATTGAAATCAGTGATCAAACAAGGGTCTTTGAACTGGCAGTCGAGTAATAAAACCGTTCAAACAGAGCTAAAACCAGATCCAGCACCTATCGACGTTAAAGTTATCTTAGTTGGTGACCGACTCGCGATAAGTCAACTGGCTGAAGGTGAAAGAGAATTATCAAGTATTGCCAGTTCATTCATTGATTTTTCTACTGAGTTTAATCTCAGCGAGCAACACATAGCCAACTATATCGGTTATATTAAATTATTGATTACAGACGCTAAACTGCTAACTCTTTCAAGCAGCGGCCTTAAACGCCTTTTACAATTAAGCAGTCGTTGGTGCGAGCATAATAACTACCTGAGTCTTAACGAAGCCAAGTTATTAACCTTATTAAGCTATTGCCATCAAATTGCATTAACGAACCAGTTAGATCATATAGACAGTGACACCATCAATACCGTGTTATCACTGCAACATGAAGCGCTGAATGGCCATATTCGTATGAGTAACGAAGGTATTATCGAAAAACAAATTATCTTAGAAACTCATGGCAGTAAAGTTGGCCAAATTAATGGTTTATCTGTGCTTGAAATAGATGGCCATCCCGAGAGCTTTGGTGAACCAATCCGTATTACCGCGACAGGTCACCTTAATGGCGATGGCGATATCTCTGATGTCGAGCGTAAAGCTGAATTAGCGGGTAACATTCACGCCAAGTCGATGATGATTATCCAGGGCTTTTTCACTCATACATTTGCCAAACCATTACCTTTACCTATCAGTGCAAATTTAGTATTTGAACAATCATATGGCGAAATTGATGGTGATAGTGCGGCCTTAGCAGGTACGTGCGCCTTGTTATCTGTACTGGCGAATCGACCAATAGCGCAAAACCTCGCGGTGACTGGCGCTATCGATCAATTTGGTACCGTGCTGGCTGTTGGTGGTATTAATGAGAAACTGGAAGGTTTCCTTCGCATCTGTGAACTCAATGGCCAAACAGATATGGGCGTTTTAATTCCCGCTGCGAATATAATCAATTTAAATTTAAGTGATAAGCTCATCACTGCCGTTAACAATGAACAGCTAGCTATCTATCCTGTTACCCATATAGATCAAGCGATTGAATTGTTAATGGACATCAAAGCCGGCAGTATTGACGAAGAAAAAACGCTCTACAATATCATTCATCAGATTGCTGAAGAAAATGACAAATTAGATGATGATGAACACGAGTTTGTCACCAAACTTAAACAATTGTGGGCTAACATCATTGGTAAACAGGGAAGTGACAACTGATTGGACTTGTTAAGCGTACACTTGTACGCTAAGATGACTTCAAGAAAAAAGGGATTATATTATGATAAATGAATTAGAGGTTGAAGTGGTATCTATGTCAGCAACAGAACGCAATAGCTTCGATAAAGAAGACTTAGTAAAATGTGGTAACGGTGAGTTATTCGAATCTGATATCCGTCTTCCAAAAGACAATATGCTGATGATGGATCGCATTCTAAACATTGACAGCACAAGCGGTGAATTCGGTAAAGGCGAAATCATAGCTGAACTCGATATTACACCTGATTTATGGTTTTTTGACTGTCACTTCGACAGTGATCCTGTAATGCCTGGCTGCTTAGGCCTAGACGCAATGTGGCAGTTAGTTGGCTTCTTCCTTGGTTGGAATGGCGCTAAAGGTAAAGGACGCGCACTGGGTGTGGGTGAAGTTAAATTCACTGGTCAAGTATTACCAACAAACAAAAAAGTGACCTACAGAATTGTGATGAAGCGTGTTGTACTTCGTCGCTTAGTAATGGGTATTGCTGACGCAGAAATGCTTGTAGATGGTAAAGTCATTTACACTGCAAAAGATTTGAAAGTTGGTTTATTCCAAGATACGACTGTATTTTAAGTTTTACGAATATAGAGTAATAAAAAAGCCCCATTATTTGGGGCTTTTTTGTGTCTGTTCTATTTATCTTTAATTAATTTTTCTTCTTTCAGATCAACAAGATTAATCATAGCTCTTTGCCCTGTTGCATGCCAAAAGTTTCTGCTTGAAAATGTACCGCCATTGTATATTTTGTGCTTGCCATCCTCTCGTGCAAAATTTGTAATATTTGCACTTAGTTTATCCTTCATCACAGTATTAAGCCGTTTCCCTTCATGCGTTAACATGACAACAAAGGCGCGATATGATGTTTGGGTAGAGCCTAATGTTGGTTCTCTCTCTGTAAACTCAGGGCTGCTTTGCCACGCGTTATAAATAGTTTCGCTACCCATACCAGTATCCATATCCCAAACATTGCGATCTACGCCATCTGGCGCGCTAATTAGCCCCATAAGGTAAAGTTAGATAGGGGCGAACTCACTTGAGTTTGTCAGCACACCGTCCACATTATCCCAATAAGAATAATAAGATTGATCAACAATGAATCGTAATCAGATATGATTGGATCGTATTTTGTGCGTTGGAATAAAGCGGCAGAATTGAAAGTGATTGATATTGAGTGAGATTGATTGATAGTACGCCGATGAGTATTATTTACGGTACCCATTAAACACGAAAACCCCCGTTAACTGGGGCTAAGCCTAATATAACGGGGGTAATAAGATCCTATATGGGCCTTTATTGTATTTATACTATTATTCTATTTATTGACGTTTTAATTTTCTGATTTGTTGTATTTTTCATTTGTGAAGTGACTATTTAATCAGGAGCCCTGTACCTCGGCTCTCTTGTGCTTCACGCCACCCACCTAACCATTGTCCTCGCGAATCCGCACTTTGAAATGGACAAACTTCATTCGAGCGACCCGCTGAACCAGCCTGATAGCCTTTCGAATATGCTCTTTCCAAACGATCTCGTTTCTGTCTCTTCATTCTAGATTCCTCAAAAAATGTATAACTTAAAGCTGAGACTTTCCATGCCTCTATTAACTAATAGATTAAGATATTCAACAAATCAAATAAAAAAGGCACAGTAATTAAATTACTGTGCCTTTAAGAAACATAAAAACGATGTTTTCGCTTAACGATTAACGTTTAAAACGACGGAATAACAACATCATAGTCGGTAGTAGTACAAACCAACCCATGCCTGCGCCACTACGTTCGTAAGGTTCATCAGCTTTAATCGGACATTGAGATGAATTATCAAAATCAGTTAAATCAGCTTGAGTAACTGTCATCGATAACACAACTGGTGTTGATCCAACTCGATTCTTATAGTTTTCTGCGTTACCATAATCAAAACCATTAGCAACAATAGTATAAGTATCACTGTTGTTATCACTGATACTTATTGCATTGACGAAGCGATATTTAATCGGCCCGTCGGCTGGGTTTTCATTTATTGATTTACAATATAAGTCATCTAAATATACTGATTTATCGAGTTTATAATCATACACAAATGCACTTTGAAAGCGCGCTGAGCCTTCTGCTGTAGGAGACGTTTCACCACGAGCATCACGCCAACCAACAACTAAACCGTCATTATTAATTTTACTAACTTGTGAGTTAGCGCCTTTAATCGGATTATCTTTAAGTGGATAGTCTGTTTTGCCACTCGCTACGTTATAAGTATAGAACTCAGTTGCATAGCTTCTATTTTGAGGTAGATTGTAGGTACGGTTACCAACGACAATAAACGCTTGTGAAGGGTCATCGGTACCTGCTGCATCTACAAATGTAGAACTAGCCTCAACAAAAGTTTTATCAGTAATGTCTACCGCAACAGTGTCACGTATAACATTATCATAATCACTACCAGTATCCGTTTTAGGCTTTTTAATCTCAGTCATAGCAAAAGAAAGCTGATCAGTACCGCTTACCGTTGGCTTGAAAATGGTTGCGCGTGCACGCCCGCCACTTGTCGAAGAATAGATCTGCTGCGTAGAAAAACCAACAGAAAAACCTGATGTATTTATCGCATAAGCATTAGCAATAAAAATAGCATCACCACCAGTACCTATCCAATTTGTCGCAGAATCATTTGATAAGTATGCGATAACGCTACCATCATCATTCCAGTAACTTGCTTGTAAATCAAAACCAGGACAGTTATAAAGATCATCATAGTCATAACGATCATCATCAATTGAATAATTAAAACAATAATCGAAACGACTTTGATCATCAGCATTAGCCCACTGAACACTCGCTTGTCCTACAATAAGCGTTTTAGGAGAAAATGTACCATTGTCACCAGTTAGACTTACTTTAGCAAAGTCATGCGCGGCACTAAAACCGCCCTTATCGTCAAAACCTAAAGGGACAAGTGGAATATCATTATAAAAACCACGTCTAACAATCTTAGATCCAGACTCAGTAGCATAACCAGCCTGATTATCAGATGTCATTGCTGTAATCTTACGAGACTCAGTTAAGAGGCTAGGAATGGCAATATCCGTACCATCTACAGATGTTTTAGATTCAGATTCGTAAGGACCGTTAATACCAGCATAAGTAGATAAGATATTACGACGCCAAACAAAAAATCCGTCACTACCTCCAGACCCTGTTCCATCCCAAAACATATAACAGACATCATCGTCATAAACGCAATATTCGTTATATGTCCACGGCGCACCAATATCATACATAAATGGCTGTGCATATGTGTTGGTATTAATCGCAGTAGTTGTTGCAGTTGCAGCACTTGATGTATCCATAGCTGATACAAATGGTCCAAATCTACTGCTGTCTTCTAGAACTGCAATAGGCGGATCACTAAAGACGACCGCCATTGCATTCGAGCAGAATAAGAGACTAATAATCCCTGCTAATTTAGTCTTTTTTAATTGCATTGTTTTATTACTTCCTTAGCCTTTCATTTCTTCTAGCTCTTCCCAACGAGCGAAAGCGGTCTCTAGTTCTTGCTCTTTACTTGCAAGTTTTTCAAGCATGACTTTCGATTCATCAGCTGGCTTATTAAAGAATTCAGGTTGATTAATTTCAGCTTGCAATGTTTCAACTAATGCTTCTAGTTGCTCCATTTTTGCAGGCAGTTTTTCGAGTTCAACTTGTATGTTATACGGCAGTTTTTTAGTCTTAACTGCTTTAGCTGGCTTCTCTTTTTTTACTGATTTTTCAACGACAGCAGCTTTTGGTATTGCTGACATAGAGATTGTATTTGCTTGTTGATTCTTAGCATCATGGTAACCACCAACAAAGTTAGTGATGTTACCTTCACCATCAAACATCCAGCAACTTTCTACTGTGTTATCGATAAAGTTACGATCATGGCTTACTAATAATAACGTACCCTGATAATTGGCAAGTAATTCTTCTAAAAGTTCCAATGTTTCGATATCTAAATCGTTGGTTGGTTCATCCATAATCAAAAGATTAGATGGTTTTAGGAATAATTTTGCTAATAATAAACGATTACGTTCACCACCAGACAATACTTTTACCGGTGTACGTGCGCGTTGTGGGTGGAATAAAAAGTCTTGTAAGTAACCAAGTGCATGACGCGGTTTACCATTTACTACAACTTCTTGTTTACCGTCAGCTAAGTTGTCGATTACTGTTTTTTCTAGATCAAGCTCTGTACGATGTTGATCGAAGTAAGATACTTCTAATTTAGTACCACATTTGATGATACCAGCTTGTGGTTGTAATTCTTCAAGCAATAACTTGATTAATGTACTCTTACCACAACCGTTTGGACCAACGAATGCAATTTTATCGCCACGCATGATGTTAAAGGTAAAGTCTTTAACAATTTGCTTGTTCTCGAAACCGTAAGATACGTCTTCACCTTCAAAGATACGTTTACCTGAACGTGATGTTTCATCAACACTAATTTTGGCTTTACCTTGTACGTTCAAGCGATCACTACGTTCGTTACGCATTTCTTTCAGTGCTTTAACGCGACCTTCGTTACGTGTACGACGGGCTTTAACACCTTGACGGATCCACACTTCTTCTTGTGCTAAACGCTTATCAAATAATGCATTTTGTTCGTCTTCAACACGTAGTGCTTCTTCTTTGCCAACGATGTATTCATCGTAGTTACCAGGGAAAGACATTAAGTTACCGCGGTCGATATCAATAATACGTGTTGCCATAGAACGAATGAAACTTCTATCATGGCTTACGAAGATAATAGTACCGGCGAAATCTTTTAAGAACTCTTCTAACCACAAAATAGATTCAATATCCAAGTGGTTGGTTGGTTCATCAAGTAATAAGATATCAGGCTTGCTTGCTAGTGCACGTGCTAATGCCGCACGACGTAACCAACCACCCGACAAATCATCAAGCATCATATCAGCGTCTAAATCTAAACGTGTCAATACTTGTTCAATGTTTTGCTCAAACTCCCAACCGTTACGGTTATCAAGTTCTTCTTGTAAACGCATCAATTTATTTAATGCTTTTTCGCTGTAATCTTCACCCACAAGGATCGCTTGGTGATGGTAGTCTTTTAGCACTTGGCCGATGTCAGCTAGACCACCCGCAACAAAATCAAAAATGGTCACGCCACTTACTTTTGGTGGATCTTGCTCTAAACGAGAAACAACAGCATCTTGTTCTACTCTAAGGACACCATCGTCAAGTTGAATTTCGCCACCAATAACTTTCATCATTGTTGATTTGCCTGCACCATTACGTCCCACAAGACATACGCGTTCTTTGCGTTCAAATACAGCATCAGCATGATTTAATAACGGTAGGTCGCCAAAGGCAAGACAAGCATTTTGTAACGTGATAACAGCCACGGTAATTCCTTAATAAAATAATGTATTGTTGCTTCGCTGAAAATTCATATACGAAGACACAAGCAGTTAGTGAGATTCTAACATAAAGTTGTAAAATAGAAAAAATCCGAGCCTAACTATTTCATTTAAAAGGGAACAGAAATTCACCTTGTAATTGAAAGCGGCTCGGATTTAATCAGATAAATCAGTCTTTCTCGATAAAGTCGGCTAATTCTACAGCATCAAATGGCCAACCGATTTCCTTATCGTTGTCGTTGTTCTTAATCACCGGTATGCGAATGCCATAAAGAGCAACATTCGCTGAATCGTGAATAATTTCAACTTGTGTCATTTCCGTTACTAAGTCTTGCGCTATAATAAGTGCCCAAGCTTGTTCACACAAATGACAACCTTCTGTGGTGTAGAATGCAAACTTAGTCATTAGCCTACTCGTTTTACAAGCCAGCAGTTATTGATGTTCTTGTTACGCGCGAAATCTTTAGAACGATTTTGTTCGGTAATATTTGTCGCTTTCAAGCCTAGTTTCTCTAACGCTTCAGTATCTAATTTGAAGTTACGTTTGTTATTAGAGAAAACAATTTCACCACGTGCAGAAAGAATGTTTTCTAACCACGTGAATAATTGAATATGATCACGTTCAACATCAAAGCTATCTTCCATACGCTTTGAATTTGAGAATGTTGGTGGATCAATAAAGATAAGGTCAAACTTGTCTTCACAACGTGCCAACCAAGCTAAGCAATCCGCTTGTACAACTTCGTGCTTACGCATACTGATGTTGTTTAATTCGAAGTTACGTTTAGCCCAATCAAGGTAAGTATTAGACATATCTACCGTTACAGATGACTCTGCGCCACCCAAGATAGCATGTACACTCGCACTACCCGTGTAAGAGAACAAGTTTAAGAAACGTTTACCAGCACTCATTTTACCAATCATCTGACGTGTTAAACGGTGATCGATAAACAGACCTGTATCTAAGTAATCTTTCATGTTCACTTCAAATTCAGCGCCGTATTCATTTACAGTGAATACAGACTTAACTTGTTGTAATTTTTCGTACTGGTTATTACCTTTCTGCTTTTGACGTACTTTCAATACCAATTTGTTTGGATCGATACCAGTCACATCAAGCGTTACAGCAACGATATCCATGATACGTTGTTTCGCTTTTTGCTCAGGTACGTCTTTTGGTGCTTGATATTCTTGTACCACAATCCAATCACCATACATATCGATAGCGGCATTGTAGTTTGGTAAATCAGCATCGTATAAACGGTAGCAGTTAACGTTTTCTTTTTTAGCCCATTTGGTCAACAGTTTGATGTTTTTCTTCAAACGGTTACGGAAGTCTTCGGCGAAACCAGGGGTCATTTGCGTTTCAACATGCGCTTGCACTTGACGTGCAACCGATGAAATTTGGTAAAGCTTAAGGAAACACTCAAGGCCACCATTAAACAATTTGTATTGTTTATTGGCACGCATACCTAAACGAGATAGCAAATCAGGGCTTGATGAGAAAAACGCAACGTGCCAGCCAGAAAACTCACTCTTTAATCGCTCACCCAGTACTTGGTGTAACACAATTAGTTCTGGTTGTTCACCCATACGCTCACCATAAGGAGGGTTACAAATTAATGTACCTTCGCTGGTGAAATCGTTAACGAGGTTTTTAGCGTCACCCACTTCCAGTTCAATCACGTGTTCTAGACCCGCAGCTCGCACGTTGGCTTTAGCTTGGTCAAGTACACGCCAGCTTTTATCAAAGCCGTAAACTTTAAGATCAGTACCCGCGATGTTTTTGCGTGCTTGATATTTAGCTTGTGCAACTAACTCTTCCCAGCCTGATTGATTATAATCATTCAGTTGTTGGAAACAGTAACGTGAACGTAAGATACCAGCAGGTACTTTAAGTGCCATTAACGCCGCTTCGATGAGTAATGTTGCAGAACCACACATAGGATCAACAAGTAAACCATCAGTGTAACCACTGCGTTTAATGATTGCGGCTGCTAAGTTTTCTTTCAATGGTGCCGCGCCGGTACCTTGACGGTAACCACGTTGATGCAAGCCATTACCGCATAAATCAAGAGACAGTGTCGCGTCTTCACGACGGATGTGCAGGTGAATACGAACATCCGGATCATTTTTAGCTACATTTGGACGGTCGCCCATCGATTTGCTAAAACGGTCAACAATACCATCTTTTACTTTCAACGCGCCAAACTGGGTATCGCGGATGCTGTCATTCGTGCCTGAGCAAGAAACAGCAAACGTTTTATCGATATCAAATATTTTGTCCCAATGCATGCCGGTTACCGCAAGGTATAGGTCTAATACATCGAAAATTTTGAATGTTTTTAATTGCAAGGTCACTCGAGATGCTAAGCGGCTCCACAAACAAATTTTATACGCTGTTAATTGAGTAGATTTAAATGCGACACCAGCCATTGTTTCACGGCAGTCTTGTGCGCCAAGTTCAATTAGTTCTTCTTTAAGTAGAAGTTCTAAACCCTTAGGAGAAGAAGCAAAATAAGTGTTGAGTGTAGTCAATTTGAAAGCCTATATTATTTCGAGATACTTCCTAATAAAAAAGAAAGTAAGCAATGTGATTATTAATGGGGGCGAACTATACCACGCGGCATTATAGTCGCATAGTCATGTTGGGGAAATTCTTAGATAAACAGGGGGTTTTTGCTAGATTATTGAAGGATTAAGCTATGCCATGATCTGAACGAAGGAAAAAGAATCATCTGTTAATGCTTTTGATACAGTATTTTGTAGTTGTACACGATCGTTCATCACCCGGATAACATCAAATTTAACTAATGTTTTGGAATCAGAAAGTTCTACGGTGTCTTCTAACAGCATACACATGGATACGCGTTCATCTGCTTCGAGTATCACAAACTGAACATTATCGCCTTTTAAAGACAAGGTAATAAGGTCACCAGTACTAAACGAAACATCAGAGTATTTATAATCAAAGAACCAGCTTTGCGGCATTTTTATTTTTTGAAAACGTAAATTAGTCACCGCGTTTAATGCTATTTGTACTTTTTCAGGCACACTAAAGGCTAAATCTTTTAGCGCCTCTAAGAAATAGTAATAATAGCTTGAATCTTCTGCGCAAAAGTTAACACGACCTTTGCACAAATTATTCATATTCCGCTTATTTAAATGACACGACATTGCAAGTCCATCGGATAGTTGAATCACGATACTTTGACTTGCGCAGTCATATTTCCAATACCACTTATTGCTTGGTTCTAGTAACATCCTGATACCAGTAGTGTAATTAACTGTCTGCTAGTTTAACTACACCCCATCCATATGTAAATACCCTTATCAGAAATATAGACTAAAACCAAGTATAAAGTTATAAACTTTTGACAATCTTTTTAACTAATTTAGGCCCTTTGTAGATAAATCCACTGTACACCTGTACTAATTCTGCGCCGGCAACAAATTTTTCTTTTGCTGACACAACAGAGTCGATACCGCCTACCCCGATAATCGGTAATTGACCATCAAGCAATACTGCAAGTTTACGCACAATTTCTGTACTTGCATGTTGAACTGGACGACCACTTAGGCCACCGGCTTCACACGCATGTGGCATATCATGGACTAATGTTCTGTCTAATGTCGTATTTGTCGCAATAACACCATCCATTTTATACTTAACTAATGACTCAGCAACTTGCGCTAACTCATCATCGGTTAAATCAGGTGCAATTTTAACGGCTAACGGCACATATTTTTCATGTGTTTTCGTCAGTTCAGATTGGCATTCTTTAAGACAGCTTAATAAACTATCCAATGCTTCACCATACTGTAACGTACGTAACCCTGGTGTATTTGGTGACGAGATATTAATAGTAATATAAGACGCGTGCTGGTAAACCTTATCCATACAAATAAGGTAATCATCGTTACCCTTTTCGATTGGCGTATCTTTGTTTTTACCAATGTTTATACCTAAAATACCTTTGTATTGCGCATTTTTAACGTTTTCAACAAGCGCGTCTACACCGGCGTTATTAAAGCCCATACGGTTAATAATCGCTTCAGCTTCGGTAATACGGAATATACGCGGCTTTTCATTACCAGCTTGTGGAAGCGGTGTAACGGTACCCACTTCAATGAAACCAAATCCCATTGCCGCAAACGCGTCAATGCATTCACCGTTTTTATCAAGGCCAGCAGCTAAACCAACTGGATTAGGAAACTCCAGTCCCATTACCGTGACTGGTTTGCTCGGTAATTTCTGCGAATATAAGCAACTTAAAGGAGTAGAACCCGTTAATTTTAAGCCTTTAATTGTCATTTCATGCACTACTTCTGGGTCTTGCATAAAGAAAAATTCACGTGCAATACGATATAACATTTTCTATTCCTCATAAAAAAGCACTGTATCAACAGTGCTTCATAATTAAATCATTTTAATTGAGTGCTTACGCATATATCAATTTACTCGTTAGCTCGCATTTCTGCAGCTTAAGTGAAGTAAATTCAATTCTCGTAATGCAACTGAGAATTTAGCAAACTCATGCGAAGAACTCATATTAAAATCAGCTAACATTTGCAGCCAACGAACAACAAGCGCGTCATGATCAGATAACCATTCGTCAATGATTATATCGCACTTACCTGTTGATGAACAAGTAGATAACACCACTGATGTTAAGCTACGTTGTTGTAGCGCAAGTTCTTCACGGAACGCGGCTCTTGCAAGTGCTTGCCAATGGTTAGCAACAGGTTGCAAGTTGATTTGATGCATAAAGTCATGCAGCTGGAGTTTGTTACCTAACGAGAAGAAAACAGATTGTACTAAAGACATTGGTACTTGATGTTGTTTACACAAGTCTGCAATATCAAATACCGAGAATAAAGTGTTCTGATGAACAATCTCATTAGCGATATCTGCAGGTACTGATTTTTCAATAAATGCATTAATACGTTTACTTTGTTTTTCTTTATCTGCGTCAACAAGTACTTGTTCGGTATTTTCTTTCATACCCTTATAAATAGGTTTATAGAAAGCAATCGTATCTGAAATACTCATGTTACGGTCACGGTAACGCACTAACCAACATGAAGCACGACGAATATAGCGGCGGCTTTCAAATAACATATCTAGCTGTGTTGAAGAATCAACCTTGTTATCTAACCCTGTCACGATGTCCCACATGTTTTCCATGCCGATAACATGCTTAGAAATAACGAAACATTTTGCAATTTCGACAACCGTTGAACCAGTTTCGTCTTGCATACGACCAACAAAGTTCAAGCCCATGTCATTAATGATTTCATTGGCAAGCTGTGTTGCAATGATTTCATTTCTAAGTGGGTGATCTTGCATTTGTACTTTGTACTTGTCTTGTAGCAACTGCGGGAACGCAGTGATAAGCAATTCAGATAAGAATTCGTCTTCAAATACTTCAGGGCAATTGAGTTGTTCTTTTAACTGCATTTTTGCGTATGCAAGTAAAACTGCAAGCTCTGGTCGTGTTAACCCTTCATTTTTACCGAGTCGTTCAGCCAATTCATCTTCACTTGGTAAGAACTCAAGTTGACGATTTAACTTACCACTACGTTCAAGCATTTGGATGAAGCGAATTTGTTCTTTTAACTGTTCTGCTGCACGTGTTTGCGTAACAGATACCGACAATGTTTGCTTGTAAGCATTGTTTAATACAATTTCAGATACTTCATCTGTCATTGAGTACAACAGTTCATTACGTTGCTTACGCGTCAAGTCACCGCTACTAACGATACTGTTAAGTAAGATCTTAATGTTTACTTCATTATCTGAGCAATCTACACCACCCACGTTATCAATGAAGTCACTGTTAATGCGACCGCCATTCCTGCCGTATTCAATACGACCAAGTTGTGTACAACCTAAATTACCACCTTCACCAACAATCTTAACGTTAAGTTCACTGCCGTTAATACGGACATGATCATTGGCACGATCGCCAACATCATTGTTTGTTTCTGTTGCTGCTTTAACATAAGTACCGATACCGCCATTCCACAGTAAATCGGCTCGTGACGTTAGAATCGCTTTGATTAAATCAGTCGGCGTCATTAATGATACTTTCGTACCCAACATTTTCTTAATTTCAGGCGTTAGTGTAATCGCTTTTGCTGAACGTAAGAAGATACCACTGCCTTTAGACATAATAGAACGATCGTAATCAGTCCAGCTTGAACGCGGTAGTTTAAATAAACGATCACGTTCTGCATAACTGGTTGCACAATCTGGGTTTGGATCGATGAAGATGTGCATGTGGTTAAATGCCGCGATTAACTTCGTGCTTTTTGATAGCAGCATGCCGTTACCAAATACATCACCAGCCATGTCACCCACCGCAATACAGGTAAACTCTTCTTCCTGACAGTTAATGCCCATTTCACGGAAGTGACGTTTAACCGATTCCCACGCACCTTTTGCGGTAATACCCATTTTTTTATGGTCATAACCCACTGAACCACCTGATGCAAATGCATCACCTAGCCAGAAGTTGTACTCATCACTGATCTCATTGGCGATATCAGAGAAAGTGGCCGTACCTTTGTCTGCTGCTACTACCAAATATGAATCCGCTTCATCATAGAAACGTACATTTGTTGGATGAACAAGTTCACCATCAACAATGTTATCGGTGATATCAAGTAAACCACGGATAAATGTACGGTAACATTCTTTACCAATATTGAATGCTTCATCACGGCTGTGGCTAGGTTGAATTTGTTTACAAACAAAACCACCTTTAGCACCAACAGGCACAATGACGGTATTTTTAACTTGCTGTGCTTTTACGAGGCCAAGCACTTCAGTACGGAAATCTTCACGACGATCAGACCAACGTAAACCACCACGGGCTACTTTACCACCACGTAAATGTACACCCTCAACCTGCGGTGAATACACAAACACTTCAAATTTTGGCAATGGTAATGGCATGTCAGGGATCAGTGACGACTCAAACTTAAATGAGATATAGGCTTTACTTTTATTTGCTGTTTTTAATCTTGAATCAACTTGATAGAAGTTAGTACGTGATGTTGCCGTGATAAGGTCGATGAAACGACGAATAATACGGTCATCATCCAAGTTGTTCACTTTTTCAAGTTTCGTTTCAAAATTAGCAATGATATCTAGGCTATCAATTTCACCTTGGTCCATTGCAAATTTTTGATGGAAATAGCAATACAAACTATTGGCCAATTCCGGTAATGACGCTAAGGTATTCTCGATATAAGCTTGGCTAAAGTTGTTACCAATTTGACGCATGTATTTAGCATATGATCTTAATACCGAGATTTGACGACCTGATAAATTAGTTTTAAGTACTAATTTATTAAAACCATCATTCTCTAAACGATTTTCCCATACTTGATGGAACGTCGACATAAAGTCAGCACTACGTTCAGTCGTATCCAGTACGTTATCACCGGTATAAAGCATGGTGAAATCGAGTACCCAATATATCGTACCGTCTGCTGTTTTTACTTTAAACGGTGTTTCGCCAAGTACTTTTAAACCCATGTTTTCTAACATAGGTAATACATCTGACAAATGGATTGGTTGGTCTTTATGGAATAATTTTAGACGTACGTGGTTAGAGTCATGTTGCTCTTCTTGCGCACGGTAGAAAATCATTTCAAGTTTGTGCTCAGTCGACAGTGTTTCTAACTTGATAATATCAGCTACTGCAGAGTTAGGTAACACATATTCTTTATACGACTGAGGGAAAGCATGAATGTACTTCTCAGATAAAGAACGGCCTTTCTCTTCACCGTAATGACTAACGATCGATGTTTTTAATTTATCATTCCACGACTTAGCCGCTTCAGTTAAGTTCTGCTCAATTTCAGCTAGATTTACTTGTACTTCTTTTTCATTCTGATCAACATGTACAATATATTGTGTTCTAGCCATATTACCTTCAGAGAAATAGGTATTAAATTCAACTTCTTTATCACTGCCTAAATAGTCAGCCAGTACTTGCTGGGTCTTCTCACGTAAGTGCGTGTTGTAACGTTCTTTCGTCACGTAAACCAGACAAGAATAATAACGACCGAATAAGTCTTTTCGTACAAACAGTTTAACCTGATCGCGATCTTGCATGTGTAAAACACCCAAAGCACAATGCAAAATATCTGCTTCGCTCGATTGGATCAATTCATCACGCGGATAGGTTTCTAAAATGTTTAACAATGCTTTATATGAATGATTTACAGGGTTGTAACCAGACGTATCAAGTACACGTTTAATTTTATCGCTGATAAGCGGAATATCAATGGCGCTGCTGTTATAAATTGATGACGCGTATAAACCAATAAAACGCTCTTCACCAATTACATTATTATCTTCATCGAATATTTTAATGCCGACATAATCGATATTTGCAGGTCTGTGTACGCGAGATTTAGCGTCACTCTTGGTTAAAATAAGGGTGTTTTGAGATAATACTTCACGTTTGGCGTCAGAGGATAAATTAGATAAGCCATAACCTTGGTTATTGACCGAATTTTTCATGATACCTAAACTTGAATCACAATCAGGCGTGATAACATAGTCACCCTTTACCGGTTCGATATCGTAACGACGGTAGCCGAGCAAGGTGAAATTGTGATCAGCTAACCATGCTAAGAACTTAAGTGTATCAGCATAGTCGATACCTTTTTTCTTTGGCTTTGCAGACAGCTGTTCAATAACAGCAAGTAACTTATCATGCATTGGAGACCAATCATTAACCGCCAACGCAATCTCATTTAATACTGAAGCTAATTCAGCACTAATGGCATCTAATTTGCTGTTTTCTGTTTGACGATCGATTTCAATTAAGAATACGGTTTCAGAGGTAAAATTCTTGGCATTTTTAGGATTGGTTAGAATTTTGTTTACACGGCCATTATCATCTCGTTTCAAAGCAATTGGCTGATGTAACATCAAATGTGATATTACGCCAAGTCGAGATAAAGCCATCATGACCGATTCAGTCAAAAATGGTGAGTCAGCGACAATGATTTCAACAATCGTATGTGTTGACTGCCAACCATTAAGGCTAATTTCTGGGTTGTAAACACAAATGTCAGGGCCGTTATTATTACTACTATTTAATCTGTTCCACAAACTAATTGCAGCACAATACAGATCACTATCACTACGCGAAGAGAGATCTTCCTGCCTCATTCCAGCATATAATGCAGTGACAAACTGCTCGACTAATGTATTGCTTTTCGCATCTACTTTGGTCTTTACAAGGCTGATTACGTTTTCCAGTAACACAGGAATAGGCGTTTTATTCAACATACTAGCAATCCTTTAAATCTCGGTTTATTAAGTCTAGCTAAAAAAGTAACTTATGACGGTAATTCAGCGGGCATTCTAACATTAATATTTGTAATAAAAATGCTACAGAGGCAACAAGATAGAAAGATAAATGGAAGTTTTTAAGAATAAAACATTGATAAATTACTAAAAGTGGGTATATGACGCCAGAATTGGTCCATATACCCCGTTTTTATAAAACAATCGTTTAACTAAATGTTAAATTTGTTATGTTGCAGTCAGATTAGGCTAAAGCACGGTCAATCTTTTCGAACAAATCGGCGGCTAAAGCATCAATGTTACTTAATCGAACAAGTTGTGCTTTCATTAACCCTTGGCGTACTGAATCAAATTTCTTAAATTCAATAAGCGGTGTGATTAATCGTGAAGCAACTTGTGGGTTACTGCTGTTTAGCTGACACAGAATATCCGCTAAGAAAGCATAACCACTACCGTCAATCGCATGGAACGCTTTGGTATTGAGTGCAGAAAAACTACCTATTAATGAACGTGTTCGATTCGGATTAACTAAAGAGAAGCTACCATGTGTTAAGGTTTCTTTCACTACAGCTAGGCAGTTTTCACTCGGATTAAGACCAATTTGAATAAACCATTTGTCCATCACTAAACCGTCATGCGACCAAGTCGATTCAAATGCAGACATCATCATTTTAAGGCAAGGTAACTGCGCTTTGTTTGCCGCACTGATTGCCCCCATCGTATCGGTCATATTATCTGACTGTTCAAACTGTGCTAATACCAACTCGTTAACATTGGTTACATTTGCTAATGCGATATATTCCAGGCATACATTCTTTAATGAACGCATAGCAATATGATCGTGCGCTACTTCATACTTTCGGGTTGGCATATCGGCATACATAGCAGCACATGTCGTCGCTACATTCGTTGCAATTTGCGCCTTAATAAAACCAGTAACTGTTAACAATGCATCAACATCCACTTCAACAAACAAGCCCATTAAGCTGTTCGTTGATGGGAACTGTAGCATCTCCGCTTTCAACGCGGGGTCTAACTGCGCATTGGCAACCAAATCACGGAAAGCTTGGCCGAATTCAGCCGGTAACTCAAGCGCTTGCTTATCAGCAAGACGGGCAACATTTTCAACAACATGTTTATTAATTAATAACTGCGAAGCATCCCAGCGCGCAAAGTCATTCGTTGCATGTACCATCAGCATCGCAAGTTGCGCATTGCTGTAGGCATAATGCAGTTTAACCGGTGCAGAAAACTCTCTGAATAAACTTGGCACGGGTGCTGATGTCACATTGTCGAATACAAAGTCTTGTTGTTTATCAGTCAGGTTCAATACATGATGAACCGACTTCCCTTCAAAGGTTAAAGCGAGTTGATTACCCTGCTCGTCAAGTAACTCAATATCAACAGGGATATGTAACACTTGCTTCACTTTCTGGTCTGCAGTGCTTGGTGTATGCTGCTGCATTGATAACGTATACGTTTTAGTTTGTGCATCGTAATGATCCGTCACCGTTACTTCTGGTGTCCCAGATTGTGAATACCATTGCTTGAATAACGTCAGATCGACATCAGAGGCATCTTGCATTGCAGCAACAAAATCATCGCAGGTTACGGCTTGACCATCATGACGCTTAATGTATAAATCCATACCGGCACGGAAATTAGCTTCACCTAATAACGTGTGGATCATACGGATAACTTCAGCACCTTTATTATAAACCGTCGCGGTATAGAAGTTATTCATTTCGATAACGGAAGCCGGGCGAATTGGGTGCGCCATAGGGCCTGCATCTTCAGGGAATTGCGCTGAACGTAACACTTTCACATTTTGAATACGATTCACGGCACGCGAACCAAGATCAGAACTGAATTCTTGATCACGGAATACTGTTAAGCCTTCTTTCAAACTTAACTGGAACCAATCACGACAAGTAATACGGTTACCAGTCCAGTTATGAAAATATTCGTGCCCAATGACCGCTTCAATACCAAGGTAATCAACGTCTGTTGCACTTGCCGCATCAGCCAATACATATTTAGAATTGAATACGTTAAGGCCTTTGTTTTCCATTGCGCCCATGTTGAAGAAATCAACCGCGACAATCATGTACACATCTAGATCGTATTCTAAACCAAAACGATCTTCATCCCACTTCATTGATTTTTTAAGCGACTCAACAGCATGATGTCCACGTGACAGATTACCTTTATCAACAAATAGCTCTAACTTTACATCACGACCTGACGTCGTAATGTAGCTATCTCTTAATACATCAAAGTCACCCGCAACTAATGCGAATAAATACGCTGGTTTCGGGTATGGGTCACGCCATTGCACCCAGTGACGTCCATTATCGAGTTCACCACTGTCGACACAGTTGCCGTTAGATAATAGATACGGGAAAGCCGCTTTATCTGCTGTGATCTTAGTACTAAAAACAGCAAGTACATCGGGGCGATCAAGGTAATAAGTTATTTTACGGAAGCCTTCAGATTCACATTGCGTACAGAAAGCGTCTGCTGATTTGTATAACCCTTCTAAGCTGGTATTTTCCTGTGGGTTTACTTCGGTCTCAATGATAAGTACACATTCAGACGGTAAATCAGAAATAATAAGCTGATTGTCTTTCACTAAATAATTATCAATTTGATGACCGTCTATAGAAACAGCGAGCAAGGTGAGATCAACGCCATCTAATATAAGCGGATCGTTATGGCTACCACTACGACGCACCTTATTAATAGCGACAATTTTAGTTTTACTATCATCAAGGTTAAAGTCTAGATCAATATTATCAATGAAATAATTTGGGGCTGTATAGTCTTTTAAATGCTTGGCATTAGGCTTAACTGTCATTTATAGTCCTAATCTATCGACGGATAGAGACATAAAAAAAAGGAAAAAAAAGTGCAGCATCACGCTGCACTTGAAGTAAAAACGGAGGTAGTTTAGCTCGATTTACTTAAATCAATAGCAATGTTGGCGGCTTCTAATAAGAAGGCATCGTCAAACTCAAAGTCCTCAGGTTTATCATCAAATGATTTCACCGCAGGTAATTCTTTACGTACTAAACGCTCATTTAAACGTTTCAAACGAAGTGCTTCGTTTTCTTCACGTTCGGTAATACGCACAGACTCTTTTAAAGAAATTGTTTTACTATCAAGTTCCTGCTTATATTTAATAATATCGGCTTGGATATAACTAAATTCAGGGTTAGTTGCTACACGCTTATTATGACGTTCAGTTAACGTGTTCACACTTGATTGTATAACTAATGATTGCTGATAACTTGCTTTACGGATCTGATCCCAAGCCAGTGCATTATCTTCAATTGACTCACCGGTGTCTTCTGGTTGTACAGCCGACGGGAAAGCGATGTCTGGTAATACACCTTTTAATTGCGTGCTGCCACCGTTAATACGGTAGAATTTTGAAATAGTATATTGCACGCTGCCAATAGGCTTGTCATATAGATCATACAAACGCGCAAGTGTTCTGTGCTGTTGTACAGTCCCTTTACCAAATGTCTGTTCACCAACGACTAAGGCGCGACCGTAGTCTTGTAATGCCGCCGCGAAGATCTCTGATGCTGATGCACTATAACGGTTAACTAACACAACAAGTGGACCGTCGTAGTAAGTTTTGCCATCACGATCTTCAAGTACGTTGACTTTATTACGCGCATCTCGCACTTGTACTGTCGGGCCTGAATCAAAAAACAGACCTGAAAGTAAGTTAGCTTCTTTTAATGCACCGCCACCATTATCACGTAAGTCGACAATGATAGAACTAACCTTGTCTTCTTTGAGTTTGGTTAATTCAGTCAATACATTTTTAGTTAAGCCATCGTAGAAGCTTGGGATTTCGATAACACCCACCTTCTCACCATCAACATCGATCACTTTCGACTTTGCGGCGCGGTCTTCTAAACGCACTTTGTCACGAATGATTTCGACGATCTTGTGCTTTTCGCTTGCACCTTCACCACGAACGATTTCAAGGCGAACTTTAGTGCCTTTAGGGCCTTTAATTTTATCAACGACGTCATCTAAGCGCCAACCAACAATATCAACGATGGTCTTGTCATCTTGCGCAACACCAACGATTTTATCTTCGGCTTTTAATTGTTTGGTCGCATCAGCAGGTCCACCAGCAACTAAAGAGCGAATAACGGTATAATCGTCAATCGTCTGTAATACCGCACCAATACCTTCTAATGAAAGATTCATTTCGGTTTTGAAGCGGTCGGCGTTACGGGGGGATAAATAAGAAGTGTGCGGCTCGATACTACGTGCATACGAGTTCATCAATGTTTGGAAAACATCTTCACTCTGCGTCTGTTTCAGACGTTTGATAGCAGTATCATAACGCTTATGCAGTAATTTCTTTATCTCAGGCCAGTCTTTACCGGTTAATTTTAAATTAAGTGCTTCATACTTAACTTTTTGACGCCATAACTCATCAAGTTGTGCTGTTGTTTTAGCCCACTCTGACTCAGATGTATCGAAATAGTACTCATCATCTGTATCGAATTTAATTTCAGTGTCAAGCAAGGTTAATGCATAAGCAAAGCGTTCATAACGACGTTGTAAACCGACGGTATAAATATCATAAGCAGGGGCAAGACGACCTTGACGGAAATCATTCTTAAATGAAAGAGCGTATTTATTAAAACTATCTACATCACTTTGCAAGAAAATAGTACGATAAGCATCAAGGTGTTTTAAATAACGATCGAAAACTTCAACAGCGAAAGTGTCATCAAAATCTACAGATTTATAGTGAGAGCGCGTGAATAAATTGACGAGACGTTTACTTGCTTCAGAATGCTGAGCTTCTTGCTTTAATGTGGGGAGTTCTTGAATTGAAATAGCGGGTTCAAATGCAAACGCATGTGTGGCTAATAGTACCGAAGCACTGATAAAAGTTCTTTTTAAAACTTTTTTCATTAAAAATCCTTTTGAGAATAAGTAACGCTAAATTAATAATAGTCAAGTATTAGCTAAATTTCATATATTTAGCTAACACTCAACTATTAAAAATTCAGAACACTCTTATTGCTTTACACAAAAAGGTGCTCTCTTTTTACTTTTAGAGAAAGTCCTGATAGTAATTGAACTTGAACACCATCTTTAGATACTTCAACGATAGTTGCTTGTACCGGTGCTTTACCAATTACAACTTTGACTGCTAGACCTGATTTAAGTTCCGCTTCATTTACTGGGCGTTCAACTTGAATTGTAGGTTTTTGAGCTACTTTAGGTGCAGGTTTTTTAACTACTTTTTTAGGTGCACGTTTAACAGCAGGCTTATCCTTTTCAGCTTTAGCCTTCTGTTCTGCATTTTTCTTATTACGTTCAGCGAAGAATTTAGTTTTGCTTTCTTCAAGTGTTTTTTGTGCATGCTCGATATGCTCTGCATCTAAAACACCTGCTTCGTTGCCATCTAAGTCAACTCGTACAGCATCTTTTTTAGCGCCGTGAAGGTAACGCCAGCTTGCAGTATACTGACGAAGAGCCGTACGTAACAATGTTTTACTAACTTTAGAGTCTTCTTTTAGACGCTCAGCCAGATCTTGAAAAATGCCAATTTTTAGCGGTTTAGCTTCGCCTTTTGCAGTGAAACATTTTGGGAATATTTCTACCAAATAAGCGATAACTTCTTTGCTATTTTTTAGCTTTTCAATGTTTTCCATGAATGACCTTAAATTACTTCTAATTGTTCTGATATAACAAAACGTAATCTTGCTATATCGCATGTATAAAATTTATCGCTATTATAGAGCGATTGCAATTAAATGCTATCTTTAATCCGCCGTCATAACCCCAAAAGGTGTTAAAAAATAACTATTCTGGCTATTTTTTATGCTTTCATAAACAATAATTAACCGGATGAAAGATTAAGCAGCTTCTTTTTCTGAGGTGTTTTTTGCCGCCTTTTTAGCTTTAGGGGCCTTTTGTTCTTTCTCTTCTGGCGCTTTTAACTTACCGCCTTTTAAAATGTGCTGTAGTGATGTACTGTTTTGTGCCAGGTATAATGCTAACTCTTCAGTGAGGCGATCATCGATTTCAAGCGACGATGTGCTGATGAAGTCGGTAAGCCCCTCGGCAACATCCAACATTTTGTCATATGCATCAGCTTCTTTTTTACTTGTAGACGTCATTTTTTCCACACCATTTCGTTCAACTACATACTTTACTATTACGGCCATGAACCAATCCCCTAAATACACTGTATATTATGACAGTGTATTTAGTATTTACGATGAATTCAAGTCGTTGGCCATAAAATATGCTTGATTCAGTCCGGTATAAACAAAAACACCGTATTGTTTCTATATTCATGTAGCATAAATTAGTGATAGTGTTGATATTTGTAATAAAACAATGCTATTAATGAACACATTATGAAACGTGCTACCTTTAATGATTAAATGGTGCGTGTATACAAGCATAAATAATTAGCTATTAGCGGGTTTGAATGTCAAATATTAATGTGTGTAATAAATGCGACCTAATTGTCAATCACGTGCCTATAGCAAAAAATAGACATGCACACTGCCCACGCTGTAATACGCTACTCTACAAAAACAATGATTTTTCGATAAGCAGTATATTGGCACTTTCAATTACAGGCCTCATACTTGTTGTTATCGCCAATGTATTCCCCATGTTTACCATCACCATGTTAGGTGTCGAAGAGGCCGCAACGCTGATTCAAGGTGCTTGGACATTATTTGACAAAAAGTTTTATTTCGTCGGCCTATTGGTTATTTTTTGTAGTTTCGTTGCCCCCTTTCTGTTTTTATCTTGCCTCACCCAAGCTTGCTTATTGTTACTGACAAAACGTAATACACCGCAACTTATTTTATTACTCAAGCTAGTTAAATTTTTTACCGAATGGAGTATGTTAGAAGTTTACCTCGTCAGTTTTTTAATCGCGGTATTTAAACTTTCCGACATCGCTGATATCAAATTACAATTTGGCTTACTCAGTTTTGTATCACTGATGTTTGTCTCTAGCCTTATTATGTATAGGTTAAACCTTGAAACCTTCTGGCAAAAAATGGAAAAAAATGCAAAACGCTAAAGATAATCAGATAGCTAAGTGCCATGAGTGTCATCTGCTCATCAGCGTAAAAGAGGATATTAAGCGTCAACACTGCCCTCGCTGTTTTACACAAGTCCATTTTAGGATCCCGAGTAGCATCCAAAAAACGTGGGCTTATCTACTTGCGGCTGCATTCATGATGATCCCAGCAAACTTATTACCGATTAGCACATTAACAAGCACAGGTAAGGCGACACCAGACACCATTATGTCGGGTACCATCGCACTAGCAAAAAGTAACGATTTAGGCATCGCGATTATTATTTTTGTGGCCTCTATTTTAGTGCCGTTATTTAAAATAATAGGGTTAGGGCTGATTTTGTTATCCGTGCAAAATAAGATATTTATTGCACCAAAACGGAAATTATTATTATTTAATGCAATTCATTGGATCGGTAAATGGTCCATTATGGATTTGTTTGTTATATCGATTATGGTCGCGGTGATCAACCGAGGTAATTTACTCTCAGTGGATCCCGGATATGGAGCGACTTGCTTTGGTTTGGTTGTTGTATTAACAATCTTAGCTGCTGAAAGTTTTGACACACGTTTAATTTGGGATTTAAACCATAAAAATGAAAGAAAATAACGAACCAGACATGCCTGAAAATTGTAATGCCCCGAAACCGGTATTGCATAAACCTAATGTGATGTCACCAATCTGGCTATTACCGATTGTCGCAATCTTGCTTGGGTTATACCTCATGTATCAAAGTATTGCCCAAGCCGGGATTGAATTCCGCATTCATTTTGCGAATGCCAACGGTATTGTCGAAGGTAAAACCCTGATCAAGTATCAAGGTTTGGTCATCGGTAAAGTCAAAAAGATTGCCTTAGATGATGATCTTAGAAGTGTTTATGTCACCGCTGAAGTTGACAGTAAAGCCGAACCTGTATTACGTGAAAATACGCAGTTTTGGTTAGTCGCGCCCAAAGCATCTATTGCCGGCATATCAGGACTTGACGCATTAGTGACGGGTAATTACATTGATGTAGCCCCAGGGGATGGCGAATACAGCATTAAGTTTAATGCGGTACAAACAGCACCAAACAACTTGCCCGATGATCAAGGCTTAATTGTACGATTAAGCACAGATAAACTGGCTTCCGTTCGCCCTGGCTCTGAAATATTTTATAAAAAGATCCCCGTTGGTCAAGTTCACAGTTTCAAACTAGATAAAGACACTGACAACATATTAATCGAAGCCGTGATCAATCACCAATACAGCTACCTGGTAAAAGACAACTCACGTTTTTGGAATGCAAGCGGTATTAATGCCGAGTTTGGCTTTGATGGCGTTAAAATTCAAACTGAAAGTCTCACCGCGATTATCAGTGGTGCGCTCGCATTTGATTCACCAACAGACGGTATTGAAGTCAAAAATAATCAAGCTTATACGCTTTATAGCAATATAAGCGATGCTGAACGTGCAGTTCAAATTGAATTTAATTTATCCAACACCAATGACATTAAAATAGGTAACAATATCTATTTAAACGGTCAACAGGTTGGTGAAGTCACACAGGTCATTACGCAATCTATAGATCCTAAAACACAACAAGTAACACCAAAAGCATTTGCTGACGTCGACCCAGACGTTGCCGAGTTATTACGTGCAGGGACTCAATTTTGGGTTGAAAAAGCAAAACTGTCAGTTACTGAAACCAAGAATGTGGCTAATTTTGTCACCGGTAATTACATTCTTTTCACTCCTGGGCAAGGCGAGCTACAAACCACCTTTGACTTAGTATCAAACGTCGATGATCTTATTCCAAACAAGCAGATTTCGATTGCCGCGAATGATGCAAATGGATTAGCGGTAGGCAATAAAGTCTATTACAAGAACTACCCGATTGGCCACATTAGCCACGTAACGTTTAACACTAAAACTAACCTGATAGATTTAGGCGTTAACATCTACCAAGATTATGCCCATTTACTTAAACGTTCGACACGTTTTATCAATATCAGTGGTGTGTCTGTCGACGCCAATGTGTCAGGTCTTAATATCAAGTCAGCACCCATTGCGGCATTAATCAGTGGTGGTATCGAACTTGTGAACGACAAGGCATTCAAATCAAAAAGTCGTCATCAACAATACCAACTCTACCCTTCTCTTGCGCTGGCAAAATTAGGCAGCAATGCGTTTAAAGCGAATAAGACGATTACACTGTTAAGTAAACCGAGTCACGTTATTTCAAATGGTGCGCCGGTTTATTACCGTAAACTCGCCGTTGGTTCAGTGGCTGATTTCCGTTTGGCTGCCGACAACGAACATATTGTGATCACCTTGGATATTTTTAGCCAATATGCACACTTAATTAACAGTAACAGTGTATTTTGGGATGTTTCAGGCATTGATATCTCTGGTAGCTTGAGTAATTTAAAAGTGCAAACCGAATCGTTACTGACCATTGCAACTGGGGGTATCAACTTCGATAACATCAAACCTGTTAATGACAACAAAGTCAGCCTCGCTAAGTCCAAAGCCACGCATTACAAATTGTTCCGTAGCTTTGCTGCTGCAACCGATGACCGTCCGACAGTCACATTAACCTTTACATCTGGGGCTGACATTAATGTCGGAACCGAAATTAAACACAAAGGTATCAAGGTTGGTGAAATTAGCGCGATCAAGTTAAAAGTAGAACAAGGCTTTATTGAAGCAACGGCTAAACTAGAAACTGATTATGCCAAATACTTCGTGCAGCAAGGTAGCCAGTACTGGTTAGAAAGTGTTGAAGTGGGTCTCGATGGCATTAAAAACGCCAATACACTCATTTCAGGTGCTTATATCAATGTAACGAAAGGCCAAGGCAAGCACGTCAGTCGCTTTA
Source organism: Moritella dasanensis ArB 0140 (assembly GCF_000276805.1). Taxonomy (GTDB): domain Bacteria; phylum Pseudomonadota; class Gammaproteobacteria; order Enterobacterales; family Moritellaceae; genus Moritella; species Moritella dasanensis. The sequence goes on along the minus strand of NZ_AKXQ01000031.1, from coordinate 21,916 downwards.
AAGTCCTTAATAGTGCGCCGGACATCGCCGCTGAGAATGTTGGTTTGTCTGTCACTGTCGTTAGCCAACGGTTAATGGGCTTAACACCCGGAACCCCTGTCTACTTCCGCCAGGTCGAAGTCGGTTCAGTGACCTATTCAGAATTATCAGCACAAAGTGATAAAGTACTGATTACACTTAACATCGAGCCTAAGTACCAACACTTAGTCCGTAATAATAGTCGGTTCTGGGCTGTTTCTGGGTTTAACGTCGATATCGGTCTAACCGGTGCGACGTTAAAAGCTGAATCATTAAAAACGATTTTAGCGGGTGGTATTGCGTTTGCAACACCGGATGCAGGTAATAATTCAAATGGCAGCGGCCAATTAGCTGCACCTTTTACCCAATTCAATTTGGCTCAAGAAGTGAATCCAGATTGGCTTAAGTGGGATCCTAAAATAGAAAAACCAACTAAGTAACGCCTCCTCCCCAGCTACTTCAACAATCCCAACCTTGAAGTAGCTGGGGTAAATACCCATGTTCGCCCCTGATATAGCATCTTGAAGTAACTTGGGTATGTGATAAAATACCCCCTTATTTTTCAATTGAGCTTATAAAGTGCATTCCAATATAAAACTGCCTGAAGATTACCTCACATTAATGGGTAACATTATTCCCGAACATCTCTCTATGGATGACTTTATTGCTTGTTGTAAAACACCATTGAAAACCAGTGTTCGTGTTAATACGCTTAAAATCTCTGTTGAAGAATTTCAACAGTTAGCGAAAACAAAACAGTGGTTATTAACCCCTATCCCTTGGTGTTTAGAAGGGTTTTGGTTAGAACAAGAAAATACTGAGACTAAATTAGGTAATAGCTGGGAACACATCGCTGGCTTATTCTATATTCAAGAAGCAAGTTCGATGCTGCCTGTTACAGCATTATTCAAAGCACAAGTAACAGATGTAGCCGCGCAATATGCCACTATTCTTGATTGTGCATCATCGCCAGGTTCGAAGACTAGCCAAATTGCAGCATTATGTAATAACAACAACTTCATCGTTGCGAACGAGTTGTCATCAAGCCGTTTAAAAGTACTCAGTGCAAATATTCAACGTTGTGGCATTAAAAACATCGCCCTTAGTCACTATGACGCGAATGTTTTTGGCACCTGGTTACCTGAAATGTTTGATGCGGTATTACTGGACGCGCCTTGTTCTGGTGAAGGCGCTATCCGCAAAGATGACAAAGCAATGCTTAATTGGTCGTTAAAAAGTATCAATGACATTGCCGACATTCAGAAAGAATTAATTGAAAGCGCATTTAAAGCGTTAAAACCCGGTGGCACGTTAATCTATTCAACTTGCACACTAAACAACACTGAAAACCAAGCGGTTTGCCAACATTTACTCGACCTCTATCCAGACCATGCCGAAGTAGTTCCGCTTAACGATTTGTTCCCAACCGCGAATAACTGTCTTACTGCGGAAGGTTACTTACACGTTTGGCCGCAGATTTATAACAGTGAAGGTTTCTTTGTTGCTAAATTCACTAAAAAAGAATCGCAGGGTTTACGCCCTATTAAAAAGAAAAAACGCTTAATATTCCCATTCAGCCCTGTTAGCCGTGACGAAAATGACGCCATTCGTGATTATTTCCGTGATGCATTTAGCTTTGAATTTGAGAGTGGCGTTTTCTATCATCGCGATAGTGAAATCTGGTTATTCCCTAAAGAGTTTCCAGCGTTCATTGGCAAATTCAAATTTGATCGTATCGGTATCAAAATTGCTGAAAAATTCAAGAAAGGCTTCCGAGCTCAACATGAATGGGCGCGTATTTTTGGTCATCACTGTGATAAAAACACGGTGTCACTGAATATTGAACAAGCGAAACAATACATCATGGGTCGTGATATTAGCTTCTCTGATATCGAGATTGAAGATTTAGATGCCCTACAAGGTGAGCTTGTTGTATTACTTGAAGGCAGTGTGCTTGGTTTAGGTAAGCGTGTTAATCAACGCTTGAAAAATAATTACCCACGCGACCTAGTACGCGATAACAACTTGTTTAATGAATAAAGAGTTAATGAATTCAGATCCCATCGATAGTGGGTTCTGAATTTGCTTAAGCGCACAATAAAATGACGGTAATTTGATATATGTAAATAATTTACTATATTTAAATACACGTTCATACCAATTTCCCTAAGCTCATTACAAGGATTTGTACTGGGCTTTTTTTTATTTTTTTTATATTTCTTAAAATATCACTAAGCTTGAAAATACGTTTCTAATTATTTCCGCTAATATGGCTACTCTTTGTTCCTAACTACAAATGATTTGTACCTAACTACAGGCTAAATAAGCTAAAAAATCACATTATACTCCGCAACATAAATAACTATGATAAAATCGCGATAATATTGATTTATACAAACTTGAGTAAAATATATGAACTTCGACCTTACAAATATCTCTGAACTACCTGCTGGCCCTGACGCAGCGCACATTGCTTTATTCGCGCTTTCCGTGATCCTGTTACTACTCACTCTCATTCGAGGCGGTAAAAAAACAGTTGAAATAGAAAAGATTGTTGAAAAAGAAATTGAAGTTAAAGTGGAAGTAGAAAAAATTGTAGAGGTAATCAAACACGTTGACGTTGAGAAAATCGTTGAAGTTGAAAAGATTGTCGAAATCAAAGCCCCACTACAAGAAGCAAGCCCTGCTGCCGCTTGTCAGCTTTTGTCATTACTCCAAAATGAAGCGCGTTTTATCGATTTTATCCAAGAAGATTTAACCGGCGCGTCTGACGAACAAATTGGTGCCGCAGCACGTATTATTCATACTGGCAGCAAAAAAGTAATCAATGAATACTTTAGTTTCACGCCAATTCGCACTGAAGAAGAAGAAAGCCAAGTAACCGTCGCTGAAGGTTTTAACCCATCTGAAATTAAGCTAATTGGTAACGTACTCGGTTCAGCACCTTACCGTGGTATTTTAGTACACGCAGGCTGGAAAATAACCAAGGTTAACTTGCCTAAACTTGCACAAGGCCACAACGCGAATATCGTTGCAGCAGCAGAGGTGGAACTATGAGCGACATAACTGAAACAACGGCAAAGTACAGTATTGGTATCGATCTAGGTACCACACACTGCGTATTATCCTATATCGATTTAGAACAAGAAGGCGATAAAGTAGCAAAGCAACTGTTTGCTATCCCGCAACTCTCTGCACCGGGTTCTGTCACAGAAAAATATCAACTGCCGTCTTTTGTCTATCAAGCACATGAAGATGAGATCAGTAAAGATCAAACACCATTACCTTGGAACGCAGATAATACGACACTTGTCGGTGATGTCGCACGTAACCTTGGTCTTAAAACACCGATTCGTTTGGTGTCGAGCGCTAAAAGCTGGTTAAGCCATGCTACCGTCAGCCCACATGATTCGATCTTACCTTTCTCAAGCCCTGATGAAGTTGAAAAAATCTCACCAGTGACGGCAACAAGTCAGTACTTAAGCCATTTAGCCGACGCTTGGAACTACGCACACCCAGATGCTCCAATCTCAGAACAAGATGTGACAATCACGATTCCGGCCTCGTTCGATCCGGCCGCGCGTAACTTAACAGCGCAAGCCGCACAAGCGCTAAACCTTAAACATTTAAACCTACTTGAAGAACCACAAGCCGCTGTATATAGCTGGTTACAAGCCTGTGGCGATGAATGGCGTGACCAAGTTAATGTGGGTGATACCATACTTGTGGTTGATATAGGTGGTGGTACAACCGATTTATCATTAATCTCGGTTGAAGAAGTAGAAGGTAATTTAACATTATCACGCGTTGCAGTAGGTGAGCACATCCTACTTGGCGGTGATAATATGGACCTTGCGCTGGCGTATCGTCTAAAAATGAAATTGATGCAAGAAGGTAAGCAATTACAACCTTGGCAAATTCAAGCCATTACCCATGCCTGTCGTGATGCCAAAGAGCAACTGTTATCTGATAATGATATCGATACAATGCCGATTGTTATCCCAAGCCGTGGTTCAAAACTGATTGCTGGCACAATGCAAACAGAACTAACACGCGATGAAGTGAAGCAAACTATTTTAGATGGTTTCTTCCCTGCAACTGCAGTGTCAGAAATGCCACAACAAAATACCCGTACGGCGTTAACACAGATTGGTTTACCGTATGCACAAGATGCAGCGATCACCAAACACATCGCGCATTTCTTGAATAAACAGCACGATGCTATCGCAACAGATGCCGGTGATTTCATTAAACCGACCGCAGTATTATTTAATGGTGGTGTGTTTAAGTCTGATGCCATCAGTTCTAAACTCATCGGTATTATTAACGACTGGTTAATTACTGCTGACGTTGAAGAAGAAGCAAAACTATTAACGGGTATTGATCTAGACCTTGCCGTTGCCAATGGTGCTTGTTACCACGGTTATGCGAAACAAGGTAAAGGCGTACGTATTAAAGGCGGTCTCGCTAGCGCATACTACGTGGGTGTTGAAAGCTCAATGCCAGCAATTCCTGGCTTTGAAGCACCGTTGGAAGCAGTCTGCATTGCCCCATTTGGTCTTGAAGAAGGCACGAACCACGACGTATCAACTTATCAGTTTGGTCTCGTTGTTGGTCAACCGGTTAAATTTAAATTCTTCGGTTCAACAGTGCGCCGTGAAGATGTTGTGGGTACGCACCTTGATTTCTGGCAACCTGATGATCTTGACCAGCTTCCAGACATCGAAGTAACGCTTGACTCTGCTAACCGTAATAGTGGTGATGTCGTACCAGTATCATTGTCTGTCACTGTGACTGAAGTGGGCACACTGAAAGTTGAGGCTATCGCCAATGACAGTGATGAAACGTGGGAAATCGAGCTTACTGTTAGACAGTAAATAGGATTTAGCATAATCAATACACACGTTATATGGATACTATATATTTATACCACGTGTACTTAACTCAGGGCACTTAGCCCTGAGTTTTATTATATGGAGTTTTTAATGCCCTCACCTGTTTCCAAAACAGCGCAATATGTCATTGGCATCGATCTTGGCACCACCCACAGTGTGCTTTCTTTCAAAAGTATCGATGATTATCAAGCTAGTGCGTCTGTATTTCACACTGACCAATTGATTGGTCCTGGCGAAGTCTCAAGAAAACCTCTACTCCCTTCATTCCGCTATCACTTTAACGACAATGAAATTGCCACAACGGATTGTGTATTACCTTGGCAATCAACACGATTTGACGGTGAAATAGCCAATGTCATCGTTGGTCAATGGGCTAGAGATTTAGGCACTAAAACCAAGGGTCGCTTAGTGTCCAGTGCCAAAAGTTGGTTATCCCATCCAAGCATCGACGCACAAGCGGCAATCCTACCTTGGGCTGTAGAAGATAATATTCAGAAAGTATCGCCAGTGATTGCCAGTGCCAGCTATTTAGCGCACTTTCAGGCGTCTTGGAATTATCACAATCCTGATCACCTACTTGCCGATCAAAATATTACCATCACAGTCCCAGCCTCTTTCAACGACACGGCTCGCGCATTAACACTCGCTGCAGCAGATCTTGTTGGCTTAACAAACGTGACGTTATTAGAAGAACCACAAGCCGTTTGTTACGATTGGTATCACCGTAATAAACAGGCTAAAACAGATTTGATCGAACAAGACAAAACCATGCTTGTTTGTGATATAGGTGGCGGTACAACAGATTTAAGTTTAATCGAAATGTCATTAGCACATGGTGAATTAAATTTAAACCGTGTTGCGGTTGGTGATCACTTGATGCTCGGTGGTGATAACATCGATTTAGCACTAGCGCATATTGTTGAATCAAGAATATCCCCTGATCAACGTTTGAAAACTGCGGCGTTAGGGCAACTAATACAACAAACACGCCAAGCCAAAGAACTGTTTTTATCTGAACAACCACCCAGCACAACATCAATTACACTGCTAGGTCGTGGCTCAAAACTGATTGCACAATCGAAGAAATGTGAACTGACAAAGAATGAAGTCATCGACATGGTGTTTAATGGTTTCTTACCAAACAGCGGCTTTAACGAATTACCAACACACCGAAAAAATGCCGTTGTAGAATTTGGTTTACCGTATACGTCAGATCCAGCGATTTCAAAACACATTGCTGAATTCATTCATACTTATTACGATGTCGACGCAACGGACGATTATGACCCTGCAGTCGTTCCTGCGGCAATACTGGTTAACGGTGGTATTTTTAATAGCCAACAAGTAAAACTGCAAATCGAAAAAGTATTATCTGGTTGGAAACAACAAAAAGTGCAGATGTTACACAATGGTAATCCAGATCTGTCTGTTGCTTATGGCGCCGTTGAGTTCGGTTTTGCTAAGATGGGCAAGCAAAAACAAATTGGCGGCGGTAGTGCACGTAACTACTTCATAGAAATAACTGATCGCTCAGGTAAATCGCAATCTATCTGTCTATTACCTAAGGGGACAGAAGAAGAACAAGTTATTAATTTAGATAGCCGTTTGTTTTCGTTAACCATTGGTGAGCCAATTCGTTTTAATCTTGCAACCACCAGTCATGAAAGTAATTTCAAACCTGGCGACATCGTTGAAAAAGAGTTTGAAACACAACTGAAAGGCAAAACACCTTTACCACCTTTTGTAGTTACAATTCCTGAGCACAAAGACCATAAACGTTTTGAATCTGTTTATCTGTCTTGCAAGCTAAGCAGTATTGGTACTTTGCAGTTAGAATGTGTGAGTGAAACCAACAGCAAACAACGTTGGGCACTAGAATTCTCTGTTCGTCCAAGTTTAGCGACTAAAAAATCGAATGATGACAGCAAGAATATCAATGATATTAAACAGCTTCATCCTAACTTGCCTGATGCAATTCAGTTAATTGAAGCAGTATACGGTGCAAGTAGTAAAAAAAGTGATCCAAAGTTAGTTAAGTCATTACGTAATGACCTAGATAAACGTCTGGGTAAACGTGATACTTGGGATACTGATTTATTACGCGAACTGGTAGCACCTTGTTTACAGTTTGCTAAAAACCGCCGCCGTACCGAACAGCATGAACGTAATTGGTTAAAGCTAACGAGCTTCTTGCTTCGCCCTGGTTTTGGTTACCCTGCCGATGATTGGCGTATTGAACAGATTTGGCCGATATTTAAATCGGCGATCCAATACAATAAATCAACACAGTCATGGAGTGATTGGTGGAATTTATGGCGTCGTATCGCTGGTGGCCTGAATGAGCAACAGCAGATTGAAATATACGAAACAATTTCGATCTACTTTGTAGAAGACAGTAACAAACACGCTAAAATGATCAACCAAGCTAAGTTACGCAGCTATGATGATATTATCCGACTTGCAGCATCGCTAGAACACATTCCAGTGGCACTGAAAGTTGAATTTGGTGAATACCTGTTAGCTAAATTAAGCAAACCACAAAATCAGCAATTACATTGGTGGGCATTAGGTCGTATCGCATCACGTGTTGCTTTTTATGGCAGCCAACATAATGTTATCCCGCGACATATCGTGGAAACATGGCTGAATACATTACTTGATGCTAATTGGCAGAAAGAACCGCACATTGCCTTTGCAGCCGTTATGATCGCGAGAAAGACCGGTGATAGAGAAATGGATGTTCAGGATAAAGTCAGGGATGCTGTGATAGAAAAGTTAACGCAGAATAAATTATCGGAATCTTGGTTAGCGTTAGTACAAGAAGTACAAACGTCTGATGAAACGGTAATGAAGCGTATCTTTGGTGACTGCTTACCGACGGGTTTAACCTTACTGTCGTAATAGATGTTGTTTAATAGGTGGTCCTATAGAAGTATATAGTTGACCACCTATTTATTTCACGCTAACTAGTCTTCAATACCGTCTTTAATAAACCAAACGTTACTGAAACCTAATTTAGTAAAATGATTTTTACGAAATTCTCTTACTGATTTAGTCCCTTTCGAGACATCTTCAACTTGTTTTTCCATCATCATATATTGCGTTAAGTCGATGCCTTCTTCTGCAGCCGCCGCTTCATAGATGTGGTGAAACTGTCGGTATGAAAATGGAATTTTCTTATCTTGTTTTTTATAAGTATAGGTAACTAGGTGGGCCAAAATGCCTCCAAATAATAATTGAATTCGATAGTCGTCACACGAATATCGAGATAGTACTGATATTTATAGAGATCGCACTGTTATTTATATAAATAGTACTGATAATTTATCGAACTGAAACTCGAAAATTGTTGTATGTCGCCATAATTGGTGGTGATAATACCACATTCCACTCTTTCGTCAAAAGTAGAGCGTGATTTCAATCTCTGCCTCAAATTACTTTTTCGCGTTAAACAGCGTGAAGTAGTTCTCTGTTGTTGTTGCAGCGAGTTCAGCAAAGCTTACACCGCGTAGCTCGGCAACAAACTCGGCGACAGCACGCACATAAGCTGGTTGGTTTTCTTTACCGCGATATGGCACAGGCGCTAAGTATGGTGAATCCGTTTCCACTAGTAACCTGTCAGCGGGAATCGTTTTAACCACGGCTTGCAGGTCTTTAGCTGATTTGAACGTCACAATACCCGATATCGAGATATAAAAGCCCATTTCCAATACTGCAGCAGCCATCGCATCAGACTCAGTAAAACAATGGATAACACCACCGATTTTTTCTGCGCCTTCTTCTTTCAAGATACGGATCGTATCATCAACTGCACCACGCGTATGAATAATCAGTGGTTTTTTAAGCTCAATCGCAACTTGGATATGGTTTCGAAATGACGCTTGCTGGATATCTTTGTTTTCAGGTGAATAGAAATAATCTAAACCGGTTTCACCAATCGCCACCACTTTTTCATTACCAGCTAGCGCCAGTAGCTCTGATTTTTCGTATTCGTCTTCAAGGTTTAGTGGATGCACACCACATGAGGCATGAATATTATCAAAGTCAGCAATCAACTCAATCATGGTTTTAAAGCGCGGCAGTGTCACTGACACACTTAATAAATGCGACACACCGCGTTCTGTTGCTTTGTTAACAACGTCTGCAAGATCGGTATGAATGGTATCGTAATTTAGACCATCTAAATGGCAATGAGAATCTACTAGCATATTAATTTATGAATCTTTTAAGTTTAATCAAAAAGGACAGGACTAAAGTTTCAGCGGTTAAATTATTATTTTTCATTAATAACTCACGAAGCTCTGTTAATTCTGATTGTAGTTGAGTAATTTTATCTTGTGATAATTGCGTTGAAAAATGCGTTAACCATTCAAGTTGATCGGTATTCACTATGTAATCAATGCTTACCCCTCGATTTACTTTTTGTAAATCAATTAAGATAAATTGTAACCAAGACAGTTTTTCTAATGTACGGTCAGAAATGATTTCACATAGTCGAGTGATCGCTGCGGGCTGTTGTGTTAACAGCGAAATGTTAGCGAATATCTCTTTACGTAAATCATCATCACCGTTATTTAAATAACTTAATGTGTGTAAAGGTGCGCCGTGATTAATACGGATAGACGTCAGTGTTGGACTTTCTATCGGAAACTGTTGCTGTAACCATGACAGCGTCTCCAGTTCTGGAGGTGCAGGCAGGTGCAGCTTCTGACAACGGCTATAAATAGTTGGCAAAACCTGCGCTTTATTTTCGGCAAGCAAAATTATATAGCTACCGTCACTCGGTTCTTCTAATGTTTTAAGTAACGCGTTCGCAGATGCTAAATTAAAGCTTTCAGCATGCTCGATAATCACCACTTTATTACCAGCCAGCTGTGAATATTCATTTAATTTCTGACTGATCTGTCTTATTTGATCAACACCAATAATTTTACCGGGTTCGGTGGCAACCAGATAATAATCAGGGTGCACACTGGTTTCAAATAATTGACAAGGATGGCATTGATGACAAGGTTCCCAACAAACAGGTTCTTTGCATAACAATGTTTGTGCGAGGGTCTGTGCAAATGACAACTTGCCCATGCCGCTAGCACTGGTAATAAACAACGCATGATGCATACGACCGGCAGTCATTTGCGTTTGCTGTTTTTCCCAATGAGGTAGTAACCAAGGATATAGCATCAATTAATCTGCATTGTGATGATGACAATCAACATTAGTCGCTAATACGTCACGAATTTGTAATTGCACATTATCAATATCCTGACCTGCATCAACACTATAAATACTGTCATCTGCGGCAGCAAGTTCTTGGTATTTAGCACCAATTCGCTGGAAGAAAGACAATTGCTCTAGTTCAATGCGATCTAACTCTCCACGTACTTTTGCACGTTCTAAACCAACTGCAGGGTCGATATCTAATAATAACGTCACATCTGGTTTGAAGTCACCAATCGCAACGTGGCGTAATGTATTCAATACACCAATATCAAAACCGCGACCACCACCTTGATAAGCAATAGAGGAAAGGTCATGGCGATCGCCAACAACCCATTGGCCTTTTGCTAATGCTGGCTTAATGACATTTTCAACTAATTGAGCGCGAGCTGCATACATCAACATTAACTCTGCTGATTCAGTCAACGGTTCTTCTGTATCCACGTCTTTAACAATAGCACGCATTTTCTCTGCTAACTTTGTGCCGCCCGGTTCACGTGTAGTGATCACATCGGTGATGCCCTGCTCTGCCAGCCAATTAATAACAGTGTTCACTGCGGTACTTTTACCTGCGCCTTCAAGGCCTTCGATTACTAAAAATTTTGCTTGCACAATAACTCTCTTCAATTTATTTCTTTAAAATGTATTTACGAACAGCTCGGTTGTGTTCTTTCAAATTCTTTGAAAAATAGTGTCCGCCATCGCCACTCGCAACAAAATACAAATAACTTGTCGTTGCTGGGTGTAATGCGGCATCGATCGATGTTTTACCCACCATAGCGATTGGCGTTGGTGGTAAACCTCTGATCACGTACGTATTGTAATCTGTTCTTTGGCGTAAATGCTTACGACGGATGTTACCTTTATAGTCATCGCCCATACCATAAATAACAGTTGGGTCTGTTTGCAAACGCATTCTTTTATTCAAACGATTGATGAATACGGAGCCAACGGTTGTTCTTTCGCTTTCTAAGCCTGTTTCTTTTTCAATAATAGAAGCAAGTATCAAAGCTTCGTATGGGCTTTTCAGCGGTAATTTCTTATCTCTTGTTTCCCACACTTCATTTAAATAAGCCTGTAATTTTTTATGAGACTTAAGATACAGCGCTGACACTAATGTGCCTTCAGGATAAAAATAGGTCTCAGGCAGCATTAAGCCCTCGAGTTTAGGGTTATCTATATTTAATAACTGCGCAATTTCTTGTTCTGATAAATCAGCGGTATCATCAATAACGCCTGAGGCCTGTGATAACTGCTTTCGCCATTCTTTGAATGTTGAACCTTCAATAAAGGTGATTTTGTGTTGGAATTCATCGCCAGAGACAAGATGTTCAAATAAGGTTTTAAAATCCCAACCAGCAGTCACTTTGTAAGAACCAAGCTTGATATTGGTTGTAGACGGGTGTTGTTTGAAGAATAACCGCAAAAATACTTTTGATTCAAAATCCTGATCTACAATCAGGCTATTAGCAATTGATTGTGCAGTATCACCCGACGCAACCGTCAAAACATGCTCAGTTTGAACGCGTTCAACAGACACAAAAGATTGATAGCGAGAATAGAAAAGTGCGCATGCAATTAATAGGATGGTAAACAGTAAGGAAATAGCCGTAATTATTTTTTTCATAGCTCAATGCGTAAATGAAATCCAGCGCACATTTTACACCAATGAAAAAATGTTTGATACATGCAAGGTGGCTTTAATCACCTTGCATGTGAATATCAAATAAAGAAAAACACGTATTAATCGGCTTTTTTAAATAATAGCGAGCCGTTCGTGCCGCCAAAACCAAATGAGTTAGATAATGCGTATTCCATGCTCACAGGGCGAGCACCATCAGTCACATAATCAAGATCACAACCTTCACTCGGGTTATCCAAGTTAATCGTTGGCGGTAATATTTGATCTTTTAATGCTAGGATGGTGAAAATCGCTTCAATTGCACCTGCAGCCCCTAAAAGATGACCAGTCATTGATTTTGTTGAACTAACAGCAAGTTTATAAGCATGATCGCCAAACACTGATTTAACAGCCGCAGTTTCGGCGTTATCACCAGCATGAGTTGATGTACCATGGGCATTTACATAACCCACTTGATCAGCAGTAATACCTGCATCTGCAATCGCATTATTCATTGATAACGCAGCGCCCGCACCGTCTTCTGGTGGTGACGTCATGTGAAATGCATCGCCACTCATGCCAAAGCCAACTAACTCGGCATAAATAGTCGCACCACGAGCAACGGCGTGCTCATACTCTTCCATCACTAATACACCCGCGCCATCACCGAGTACAAAACCGTCACGGTCTTTATCCCAAGGTCGACTTGCTCTTTGTGGCTCATCGTTTCGAGTTGATAGCGCTTTTGCGGCACCAAAACCAGCCATACCCATTTCGGTAGACCCTTTTTCAGCACCACCGGCAACCATCACATCAGCATCGCCGTATGCAATCATACGTGCCGATTGACCTATACAATGCGTACCTGAAGTACATGCTGTTGCAATCGCAATGTTTGGCCCTTTAAGATTATTACGAATTGAAACGTGTCCAGCAACCATATTAACAATTGTTGATGGTACGAAGAATGGACTCACTTTACGTGCGCCACCTTTAGCAAAATTATGCACATTTTGCTCAATCAGACCCAGTCCACCAATACCCGAACCGATAGCAGTACCCACACGGGTTGCATTTTGTTCAGTAATAACTAAACCAGAATCTTTTAGTGCTTGTTCCGCTGCAACGATTCCGTACTGGATAAATAAATCCATTTTACGACAATCTTTACGATTAATACCCACCGCTTCAGCGTCAAAATCATTAACTAAGCCAGCAAATTTTGTTGAAAAGTTAGTGGTATCAAAGTGCTCAATATTTTCAATGCCGCTGGTACCTGATTTAATCGCTTCCCATGAAGTGGCAATAGTGTTGCCAACCGGTGAAACAATTCCTAATCCTGTAATTACAACTCTTCTATTATTAGCCACACTCGTTCTCCAAATAGGCAAAAAAAAAGCGGTCTTGCGACCGCTTTTAAAATTTATAAGTAATTATCATAATTACTTTAACTTGATTTTTTCTCAGAGAGAACTAATCAGCTGAATTATTCAGCGCTAGAAACAACGTAGTCGATTGCAGCTTGAACAGTAGTGATTTTCTCTGCTTCATCATCTGGGATATCTGTATCGAATTCTTCTTCTAGAGCCATAACAAGTTCAACTGTATCTAGAGAATCAGCACCTAGGTCATCAACAAAAGAAGCTGCGTTTTTAACTTCTTCTTCTTTAACACCAAGTTGTTCGATAATGATTTTTTTTACGCGTTCTTCGAAGTTACTCATTTTTACTTTCCTTTGAAAAATATATAATACTTTGATTAGTAGTTTATTGATTACTCATAAACTTGCAAGCCTTAACTCGGTGGTCAAACCACGATTGGTGAAAAAGATCGCAAATTTACAAACAAAATCAAATATAAATGGCTAAGCCATGTACATGCCGCCGTTTACGTGGATGGTTTCACCCGTAATATAGCTTGCACCATCAGATGCTAAAAATCCAACAGTTTCAGCTATCTCATTTGTACTACCAAGACGACTGGTTGGTACTTGAGCTAATATTGTTTGTTTTTGTTCTTCTGTTAACTCAGCGGTCATATCCGTTTCGATAAAACCAGGTGCAACTGCATTAACAGTAATGCCGCGAGACGCAACTTCACTTGCAAGTGACTTAGTAAAACCTAACAGACCAGACTTGGCAGCGGCGTAGTTTGCTTGGCCACCATTACCTGTAGAACCGACAACTGAACCGATATTAATAATACGACCAAAACGTTGTTTCATCATGCCACGTAAGCAAGGCTTACATAGACGATATAACGAGGTCAAGTTAGTATCAATAACATTACACCATTCATCTTCTTTCATACGCAAGAAGAGATTATCCGCTGTAATACCAGCGTTATTCACTAGAATATCAATGTGCCCTACTTGGGTTTTGATTTCAGCATACAATGCATCCACCGAATCTTGGCTTGTCACGTTAAGTTCTAAACCAAAACCGGCATCGCCTAAATATGCGCCAATACGCTCAGCACCTTGTGCAGAAGTAGCAGTACCAATAACTTTGGCACCTAACTTTGCAAAATGTTCCGCGATTGCGCGACCAATACCACGGCTTGCGCCTGTAACGAGTACTGTTTTACTTGAAAAACTCATTTATTTATTCCTACTGTCTATGCAAAATCAGCAATAGTTGCTTGATTATTAACTGCACTACCTGTGATAGTTTTATCAATACGTTTAACAAGGCCTGTTAATACTTTACCAGGTCCAAATTCATATAATGCGGTGATTTCTTCTTGTGCCATTAATTCAATCACTTCAGTCCAGCGAACTGGCATATAAAGTTGACGAACAAGGGCGTCTTTAATACTGTCGGCGTCTACTGGCGCGGCCACATCTACATTGTTAATCAATTTGATGACAGGCGTATTAAAAGTCACTTTTTCTAATGCCATTTTTAATTCATCAGCCGCTGGTTTCATCAATGCACAATGAGACGGTACGCTAACTGGCAACGGCATTACACGTCGAGCGCCGGCTTCAACACACAATGCAGAAGCACGAGAAACGGCCGCTTTATTACCCGCGATCACAACTTGACCAGGAGAGTTAAAGTTTACAGCGGCAACAACTTCAGCTTCTGCCGCTTTTTCACAAGCCGCAATGATTGCATCGTTATCTAAGCCGATAACAGCGGCCATCGCACCAATACCTTTTGGTACCGCTTGTTGCATTAATTCGCCACGTAATTCAACAAGTGCGATTGCATCTTCAAATTTAATCACACCAGCACAAACTAATGCTGAATATTCACCTAAACTATGACCAGCAACGAGTGCTGGTTTAAAACTTTCTTTCGCAGCGGCTATTCGCCACAATGCAACAGAGGTAGCCAATAATGCAGGTTGCGTGATTTGTGTTTGGCTTAATTCTTCAACTGTTCCATTTTGCACTAAATCCCATAGGTCATAACCAAGAATTTCACTTGCTTGTGAAAACGTCTGTTCTACAACCGGATTATCTGAAGCTAGGTCTGCAAGCATACCAATTGTTTGTGAACCTTGACCTGGAAATACTACTGCGTACTTTGACATAAATTACCTATAAAAAATTAATAAAGATTCATGTATCAATGTGAAAATGAACTTATCTAACTAGAAAGTAATATGAGGATATTGGTCGAATTTTTCAAGAGAAGAGGCAAATTAAATTACAAAAACTGAATCTTAATCAATTACATCAAGACTTGTGGATATTTTACTGACTAATCCACTTTCAATTTCTTTTACAGCCTGTTCAATTGCAAACTCAAAGGCAAGCTGTTTAGCATTACCATGACTCTTAATTACAATACCCGCTAATCCTAACAAAGTTGCACCATTATACTGGTCGGGTTTCAAACGTCTTAGACTGTTCATTATCAGTGGTTTGACCAATAATGATAATAATTTAGTAAATATGTTGTTATTTGATACAGATGTTAATTGAGAAATAACCAAGTCAACAACACCTTCACTTGTCTTAAGTGCGACATTGCCAGTAAAACCATCACATACGATGACGTCCGCTTTACCTGAGAAGATATCATTCCCTTCAATAAAACCAATATAGTTTAGATTATGGTGTTTAGAAAGTAACTGTGCCGCATGTTTAACTAAATCATTACCTTTAATGTCTTCTTGGCCGACATTAAGTAACGCGATACGAGGTGCCGGAATATTACCGACATGTTCAGCAAGTGCAGAACCCATCAAGGCAAATTGCAGTAATGCATCAGCATCACAACTCACATTGACACCCAAATCCAGCATATAAACAGGCTGTTTAGTCATCGAAGGAAGTGTAGAAACAAGTGCAGGTCGATCAACAAACGGAAGTACTTTGAGCAAATGGCGAGAAAGCACCATCAGAGCCCCGGTATTACCCGCACTGACACAAGCTTGTGCATTGCCTTCACGAACAAGATTCAATGCCATACGCATAGAGGATTGCTTAAAATTACGTAGCGCTAAAGCGGGAGCAAGATCCATGGGTATATCATCGAGACTAGGAATTATTGTATAACGAGATTTTATAGATGCAGAAATATTCTGTAATAATGGGATTATTTCAGCTTCGTTACCGACAAGGTAAAGGGAGAGATGTTTATACTTTTTCAGTATATTTATTGCGGCGGGGATAGTGACATGGGGACCGAAATCGCCCCCCATGGCATCTAACGCAATCGCTAGATTAGGCAAAGTAAATAACTTATTTGTTAATTACTTTAACGCCTTTGTAGTAACCATCAGCTGTTACGTTGTGACGTAGGTGAGTTTCACCTGAAGTCACGTCAACAGTTGTAGCTGCTGCAGTTAGAGCGTCATGTGAACGACGTTGACCGCGGCGAGAGCGAGTTACTTTACTTTTTTGTACAGCCATTGGCCTATACTCCTGATTACTTGCGCTTTAATTCAGATAAAGCGGCAAATGGGTTGGGCTGCTCATCAGCAGGCTCGATTTCACCAAAACTCATGTCATTTGGATTCACTGAACAATCTTCCACTTCGTGCAAAGCAACAAGTGGTAAATTGATAATCACTTCATCTTCAATCAATGATATTTGATTTATTTCGCCATTTGCATCCAATTCAATGGGCTCATAAGCATCTGGCAGATCGTCGACCTGGGAA
Source organism: Moritella dasanensis ArB 0140 (assembly GCF_000276805.1). GTDB lineage: Bacteria > Pseudomonadota > Gammaproteobacteria > Enterobacterales > Moritellaceae > Moritella > Moritella dasanensis. Next base: position 5,047 of record NZ_AKXQ01000031.1, on the reverse strand, counting down.
TCATTTTTCACAGGACTATATCTAAATTCGGTGTCACAAGCTTGCGTGAATATCTCACCACAGCGCTGACATTCAAGGTTTACAGTTAATGATACGTTACCCTGTATCACTATAAGACCTTGTTCATCTTTGCTGTACGATATTGATACATCTGCATCACTTGGTACACCTGCTGTTGCATCCGTAATACGTTTCAACAGACTGCCTTCAACACAAGTGCTGAAATCCAATCTTTGTTGAGCGGTACGATAAGGATCAACAGTTACTGGTAGTTTTACCTTTTTCATAGGTTGCGGATAATATAGATTCATCATGTTAGAGTCAAAGGAAAATGAAAAAAAATCGAAATTCCCTACAAAAATAGGTCAGTTGGCGTTAAAATCATCAAATAATTAAATAATTGATGATAGATAAACCATGAAACCTAAACTAATCCTTGCTTCAACATCGCCATTTCGTAAACAGATTTTAGAAAAACTAAACTGCCCTTTCGATACCTTCAACCCAAAAGTTGATGAAACCGTCAAGCCAAACGAAACGGCTGAAATGCTTGTATCACGCCTAGCACTAGAAAAAGCTCAATCTGCCAGTCGTGCGTATAGTAACTCAATATCTATCGGATCGGATCAGGTTTGTGTCATAAATAACAAAATAATAGGTAAACCTGGTAATTATGAAACAGCTTTTGCACAATTATCTGCCGTTTCTGCACAAAATATAACTTTTTACACAGGGCTTTCTGTTGTAAATCAATGCACAGGTCGCACAGATACGATAGTTGAACAGTTTATTGTGCACTTTAGAACATTAACGAGCAGTCAAATTCGCTACTATCTTGAAACTGAGCAGCCTTATAACTGTGCCGGCAGTTTTATGTGTGAAGGACTTGGTATTGCGTTATTTTCTAAATTAGAAGGTAAAGATCCAAATACCTTGATCGGATTACCGTTAATTAGTTTAGTGGAAATTCTGCAGCAACAAGGCTACGACGTTTTAAGTGCTTAGAAAAAGTCGGTTTTTGGATAAAAAAAACCAGCATGTTGAATGCTGGCTTTTAAGCTAATTGAAATCAATTAGAAAATAGGATTAACCTTAATGGTCAATCGTTTTAGCATTTCTTCATTTTTTCCAATGCTCTAACAAGCGCCATATCTAACGGCGCTTCAACTTCTTGTGTTTCTTCTGTACCAGGGTTAAAGAACTGTAAGCGTGCCGCATGCAGGAACAAGCGCTTCAAGCCTAGACCATTCATGTGTTGCGTAAAGACTTTGTCGCCATATTTATCATCACAGGCAATCGGATGACCCGCATGTAATGCGTGAACACGGATCTGATGCGTACGACCTGTAATAGGACTTGCTTGCACTAGCGTGCCATGTTCATAACGCTGTAGGATGCTGAAACGAGTTTGAGATTCCTTACCTTCGCTGTCAACACGTACAAGGCGTTCACCTGAACTTACAGTGTTCTTTAATAGTGGTGCATTTACAATTCGAGAACTGCGTGGCCATGCACCAGCAACAAGTGCTTGATAATCTTTTCGCATTGTTTTTAAACGCAGTTGCTCATGTAACGCTTTCAGCGTGCTACGTTTTTTAGCCACAAGTAAGCAACCAGATGTATCGCGATCTAAACGGTGTACAAGTTCTAAGAATTTACTATCAGGACGGATCGCACGTAATCCTTCAATAAGACCAAAGCTTAATCCACTGCCGCCGTGCACAGCCATACCAGATGGCTTGTTAATAACAATGAGGTAGTTATCTTCATAAATGATTTGTGTTTCGAGCGCACGCACAGAATCTAAATTCGCTGATGGTGAAATAGCTTCAGTTTCAGAAACACGTACTGGCGGTACACGTACAATATCATTTGGCTGCAATTTATACTCAGGTTTGATTCTTCCTTTGTTAACTCTCACCTCACCTTTACGTATGATGCGGTAAATCATACTTTTTGGCACACCTTTTAATTTGGTGCGTAAAAAGTTATCAATGCGTTGGCCTTGATAATCTTCAGTAATAGTTACATATTCTACTTTAGGTGAAATTTTATCGGTCATAATTTTTTTATTGTCTAACTCAAAATGCGTTTAGGTATCAATTTGAAACTTATTTCTAAATTGAATGGAAAGTTAACTTGCTATATTAATACAGGCAGTGGGATAATACCCTCTGTACTGCTAAAAAAATACAGCCAAGAGTGATAATGGCTTTAGTATATCTGCTATTGATGTAAATAATCATTTATTTATATTAATATTTACAGAATAACCAGGATGTCGTTATTCTTGCTGCGGGTTTTTAGCATACATTTTGTATATAAGGTGAACGTTGATAGGGAGTTTCATTTATCCAGCAGGATACCGCCTCCCACATATCAACTTCTATATAAATCACCTTTTCGAATGCAATTATACACGTTAGTTATTGATGGAATCTAATAAGTGCAGAAATAATCGTAAGACACTTGATCACATTTAGAGCATCTGACAGCGCCTTAATTTAAACAACCGAGAGGTTGATTATCTTACAGACACAAGGCCTGATGTACATCTAACTAATTTATCCAAGCATGAAAATTAATTTATAAGAATAAAAAAAATGAAAAGAATGTTAATTAATGCAACTCAAAAAGAAGAGTTGCGCGTTGCGCTAGTAGATGGACAACGCCTTTACGATTTAGATATTGAAAGCCCAGGTCACGAACAAAAGAAAGCGAACATCTACAAAGGTAAAATTACTCGTGTAGAACCAAGTTTAGAAGCTGCTTTTGTTGATTATGGTGCAGACCGTCACGGTTTCCTTCCTCTTAAAGAAATCTCTCGCACTTACTTCAAACCAGGTTCTGGTAAGCAACGTGGACGTCCAAGTATTAAGGATGTTGTTGCTGAAGGTACTGAAGTTATTGTACAGATTGAAAAAGAAGAACGTGGCAATAAAGGTGCAGCATTAACTACATTCGTCAGTTTAGCGGGTAGTTATCTTGTTCTTATGCCAAACAACCCTCGCGCTGGCGGTATTTCTCGTCGGATTGAAGGTGATGAACGGACTGAATTAAAATCTGCACTTTCTACCTTAGAATTACCTGAAGGCATGGGACTGATTGTTCGTACTGCTGGTGTTGGTAAATCTGCTGAAGAGTTAGAGTGGGATCTTAAAGTACTTTTAAATCATTGGGGAGCAATCCAAGAGAGTGCTAAAGACCGTCAAGGTACCTTCTTAATTCATCAAGAAAGTAATGTGATTGCGCGTGCGATCCGTGACTATCTTCGTCGTGACATTGGCGAAATACTGATCGATCATCCAAAAGCATTTGAAGAAGCAAAGAGCCGCATCAAATTAATACGCCCCGACTTTATCGACCGTATTAAATTGTATCAAGGTGACGTGCCTTTATTCAATCATTACCAAATTGAAACTCAAATCGAATCAGCGTTCCAACGCGAAGTTCGCTTACCTTCAGGTGGCTCAATCGTTATTGATCCAACAGAAGCCTTAACGTCAATTGATATTAACTCTGCCCGTGCTACACGTGGTGGTGATATTGAAGAGACAGCGCTGACGACTAACATGGAAGCCGCAGATGAAGTTGCTCGCCAACTACGTCTTCGTGACCTGGGTGGTCTTGTTGTTATCGACTTCATCGATATGGGTCCAGTTAAGAACCAACGTGAAGTAGAAAACTGCTTACGCGATGCGGTACGTCAAGATCGTGCACGTATTCAATTAGGCCGTATCTCTCGATTTGGTTTAATGGAAATGTCTCGTCAACGTATCCGCCCTTCTCTTGGTGAATCAAGCACGCATGTTTGCCCACGCTGTGATGGCCAAGGTACAATCCGTGATAATGAATCTTTAGCACTTTCTATTCTTCGCTTAATCGAAGAAGAATCGCTTAAAGAAAATACCAATCACATTGTAGCGCAAGTACCAGTACCTGTTGCTGCTTACTTACTAAATGAAAAACGTAATTCAATTCTGCGTTTAGAAAAACGTTATAAAGTTAAAAGCTTCATCATTCCAAATGAAAATCTACAGACACCTCATTTTGAAGTTTCTCGTGTTAAAGCGGATGATGATAACTCTGACTTAGCAAGTACAGACCTAGCACAACCTCGCGAATTTATCCGTTATGAACCAAAGGTAAATACCGAAACAGTTCAGCCGCTTGTACAGCAAATGAATACGCCTGAAGCAAAAACGGTTAAACCAAGTCCAGTTGTTCAAAAAACAACACCAAATACAAAACCTCAAGCACCAGCCCAAGCTAAGTCAGCGAAGCCTGTTGCAGATAAAGAGTCAGTATTTAGTCGTCTTGGTAAAGCCATTACAGGATTCTTTGCTAGCGAAGAAAAAGTTGTTGTTAAAGAAACTGTAAAACAACCTGTTAAAGAAGTGCCTAAAAAGCCAGTAACAGATAAAACACCGAGTAACCGTAATAACGACGAACCACGTAAACCACGTAATCGTCGTAATCGTAAGCCTCGTAATCCGGAAAATGTTGAGAACAAACAACAAGACACGAATAAAAAAGTCGAAGTCGAAGTTGAAGTTAAGCAACATACTAAGTTCGAAGCAAAAGACGTAAAGCCAAGTCAAACGCGTCCAACAGCGCCGGCTATAAATACGGAAGTTAAAGAAGAAAGCAGCCCACAACATCAAGCTGTTTTAACTGAACGTCGTCAACGCCGTTCTATGCGTAAAAAAGTACGCGTGCATAACACCGAAGATCAAGCAACAACAGAGTTAGAACAAACGCCTGTAATAGCTGAAATTTCGGATAAGCCTAAGCATGATGAAAATACACAATCTGCTAAGCGTACTCGTCGTAGCCCTCGACATGCTAAGCCGACTGATGTTCAGAAAACTGAACAATCTCAAGAAGAAACAGCTAATCCTGTTATTGCTGAAGTAGCTAAGCCTGTGACTGCTGAAGTAGCTAAGCCTGTGACTGCTGAAGTAACTAAGCCGGTTACTGCTGAAGTAACTAAGCCGGTGACTGCTGAAGTGACTAAGCCTGTTACTGCTGAAGTAACTAAGCCTGT
>NZ_AKXQ01000030.1 GCF_000276805.1 Moritella dasanensis ArB 0140 | reverse complement strand
CATGGTGCGGAAGGAGAGACTTGAACTCTCACACTTTGCAATACTAGAACCTAAATCTAGCGCGTCTACCAATTCCGCCACTTCCGCACAATTTTTCAACTTACTAGTAGGTAACGCTAGCAAGGGTGATAACTCAATTCTAAAAGAATATCTACGTTATCGAATATGGGGCGACTGAAGGGGATTGAACCCTCGACAACCGGAATCACAATCCGGGGCTCTACCAACTGAGCTACAACCGCCATAGTGGTCGGTGATAGAGGATTCGAACCTCTGACCCCCTGGTCCCAAACCAGGTGCGCTACCAAGCTGCGCTAATCACCGAACATACAAGTTAGAATGCATCATTCTTAACAAGTGTGCGCATTATAGATATTGTGTGTAAGTCTGCAAGTCTTTTTAACTAAAAAACGCATATTTGATCGTTTTCAATTAAATAGGAATAAAAACAAACAGCACCAGTGCAAAAAACAATCAGGATGAATTAATTCACTGCCAAAACTGTATTTACATTAGTGTGCGTAATCAAAGAATAATGGGGCGACTGAAGGGGATTGAACCCTCGACAACCGGAATCACAATCCGGGGCTCTACCAACTGAGCTACAACCGCCATTTATCATTCATTACACAACCACTATAATAACTATAATGGTGCGTCCGAGAGGAGTCGAACCTCCGACCTCACCCTCCGGAGGGGCGCGCTCTATCCAACTGAGCTACGGACGCATGAATAATATCTTACGTCCAACAACGGATCTCGTCTAGGCAAATCCGGTTATTCGGCCTGAAAATGTCGTATCACCACAAAGCCTGTATCTTTTATAACCAAGTAAAATGCAACAAACACTGTTACAACTATTTAACCTAAGGCTAGGTAAGGATATAATGGCTAACAGTACTAGGGATTTATTATAACAAAAGTCACCCACTGACTAACAATACCATTAATTAGGGAGCTAAAAAGAGCATGCATAAATTACGAAATATTCTAATCACTTTATCAGCATCACTGCTATTTGCATTCACTGTAAACGCAGGCCACAATTCTGCTGAATCAGTTGCAGAACGTATTGCTCCTGTTGGCCAAGTATACCTACCAGGTGAACTTGCTCCTGTTGTTGCAAAAAGCACAACACCTGCAGAACCGCGCACAGGCGAGCAAGTTTATACTGCTACTTGCAACATGTGTCACGGCAGTGGCCTTGCAGGCGCACCAATTAAAGGTAATGCAGATCAGTGGGCACCACGTATTGCCCAAGGTAAAGCAACATTATATCGCCACGCAATCGAAGGCTTAAATGGTGTAATGCCTCCACGTGGTACTTGTGCTAATTGTTCTGATGATGAACTACATGCCGCTGTTGATTACATGATCCAAGGTCTATAACACCACAGCAGAGTATGTGATAACAAAAAATTATGACGCTAAGCCGTTATAAGACACAGACTTTCGATAGAGCCACTAATTTATTTAGTGGCTTTTTTTGACCCACAGTTATCCACTGCTAGACTTTATCACTATAAGACTTCGTTTTTTTAGTGATTAAAGACCATTAGGATGCCAATTGTGAACAAGGACCGTCTTTCAATACAACCGCGACCACGTAATACCAAGCTCATGAATTTAGCTTTATCTCATTCGTTACGTACCCAGCGGGCATTATTTCTAACGCAACTAAAATCAGCTTTACAGCTATTGCAACAAACTCAACAACGCTTTGTGCTCTTACTGATCAAAGTGGATAACATCGCTGACGTTGAGCGCAACTTTGGCAGTGAGCTCAGTAATAAATTAATTTCGACCATCCGCGAGCATTTACTATCATTAACCTCGTGCAATGATTGTTTAGTCAATTTACAAGGTGATGAGTTTGCCTTGTTAAAAACAGACATCACCGATGCGGATAGCGCTTTAGATCTAGCCAAAGAAATTCAATCGCAGTTTCGGTTTAGTTTTCAGGTTAACCATTATAAAATTCTCTGCAGTAGCAGCATCGGCATTAGCTTGCAGCAAGCGCCACATTCCGTCAGTCAAGTATTGAAAGATGCCGACATCGCCCTCAAGAACGCACAACAACAAGGTTTAGGTCACTATCACCTGTCCACAGCATTACCATCACCCGTTAAAAACACCCAAGCTATACAGCAACAAGATAAGCTCACTCACGCCATTATTAACAACGATATATTGCCTTACTACCAACCCATTATTCAGCTAAACAGCAATCGACTGATTGGCTTTGAAGTGATCGCCCATTGGCATGAGGAAGAACAGAATAGTGATAAAGGAGATAATAATTTTATCTCCTTAGCCGAGAACACCGATATTATCATCGCCCTTGATCTGCATATTATTAATCAGGCTTGTTTACAGCTAAAAAAATGGCATAACTCGCACGTTGATAATCAACAAATCATATTAACCATGAACTTATCTGCCAAACACCTGATTCTTGATGGCGCTGTTGAACATTTAATTTTTATTATTCAGCAGCAACAGATACCACCGCAGCGCTTAGTCTTTGAGTTTAGAGAACATGAATTTATGGCACACAATAAATTTGCCATCCGCGCACTGGAAAAGTTACGTCAAATTGGGGTTCAAGTGGGGTTGGATGATTTTGGTAACGGTTTTAGTTCGCTAAACGCGTTCTTTCAGTACCCCATTGATTTTGTCAAAATAGACAGCCATTTTACCAACCGTATGTTGATGTCGAAAAAAGACTTGTCGTTAATTCGGGTAATTAGAGATATTAGTCATGATATGGGTTTTAAAGTCATCGTAGAAGGCATTAACAACCCACAACAGCACGCCAAGTTAATCGAGTTAGGTTGTGAGTTTGGTCAAGGCAATTATATCGCTCAGCCGATGGATTATAGGCAAGTGAATCGCTTATTAGAACTCTAACAAGCGATTTGAAATCTAGCTATCGTACTTTAATAAATTATTTAAGTTACTTATTAACCTTATTTATTAAACAATGCTCTCAGATTAGCGACGCCACGTTTACCTTTTGCTTGTTTTTCGACTGGCGAATCAGGTACTTTACGTAAATCCCATTCCAGATCATCTTGCGGTAACTCTAACAAGAAACGGCTTGGTTCTGGTTTTACCACTTCACCATATTGACGACGCTCTTTGCATAACATCATGAACAAGACTTTTTTCGCACGGGTGATCCCCACATACGCTAAACGACGTTCTTCTTCGACATTCGGATCATCATCAATCGAGCTTTGATGTGGTAAGATCCCCTCTTCCATCCCTACCATGAACACGTACGGATATTCCAGACCTTTAGAAGCATGGTAAGTCATTAGCTGCACTTGATCAGAATCGTCTTCGTCTTCATTACGCTCCAGCATGTCGCGTAACGTTAATCGAGTAACCACTTGTGCCAGCGTCATCTCTTCATCGAGATCATCACCTTTGAGCATTTCAGTCACCCAACGATACAGCTCAGACACATTCTTCATGCGCATTTCAGCGGCTTTTGCACTGGCACTGGTTTCGTATAACCAATCTTCGTAATGAATATCACGGACCATATCACGCACAGCATCAATACTGTCACTGCGTTGCTCTTGGTCGGCTAATTCCACTAACCAACGTGTAAAGCCGCGTACAGCGATTAAACCACGGCCAGTGAGCGTCTGCTCAAGTCCCATTTCAAAACTCGCTGCAAACAAACTGATGTTACGTATGTTGGCGTAATTACCGAGTTTCTCTAACGTTGTCGGGCCTATCTCACGACGCGGTACATTGACCACACGTAGAAACGCATTATCATCATCCGGATTCACTAATAATCGCAGATAAGCCATCATATCTTTGATCTCGGCACGCGAGAAAAATGACGTACCACCACTGATCTTATACGGAATACGGTTGGTCATTAACGCTTTTTCAAATAACCGTGACTGATGGTTGCCACGGTATAAGATCGCGTAGTCTTTATATTCGCTGCGCGCCATAAACTTGTGCGCTAACATTTCCGATACTACTTTTTCAGCTTCATGCTCTTCATTTTTAGTAGTGAACACTTTAATCGGTTCACCATAACCAAGTTCGCTGAATAAGCGTTTATTAAATTCATGCGGGTTATTATCAATTAAGATATTGGCCGCTTTTAAAATACGCTGAGTTGAACGGTAATTTTGCTCTAGCTTCACCACTTTCAAGCCAGGAAAATCACTCTGCAATAACGTCAGGTTTTCAGGTCGGGCACCACGCCACGAATAAATCGACTGGTCATCATCCCCTACAACGGTAAACTTAGCACTGTGGCCAACCAGCAATTTCACCAATTCATATTGGCTGGTATTAGTGTCTTGATATTCATCCACCAATAAATAACGGATCTTATTTTGCCAGCGTTCACGCACCTCTTCATTTAAGCGTAATAACAAGGTTGGCATCATGATCAGATCATCAAAATCCAAGGCGTTATAGGCTTTCATATGACGGAGGTAATCTTCATAACACTGGGCAAATAATTTGTCTTGTGGCATCTGTGCACGGGTCAGCGCTTGTGGTGGTAATACCAACTCACTTTTCCAATTGGAGATAGCACTGCGCAATTGGTCGATCAACTCTTTGTCTTCTTCTAAAGTATCTTGAGTCAGCTCTTTTAATAACGCTAATTGGTCTTGATCGTCAAACAAGGTAAAGGCTTGCTTGATGCCTAAGCTTTTATATTCTTTACGAATAATATTCAGCCCTAAGGTATGGAATGTAGAAACCATCAAGCCTTTTGCTTCTTTTTTACCTAATGTCTGAGCGATACGCTCCTTCATCTCTCGCGCTGCTTTATTGGTAAACGTTACCGCGGCAATATTCTTGGCCTGGTAGCTGCAGTTTTGCACTAGATGGGCAATTTTGGTGGTAATAACACGCGTTTTACCACTCCCGGCACCAGCAAGTACCAAACACGGTCCAGAAATATATTTAACAGCTTCATCCTGACGAGGATTCATTTTCATAGCGATAACACCAGACTAAAACATGAGGGAAAGAGGTAGAGATTAGATTGTAGCAAAATTTACATACAAAAATGCCAGTTATAAATAACTGGCATTTTTTATACATCAAAAACGCAATCAAGAATTACTTGATTTTGCCTTCTTTGTAGATAACGTGCTTACGAACAACTGGATCAAATTTTTTGATTTCCATTTTTTCAGGCATGTTTTTTTTGTTCTTATCTGTAGTATAGAAGTGACCTGTACCAGCAGATGAATTCAAACGAATTTTATCGCGCATAATCTAGTTCCTTAAACCTTAACACCACGGGCACGCATTTCAGTTAAAACTGAATCAATACCTTTCTTATCGATAACGCGCATACCTTTAGCAGTAAGACGTAATTTAACAAAGCGATTTTCGCTCTCAACCCAAAAACGGTGTGTATGTAGGTTTGGCAAGAAACGGCGACGTGTGCGGTTTTTTGCGTGAGAAACGTTGTTACCAACAGCTGGTTTTTTACCAGTGACTTGGCATACTTTTGACATAGTGTGCTCCAATAACTTCAAATATAAGTGTCTACATAGTCGCATTTGAAGCTACTAGGTATACTTTTAAAGCTCGGTTTATACAGCAAACCCAAACACAAATCAATAATAGTGCAAAATATCACCATCTTTAATCACGTCAAAATAGCGCTAAAAACAAGCTGAGGCGATGGCTTTATGAGCACAAAAGCAAAAAAACAGTTTAAAACACAAAGATAAGGCCAAAAACAAGCAATAAAAATTAAATCATAATAATTGCAAAAAGTATTTCAATTCGCCTAAATGGTCAAATGCGTAAGCCGTTATTTCAGGTTATAATCCCCACTCCTTGATAGTGAGTTTACACCATGCTTAGCGATATAGAATTAATTAACCTCAGACAACTCTTCCCCGTATTATCTCAACAAGTGAACGATCACCCGTTAATTTATTTGGACAATGCCGCCACCAGTCAAAAGCCATTATGTGTGCTTGAGGCAATTAATACCTATTATCGTGATATCAACGCCAATGTCCATCGCGCATCGCATGCATTAAGCGCGCAAGCCACCTCTGCTTATGAAAATGCCCGTGATATCTGTGCGCATTTTATTAATGCTAATAGCAGTAAAGAAATTATCTGGACCCGCGGCACTACCGAAGCCATTAACTTAGTCGCAAACTGCTTAACCAGCAGTATTCAAGCAGGCGACGAGATCATCATTTCGACCTTAGAGCATCACGCTAATATCGTGCCTTGGCAGATGCTCGCACAGCGCACAGGCGCGATTATCAAAGTTATCCCGTTATTACCGTCTACAGACCTCGATATGCAGGCCTATAAACAGCTCCTGAGCGCTAAAACCAAGTTAGTGGCAGTCAGCCATGTATCCAATGCAATCGGCACGGTGAACCCGATAGAGGAGATCATCGCATTAGCCAAACAAGTCGGCGCTAAGGTATTAATCGATGGTGCTCAAGCTATTTCGCATTGGCATGTTGACGTCCAAGCGCTGGGGTGTGATTTTTATGTGTTCTCTGGCCATAAAATGTATGGTCCAACCGGTATCGGCGTGCTTTGGGGTAAAGAACAAGTCCTTAATCAACTACCGCCGTGGCAAGGCGGTGGCGAAATGATTAAAACCGTGAGTTTTGAACAGACTACGTATAATGAATTACCGTTTAAGTTTGAAGCGGGTACCCCGAATATTGCCGGAGCGATTAGCCTAGCCCGCGCCATGACATTTTTAAACAGTTATGACCGTCAGGCATTAGCAAGCCACGAGGCTGCATTACTGGCTTACACCACTGCTGAACTGGAAAAAATGCCCCGCATTAAAATCATCGGCTCACCACATCACCGTGCTGGCGGCGTTAGTTTTATTATTGGTGACGCACATAATGGCGATGTTGGTATGTTGCTCGATTTACAAGGTATTGCCGTGCGCACTGGCCATCACTGCGCCCAACCCTTGATGCATAGCCTAAAATTATCCGGCACTATTCGTGTTTCGCTAGCCATTTATAATACCAAAGCAGAAATCGATTTTTTCATTAAAGCATTGAATGAGCTACTCGATTTACTCTAAGCATTAGCCATCTCCGCACATGTACTGAATATGAACGACGCACTCAGATTGTATTCAGTATCAATGTTGTTTAATAGCATCATCAACATTGTCTAGAACATTAGATTAAAAATTAATTAGAACGCTGCCGCTACAACGATAACGATAACGATAACGATAACGACAATAGCTGCAGCAATAACAACAAACGAAAGCCACCGGTTTTCAGGAGATTTAAGATGCTAAAGAAAACAATTATCGCACTCGCAGCAACGATCGTTATGTTACCAACATTGGCAATGGCAAAAGGTAATGGCCATGATGATCACAACAAACAATCAATTCATTACACTGGCCCAGCAATGAACGTCACGACAGTAGCTGAAAACATAGAAAACATAGGCAGTTTCAGCGAAGCTAACGTGGTATTAGAAGGTCAGTTAATCCACCAAATCAGCGCAGACAAATACATGTTCGCCGACGCGACAGGCCAAGTTATTGTTGAACTTGACGATGATATCAAGCTACCAGTAGCCATTGATAACAACACCAAACTACGCATATTTGGTGAATTTGAAGGTGGTTCAACACCTGAAGTCGAAGTAGAAAGCATTAAACTTTTATAATATCGATGCTTTATAATATCAGGCTTTTATAACACCAAACGTTTATAAACGGTTACGTAGCGGCAGTGCTAATTGCGCTGCTAAACCACCAAGTGATGCGCGCTGTAACACCAGTTTACCTTGATACATCCGCGCCATTTCAGCCGCTATATTAAGCCCTAGGCCATGACCTGGGGTTTGTTCATCTAAGCGTTGACCGCGATCTAATACCAACTGGCAATCTGCGTCACTCATACCAGGGCCATCGTCCGCAATCGTCATTTGCAGTAAGCCATCAACCACAACCGCAGAGATAACAATACGCGCTGCCGCCCATTTATATGCATTCTCAATCAAGTTACCGGCCATTTCATCAAAGTCACGGCCATCAACAGCAACTGTTAATGCCTCGTCAAAGGTAAGTTCAACGGCAATATTACGGCTGGCATACAAACGTGAAAAAGCTGACACGGCACTGCTGCATTGTTGGTGCGGACTACATTTAGCGCCTAACAACTGCTTCGCCGCGATTTGCGAGGATGATAAATGGTATTCAATGTGTTGGCGCATTTTCTGTAGCTGTTGCTGTAACAAAGGTCGTTGTGGCGGTTGCGACAGAGCCAATTCATTTTGCATAATACTTAGTGGTGTTTTTAATGCGTGCGCCATATTACCGGCATTGGTACGCGCCTTTTCTAGTAACTGCTGATGATGGTCCAACAAGCGGTTAATATCTTTTACCAGCGGATCGATTTCTTGCGGATAATGGTGCTGAAAATGGGCTTTGTCGCCGTTTTCAATCTCGGCCAACTCTTTACGCAATGTCGTCAGAGGTCGTAGACCCCAGGTTAATTGCAGAAAAATCAAAAGCATAACAGCCAACGCCAAGAGACCCAGACCAATGAGCAAACTACGATTAACACCCTGTAATGCCAGCGCTAAGCTGCTACTTTCTTGTGCCACAGAAACCCAAAAAAACATTTCACTATCAGGTAGTTTTACTTTTTGCTGCAGCACCATTAGTGCTTTGCCAGTGGGGCCATCAGTCACAAAGTCATCAAGACCAAATTCATTATTCAAATGACTAAAGGTAAGTTGTTTTTCCCATAATGAACGCGAGCGTTTTAACACCTGATTATCGGTTTGGATTTGCCAATAAAGTCCCGAATAAGGTTGGTTAAATCGCGGTTCGGACAAGGAGTTAATCGGCATAACATCAAAGGGGATATAGCGATTGGCAGAGTCTAGCGTGGGTGGTTGCACTTCAAGGCGACTTAATAATTCATCTAACGACAAAGTTAATTTGGTCACCAATTCGCTACGCAAATAGTCTTGCATGTAACGCTGCACAGTAAACCCAGTGATCAGGATCAGCACCACGCAACAACCACCGGCTGCAAACAATAATCTATTTTTTAATGAAAAACGTTTCAATCCTGCGCGATCCTATAACCTAATCCACGTACCGTTTCGATCATTTTACTACCGAGTTTTTTGCGTAATCGGCCGACAAATACTTCAATAGTATTGGAGTCACGATCAAAATCTTGCGCGTAAATATGTTCAATTAAGGTAGCCCGAGAGACCACTTGACCAAGGTGGAGCATTAAATAACTCAGCACTTTAAACTCATGTGCAGTCAGCGTCACACTCAAACCAGCATTAGTGACTGTTGATGCCGAGATATCTAAACGGATATCGCCAACGGTCACAATCGATGACGCTTTGCCTGCTGCGCGGCGTACTAAAGCCTGTAAACGTGCAACTAACTCGCCCATTTGAAAAGGCTTTGCCAGGTAATCGTCAGCCCCAGCGTTCAAGCCTTCAATTTTTTCGTGTAATAACGACCGCGCAGTAAGAATAATAACGGGCATAGTCAGGTTTTCAGCGCGCCATTTTTTCAATACCGTTAAACCATCAATTTTTGGCAAGCCTAAATCGAGCACCACGGCATCATAAGTTTCGGTCGAGCCCATAAAATGCGCTTCTTCACCATCATAAGCACAGTCAACAATAAAGCCCTGCGCAGTTAATTGCTGCTGCATTTGTTGAGCTAATTGCGGTTCATCTTCAACGATTAATACTTTCATGCTTACCTATTCTGATTAAAAAAACGTTCAAGTTTATGGCCTTTAATGGCTAACAAACGGAACGTTTTAGCGTCAAAGTCTGCTTTGACCACATTACGATCGGCATCGAGAATTTTGATTTCGTATATCCAAATATCATCTTCGCTGTAATCGTCGTCTTTTTCGAGTTCGACTTTAATTACTCGACCGTTAAAGTCACGCTCAATAATGGCGAGTAAATCAATAAACGGACTGATCTCCTTCGACTTCACTGCAGCCGTGACTTCGTCAAGATCTTCTTCGTATTCGATATGCGGCATCGCCACACTTTGCCATGACATAAAGATTAGCATGACAGTTAATAAGATTCGTGTTTTCATAGGTTCTAGAGTACCGTTGTTTAAATGAATAGAACATTAACAGGGTCAAATTTTGCTAAAATATTATTACTTAATACTGATTTTGCTAAGCCCAGTCACGCTTGCTAATCCAGCTCATAATCAGCCAGAAAAATCCATCGCGCAAGTGATTGAACTGCTTGTTGAACAAGGTTTTCATGATATTTCTAAAGTTGAATTTGATTATGACGATAATCGCTATGAAATTAAAGCGCGTAACGCTAACAACGACAAAGTTGAAATAGAACTGACTACCACAGGTCAATTTATCTCAGTCGAAGAAGATTAATTTTACCCTACCAGAGCACTTCTGGTCGCTAATACAAGAATAATCAGGAATATTCATGACCGATTTCTCGTCAAGCCCATTTGGCAACTCCATCACCAGTACGGATGTGCTGACGTTATTAACCGCACAAGCTGGCTGGCAAAATAAATACCGCCAATTGATCCAACTTGGTAATAAGATCCCAGCATTAAGTGATGATTATAAAATAGCAGAAAATCAAATTAAAGGCTGCGAAAGCCAAGCTTGGTTAGCCTTACATTGCGATAATGACGAGCGATTATGGTTTGGTTTAGATTCTGACGCCCGTATAGTTAAAGGCTTAATGGCAGCATTATTAGCCGCAGTTAACGGTAAAACACGTGCCGAGATCGCGACGTTTGATGTCGATGATTACTTTGCGCAATTAGGTTTTATGCAACAACTGAGTCCATCACGTGGCAATGGTTTAAAAGCCGTTATTGCAGCAATTAAAGCGGCTTAAAGTTAACGATACTAATCTAACATACCGCTAAATGAATTGATTCTGCAAACCGCTCAAGACATCCGCGTTGTCTTAAATAAAGGCGCTTAAACAAGGGCATCCATGCCCTTGTATGTTTGCGCCACCAATATCATTTAACTAATTAGTTTAGTGCGTTTATTTCTGCAAGTTTTTAACGATCAACGCCGTCCCCATACCACCGCCAATACACAACGATGCTAAACCGTAATCGACACCACGCTTTTGCATTTCGTGTAATAACGTCACCGTAATACGACCGCCAGATGCACCTAATGGATGACCGAGGGCGATAGCGCCACCGTTAACATTCGTTTTATCTGCAAACCAATCCATATCCACATTGTGTTCTTGAGTCAGGTTAGTCATTACCCCTAACGCCTGCGCAGCAAAGGCTTCATTAAGTTCTAACAACTCCATTTGTTCCAATGACATGTCAGCACGTTTCAACGCTTGCTCAATCGCAGGTACCGGACCTAAGCCCATTACTTGCGGATCAACACCACCTTGACCATAAGCTATCAGTTCTGCCATCGGTTCTAAACCATATTTTTCTACCGCAGCAGCAGAGGCCAAGATGATCGCCGACGCGCCATCATTAATACCAGATGCGTTTGCCGCTGTCACAGAACCATCCGTTTTAAATGCTGGGCGCAATTTAGCTAAACCTTCCACGCTGGTATTATCTTTTGGATATTCATCAGTCGCAAAGCTTTGTGTTTGACGGCGCACCTTGATTTCAACGGGTACAATCTCGTCAACGAAACGTTCAGCGGCAATAGCTGCAACCGCTTTATGTTGGCTACCCACTGCAAACGTATCTTGTTGTTCACGGGTTAAACCAAACTGATCAACGATATTTTCCGCTGTCATGCCCATGTGGTAATTATTAAATACGTCAGTCAGTCCATCGTTGATCATGGCATCGACCATCGTCATGTTGCCCATTTTAGAACCAAAACGAGTTTTCGCGGGCATCAAATAAGGAATGTTAGACATGCTTTCCATACCTGCAGCAACGACGATATCGGCATCTCCGGCTTTAATGTGTGCAGCACCGTCCATGATGGTTTTCATGCCGCTACCACAAATCATATTCAGCGTATAAGCAGGGACACTAGCAGGAATACCCGCTTGCATAGCGGCTTGACGACCCGGCCCCATACCTTGACCAGCACTAATCACATTACCAACAATCACTTCATCAACGTGCTCTGGATTAACCTTTGCGGCTGCCAATGCGCCTTTGATTGCCGTTGCACCTAACGTAGCCGCATCAACACCGGCTAAGCTGCCACCAAAACTACCAAGGGCCGTACGCTTTGCTGCAACAATAAATACTTTATTCATACCTTGTTTCCTTACTTGATGTGATTAGTTTCATTTTCAAACATATGTTTGAATTGTATCACAAGTTATTAACATAACCGAATTTAGCGCAGTCAAACCTAAGCAATCTTGAAAGCAACGAGTTGTATTAACGATGCCATAAGGTAAAGGTTTAAGGTAAGTACAGTAAGTTAACGGTGATGAATAAGGATTTTAGATAGGTCAAAATTGAGGATGGCTTTGAATACAATAAAACCAGTGAATACAAGGAGTACCCACTGGTTTCAATCACGCGTCAGCGCTTAACCGTATTAGTTAAACGGATATGTTAACTAGCTTCTTCAGGTCGATAACGTGCTTCTCGTTCGGCTAATTTTTTCAATACCCGTGAAGCGGCGATTAAACCAAAACTGGCCGTCACAGCGGTTGAAGAACCGAAGCCACTTGAACAATCCATGCCTGTAGCGCCGTCAAGAAAGTTCTTGGTCGAACATACTTCGCCATCGGTTCCCGGGTAAATTAATTGCTCGGTCGAGAAGACACATTCAATACCAAAGCGACTCGTTGGGTTTTTACTGAAGTTATGTAAACGACGCAGATCAGAACGCACTTTAGCCGCTAATGGATCTTGATTTGTTCTTGATAAATCCAGTACTTGGATTTGGGTTGGATCAATTTGACCACCCGCAGCGCCAATGGTAATGCATTTTATTTTTTGGCGATTACAGTGTGCTAATAGTGCCGTTTTTGAACGTACGCTATCAATCGCATCAATTACGTAGTCGAAATCTTTGCTTATGTGTAGGCCAACATCATCGACAGTGATAAAGTCATCGATTGGATTCACGATACATTCTGGATTAATGGCACGAATACGTTCAGCCATTACATCAATTTTCTGCTTACCGATAGTGTCTTTTAAGGCATGAATTTGACGGTTGGTATTAGTCACACAAATATCATCCATGTCGATCAGGGTTATCTTGCCGATACCTGAACGCGCTAAAGTTTCAGCAGCCCAAGAACCCACACCACCAATACCAATCACACATACATGCGCTTGACTAAAAAATTGCAGTGCCTTAACGCCATATAAACGCGCAATACCACTAAAACGATTGTCATATTCAGCTGACATACCTTACCCTAAATCAAGCAAAAAACGCATTATACTGATTCAGTTCGATAACACAAAGTTTGCAGTCAATAACACTTTCATCAGAAACGTATTATTGAGGGCCAGACTAGACAGCTTTTTCAAATTTGTGCATTTAAGATGAGGTTTTAATTTAACGGATTTACGCTATGTTTAATCTACTGACTTCTGCACTGGCTTCACAAACACGTTTATGGGCTGGCACCAAAGCAGCAAAAACCACGATTAATGAGCAAGATCCGTTAATCATGTATGATAATGAATCCGACCCACTATGTCGCTTAGTACGTGAAGCAATTTCAGAATTGAATTTGGATGTGCTTATTATTCCTTGTCCAAAAGGCGGAGAGCGTCATAAGCAACAGCTACGAGAAATGTATAGCACAGATAAAATTCCGTTCCTGATCGATAAAAATACCCAAACTATCCTCAACTCTGCGTCTGAGATCATCACTTATTTATACAAGCATTATGGCAATTGCAGCGCGCCGATCCGATTACGCGCTAATCTGTTTAACTATGCGAGTTCAACAACAGCATCGTTAATTCGTTTTAATGCAGGTAAGACAAAAACACCCGCAATCGAACCAACTGACCCGCTGGTTTTATATAGCTTTGAAAGTAGCCCTTATTCTCGTCCAGTTCGTGAAACCTTGTGTGAATTAGAACTACCGTATTTGTTGGTGAACTTAGGCAAGCAAAGCTTTGGTGAACTGGGTCCTGCAACAAGACGTTTAAGCCCTGGTGAATATACACCGTTACCAGAAACCAAGCGTAGTGCGTTTTTTGCGGAACATGGCACAGTACAAGTACCCTTCTTGAAAGATCCTAATACCGATGTGGATATGTTTGAGTCTAAAGCGATAGTGAAGTATTTAATGGCGACTTACGCGCTTTAATTTCCCCCCGCTTCTGTATGGCAAGAGTACATACTACTTGGATGCATTCTTGCTGCTGATAAAACACAGAGAAACACCCGAGTTTAACTTATTCAGCCCTTAAAATAGAAATCACCAGACACAAAAAAGCCCGCTAAACATCGTCATGTTTAGCGGGCTTGATTAACTACACCTTGATGGTTACATCAGGTATTAGCCAACGATTTTTTTCATGTCTGACATGTAGCCACGAAGTTTCTTACCGATAACTTCTACAGGGTGATTACGGATTTCTTCATTCACATCAATTAAACGAGCATTATCAACACTGTTAGATTCAGCAGTGAATGCAGAACCCATCAATTCAGTTGGTAGCGCATTTACGTAGTCACGTAGTTGTGGACCCGCTTCATGAGCAAATAGGTAACAACCGTATTCAGCTGTATCAGAGATAACAACGTTCATTTCATATAAACGCTTACGTGCAATCGTGTTCGCGATTAACGGCGTTTCATGTAGTGACTCGTAGTATGCAGACTCGTCAACGATACCAGAAGCAACCATGCTTTCGAATGCTAGTTCAACACCCGTTTTAATCATAGCTACGAATAATGTACCGTTGTCGAAGAATTCTTGTTCGTCAATAACGATGTCTGATTCTGGGTAGTTCTCGAATGCAGTTTCGCCAGTCTCTTTACGCCATTTAAGCAGGTTAACGTCATCGTTTGACCAGTCAGCCATCATCGTTGATGAGAAGTGACCCGTGATGATGTCGTCCATGTGCTTTTCAAATAATGGGCGAAGAGTCGTTTTCATTTCTTCAGCCATTTCGAAGGCTTTAATTTTAGCAGGGTTAGATAGACGATCCATCATGTTAGTGATGCCGCCATACTTAAGTGCTTCAGTGATTGTTTCCCAACCGAACTGAATCAATTTACCTGCGTATGCTGGTGACTTACCGTCAGCAACCATTTTATCAAATGCTAGGATTGCGCCTGTTTGTAACATACCGCACAGGATAGTTTGCTCACCCATAAGGTCAGATTTAACTTCAGCAACAAACGAAGACTCAAGAACACCAGCACGATCGCCACCTGTAGCAGATGCGTATGCTTTAGCAATCGCAAGACCGTCACCTTTTGGATCATTTTCAGGGTGAACAGC
Source organism: Moritella dasanensis ArB 0140 (assembly GCF_000276805.1). Taxonomy (GTDB): domain Bacteria; phylum Pseudomonadota; class Gammaproteobacteria; order Enterobacterales; family Moritellaceae; genus Moritella; species Moritella dasanensis. Next base: position 42,916 of record NZ_AKXQ01000030.1, on the reverse strand, counting down.
GATTAGTGTTGGAACACCGAAACCACGTTTGTATTCTTCACGTACTTCAGAACCAGGACACTTAGGTGCAACCATAACTACTGTAATGTCTTTACGAACTTGCATGCCTTCCTCAACGATGTTGAAACCGTGCGAGTAAGCTAGCGTTGAATCTTGTTTCATCAACGGCATGATAGTTTCAACAACATTTGAATGCTGTTTATCAGGAGTCAGGTTTAATACTAGATCCGCTTGTGGGATTAAGTTTTCGTATGTATCTACAACGAAACCATTTTCAGATGCATTTAGGAAAGATTGACGTTTTTCAGTAATTGCTGCGCCACGTAATGCATAAGAAATATTAAGACCAGAATCACGCATGTTTAGGCCTTGGTTAAGACCTTGCGCGCCACAACCGACTACTACTATGTTCCAATCTTTAATGAAGTTACAACCGTCAGTAAATTCACTGCGATCCATAAAACGACATTTGCCTAGTTGCTCTAACTGTTGGCGTAAGTTTAAAGTGTTAAAATAGTTAGCCATGCTGCTCTCCATGAGAATTTAATAATTTAAATGTGCCATCACTACTCCAGTGATGCGCTATGTATTCACTATATGCTAAGTTACTCATTGCTGGAAATGATATATTTACAATACAGTGTTGCATTTTATGCAACGTAACCATTTATCCAATGCGAAATAGGTTAATATCAGCTTTTAAAATAGTGAAACAGAGACTGGGCATACAAATACTTCACAGATCAAAGCATAAACAGTTTTTTACCCTATTTTAGCGCTAGTCGTTTTTTTGAAAAAAAATATTAGTCGCAATAATAAAGCTAATAATAACAATATATAAACATTATACGGTCAGGAAAAAGTCAATATGGACATTCGCTCACTACAACTTTTTTTACATTTAGCCAGCACATTGCACTTTGGTAAAACCGCAGAGGCGATGCATGTCAGCACGTCGACACTGACGCGCACTATGCAGCGATTAGAAGAATCCGTTGGCAGCCAAATCTTTACCCGTGATAATAGATCCGTCGCATTAACAGAAAGCGGAAAACGCCTGCGTAGTTTTGCCCAGCAAACCCTCGAAAACTGGACGCAACTGAAAGCCGACCTTAGCAGTCACAGTGGCGAACTCGATGGTGAACTTAAAATCTTTTGTTCAGTCACCGCTGCCTACAGTCATTTGCCGCCTATATTAGACAAATTCCGCTTACTGCACCCGAATGTAGAGCTAAAGCTAATCACCGGTGATGCCGCAATGGGCATGCAACTCGTTGATGAAGAAAGCATTGATATTGCCATTGCTGCGCATCCTGACCAAATATCTAATCGTTTAAAGTTTGTCGAGATAGCCAAAGTTCCGCTTTCTATCATTACCCCGGTGATTTCTTGCCAAGTGCAGCAACAAATCATGCAGGACAATATTGACTGGAATGCAGTGCCATTTATCCTGCCTGAACACGGCCCCGCGCGTAAGCGTATTGATAAATGGTTTAAGCAGATGAAGATTAAACCGAGTATTTATGCCACGGTTGCGGGTCATGAAGCGATTGTCAGCATGGTGGCGCTAGGATTAGGCGTCGGTATTGCGCCTGCCGTGGTAGTCGATAACAGCCCCGTTCGCGATCGGGTATTAACCTTTGAGAACAGCAATAAAATTGAGCCCTTTGATCTGGGGTTATGCTGTCAGCGTAAACGCTTTGACGAACCGGTGATCACTGAATTTTTTAACATGGTCAAGCCCTAAGGCATTATCAGCGCCGCAGTCAAAGTTGATGAAAGCAAAATAAAATATGATTAAGACCCGCGGACGAATTCCGCTATAATCGAGCACACATTATTTCCCTCATCATTGTTAATATGGAGTTTTCATGGGATTCAAAAAAATATGTTTGGCAGTACTAGCTACGTTAAGCTTAAGCCAGGCTGCGATTGCCAATGAACTACCAGCGCAATTTTCAACAGTCGGCCTTAACGCACCAGCAGGTCAAGACGTTGATGGTTTCCGCCTTGCCCTGTTTCATGGTCAAACAGAAACAGTACAAGGTTTTGATATGGCAGTATTGGGTTTATCCGAAGTTGATAAGCTTGAAGGTGTCAGTTTCAATTTATTACTGGGCGCGAGTAAAGTAAATAATGAGTTCTCTGGTGCAGCATTTAGCTTATTCAATTGGCATTTAGGCCATGACACTGGTTTCAACATGGCGTTAGTAAACAATACTACCCATGTAAAAGGCGTCAATTTCGCCATGGTTAATTTATCCAAAACAGTCGCAGGCGCCAATATCGGCCTGATAAACTACAGTGAGAAATTATCATTGGTGGATTTTGGTGTGATGAATTATGCCAAAACTGCAAAATTTCAAATTGGTATTTTTAATATGACCGAAAACTTACAAGGTTTGCAGATTGGTTTATTAAATTATGCAGAAAACGGTGTCGTCAAAATATTACCACTGATCAATTTTCAGCAGTCATTTTAGGTCGATTAATCGATAATTAAAATGCTAGACTAACAACAAGCAACATTAGCGTCTCATTAAGACTCGTTAAACTCACTCGTAATTAGGTGCCGTATGATCAAGCCACAAAAATTAGAAGAAATCGCGAAGCAAATACATGAATCATTACCAAGCAGCGTTAAATCGTTAGGATCTGAAGTCGAAAAGAAGATCCATCAAGTATTGCAATCACAACTGAACAAACTTGATCTGGTTAACCGCGAAGAATTTGAAGTGCAAACTAAAGTGCTATTACGCACCCGTGAAAAGTTAGCGGCATTAGAAGCACGTCTAACAGCACTAGAAAAATAGTTCATCTATCTGATACTGTTAGCACAGGCTGTGATTAACACAAAACATGGCTAACAGTATCAGGTATTCCCTTCCTACTTCTTTTTCTATTTTTCTATTTTTCTATTTTCAGCAATAACACATCAACCCAATTGATCTCTTGCTTACGGATCCGTTCATTGGCTATATAATGTAGTATTTGTCCAGCATACAACTGCGTATCCATATCAGGGTTTAATTTAAAACCGCCACCTTTTTCATCATCAGCAATCGCCATCAAGGTCATACCGTATTTTTCGCGCAGTGGCTGAAACACATCGCCGACGGTCATTTCCGGTATATTGTCTAATGTTAAGCAATATAACGTCGCTTCGTCTAACGTTGAAAACAGTTGTTCATGCAGAATGCTGGCACCGGGTGATTGCATGGTACGCACTAAAATTTCGGCATGGCGTGAGCTTGCACATTCAACATTAGGGCAATGCGCACGCAATAACTCGGCTTTACTTTCTTCATGGAAATAAGCACTAATATGCGCCTGTTTTGATGCGTTTGAAGACGCACTTAATGCCATTGATAGCGTCATTTCATCATTCTCGCCATCGACAATAATCGAACTCGCTTGTGCCATGGCAATACGCGTTAACTCATCTTTATGCGTAAACGACTCCAGCTTCGCAAATTCAACATCCAGCATTTGCGGGAACGGATGGCTCATATCACGCTCAACACATAAAATAATTTTGCGTTGATGACGTTTTTTATCTGCCAATATCAATTCTAAAATGCGTTTAGTGCGATGCGCACGCCAACCTAAAATTAAAATATGATCGCTGTAAGTACTAAAATCTTTTTTTCCGTTCATACCTTTCCTTGCAATAGCGACAATGGCTTGCGTTGTTTTACCAATCGCCGCACCAAAAATTAACAACCCAAACGGGATCTGAATAAGCGCAACGACCAATTGTCCACTTGCCGTGCTTGGCGAAAGATCACCAAAACCAACCGTACTAATCACCACCACAGTATAATAAAAAAAGGTCAGAGGGTCGGTTAATGCGGTTTCATTACTTAGCCACAACAATCCCCAGACTACGGCTAAGTAGCTGCAAAAAATCAAAAATAAATTAGCCCAACGCAACTCGGCAGTGAGCTTACGCAAGGCTAAACTAATCAGTCGAGATATATACATATGGACCTAATTTTCATGAATGGTTAACTGCTGGCGAATAACCTCAGCAGTTTGCACCGGTTGCTCTAATGGGAACAAATGTCCACCGTCCACTTCAACCAGTTTGATGTGTGGTTGTTTACGTAATAAGCGCGTGACAACTTCTGTCGATAAGGTATCAGAGTCACGACCTCTCATCACCACTGTCTCAGTCGTTAATTTGTTGATACTCGACCAAGCCCAAGGCACGGTCTGATAAATACTGGCTTCCCACTCACGACTATAACTCAGTTTGAAACCGTCGTCGGTTTGATACAAACCTTCGGCCATATAATCGGCCAATACACTGTCGGAAATACCTTTAAAGCCACGCACCTTACGATGAAAATCGAAGCCTTGTTGAATATTAGCAAAAGTATCGGGACGTCTTAATGTTTTTTCCACTAACGGCAGTTTTTTACGTAGAAAATCAGGCAGGTTTCGCATCACCCAAATCAGATGGGGCGCGAGAATAACCGGGTCGAGTAGAATCAGTTTTTTTACTTTTGTTGGTTCGCGTACCGCACAAATAATACTGATTAAGCCACCCATCGAATGACCAACTAAGGTAATAGGCTCAGGCTGCGCGGCAATAAAACGGCACGCGTCGTTGATCATCAATCGCCAATTATCAAAATCTTCGGGCACCGGTAATGGCCAGAGTGGACGCTGATAAACAGCGCTGACTTTATAAGTGTCAGTAAGGGGTTGTAACATTTGTTGATACATAGCTGGCGGGAAACCATTGGCATGAAAAAATACCAAATGCTCACCGTCACCACCAATGTGCTTAGCGGGTAATCCTGCAGCGACAGCGCCCTGTGCTGATAATTGTTCTGCGATCCATTGCTTCATAATTTACCTATTTGATGCGCCTATTTAATGCGCCTAGGTATAAATACCTAGGCCAGCGCGAGTTACACGAGCAAAACGATACTATTACTTGATACTGTAACTCGATACTATTAACTTGATACTTATTTTAGATTATTCAGGTACTAACCATTCTAGACGGAAGTGGGCGTTTTTATCTTGACCCAATTCTTCGGTTAACCAAGGTAATAATTCTTCCATTTGCGAGAACAGCTTCCACGGTGGATTAATCACGACCATACCAGTACCTGTCATACCGCGTTCTTCAGTATCACTTTTTACACAAAGTTCGATAACTAAGATCTTCTTAATACCGGTGCCAACAAAATCACGCTTAAGGCGGTCAATGGTGCGACGTTCAATAATTGGATACCAAAGTGCGTATGTGCCCGTAGCAAAACGACGGTAAGTTTGTGCGATTTCTTGCACTACTTGACGGTACTCGCTTTTGATTTCATAAGAAGGATCAAGCAATACTAAACCACGTTTAGCGCGGCCTGGTAACAAAGCTTTCAGCCCGTCGTAAGCATCTTGTTTGAAAACTCGCGCTTGACGATCACCGGCAAACTCTTGTTCTAACAATTTCACATCGGCAGGGTGTAACTCTGTCATTTGCATGCGATCTTGTTCACGTAGTAATAACCGAGCAACTAATGGCGAACCAGGGTAATGCTTTAGTTTCGACGTTTTATTTATCTGCTTAATCACATTTAAATAAGGAATTAATGGTGCAGGCACTTCACCTTGCTGCCAAATACGTGCGATACCATCAACGTACTCAGCTGTTTTTTCAGCGTTGGCACTCGATAAGCTATAACGACCTGCTGCAGAATGGGTATCGTGATAAACAAAAGGCGTATCCTTTTGTTTTAACGCTTCTAAGATCAGTACTTCAACGGTGTGTTTAAGTACATCTGCAAAGTTGCCAGCATGAAAACTGTGGCGGTAGCTCAGCATAATATTTTCCAATATAAAAAGAGTGGGATTAATGCGCTAAAGGGTAGCACTGTTTAGTTAAAACTAGGTTATTTATTCTATCTTTCAAGTCTGCAATAGTATGCTTTATTCATACTTTCGTTAATTTCTCAGTTGTTATAGTGATTAACCAAACTCAGGGCTAACCCTACTTTTGATTCATTGGAACAAACAAAGGAAATGACAATGCGGCGAATATTAATACTTTTATTACCCTTGCTAATATCGGCCTGCGGTTTGAACGACCACAGGTCATTCAGCGCACCGTCACCTAGCTATAATCAAAATCCACTATTAACCAGCAACACGCAATACCAACTAAATTGGGATCGCGCCTTAACAGCCTCGATATTACTCAATAAAGACTACCCTTTTAGCCACCACATGGATGCTTATACGGCGCTTTACCACCCCGAGATAATGGCACTTTATCAAGATGATGCCGCATTATTAGCCTTGAAGAAAATAAAATTGCGGCGCAACTGGAAAAACCAAAATGAACAACAACGCAATCAAGTGTTGCTGCTGCAGACCGAGGTTTATCTCGGTGCGTATGATCGCCAACGTCAGGCATTTCCAATACAGGCGTTAAAACTGGTCCATGAGCAGCAAACTTACCAGTATAAATTAACCAAAGACTTGCCCGTTGAAAGCAGTTTTCCTGAGGCGTTTTATATTTATATCAGCAATATAAACCAACTTAATCAATTAAAGTTAGCCCCCGATCTCGCCCGGTTATTAACCATTAATAATATTCAGCAAGACCATATGAATAGTTTGCCCGTGGATATTGAAGTTAGCATCAACCACGTTGCTGGCACACAGGGACAGGGATTAGGCGCAATCATGACGCGGGTGATTTTTTACAGTGATGAGGATCGCGAGGTGCCACTGAGAATTGATTCATTCTCAGTGGCAGATATTGTCAGTGTTAATTAGTGCGCAAGAAAGAATTTATACGCTGGGTTATTGGTTTCTTCTTTATACTGATAGCCCAATTTAACCAAGTAAGCTGAAAACGCTTTCATCTCACCATCAGGTAATTCAAAACCCGTTAATACTCGGCCATACGCAGCGCCATGATTACGGTAATGGAATAAGGTAATATTCCAATTCATACCAAGGGTTAATAAGAATTTCTGTAATGCGCCAGGATGTTCTGGAAATTCAAAACTAAACAGACGTTCTTGCAAGGCTTCCGCAGGGCGACCGCCAACCATGTAACGCACGTGTTGTTTGGCCATTTCATCTTCAGATAAATCAACCACTGGATATTCAGCGTCTTCAAGCTGTTTGATCACAGTGTCTAGCTCCGGCGTACCTTGTGGTGTACGTAAGCCAACAAAGATATTCGCCGCTGCACGATTAGAATAACGATAGTTAAACTCGGTCACAGCGCGATTACCGATTAATTCACAGAATTTTAAGAATGCGCCAGGACGTTCAGGAATGGTAACAGCAAGTACTGCTTCTTTTTTCTCACCATATTCACTGCGCTCTGATACGTAACGTAATGAATGGAAATTTACATTCGCGCCACTTAAGATAGCCGTCATATTTTTATCACGTAATTCATTTAGTTCAGTATATTTTTTTAGACCCGCTAAGGCTAATGCACCCGATGGTTCAGCAATTGCGCGAGTATCTTCAAAAATATCTTTTAACGATGCACAAATTTCATCACTGCTCACCGTGATCACGTCATCAATAAATTCATTACACAAACGGAAGGTTTCAACACCAATACGTTTTACCGCGACGCCATCAGCAAAGATACCGACACGATCTAATGTTACGGGTTCACCGGCATCGAGCGCGGCACGTAAACAGGCTGAATCACGTGGTTCAACACCAATCACTTTAATTGATGGTTTAAGTTGTTTGATATAAACAGCAATACCCGCAGCCAGACCACCGCCACCAACAGGCACAAAGATATAATCTAAGTGCGCATTTTGCTCGAGCAGTTCACGCGCGATAGTGCCTTGTCCCGCGATCACATCCGGATCATCAAATGGCGGGATCAGGGTATAACCTTCTTCAGCAGACAATTTTTTAGCATAGTTAGAAGCTTCATCAAAACTATCACCGTGCAAACATACTTCAGCGCCAAAGCCGCGCACTGCACTGACTTTAATTTCTGGGGTAATAACTGGCATCACAATGATGGCTTTAATACCAAGCTTCTTCGCAGACATCGCCACACCTTGGGCATGATTACCCGCCGAGGCTGCTACGACACCACGTAATTTTTGTGCTTCAGACAGCTGCACTAATTTATTAAAAGCGCCACGCAGTTTAAATGAATGCACGGGTTGGCGGTCTTCACGCTTAAGCAGAATATTATTACCTAAGCGTTGAGAAAGCTTAGTTAATGGCTGTAACGGTGTAACCACGGCTGCTTCATAAACAGGTGATAGTAAGATCTTACACAAATAATCATTTGCAGTAAGTAGCGGTTGGGGGTGTTGGGTTTCGTTATCTGTCACTCGATCATCCATTGAATTTTAGCTGACAAGTTAACGCTTTGGCATGCCATCGTTAACGCTATTATCTAGTTTTAATACCTAGTACATGACTTAATACTATTACCTAGTTATAACAACAATCGAAACAGATAAAAAGAATTAACGCAGGATAACTTTTAGCAGGAAATAAAAAAGGGAGCATTAAGCTCCCTTTCTTGTATTACTTTGTTCGATTAAGCTGTTTTAGCTTCACCTTGAGGTTCTTCAGCGTTAGCAATTGAAATGTCTAACTCGCCTTCAGATTTAGCAACGATAGTATTAACCGCTGTATCACCGATAACGTTAGCAGAAGTACAGAACATATCGTTGATACGGTCAACCGCAGCGATGATTGCTAGTGCTTCAACAGGTAGACCCATTTGCGTTAGTAACACACCGATCATCACGATACCGCCACCAGGTACACCACCTGCGCCTACTGATAATAGTAAAATAGTAAGACCCATAGTGAATAAGTCAGTCACTTGGATTGGCGTGCCGTATGCGTTTGCAGCAAATACTGTTGCAATTGAGATGTAGATAGATACACCAGACATGTTCATTGTTGCGCCTAGTGGCACACCAAAACCAGCAACTGTTTTCGATACACCGATTTTCTCAGTTAGTGTACGCATTGTTACAGGGATAGTTGCATTTGAACTCGCTGTAGATAGTGAGAATAGGAACTGCTCACGGATCTGACGACGGAACGTAGCTGGACGGATACCGGTAGTAGCCCATACTGCGAGTGGGTAAACAACAAGAATCCAAACAACAAGTAACGCTACAACTAGACCAACATAACTTGCTACTGAAGCCAGTGTTGCACCGTCAAGTGTCGCACCTAATTGAATCATTAACGCGAATACACCAAACGGGGCAAAGCTCATGATTAGGCTAACAAGTTTCATCATGATGTCATTAGCGATTTGGAATGCATTGATCGCTGGACCACCTTTAGTGTCTAGTGCTTGAATAGCTAGACCAGTGATGATTGCCATGAAGATGATTTGTAACATGTCACCAGAAGCAAATGCTTCAACAGGGTTACTTGGTACGATGTTGATAATTAGTTGACCGATATCTGGCGTTTCAGTAGTTGCTAGTACTACCGCAGTACCACCTAGTTCAGCAAGGTTAGCGCCAACACCTGGTTGTACAATCATTGCCACAATAAGTGCTACTGTGATTGCGATTGCTGTATTCGCTAGATAAAGGAAGAAAGTTTTGCCACCTAGGCGACCGAAACTTTTGATGTCTTTCAGTTCACATACACCACATACAATAGAGATGAAAACTAATGGTACAACCATCAATTTGATTAGTGATACAAACATAGTACCGACTGCAGTTGCTGCGCCGACAAAGTATGTGTCAAGGAACGATCCTGCTCCAAAGCCATACTGAACGATTGTACCCAGTAGTAAGCCCACAAACAGGGATATAAATATTTTCGAACTTAGTGATTTATCCATAACAAACTCAGCCTTTAAATTATCATAGTAGTGTGTGTTTTTTTGCTTATATATTATTTTTATATTTTTACAATTCTTTGCACTGCAAGATTTGATGGGTGGAGAGTATTACAACTACATTGGTGATGGGAAGCAGTTCAATCAACTAGTGCCAGGAAAATTGAGGTCGGTCACATATCCAAGCATTTTTTACACTTTTACGACTATGTAACATCTATATAATCATCAATAAAACCCCCTTAAAATTAAGAAACAGCAATTTAACGGGGTTAAAACCGCCAAAAACCCTCATATACTCAAAAGTAGGCAGTATATCAACAATGGGGTAATTTCAAAAAACAGGCTGATTTTAACAAACATAGTGATTTATAGCGTAAATTTAACCTAAGTTACCCTTACGGACTAACAGCGTTTAAAATGGCAGGGAATTAACGAATATTAAAATCTAAAAAAGGCACTCAGAAAGGCTCTGAGCACCTAAAAAGTAAACTAGGTAATTATTCTGCTACAACGGATTTTATTGGTTCTTCTGCCGCTACAGTGTCATTTTTTACATTATCTTCAGTCTTATTAGACTCAACAATTTTTGAATCACTATTTTTCGCTTCAACAAAAGTTGAGTCAATATTTTTCACTTCAGCAATAGCGCTATCGTCAGTCAAGGTAATGACCTCAGGTAATTCAATCGCTTCTTCTTCGACAATTTCAGTGACCACAGGTTGTGGGGCCGCACACAAAGCATAATCAGTGCTCGCATTGTCACGCCAAAATTGACGGTTATGACGGATCATCGCGCGAATCTCATTAATATAAGCTTGTTTTCTTTCTGAATAGTTAATTAATCCCGCCGCAAGCGCGCAGGCATTAATACGTTCATCATTGATACGCAGCTCACTACGAATATCACGTAGCGGTAAATAACTTTGATTACGGTTAATATTGCGGAAATACGATCGCACAGACGCTGCTATCGAATCAAAGCTGGCAACTTCGTGCGCAGCGCCTTGATCGCGTTGGTTTGGTACAATGCCGCAACCTTTACTAAAACACCATTGGCCAAAGAAGTTATGGCCTTGTTTAGCAAAACGCGACGTACCCCAACCCGTTTCATTAGCGGATTGACTAAACACCAGCTCTTCTGGAATGACATCAACTTGAGCTAATAACATAGCAATCACTTGTTGATCTGTATCAGCCGTGACTTTATACATGTCAGCCATCGCTTGCAGTTGGGTTTGTTCATCTGTGGTTAACGCCACTTTAGTTTGCCAAGTGGTCAGTAATGCACGTTCAGCCAATACTTCGGCAGTGACAACATCAAACGCAGGCTGTAGATAGTTAAAGAAGGCTGTTTTTTTGGCATTAACATCGCTGATAGCAGCAAAGTCAGGTACATCTGATTTTTCAACATCAACCGTATCATCAGATTGAAGGAGGGTATAAAGGCCAAATAGACCGAGTCCGGCGATAAGGATTAACACCGTTATTTTCTTTTGCATACAAAAAAGCACCATTAATAAATAATGGTGCTAATTTAACACGTTATTGCAATAAGCTAGATTATAAAATCATGCTCTTTGGTGCAACGAACGGTAGGTTATGTGCTTCAGCAACGTCTTGAACAGTAACGTGACCAGCAATAACGTTTAGACCGTTAAGCAGGTGCGCATCTTGTGTTAACGCTTCTTTCCAACCTAGGTTAGCAAGTTTGATGATGTACGGTAGTGTTGCATTGTTTAATGCGAATGTAGATGTTTTCGCAACAGCACCAGGCATGTTAGCAACACAGTAATGTACAACGTCATCGATGATGTAAGTTGGGTCTTGGTGTGTTGTAGCGTGTGAAGTTTCAAAACAACCACCTTGGTCGATTGCAACGTCAACAACAGCAGCACCAGGCTTCATGCGTGAAATTAGGTCTTTAGTTACTAGTTTTGGAGCAGCTGCGCCAGGAACTAATACCGCACCAATTACTAGGTCAGCTTCTAATACATATTTTTCAATTGCATCATGAGTAGAATAAACTACTTTCAAACGACCATCGAACTGGTTGTCTAGGTTAGCTAGTACAGTCAGGTTACGGTCTAACATAGTTACGCTAGCGCCCATACCAACAGCCATTTTAGCTGCATTCATACCAACAACACCGCCGCCGATAACGACAACGTTTGCAGGAGCAACACCTGGTACGCCGCCCATAAGAAGACCACAACCACCTTGTGATTTTTCTAATGCTTGTGCGCCAGCTTGAATTGACATACGACCAGCAACAGCAGACATAGGAGCAAGTAGTGGTAAACCACCGTTTGCATCAGTTACAGTTTCGTAAGCGATACATACTGCATTACTCTTGATTAGGTCTTCTGTTTGCGCTAAATCAGGTGCAAGGTGTAAGTAAGTGAATAGCACTTGGCCATCACGTAGCATTGCACGCTCAACAGCTTGAGGCTCTTTTACTTTTACAATCATATCTGCAGTTGCGAAAACGTCTGCAGCAGTTGCTAAGATTTTTGCACCAACAACTTCATAATCACTGTCGCTAAAACCAATACCAGCACCAGCAAATGTTTCAACATTAACCGTATGGCCATGTGCAATAAGTTCTCTTGCACTTGCAGGAGTCATACCTACGCGATATTCATGGTTTTTAATTTCTTTAGGTACGCCGATAATCATATGCTGTTTACTCCGATATTTGGTTTATTTAACTGGATTAGAAAATCTTCTCGATATATAGGTGCAGTATAGACGTAGAACTGCAGAATTAATCACTAAAGATCATTCTAATTTTAAAGAAAATTTATATAAGATTTGTTAAATCGATGTTGAACAGAAGATAATTTTTTCTGTGAGCAAGATCTCGCCCAAAAAAAAGGGCTCTGCCGTAATCATAGTCGATTACTGCAGAGCCCTTGATATAGATCATTGCTAATTGTTAGATAATACTAACGAGGTAGTTTATATAAGGAGTTAGATCAGATTTCTATCGCGTACCGCGCCTTTATCTGCACTCGTCGCAAAGTAACCATAAATACGTAATGCTTGAGTGACTTTACGTTCGCGTTTCTCAACCGGTTTCCAGGCTAATTCACCGCGATTTTCCATCTCAACACGACGCGCAGCCAATACGTCGTCAGCAACGATAAGATTCATCGAACGTTCTGGAATGTTAATATCAATGATATCGCCATCTTCAACCAGACCGATCAAACCACCGCTTGCCGCTTCTGGTGAAGCATGACCAATAGAAAGACCTGAAGTACCACCCGAGAAACGGCCATCAGTAATTAATGCACACGCTTTACCGAGTCCCATTGATTTCAGGTAACTGGTTGGATAGAGCATTTCTTGCATGCCCGGACCACCTTTAGGACCTTCATAACGGATCACAACCACATCACCGGCTTTAATTTCGCTGGCTAAAATTGCGCTTACCGCTGAATCTTGGCTTTCAAAGACACGTGCAGTACCACGGAACAATAGATTGTCATCAGCAACACCAGCTGTTTTAACAACTGCGCCATCAACAGCAATGTTACCTGTTAATACGGCAAGACCACCTTCTTGGCTGTACGCATTTTCGATTGAACGAATACAACCGTTCTCGCGATCATCATCAAGTGAATCCCAACGACAATCTTGACTGAATGCTTTAGTAGTACGAATACCAGCCGGGCCTGCTGAGTACATTTTCTTCACAGCTTCAGATTCAGTAGTAACAATATCAAACTTAGCTAATTGCTCAGCCATGGTCATGCCCATTACGGTCATGTTGTCTGTATGCAATAAACCAGCACGATTCAGTTCGCCCAAAATACCCATCACACCACCGGCGCGATGCACATCTTCCATATGATAAAGCGGCGTTGACGGTGCTACTTTACATAACTGCGGCACTTTACGTGATAACGCATCCATATCCGCTAAGCTGTAATCAACTTCGCCTTCAATCGCAGCAGCGATTAAATGTAATACTGTATTAGTTGAACCACCCATGGCAATATCAAGCGTCATCGCATTTTCAAACGCTTCACGGTTAGCAATGTTACGCGGTAATACTGATTCATCATCGTTCTGATAATAACGCTTACACAGATCAACAATACGACGACCCGCGTTTAAGAATAATTCTTCACGATCAGCATGTGTTGCTACTAATGAACCATTACCCGGTTGTGATAAACCCAATGCTTCTGTTAAACAGTTCATTGAGTTTGCTGTGAACATGCCTGAACATGAACCACAAGTAGGACACGCGCTACGCTCTACTTTATCAAGATCTTCATCAGACACATTTTTATCTGCGCCCATCACCATGGCATCAACCAGATCAAGTTTAATCAGTTGGTCTGAAAGCTTGGTTTTACCCGCTTCCATTGGACCACCGGAAATAAAGATAACTGGAATATTAAGACGAAGTGCCGCCATCAACATACCAGGAGTGATCTTGTCACAGTTAGAAATACATACTAATGCATCCGCGCAATGCGCATTCACCATGTATTCAACTGAGTCAGCAATTAAATCACGTGAAGGTAAGCTATACAGCATGCCGTCGTGACCCATCGCGATACCGTCATCGATAGCAATAGTATTGAATTCTTTGGCGATACCGCCCGCTTTCAAAATTTCATCGGCAACTAATTGGCCCATGTCTTTTAGATGAACGTGACCCGGTACAAATTGGGTAAATGAATTGGCAATGGCAATAATCGGCTTACCGAAATCTTCTTCGCGGGTACCAGTTGCACGCCACAAAGCACGAGCACCAGCCATGTTACGGCCTTGGGTAGATGTTGCAGAACGTAATTTAGGCATTGTTCTCTCCATGAAACAAAAATAAAATGGTAACAACGAGGCCTATCTGAGCCTCATTTTAATAATCAAATATAAGCAATAATCTAGTCGACAGTTGTCGTTAGCTCGGATCAGCGACGTAATCCAACCAACCCCATTTGTCTTCACTCTGACCTTTAATCAAAGCAAAATAAGCTGTTTGTAATCTTTCTGTAATTGGACCACGTTTACCCGTACCGATGTCGATACGATCCACAGAGCGTACTGGCACGACTTCAGCAGCAGTACCACACATGAACATTTCATCGGCAAGATACATCGCTTCACGGGCAATAGGCTCTTCACGTACTTCATAACCAAAGTCACGCGCCAATACCATTAAGGTATTACGGGTTAAACCTGGTAAAATACACGCTGTTGTTGGCGGCGTATGGATGACACCATTTTTAACGAAGAATAAGTTCTCACCCGCACCTTCAGAAATAGTGCCGTTTACATCCAGCGCAATACCTTCAGCATAACCATGACGTTTCGCTTCTGACGAAATTAACTGTGATGATAAGTAATTACCACCGGCTTTAGCGCCAGTCGGAATAGTATTTGGAGCAAGGCGATTCCAAGACGTAACACAAACATCAACGCCCTCTTCTAAGCTTTCATCGCCAAGATAAGCGCCCCAATTCATTGCGGCTACGAGTGCTTCACATACGGTTGATTTTGGTGTTAAGCCTAATCCAACATTACCAATATAAGCCAGTGGACGTAAATAAGCATTGGTCAGGCCATTAGCTAATACTGCATCTTTACAGGCTTGTTCAATTTCTTGTTTTGAATAAGGGATAGTCCAGCCATAGATTTTAGCTGAATCAAATAAACGTTGGATGTGTTCTTGTAGACGGAAAATAGCGGGTCCTTTCGGCGTATCATAAGCACGAATACCTTCAAATACCGATGATCCATAATGCAATGCATGCGTAAATATGCTTACTTTAGCCTGAGATTCAGGAACCATCTTTCCATTAAACCAAACTTGTTGTTCAGTATTCGCCATAATCGCTTCTTCCCTTATGCTGTCATTTTGTATTATTTTAAATAACGCCAGTACTAATCGAGTGCATACTCGCGTTTTCAATAAAGTGTTATATTACAGTACGGCTATATTGTAGTAATATGCTGAACGCTGACTTTACTCACATCAAACAATTTATCTAACTGTTTATAGAGTAGATCTATGCCGCGCTCACCAGATACTGTAACCGTAATCTTTATGTTATTGCAATCATTCATTTGTTCAGAATTCATGTGGCTAATACGAAAGCCTCGATGACGAATAACACGTAATACACGCTCTAAAATTTCCAGTGTATTAGTGGCTTCAATCACCACGTCATGTACTTGTTTAGCACTCATCATATCGCTCCAACATCTCGCCGTTATTAACACCTGGTGGCACTAATGGCCACACATTTTCTTGTTCTGAAATTTGTACATGTAAGAAGTACGCACCCTTGCTCGCCAGCATACGGTCCATCGCCGGTTGCACTTGTTCTTTCACAACAACCGTTTCACCAGGAATACCACATGCTGCCGCTAATGCCACAAAGTCCGGGTTATCGTCAAGAATTGTCTGCGATAAACGGCCATCAAAAAACAGTGTTTGCCATTGGCGTACCATACCAAGACGTTGATTATCGATGAGCACAATTTTCACCGGTAATTTAGCGCGGTTAATCGTCGCGAGTTCTTGGATGTTCATCATGATTGAACCATCACCCGTAACTACAACCGGCATCGCATCGGGACGCGCTAATGCAGCACCAACCGCAGCTGGTAAACCAAAGCCCATCGTACCGAAACCAGCACTGGATAATAAGTTTTCAGGCTGAGTAAAAGTCATGTGCTGCGCAGTCCACATTTGGTGCTGACCAACATCACAAGCAACCAGATGATCTTCCGGTAAACTCGCTGATAATTGCTTAAGTAATAAAGGAGCATAAATCGCAATGCCAGGATGGTCATAACGGAAAGCGGTTTCGACTTTCATTTCTAAGCTATGTAATCGCCAAGGGGCAATATCCAGTGTCATTTTTAATGCTGGCAGAATAAGTTTTAGATCAGTAGTGATAGCGACATTCGCAACACGTAATTTATTGTGTTCACAGGCATCAATATCGAGGTGGATCACTTTGGCATGCGGGGCAAACTCATCCAGTTTACCGGTCACGCGATCATCAAAACGCGCACCGACGGCAATCAACAGATCACTTTCTTGCACTGCTAAGTTAGCCGCTTTCAGGCCATGCATACCCAGCATACCCAAATAATAAGGGTGTTCAGGGTCGGCACTACCAATACCTTTCAAGGTACTAACCATGGGTATATCTAATGCTGCCGCTAATTCACGAAGTTCAGGTACGGCATTCGCCATGCCAACACCGCCGCCAACATACAATACTGGTTTTTTCGCCGCGTGTAATAATGCCCGAGCCGCAGCAACCTGCTCATCAACCAAGCCATCGAGTGGCGGTAGTTCAGCTAATTCTGATACCGTTTCATTCGCCATTACAGCCAGTTGAATATCTTTAGGGATATCGATTAACACTGGACCAGGACGGCCAGAGGTCGCAATCGTAAATGCTTCGGCAATGATACGATCTAAATCATTTTGATCTTCAACCAAGAAGCTGTGCTTAGTACACGATAACGTCATGCCAAGAATATCCACTTCTTGGAACGTATCGACACCGATTAAGGCACTCGGCACTTGGCCAGTAAACGCCACAACAGGAATTGAATCCGCCATTGCTTCCGCTAAACCTGTCACTAGGTTGGTGGCACCCGGACCTGAAGTGGCGATACAGACGCCGACTCTGGCGCCCGCTCGTGCATAACCCAGTGCAGCCATGATCGCACCTTGCTCGTGACGCGCTAATAAATGCGCGACACCACCATCATATAACGCGTCATACAATGGCATGATCGCGCCACCAGGATAACCGAAGACTTGGGTTACACCCTGCTTACGTAAAGCATTTACAATAAACTCTGTGGCTTTCATTAATCTACATCCCTTTAAACATCATTCTTGTAAACTATTAAACGTCAAACAAAAAAAACCCCGGTTATTGACCGGGGTTTTCTTATTGCTGGATTAAGCTTATTTTCGCTTAGCAGTAAGTCCCCGGTGAGGTAATTTAATAATTACCACCAGAATGCTGACTACAATAATAAGACGCGAAGTAAACCTAAACATATGACTAATCCAACAACTCTATAAATTTTTTATAATTCATTATTAGCATGGTGAATTTATTTAAGCAAGCCTTAAACGGTGCTAAAAATAACTCAAACAACCAAATAAACAGCCGGTGATAATTCAATATAGCGAATAATCAACCACATCCAGTTTTAAACTTCACATATGACAAGCATCACAAAATTGCATATGGCAAATGGACCTTGCTTAAGGTTTTTAAATAATCCACCTAATTCAGCAGAGCTTAATAAGAATTACACTAAGGTTCAAACTCGAGCATGAACTTAGTCAGGATAACCAATGAATTTAGCCGTGATTTACAGCCGCGCCATTTTAGGCATTAATTCCCCATTAATCACCATAGAGGTACACATTAGTGAAGGTTTACCCGGTTTTACCATTGTTGGGCTGCCTGAAACCTCTGTCAAAGAAGCGAAAGATCGGGTACGCAGTGCGTTAATGAATTCAAATTTTGTTATGCCAGCAAAGCGCATCACGGTCAATTTGGGCCCTGCCGACTTACCCAAAGAAGGCAGCCGTTATGACTTACCCATTGCGATCGCTATTTTAATCGCCTCACAACAAATCAATACCAGTCGACATCAACAATTAGAATTTATTGGTGAGTTATCTTTGTCCGGTAATCTGCGCGCCTGCCGAGGTACCATCCCCAGTATTATTGCCGGTAAAAAGGCTGGTCGCAGCAGTATCATTCCCACCGAGAATGGCCATGAAGCCGCACTTATTGATAACGCCAATTGTTTTACGGCGGTAGATTTACAGCAAGTGTGTCAGCATATAAATGATGAACAGACCCTACCCATCGCGAAACGCGTATTATCCCTCGCTGCGCCAACAGAAACACAGCAAGACATGCAAGATATTATCGGCCAACAAAGTGCCAAACGAGCGCTAGAGATCTGTGCGGCAGGCAGTCATAATTTACTTTTATTTGGTCCACCGGGCACAGGAAAAACCATGCTGGCGAGTCGCCTAACCAGTATTCAACCCGATATGACCGAGCAAGAAGCCTTAGAATGTGCGGCCATTAAATCCATCAGTGGTAATGAGTTTGTCGCCCAAGACTGGTGCCGCCGGCCTTTTCGTACCCCTCACCACACCTGCTCAGCGGTTGCATTGGTCGGAGGCGGTCGTAATCCCCGCCCTGGCGAAATAACACTCGCGCATAACGGGGTACTTTTTTTGGATGAATTACCGGAATACCAACGTAAAGCCCTGGATTCGTTAAGAGAGCCCTTAGAAGCAGGACAGATCAGCATTTCCCGCGCCAACCAACAAGTCGACTTCCCTGCTCGATTTCAGTTAATTGGTGCACTCAATCCTTCGCCTTCAGGTTATTACGACAATAATAAGTTTGGTGGTAATAGCAGCCAAGTGGCCAAATATTTAAGTAAGTTATCGGGGCCATTTTTGGATCGTTTCGATCTCACCATTGAAGTTCCGGCATTACCAAAAGGCAGCTTAACCGAGCAAGGTCAACGTGGTGAAAGCAGCGACATAATTAAGCAAAGAGTCAGTGCCGCACAAACCATACAGCGCCTACGTGGTAACAAATTAAATGATGCGCTCAGCAGCAAAGAGATAGAGTTATATTGTCCGCTACAGCATCAAGATGCAGTATTCTTAGAGCGGGCGATAGATAAAATGGGCTTATCAACTCGTGCATTTCATAAAATTATTAAAGTCGCACGTACCATCGCAGATTTGAACAATTGTATAGATATCAATAAATCCCATTTACTGGAAGCGCTTTCATATCGCGCAATGGATAGGCTTTTACAACAAATAAATGTGTAATAATTATAGTTTTAGTTTTAGTTTTAGTTTTAGTTTGGCATAAGGTGATGATAGTTTTATCCTTTCAGCTCTTTATCACACCAAGGCCATATTATGCTTTCGATATTCACGCAAAAGGTGGCGGGCGCCATTGCATTCCTCTGTTATCTTTTCAATACCATATTTTGGTTAATTCCGATCCTGATACTGTCTTTTTTGAAAACACTGTTACCTTTTACTGCGGCTACAAAAGTATTAAGCCAGTTACTTGATGGCTGCGCTTCGAACTGGATCTCGGTCAATGGTATAACCCAAAAAGTAATTGGAAACCCAACGATTCAAGTAAATGGCACAGAAGGTTTATCGTTGAATAAATGGTACATGGTGATTTCAAATCACCAATCTTGGGTGGATATTTTAGTCTTACAACGGGTATTAAACGGTAAGATCCCTTTTCTAAAATTCTTCTTAAAAAAAGAACTTATCTTTGTGCCTTTTATGGGGTTAGCTTGGTGGGCGCTCGACTTTCCCTTCATGAAACGCTACAGCAAAAAGTTTTTAGCGAACAATCCACACATGCGTGGTAAAGATATTGAAACAACAAAGAAAGCCTGTGCTAAGTTCAAACATAAACCAGTGAGCGTGATGAATTTTGTTGAAGGCACCCGTTTTACGCAACATAAACATAGCCAGCAAGCATCAACCTTTAATCATTTATTAAAGCCTAAAGCAGGTGGTATCGCATTTGCGCTTGATGCGATGAATGGTCAACTTGATACCTTAGTGGATGTCACTATTTACTACCCACAAGGCATCCCCACTTTTTGGCAATTTATTAGCGGTCAAGTGCAGCAAGTCCAAGTACAAGTCAGTACACAAAACATTAGCAGCCATTATATTGGCGATTATCTCAATGATAAGGCTTTCCAGGCTGACTTTCAGCACTGGATAAATGCACTATGGGTAAATAAAGACCAAGCATTAACAAAACTAAAGCAGGCACCATTAAATGATTAATTTTCTACCCACGTTCATATTAATGATTATCAGTACTGCTTTAGTCGTGATTAATATAATGTGCTCATTAACGTTAATTACCCTAACTGGTTTAATTAAATTAATTTTACCCTTTACTACAGTGCAAAAAGCGACGCGTAAGTGTGCTGATGTGCTACTTCATATGTGGGCAGACATCAATGCTTGGATGATCAAACTGATTAATAAAGTCGAATGGGATATTGAAATAAAGGGGGAATTAGGTAAAGACAATTGGTACTTGTTGATTGCCAACCATCACAGTTGGACTGATATTGTTATTCTCTTTACCGTATTTGCCAACAAGATCCCACTACCAAAATTTTTCGTCAAACAAGCGATCTTATTCGTGCCGTTTGTTGGCACTGCTTGCTGGGCATTAGATATGCCATTCATGAAGCGTTACAGTAAACAAACACTAGCCAAAAAACCGCATTTGAAAGGTAAAGATTTGCAGAGTGCCCGTCAAGCGTGTGCTAAAGCGAAATTATCACCGACAACCATCGTGAATTTTGCCGAAGGCACGCGATTTACACAAGAGAAGCAGCAACAAACGAATTCGCCTTACCGTTATTTACTACCGCCAAAATCAGCTGGCATTGCGCTAGCATTAGCGTCCATGGGTAATACCTTTGATCAGATATTGAATGTCACTATTATTTACCCTGATAACCCCGACTCCCCTTTCAAGGATTTACTGCAAGGTAAATTAAAGCGTATCGTCATCCGCGTTGAAACTATCGCCATCACAGCCGATTTACAAGGTGACTACCAAAATGATGCTATTTTTAAGCAACACTTCCAACAATGGGTAACCAATACCTGGCAACGTAAAGAACAATTAATTGCAACCTATTACCAACAAAAGCAACCATAACACCGACAATATTAGAATCGTAGATTTGTGGGCCAGTTCATTTTATTTTTTTAAAAACCTCATAAAATAACGCTTTAGGGGTAATAAAAGATGGAATAACTGGCATAAATAGAGTTTTAATTCTAAAACGACATGAAGATCTCACTTTTACTTTAATCTTAAACGAAACAAGGTGTAACATGCTATAACTGTTAACGCATTGTTGCATTACTCTTTTTTCGGGATCACATATGAGCACATTAGCACCAAATTTAAACACTCCTCTCGATGCCTTATTGCACTGGGAAAAGCATCGTGCCAATGAGGTATATTTACGCCAGCCAATTAATGGTACGTTTCACGAGTTTACTTGGTCACAAGTAGCAGACCAAACAAAGCGTATTGCTCAAGCACTGCAATCACTGGGATTAGCTCCGGGTGATAAAATAGCAATCCTAGCAAAAAATAGTGCCGAATGGTTTATTAACGATTTAGCCATTATGTATGCGGGTTATATCAGTGTGCCAATTTATTCTACTGCAAACGCGAAAACCATTAACTATGTACTAGAGCACAGTGAAGCAAAAGTATTGTTTATTGGTAAATTAGATAATTATCAAAGTTTAGAAGGCAAACTACCTGCTGACGTTATTACTATCAGCTACCCATATGAAACGCTAAATAGCCAATACAAATGGAATGATTTGCTGGAACAGCATCAACCATTAGCAGCACCTGCGCACATCAATTTAGACGATTTGATGTCAATTATTTATACTTCAGGCAGTACTGGTAATCCAAAAGGCGTCATGATTACCTTTGCGGCATTCAAATCCGCATCGCATAATATTATTAATAGTTTAGGTATTATTCCAGGTGACCGATTATTATCTTATTTACCACTCGCGCACATAACCGAACGTATTTATATTGAAGGTAGTAGTATTTATGCTGGTAAAGGGGTGGTTTCCTTTGTCGAATCACTTGATACCTTTGTCAGTAATATTCAGTCTGTAGAACCGACATTATTTGTTTCAGTACCACGTCTATGGACACGCTTCCAAATGGGCGTATTACAAAAAATGCCGGCGCACAAACTTAACTTTTTACTTAAAATCCCATTCGTTAATGGTTTAGTAAGAGCTAAAATTAAACGTGGTTTGGGTCTACAGCATGCGCGTATTCTGGGTTGTGGTTCAGCAGCCGTATCACCAGCATTGTTGCAATGGTATCAGCGTCTTGGTTTAAACATTACCGAAGCATGGGGCATGACTGAAAACCTAGCCTACGGCACATTAAACTATCCATTTAATCCGCAAAAAATCGGTACGATTGGTAAACCAGGCGCGGGGGTTGATCTTAAGATTTCAGAAATAGGAGAGATCTTAGTGAAAGGTGATGGCCTGATGACTGGTTATTACAAAGATGAAGCCCAAACCAAACTATCATTCGATGAAGAAGGTTATTTCAAAACCGGTGATAAAGGCGAGATCGACAGTAACGGTTATGTGAAGATCACTGGTCGCGTAAAAGACATCTTCAAAACATCAAAAGGTAAGTACGTTACACCTGTACCGATTGAATGTAAGTTTGGTGAAAACCCTAATATTGAGCAAATCTGTATTACTGGTGCAGCCTTAACACAGCCTGTTGCATTGGTCGTGTTATCACCAGAAGCACGAGAACAAGATAAAGAAGCGATGACAAACAACCTTGAAGAAACACGTCAGCATATTAATAAGTCGTTAGAATCACATGCACGCATTGGTCATATCATTGTATTAAAAGATGAGTGGACGGTAGATAATGGTTTGTTAACACCAACGTTGAAGTTTAAACGTCATGAACTAGAAAGTCGTTACAAACCTTTCTACGAAGAAAGTCATCAAGATAAGATTGTTTGGGAACAATAAGTTTTCAATTAATTTAGTTAAACAAAAGGACGCAATCGCGTCCTTTTTTAATACCTATAAACTGTCTACATTAACGAGACAAATATAAGTAAATTAGTTGGTTTTTGCCGCTAGATATTTAATCAGAGCAGCTAGCTTAACGTTAAATTCTTCACCACGGGCCTTAATGCTGCCCATGTTAATCTGATATTTATCGTTAACGATTAATGCCGGTACACCACGGATATTATTTGAAGCGGTATTTTTATCCATACGCGCTACTTTACCGTTAACAGCAAAACTATTTACTGCAGCATCAAATTTCTTACCATCGATACCAGCATCTGTAAATACAGTACGGATATCATCACGACCAGTGAATCGACGTTTTTGATCATGGATCGCTGAGAAAATTGCCGATGACATTTCATGCTCAACATTTAATAGTTCTGCAGTCGCAAATGCTTTTTGCATTTCGATACCCATTTCACGGCCAATAAACGCGACGTGATTTTTTTCTACTTTAATATCAGTACCTTCAAGACGTTTAGTCACGTCAGTCATAATCGGTTCGAATTTATTACAGTGTGGGCAAAAATACGAAAAGTACTCAGTAACTTGTGGCTTTGATGTTGCCTGCTCAGAGATAACATCATAGTGCACGCCTTCTTTAAACTGTGCCGCATTGGCAAACGGTAAAAATAGCATTGCGGTAATCAATATAAATAATTTCTTCATCATTTTCCTTCCTGAAAATTTAAATTAAACAACATTAACTGTACAAAAAATTAGTAATTAGGAATGAGAGATAACGGCGGTTTTTGCATATTATCAATCTGTTCTTGTAAGAATCCGATCTGTTGTTGCCAAAATTGCTCATCAGTGAACCACGAAAAATGACGACTAAAAGCAGGATCCTGCCAACGCTTAGCAATCCAGCCCAAATAATTCATCATGCGCATTCCGCGTAATGGTTCAATTAATCGTAATTGCTTAGCATCAAAGGAACAAAACTCCTCATAGCCTTCTAGCATCACTTCTAATTGCAATAATTGTTCATGACGTTCGCCATGTAGCATCATCCATAAGTCTTGTACTGCAGGCCCTTGACGGCAATCGTCAAAATCTAATAATGTCACCTTATCATCACGCCATAAAATATTACCAGCATGTAAATCACCATGTAAGCGAATAAGCTGCTTATCATTCGGCTTATATTGCAACGAAATTTCTTTAGCGAGCGCATCATAAACATTAAAAAACGCGGTTTCTAAATGCCCTGGTACAAAGTTATTTTGTTGTAATATCAACTTCGGTGCTTGTACAAATTCTGCAATCGATAATGTTGGTCGATGCACAAATGATTGCTGGCTAGCTAACTGATGAATTCGACCTAAATTGCGCCCTACAGATTCCAACGCATCGAGATTGTCCACTTCAATAGGACGACCACCGACACTCGGAAAAATGGCTAAGCGATAACCTTGGTAAATAAATAAACTACGACCATCAAATTGTAACGGCGCAACTACATCAATTTCCGCAGACTTTAACTGCTGAGAAAAATCATGTTCCTCTTGGATCTGTTCATCACTCCAACGTGCAGGGCGATAGAACTTAACCACAAAGCGTTGACGATCTTCATCTAGAAATTGAAACACACGATTTTCATAGCTGTTTAATTCCAATAACCCTGAATCGACACGGATACCGATAGACTCTATCGCATCCAACATAAAGTCAGGGGAAAGCAAACTGTAATCAACAGGCAAGTTTGTCATTGTCATGTCCTAAAATACTACTCTTTATACAAATCTCTATATCCAAATAACCGTTATAGACCTACAACCGTTCTTAGACTGGATACAATAATAGCAAGCCCAGTATCCCTAGGCTTGCTATTTACTTTAACTTACATTGATTATAAAGCTATTTATAGTTGCTTGCTGACACTATAACTGGCTGATAAAACGACTTTGCTGGGTAAAGACATAATGTTCATTACCTTGTTCAGTGATCACAAAGTTAATTTTAATCACCGGTTGCTTCAGATCATATGGGTCGATAGCTAAACTTACCGG
The DNA here is from genome assembly GCF_000276805.1 of Moritella dasanensis ArB 0140. GTDB lineage: Bacteria > Pseudomonadota > Gammaproteobacteria > Enterobacterales > Moritellaceae > Moritella > Moritella dasanensis. Next base: position 17,370 of record NZ_AKXQ01000030.1, on the reverse strand, counting down.
CTGCACTAACAACTCTCCGGGTAATACTTCAATTTCACGAGGCCCAAACCATTCATGATCAGGCACGTCGGTAACCGACAAACTGTACTTCTGAGTAAATGATGTTTTGTTAATAATTTTCAATGTATAAGTATTTTCAATATTACCGTCAGAGTTTTCACGATAGAGCGCGTTACGATCTCGGATAATATCCATTTGTACAGGTGAAATACTTACAACACTCACGGCAAACATCACCGTCATCAACGTCATAATCACGCCATAAGCTATAAACTTGAAACGGCTCTTTTCATGCGGTTTATTGTTTAGTTCATTTTCAGAAGTATAACGTATCAAGCCTTTTGGATAATTCATGCGTTCCATCGTTTGATCGCACGCATCAATACAAGCACCGCAGTTAATACATTCATATTGCAGGCCATCACGAATATCAATACCAGCAGGGCATACCTGAACACATAAGTTACAGTCGATACAATCGCCTAAGCCTTTAGCTTTATAATCTGTTTTACGTGTACGTGGACCTCGTGATTCACCACGATTAAAATCGTAACCAACGATTAAAGTATCAGTATCAAACATGGCAGACTGGAAACGCGCATACGGGCACATGTGGGTACACATGATGCTACGCATCCAGCCTGCATTGCCGTAAGTACAAAATGCAAAAAACAGTACCCAGAAATACACTAGGCCACTAGCTTGCAGAGTAAAAAAATCGCTGTAAAGATCAAAAATAGGCACGAAATAAGCCATAAATGCTAGACCAGTAAACACCGAAAAACTTAACCATGCTGTATGTTTAAGTGCTTTCTTTTTTACTTTATCAGCAGTGACAGGGCCTTGGTTTAACTTCAAACGTTTATTGGCTGAACCTTCAATTTTTTCTTCAAACCAAATAAAGATAAAGGTCCAGATAGTTTGTGGGCACATAAAGCCACACCAAACTCGCCCTAAATAAGCGGTGATGAAAAATAACGCGAAGGCTCCTACGATCAGCAATAAGGCGAGTAACATCAGATCTTGAGGGAAAATAGTTAAAGCAAAGATATGAATACGCTGTTCAGCAATATTTAATAAGATCGCTTGGTGGCCATCCCACTGGAACAAAGGTAATGCTAAAAATAGCACCATAAAAAACCAACCCATGTATTTTCTTAATCGCTGAAATACACCCGTCATGTTACGGACATAGATATGATTATCAGCGCCGACATTGGTATATTTAGGTTTAACTTTAGGGGTTACATCTTTTATATTTATGCGTTCTTCAGACATTATATGCTCCTTATTTTTATATCTTCAATTATATCAAAGAAGCATTAGATAAGTCTTTACTATCATCTGACTTATCTAATGCTTATTAATTTAATCAAACACTTATCACAATCGCAAAACTTGCAGACAGAGTTACCAGCAAGTTGACATAGCGCTAATCCAATCATCTCTTAATGGATATAATTATTTAATGTATTAGCGGGGCTATTGAAACATAAATCAGGCGTATTAGCATAGTACAGATCAGTACTAAACTGCCCTATAACAGATGCTTTAGTTATAACAGTAACTAGAACAGTTTGACTAGATAACTAATTATCCGACACATTCTGCTAACGTAATAAGCGCTTGGCGTATTTTATCCGTGAGTAAGTAGGAACAATTAATCCGCATGCAGTTTTTATACTTATTATCGCTGGCAAACAAGGTGCCAGGGGCGATACTGATATTATGCTTATCCAGTAAAGTATGCAGCAACTCTGCTGTATTTATATGTGTAGGGAACACTAACCATAAGAAATAACCGCCACTCGGCCTGGTGATCTTGGTTTCAGCTGGGAAGTATTGCTCAATGGCATGTTGCATTTGTTGCTGCCTTGATTTGAGCTGACGCCTTAACTGCCGTAAGTGAATATCATAACGACCATGTAATACAAATTCAGCGATGGCCAGTTGATTAGGCACTGCAGCAGAAAGCGTTGTCATCAATTGCAATTGTTCAATTTGTTTGGCATAACGCCCAGCAACGACCCAACCCACTCTAAAGCCAGGTGCTAAACATTTTGAAAATGATGAACAATGGAGTACTAAACCTTGTTCATCATAGGCTTTGATCGGTTTAGGTTTGTGTTCTGAGAAATACAGCTCACTGTAGACATCATCCTCAAGTAATGGGATTTGCGCTTTAGTTAGCACCTCAAGCAAAGCTAGCTTATTTTTTTCAGGCATAGATGAGCCCAGCGGATTTTGGTATTTGCTCATTAACCAACAGGCTTTAATATCATGCTCTCGAACGGCATGTTGCAACGCCTTAACCGACATGCCGAATTGTGGGTCTGTGGTAATTTCAATGGCTTTAAGCTGCAAGCGTTCGACCGTTTGCAATACCCCATAAAAAGCCGGTGATTCAATCGCCACGGTATCACCTGGTTTTGTCACCGCCATCAGACTCAAACCTAATGACTCCATCGCACCTGACGTGATGACGATATCATCAATGGACACATCAATACCGTCACGAATATAACGTTGAGCTATCGCCCGTCTTAAGGCCACACTACCCGGCGGTAATTCCGTGATAGCACTTAACGCAGGCATAGTTTTGATGGTTTTAGCTAACGCTTGACCTAATTGTTTTAACGGAAATAATTCAGGATCAGGAAAAGCAGAGCCAAGTGGCACAATATCCACACGCTTGCAGGCAGTCAGTACTTCAAAAACATGCTCATTGATTTTAATGGCGCGATTAGTTAGTTGTGGGATGGTTTGTTGAGGAATAGCGAGACGATTAAGATGGGCGGCAACAAAATAACCAGAACGTGGTTTCGCATAAATCCAGCCTTCAGCCTCTAACAACTCATAGGCTTTTAATACCGTCATCGGGCTGATGTTTTGTATTTTACTCATTTTACGAATAGAAGGAATACGCTCGCCAGGTAGCCATATTCGCTGTTCGATCTGTAACTGAATTTCAGCCGCTACGCCATGGTAGCGACTTTTTTGTAACAACATCAATATCTACCTGAGCTTATCGGAATAAAAGTATCGGAATAAGAAGTACCGAAATGAAAATAGTATACTGAAAATAAAGCGAACAAGAGAGCGCACAATAAAAGTAAATTAAGTGCGACCGATTATATACGATATTTTCAAGACGATTCTATTTTCTCACTATACCGACAGATATACTGACATCCAAACATTAGGCTTTGCGCATATAACGATGAAACTTTGCTACCCAAGCTAATAGCTTCTCGGGGCTGTTATTACGCTTCCAATTGCCCGCCACATACTTATTAGCTTCACTCATGGTTGGATACGGATGAATAGTGCCTAATACTTTATTTAAGCCTAGTTTATATTTCATCGCTAAGGTGTATTCTGCCAATAACTCACCCGCATGACTGGCAACAATCGTCACACCTAAAATTTTATCGCTATTGCCCGCGGTGATCACTTTAATAAAGCCTTTAGTCTCACTATCAGTGATAGCCCTATCTAAATCATCAATGGCATATTTAGTCACCTGATAATCGAGCTGTGCTTGCTGCGCTTCGTTTTCGCTCAGTCCAACGCGGGCAAGTTCAGGGTAAGTGTAAGTTACCGCAGGGATCACACGATAATCGGTGGCAAATTTTTTCACCGAGCCAAATAAAGCATTTACCGCCGCAAACCAAGCTTGATGCGCAGCGACATGGGTAAGTTGATAAGGGCCAGAAACATCACCCACGGCATATATATTAGGAATGGAGGTTTGTTGGTATTCATTAATCTCAATAAGACCACGATCCGTGATAGTAATATCAAGCTCTTCTAAACCAAAACCACGAGTATTAGCCTGACGCCCCAACGCTAAGAATACCTGGTCAAAAACAACAGAATCACCATTCGACAATACCGCGCTATATTGACCATCTTCGCTGACAAAACTAGCGACTTTATTACCAAGTAAAATATTAACACCATCTGCCAACAATTCGGCTTGTACTACGGCAACAGCGTCTTCATCTTCGCGTCCCAACAGTTGATCCGCCATCTCAACTTGCGTCACTGCGGAACCTAAACGGGCAAAGCTTTGTGCTATTTCACAACCAATCGGTCCACCGCCTAACACTAATAACCTTGACGGTTGTTCTGTTAACTGCCACAGCGTATCCGATGTTAAATAAGGTACATCAGTTAATCCGGTAATCGGCGGTACAATAGGACGCGCCCCGGTAGCCACTACAATATTTTTAGTCGTTAATACCTGTTCGCCAATTTGCACGCGCCAAGGATCAATAATTTTAGCTTCTGCAGTTAAGCACTCAACACCCATTGCTGAATAACGTGCAATCGAATCATGCGGTTCAATCGCTTTAATGACATTTTGAATTCGTCCCATTACTTTTTCAAAATTAATCTGCTTAATTTCAGCATCAATACCAAATTCATTTGCACGACCGATTTCAGCAACTGCATGTGCGCTACGGATCAATGCTTTTGATGGTACGCAACCGGTATTTAAACAATCACCACCCATACGGTGTTTTTCAACCAGGGTTACTTTTGATTTAACTGCTGCAGCGATATAAGCACTGACCAAACCGCCAGCACCAGCACCAATCACGATCATATTACGATCAAATGATGTTGGTTTAGTCCAACGAGCATAACGTTTACGCTGACTAAATAGTGCTAGACCTCTTTTAGCGACCCAAGGGAAAATACCTAGCAATGCCAATGCACCGAGCAATGAAGGAGAAGCGATACCCGATAAGCTATTAATTTCACTTAACTGAGTCCCCGCCCACACATAGACAGCGGTTCCAGCCAACATACCGATCTGACTGACAAGGTAAAAGCTACGGGTACTGATCTTGGTCAGGCCCATTAAAATATTAATTAAAAAGAACGGGAAAACAGGGATTAAACGCAGTGAAAACAAATAAAAGTCACCTTCTTTTTCCACGCCTTTATTGATCGCATCAAGCCGTGAACCAAATTTATTTTGTACATAATCTCTTAATAGATAACGGCTCACCAAAAAGGCCAACGTAGCACCAATAGAGCTAGCGAAAGAAATCAGCAGTAAGCCATAACCAAAGCCAAATAAACCACCGCCAAGCAAAGTGAGTAATACCGCGCCCGGTAATGAGAAACCAGTGATCGCGACATAACTAACGAAGAAAATGAGCATCGCCAACGAGCGGTTAGCAGCAATGTAGTCACCAGACGTTTGTTGTAATGTTTTAATTTGTTCCAGCGAAGCGTATTGGTTTAGGTCAAATCCATACCACAATAAAAATACGGTAATAATCACCGCGATAATAATTTTTTTACTCTTCGATTGTTGTTCTTTATCATTAATAGCCATCTGGCACCTATCCTTGCACTCATCAATAACGCGTCTAATTGTAAGCCTAACCTTCAATCATCACGAAAGTCTCACGACAATCTATTATTTCTATCTTAATGTTAAATTTCACACAGTTAAATCACACTAATAGATATTCGAGCGTTAATCTACTTGATATGGTACTTTTTGCGGGCAAGTGCTTGTTAATATTAAATGAGAGGAATTTTGGCGTTGAGCGTAATAACATTTAAATACGCTATTTCAATAATGCAGTTAAATAAAAACAGCGATATAGAATGAGTCTATAACGCTGCTAAAAAATACTTATATTGTTGGTCTAATTAAATTACAAACTGTGGTCCCAATCCAAAGCTCCACATCACGACAGTAAAGCCCATAGATGCAACAAACAATACTAGACCAACCGTCAGTAATGACGAGGCGTAAATAAATCCCCGTTCTTCAGTAATATGCATAATGACTGGTACCCCGGTGTAAAGCGCACGCACCGAAAATGCGACGCCAACTAATAAAGCTAGCATAATTACCCAAGCAACAGGAATCAGCGCGGCAATACCCGTAATAAAGATAGGTGCTGCTGTATATGTGGTTAACTCTAATGCTTGGGGAAAACTAGACGATGAACCAAAATTACCCGCCATCCACTGCACAAAAATAGCAAATGTCGTCACGAGCGTGATACTGACGATGATCATAGCCACAGCCATAATCGTCGCACTTGAAGAAGATAAATAAGTCGTTTCTCCGACACCAAGTTTCCAACCTGTCACCGTTGCTGTATACCAGGCTGATGTAGCCGGTATTAAAGCAAAAAATAGCAGGCTCACAACCACGGATAATAAAGACTCATGGTGGGTATCAATATCAATCCATTCGTCCTTGGGCTGTACGTATAAACCCCATAAGTGTTTTACTAACATAAGTCGTCCCTTAATATAAGATGATGACTTAAGTATTATCGAATATATTGAGATTGCCAGTGACGCAACTAACAATTAGTCATTAGTGTGACTCAGTAATCAAGTAGTGTTCAATTTGCTCTGCAATCCAATCTGTCACCGCGCCACGACAAAAGTCTACTCCGGTAATTTCGCCATAAATTTCCCAGCTCATCGATTTTTTATAACGAAGTACTTTAAGTGTCTCATTTCTAAGTTGTTCAGTTATAAGAGGTGCTGGCACTTTGGCCCAACCTACGCCATTACATACGGCGTCACGTAAGTATTCATAAAATGTTAAGCCGATATAACGATTACTGATTGAGGCTTCAACAGTCAACAAGCCGTCCATATAAGCCAAGACAATTTCGGTATACAGCGCTAAATCATTACTGGTTAAACGATTGCCAATGGTATGTAACGGATGCGTTGCTGCAGCAACCGCCATCATCCGTATTTGGCCAAGTTCATATCGAACATGCCGTTGATAATCATGGGTATCGGTTATCATCCCATAGGCAATATCAACTTTATTATTTTCAACATAATCGACCAATTCTGGGGTCGGTGCTGCATACATTGATAGTGATGTCTGTGGAAATCTTTTCTCTATTTCGCCAATCAGTTGATTCCAGAATTTTTCCGGTAAGGCATCGTCACGAGCTATGCGTAATGCCGACTCGGCACCCGCCAAATGGTGTGCACATTTAGCATGCACCCCCTGAGACAGATGAAGTATGCGCTGGCAATCAGCAACGATATTTTCACCGATGTGGCTTAATTCTATTTTATTACCGCTGCGTAATAATAAGTTCACGCCTAACTCATCTTCAAGCGCAAGCAGTGCTGCACTAACTGTAGAGCGGCTTTTATCAAGTTGTATTGCCGCTTCTGAAATAGACCCGGTTTTAACCGCTAATAGAAACATCTCGATTTGTATTAATCTCATAACAACCCTTAGTGATGAAATAAACGACGCTGAGCGATTACACCTTTTTAATAACTGGCGATACACTGAACACCATAGTAATTAAATAACACATTAATTACAGCATTATTAATACAAATAGGGACTTTTTATGTATCACAGCATGATGCTGTTTTTTGCCATTATTGCTGAAGTCGCAGGCACTATTTCCATGCGTTTTTCAGCTGAAAACAACCCGGTAACGGGTACAGTAGCGATGATCATATTAATAGGGATATCCTACTTTTTATTATCTAAAGCAATACAAAAAATTCCATTAGGAGTGGCTTACGCAATTTGGGAAGGGGTTGGGATCTTACTCATCACAATAATAAGTAATTATCTTTTTGATGAAATGATCACTCCAGCTAAAATTTTCGGTGTTGGTTTGATCGTCGCTGGACTTATCTTTATTAACACAGATGAAGGACACGATGATGAATAACGCAGAACTCATACACATCCTATTTTTGTGCTTTTCCATATTGTTAGATATCACGGCGAATTATTTTTTAAAACTATCGGATGGTTTTAAAAATAAATTACCAGGCGTAGTAGCAATCTTGCTGGTTGCCGCGGCATTTATCAGTCTAGGCCAAGCAGTACAGTCAATCCAATTATCGATTGCCTATGCGACTTGGGGCGCTGGCGGTATTGTTGGCACTCTGTTGGTCGATAAATATATGTTTGGCGCAACGATTGGACGTCGTAGCCAAATAGGTGTACCACTGTTAATTTCAGGCATTGTAGTCCTGCAATTTTCACACTAAACGTAATCATTTACTCAACAATAAATCATATGAATTAATATATTAAAGATAAGAGGCTATATATGTCGGAAACCATCCAAAATCCAGAAATCGATTTTCAAAGTGAAGTAGCACAACGTCACCACAAGTTAGCCGAGCTGCAAAAGCAAGGTAACGCCTTCCCAAACACATTCCGTCGAGATTCAATTTCTAACGACTTATTGAACACTTATGGTGACAAATCGACTGATGAATTAGCTGCGCTAAAGGTAACTGTTAAAGTTGCTGGCCGTATCATGACTCGTCGTATTATGGGTAAAGCGAGCTTTGTGACACTCCAGGATATGGGTGGTAAAATCCAACTATATGTAAGCCGCGATAACTTGCCAGAAAACTTCTACAATGAACAATTTAAAAAATGGGACATTGGCGATATTGTTGGTGCTGAAGGTTACTTATTTAAAACTCAAACTGGCGAACTTAGCTTAAAAATTAACAACCTCGAGTTATTAACCAAAGCATTACGTCCGCTACCAAATAAATTTCACGGTCTAGCAGAGCAAGAAACTCGTTACCGTCAACGCTACCTGGATCTAATTGCCAACGAGGACGCGCGTAAAACATTTATGATCCGCTCGCAAGTCATTGCCGGTATTCGAAACTACTTGCTCAAAGATGGCTTCATGGAAGTAGAAACGCCGATGATGCAGGTGATCCCTGGTGGCGCTTCTGCGCGTCCATTTATCACCAAACATAACGCATTGGATATGGATATGTATCTACGTGTATCGCCAGAGTTGTACTTGAAACGTTTAGTTGTAGGTGGCTTTGAGCGTGTGTTCGAAATTAACCGTAACTTCCGTAACGAAGGTATTTCAACACGTCATAATCCTGAATTCACGATGCTTGAGTTCTATATGGCCTATGCCGACTACAAAGATCAAATGGCGCTAACAGAAGGCATGCTACGCACCTTATCACTCGATATCTTAGGTTCAACACTAGTACCTTACGGTGATGATGTTTACGATTTCGGTAAAGAGTTCGATAAAATTTCAATGATCGATTCAGTCTTGAAATACAACCTGAATATCAGCGCAGAGCAATTAGCAACCATGGAAGGTGCGACAGCAGTAGCACAAGGGTTGGGCATTAAACTACAGGCTAATTGGGGTCGTGGTCGTGTGATCACTGAAATATTCGAAGAAACAGTAGAAGAAAAATTGATCCAGCCAACCTTCATTACTGAATATCCAGCGGAAGTGTCACCGTTAGCACGCAGTAATGATAACGACAACTTCATTACTGACCGTTTTGAATTCTTTATCGGTGGCCGTGAAATTGCAAATGGTTACTCAGAGTTAAATGACTCTGCAGACCAAGATCAACGTTTCCGCGACCAAGTTACCGCCATGGACGCCGGAGATGATGAAGCAATGTTCCACGATGCTGACTTTATCACAGCCTTGGAACACGGTTTACCACCAACGGCAGGTCAAGGTATCGGTATCGATCGTTTGGTCATGCTATTTACTAATAGCCATACGATTCGTGACGTGATCCTGTTCCCAACATTACGCCCACAAAACTAATTTTATTAGCTTAAGTAATCGTCAATAAAAAAGGGTAACCATTAAATGGCTACCCTTTTATTTAACTTATTTTTTGAAAAATGTCACTTTAACTGTTTAGCGTACAGCTCCACTTGCGGCTCTGCAATTTGTTGTTGCGCTGAAATTAACTGCAGCTCATAACAACCTTGTTCGAAAGTCTGTTTGAGTACAGCATCAACTGCCGCATTCGTTAACTCAAAAGCATGCACAGGGCTATGACCCGCCAACAAGTTTGCTAACATCACGCCACTAATTAAATCACCGACACCGACTGGTTGACGAATAAAATCATACAAAGGACGAGTAATGTGGAAGTAACCATCCGCCGTTGCCAACAACATTTCAAACTGACTTGCTGTTATACCCGCTTTACTCAAATGCTTAACGAGCACAATCTTTACGCCTTGCTCTAACAACATAGAACAGGCTTGTTTAACCTGCTCTATGTTATCGATTCTCATATCAGCTAGTGTTTCTAACTCAAGTAGATTAGGTGCAATGACATCTGCTTTTGGCAATGCATGATATTTAAAAAAATCCATCACTTCAGGTACCACAATGCAGCCCTTTTCAGGATGTCCCATTACCGGATCACAAAAATATAAGGCATCCGCATTATGCTGTTTTACTTGCTCTACTGCATAAAGTACTTCCTTGCCTTGTGTGGCAGAACCTAGGTAGCCACTTAATACAGCATCACAGCTTGATAAACTGTCAATATTGACTAAACCATCAACTAAACTCTTAATCTGATCAACGGGCATCACCATCCCTTGCCAACCTTGCTGATATTGGGTGTGGTTAGAAAATTGCACAGTGTTAATCGGCCACACTTCAACCCCCATTCTACGCATAGGAAAAACCACCGCGCTATTACCAGCACAGCCAAATACAACATGAGATTGAATAGACAAGATAGACTTCATAAATAATACCCCAACAAGAAATAAAAAAGAGGGCATTAAGCCCCCTCTTTGGTTGAATCATAAATAAGATTAATTTATAGATTAAATGGCTAAATGCAACCTAATCTTGTTTTAAAACTTTAACCGTATAACTACCATCTTCTTGAGGATATAAACCGTGAATGTCAGTTTCAAAGCCAGGGAAACCAGTACCGATTTCACATAGCATTTCCAAGAACTCTAATACTGGGCGTGATTTCTCAGTAATCATTTCACCTGGTAGCACTAGTGGTACACCTGGAGGATAAGGTAGGATCATGTTGGCATTAACACGATTAACCATCTCGCTTAGTTTGACTTCTTCGGTGTGGCCACGTAGCTCTTGTTGCCATGCAGCATTCGGCGTAATTTTCAGTTCCGGTAATACATCAAACGCTTTAAACATCAGTTCTGGCAGTTTGAATTTCTTCATCATGTCATGAATACCTAGAGCTAGCTCTTGGATATGCATGCCTTCATAAAATTTTGGATCTTCAGCATATAACGTAGGAATGAAGTTTTTCACTGTTAAGTTCAGATCAAATCCACGTTTAAATTCAGTTAGCGCGCGTAGTAATGCTAATGATTTAGCTTTATCGATACCAATTGAAAATAGGAATAATAGGTTATATGGACCCGTTTTCTCAACTACCACACCGCGTTCATCAAGGAACTTAGCTACTAATGACGCAGGGATGCCTGTTTCAGCTAAGTCATCACCTTCCATTCCTGGCGTTAACAAAGTAACTTTAATTGGATCTAAGTACATGTGGTCCGCATCGATATCTTTGAAACCATGCCATGTATCTTTTGGATCTAGATTCCAACATTCAGTTGTTTCGATATCTTCTGGTTGCCATACATCAAAGAACCAACCGTCTGTTTCTTTTTCTAGGCGTTTAACTTCTTTACGGAAACGAACTGCACGATCGATAGAATCTTGCATCAGTTTCTTACCAGTATTACCACGCATCATCGCCGCAGCGGTTTCTGTTGATGCAACAATAGAATACTGTGGAGAAGTTGATGTATGCATCATATAGGCTTCATTGAATGTTTCTTTATCAATCTCGCCTTTAATGTGGATCATCGAAGATTGTGAGAATGCAGCCAATAGTTTATGAGTAGATTGTGTTTCATAGAATACTTTGCCCGGCATTGCTTCACCACTCATACCACACTTGCCTTCATAGATGTTGTTGAAGTTAGTGTAAGGAACCCAAGCACTATCGAAGTGGATGAATTTAGTATCAAGTGTTTCTTTAATAAATTGCGTGTTATATAACAGACCATCGTAAGTAGAGTTAGTTACTACCGCATAGTTTGGCATTACAGCGTTTGGTGTTGCAGCAACTTTAGCTTCAATCACTTCACGACTAAATTCACTTTGTGGGATACCGCCTAACATACCGTACGCGTTACGAGTTGGGCAGAAGTAGATTGGCGTAATGTCACTCATCATTAATAGGTGAGTCAGCGATTTATGACAGTTACGGTCGATGAGTACCGTGCTACCAGATGGTGCTGAGAACATACCTACGATCTTGTTCGCCGTTGATGTACCGTTAGTCACAATATAAGAATGATCAGCGTTAAATGTTTTCGCAATATACTCTTCAGCTTCCTGATGTGGACCAGAGTGATCAAGCAATGAACCTAGTTCCGGCATAGACACTGATACGTCAGCTTTAAATGCATTTGGACCATAGAAATCATAGAAGATACTACCTGCTGGGCTACGTTGGAACGCAGTACCGCCCATGTGACCAGGAGTACAGAAAGTATATTTACCTTCTTCAACATAATTAAACAATGCTTTCGTGAACGGAGGCATTAATTCGTCTTTGTACTTGTCAATCGCTTGGTTAATTTTCAATGCGATATCATCGCTCATACCAAGCGCATATTCGAAGAACGAAACATTTAAGCGTAGCTCCGTTAGCGATACATCAAGTGCAGATTGTTCATTAGCAAATGCGAATACTGGTAGTTTTTCGTTTAACGCATTAATTTGTTCACAAAGGGTTAGCGGGTATTTATCCCAATCAAAAATAGCGCCACAGATACGTGGATTCATTTCGATCATTTTGATCAGGTCTTTGTCATTTACAGGGTAAACAACTTGGTAACCGGCTTTTTCTAAAGAAGCATGTAATTGACGAATAGGTTCTTCTTTAAAGAACACGCCCATGTGATTTAAGATAGCAATAATGTTCATTTCAAGATCTCCAAGACGAATAAGGGCACTCGCTATCATTTGATAGAGATTAACGAGCACCAGACATTAATTAAAAAGGAATGATTTAAATTGATTGTTCAGATTAAGCACTTGTAGCGATTGCAGTTGGTTCGGTTTGAGAAAGACCTTTCTTCTTGCCGTAGAAAACAAGGATGATTAGCGAGACAAGGAAGGTTCCTGTTAATGCAGAGCTTTCTGCACCGGCAAGGGCGATTAAACAAAACACACAAGCAATACCCGAGAACAACATCACGAAGATATTTCGTGTAGTCATACTCTCTAAACGGATTAAGTTAACGCTTGAATAGAAGTAAGGCAGCATAGTAAGCAGTACAGCGATTGTAGTAAGCTGATTGAATAAGTCGCCAGTATTTGATGAACCACTAAACATCGTGATGAAGGCCATCAAGAACGTCATCTTGATTGACGCCAGAACCAAACCTTTCTTAGCCACACCTGATTTGTCAGTTTCACCATAAATAGCAGGGAAGTTACCATCGGCAGCAGCACGTTTACCGGCTTCACCAACCAGCATCATCCATGAACCTAACGATGTAAAACAAGCAAGAGCAGTAAATGCCGCAACAAATGGCGCTGACCAACTACCAAAAATAGACGTTGTTGCAAGTGCAAAAGGAGCACTTGATGCAGCTACTTCAGCGGCAGGGAACATACCAGAAATCACTTGAGTAGATAAGATGTAGATAATACCCGCTAACGCAGTGCCTAGCATGGTTGCTAACGGTACTGTGCGTTTAGGGTTTTTTACCATGCCCGAAGAAACAGCGGCAGATTCAACACCAACGAATGACCATAAACAGATAAGCACAGCGCTAATGATTGCACTTGAATCACTACCAGATGAAACATTCCAGTTTTGACTGTAAATAGTGGAATCAAAATGTTCCCAGCCGACTGTTGCCGTACCGATAACAGGAATGAGAATAAGTACAAGACCTAATGTACATAGACGGCTAACCCAAGTACCACCCAGCAAGTTAATAAAAGTGAATATCCATACCGATACAATTGTCGCGATAGCTGCTGGAATAGGGTGGGCTAAAACAGGAAAGAATACCGAAAGATAAGAAACACCTGTAATAGCAATGGCTAAGTTACCAATCCAGTTCGCATGGTAATACAACACACCCGTTTGGAAACCAAGTACAGGTGCAACATCACCCGCGTAACCAATTGGGCCACCTTCTTGTGGATCCTTCGTCGATAGACGTGCAAACACAAATGCTAAACTCAGCGCACCAACTAAACAAAGTATCCAGCTAAATATAGATACCGAACCGACAGCCGCTAAAGAAGACGGTAACAATGCAATACCACTGCCCATCATGTTGCCGGCAACAACACCAGTACAGGCAATCAAGCCAATTTTTTTCGTATTAGATGACATCTCATCTCCCAAATTTTATCAAATAGAGCAATATGCTCAGTAAGCAAACCAGTGATTAAGTGGTGATATTGCCGAGATAAAAAATGAGTCTCAGCAGGCCACCTGAATTTCTAATTGCAGGTTACGCCGAATGAGAGAGAAAAAAATAAAGGTAAAATGAACAATAAAATCATTAGGAAATTAAACAAAGTTTATATATTCTTTATAATTGAATTCGTTTTTAACATTTAAAAACATGTACTTAAAAATAAGCAGATAAGGTAAGTTTATATTTATTAATAAAGTATATTTATAAAGATTGAATACAACGCTTATTAACCTAACACCTATCTATAGCTGACCTCAGAGAAGCTGAAATTTAGATTATTACTATCCATATGAAGAATTAAAAAATACAAAAGATCTATTAACAGTCAGGAAAATCAATTGGAGTGATGGCTATTGGGATTGGGATTGGGATTGGGATTGCCAAGTCTTATTGATAACTTTAGCTAGGTACTAAAACATGCATTTAAATATCGTCAAATATAAATGACGATAAGCTATGAGGCATAACGACACTCTTATACTAGTATCGTAGATACAAAAAAGCCCCTGACAAGCAGAGGCTAAAAGGTTACAGGTTAAAAGCCTAAGTTATACCAGCTTGATAGCTCTAGAATTCATTGCTCGGTACATAAAAATGGCTATTCTCTCAAGATTACTATGAAATGCCAGATTAGAACTTAGTTGGTAAGTTTCGACAGACGTATCAATGTAAAACGCCTGGGTATAAGCATCACCAGCACTATCAAGGTTGCCACTTAATTCCGCTAATTTACCAACGATAATATAATATATCGAAGAACGGCGACTTTTTCCCGCCAAGGTAATCAAGTTATTTGCTTTAAGCTCATGACCTTGTAATAAGGCTTGTAATGCCAAAGCTTCATATTCTCTTGCGGCCAATACGTTATTACCTTCATAACTATTATTCTCTAATAAATCGGCACTCGAGCGTTTAATTTCATTTACAAACTCATCAGATAACGATAATGATGACAAGACATTATAAGCAATATAACGCTCAGCAAGTACTAGTCCATTAGTTGGATCCACAGATAAGATATCTTCAAATAAATCAATTCCCTGCATAAACAATTTAGGGTCTACTTGATTAGTATAATGATTAGCCATGATTAATTTGGTTAACAAATCTTGATCTTCAGGTAAGTCCTGCATGACATAATCAAGTTGTGTCGGCGTTGGATTAATTCTTAATGCAGCCGTAAGATCAGATGATGCTTTCTCTAAACTGTCATACATCTCATCGCCTGATATTAAGTACTGCTTACTGAATATAATGCGATTAGATGCATTATTACGATAATTAATATCTAAATATGACAAGCCCTGTTGCTTATCGATCCTGACACTCACTAATTTCCCCGGTAAAATACCCGTTGTAAAATCAGTTTTCTTTAACTGCACACGATAATTACTGAGAGTTAATACATCATTCATTAATTTTTGGCTAATACCATCAGCAAGATATTCACTCGTCTTATCGGATTTCTGACTTGCACAATAGCTAAACTCAATAACTTGCGTATCTAACGAACGCGTTATTTCGGGCTTAGTTTGTACGTAGGTACAAAGCACAATAATACAAATTAATACTGACAATAGAAAACTGTCAAATAGCTGTAATTTATAGCGCTGTAAGAAAGTAAGTTTAGTGTCTGACTTTGCTTCTTCTGCTGCTGCATGTTTAGATATATGGGTGACGGCGCGAGTTAATGGCCCTGCGGGAAATACAGTAATGGCTTGTTCGTAATCTAGATCAGTATCGATATCTGTCGTTTTTTCATCATCAACAATTTCGTCTGCATTTTTGCTTTCAGTAATTAATTTACGGGCATCATCACAGGTTAGTTTTATTGTATCTGCAACTAATCGATATCCACGTTTAGGCACTGTAACAATAAATCGTTCGCAATCAACACGTCCATCTTTTAATATTTTCCGTAGCTCAAAAATAGACTGTGTTACCACTTGGTCACTAACAATAGCACCATCCCAAATGTGCTCAATCAACTCTTCACGTCCAAAGACTTCACTCGGTGATTGTGCTAAAAAGGATAATAAATTAACCAAACGGGGTTCAACTGTTACTTCTCTTCCTTGTCGGTACAGTTTATTTTCTTCAACAATCAATATCCAATTACTGATTTGAAAACATAAACCATTCATAAAATATTCCAACATTTAATATTATTAACGCAAGGTATCACAATTCTATTCTTCAACCAACATCGTGAAAGTGAGTACTAACAAGCGATAAACTCAGCGTTTAATGCATGATTTATTCTCATAATACCAGCAGTAAAACGGCCACTAACACTCCTTTTTCATCAGCTTAACGCATTGTCGAATAGTGTGACACAGATCGCTAAAAAGCCTATATTAGGGCATTGTATCTAACATTATATATTCTGATTAATCACCATTTTTAGCACTTAGATCAATAATAATATTAAAATAGTAACCCAAAAAATAGAGGTTTATAACCTCTAAAGCTCCTCTCTTAATTGTGACAGTCTTTTTAACCTTTGAATTTCAGATATAAAAAAAGCCTGAATCGTAAGATTCAGGCTTTTTATTCTTGGTGTATAGATGGGATTTGAACCTGTGCCGCCTTCAGCAGTGTGACGTAACGTTTTTGATGAATAACCTACAACTGTATACTATCCATAAAAGCCAACTCTCACACAATCAGTGTTTCTGAATGCCTGAATTTCAGGCATAAAAAAACCTGAATCATTGATTCAAGTTTCTTTATTAGTTGGCAAAGGGAAAGTTGACGACTTCTTACAACTGCAACTCGCGTCCCCGCCGTGAGAGGCCGCTTGTCTTTTTATAGAGAGTCTGGCCAACTGAACGACCACTCTGCACAATATTTTTTGTTTATACCCCTGAATTTCAGGTACAAAAAAGCCTGAATCGAAAGATTCAGGCTTTTTTGTTTGTTGGCGGAGTAGACGACTTTTTGTAAACCACAACTCGCGGCCCACGGCGTGATAGGCCGCTTATCTTTTTATAAGGAGTCTAACCAACTGAACTACCACGCCGCACAATCTGTTTTCTTGTGTCTCGAATTTCAGGCATAAAAAAACC
>NZ_AKXQ01000029.1 GCF_000276805.1 Moritella dasanensis ArB 0140 | reverse complement strand
GATATCAGTACGGGGCCTTTTTATTACCATCTGTATTCTATTTATCTCTATACTTTCATTCTTGTTATTATCATGACTACTGGTATTAAGTTTAAACCATCGATAATACCTGCTCTGTCATCACGTCCTTGGTCGCTTTATCTACACTGTCCATCTCAATTTCGCTTGTACTTTTAACAGTACTTTTAACAACATTCTTAACCGAATTTCTCACCCTATTTATAGGTTCAAGATTGTCTTCAACATCATCGTTAGTCCATTGGATCACATGTTGATTTTCACCTAAGTCAAATGCGGGTTCAGGTAACAAATCATTAATTATCTTCGCTGACCGCCACGCCATTAAGCTTAATTGCGGATCGGCAATACCATGACTGTCTAACCCTGCGTTTACCGCATAAATATGATTATCCTTATTACCGGTCCATTTCACTCTGAAGTTAGGGTCTAGTTGTAACAACCCCCCCTCCGACAGATCAAGCATAGGTGTTAGCGCTTTAATGCAAGCCGGTATTTTTGACTCAAATCCAGTTGCCAAAATGACGACCGTCGCAGCGTAATGTTCGTCTTTACCCGTTAAGTTATTATCAGCAATTAAGTTGAAGCCATTCACAGCATTGTTCATCGCGCTTACTGTGCGGTGGGGCAATAACCGTACCCATTTACGTTGCTTTTGCACTTCAAATTTATCGTATAATTCTTGATAAATAGCCAATAGTGCATCGCTAGTGATACCGTCACTTGTTAATTTTTGTGCTCGGATCTCTTGCTGCTTAACCGCCTCATCCAAATGGTAGAACTGTTCAACATAACGAGGCATAAAGTATTCATTACTAAACGCCGCCTCATCTAATGCTTGGAAGTTGGCGCGTCTCGACACCCAATCTAACTGGGCAGGCTGTCCCCAATTACCACGTAGCGCATTTAAGAATACGTCGGCACCCGTTTGTCCACCGCCAACAAGCACCACTCGTTTACCAGTTAAATCTATATTACGTAAACCTATTTCACTGGCATGGAAACAGTTATCACCCAAATAAGGTTTTATCTCTGCTGGGATGTAAGGCGACTTACCAGTGCCTAAGCAAATATGTTTCGCTTGATATTGGGCTTGGTTGGTCGTGATCACAAATTGATCACCAACAAAATTAATATCCTCTACCGTCTGCGAAAAATTCACATTATTTAGCTGTTTGGATACCCAAGATAGATAATCTGAAAATTCAGCACGGGTAATGGTTTTTTGTTCTGTATTTAAAAACCGATAGAACTTTTTATTACGTACCAAGTAGGCAATAAAACTATACGGACTTTCTGGTGCGACAGCAGTAACCAGATCTTTTAAATAAGAAGTTTGCATGTAAGTATTTGGCAGCATCAAACCTTCATGCCAAATGAACGATTTTTTATGCTCCAAGAAGCAACTTGTTAAGCTTGGTACCTGCTCTAGTAACGCAGCGATACTTAAATTGAAAGGACCAACACCTATACCGATAATATCTGTTAACTTTTCCATTATGTTCATCCTTAAATAATACGCTGAAAAAAATCATTCCGTTCACTACACAGTAATGCAGCTCTTTTATGCGGGAAATCGAACTCTTTTAACTTCTGTAGACCGACCTTACTGGCGATTGTCGCCACGTGTTTATTATCAGCCCTAGGTTCACCCAACACATGTCCGGTACGCGGTTCATCGATATAAATGGCATGCTGTAAACAACGCGCCCAATTGACAAA
The DNA here is from genome assembly GCF_000276805.1 of Moritella dasanensis ArB 0140. Taxonomy (GTDB): domain Bacteria; phylum Pseudomonadota; class Gammaproteobacteria; order Enterobacterales; family Moritellaceae; genus Moritella; species Moritella dasanensis. Next base: position 60,920 of record NZ_AKXQ01000029.1, on the reverse strand, counting down.
GTAACGACCACCTAAAAACAGCGGATTACCCACCAACATATGTACACCGCGATCGTAATATTGGCAGTCATAATAAATACCAAGACGATCTTCAGGCGTCCAATACACTTCTAAATAACCAAATGCCACACCATCAACATAGCCAATCACTGCCATGCTATGCGGATCTGCGGTTTGCTTTTCAAGGTACTGTTGATGCTCATCTTTCGTTCCAGAAAGTTCCCACATACGGCTCACTTCAGGACGATTATGCCAGTGACTGAATGTGGTTAAATCTAATTGCAGGTCTGCACATTTAAAACTAATCACACGGCCAAGATCATAAACGTATTGTTGATACCAAATGCCTTCTGGTTGCGGTTGACGCTGTGGGTATTCAACGCCTTCAGCTGATATCAGTAATGGCGCGTCCGCTTTATCGCCAGTCTGTATTTTTGACCAAATATTAGCGTATTGATAAAATGCAGCGCGTTGAATATGCACATCATCACAAACCGTTTCAGCCCACGAGGGTATTTGTGCTGTTGTCATTGCTAACCATAATGACTGCTTGATAATAATAGTCTTACGGTTAACGCCCATGCCTGTAAAAGCATGCTCAAGAATATTAAACCACTGCGCTTGCTCTAAGGTACTCAGCCCTCCCCTCACTTCAGCTTTAACTTCAGCCCCGAGATCTGTATTTAAACCATCATCATAGGTAAATGCCCATTGGCTTAAACAACTTTTTACCGTGAAATGATCTCCGATGGTTTCAAATACCAGCTGACTACCGGTTTTACTGATATGCGAACTATCGGTTTGTGGTTTGAATAAAGGTTTGAAAACGCTGTTAACGCCTTCCTTCGCTGCAAACTTAAATAGATTTGGGTAGCGAACATAAATTTTACTTGGGTCCGCTATTTCATTTTCATTTTGCGCAGACAAGAAACAGAAGAAATTACTTTTAATTGTTAAGCTTTCACTGCTAAGTAAATAATCATAGAAGGAGCGATCATAAAAACTATGCTGCGCTAACTGACGCCAAAGGTGTTGTGACATCTGCACAAGTTGCTCAAGTGATACCTTGCTATCTATATGATGCTTGTCAGCTAACGGTACTGCTGATTGTAATGCGGCAATCACACTATTCAGCGAGTTAACAATAAGGTAATAGCTAAAATACGAGTTAACATCTACATTTTTCATGAAGTATTCAGGGGCATTTTTTTGTAATAAAGGAAAACGTTTAATAGCCGTTTCGGTAAAACCACTGCCTTGGCAATCTCTGAATTTGACACCACAAGGCAGACCATGATCAAAATCAACTAAGATGTTCTGTTGATGGGCAAGTAATATCAGCCCATAATCACTACGCGCGACGCAGATGGGTTTTATGACTTGTTCTAAGAATTGTTCGAACCAGATCAAGCTAGCATTGTGATATGACAATGATTGATGCGTCGCACATTCGGCGATTAAGTCTTGAATAAAATTACCGCCATCCTCCTTCGTTTGGGTCAATGTAGCTAACACCATGCTCGATTCTTTACCTGTCGGGAAACAATTTTCACGCCAGCAGAATAAGCTATCGACAACCACCTCTCCGTTAAGGTCTTTTAACCCACACCAAGCGGGTTCTTGTAATACCGAGAATGACGGGAAACGTTGCCACAATTCAGCCGCAGCCAGTTCTTCACTGACCTGACTGAACAATACGCCACGCTCTAATTCTTTTACCGACAGGTGACGCACAGAGTTTGTTAGCTTCACCGCAAGTGAAAATTTCAGCATCCAACGGCTATCTTGTTGCCATAACGCCCGCGTTGATGATGTCGGGTGCCACGTTTTACCTTGCGCACTCTCGGTACATTCAATGATCAAGCCATCAGCAAAATATTGCTGCATACTGGTATTATCACGCAGTACTTTCACTTGATGGGGATGCATTGGAAAAGCCAAGTAACCATCAGGGATAGCGCTTGGTAATACCTGAGTATTAAATGTATCTTGGTAGGTTTGTAATAGTAATGCTGAGATCGATTCGCCGTGGCTATTACCGGTTAATAAACTCGGCGCAACAAAGTACCACTGCAACGCAAAACTATTGGCATAATCAGGGCTATACAGTTTAGATTCGTCAGCCGTCCACCCTGCATGACTCTTACCTGCAGGATGTAAATTATGCCCGCCAAGTAAACTCTGTTCCGCTTGAATAAACCCATCAATACCGACTGGCGTGGTACGTGCCGCCAATACATTTTCAATATGACGTTGGCTCGTAAACACTTGCTGTTTAAAGCCCAGTAATTGCGTTTGGCTAAAGTCACCAGTAATTTCGTGATGTTGGCAAATTAACTCAACCACGTCCGCATAAGCGATATCTGTTTCGACATCTCCTTGTAAATCACGCAACTTAACGGGGTAATTAAATTGAAAACGTTGCACCGCAGAGCGCTGTAATAACGGCAGTACCAATTTGCCAGCTGCCATCGCGATACATATTTCATCATCGGTAATGTCGTAATCCATCCACTCATTCAATAGCGCATTTAGAAATGCATCTAATGATAACTTTTGACTATAGCTATACTGCATCGTCATTCTCCTCTCGTGCAAATAACGGAACGAGTTCGCCATCGCCTTGCCATTGATAACAGTGTTTATCCACTTCACCACGCGGTTTGATACGTTCTGATTTCTTAGTACCTAACATAATAAACGCCACCGGCTCTTGCTGCTGAGTTAAGCCAAATAATTGTTGTACTCGCGGTAATTCTGCGGCATCAGTGCTATACCAAACGGCCGCAATATCTTGTTCTTCAGCCGCTAATAAAATATTTTGACAGGCCGCCGCAGCGGATAAAACTTGATCACGACGTGAGACCGCATGCGGACTCGTTATATTCGCCGACACCACCACCACCATAGGCGCATCGCCAAGGTAATTAGTCAGTCGACGTACCTTCGCTGGGTCGATATCACCGCCATCTTCTAACCAAGCTTCACACATCAATTCGCACATACTCGGCACCTGTTCATTCGTCACAACAACTAAATGCCAAGGCCTTAGGTTACCGTGATCGGGGGCACTCATCACCGCTTGAAAAATGCGTTTCAACTGCACATTATCAGGCGCTGGCTGGCACATTTCATGAACATGACAAGAACTACGTTGATAAATAAAATCTAAAACAGGCATGATACTAACTCCTTTTAAACCGAGGCCTTTTATAACCAAGTAAAATCAAACAAATAAAATAGAGGCCGCCAATGATTGATACTAAGATGCCACTGGCGATTTCAAAGGGAGCGATCAAGGTTCGACCCAGTCCGTCAGCAAGTACTAACAACCAAGCACCAATAGCACCACTACCGAGTAGTAATACCCAATGGCGAGTTTGTCCGCATAACCGTAATAAATGTGGAGAGAGCAATCCAACAAACGCAATTGCGCCAACAGAGGCAACCGCTGCAGCAGTAATTAAGACCACCAGCAGTAAGATCAACATCCGTAATTTTAATAACGGCTGGCCTAAGTTATGCCCCCATGTTTCACCGAGCGTGAATAAATCAAGATGACGTGAAAACGTAAACAGTAATAAACAACAAGGAATTGTAATGGCAAGTAGCAGTAAGCCTATTTGGCTATCCGCGCCATAAGTCGTGCCCGTTAACCACAGCACAGTCACCGATGCAGCGCCTGCGCCAAAGGTTAAGACCATCGATGCAACCGTGCCGCACCAAGCTGATATCGCAATACCTAACAGCGCGAGTTGAGATACGGTGAATTGATAGCGCATCGCAATGAATAAGATGGTAACCACGATTGCAGCCCCGACTAACGCACACGCAAACAGCAACAAACGGGATGCATCAGGCCAGACTTGTAAGGCCAAAATAATGCAGAGAACAGACGCCGATGTAGCACCTGAAATGTCAGGACTCGCCATTGGATTACGAAACAACGCCTGCAGAGTACAACCCGCAACACCTAAGCCAAACCCAGAAAAAACCGCAACGACAATGCGCCATTGAGTGAAATACTCACCATCAGCACTCGGCCAGAAATAAGCAATTGTCAGTGTTAGCGCGATCGCAGGTAAAGACAGTGCTAGCCATTTAGGTAACTGAATAAGCGATGCTAAGCCAAAGCCTGTTTCTTGCATCACCATGCCAGCTAAACCTTGCTTGCGCATCAGCAGGTATAAGAAGAAAGGTGTGCCAAGTAACACAGTTAATACGCCCGTTGGTAAGCGATAACCCGCCAACGGCATAGACCGAGAAAATAACTCAGCGAAGATAACCAATAATGCGCCAATCACACTGGCAAAAATCAACTTTTCACGATGACGATAATGACCAAATAACTTCGCCATATGCGGAGCCATTAAACCAATAAAGCCTAATACCCCCACCATCGCGGTGACTAAAGAGGCTTGTAATACCGCCAACATTAATAACCCCACTCGCCAGCGATTAACTTTTAAGCCAGCCATATTGGCAATTTCATCGCCCATGCTCAACATATCAAGGTGGCGATGACACAATAAAGGCAAGAGTAATAACAACAGTGCAGGCGTTAAAATAACAGCCGCTAAATCACCATCACTTTGACTTATGTTGCCACTGCCCCAGAGAAATAAACCATCCATACGCTGTTCTGCATAAAGCATAATGGCTGACGATACCGCACCAACCGCTAAACTCATTGCCATACCGATTAAGATCAGCTGTAACTTACCGCCACCAATTACTTGCGATAAAGTAAGGATTAATCCTGCTATCATCACCGCTGCCACAAATGCCGCGGTCCATACCATCCAAATACTCGGATCTGTGACAAATAAGTTAACCAACATTGCCCCTAATAAAGCACCAGAGCTGATTCCTATCGTAGAGGGTGATGCAAAATCATTGCCCAAAGTAACTTGTACCACGGTGCCAGATTGTGCCAATAACGCACCACTTAATACCGCGATTAACAGGGTCGGTAACAAAAGTTGAAATACATACGTTTGTTGGTAGCTATCAAACAGGTCCATACTCGGGACAACTGCAAAAGTACCAACCGACAGTAACGCCAGCATAAACAAACCCATTAACAGTAATTTTGAAAATACGTTCAAGGATGCCTTTGCTAATACCCTTGTTCGCACCGTGTTATCCTGCGTTTTATTATCAACATTAACTAACATCCGAGCCCCCTACTAAGGCCGCTGTAAATGCCCTTGCCATCCGGATCACAGATACCGGACCACCAAAACTCCACAATGCGGGCACGTAATAAATGTCATCATTTTGCACAAATTCATGTTGTGCCCACAGCGGTGATAACGTCATACGCTCACCTTTTGATTGCGTTTCCTTCACCAAAACCAATGCTGTATCTTCAAGCAATTGAATTTGTTCAAGCTGTAGATGGGTGAAGTCTTTACCCGGTAGGTGCGTGTCCCACGCATAATTCAAGCCGAGATCATGAACAACCGAAGCAGCTAAACTCTGAGTCGAAAATACTCGTAATCCATACCCCATACCGACAAACTTGCCATATGCGATCCGTTTACCAGCTAATCCAGCCAAGGTGATTGTCTGCTTAAGACGTGCTAATTCAACGTCCATATCATCAAGCTGCGCTTGGGCTAATTCAACCTTGTCGAGCTGCTCTGCCAAGGTTAAATAATTACTGCGCATTTGCTGCATATAACGGTATTGCGGCTGATCGACACGTCCAAACTGCTGTAGCAACAACGTTGGCGCTATACGATTAAGATCATCACTTATACGCGCATGGCGAAACGGGTAGCCGACGATCAAATCAGGCTGTAATTGCATCAATAAAGGGAAACTCGGAAACGCGCGATTACCGACATCAACGACATCAATAGGTAAGGCTGGAGAGTTAGACTGCCACTTGCGATAACCGTTACGAGATGTCACCGCTTGTGGTTGTATCCCTAACGACAGTAGCATTTCAGCCGCACTCCAATTAAGTGCAACCACTTTAGGCTGCTGTTGATAAGTCTGCGTTAATCCGGTCAATGGTAAGGGTTGAGCTAACGCAGTGAACACCTGCTTATTAATGTCGTTAGCCAATACGGCCGCAGGCAATAATGCAATGGCCACCAGCATGAGGTTGCTTGTTCGTTGCAAACGGGCCTTTGCGTTTTTCATGACGCTGATCACTGTACTTATCATTGCAATACCTGCTGCTCGAGTAACGGTTCATCACTCACCGCTTTAGTGCAGGGCCACAACAAGGTCTGATCATTCACTTGCACACGCATGATAGGCGTTTGGTATACATCACTTATACGCTCTGCAGTGAAGACATCATCAACGCGTCCACTGGCAACAACTTCGCCTTGCTGTAGCATAATGGCTTGATGGCTAAATTGTTGCGCGTGATTAAGATCGTGTAATACCCAAATAATGGTTTTACCGTAATCTTGGTTTAGACGTTGGACGATATGCAAGAGTTCGATTTGATGGGCAATATCAAGCCAAGAGGTCGGTTCATCCAATAACACAATGTCAGTATCTTGAGCCAATACCATCGCCAGCCAACAACGCTGCGCCTCACCACCCGATAAGGTTTCAATAGCAAGATCAGCAAACTCAAGCACACCAGCTTCAACCATCGCCCAGTGCATTCTTTCTTTATCTTCTGTTGAGAGTGGCGCGAACCAACGACGGTGTGGATGACGACCAAACTCAACTAGATCTGCCACCGTCAAACCAACAGGTACGGCATGACGTTGCGGCAGCATTGCGATACGCAAGGCTATATCAGCACGGGAATACTGCTTAATCCCCTTTCCTTCAAGTAATATCTCACCCTTTTCAGCTGGAGTGAGCCCTGCGATAATATTTAATAAGGTACTTTTACCTGAGCCATTGGGACCAACCAAAGCGGTAATTTTACCTTTTAAAAATTCGCAGCTAATATCCTTGAGGATTAACTTGCCGCCTAAACGGCAAGTTAATTTATTCACAGTTAACAAAGGCATCAATGCTAGAACTCAACACTGTAGTTAACAGAGTAAGTACGGCCTTGGCCTTGGAATTTCACTAATGACGTATTCGCAATCAAACTACTATAAGTACTTTGTGCACGCTGAGACCACAATGTATCGTATTCAGTATTAAGCAAGTTGGTAATACCAAATTGCAAAGCACCGACAGGTAATGCGACACCCGTTAATAAATCTACCGTGTTATAACCCTCAAGCTTGTTACCTGCTGAATCTTCATAGCTAAACATTTGCATCGTTTGTAAACGAGCTTGTAGTGAGTCAGCCTGCCAAGCAAGATACGCAGATGCTTTTGAAGGGCTAGCACTATCGATCGTTAGATCTTGCCATTCGCCCGAGTCTTTCGCTTCACTAATGATGTAGTTAAAGTTAGCCCCTAAGCTTAATTCATTCGTTAAGTAATAATCTAATTGTCCTTCTAAGCCATAAATACGGACATCATTATCAACAACATCGACGGTTTGATCGGCTTTATTGTATTGAACCTTTTTATCAGACAATGAGTAATAACTCACTAGCTGTGCAGATACTGCATCTTGATTTAAACGCCAACCGAGTTCAACGGCATTGGTTTTAACCCCTTCTAACGGGTTGTTCGATACATTAATGCTGCTGGTTAAATTACCACTATTATCATACGTACCACGGCCATAATATTTAGCCGGATCTGGTACTTCAAATGCTTGAGAAAAATTAAACCATAGCTGCTGCTGTTGCGTAATTTTATAAAGAAGTCCTGTATTAAATAAGGTATTACCGTAACCTTTCTTACCGCCAGGTACTGCGTCTGCAGATGCAAGTCTTCCTGTGAGCACTTTATACTGCTCACTAGCTGCAACAAAATCTTCCACATCAATTTCAATATACTGATAGCGCACACCAGCATTAACCGACAGTGATTTTATAATCTGATAATCAGCCTGTAAGAAACCAGAAAACGAAGTGTTTTTAATATCTGGGTAACGCCCTGTTTCGCCGATCTTTGTATGTACTAAACCACTAGTTGCAGCTGCTGTTCTAGGATCATACATATTTTGAGTGGCACTAAATTTTTCATAATCGGCATCCACACCATAAACTAAGCTAAGCGCATCTGTAGGCGTTGAAGTTAAGACTAATTTTGCACCTGTAATTTGCGTATCTTGCTCTGACGAACCCAATGAACCACTTGCGAAATCAGGAAATGGATTGAAATGTAACGATTCGCTGCGATGGAATAACTGTAGATTAAGCGTTTGGCCAAAAAAGTCCGCGTCACTATAGTTCGCCGAAATTAAACTTCTTACCGACTGAGCTTGATCATCCAATTGATAACCTTCAACCATACCAATATCTTTACTCGGATCGTTGATATAGCCATAGTTAGGACCATAATCAACACCATAATCACTGTCTTGGCCGCTATCATAATATTGCGCCATCAGTTCCAGACGCTTAGTGCTAGAAAGTTTAAACCCTACATTACCCATAATATCGAGTTGGCTATTAAACTGTGTGCTGGTTTGGGTGACATCATGCAATACCATATCGCCATTTGAATCATACATTCCGCCTGTATCAACATAAGATACAGCGAGACGACCATCCATATTTTCATTGTTCATTGATACAGACTGTGCAACTTGCCACTCTAAATCTTCGCTGCTATTAAAACCTGATTTAGCGCCTAACCAAGTCTCACTGACGCCATCCGCATCGCGGCCTTTTTTAGTAATGATATTGATAACACCACCAGTACTGCCACCACCATACATAGCTGATGCGCCAGAGATAACTTCAATACGGGCAATATTAAACGGATTAATCGAATCAAATTGACGGCTAATACTGCGTGTTGAATTTAATGAAATACCATCTATCATCACCAGTGTTTTACGGCCACGCATATTTTGGCCTGAGTTAGTTCGTGATTGACTACCCACATCTAGGCTGGGGATCAGATTAGCTAATAACGCTTTAAAATCCACACCAGACTTAGCCTGTTCAGCAATTTGTTCCCCTTCAATAACCATAACCGTTGCCGCAATATCACTGATACTTTGCGTACTACGGTTTGCTGTCACCACCGTCATACTTTCATCTTGATCGGCACTACTCACCGCAGCTTGAGCACTGAGGGAAACAGATAACCCTAACATTGCCGTAAGGATAGGGTTAAGTACAAATTTGGTTGTCGTTGACTTAGCAAGTTTCATTATTAATTCCATTTATTAAGAGTTGTTTTATTTTTTATTTTTTATTTTTCGATGACAGACTGTCGAGGCAAGTTCTCGACAGCATTATTCAACGGTGTTGATTGTCGATAGAGGCGTAACCACCCCAACACAATCAGCACCATCAGAATGACAAAACCAAGGAATAAATAATCACTATTCCAAGTCAGTAATAATCCCGCCAGCAAGGCGCCAAACGCATTACCCAATGTATGGGCCTGTGAAATAGAGGCGGATACTCGCGCTTTTCGCGTCTCCGTACTGCCCATTGCCGTCGCCGTGTACCAAACAGGCGCCATTGCAAGGGCTGAACTAATCAAAATGACGCTCAGCATTAGCTGTATATCCAATATCAGCAGCACAGTGCCAAGCACAAAAGACAACGTAATAAAGCTCAAAAAAACAGGTGTTGAACGGATCAGTAATTTATATAAAACGAATAATGAAAAAAGTGCGCTGATACTGGCAGACAAGAGTAGTTTCGCCGTCATAGCACTGGCTTGAAGGGCGGTCAATACGCCATTGGCACTGAGTATTGGGCCTAAGCTAAATTGTAATTGCGATGAGAATAGCGTGATGAAAAAGGCAGTCATCATAATCGTAGAACCAAGTCGTGCTATCGTATTCGTTGTTACCCTGGTCGTAACAGTTGTCGGAGATGCTGTAGGAGTTGTGTTCGAAGTTGTGGTCGAAAATGTAGCGGCCTCATAATCATCTTTTAATCGATATTTAAGAGAAGATAACAAGTTAAATTGTTTGTTATTACGGTGGTAACACATAATAAAACAACAAGATATACAAGCTGATAATGTGATAAACAATACAAACCACAAGCTAAAATAAGTGACATCAAGCGGTACAAATGTCAGTAATGGCGCAGTAACCCTCCCCATATTCGTTGATATCGTTACCCAAATAAGCTTCTCACCCTGCTTATCTTTTTGTGATAACCATAATTGCGCGGTCGGTATAACACCACTGCAGAACATCCCGTGTAATACGCGACTCAAACACAAACCTATAATTAAGTTTGTCCCGGTTAATTGATGACTTTCGAGTAAAGATAAAAAGCTTAATTGCGATAACGTAAAACCAAATAATATCAGCGTTAGTACCAAGCTCAGTGGGCGTTGATTGGCAACGCAGCGATCTAACCATCGGCCCCAATAACCCGAACCAACAACAAAGATAAATGTACCTAACGCTAAAGGGATTGCGATCATCCATGCGGTCACTTCGCCTTGTTCCATCATCACAGGTACAAGGATGAGAATTGCGCCTTGCAATGCCCCTAGTACCCAACATGATAAACCGACAATGACTTTCATCTCACTTAATCCCTTAGCTCAAAATTTCACATTTCGCAAACATACTATTGCAAATGAGAATCATTGTCACTAAGATTATTATACAAATCGCTCATAATTAAAAACAATGGATTTACAAATGACCAACATATGCAGTCAACAATGGACGAATATAAACAATGAATTGAATGCTAAAATCATCAGTGAATTACACTATGAAGAAGTGATCTTTCCCGAACAACTAGACACGAATAATTGGAGCTGGGAAGTGGATGGCATCACTTGGATATTTGTCGCACAACAGCATATTTGGCATAACATTATTGTCGACCCAAGCACCATGACGCGTAATGGGGTAGCTAACATACCGAGTGCAATGTTGATCAAAGATATTGCCAACGCCATTAAACTAGATGGTATAATTCTGGGTAATTTAATTGAGGAAATACAGCAAACATTATATGCAGATCTTATCTCCCACCAGCATCGAAACAGCTATTCCCTTAGCCAATTAACGGCATTATCAGGCATTGCTTTGCAGTCTGTATTGAAAGGCCACCCAAAAGCAATCGCAAACAAAGGGAGACTTGGATGGGGAGTTAATGAACTCGCCCGTTACGCACCAGAAGCCGCGAAATCATTCCAATTACATTATGTGGCCATTAACAAATCTATGACCCAGACAGGTATAGAATTGCCAGTATCAAGCAATAGTTCGATGTCCTCAGACCAAGTAAATCCCCAAGCATTATTATTGGCGCAATTGATGCCGATTGAAGATAAAAACCAGCTTATAGAAAATTTAACTCAGCAAGGCATTAACCCAGAAGAGTACTGGATTATCCCCGTGCATCCTTGGCAATTCAGTCAATTTATTGTGCCACAATTCACTGCTTTGCTTGCGAGTAAAGACATTATTGACTTAGGTGTAACAGGTGATATTTATCAAGCACAACAATCTATTCGAACACTATCAAACATCACATCCCCGACTAAAAATGACATTAAATTGCCGATCACCATTTTAAATACTTCCTGCTATCGTGGTATTCCGGGTAAATACATCACCTCAGGCGCTCTGCTATCAAAAACCATTAATCAACTCTGCCAAGAAGATACTTTTTTAACTCAATCTAACTTACAGGTATTACAAGAATGGGCAGGGATTCATGTACCCCAACCGTTACAAGAAGATGTCATCAATACCCCTTATCGTTATAACGAAATGCTCGGTGTTATCTTTCGTCAAAGCCCTGCGGCGCTATTACAATCTGGTCAACAAGACAAACTCGCTGCCGCGTTAATGCAAACCGACAATCAAGGCAATAGTCTCATTGCAACTTACATCAAAGACAGTCAACTTGATGTACAAACGTGGTTAACGAAACTGTTTGATTGCACTGTTATTCCGCTCTATCACCTTATGTGTCAATACGGGATTGCTTTGGTATCACACGGTCAAAATCTGACAATCATATTTGAAAATAATATTCCGACCGGACTAGCGATTAAGGATTTCCATGGCGACTTACGGCTTATTGATCAAGAGTTTGACGAGTTAGCTATTTTTCCAACACACATAAAACAAGCGCTTACACGATTACCTGCTAATTATCTGTTACATGATTTATATACCGGCCATTTCGTGACGGTTTTACGTTTTGTTTCACCTTATTTACAAGCTGAAATGGGCTATAGCGAACGTGATTTCTACCAACTTATCAACACCAGAATTAGGCACTATCAAGGACAATTTCCAAACTTGAAATCACGGTTTAAATTATTTGATTTACTGGCACCAACAATGGAAAGAATATGCATTAACCGTGTGCGCTTTAAAGTCGGTTATCAAGATACCAGTGAACGTTTATTACCAGAGCTCGGTACTGCGATCGATAATCCTTTATTTAGTGATCAAGCGCCACTTAATGACATTTAGCCAATTAATTAGGCATAAGTTTAAAATTAACTGATTTATGCTACGTCATTACTCTCAATACAGAGCCTGCCAGATTTCAAGGATGAAACAGTGATGATGACCTTTAGACGAGCGAAAATATTACCTTTAACAATCGCCCTAACCGTGACAGCGAGCCTCAATTTAACCGGATGTTCGAGTATGCAAGATGCTGTAGCAGCAAGCCCGACAGTCAGTAGCGTGTGGGGCGTTGGCGAAATGCCAATTGAAGATCTTAATAGTTTGTATGCCAATGAAGAATCGCAATGGATGGATGTTAATGGCATGCGTATTCATTATCGTGACGAAGGTAATCCTAATGGTCAGCCAATTGTATTAATACATGGTATTTTATCGTCATTACATACATGGGATGATTGGAATAAAAGTTTAGCGGCCGACTATCGGATCATCAGCCTTGATGTGCCCGGCTTTGGATTAACTGGCGGGCCTGAGAACCCTGATGACTTTTCTGAAGATCTGTTACACGATTCATTTGCACAATTTATTAACCAACTACAACTTGAAAATTTCATTTTGGCGGGTAATTCATTGGGTGGTTATATTTCAGCTCACTATGCAGCGAACAATCCCGATAACGTAAAGAAACTGATTTTGATTGATCCTGCAGGCGCACCTCAAGATCTGCCGTTTATTTTGAGTTTAGCCAGCATGCCCGGAATCAACAGTCTTGCTGCGAATGTATTCCCCCCTTTCATTGTAGCTATGGGCGTCAAAGACGTCTATGGTGATCAAGAACGGATCACCAAGGCCAACATGGATCGTTATATCCATCTTTCATTACGCCCAGGTGCTAAACAAGCCTATGCGAATACGATTGCCATGTTGGATGAAAAAAATAGTAAACAACAACCACTCAATTTTGCCACTATCACTGCGCCGACATTACTGATGTGGGGAGAAAAAGATATTTGGGTTCCGCCGGAATTAAGTGAACTATGGCTCGTGAATATTTCGGGATCAACCTTGATCACTTACCCTGATGCTGGCCATGTACCTATGGAAGAGATCCCGGATAAAACCTTACAAGACGCGCTCGATTTCATTGATTTGAAATAATTACTCACCTTGAAAATTGAATGATGGAAAGGCTACTGCCTGCTTCATCATTCTGCCCCCCACTATTAGTCAATTCCTTCTAATTTTTGTCACTATAACATCATCCTTACTTCACGTAGCTGTCACAGTCTTGTCCAATACTGTTTAGCGATACTGATTAACAAGACTGGTCACTTAAATACAGCACTATGCTAATCACAATCAGATAACGCACTAAACATATCTACCAAATACTGGTATTTACTCTACGCTTGTTGGTACTTGTACAGTTATAACCATTGCGATACAAAGGTGGTTAAGGCAAGCAAATATATCGAGGTTGCTATGATTAAAACAGCACTTGTTGTAGAAGGCGGAGGTATGCGCAGCGTATTTACTGCTGGCGTGTTAGATACCTTTTTAGACCATGGTTACGATCCTTTTGATTTGTTTATTGGCAGTTCTGCCGGCACCTTAAATTTATCCGCATTTATTGCAGGGCAAAAAAAATACTCTGTACGTCTTATTAACCGCTTGGCTAAATCAACCACTTTTGTGGATTGGAGACGTTTTATCAAAGGTGGTAATGCCATGGAGCTTAATGAATTACATGATTTATTAGCACTACATGATCCTATCGATCTCACTCAAGCAAAACGACGATTAAACTCCCGCCCTTTTGTGATCACTAGCTGTGACAAATTAAAAGGCAAAGCCAGTTATCAAAATGCAGAACCGAGCCGTTGGTTTCAACAGATAATAGCCTCGTGTGCCTTGCCTATCGTATTTCGTCCTGGTGTTAAACTTGGTGATGATGTGCATATCGATGGCGGGCTAGTCGATCCAATTCCAGTCAGGAAAGCCGTCGATTTAGGGGCGAATAACATTATCGTCATTAGAACGCGAACCAAAAAATGGATAGAAAAATTATCGATTTTAGAACGCCTACTTACGATCTGGGTGAGGCACGATACCGTACTCACCAAGTTGCTCGATAACTACAGTGAAGAATATAACAATACTTGCGAGTTTATGCGTAATCCACCAGCAGGGATCAATATTATCGAAATTGCGCCTGATGAAGAACTACAAACCCCAACATTAACGCGTCAAGTATCCACGCTCGAAAATGATTATAGTGCAGGGATCAAAGCGGCAACGTTATTCTTACAGTGTCATAAATCACCAATAAAAAAGGGCTGAACACGTATGTAACATGTTCAGCCCATCAATGATTTTAATAAACAGTCGTCGTGACTAATCACTGTTAAGTAGGGGATGGTCAGCCGGTAATTTTCTTGAGATCCAAATTGCTAACTTATGTTTAATATTTAAGGTCGTTTCTTGATCTTTAGCAAGAGGTTGCATCAGTTTATCAAACACTAAGGCTTTATAAATATATTGCGCTTTAATGTCTTCTGGATCTGTTGCTGTAAATGTACTGCCACGTTGCTGTAGATACTGAGTACCTAATGTGATCGCAGCTTTAAATAATTTTTTTTCATTTTTCAGTTTAGCCATCATTTCCTCTTCACATAACAGACAGTTAATCTTACTGAGCACACTCTGTTATAGCACAATTAGCAGAAAATAAATGTGACATTTAAATGATAGGTCTGGTTTAAGTTGATAGCTCAGGTTTTAATCGACTGATATTGTTCAGCATCAATAAGCTGATGTGCTTCCATCGCATAAATATCATTATACTCGTGCTCAATCAGCAAGCCGAAATGCACAGAAAGTAACCCGATATCTTGCAATGATAAGTCTTCAAGTGACCAGACTGGCGTAGCGTAATCACAAATATAATAACCTTGTAATTGTGCACTGGGATTTTCAACGATCATCAGTCGATCAATGGCATAACACTCATCAATACCAGTCACAGACAAGCAGGCTTTATCTGCAATGAGTAACACACTAAATGCCACTTTAGAATCAGGTAGTTCCAATAAATAACACAACTTTCTGGGCATTCTTACACTCATCATTAAAGTTAAATTCAGACTTCAAGACTAGAGTAAATTTGCACGACCGCACTGATATTAAGTGAAATAATTTAATTTTTATCAGCGCGATAATGCGGCCCTCATATATGCATTAAAATCAGAATACTATCTAGACTAAATCACAGCAGCCAACTCAGATCCTTGTTTGATCGCTCGTTTGGCATCGAGTTCCGCGGCAATATCAGCACCACCAATAAGATGTACCTGTTGATCTGCAGTCTCCAGTTGAGCTTGTAACTCACGTAACGGATCTTGACCCGCACAAACAATAATATTATCCACATCTAAGACTTGTGCTTCACCAGCAACCAAAATATGTAATCCTTGATCATCTACTTTCACATACTCTACGCTATTCAGCATAGCGACCTTTTTACTTGCTAACCCAGCTCGATGTACCCAGCCTGAGGTTTTACCTAGTCCAGCGCCAACCTTAGTCGCTTTACGTTGCAATAAATAAATATCACGCACTGCAGCCGATTTTTCTGCAGCGATTAAACCACCCCTATTTTGCACCGTTAGATCAACCCCCCACTCGCGCATAAACGTATCTATATCTAGACTTGCAGCAGTCGAAGTATGATCATGAGCAAGATACTCAGCGACATCAAAACCAATACCACCAGCGCCAATGATCGCTACCTTCTGACCAACTGGTTTTTTATCCCGTAATACATCTAAATAAGACAGTACCTTACTGTGACCAATTCCCTCAATCGCTGGGGTGCGGGGGGCGATCCCGGTTGCTAATACCACCTCATTAAAACCGTTAGCGATAAGTTCATCTGCTGATACGCGTTTATTCAGTATAATTTCAACGCCCAATTTAGCCGTCATTGTTGAATAATAACGTAAGGTTTCAAAAAACTCTTCTTTGCCGGGCACTTGCTTGGCAATGTTAAATTGTCCGCCAACCTCTGCTTTATCATCAAAGATCGTCACCTTGTGTCCACGCTGCGCAGCCACTGTCGCAAATGCTAAACCAGCAGGCCCAGCGCCAACCACGGCAATACGCTTACTTACTGGTGATTTAACGTAAATAAGTTCAGTTTCACGACAAGCACGCGGGTTCACTAAACAAGAGGTAAGCTTCATACTAAACGTATGATCTAAGCATGCTTGGTTACACCCGATACAGGTATTGATCTCATCACTTTTACCCGCAATGGCCTTACTCACAAACTCAGGATCAGCCAAGAATGGACGTGCCATCGACACCATATCAGCATGACCTTGCTCGAGTACAGACTCTGCGATCTCTGGGGTATTAATACGGTTTGTGGTGATTAAGGGGATCGATACTTCCCCTTTTAATTTTGCCGTGATCTTGGTAAATGCCGCTCTTGGTACTTTAGTCACAATCGTCGGAACTCGCGCTTCATGCCAACCGATACCGGTATTAATAATGGTTGCACCTGCTTTCTCAATGGCTTTTGCGAGAGCCACGACTTCCTGCCACGAACTGCCTTTTTCAATCAGGTCAAGCATCGACAAGCGATAGATAATAATAAAGTCAGAACCCACTTTTTCACGTACCTGTCTGACAATTTCAATCGGGAAACGAATGCGATTTTCAAAGCTGCCACCCCATTCATCATCACGCTGATTGGTGTGTTCCACAATAAACTGGTTAATCAAATAACCTTCCGACCCCATGATCTCAACACCATCATAATTCGCCGATTGCGCCAGCCCTGCACACTTAACAAAGGCAGCCACTTGTTGATAAACTTCTTCGGTCGTTAACGCACGTGGACGCGCTGGATTAATCGGCGCTTGGATCGCAGATGGCGCAACAGGTTGCTTACTATAAGCATAACGCCCCGCATGTAAGATCTGCATACAAATTTTACCGCCCGCTGCATGCACAGCGGCGGTGACTTCTTTATGCGCTTCAGCTTCTTCAGGTGTATCCATTTTCGAGCCACCTTGAAAAACCGCACCTTCAGGATTGGGACCTATGCCTCCAGTCACAATAAGTCCAACACCACCCGCAGCACGTTCAGCAAAATAAGCAGCCATGCGGGTAAAGCCATTACTGACTTCTTCTAGCCCGGTATGCATAGAGCCCATTAATACGCGGTTTTTTAGTTGGGTAAAACCCAGATCAAGTGGTGCTAATAAGTTCGGATATTTATTGTGTGCAGACATGATTCACTCCATTGCATTGAGTATTTATTTTAGCGTTTATGCTTTTTATTTTATTATTATGTTATGAAAAGTAGCGCTAAAGCACGGCGGATACAATGCTCATGATATACAATTAATTATCTTTAGTTAGCAATCAGTATTTAACTAGCTAATTGCTAACATTGTTAACTCGCATTTGTGATAACGGATATGATTAGTATGACGGAAGTGAAAGAGTCAAAAGTAAGTTTAGGGGATATTTCGGTTAATTTTTTGCAACAAATGAGCTTAACCAGTCATAAAATCAATGGCGATATGACGTCTATTTTAGCCAAATATAACGTCTCTATCTCGCAACTTAGTGCTCATAACGGACGTTTATCCATTCCCAAATATATGCGTATCGGTTTTGATCTTATCCAACAAACCCAGCGAGACGATCTGGGTTTATTGATGGGGGAAAATGTCTGCTTTCAACATTACGGCATGTTAGGGTTTGCAGCTATGTCTGCGCCTGACATTAGTACGATGGCACAAGTCTTGGCACAATATGAGAGTTTATTAAGTCAAAATGTACGCGGGCACTCCACCTTTACCCCTATTACTAATGAGAATAAACATGAGAATACGAATGTCACGACACCAGAGCCGACGCTAAGTTTCTACTCTATAGCACCATACAATCTCTATAATTGTTTTGTCGTGGACTCGGTGCTGGCTAGTTGGTTTACCTTGCTAACATCCCGAGCTAAACATTTAACCCAGTCTGCTACTATTATCAAAACAGTGCATATTGAATATCCCGAACCGCACAACAGCGAACGCTACCATGCATTTTTTCAATGTCCGGTGATCTTTAATTCGGCCTTTAATGGCTTAGTATTAAATAGTCAGCATATAGACATACCACTACCAGATGCTTGCATGAGCAGTTATTTACAAGCGCAACAACTATGTCATCACGAACTAAACCTACTACAGCAAAACCAAGATTGGCAAAGCAAAGTAATCGAAAAGGTAAGTCATAACTTAGTGGGTAATATGCCGGACATTAACCAAGTCGCAGCACTACTGGGCACATCGCCGTGGACGTTAAGAAGACGGTTATACAAAGAAAATACCAACTATCAACGCATCATGGATACAACGAGGCAGGGGCTAGCATTGAGTTATGTTCGTGACACCCTACTGAGCTTTAGTGAGATATCGTATTTGTTAGGCTTTGCGACTCCAGCTGCATTTTATAAAGCCTTTCGCCGTTGGACCCAGAGCACGCCGAAAAACTATCGCCAAACGATTATAAACAAGCGCGAATAAATGCTTTAAATTCGATTTTTAGTTGCTCTGCTTCTGGTTCACGTTGTTGCAAACGTAGTAATTCTATTACACATTCAACGGTACTTAACCCGCCGTCAACTTGATTAGCGCGTAAAATAAATTCGGATGCCTGTGTCGCCGTTAATGTGACCTTAGGTAAATCTTTTAGATAGTCACTGCGACTATACATCTTCCGTGCTTCTTGCCAGGTACTGTCCAGCAATACCAAACTATCAAAATCCGTTATTTCATGTTCGCCTTCTGCGCCTGGTGCTAAAATAGCCACACGACTGGTTTTGATCGCCGCTAACAATTGAGTGTCCGGTTCTTTCCGACGCCAAGCGACGATACTGGTTTCATTAGGCAAAAACTGTTGAACGAGTTTGCCGGTATTACTGCGGCGCGAGAACTCTTTCTCGTGAGTAACTAGGTATATATGCATGAATTTATAACTTCAGTCGACGAAACAGGATAAATATTAAATAAGAGGTAAAGTAACCGCTGTCATTTTGCCCTACAGTAAGTCTTAACTAAGCTGTAAGTATGACGAGGATCTACTATGTTCGCATTTAGTAAACACATTTTCAGTAAATTAAGCTATATCTTATCACTGTTTTTTAGCCCTAACGAGTCGGCTAAAACCAATATGGTCTTTATGACGATATAATCATCAGATAAGATAAAGGTAATCATTATCATCGATAAGCTGTATCTTACATTACTGTCTTATCTGTTCATCAAGGGAATACATGTCCACGATCCAACTTTATCAGCGTCTTGCCCAACAAGCGGACGCTTTAATGGCAGAAGAAACACATTTAATTGCCAATCTCGCGAATCTCAGTGCGTTGTTATTTATGGAACTAGAAGATGTTAACTGGGCTGGTTTTTATCTCTACGAGAATAACGAGTTAGTATTAGGTCCTTTCCAAGGGCTACCCGCGTGTATCCGCATTCCAGTCGGCCGCGGCGTGTGTGGGACAGCAGCAAGTACATTGCAGAGTCAATTGGTTAGTGATGTACATGACTTCCCTGGTCATATCGCGTGTGACGCTGCCAGCAACTCAGAAGTCGTGGTACCGATTGTGGTAAATGGTAAATTAATCGGCGTGCTGGATATCGATAGCCCAAGCATAGGTCGTTTTGATCAAGATGATTTAGCCGGTGCTGAATTACTGGTTACTCAGCTCGTTAAACGCTTGAGCGCTTAACTCATGATTAATATTAATCACACTGATAGCACTTATAAATAAGCATCACAAAGCCTGTAAGTTAATACTGCAGGCTTTAGCGATGATAGCGACACGACGCCCTAAGTACTTCGCCGTATCAAGATCACTACGATGGACCTCGCCTTCTGGATTATGTCCTACCGCACCTAACTGACAGCCCAAGCGATTTAATCCAACACTGTTATAACCGCCCGCAATATCGAGTCCAACCCATAACATGCCATGCTGACTCGCTAACGTCGCCATGTATTGAATGGTATTAGTTTGGTCACCGTTAAGACAGCTGCCGACCGTAAAACCGGCACAGAATTTATTGCGCCATTGCTGACTATCCCAACGCTCGCTAGTGGCATCGGCAAATGCTTTGAACTGCGCAGAAACGCCGCCCATATAGGTGGGGGAACCAAAAACGATAGCATCGGTATTATCGAGCAAGCACATGAATTCATCATTATCAAAGCGACCTTCAAACATGTCCCAAGGTTCTATTTGACACTCCATCACCTTCACATCTTCAACGGTGCTAATACCTGAAATCACTTCACGCGCCAGCGCCTGCGTTGACCCAGACTCCGAAAAATACACCACTGCAACTATGGTCAACTAAAACCTCTCAAACTATCCATCTTGATTCGTTCGCATCCCTATCAATAAGACTCAAATAGTAGCAGTCTTTACATAAAAGTAGATACCTTAACGTGAAGAATATGCCTTAATCATCACTGAAACTACGCTTTTACTGATTTATAGGCATAAAAAAAGGTCTGTAAAAACAGACCTTTCTATCAATAATAATCGAGACTATTATTTACGACTCTTATAATGTGACATCATACGACGACGTTTTTTCTGTTGCGATAATGATAAATTATTTTTCTTATCTGCAAACGGGTTTTCACCATCACGGAATTCAACTTTAATCGGCGTGCCCATAATTTTTAATGAACGGCGGAAATAGTTAATTAAGTAACGGCGATAAGAATGCGCTAATTTTGTTACTTGGTTACCATGCACGACGATAAGTGGTGGATTGTAGCCACCCGCATGCGCATAGCGTAACTTAACACGACGACCTGCGTGCATTGGCGGTTGGTGATCATCAACAGCCATACGTACAATACGCGTTAGCATAGACGTTGATACACGTTTCGTAGATGAATCAAATGCTTCTGTGATTGATTCAAATAAGTTACCCACACCAGTACCGTGTAATGCCGAGATAAAGTGGATACGTGCAAAGTCAATAAAGCCTAAGCGACGGTCTAATTCAGATTTAATGCGATCTTTCACATCAGAATCTAAACCATCCCA
Source organism: Moritella dasanensis ArB 0140 (assembly GCF_000276805.1). Classification (GTDB taxonomy): domain Bacteria; phylum Pseudomonadota; class Gammaproteobacteria; order Enterobacterales; family Moritellaceae; genus Moritella; species Moritella dasanensis. The sequence goes on along the minus strand of NZ_AKXQ01000029.1, from coordinate 39,372 downwards.
CTTGTTCACTGCAATTACAATTGAACGACCAGAGTTAATCGCAAAACCTAATAATGTTAGATCTTGAGCGGTAACACCAACACGTGCATCAAATACCATCAATACAACGTTAGCATCATCGATTGCTTGTAATGCTTTCACGATTGAGAATTTCTCAACAGCTTCATTGATATTTTTACGACGACGTACACCGGCAGTATCAATAAGCATGTAGTTACGACCATCACGCTCCATTGGAATGTAAATACTGTCACGTGTAGTACCAGGCATGTCATAAACAACAACACGTTCTTCACCTAAAATACGGTTAACCAGTGTTGATTTACCTACGTTAGGGCAACCAATCATCGCAAGTTTAATCGGTAAACTTGAATAATCGTCAGGACGTTCTTCCTCTTCTTCTTCAGGTAATAATTCACCATCAATGAAAGGGTCTGCGTCAGAGAATTCTTCCTCTTCTTCAGGATTAACAACTTCAACGTGTGCTAATGCTTCTTCAATTAGAATATTTGTGCCACGTCCTTGCGCTGCCGCAATTTGGTAAATGTCACCAAGTGCAAGCGCATAGAATTCAGCAACTGCAACATCGCCATCTAGACCATCTGTTTTGTTCGCAACAAGAAATACTTTCTTATGTTGCTTACGTAAATGTTTAGCAATTGCTTGATCAGCTACCATTAGGCCTGCTCGAGCATCTACCATAAATAATATGGCATCAGCTTCTTCAATCGCAAGTAGCGACTGTTCAGCCATTTTTGCATCAATCCCTTCTTCATCGCCGTTTATACCGCCGGTATCAACAACAATGAACTCACGACCAGCTAAGTTAGCTTGTCCATATTTACGGTCACGAGTTAACCCTGGGAAATCGGCAACAAGTGCGTCCCGGGTACGAGTTAAGCGGTTGAACAATGTTGATTTACCAACATTTGGGCGTCCAACCAATGCAATTACAGGGGTCATAGTTAACCTCAGCCTCAATACGGCTCTAGTAAAATAAAGTCACTTATTTAAAAGGACAAAATGCGCCTCTCGGCGCAATAAAATTAGTTTGATGGTATTCTATCTAATCAGTTAAATTGGTTTCTTTACAGCAACCAAGTCACCACTGCGACTTTGAACATAGAGATATTCATCTGAATTCAACGCTTTAGAAAATAGTCCATCACTATCAATTAACTGTTGTGCTACTAACTTGCCAGTCTTACGATCTAGCCAGTGCAAGTAGCCTTCTTTGTCTCCGACAACAATATTGTCGCCTGAAACAACCGGTGCTGTTACACCCCGCAATGCTAAACGATTCTGTGACCATAAGGTCAAACCATTACGACGGTCTATTGCATGAATACGACCTTCGGTATCGGTTAAGAATAGTTCAAAACCAGCAACGGTAAGATCTTTTACTGACGCATAAGCACGCTTCCAAAGTACCTTACCAGAACGCAATTCAACAGCCATTAGCTCACCGTTAAACGCAGACGTATAAACATCTGTGCCACGTGCTACCGCTTGGCCATTCACATCAACTAAACGGTCAATGTCATTCGCGCCTTTTGGCTTTGCAACACTTACTTCCCAGATCAATCGACCATTAGCAATAAATACTGCCGCTAGTTTACCATCACTGCGACCATAAATCGCTGCTCCATTGGTGGTGATTGGTGAATTATTACCACGTAATGTCAAAGCAGGTAGTTCTGAGCTTTGGATCCAACGTTGTTCACCCGTCTGAACGTCAAAACCAACAAGACTACCACTGCCCGTTTGGATAATAACCAGACCTTCATCAACCACAGGACTCGCGATCACTTCGCCGTCAGTTTCAATCTGCCAGATCACTTCACCAGTTTTATCGTTTAATGCAAATAATACTGCATTTTCACTACCAACGAACACCATGCCGTAACCAGCGGCAATGCCACCAGAAAGTAATGCATTATCACTGTCATCAAAACGGTTAAAGACTGCTTGATCCGCTAAATCTTGTTGCCAAATAACGTCACCAGAAATAGGATCTAAGGCTTTAACGATACCAGCGCGACTCGCAGCAAAAAGTTGATCATTTGCAAGCAAAGTTCGAGTCTGTGAGTAATACTCACCAACACCAGAACCGATGCTCTTACGCCATTCTACTTCAGGCGTAAATTTAGCTTGGATAACAGGCAGTGGAGAATACACGTCCTCGTCATCACTAAATAAAGAGCAACCTTGTAAAAATACTGAAAGCACCGCAGCTGTTGTAATTACTTTCAGCTTATTGGCCATTCAACTCACCCGCGATTTCAGCATCAAGATCATCTGCAACGTCGACAATAGCAAGGTCATCAAGCTTCAGTTGTAATAACTGCGTATTAGCACCAACACCAGCAAGTGCGGTTTCATATGCACTACGCGCGGCATTTAAATCACCTTGTTGCACATAGATATCACCTTTAACTTCAGCCGTTTTACTTGCAAAGGTATCTAACGTTACTTTCTCTAATGTTGCCAGTGCAGCATCAAAGTTTTGTAGTTGTGCTTGAACACGCGCTAAACGAATATTCGCAATTGGTAAGATACTCGCTTGGTTGCTGTTTTTAGCTACCCAGCTAAGTTGTTTTTCAGCTTCAGCAAAATCTTGTTTTTTAACTGCTTCAGCAGCAAGTTGTAATGCTGTTAATGTTGCGTAAGCATTGCCGCTGTTGGCATCAATAAACGTTTGAGTTGTCGCTTTCGCTGCAAGTCCATTTTCAGATAATTCAGTTACAACAGTATCATAAGCAGCTGACAGCTCTTCTTGTCCTGTTAACTGGCTCGCGTTGTAATAACGAAAACCCACTAAGCCAGCAAGGCCTAGTACAGTACCAAAAATAACTGCACTACCATTGGATTTCCACCATGATTTCAGCGCTTCAACTTGTTGTTCTTCAGTAGCGTAACCTTCCACGTCTCACCCTTAATTTTTATACACAATTAAACCGTAATAATTACTTGTTATTATTTGTTTAATAGCGTTGTTAATAGATTCACTAACTCAGTTACTGCGATAGTCTGTTGCTCTGTTTTACCAGTCAGATCTTTCACTGTCACTTGTTTGTTTTCGATTTCGTCGCCACCCAAAATAAGTGCAATTTTAGCGCCATTTTGGTCTGCACGTTTAAGTTGTTTCTTAAAATTACCGCCGCCGTTATGCATCATCACTTTCGCTGATGGCATTTGGTCGCGTAACTGTTCCGCTAATAACATACCGTGAACATCAGCGCCTTCGCCTAATGCCGCGATATAAACATCAACAGCACCAGCAATATCAGCAGTTAACTCTAATGTTTCTAATAATAATACTAAACGTTCAATACCCAGTGCAAAACCAACTGCCGGTGTTGCTTTGCCACCCAGTTGTTCAACTAAGCCATCATAACGACCGCCGCCACACACAGTACCTTGCGCGCCTAAGCTTTCTGTTACCCACTCAAATACAGTGTAATTGTAATAATCCAGGCCGCGAACTAAACGATCATTCACTTGGTATTTAACGCCCGCAATATCTAATATCTTACATAGACCGCTAAAATGCGCTTTAGTTTCTTCACCATAATAATCAGTAAGACTTGGTGCATCAGCCAATAACGCTTGTACGCTCGGATTTTTGCTATCAAGTACACGCAACGGGTTAGTGTACATACGACGTTGACTTTCTTCATCAAGTTCGTCTTTAAAGCCTTCCAAAAACGCAATGAGTGCTTCTTTGTGGGCGATACGTTCTTCAGAAGAACCCAGTGAGTTCAGCTGTAATGTCACGTGTTGATCGATACCAAGTAATTTCCACAGACGCGCTGTTAATAAAATAACTTCTGCATCGGTGTCCGCGCCTTTCAGACCAAAAATTTCTACACCAAATTGGTGGAATTGACGGTAACGACCTTTTTGTGGACGCTCGTGACGGAACATCGGACCGATATACCACATACGGCGCTCTTGGTTGTAAAGCAAACCATTTTGAATACCAGCACGTACTGTTGATGCAGTGCCTTCAGGACGTAATGTAAGGCTATCACCGTTACGGTCTTCAAACGTGTACATTTCTTTTTCAACAACGTCTGTCACTTCACCAATCGCACGCTTAAATAAATGCGTAGATTCAACGATTGGCATACGAATTTCAGAGTAGCCATAGGCTGCAACAGTATCACGTAATACTGATTCTACTTTTTGCCATACCGGCGTTTGTTCTGGTAAGCAATCATTCATGCCACGAATTGCTTGGATAGGTTTAGCCACGGTCACTCTCGAAAATTAAAAAAGACATATAACCCCAGATTATAAGGAGTTTCTACGTCGAGGTAAAATATTCAAAGGTGTTAGTCGGATATTTATCCTCATTTCAACACCTTTATGGGTAAAATTACGCTTTTGCGTCAGTTACGATGATATTTTCAGGATCCATCATCGCTGCTTTTGCGCGAATTTTAGCCTCAAGCTGATCAATCATATCGTTATTATCAAAGCGTTCTTTCTGACGTTTGCCATCAAGGTAGTAACCGCTCTTATTGCTGCCGCCCGTCACACCGATTTGAGCCGCTTCCGCTTCACCCGGTCCATTGACCACACAACCGATGATAGACACATCCATTGGGATAATAATGTCTTCTAAACGTTCTTCTAATGCATTCACGGTACTGATCACATCAAACTCTTGACGTGAACAAGTCGGACAAGCAATAAAGTTAATACCACGGCTACGAATACGTAATGATTTTAGAATATCAAAACCAACGCGAATTTCTTCAACCGGATCAGCAGCTAATGAAATACGTATGGTATCACCGATACCTTCAGCAAGCAGCATGCCTAAACCAACAGCAGACTTAACCGCACCACTTCTGAAACCACCGGCTTCAGTAATACCTAAATGCAGAGGCTGTTCGATCAGTTTCGCCAACTGACGATAAGATTCTACCGCCAGAAATACATCCGATGCTTTAACACTGACTTTAAACTGATCAAAGTTCAAACGCTGTAGAATATCAACGTGACGCATTGCTGATTCAACTAATGCAGCCGGAGTAGGCTCGCCATATTTCTCTTGGATCTCACGCTCTAATGAACCACCGTTTACACCGATACGGATCGGAATATTCATGTCTTTTGCACAATCAACCACAGAACGAATACGACTTTCGTTACCAATATTACCTGGATTGATACGTAAGCAATCTACGCCGTACTCTGCCACTTTAAGGGCAATACGGTAGTCGAAATGAATATCAGCCACGAGCGGCACGTTCACTTGTTGTTTAATTAGTTTAAATGCTTCTGCCGCATCCATCGTCGGCACAGACACACGCACAATATCAGCACCAACTGCTTCTAATGCTTGGATCTGTGCAACGGTTGCAGCCACATCCGTCGTCAACGTATTTGTCATTGACTGTACTGCAATCGGTGCATTTCCACCGACGGGCACGTTGCCAACCATAATCTGTTTCGATTGGCGGCGAATAATTGGGCTTTCCTGATGCATATTTATAACTCGTTAATTAAGCTTCAAAAGGTAATTTAAATTTAGCAAGACGACCTTGTTTAAAGGTTGATAAATCTACTGGCTCACCGGCATAACTCAGTGTTACTTGCTCTGGAGCGCCGAGTTTGATTGATAATGGTGCTAAACCTTGTAATTCAATTGTCTGACCGGCTTTTCTAACACCTGTCGATAATGTTTTGCCGCTACTATCTTTAACTTGTATCCAGCAATCACCCGCGAATGTCAGTACCAATGACTGAGCAACAATAGCGGGTTTATTATTAACGGTATTCGTAATAACGGGACTAGCCACGGCAGGTTGTGTTACCACAAGCGGCTGTTCTGGCTTTACAGCAAGCGTTTCCGTTACCGAGGTTGGCTCGATAACAACTTGCTCAGGGCTAACAAGTATAGGGGTTGATTCTTCACTTGTAATAACAACGTCACTCGCAACCGTAGAGTCAGGCGCGACGGCGACTTGTGTTGCGATAGGCTCTGGCACGACAACATCAACATCATCGCCACGTAATCCCCAAATTAAAAATACGATCAGCATAAAACCAATAATACCGTAACTGACCAGCATTAAACGGTTATCGTGCGCTTCTAATTTAGTTCGACGGGAAAAGCTCTGTAATTCAGCTTGTTGCTCGCATACCACATTCTGGCAATCATACGCAGCAATCACTTCGTCTTCGGATATTTTAAGAAAGCGAGCATAGCAACGAATGTAGCCACGCATGAATGTCGGTGAGATATGCTTATCACAAACACTTTGTTCAATATTGTTAATAACAGAGAGCTTAAGGTGAATATTATTACTGACCTCTTGCACACTGATACCGGATGCAATACGCGCATCTTGCAATATTTGGCCTGCAGTCACCACGTCGATATTGTCCTGCAATTCAGCAGTTTTATCGGGATCTTTTAAGGTTTCTAAATCAATAGTCATTTGATATATATTTTTGTGTTTGGAAAGCTAATGGGAATTGGGCTAATAATTGGCGACTATAAACTTCGGCAACGGCCGATTCTTGCTGTTTGTCGGCAATTTTAAAACCCAACCAAAGACTGCGTGCGGTTGCCTTACTGACTGATTCATACTTTATTAATTGTTGTTTGGCGACTGCAAAGTCGGCCAATGTATAACTTAACTCAGCAATAGATAACCGTACGTCTAAGTTTTGCGGTGCATACGCGAGAGATGATTGTAAATAGGTGAGCGCTTGTGTCTTATCACCGTTTTCAAGCGCGCATCGACCCGCATTTTCATAACTATTCGCAATCTGATTATAACTCGGTGACGCGATCGCAGCTAAAAATTCAGTTTCAGCTTCATCGTATCGCGCAACGCCACACAGGAACACCCCAAAATTATTGTGTATATTACCATCATCAGGGGCAAGGTCGAGTGCATACAAATAGGCGGTCTCGGCTTGCGAATGCTCTTTTACCTTCTGATAGTAATAGGCATAAGCTAAGTAAATATCGGCATTGTCAGGTGCATAACTAACGGCTCTATCAAGATTTATTTTCGCTTCTTGATACTTTTCAATTTCAATGTACTTTAACGCTAAGGTTAAACGGCTTCGGGCCGCGGACATCTTATCAACCGAGTTTTCACTTAAACCAGCGCTGGTTTCAATGTAACTTTGTGTGCTACATCCAGCCAGCGCGACTACCATCAATCCTACTACAGCAAAACTTTTCATGCCTAAATCCATCTAGTCAAAAGTATTAGTCACTCATCTTGACTGAAATCTCTTCACCTTGCATCCGTTTTTTTAATGTTCTCTTCGTTCTGTCGATTACATCACCCGCTAATTGACCACAAGCAGCGTCAATATCGTCACCACGCGTTTTACGAATCGTCACGGTATTTGGATACGTCATCAACACTTTATTAAAGCGATCGATACGGCTATTACTTGGCTTGCCATAACCACTACCTGGGAATGGGTTGAATGGGATCAAGTTAATTTTACACGGCGTATCTTTTAATAATGCCGCTAATTCATGTGCTTGGTCAGTCGAATCATTTACATGATCAAGTAACACATACTCTATGGTTACTTTCTGACGATTAGCATTTGATTTGCTGATGTAGCTCTTAACAGAGGCTAATAACGTTTCAATATTGTACTTTTTATTGATTGGTACAAGCTCGTTACGTAGTTCATCATTTGACGCGTGTAATGATACCGCTAATGCAACATCGATTAAGTCACCTAATTTATCGAGTGCAGGTACAACACCAGATGTAGAGACTGTTACACGACGTTTTGATAGACCAAAACCGTAATCATCTAACATCAAGTTTAATGCTGGCACTAAGTTTGTCATGTTAAGGAGTGGTTCACCCATACCCATCATCACAACGTTAGTGATTGCACGTTTCTTATTATTAAAGCCGATAACTTGCGTTGCACGCCATACTTGACCAATAATTTCTGATACTCGTAAATTACGGTTAAAACCTTGCTGCGCAGTCGAGCAGAATGTACATTCAAGTGCACAACCTACTTGTGACGATACACAAAGTGTTGCACGGTCACCATCAGGAATATAAACCGTTTCATATTCTTGACCATCAACTTTTAATGCCCACTTGATCGTACCATCTTCACTGCGCTGCTCTTGGCTGATTTCAGGTGCTTGAATAACCGTTTCACGTAATAATTTTTCACGTAATTTTTTATTCAAGTTAGTCATTTCATTAATGTCATCACAGCCTTCATGATAGATCCATTTCATCACTTGATCGGCACGGAATGGTTTTTCACCAATGTCAGCAAAATATTGGCGCATCGCTTTGCGATCTAAGTCTAATAGATTAATTTTTTTATTACTCATGAAGTGAGCCTCTATAATGTATTTTATTCGGTTTGAAACAATTTAAGACTCAATTTTAAACAATATTTTAAGAATACCGGGATAAAAAAGACGATGCTAAAATTGAGGTTTCAGGGCGCGGGATTGTACAAAGTTTAACGCCCAGACGCTAGCGCATTAGCCGAATTAAACAAAATAATTTATTAAGCGTTATTCCCCACAATAAGGAATCGGCAACAAGAACAAACAATTAAGGCTAAATATCGTATTTAAGCAGGGTGTGTAGCCATGTGGGTTAATAACAAATAGAAGAGTAATAGAGGAATAAAGAGATACATAAATAGAAAGTAATGATAAAACCGGGCAGTAAATCAATCGCGTATCACTACACCACTGCTTTACAACCCGTTACGCTAGTTGATTAGCGTGGGCATACTTCGTTTTCAGTAAAGAAGTAAGCTATTTCACGTGCAGCAGATTCTTCACTATCAGAACCGTGTACCGCATTAAAACGCATGCTCTCAGCATAGTCACAACGTAACGTACCCGCAGCGGCATTTTCAGGGTTAGTCGCACCCATTAATTCACGGTAGAAAGTGATCGCATTTTCACCTTCTAATACTTGCACCATGATAGGACCAGAAGTCATAAATTCCATCAACGGTTCGAAGAATACTTTACCTTCGTGCTCAGCATAAAAACCTTCAGCCTGTTCACGCGTAAGATGAAGCATTTTTGCTGCAACAACACTTAAACCAGCAGATTCTATACGTGAGTAAATAGCACCAATTAGATTTTTTCTTACTGCATCTGGCTTAACAATAGAAAAAGTGCGTTGAATCGCCATAATTTTTAACCTTAATTTGAGAAGTTGACTATTTAAACCTGACCATCGGATATGAAGGTCAGTCAGATAACCTTTAAAAATAAAGGTTATCTTAATTAACATCGACTTTAATTGCATTACAATTTTTAAACAAGTATTAATCGCAAAACAGTAATTAAATAATCCGGAATGCGAGCCCTATACAGCACAAACACCACACATGACTTAATTGTTTAAATATCAAACTATTTATCTAATGAATTAAGGTCTAAATCTGTCATCTTATTTGACCCATCACCGCTGTCTAATGGCATCGATGAAGTGATATCACCATCTATTTGGTTTGATATTACTTTTTCAAATTTACGTTTTTGCCAAAACTTAATAGCAAATAATGCGGCCACCGCTAAAACCAGTAAAGCGAGTAAGCTACCAACAACCCATAATACTAAATTCCAGTCACTCTCGGTATCTTCTAATAACGTCATGCTGGTTTCTGTCGTCTCAGCTTGAGAAACGATTGCTGCTGGAATCAATGCACTATCAATAACAATCGGCTTTGGAATCACAAATGCTTCTGGCGGCAAGTTAATAATGATTTCACGCCCTGCTTGGGTGGTAGCAAATAACATCAAGTCAATGCTATAACTATCAATGTCGCCAGGTCGTTCAAAAGTATGAATTTGCTCTACCATATCCGCTTCACCATAGATGATAAAGTCAGTACTTTGACCGCGATTAACCGATAGCAAACGTCCTTTAATCACGATACTCTCGGGTTTTAATTCATCAGTATCGTAAGTCAGTTTTAACTGTGGGTCTTCACCCACCAGCAACGGCAGCATCTGCGTTTTGATTGGTTTAGGAAAGAGGATAACGTCTTGGTTAAAACTGCGGGCAAAAGCGTGGTTTTTTACCGCAACTTCAAATTTATATTTACCGGTTTCTAAATCAAGTTGTAAAAACGCGGTGAAAAGACCATCTTCAGGTATTTCATCATAAGACACGCCTTTATCATTAAATTTAGCTAGTTCTTGAGAAGTAAAATTAAAATTTTCATCTTCACTGCGATTATAACCATAAGCGGTCATAATCAATTCTGCATCACGTAAATAGCTTGCCGTTAAGCGGTCTTGCGAATGTAACAATTCGCCACTGACTTTCAAACGTTCGCCACTGTATAATTGAATCGGTAAGCGATTAACTTGCAATTCGATGTCAGACAACAATTGAATACGGTTATCACCACGTATTTTACCAATGGCTTGCCAAGGCCCAGCCATCGGTTCTTCAATGGTGATGATGTCGTACTCCTCACCTTCAATCCAATGAACTTTGTCTGATTTATCCCAAATATAGACTTTACTGCCATCCGGACGTACTAAAATAACCGCTTTAGAAAAACGTTCACGCGCAATAATAAACGTAATTTGCTCAATGCCATGATCAACTCGAAAGCGATTATCCAACAACTTGATATCACTGGTCTGATAAATATTCGCTTGATCAACACTTTTAGCTGATGCAAAGGTACTAACGCTAACGGCACCAATAAGTGCCAATAACAACCAAATATTACGCATGCGTTTCCTTGTTTTTATTTAGTGTACTTGCCACAACGGATTACCGACGATGCCAAGTCGTTCATCATGTGCTTTCAATTCATCATCTGTTGCGTGCACCACTTTCAATGGCGCGCGGCTTGCTGCAACTCGGCGCACACCACTACCTTGTCCATGCGCGCTATCTTGCGATAAATTCAGTTTAGTTTGGCCACCTGTCATATACAGATAAACGTCTGCCAAGATCTCCGCATCCAGTAACGCGCCATGCAGGGTACGATGAGTATTATCAATACCGTAACGATTACAGAGTGCGTCTAAGTTATTTCGTTTACCCGGAAAAAGTTTCTTCGCGATAGCTAATGTATCGGTCACTTTACAAATTTCTTTAGTTGCTGGTAGGCCTTTATTTAACAACCTAAATTCATGATCAATAAAGCTAGTATCAAACGAGGCGTTGTGGGCGACGAGTTCTGCACCATCAATGAAGGCAATAAACTCGTTAGCAATACTTGAGAAGCTAGGCTTATCTTGTAAAAACGCATCGGTAATACCGTGTACCGCGATCGCCTCTGGATCAACCAAACGATCAGGCTTGATATAAACATGGTAAGTACGACCCGTTGGGCGGCGATTGATTAATTCAATACAACCAATCTCAATCACTCGGTGACCAACATGAATGCCACCCGCGCCATCATTCATACCCGTTGTTTCGGTATCAAAAACGATTACACGACCAGCGCCCTGCATTAACTCTACATTGTCTAAAGACATAAATTTCACCACTTCAATTAAACTGTCGCTATTCTAATATGAATTAGCCTGTGATTCACCTGATAACATAGCTAAATCAGATCAAGTCAAACTAAGAAGGCTTATGCGGCAATTTTTGGGTGGCGCCCGTGGGTATAAAACGGCGTTTAGCATGGCGCACTTGCCACCAATTCTTGACCGGTGATATTGGCGCTCGGCGTTTGCGAGCCACAATAAAGTAGACCGATGAAAAAGAAGGGAAATGCATTTGGCCGAGACTTTCAGACCACCAGGTTAATGGCTTCTTGCCGAGGAAAGTCGTAAAGGCAAAACGGTCATCTTGAATAACTTCAAACCCCAATAATTCTAACCAATCTTTAATCCGCGCAGGGGTAAACATTCTCCCCGACCAAGGTGGGTGATTACGCTTGACCCCAAATAATTTCACTAAGCCACACAGTGACAGCGGATTATAACCACTTAGAATCAAGTAACCATCCGCGGTTAATACCCGCTCTACCTCGCGTAATACTTGGTGAGGGTCGGCAGAAAAATCCAATGATTGCGTCAAGATACAGGCATCAATACAGTTTTCCTGAAAAGGCAGATGAGCAGGATCAATAAACAGCCCGCCCATACCTAACTCTGACGTTGCTGTGACCTGATGTTGTATACTGCTGCCAAAACAATTAAGCTCACCACTTAACGAGCCTAATTTTAGTAGATGATAACCAAATATTTTGGGGCACCAGACATCAAGACGATCCTGAATCTGGCTAGCAAGCCACGCTCCCATTGGCAGATCATTCCAAGAATGGGGAATTGTTATCTCATGTTGATGCTGTGCAGGTTTTATTAACACGACAATATCCGCTAAAATTTTGTTTTATATATAATTAAAGATAATCCCATAAAGAGATCGATGCAATGCTTGAAGTCATTTCTATACCAACATTTAACGACAATTATGTCTGGTTGATCAAAAATACTGAAAATAATCACTGCTGTATCGTAGATCCCGGCCAAGCCGACGCTGTATTACAAGTCATTGACCAGCAGCATTTAATCCTTGATGCGATTTTAATTACCCATCACCACTTTGACCATATCGATGGTATTAGTGACATTCTTAACGCAACGTCGCATCCCGTGCAAGTATATTCATCAATCGCTATCGATGTCGATGCACCCGTGACCTTAGTCACTGAAAATAGCCAGTTAAGCTTACTTAATGATAGTTTAGCATTAACCGTCATGGCGACTCCGGGACACAAGCGCGAGCATGTTGTTTACTACAACCAAACGATGTTGTTCTCTGGTGATACGTTATTCTCTGGTGGTTGTGGTCGGACCCTAGATGGTAGCGCAGCAGAGCTGTTCGCGTCATTACAACGCATTAAAGCCTTAGATGAAAATATTTTAGTCTACCCCGCCCACGAATATACCCAAGCAAATTTAATGTTTTGCTATGCCGTAGAACCACAAAACAAAGTGCTCAAAAAACATATTGAACATACTGCAAAACTGCGTCAACGCGGATTACCAACCGTACCAAACAGTCTCAAAAACGAAAAGGAAATCAATGTTTTCTTACGTACTGACGAAGCCACGGTCAGTATGGCGATGGAACATAAGCTGCTTGATATCCTGACCAGCGAACAAGCGGTATTCACTGCATTAAGAGCCTGGAAAGACCATTTTTAACACAAAAAACACGCTAAACGGCATAAACGATAAGCTTGCTTTGTCGGTTATTGCCGATTAGCATAGCCCTGTTTTTCACTAACATAAGATGTATATGAAATTTAAATTATCCATTCCGGTATTGATATTACTGACCGGGTGTCAAATGACGCCTGAAGATCGCAGTAACGATGTGCAAACAACTATAACGCCTGTCGTGGCCCCTTCTGCACAAGCCAGCAATAAAGACAGCGGTTTAGATAGTGCAACTGAAGAAAAAATTGCCAAACTCATTGTCGCCGAAGACGTTACTGTCGAGCCAATTGATAATGTTTGGGTTCGCATTGCAGAACAAATGACCATTCCGATTCCGGATAATGCGCGCATTGCCAAGCACCGTAAGTGGTTTTTGGAGCACCCGCAGCATTTAATCACGGTATCGAAACGCGCCGAACCCTTTTTATATCTTATTGTTGAAGAACTCGAACGTCGTAACTTACCATTAGAACTCGCGCTACTGCCCGTCGTAGAGAGTGCCTTTGACCCCTTTGCTTACTCACATGGCAGTGCATCGGGTATGTGGCAGTTTGTACCCGGCACAGCAACCCAGTACGGTCTAGAGCAAAACTGGTGGTACGATGGTCGTCGTGACGTACTCGCATCAACAAGTGCTGCGCTTACCTATATGGAATACCTCAGCCGTCGTTTCGATGGAGACTGGTTACAGGCCCTTGCTTCTTATAATTCAGGTCAAGGTCGCGTTGGTCGTTCGATTAAGCGTAACAAAAAAGCGGGCTTAGCCACAGATTTCTGGTCATTGTCCCTACCGACAGAAACAGAAGCATACGTACCGAAATTATTAGCACTTGCAGACATTTTACAAAATGCTGAAAAATATAACCTGACGCTACCTGTGATTGATAACGAACCTGCGATTCAGCAAGTTGACGTTGACAGTCAAATTGATTTAGCGCTTGCTGCCGACTTAGCAGGCATGGACGTGGCTGAACTACAGCGTCTTAATCCCGGTTTTAACCAATGGGCAACAGCACCTGATGGACCACATACATTATTAATTCCGAATGAAAAAGTAGAAAAGTTTGAAGCTGCATTAGCCAAAACAGACGCGAAAGGCCGTTTAAACTGGGTACGTTATAAAGTTAAATCAGGCGATAGCCTAGGTGAAATAGCCCAGAACTATAATACCTCAAGCAAGATCATTGCCTCGGTGAATAATCTAGACAGCAGCATGATCAAGATTGGCCAAGCGTTATTGATCCCAATGGCGGCTAAAGATCTCGATTATTATAAATTTAGTGAATCATCGCGTATCACCCGCCGTCAGGATAAACCTGCAGGTCGTTTCAAAGTTGTCCATAAAGTACAGTCAGGTGATAACTTATGGGACATTTCACGTGCCTACAAAGTTAATTATAAAAGCCTAGCAAAATGGAACAATATCGCGCCTAAAGACGCTTTGAAGATCAATCAAAAATTGGTTGTGTGGCAAGGTAAGAAAAAAGGCAGTGCTAACGGTAAAGGCATTATGCGTAACATCACCTACAAGGTCCGCCAAGGTGATTCGCTTGCACGTATTGCCGATAAGTTTAACGTGAAGGTAAAAGACGTTGTAAGATGGAATGGACTGGCTAATCAGAAGTATATTCAACCAGGACAAGCACTACGTCTTTATGTTGATGTCACTAAGGTGAATACCTAACGAGTCATTCAACGCCGAGCTATGCCTAACTATACCAATCAAAACTTAGTCATGGCGGCTAAATAATCCAAGCATAAAAAATGGCTTACGCTAAGATTTCACTCTTAACCGTAAGCCATTTTGTTATTACATTGTCATGTTCAATGACAATGTAAACTGTAGCGTCAACTTCAGCGTCAACTTCAGCGTAAATCTTAGCGTAAATTAAAGACCAAGCATATCTTCTTTCAGGTCATCATCTGCTGGTTTGTCGCCTAACCAAATAGCCAATACCGCTTGACGGAAAATATCGTTATTAATCGTCGATAATTTTTCATTATTTTTATACGTTATCAAGCCTTTGCCTGGCGTGCTCACTAGCGTAAATTGGTCGCCTTTGGCAATCTCTGCACTAAACACGCCAATAAACTCAGCGATTTCAGCTGAGATAGGGGCTGTATTACCCGCCGTAGCGCCGTCAAAACCGTCATTGATAGCCGAGATCATTTTCTCAGAAGTAATAAGACCAGAGATGATATTAAGACGAATAGCGCTTACATCTTGGCTTTTGATTACATCTTTATCCGCTGCTTGTGTGAAAAGCGAACCAACATACAGATCAATAAAGAACTTACTACGAACACCTGCCCCTTGATAATTAAGTGATGTGCCTTCAACAGATACATTATCTGGTACTGATACGCCAGACACTTCCTGTGCAGCATTAACAGAGAAACTTAATAGCATTGCAGAAGCGAGAGTTGCTAATTTATTCATGACTTGATCCTATATGAGTCGATATGAAAAGCCAATTTAACCACAAAGAGGATAGAGCTAAAACTCTAACCTTTAGGATTAAACAAATTTAATACAATTTCATTACCCCATAATTAATACCTAATAAAAAAGCCACTCATTGTAAAATGAGTGGCTTTTATAATTTTAAAACGCTAATTTAATCTGTAATTACACACTACTTTTTAAATTTAGAGTTCCAAATTTCACTGTTAATGATTTTATCAATTTCAGGGTATTCAGCACTATCAAATGTCGGCGTCTTACCAGCATCTAATTGCTTGTTGTAATCTTTCGCTATAATGATAACAAACTTAGATAACATCAAGATAGCAATGATATTGACCAGCGCCATGAGGCCCATTGATGCATCCGCCATATTCCAAATCAGATCTGATTTAGCAACCGCACCAAACATAACCATACCTAATACCGCTGCACGGAAGATCCAGACCATTACTTTCGAATCGCGATTCAAGAATAAAATACTGGTTTCTGCGTATGAGTAGTTCGCTACAATTGACGTAAATGCAAAGAATAGAATGGCAATAGCCACGAAAGTACTACCCCAATCACCCACATGAGATGACAATGCATGCTGGGTTAATTCGATACCACCAATACCTGATGTATCACCCAGATCAGACAGTAGAATAATAGATGCTGTCGCTGTACAGATAACGATAGTATCAATGAACACACCTAACATCTGTACATAACCTTGAGATGCTGGGTGGTTAGGGAATGGAGCCGCACTTGCCGCAGCATTTGGTGCACTACCCATACCCGCTTCATTCGAGAACAAACCACGTTTAATACCTTGCATCATAGCAACACCAAGTGCGCCACCAGCAGCTTCATCTAAGCCGAATGCTGATTTAATGATTAATTCAAATACCGCAGGTAACTCTGAAAAGTTCATTGCCACAACAACAAAAGCAATCAGGATATAAGCCAATGCCATGAATGGCACTACGATTTCAGCAAATGCACCAATCACACGTAGACCACCAAAGATGATCACACTCGTGAATACCACTAATACAATACCAACAATCGTTTTATCAAAACCAAACGCGTTATTCATAGAGTTAGCAATCGCATCAGACTGCACGGCATTAAATACTAAACCAAATGCAACGATTAGACAGATTGAAAATACAACGCCCATCCAACGACGGCCTAAGCCTTTTTCCATGTAGTAAGCGGGGCCACCACGGAAATTACCATCTGCATCTTTGGTTTTAAATAATTGTGCTAATGAACTTTCAGCAAAGCTCGTCGCCATACCGATAACAGCAATTAGCCACATCCAGAATACAGCGCCTGGACCACCAGCAGTAATTGCAACTGCAACACCTGCAAGGTTACCCGTACCAACACGCGCAGCTAAACTTGTACATAATGCTTGAAATGATGAGACACCTTCATTGCTGCTTTTACGGCTACCAGCAAGAACAGAGAACATGTGAGTAAAGTGGCGGAACTGAATAAAACCTAATTTAAAGGTAAAATACAGACCGGTACCGATAAGTAAATAAATCAGTACTGAGCCCCA
This sequence comes from Moritella dasanensis ArB 0140, assembly GCF_000276805.1. Taxonomy (GTDB): domain Bacteria; phylum Pseudomonadota; class Gammaproteobacteria; order Enterobacterales; family Moritellaceae; genus Moritella; species Moritella dasanensis. The sequence continues at coordinate 22,158 of NZ_AKXQ01000029.1, read as the reverse complement.
TAACAGCCCATTTATAAAGTCGATAGTTTCCGTCATATTGTCCTTTCCACACTCTTATTAAAGTCCATAGATGGCAGTAAAAATAACACCACCATCTAAACAAGGCGCGAAATATAACATAAAAAACCAATAAATTGTTAATAAACAGGTGTTAAAATTATCGAACTCGCAATCCCTACCCTAATTAGATACATATATGTCAAATCTACACGGCATTCTTTAGATAAACTATTTTATACTTTTTTCATTCTAGGTCTTTTTCCGTGATCTGCCACTCAAATCCACAGTAAAATATGACAGTCGGCATTAAAAAAATGCTATAGAGGGTAGGTAACTATCATTACAAAGGTGATCCCATGGAAGGAATAAATCAAGTGTCGATAGAAAATACAAAAAAAGAAGCTAAATCAGCGTCAAAACGAAAATGGCGTGAGATTGAAGCGATTAAAGATAAGCTTAATTTAGAAAAGGAAATGGACGGTTATAACGATCCTTTAAGTTACTACTCTGATCTTATCGCTTAATAAAAAAGCCGCATGTCATCATGCGGCTTTTTTTTATTCATAAGAACGTCTGTAGGATAATTCCTTTACCAGACCATGCTCTTAAATCACAACTAAACTAAGCACAACTCTTCGTCAATATCATGCATAAATCCGGCATCAATAATACGTTGTTTAAGTCGATCGTATACCTCATTAAACACCGCCAATGTTTTTATATCTTGTACATCACCATTCTTCCACAAATGCTCAATCTGACACCAGTCATCCGGCGTGAATTTCTCTGCCATTAACGGCATAACAACATTGTTTTCATATTGAATATGGCTGCGTTGTTTATCAACAAAGCTTCTTAATTGTCTCGCGAATTCATCGAATGGCATCACAGAGTCAAGTTGGATCATATTCAAAGCACTTGAAAGTTCACGACTCAGGAAATTCAGACTTTGATGCTCCGATGCTAAACGATTCGGCATGCTCGCATCTTCGACATAGTTTTCGAGGTAATATGAATAGATCAAGTCTTCTTTAGGGTGATGGTAACGGTCAATATAATTACGTAGATAATGAACAATATCATCCATCAATTTAAAATTAACACCCTGCTGCTCAGATTCGAGTTCCGCTAACTGCTCAGTTAATACATTTAACAGTAACTCTACTTGTTCATGATCTTTAGTAATGAGAGATAACATATAAACTCCAATTTGAAATTATCTGCCTCCATGATATACCCATATAGTATTAGTTTCTTTGATCCGCTTCACTATTTATTTATCTATTTACCACTTCACACTGACCTACCAATATAAGCTATAAAGGTAATATTTAGACTAGCGTCTCAACAGCGCTGACTTGCCAATTGATCGGCGTTTGTTGGCGAGCTTGTAAACGCTGGTTAATAGCAGAGAAATGCTGGCTACCGAAGAAACCACGACTAGCAGATAATGGTGATGGGTGCACGCCCTCTAAAACATGATGGCGACTGCGATCAATATGGCGGCCCTTTTTCTTGGCATGATTACCCCATAGGACAAAAATGATTTCTTCATCTTGCTGGTTTAACTGTTCAATCACATGATCAGTGAACGTCTCCCAACCCGATTTAGCATGGGAATGAGCTTGCGCTTGTTCAACAGTTAACACGGTATTTAACATTAAAATACCTTGTTGCGCCCACTCAATTAAATAACCGTGGTCAGGTGTGGCAAAACCGTCGATATCGGTTGTCAGTTCTTTATACATATTACGCAGCGAAGGCGGGATCTTAATACCGGGTAATACCGAAAAACACAAACCGTGGGCTTGATCTGGTCCGTGATAAGGGTCTTGCCCTAAAATGACCACTTTGACATCTTTTAACGGGGTTAATGAAAATGCTTGAAATACATCGTCTTGTTTAGGATAAACCACTTTTCCAGCCGCTCTTTCTGCAGCAATAAAATTATCTAGCGCTAAGTAATACGGTTGCTGTTGCTCATGCAACAAAAATTCTGCCCAAGTTTTCATTAATAATTCCCAAAGATTAGCATTGCCAAAAAACTAATTTTATCGTAAAAAGTCTCCTTTAAAACTGTTTTGTCACTAAATTGACTAAAAATGCGGAATACCTAAAACAATGGAGCAAAAAATGACTAAATTTATTGGCGCGCACGTGTCTGCAGCAGGTGGCGTATGGAATGCCCCTAAAAACGCGCATGATTTAGGGGCCACTGCATTTGCTCTATTTACCAAAAACCAACGTCGCTGGGATGCAAAAGCGCTGAGCCCGGATGATATCCGTAAGTTTAAAGCCAATTGTAAACGCTACAATTTTACCGCCGCGCAGATTTTGCCTCACGATTCTTATTTAATTAACCTTGGCCACCCTGAAACTGAAGCCTTAGAGAAATCGCGCAATGCCTTTTATGATGAAATGCACCGTTGCGAACAGCTCGGTTTAACCTTGCTGAACTTCCATCCTGGTAGCCACTTAAAAAAGATATCGGAATCAGAAAGTTTAAAACGCGTCGCCGAATCGATTAACCTCGCACTCGAAAAATCAACGTCAGTCAAAGCCGTTATCGAAAACACCGCAGGCCAAGGTACTAACTTAGGTTACCGTTTTGAGCATCTCGCCGAGATCATTGAACAAGTAGAAGATAAGAGCCGTGTGGGTGTATGTATTGATACTTGCCACACCTTTGTCGCCGGATATGACTTACGTACCTTTGCAGCGTGTGAGCAAACCTTTAATGATTTTGAACGTATTGTCGGCTTTGAATACCTTGCAGGTATGCACATTAATGACAGTAAAGTTGCGCTAGGCACAAAAGTTGATCGCCATCACAGCTTAGGCCAAGGTTTTATTGGTGAAGAAGCCTTCAAATTTATCATGCAGGATGAACGCTTTAATGGTATACCTATGGTATTGGAAACAATAGATGATACTATTTGGGCCGCTGAAATTGCTTGGTTACAGCAGTTAGCCGCAAATAAATAAGAAATAGTTATACAAACTATATCAATGATTGGAAAAGCCCAAACACGCGGAGTCGAGTTTGGGTATTAAAAGGATTATCAACCAGGACTGTTGATAACAAAAAGGGATGTAATTTGAAATACTCAATAGAGCTTGTACCCCGTTCATGGGAAACCTTAAATACTGAAGTCGAAGAAGTTAGCCAGTTTGGTCAAATAAATACGCTGAATATTCCAGACTTACTGCGCTTTGATGTCCGTAGTTGGGATGCTTGCGATCGCTTACAAGACAAGTTTGATGAAGTTATTCCCCACCTACGCGCTATCGACTTTGATCTGCGAAACGGTTTTCCATTAACGGATTTTTTCCGTCACAGTAAAATCAATTCAGTGCTTGTCGTCGAAGGTGATCCACCGCAGGATATTTCGCACCGAACTTATCGTAATACCTCATGTGAACTCATTCGTATTATCAAAAAAGAACTGCCATATATGAAGGTTTACGCGGCGATCGATCAATATCGAACCAGCATGCGTAAAGAGCTCGATTATATTCACGATAAAATCGATGCTGGTGTGGATGGATTTTTCACACAACCATTTTTTGATTTGAAATTTCTCGATGTATATATGGATATGCTGCAGGGTACGGAAGTATTTTGGGGGATGAGTCCGATTCATAGCGAAACGAGTCAATCATATTGGGAAAACAAAAATGATGTGGTTTTTCCAAGTGATTTCGAACCAACAAAAGAGTGGAATATTAAGTTTGGCCGCGCCATGATTAAAAAGGTGCAAGCCAGAGATGATAATGTCTATTTTATGCCTATCAGAGCCAATGCCAGTGAATATCTGGGAAAATTACTCGCCGAAGATTAATCTTACCACGGCCAGTATTTAATGAAACAAACCACTTCAGAGCCCCTCTAAGTGGTTTGTTTTTTATCTGCTAGTTCTGCGAGTAAAGCATCAAGTTTATCGTTCAACTGCGTCAGCTTATCACTTTCAACGCCCGTTAATTTTGCATAAGTTCGCTGAATCAATTTTTCTAAACCATGCAAGGATATATGCTCCCCCGTGGTATGCAATTTAAAAGCACTATCGACTTTCTCACCTTGCAGCAACAGATCTTCAAAATACATTGACGATTTTTCACCCGCCGTATTAAGCTCATCAACGCTATGGCTATATGCCCCCAGTCCGGCCAACCAAATCTGTCTGACAAAATTCATTTTAGTGGCAAGCGTGACTTCAATATTTTCGCTATCTTGATTAGATTGACTCTCTTTAAGCAATTCCATATCTGGATTATGAATGTCATTAATCGCAACAAAGTTATCAATTAACACATTATTATTAACATCACTTGAGTTACGGTTTTCATTCTGACGCATCGTTCAATCTTATCAATAATACTAGGAACTTTAAGCATAGATGTAATCGTCACAAATGGATCACTATACCCTTGAAAACCCCTGTCATTGTGATCTTGATAACAAAAAAATCACAGCATAAACTACCGAGATCTATTCAACCTCGGTAGTTTAAGATACGACAAATTAGCGCTAGCTTGTGGTATTAATCGCTAAAAACTGCTGTATATGTTGTGATATATCATTTATCTGCTGTGCGGTAACCGTATGCTCTGCAGCGTAGCGATGATACTGCGGTTGATAACCGAGCGTTTCTAAATATGTCATCGCATTTAACCCAAGCGATTCAGCCACAACAGGATCCGCACTACCATGATAAATATGGACCGGTAACGCCAGATTCTGCGAATGTGGCTTAATGGTTTTAGCCGTTGCGAAATAACTCGACATCACCATGAGCCCAGCTAATGGCTTGGTAAAAGTTAACGCGCTTTGATAAGCCACCGCACCGCCTTGAGAAAAACCAGCAACAACGATCCGTTGACTATCAATACCTCGATCAATCTCACGCTGGATCAGTTTTTGTACCTGTTCAACGCTTGCCATTAAACCTGACATATCAATTTTACGCTCTAATGTCATCGCCAAAATGTCATACCAAGCTGGCATTTTGTAACCATTATTAATCGTGACGTTTATTTCAGGGGCATGCGGGAAAACATAACGCACTTGATGCTCGCTAGATAATGCGATCATTGGCACCACGCCAGCAAAATCATGGCCATTGGCACCCAATCCGTGTAACCAAATAACACTCGCGTTTGCAGCCTGTTTAGGTTCAATTTCAACACAAGGTAAATATGTCATTCTGTTTCCTTACAATTAAGTTGTTTATATACCCAAACTACTTCTAAATGCACAATCAGCAAACCGAAAGAAGAGGATATTCAAGGCGTGAAGTCGAGGATTTAGTTATTCTTAATCAAGACTTCATAACGCAGAAGATACCTTCATTCGTTTTGCCCAGCGGGAGGCGAGCAGGAATAACAGCACAGCGTTACAATATTTTAAAATGGAATAACCATTCTCTACATATTGTGCCTTGTCCTGATATCCCTGCTCGTCTCTGATACAGCATTTTGAAGTAGCTTGGGTATAGGATACTATCGTATAAATTCACAACGAAACAACGATAACCATGTTAACTGACAACAAAGTGGTTATAATAGCGAAGTTATCTTTATTTATGGTGAGTTATTTAATGAGAATTTGTAGTGTTGAACTAGCAGGCAATGAAGTAAATCTATGTTTCCTATCTTTAAAAGACGGAATGTTTGAGCTTATTGAATGTCGAAAAAGAAAAATTACCTTAGCAAGTTCAACTGAAGCGTATCAGATGCGTCAGTTTCATAAAGAATTTGCCCAGTTAATGACAGATTATAAAATTGACAATGTAGTGATCAAAGAACGTCTGACAAAAGGCAAGTTTAGTGGTAGCTCAACAAGCTTTAAAGCTGAAGCGGCAATCCAACTTGTAACTAGCGTTGAAGTGAACATGGTTTCACAAACGTTCTACAAGCAATTAGTACAAGATCACCCGATCTTTGTTGATTTTGCTGAAACGGGTCTGAAAAAATTCCAACAGAATGCATTCACACTTGGTTGCCTATTCTTAAATGAAAACGCAGCAAAAAACAGCCTTTAATTACAACTCGTTGTAAAAACAAAAAGCTGCAGCAGACTACATTTTTTAGTCTGCTTTTTTTTGCCTTATTTTTCTTACTTTGTCTTACTTAAGTTAACTTAGTAAATTAAAGTGAAGTGAAGTTAAGTTAAGTTAAGTTAAAGTCAGTTAAGCAGTAAATAACGCCGGTTGTAACAGCTTAATCTTATCAACAATATCTGCAGGTACCGGCATTTTCTTATGCGCGCTGTAATCCACAAATACAATCACGCCTTCCCCTTCTGCAACGACACGTTGTAAAGTATTACTCCACACTGCATATTTCATTATTAGCTTATGTTCAGCAAACTCTGACACAGTCGCACCAATTTTAATGGTATCAGGTGACTTTAACGGCGCTTTAAAACGGCAATTCGTTGCAGCCAAGATAGGACCAATACCATGGGCTTGCATGTATTCCATGGCTTTTATTTGTTCAAAATAGCCTATTCGCGCTTGTTCAAAATAGCGAAAGTACACCGTATTATTAACATGACCAAATGCGTCCATCTCACCCCAACGCACGATATCATCAACAATAATGGGATACTGTTGTTTAAATTTTTCCATCATATTCATTTCCTAATTGCTCTCAAGCTACATCAAAAAGCTAAAGCTGTGGGCCAAAGCGCGCAACAATAGGGTTGTGGTCAGATGCATCGGTTTCATAAGACGATGCACTTAGCTGTTGCATGCCTCTATAGTAAATATCATCAAGCGGATTACCAAATGCGGTTCTACGTACATCCTTTTGATAAACCGATTTTTGTAAGTCGACACTCGTTGTCATCGTATGCAATTGATCTAAACGCTTATTCGTCCAAGTATTAAAATCCCCAGCCATGATCACTGGCCCATTATGCTGACGGATCACAGCAATAACCCCTTCGAGTTGTTGATTAAACTCATCAACACCTAAGGTGAAGTTAATCATGTGCATGTTAGCGACAAGCAGAGGTTCATCACTGCCAGCCCAAGGGTAATAGCTAATCAATGTCGATTTAGGGAAACGTAACCAAGGTTCTGTGATTGCTTGCTTACAAACAGAGATAGGCGCAACACGGCTTGCGGTTAATACACCCATTGATTGATTGTAAACACTAAAAGCTTCGACTTGTGTCCAGCTCAATTCATATTGTTGCATCAGCTGCTCTAACAAAAAGCTTAACTTTGCTTCTTGTAAGACAATTAAATCGTTATCTTCAATCAACTTCGTCAACTCACGACGCCAGTTGTCATCTTCTTGCTTATAAATATTCCAATCGGTAATGCTAAACTCAGCCGGTAATTCATCACTCGTCACAGTCGTATTATTTATAAATACCGGACATGTCGCAATCGTGTCAGTAACAAAACCACCTTGCTCACTACTTTCAGATGTCGCGCCTGCAACTTTCCATGAAGAATTTAATTTGGGGATATCGGCAATATCAAAACAGCCCGACAGGGAGAAAACCAGCGTTGAAATAGCTGCAATGCGAGAAAAGGAATAATTCATATTAAAGTCACGTAATCAAAATATATTTTATTATACTTAATAAAATATAATTAACTCAAAACTAATCGCGTAAATAAACATTATTCACTAAATTAACGCATATTAATTAGCTAGTTTGCCGTTAATGAACTCTCACTAACGGCAATATACTACCGACCTAACTGCAAATTAAGCTAATAAGCCCATCATAGAGAGTACTTGGAAACTGACAACACACACCGCAAATACCAAAACGACAGCCATACGAGCATGACCACCCGAAACAAGAAAGTCTGTGGTTGGTAAATATTTACGCGCCTGAAACGCTAATGCCACGGGTGTAAACAAGGCAAATACGGCCGCTGCAAATCCAGCATAACCAATCGCGTAGATAAATCCATTTGGCAGTAATACCCCACCAATCATCGGCGGTACAAACGTTACTAATGCCGTTTTACTGCGACCCGATAAGCTATCATCCAATTTCAACAGGTCTGTTAAGAAATCAAACAGACCCAGTGCCACGCCCAAAAATGAAGTCGCGACAGCAAAGTTAGCAAATAGTTGTAAGGTCACGGCCAGTGTCGCACCTGAGCCAGCAGACTCTAACGCAGAAACTAACGCGCCCATGTTACCGCCTTGTGCAATAACACTAGCGAAACCGTCACGACCAATAACAGTAAAGCTTGCTAACAACCAGATTAAATAAATAGTTAGCGCCAACAAACTACCGTAACGAATTGAGTTAACAACTTTAGAGCTGTCTTTATTATAATATTTAACCAAGCTTGGGATATTAGAATGAAAACCAAAACACACCATTAACGATGGAATTGCTGCCCAGCTATACGGTAATCGCTCCGTCATTTCAGCAAGCGGCTGTAATAATGAAAGGTTTGCGCCACTCAATAAACTATAAATAGCGATACTAAACGTAATAACCATGCCACCCAGCATTGCTGAAGTAAAACGGTCTACGGCTTTCGTACTAAAGCTCACGATAAGCCCCAATAACACCGCAAAGACAAAACTCGCAACAGACTGATCGACCTCAATCCCCAAACCTGACTGCAAGCTGTGTCCTAGCATTGAGCCACCACCAGAAATGTAGGCGTAGACTAAGATATAACTCACGAACAACACAGACAAACCATTAAGCAGTCGTAATGAGGTTGGTAGTAGTGCTTTGGTCATCGAATCAAAATTAACACCATGTTTAAATTTCTGGTTCGCTTCCAGTAAGTAAAGTGCAGAACTGTACATGCAGTACCAAGACACACACAAAAACAATACAGCCCAACCAAACCACATGTTTGATGTTAAGACAGGTAAAGAAAACATACCGGCACCAATACTCGTACCGGTAATGATGAAAACACCGCCAAGAGAAGATGGTTGCACTTCTTGATTGGCCGTCATTACGTCAGACATATCCCTACTTCCTAATTAATAATGTTTGTAATAATTTTTTTTCTTTATCACTCATGGATTTCAAATTGTTTGAACCGCGAGTAATAGTGGCAATACTAATGTTGTGTTTTTTGGCAATTTCACGCTGTGATATCTCTGCAAGCAACAGTTCTTTATAAATCAAAGCTCGCGCATTAATAGCATTTAATTCTTCGCAAGAAAGCAACAAAGGAAGGACGATAGATATATCTTCTTCACTTGATATATCTCGGAGTAATGCGTTAATCATAACCAATAAAACCTTCACTTAGACTGTAATGGTGCAATAGTACAGTATTACATGCTAGTGCGGCAAGTTTAATTATTTCATCTCTCGAATTAGTGTTACATTATATAAACATCGATATATGAAATAAATTGCACAAATTTACACCCAGAGATACAATATCTAATAATATTTTATTCTTATATAAATAACCCTTATACAAATAGATTACTCTAGGTGCGTGAATGATTTGGTTATCACTACAGCAATTAAACTTCTAATTATGTTATCTTTTTTAGCTAAACATAAACTTGAGCAAAAATATAGCAACTAACGCTTTAGTACCAAGGACAATAAATGTTTAAAAAAGAAGGTTTTGGCGCTAAATTACGTCAAACTCGTAAAGATCATAAACTGTCTCAGTTTGATTTTGTATCACAGTTAGCTAACTCACATAAAGAGTTTACCGGTCTGTCACAGACCACATTATCCCTCTGGGAAAATGGCAAACGTGAACCGTCTTTTTTACGCCGCATCGCTATCGCTCGCTTCTTTGCTGAAGGCTATGAAATGAGCGAGCAAGAGAAAAAATTCGTCAGTAAAACGAAAGCCACAGAAGTGGGTGCAAGACCGTCATTTTATCCGGTGAGCATCACTGATATCGTCATCACTGATTTCGTTAACTTAAGTGAGAAACAAGCCGACGTTGTCGCGCAAGGCCACGAACATTTTTATAAAGAAGCGCTAACAGAAACAATGGCCGCTTTTCCGCCGTCACACTACGCTGTTAGTTTATTGATGAATGAGAATGCGATTGTCGGCCATTATATTTCCAATAACGCTGGTATTATTGTGTCGTTTTGCTTCATTGATAACAGTGTGGCTTTTAAGATGGTTTTAGACTTGGATGGTAAGTTTTCATCGGTTGTCCTGCCAACCAGAACTACCGCTATCGCGTCATTTTTTCAAGATTTGCACTTTGAACCTTACCCAACTGCATCACGCGTTAAGTTTTATAAAGGCAGCTTAAAAGACCTTTATAATAATCCGTTCTTTAAAGACTTATTGAATAACAATGCGGATTTAGTACGTTTTAGTAAAGCGCAGAAAGGCTAAGCTAACCACCGACGGTTAGCAGAAATAAAAACGCTATAACGAAAAAGGCCCAGCTAATAAATTAGCTGGGCCTTTTTGTATTTATCTGAAATTAATTCAGATTAAAATACCATGTTCATTTGTGCAGATACGATAATAGCAGTTGCTGTTGAAGTGAATGCTACATCTTGAAAGCCAGCTAAAGCACTCTCTTCTTTAAAGTCAATTTCTTCACCTAAAATATAAGCGGCACCAAAGTCGAAACTCATTGTTTCACTTGCAGCATAACTCATACCAGCAGATACTTGATGGCGGTCAGTATCCGGCATTGCAACAATGGCGTCACCCGCTTGTTGATCATATGCATAACCAGCGCGTAGTGTTACAGATTCAGAAACATACATAGTTGTACCCACCGCATAACGCATGCTATCAGAGTAATGTAATGGTTTTTCAAAACAAGTTCCAGCAGGGTTTAAGGCACCAGCACAATCACTGCTTGTTGCTTTCAGTTCTTCTAACGCACTCCACTGTGTCCACATAGCACTATAATGCACTGCAAAAGTATCATTTAACTTGTGAAAACCAGACAACTCTGCAATAGCAGGTAAAGTAATATCAACAGTACCTGTTACAGTACTTGTAAGTTCAGGATCTCCAGGTATCACCCCCCCCCCTGGTCCTGGTACGAATGTAGGAGGTGTTGAATCTTTGATCGGATCAAAGGCTAGACCTTCACCAGTGAAATCGCCTTCAAAACTCATATCGACTGCAGAGCGATAAGTTAAGGCTAAACGGTTGTTTTCATTGAATGTAAATAAAGTACCAACATTCCAACCATGACCAATGGAATTTCCGCCCATATCAAAAGAACCAGCAGGACCAGCGTCTCTAGTCATTTCAGCTTGACCTACAACTAAGTCATAACCTGCGCCTATGCTTAATAAATCATTCACTTTATAAGCAATATTAAAGCTACTATCAATAGTAATAACACTTGTAGTACCACCAACATCACTATAAGTAAACTCATCACTTGCTTCAGTGCCAGTCCCGTAGTTTGAGAACATCGCAAAACCAACGGCTACTTTATCGTTGATAGGCATGATAGCCGCGAAGCTTGGTACAAATTGATCTGGAGCATAATCTGATTCAGTTTGAGCATTTCCGCCCATATCTTCATAATCTGTATCAACATCAGGGGCAATGAAAGCAAGTTGGCTTGATACCGTGATTTTATCAAACATCGTCATTGCAGCCGGATTCTTCGTCAATACTAAAGCAGTATCAGCGATTGCGCCTTCACCTGCGTTAGCACGGCCTAAACCTGTTGCTGAATGTTCGCCAACTTGGAAACCAGCAGCAAGTACAGAGCTAGATGCAGTTGCCAATGCCAGCGCGATTGCTGAACTAAGGTATGAAGTCACTTTCAAATTGCGTGTCATTACATAAATCCTGTTGTTATTATTTGGGTATGCCGAGGATGTTAATGTATTGTGACAGGTCGTAATATATCGTTTAGAAACAATATTACCTAAACGATATATTTACTCATAAAGAGGTGTTTTTAGTTATACTTAGCGTATTTTAGCGTCGTTATCGCGACAATAGCATTAGAGTTAAGACTCCATAGTACATTTTAAACAATTAAGAAAAGTCCTACTAATTACCATAAAAGTAAGCGTAAACTTACATATTGCAGTGACAATGTATGAATGTGTTACTATAGCGCCCTATTTGAAAGCGCATTCGATGATTAATAACCAATACGGTTAGCCCTCTATGCGTAAACTCAACAACAAATTATCTATATCAAGTATTGAAGCTTATCAACTTACTTGAATATCAAATTAATAATGACAAGAGCCGTTTATAATGATCAATCAAATGTCCGTCCTTCGTTCAACTATTCATCCCGACGTAACAACCCCTAAAAAGACTGATCAACGCGTTGCTGCACGCGGCATCATTACTCAAGGTGACGAAATATTACTCATCTTCACAGCCCGCTATCATGACTACAGCTTACCCGGTGGCGGCATGCATGAAGGCGAAGACATTGTGACCGCTTTAATTCGTGAAGTAGAAGAAGAAACTGGCGCTGAAAACATTCATAACGTTGTCCCTTACGGTTGTTATGAAGAAATGCGTCCTTGGTATAAAGGTGACTTTGACAGCATCCAAATGCTTTCTTATTGCTTTACTTGCGATGCCAACAAACAACTCGGATCGCCAAGATTAGAAGAAAATGAAATAAAAAATGGCGTGAGCGCGATGTGGATTAATATTCATGAAGCGATTGCCCATAATCTTGAGGTAATTAAGAGCTACCCAAAAGCGGGTCTATCCATTGAACGTGAAACCTATTTATTACAGAGAATCGCGAAAGAACTTGTCACTGCATAATCGCGTACCTGCTAGAACGCCATAAATATGTTATTAAATTGTTATTAGTTATGCAGCAACCTTTATTGTATTCTTAACTTAAGGATAGAATTTAATAAAGGGTTAACCTATGCAACCAGAATTTAAATCACAAATCGATATGCTACTGTATGGCCTCGATATTATGACAGGCCTGTTCATTTTAGCACTCGGTGTTGGGATAATCAGTGTTATCTATATGTATATAGTAGATAAAACACAAACCAAACAAGCGATCAGACACAACTACCCCGTCATCGGCCGATTCCGATATTTATTTGAAAAACAAGGTGAATTCTTTCGCCAATATTTCTTTGCACAAGACCGTGAAGAAATGCCCTTTAACCGAGCTGAACGATCTTGGGTTTACCGCGCAGCAAAAAATGTCGATAGAACCGTCGCATTTGGCTCGACACGTAATCTCGATCAGGTCGGCACGATCATGTTTATGAACTGTGCATTTCCAACATTAACTGAAGATGCTATCCCGCCACAAAAAATCACTATCGGTGCCAATTGCGCCCAGCCCTACTCGACAAGCTCGCTGTTTAATATTTCAGGCATGAGTTACGGCGCAATTTCAAAACCCGCGGTATTAGCATTATCGCATGGCGCCAAAGAAGCGGGTTGTTGGTTAAATACCGGAGAAGGGGGTTTATCCGCTCATCATCTTGCTGGCGGCGCCGATCTGGTTTATCAAATAGGTACTGCAAAATATGGCGTTCGTGATGACAATGGCCAGTTAAGTGATGAAAAACTAAAATCACTAGCTGCAATTGAACAAATTAAGATGTTCGAAATAAAACTAAGCCAAGGTGCGAAACCAGGTAAAGGCGGGATCTTACCCGGTAAAAAAGTCACGGCTGAAATAGCCAAGATCCGTGGTATTCCCATCGGTGAAGACTCTATTAGTCCAAATGCGCACCCAGAAATAAAAAATGTCGGTGATATTCTGGATATGGTTGAGCGTATTCGCCAAGTGACTGGCAAACCAGTCGGTTTTAAGTTTGTGCTTGGTCACAGTCAGTGGATAGATGATCTATTAACCGAAATTAATCAACGAGGTGCGGCCTCCGCACCAGACTTTATGACTCTAGATAGTGCAGACGGTGGTACGGGCGCAGCACCACAACCCTTAATGGATTATGTCGGTTTACCGTTAAAAGAAAGCTTACCTTTATTGGTGAACATGCTGGAAAAATACCATTTACGCGAGCAGATTAAAATCATCGCATCAGGAAAATTAATAACCCCTTCGAAAGTAGCTTGGGCATTAGCAGTCGGCGCTGATTGTATTGTATCAGCGCGCGGTAACATGTTCGCACTAGGGTGTATCCAAGCACTACAATGTAACAAAAATACCTGTCCTACCGGTATTACCACGCACAATCCTAAACTACAACAAGGGCTCAATGTAAAAGACAAAGCGCAGCGGGTAGCAAACTATAATAAGTATATTCATTATGGTGTGGGGCTCATTGCTCATTCTTGCGGTGTCAATGAACCACGAAAACTACGACGCGATCATGTGCGTATCGTCACTGAAAATGGTCTTTCTATCGCACTTGATAAACTTTACCCGATAGAATAAATAACCCATCCAGCTGAGCTTAGGTTTTTGTTTTTAATGCTTTTTAACCAATTTCAAATCTAAGATAAAATAACTTGTGCTCTTGGTTAATATTTCTAATAGTTCAGCGTATAACTGTATCCCTAGCAACCGGTTTTAACGATCGTAATGAAAGGGAACTAAAATGAAGCTATTAGTAAAACAAAACGTGGGGGATATTAATAAAGACCACTTAAAGATTTTAGACAATGTCATCACCTTTTTACAGTTCAACATTGATGGCCTTGAATTCCTTCCTTTTAATCTCGGTGAAGAACAAGATGATTACCAGCAAGCTTTTCAGCGACAAACTGGGATCATCTTTACACCCGCTAATTACCGCCATTATCGCTTACGCTTATTATCGGTTGTTGATGCCCTGCTTTATATCCATACATCATCCAATGATAGCGATGCCTATGAACTTTCTTATAATCTAAGTTCAATCCACCCTAAACCGGTATTTTTTGCTGTCTGGCGTGGTGCTCCAATTAAAAGTCCACTGCTAAAAGAACTCGATCAAGATTATCCAGTGACCTATTGTCAGTTCAGTCACCCTAGAGAGCTACTCGAAGGTTTTAAACTGTTTTTACAAAAATACGGTAAAGAAGCACTAAATGATCAAGTTGAAAAAGAGTTGGTATCCTAATTTCGGATAATAACAGTGATTTCTAACTCTCTTTACGCATAATTAATTAACGATAACTCTGCTAATGGTGATAAAAGTGAAGATAACGACTTATACAGATTTTGGTATACGCACATTAATGTACTTATCCACGCTGCCAAAAGGACAACGCTCAAGTTCTGCAGAAGTTGCTGAGGTCTATCAAGCATCACGAAATCATATTGCCAAGGTGATTGCGCATCTTTCTTCGCTCGACTACATCAAATCGTCTCGAGGAAAAAATGGCGGGATATGGTTAGCAAAATCGGCATCAGAAATCAACGTTGGACAACTAGTACGCGCGTTAGAAAATAATTTAAGAGGGTTTGATGATAATACTGAAGACAGCGACTTAGTACCGACTTATCAGTTAAAAAATCTATTACAGACGAGTATCGAAGCTTTTCTTCAAACACTCGACCAATACACGCTTGCTGATTTACTCGATGAACAGCATGAATTTGAATCATTACGCTACATGAAACAAGCCTAATTATCATGAAATACATGGGTCATCGATAATATATAGTAGAATTATCGGTAGTTTTCCCATGCACTCTTTCAGTGCATTGTATTATAAGAAAAAAACGTTAAATACCCCGCTCAATTTCAACGTCTCATTCTTGACAATAATCACTATGTCGTGCAATGTAGCGACAATAAATACTACTTCTAGGATATACTCTCTAGAAAAGTAAACGCTATTATTCATAAAAGGGACATTTAAAATGGCTTTCGACGTAAAAATACAACTTAATAAAAAGTTCTCAGTACCAGCAGATATCGATACCGTTTATAACCTTTTAGCTGATGTGCCAGCATCGACAAGTCACTTTCCAGATTTAGAAAATTTGATCGAAGAAGCAGCGAATACTTACCGCTGGGAAATGAAGAAAATCGGTCTAGGTCCAATTCAATTACAAACAATTTACGCATGTGAATATACGTGTGATCCAGAATCTAAATCAATTACTTGGGTACCGCGTGATACTGCCAATAATAGTGCAAAAGTATCCGGTGAATGGATCATAACTGAAACAGCTACAGGCTGTGATATTAACTTATTAACAGATGCAGTCATTACAATTCCACTACCTAGCCTTGCTGGTATCGGTTTGAAACCTGTCGTTAAAATTGAATTTGAAACACTATCAAATACTTACATTAAGAATCTCGCGAGAGCACTTTCAAATGTAACGGCAACGGCTTAATTACGTTTTAAATAACACAGATTCTGTTTTATTTTATCAACCTGAATTAGACACTAATTCAGGTTGATTTCCCCCATTCCAGTTACTACCTACCTAGTATTACCCTAGTTCACGCATAGAATAAAAAACAATCAAATCACAGCCCACTTATGCAAAAATAGCAAAAAACTGCAATATAAAGCCCATACTAAAATTATAAGCATTTAGTTCTGAACTGAGAAGCTCAACTGAAACCTTTAACCAGCTACAGGCCGATACAAAGAGTTAAGTAAATAAATAACCGCCTTTTTAGAGTTATCATCTAATTAAAGAGCTTATCTCGGTGTTTTTAATATGTTATTAGTATGTACATAACTATATGTACATAACCCAGGACGGGAAAATGACAACAAGCACAACAATTGACAGCCGCTGGTCTAGCGAATTTAAGTACGTACTTGCAGCTGCTGGCGCAGCTGTAGGTTTAGGTAACCTTTGGAAGTTCCCTTATATTATGGGCGAAAATGGCGGTGGTGCATTCGTACTAGTCTACCTATTCTGTATTCTACTTATCGGTATCCCGGTTATGATGGCAGAGGTAATGATTGGTAAACGAGCACGTACTTCACCAGCAAATGCATCAGCAACTGTAGCCAAGGAATCAGGCGGTTCAAGCATTTGGTCTCTACTCGGTGCATCAGGCGTTATCGCTGGGTCACTGATCTTAAGCTTCTATATAGTTATTGCCGGTTGGGCAGCTGCTTATATCTTCTTTGGTATCAGCGGTGACTTCCTAGCGACAGTCGGTTCAGAAATATCACACAAAGATGAGATCGGTGCGCTATTCACTGGTTTAATCACAGACACAACGCAATTGATCATCTGGGCTTCAATTACGATCATTGCAGCAATGTTAGTATTAATTCGTGGTGTTACGGCTGGCTTAGAAAAAGCAGTAACTTACCTCATGCCATTACTGTTTATTCTTCTTACTATCATCATGGTTTATGCTGCAGCAACAGGTAATTTTGGTCAAGCAGCAGAATTCATGTTCTCACCAGATTTTTCTAAACTGTCATTTGACGGTGTATTGACTGCTCTAGGTCATGCATTCTTCACGCTAAGTTTATCATCAGGTATCATGATGGTTTACGGCGCATATATGCCAGAAGGTACATCAATCGCGAAAACGTCTATCTATATCGCAATAATGGATACAGCAGTAGCACTTATCGCAGGTATGGCTATCTTCCCAATCGTATTTGCTAACGGTATGGAACCTTCAGCTGGTCCTGGTCTACTATTCGTGTCATTACCAATCGCGTTTGGTCAAATGCCACTAGGGTCACTGTTTGGTACGTTATTCTTCATCATGGTGACATTCGCTGCATTCACATCAGTGATCGCACTGCTTGAATCACCAGTGGCATACCTAAACGAACGTCTTGGTTTAACTCGAGCGAAAGCAACTATCGTTGCAGGTTGTACAATTTGGGGACTGTCACTATTAACAGTATTCTCACTAAGTGGTGCACCTTGGGCTCAAGATGTTGTGATGGGTCTAAACTTCTTCGATGCATTAGATAAATTAACAGCAAACATCATGCTACCACTTGCAGGTCTATTTACTGCGGTATTAGTTGGTTGGGTTGTTAATGAGAATATCACGCGTGAAGAGTTTGCTTTACCTGAAATTGCTTATAAAGCGGTTATGTTCTGCCTACGTTACTTATCGCCAGTAGCGATTGCAATTGTATTCTTGCAAGCAGTAGGTCTCATTAGCCTTTAATAGCTAAAACACAGAAACTAAAAAGGCTTCATTATGAAGCCTTTTTTATTTCTACGATTAATCAAATCTTAATTAATCACTTTGTATTTCAGATTAACCAAAAATAGCACGTATCAACTGCATCACTTCTGTCGCACTTTTACCTTTCTCTACTTCAACAATCATAGAGTCTCGCTTACTTTGTAAATAAGCAGGCAAATCAGGTTCAGTCAATAGACGGTCTACCGCTTCCGTTGCGCTTTCTTTAGTACGTTTTTGACGTACAGCACCGGCAACACGCGTACGGCCACCAGTAGCGCTACGAACAACCACTGGCTTATTTTTCAATTTTAGATAGTTTGATTTACCAGCGAAATCTTTATCAACAAAAAAGAACAGGTCAAATAACACAACACGGTTATTCCATAGCTCAAGTTCGGTTGCATCTTCTGGCTGTGCCGATTTAAACCAAGGTTGACGATGAAGCCCTTCAATCACATCGACCCAGTAACGAGAAAAATCTGTTGCTTTTAGCTTAACAAGACCAAGACCTTGACATAACGCATCTACTTTTGTCGCAGTAAGTACCATAAAGACATCAGGTCGATGCATTGCTAATAAACGCGTAGCAGCAAACAAGCCAGCCTTGCCTTTATCTAATGTAGCAAAAGCGGCTATATAGAGTTTTACAAACGCTTTATAATTCGCTTCAGTTACTTCACCTTCTGATGGAATTGCAGATAATGCATCATCAAGTAGAGAGGGTGTATGTTGTAATAACTCGTGCAAACCTTTTGCACCACGTGTACTACCGAACAATTCAACATCGAAATCAAACTTTGCAGGTTCATGTGCAGATAAGTGTTTACCGGCAAACGCGAGGCGTTCCACATCTGACATATCTGCGAACGTGCTTACACGCAATGATCTGATGTAGTTTAATAAGCGTAGGCGCTCTGCTAATGCTTGGCGTTCGGCTTGATCAAGTATGAAATTTTTCAGAAAAGGCCAAGGTGTTATACGTGACGTTTTAACCTGGCGGCAAGTAATTGATGCTTCTAATAACTGCAGTAATTTTTGCAACGGTTTTTCATGTTTTGCATCAAGCAAATCCATATTTATACCGTAACGCACGTAATTGTATAACTCATTACACCAACCAAGAAAATCTCCAGGTCGGTTAGTGACTTTAACAGCCATTAAGTTCAAGCTGATTTCAGTAACATAATCGACGATTTGATCATACTGTGCTGTTTCAACATCAGAGAGTCGCATTTCTTGCGGAGAAGTAATAAATTTTATCATTAAGGCGTCATTCCAGTCTAAATACTAAATACAATTGCAGAAGTAATAAGTATAGGCTTAAGGATAATTTTTTAAACCTATACTTGGATAAATTTAAAAATGAATACTTCGATTAAATGAACAAAGTAAAAAATGGCTAATTTATATTCATCCAACAATAGAATACAGAAAATTGATTAAATAGTGATATTATCAACTCTCGACCCCACAACTAAGCTTGCATAATGTCCGCCATCGATTTACAACTTTTAGCAATTTTTATTCCTACCTTTTTCTTCGTTTCGATTACACCAGGTATGTGTATGACATTATCGATGACATTAGGCATGACGATTGGTGTGAAGCGTAGCTTGCACATGATGTGGGGTGAATTACTCGGAGTTGGTTTAGTTGCTATTTTAGCCGTTATTGGCGTGGCTACTGTGATGCTGAAATACCCGAGTGCATTCTCAGCACTTAAATATCTAGGTGGTAGTTATCTTATTTATCTTGGAATCCAAATGTGGCGTTCAAAAGGTAAATTAGCTATCTCAGATAGCGCTGGTGTTGAAGACAAGATGAAGCCGATGCAATTGGCCAGTCAAGGTTTTGTAACCGCGATTGCGAACCCAAAAGGCTGGGTATTCATGATTTCATTATTACCGCCATTCATTAATCCAGCACAAGCATTAACGCCGCAACTATCAGTGTTAGTCGCCATTATTCTGGTTACCGAATTTAGCTGTTTGTTAATGTATGCCAGCGGTGGACAAACATTACGTCTGTTTTTACAAAAAAGTAATAATGTACGTTTACTCAATAAGATTGCCGGTTCACTGATGGTGTTTGTTGGGTTCTGGTTAGCAACCGGATAAAGTTCATGCTAATACTTAAAGATCATCGTAATTTAGTTAGTATATATGCACTTTAACTAAAAATAAGTTTCATTCCCGTATAAATAATTGGCATAATAAATTATCTAATTATTTATACGTTGCGAAGAGCATGATCAAGAACATACCTTCAACTCTAAAATCAAAACGCATTGCAGTTATCGGCGGTGGTATTGCAGGTAGCACCATCGCGCTGCGTTTGGCAGGGTTAGACATTAATGTCACATTATTTGAAGAAGGTGTTAGCTTAGTTAATGGACCACCAGTATGTCATTTGCATGCAGGCGGTAACCTTTACCCTGATATATCTGATCACCAGTGCCTAACGTTATTAGAACAATCTATCGCAACAATGAAAATCTATCCGCATTGCATCAATAAACGTCCGACCGTTATTGCCATCCCCCAACGTGATGCTGGTAATATCGAAACTTTACTGCCAAGACTTGAGTTGCTCACTCAACGCTACAAATCGTTAATTCAAGCGGATGAAAGCAATAAAGTACTCGGTGATGTAGATGATTATTATCAGATGTTTAGCCGTGATGACCTCGAGTTATTAAAAAATACACCACAACCAGCAGAGATAACGCAATTCTCAGATTGGATGATCCCACTTGCTAAAACGTTAAATTTTGATTCCGTAAAATTCCCATTACTCATGGTACAAGAATACGGTTTAAGCTTATTCCGTATAGCAGCAAGTACTGAACTTAGCCTAAAAGCCTCATCATCTTGTCACTTACTGGTAAACACAAAAGTGACCAACGTGAACTACACTGCCGATAAAACGTGGTTAATCACACATTCTGAAAATGGTAATCAAGCGACAACCGAAGTTGATTATTTGATTAATGCCTGTGGTTATAGAACAGGTGTTATTGATGACATGGCTGACACGCCAAAAGAACGTATGGTTGAGTTTAAAGCCGCTTACATTACTCATTGGCAACAAAGTGAACGTTGGCCAGAAGTAGTCTTTCACGGTCAGCGTGGGACACCTGAGGGCATGGCACAATTAACGCCATATCCTGATGGTTATTTCCAGTTACACGGCATGACTGAAGAAATTACGTTATTTAAAAATGGACTCGCTAAGACAACAGATGACAGTGCCCAACCTAAACTGGATAAAAGCTTTATTAACAAGCTTGTGCAAGGTTGGGATAAGGAAGAATCTGATAGTCGAACGCAAAAAGCCATTAACCACATCGTGCATTTCATTCCGAGTTTTAATGATGCAACGATTGCTGGTAGACCTTTGTTTGGTGCACAGCAAATACCGGGGAAAGATGTCTCTCTACGAGCTTATGACGTGTCATTTGAGGGTCAACAATATGCGAGAGCTGAAATCGTTAAAGCTTCGTCAGCACTCACTGTAGCAGATCAAATCATTCATAAGCTTTTTAACTATTCATATGCACAGCTAAGTGATTCAAATAAGCCTAATACGAATTTCATGACGCTCTCTGAAAGCGATATAGATAAGCTGGCATGCAGCATAGCTCAAGATAGAAACTACCCAACATCGCTCGCTAAGATCTAGCTGTAAATTAAGCCAAGGATGGCTAGCACTCCGCATAATCTGTATTTTTGTATCCCTAAATTTCAGGCATAAAAAAACCTGAATCAATGATTCAGGCTTTCCTTGTTTGTTGGCGGAGTGGACGACTTTTTGTAAACCACAACTCGTGGCCCACGGCGTGATAGGCCGCTTATCTTTTTATGAGGAGTCTAACCAACTGAACTACCACTCCTTACAATCTGTGTTTCTGTATGCCTAAATTTCAGGCATAAAAAAACCTGAATCAATGATTCAGGTTTCTTTATTAGTTGGCGGAGTGGACGATTTTTCGTAAACCACAACTCGCGGCCCACGGCGTGATAGGCCGCTTATCTTTTTATAAGGAGTCTAACCAACTGAACTACCACTCCGTACAATCTGTGTTTCTGTATGCCTAAATTTCAGGCATAAAAAAACCTGAATCAATGATCCAGGTTTCTTTATTAGTTGGCG
>NZ_AKXQ01000028.1 GCF_000276805.1 Moritella dasanensis ArB 0140 | reverse complement strand
GTTGCTGAAACGCCAGTTGTTGTTGAAACGCCAGTTGTTGTTGAAACACCAGTTGTTGCTGAAACGCCAGTTGTTGTTGAAACACCAGTTGTTGTTGAAACGCCAGTTGTTGCTGAAACACCTGTAGTTACTGAAGCGCCTGTTGCTTATAAAGCTATCGACGTAACACCTGTTGCTGCACTACAAGCACAAGGTACAACGTCTAAGAAAACCAACTTCACCGTTGCAATGGCAAAACCTCAACAGGTTGCACCATCAACAAGTAACTTTGTTGCTAAAGTTGGTGTTGTTCAACGCCCATCGGTTGATGTGGCGGCAGGACCTGGTGGTAGTCAATTTGCATCATCACAAAGTAAATCGCCAACCACATTAGCTAAATAATAACGATTAGCTAAATTTAAAAGCCGCATATTATGCGGCTTTTTTAGTACTTGTTTAAATATTTTTACTTTCTATTTTTTAATAAAGGATCATGTCAACACTGCATGATCCTTTT
This sequence comes from Moritella dasanensis ArB 0140, assembly GCF_000276805.1. GTDB lineage: Bacteria > Pseudomonadota > Gammaproteobacteria > Enterobacterales > Moritellaceae > Moritella > Moritella dasanensis. The sequence continues at coordinate 63,148 of NZ_AKXQ01000028.1, read as the reverse complement.
ATATTTTATTCATTAATGACAACTCGGTAACTTATAATTTATGTTTGAATTTCCAAAATACTCCATGGCATCAGTTAAAAATGATGTTTTATCTGGTTTAACCGTTGCACTGGCACTCGTGCCTGAAGCGGTAGCATTTGCTTTTGTAGCTGGTGTAGAGCCTTTAGTAGGCTTGTATGCTGCCTTTATGGTTGGTTTAATTACCGCTATCTTTGGTGGTCGCCCAGGTATGATTTCTGGTGCAACTGGTGCAATGGCTGTTGTGATGGTCTCACTCGTCGCAGAGAATGGTGTGCAATACTTATTTGCTGCCGTTGTACTTGCCGGTTTACTGCAAGTACTCGCAGGTGTATTCAAACTCGGCAAGTTCATTCGTATCGTTCCCCATCCAGTGATGATGGGTTTTGTAAACGGCCTTGCAATTGTTATCTTCTTGGCACAATTAGGTCAATTTAAGTTCATTGACGGTAACGGTGATCTTACTTGGTTACAAGGCTCACAGTTGTATCTCATGTTAGGTCTTGTTGCGCTTACAATGGCAATCATTCACTTCCTGCCTAAGTTAACAAAAGCAGTACCATCTTCACTGGTTGCTATCGTGGCAGTGACGCTCATTGTTTACTACATGGGTCTTGATACACGTACGGTTGTTGATTTTGTGCGCGCGATGACAGGTGATGACAACGCAACGATCTCAGGTTCGTTACCATCATTCAGTATTCCAAGTGTGCCATTTACGCTTGAAACTCTCTATATCATCCTACCTTATTCATTAATCCTTGCGGCAGTTGGTTTGATTGAATCGCTACTGACATTAACCGTTATTGATGAAATGACTGGTACACGTGGTAAAGGTAACCAGGAATGTGTGGCACAAGGTGCTTCAAACATCGTAAACGGTTTCTTTGGTGCTATGGGTGGTTGTGCGATGATTGGTCAATCAATGATCAACATTAATTCAGGTGGCCGTGGTCGTTTATCGGGTATTACAGCCGCTATTTCATTATTACTATTCATCCTCTTCCTTTCATCACTTATTGAAGTAATCCCACTAGCAGCGCTTGTAGGTGTTATGTTCATGGTTGTGATTGGTACATTTGAATGGGCAACCTTCCGCGTGATCCGCAAGATCCCGAAAGCAGATACGTTTGTTATTGTGCTTGTGACGGTTGTTACTGTGTTCACCGATCTAGCGGTTGCAGTTATCATCGGTGTTATTGTTTCTGCGTTACGTTTTGCATGGGAACACGCATCACATATCAATGCTGAAAAAACAATAGAAGAGTCTGGTAGTAGAGTCTATAAAGTTAACGGTCCGCTATTCTTTGGTTCAGTTAGTCACTTCTTAGACCTATTTGAGATTACAGCAGATCCACAAGATGTGATCATTGATTTTGCTAACTCACGTGTTTGTGACCATTCCGCAATTGAAGCGATTGATACACTGGCTGAACGTTATGTTGCGGCAGGTAAAGTATTACACCTTCGTCACCTTTCATTAGAGTGTAAACAATTAATGAAACGTGCAGGCGACATGATTGAAGTAAATTTAATTGAAGATCCTGAGTATCATATTGCATCAGATAAACTAGGCGGGTAATTCGTCTAACACCTGCCCTACTGCATATCGTTATGTTGTAGGGTAGAAAATATCTGCCAATGCAATAAAGATTATTTTATAGCAGGCATAAAAAAACCGGCATTAGCCGGTTTTTTATTATCTGTGAAACGTTAATCTTTTACGATAGTTTCTACTTTCGCTTTCAATTTCTGACCTGGTTTAAAAGTCACAACGCGACGTGCTGTAATTGGTATATCTTCACCTGTTTTAGGATTACGACCAGGTCGCTCCCCTTTATCACGTAGGTCAAAATTACCAAAACCAGATATTTTAACTTGTTCGTTAACTTCTAAAGATAAACGAATCTCTTCAAAGAAAGCTTCTACCATTTCTTTCGATTCACGTTTACTCAGACCAACATCGTTAAATAATGTTTCTGCAATATCAGCTTTGGTTAGTGCCATAAATTAATCCCTCAAGGATGCATTGAATTCAGATGAAACAGCTTCCACAATATTACTTACTGCTTCAGATATTTCTTTTTCTTCCAAGGTGCGTGAGATATCTTGTAAGGTTAAGCTGATTGCCAGGCTCTTATGACCCTCTACAACACCTGTACCTTGGTATACATCAAACAAGTTTATGCCAACTAACTGATTCGCGCCAACTTTTTTGATAAAGTTAAGTACATCACCAGCATTAATGTCGTCTTTAACTATCATTGCGATGTCACGACGGTTAGCAGGAAACTTAGAAACATCAGCAGCTTGCGGTAATTTACGAGCAGTTAACGTTGCAAGTTCGATCTCTAGAATAATAGTTGAACCATTAAGGCCTAACTTCTTCTCTAGTGAAGGATGGATTGCACCAATATGACCAACAGAACGTCCAGCATAGAAAATTTCAGCGCTTTGACCAGGGTGTAAACCAGGATGACTTGCGCGTTTAAGCACGAATTCATCGGTATTACAGGTTTGGTCTAATAACGCATCTAAATCACCTTTAAGGTCGAAATAGTCTACCGCTTTACTTTCTTGAGTCCAAGATTCAGCATTCGCTGTACCAGCAATAATAGCGCCAAGCATAGGCACTTGCAGTACACCGTTTTCAACTGATTCATCTTTGATAAAAGTAAGACCCGTTTCAAACAAACGAATACGTTGTTGTTGACGCTTTTGGTTAGCCACGACAGCTTCAACCAAGCCTGTAAACATACTTACACGCATTACAGACATCTCAATCGAAATTGGGTGCGGTAATGTGAGGTGGTCTGCTTCAGGGTGTAATAACAATTGACGTTTAGGATCTACAAAGCTATATGTAATTGCTTCTTGGAATCCACGGTCAACCATTAAATCACGAATACGACGAACAGGTAATGTCGCTTCGTTATGGTCTGTCATCTTCAATGGCGCAACAGGTGCAACATTTGGGATGTTGTTGTAACCAAATACACGTGCAACTTCTTCAATCAGATCAACTTCAACTTCGATGTCGAAACGGAATGATGGAGACGTCACAGTCCAAGTATCATTTTCAAACGTAGGTGCTAGACCTAATGTGTTTAAAATGTCAGTTACTTTCGCATCTTCAACGTGGAAACCAATTACTTTATCTAATTGATGACGACGTAAGTTGATTGGTGCATGTGTCGGTAAAGTAGCTTCAGTTGTTACATCAACAACAGGTGCTACATCGCCACCACAAATTTCAACGATCAACTGTGTTGCACGTTCCATCGCTTGGTATTGCAGCTCAGAATCAACACCACGTTCGAAACGATGTGAAGAGTCTGTATGCAAGCCGTACGCACGAGCGCGACCAGTAATAGCGAGCGGGCTAAAGAATGCAGACTCTAATAAGATAGAGTTAGTTGCAGCCGTTACACCTGTTTTTTCGCCACCGAAGATACCAGCCATTGCGATAGCGCCAGAGTCATCAGCAATGACAAGCGTATTATCGTTTAGCTTAACTTCGTTGCCGTCAAGCAGCGTTAATTTTTCATCTTGATTAGCAAGACGAACATTAATCGCACCAGTCAATGTTGCAAGATCAAATGCATGCATTGGTTGACCGAGTTCTAACAATACATAGTTAGTTACGTCAACAACAGGGTCAATTGAGCGTGTGCCGCAACGACGTAGACGTTCTACCATCCATAGCGGTGTTTTCGCAGTCATATCAAGGTTACTGATCACACGACCAAGGTAACGCGGACATTGTTCAGTGGCAGTGGCAGTAACACTTACCGTTTCAGCACTTGTTTCCGTTGCATTAGTCCATTCAGGCGCCGTTACAGCGATGTTATTTAATACACCCACTTCACGAGCAATACCTGCAATGCTTAAGCAATCTGCGCGGTTAGGCGTCAAATCAACTTCGATAGTCACATCGTCAAGACCAAGGAACTCACGGATACAAGTACCCGGTACTGCATCAGCTGGTAATTCAATGATACCTTCTGCTGATTCAGCCATACCCATTTCTGATTCAGAACAAAGCATTCCGAATGATGGTTGACCACGTAGTTTTGCTTTTTTAATTTTGAAATCGCCTGGTAATACAGCACCAACAGTTGCAACAGCAACTTTTAGTCCTGCACGGCAATTAGCAGCGCCACAAACGATGTCGATTAACTCTTCAGCACCAATATCGATTTTAGTTACTTGTAATTTATCTGCATCTGGATGCTGACCACATTCAACAACATGACCTACAACGATACCAGTGAAATCACCAGCAACGGCATCAATACCGTCTACTTCAAGGCCAGCCATCGTAATTTGATGCGCTAGCTCTTCATTTGTTAGCCCTGGTTTAACCCAAGTTTGTAACCATTCATTACTGAATTTCATTTTAGTGTCCTATCTTATTTAAACTGCTTGAGGAAACGTAAATCATTTTCGAAAAATGAACGTAAATCGTTAACGCCATAGCGAAGCATCGCTAAACGTTCAACACCCATACCAAAGGCAAAGCCAGAGTATTTTTCAGGGTCGATTCCAACAGACGTTAATACGTTAGGGTGAACCATGCCGCAGCCTAGCACTTCTAACCATTTACCGTTTTTGCCCATAACATCAACTTCAGCAGACGTTTCTGTGAATGGGAAATAAGAAGGACGGAAACGAATTTCTAAATCTTCTTCAAAGAAGTTGTTTAGGAAATCGTGTAACACACCTTTCAGCTCGCTAAAGCTTACTTTTTCGTCTACAAATAGACCTTCTACTTGATGGAACATTGGTGTGTGTGTTTGATCGTAATCATTACGGTAAACACGGCCAGGCGAGATAATACGAATAGGTGGTTTTTCCACTTCCATCGTACGGATCTGTACACCAGACGTTTGTGTTCTAAGTACTAATTTCGGATTAAAGTAAAATGTATCGTGATCCGCACGAGCAGGATGGTGCTCAGGGATATTCAATGCATCAAAGTTGTGATAATCATCTTCAACTTCTGGACCAGATTTGACAGCGAAACCGAGTTCACCGAAAAATGATTCAATACGTTCGATAGTACGTGTTACAGGATGTAGACCACCGATTGGGTTTGTACGACCTGGTGCAGTAACATCAATCATTTCTTCTGCTAATTTAGCATCTAAAACAGCTTGTTGAAATGCATCACGTTTCTCGTTAATGACTTTCTGAACTTCTTGTTTCGCAATGTTGATTGCTTGACCAGCTTTAGGTTTCTCTGCTGGAGGCAGTTTACCTAATGTTTTCATCTGTTCAGTCAAAATACCTTTTTTACCCAGGTACTCAACACGAACAGCATCTAGTGTTGCGAGATCAGTTGCGTTTGCTACGGCTTCTACGGCCTGTACTATTATTTCTTTGAGGTGTTGCATGTTTTTCTTATCACCCTGTTGGCAGGAAAAGTGAATAGATTCATTCAGTAATGGATGATTTTACTCAAAATTAAGCTGAAGTGCTAGTCCTTAAGCTGAATCAAGTTGTTCATTATCAACAAAATCGACTAAAAGTCGAGGTTTGGCTATTAAATAGCCTTGCACGTAATCAATGCCGATTCCTGATAGTATATTTTTGATGTTTTCATTTTCAACATACTCGGCAACGGTTTTGATATTAACCGCCCTTGCGATGTCATTAAATGACTTAACCATAGTATAATCAATGTTATCTGTTTCGATATTCTCGACAAATGAGCCATCAATTTTAAGTTGATCAATCGGCAATCGCTTAATGTAACTATACGAAGAAAAACCACTACCAAAATCATCCAAACTAAAACGACACCCTAATGCTTTAAATTTATTCATGAACAAAATCGTTTGATCAAAATCCATGATGGCCTGGCTTTCGGTAATTTCAAAACATAATTTTTCAGGTGGTATCCCATACGTTATTATCGTATTTTCGATATAAGTATGCATGCTTCTATCAACTAAAGATTGACCACATAAATTGATTGACGCTGAACTCAGGTTGGCAAGGTGTGTTGGATTAGACGATAACCATTGACAGTAATTTTTAACAACCCAACGGTCTATCTGGGTCATGAAGTTATAGTTTTCAGCGGCAGCAATAAATTCACTCGGCGATTGTAAATTACCGTCTTCATCTCTTAAACGGAGCAGTATTTCGTAACGATAACCTTCTTTAATATCCGTTGATAATGGCATGATCGTTTGAAATGCGAGTTCGAAACGGTCTGCGTCTAACGCTTCACGTAATACACCAATCCAACGCATTTCACGTTGATGACCCAACATGACGTCATTGCATTTACTATACACATGAACACGGTTACGTCCCTGCTCTTTTGCTGTAAAACAGGCAGTATCAGCGAGGCTTAATGCTTGAGAAAAATTTTCAATTGACTCATCAAGGGTTACTATACCAATACTAACACCCAGCACAAAGTGACGTCCCTTGTGCGTAAACCTAAAATCTTCGATCCCACAACGGATAGTATCTGCGACTTCGAGAGCATCATCAAAGTTTGTGTGATTCAGCAGGATACCAAACTCATCACCACCAAGGCGCGCCAATATAGCGTTATCATCAAGAAATGATTTTACAACAACGGTAATCTTTTTCAGTAATGAATCACCGACATCGTGACCACATATATCGTTAACCAATTTGAACTGATCGAGATCCATATACAATAAAATATTATCTTCGAGTACCGAACGATTACTTTCTAGTGACACACCAACAAGATTCTCAAAGTGTGTGCGATTGACTAATCCTGTTAGTTGATCATATTTAGCAATAGATTCAAGTTTTATTTCATGTTGTGTACGCTTTGTCGTATTAACAAATGAACCATCAATAACCGTTATATCTGGTTGAATATTTAAGCGCATATTCATCTCACCATGGAATACTTCGCCATAGCGATCATGTCCGGACATCTCGATGCTATTAACCTCGCCTTCAATACGCACCTTCTCGATTATTTGGTCTCGCAGGTTTGGGTCCGCGTAAAACTCATCGGCTTTGAAATGACCCGATTTATTCATATCCTCAAGATTAATAAAACCTAATATCCGACACATCGATTTATTAATGGCTAATATATTACCGTCGATTGATGTGGTAAACATGCCTTCTGCCGCGTTTTGAAACACACTATAATAACGCTCATTAACCGACGTTATTTGCTTCTCAACGTCTTTTTTAGCCACTCTGTCATGGGCCATTTGTTTGGCGAAGTTCCAGCATAAATATACCAGTATAATTAATGCCGAAAAGGCTGAAACATAATCTGCAAATTCAAACTCGCTAAGCAACCCGAATCGCGTCAATATGTGTAAATCAATACCAAGTATAAAATAGACCAACGACAGTACATAAAAGCGGACACTTCTAGATTCATCACGTATAAAAAATAAACCGCATACGATCGATAATAATGTAATGCCCAACGCTAAAGCAGAGACTAATATAATACCGATTTTAAATGAGAATAATAACGGACTTAACATGACAATAAAGGAGCAGATAATTAACGCTTTCGTCGATAGTGCAAACCAATAACGGTATCTTAATTTAAGCAGTTGCCGTGCAAATAAACAGAGGTTTAATCCAATAATACCCATTAACACCACGATTAACGAATCATAATATTGCGCTATAAAATCGACTTTATAAACAAATCCAAAACCTTCTATTATCCATATAACTAATAAATAACAAATAATAAAGACAATGTATTGTACCAATCGCGCTTCTTTAAGATGAATATACAAAAACGTCAAGTAACATATCATCATCAAGAATAAACCGATAAACATACCAACCATTAATTTATGTTGTGATTGTTCACCAATAAAATCTTTCGCGTTCCAAATTTTTAATGGTGTTTGTAAAAATGCACTTGTTTTAACACGTATAAAGTAATGCACGGTTTCGCCAGCAGCGATCTTAAATCCGGTAGAAAATGTTAAGTTGGACATGTTATCGTTGTATTGACGACGAGTACCTAGCTTTTTTGCAATTGAACTACCGTCATCATGAATCAAATACAGGTCAATCCTATCGAGTAGCGAATCACCAAAATCGATAATGAGATATTTTTCAACGCCCGCTTTATTAACTACCTCGCCTTTAAACCAGAACGCACTGTCCGAAAACCCAAAGTTAAAATGCGCTTTATGGCTGTTAACCCAGGGGATAGCAGAGTGTCTCTGTGACAAATAATCAAAGGTATACGAATTGGTTTTATCCTCAAAATATTTTGATGTTAAGCCCAGACGGCCAACTTCAAAATCTGAATCGATGACGATTCCTTCTGCTTTTGCAAAAGTAATATTTAGACTAAAAACGCTGAGCAGGAGTAAAGATAATAAATAATGCATGGATTTGAATATCTATCTCAAAATTATTTTAAATTGATGAATTGATATTACAGAAAAGCATTATGCAAGTATATAGAAGGCTTTGTAGACAGGTGCTTATACCTATTTTATAGGTCAGTCGTATTATTTATTTGTAGGTAGTCGTATAGGTTAGTTGTAGATATCAGTATTAGTTAACTGTAGAAATCGTTGGATTGGTTGTAGGTATTAGCATTAGCTAGTGATAGCTCGTTGTATTTAATCAAATCCCAGATGCTAAAAAAGGAGGCTCAAGCCTCCCTTTAATAACCGTTACTTAATTAATAATTAATTATGCAACTGCTTCTTTTGCTTTATTTACTAGTACAGTAAATGCCGCTTTATCGAATACAGCAATGTCTGCTAAGATCTTACGATCGATTTCAATAGAGGCGTGTTTAAGGCCATTAATGAAACGGCTGTAAGACATACCATTTTGACGTGCAGCAGCGTTAATACGTGTAATCCATAATTGACGGAATTGACGTTTACGTTGACGGCGATCACGGTAAGCATATTGACCAGCTTTAGTAATTGCTTGGAAGGCAACACGGTAAACTCGTGAACGAGCTCCGTAATAACCTTTAGCTTGTTTTAAAACTTTCTTGTGACGAGCACGTGCAACAACACCGCGTTTAACTCTAGGCATAACTATTTTCCTCTTTTATATCTAAAATTAAGCGTATGGAAGCATACGTTTAACGGATGCAACATCGCACTTTGCAACCATTGTCGTACCACGAAGGTGACGTTTACGTTTAGTGCTCTTCTTGGTCAAAATATGACGTAGGTGAGACTGTTTGCGTTTAAAACCATTAGCGGTTTTCTTAAAGCGCTTTGCAGCGCCTTTATTCGATTTCAACTTAGGCATTATAACTCCGCATTGTTGAATATTAATGAATAATAATAAGGCGAGCATAAGTGTTCAAACACTTATACTACTTGGTAGCACCTACTATTTCTTTTTTGGGGCTAACACCATCACAGCTTGACGACCTTCCATTTTCGGGAAAGCCTCCACGACAGCTATTTCTTTTAAATCTTCTTTAATACGATTTAAAAGATCAAAGCCTAAGCTCTGGTGCGCCATTTCTCGACCTCGGAAACGCAGCGTAATTTTTGCTTTGTTACCTTCTTCGAGGAAGCGAGTCAGGTTGCGTAGTTTTACCTGATAATCGCCAGTATCGGTACCAGGACGGAATTTTATTTCCTTAACCTGAACACGAATTTGCTTTTTCTTCTGCTCTTTAACAGACTTACTTTTCTCGTATATAAATTTACCGTAATCCATTATACGGCAAACAGGAGGCTCGGCATTCGGGCTAATTTCTACAAGATCTAAACTTAACTCTTCTGCTTTAGCAAGAGCATCTCTTATAGATACGATTCCGATTACTTCACCGTCAGCACCGTTTAAGCGACATTCTGGTATACGAATTTCTTCGTTGATACGATGTTGTCTGGCCGTCTGTTGTTGACCTTTTTTTCCGCCTTTTATAACGAATCCTCCAAAGTTGTTTTACCGCGGCTATTGATTTCGGTTTGTAATTTACTAATAAAGTCATCTAACTTCATAGTACCTAAATCAACGCCCTTACGAGTACGAACTGCAATTTCTCCTGATTCGACTTCTTTATCGCCGATAACCAAAAGATAGGGCACACGTTTCAAAGTATGTTCCCGGATTTTAAAGCCTATCTTCTCATTTCTCAAGTCTAATTTTGCTCTAATGCCTATTTTCTTCATTTTTTCTACAAATTCTGTAGCAAAAACAGCCTGTTTGTCTGTTATATTCATTACAACAGCTTGAACAGGTGATATCCAAGTAGGGAAAAGACCAGCATATTCTTCAATTAGAATACCAATGAAGCGCTCAAGAGATCCTAAAATCGCTCTGTGAATCATAACTGGAGTGTCGCGACCATTGTTTTCGCAAACATATTCCGCCCCTAATTTCTCAGGCATTGAGAAGTCTAGCTGAATTGTACCACACTGCCATGCACGATCTAAACAGTCATGTAGGGTAAATTCAATTTTAGGTCCGTAAAACGCACCCTCGCCTTCTTGTATATCATAGCTTAGGCCACTTGCCGTTAATGCATCAGCAAGTGCTTTTTCTGATTTATCCCAAGTTTCGTCACTACCTACACGATTATCAGGACGTGTTGACAGTTTAATTTCGATATCTTTGAAACCAAATGTTTCATACGTTTCGAAAACCATCTTAATACAATCAGATACTTCTTGTTGTATTTGGTCTTCAGTACAGAAGATATGTGCATCATCTTGTGTGAAACCACGTACACGCATCAAGCCATGTAACGAGCCTGATGGTTCATTACGGTGACATGAGCCAAACTCAGCCATACGTAATGGTAAATCACGATAAGATTTTAAACCTTGGTTATAAATCTGTACGTGACCAGGACAGTTCATTGGTTTAATCGCGTATTCGCGGTTTTCCGAATGCGTACAGAACATACCGTCTGCATATTTGTCCCAGTGACCTGATTTTTCCCATAAGCTACGATCCATGATTTGTGGACCTTTCACTTCTTGGTAATTAAAATCACGTAGTTTTTCACGAATGAACGTTTCTAACTCACGGAAAATCGTCCAACCATCATTATGCCAGAACACCATGCCCGGAGCATCTTCTTGCATATGGTAAAGGTCAAGCTGCTTACCAATTTTACGGTGATCACGCTTTTCAGCTTCAACAAGACGTTGAAGGTATTCTTTAAGCTCTTTCTTATCTGTCCAAGCTGTACCATAAACACGTTGCAACATCTTGTTGTCAGAGTTACCACGCCAGTATGCACCGGCAACAGACATTAATTTGAAATGCTGGCAATGCTTCATTACTGGTACGTGCGGACCGCGACACATATCGATGTATTCTTCGTGATGGTATAAAGCAGGTGTTTCATCTCGACCGATGTTCTCGTCTAAGATAGCTACTTTATAAGTTTCACCACGTGCTTCAAACGTGTCACGCGCTTCTTGCCAAGATACAACTTTCTTAATTACTTGATAGTTGGTCTTAACCAGTTTGGTCATGTGCTTTTCTAGTTTAGCTAAATCAGCTTCACTAATTGGTTCTTCCATTTCGACGTCATAATAGAAGCCTTTATCAATGGTAGGACCAATAGCCATCTTGGTGTTTGGCCATAATTGCTTAATAGCATGACCAAGTAAATGCGCACAAGAGTGACGTAAGATCTCTAAACCATCGGCATCTTTAGAAGTAATGATTTCAATTGCAGCGTCTTCAGTGATCAAGTCACATGCGTCAACACGTTCACCGTTAACACGGCCAGCGATACACGCTTTAGCAAGACCAGAACTGATGTCTGCGGCAATATCCATTATAGATACTGGGTTGTCAAATTGACGCTGAGCGCCATCTGGAAGAGTAATAACAGGCATTTTATATCCTTTTTGCAGTGATGCTGCCTACGATGCAGCGTTTGCATAAATTAATGATGTGAACAACACATCATGCGATAATGAATTTTAGCTAAATGAGGAGTACAAAAGACCCTCTCGCATGACTAAAACTGAAATTTGAGTTCGAACCCTTTGTAATTGAATTACTAAAAGTAAAAACTATAACTAGAAAGAAATTTCAGACCAAGTATTATATAGAATTACATTATAATTACACGGCTTTTGTTGATGTTACCTGAATTTATCCGTCTTATATAAGAATAAATCCGTAAATCAACAACGCAACTAAGTCCTATAATTTCATCAGCAATGGAATATTTAAAATGTCATACACAGGCCATATCAGTAAAATGGTTTCAACTCTTAATGCAGATAGCAGTGTGAGTTACCAGTTACCACTCGACGATACCCTTATTCCGTTAAACGAATTTATCGGTAAATCACTCACACTGACGCACACCGGCAACATACATTGTTCGAACTGCGGTAAGAAAACCAAGAAAAGCTATTCACAAGGCCACTGCTTTGTTTGTACACGTAAATTAGCCAGTTGTGACATGTGTATAATGAAACCAGAAACATGCCATTATGAGCACGGTACTTGCCGTCAACCTGAATGGGCTGATGATTTTTGTATGACTGACCATTATGTCTACCTGTCTAACACATCGTCATTAAAGGTTGGTATCACCCGCCATACGCAATTACCAACCCGTTGGATTGATCAGGGTGCGACACAGGGCCTGCCCATTTTTAAAGTTAAAACCAGACAGATTTCTGGACTAGTTGAAACCGCACTGGCTGAATTCATTGGTGACAAGACTAATTGGCGTACAATGCTCAAAGGTGAAAATGCGGATCTTGATTTAAAAGCTGAAGCAATTCGTTTAATGCCTTTAATAGAAGAACAGTTAGGTAACATCGAAATGATGTTTGGTTTAGATGCAATTGAAGAACTTGAAGAAGAGATTGTAACGATTAACTACCCTGTTACTCAGCATCCAACAAAAATTGTCTCGCACAATTTTGATAAAGAACCGGTTGTGTCCGGTATATTACAAGGCATTAAAGGCCAATACCTGTTTTTTGATACGGGTGTGATAAACATACGTAAATTCACCAGCTATGAAATCACCTTAACAGCTTAATTACTTGACCTAGCTGTCAACAAGCAAAGCCAACTTACGCGATACTGACCGCAAACTTCGGTCAGTAATTTGAACTACATCACACTAATTCGCACCTCTTTTCTATTCCCCAGCATTTATGTTCTATTTTTCATACATTTTCAGTATTTAATATATTAAAAATTAAAAAACAGATAGAACAAAAGTGATTAAAACTGCTTAATACGTGATTTAATACCCACATATCCCGCCTATCGTTAAGCATCCAGTTTATAGATGGTGGATACTTATAATTATGTGACATATTAATCTACTTGGAGATAAGCAAGTGCAAGTTAAAACCCCTTTCTGCGTACGTAATGCCGCAGCTGATACATTCGCAATGGTCATTTTTAGTTTTGTTGTGGGAATGTTGATTGAGATTTTTGTCTCTGGGATGTCGTTTGAACGATCTTTAGCTTCTCGTGTAGTGTCAATACCGGTGAACATCGCGATTGCATACCCTTATGGTTTGTATCGTGATTATATTATTAAAACCGGTGGTAGGTTAGTTAAGCATAAATTAACCAAACAGTTTGGTGATACGTTTGCGTATGTCTCTTTCCAATCGCCGGTTTATGCTTTAATTTTATTATCTGTCGGTGCTGACTTAGCTCAGATCGTAACAGCAGTATCAAGCAACGCGGTTGTATCTTGTTTTGTTGGTGTGTTTTACGGTCAGTTCCTTGATTTGTGTCGTAAGCTATTTCGCGTACCCGGTTACAACGCCGGTATGAGTGCTTAATAAGCTCTACCGATAGTTCGCTCACAACATAAAAATAAATATAGGCGCAGATAATGCGCCTTTGTTGATTTTATTCTATATACGATACTATTTCACACAACCCACTAGCTTGCCGTTGTGATCATTTCTAACTCTTGTTCAGACTTTAATGTAAATACAATCTTAACCGCGTTATATTCCGCCAAACTTTGAACGTGTGAACCACCACAAGGCATGGTGATACTCTCACCTTTACCTAAATCGCAACACCAAAAGCGAGAGTCTGTAAGCTGCTCTCCTTCGCATTTCATGACTACTGGCGCTTTCGTCGCAAGCCAGGCTGCCAACACATCATTCACTTTAGCTTCGATAAGCGCAAGGTCTGCCAGCATATCTGCGACATTAAGTCCTCGTTTTTTCAGCGTTTTACCTAAACGGTAAGTATCAGTTGATTGGTTTTCAGAAACCAAACTTAATTCCTGTGCATACGAATGAAAATCACGGCTGTTTAACGCATCTCTACGCGATGCATCTTTACGCCAGTAAGCTTGCTCAAGTACTTTGTTTAATGCAAAAGAGGCTAAGTGACCAGCACTGTGTCCGCGACTTAATGCAGTTTGATAGTTTGCATCAACAATCAATTCAACATCATCACTAAGGTTTATCACTGCATCAAGCGCTAACTCGTGCACAACAACAAAATGCCAACCTGCTTCACCACGTTTCACTGGAATATCTGCGCCTACGTGTAATTTGTTATTTTCAATATCAAACGCACCAGTAAGACAATCAATCACAGCGTATTTAGTACCAGCCAATACCAAGAAACCTTTGTCCGCAGGATGATCTGGCCAAATATGGCTAACTGGGTGGAAAGGTGTATTTTCAGTTACGACATAAGAACCTGTGTCTGTTTGTTCAACCCATTGAACTTGAGTTAAAGATTGGGTGATTTCTTGGGTAAAAAGTACCTTGGTAGGGAGTACTTGATGAGTTAAAACTTCAGACATTTAAATTCCTTTCAAACAGTAGAATACTAATAACGGGAATAATACCACTTACACTCAATATTTGCTGATGCATTAGATAGTGGCGAAGTTATATGCAGATTTAAAGTTTGCCACCATTTATTAACACTTATGCATGATGGTCTAAAATATAGAGGTTTTGAGCATTGACTAAATCGCCACCAGCGAGGTGAATAAAATGAGTTGATAGTGAAGAACGTTTCTGTAATGCAGTTTAATTTAAATGGGGACATAAAAAAGAGACAACCTCAAAAATGGGGATGTCTCTGTATAATATTTAAAAAATTTGATGCTTAGCAGCGCAATAAATTACACTGCTAATAATATAAAGTTACGCTATATGGCCAGTCCCTTTATTCACATTACCCCACGCTAACGCAATGTTGTGTTTTGCACCGTTATCTAATTGGTCCATAAACCCAGCATCACCAGCTGATGGTTCAAAACCACTCATGGCCTGTACTAAATTATCTACAGCACCATTCGACAACGCAGTATAATCACGTTCCCCTGATTCTTGCTTGGCATCCATGCTGATCACTAATTTAGCTCGGTTATCCGCGAAGTAGTCAGTGAAGGTAACCAAGCCGAGGCTTTCAAATTTAGCCTGTGCCGAAGTATAATCAGCCTTACGGTTTATCTTGATCTGTAAATCCTCACCGCTGCGCTGCAGCCACAAATCACTCCAGTTCACGTTATTAAAGACAATGAAATCATCTGCAGAAATGTCTGTAACCTGATTGTCGATTACATTAACATTGACCATGAAGCTGTCAATTCCGGTGCCACCTTGGAAGTTATTACTATAACCACCAAGAACGAGTAGATCATTACCTTCGCCACCATCGATCTCACTGTATTTCGAGACAGATGCTGCGATTAAGTGATCATCATCAGCTCCCGCGTCGATCACGGCATGGTAACCCATCAATTTGATAACATCGTTGCCAGCTTTACCGTCAATCTTATTATAATTACCGAACACGTTCGAGAAGTCATCACCATTACCTAAGTCGATCTGATTATTATTACCAATCGTGACCACATAGTCTTGACCATCACCAGCCTGTACAGAATTATAATTACCTGATGTTACAACATAATCTTGGCCTGAGCCGGATTCAATTGTGCCACCTTCGCCGAAGACAAAGGCTTGGTCATTACCATCTCCCATAAACACATGATTAATACGGCCAGCAACAACAGCTGTATCATCACCATCACCACCGAACATCATATTTTCACGGCCCATTAGCACGCCCATATCATTACCTTCACCACCAGTGAAAATATTTGACGTACCAGTTGCGTAATAAACATCATCACCGCGACCACCCCAGAAATTATTATTGTCACCGAGATAAGCGCCGAGATCTTTACCGTCGCCACCCCAGTTGAAATTATAATTACCCAGAGATACATTGACATCACCATCACCTTGCAGATGTCCGCTATTACGAAGGAAATCAAACGTTGCTTCCTTCATATTAAGCAGATCTGCAGTCAGGTTACCTTTCAGATTGGTCACCAGAGATTTCATTTCAGACTGTTTATCTGCACTAAAAATAGTGGCAAATAAGTTAGGTAAATTAAGCGTATTGAATCCAAACGGACGCTCTTCTTTCCCTGCAACTTCATCTGTTGTTACAGCTTTAGCCTGAGAATCTGTTTCAGCATTAACACTGACCGTTGCTTTATTTTCCAGTTCTTCCGGTGCTTTGTCTTTTAAACCATGACTTTCAACAAACGAGTTGAGGCCATCCTTACCCATATCTAAGCTTGATTTCAAGCTATCTAACAATGTCGACGGATCAATGAATGATTTCAGTTGTTCGCCACCAAATTCAGCAACCACTTCCACCATTTCAGTCAGTATAGCGACGCCATCTACAGCCTCGCCATTACGTGCAACTATTTGACCATCAGCAGTATAATCAACCGCAAAAATATCAGCCAATGTAGTATCAGCACCGACGCCAGCAAGTTTACCCAACAGCTTATTTTGTAACTGACGAGGTAAGTCTTGAGGGTTATAAGTGAAGGTTGTTCCCGCTTTTCCTGTTGCCGAGAACTGCTGAGTCATCAGGCCGAATAACGAACCGAGGTTAGTATCGAGAATGGACTGAATATTATCACCGAACATAAAGTTCCAGTTACCAGTCGTTACTTGAATATCAGCGCCTCTGCCACCTACAGCTAAGTTAAATGCCAGCTCTTCATTTTTCTGACGGAGCTTATCTGAACGGCTCATCTTACTACTGTCTGAACTCTTATTACCGCCTAACCATTCGTTATACTTCTTGTTCAATGTTGCTTCAGTATCACTTTTCAGACCACGGCTACTACGTTCGTGCTGAGAATCCAGATTAACTAAAGTTGTATAATCAACACTGCTGGTTTGGTCCAGACCTGACATATCTTTAACGTATTTACTCACACCCGCTAATGTCCATTGACTGTCCTGAGCGGCCAACCAATCCTGATCTTTCCCTGATGCAGAAATACTCTGAAGTACACCTGAAATACGCGCTGCACCATCAAAAGGATTAACCAATGGCGGAGTTGGAATTGACTTGTCCATCATCACGATCAAATCATTACTGCGCCCCATATTGAAGCTCACGTTACGGTTACCGATAAACATTTGTGCACCTTCCAGTGCTTGATAGCCACCCATATCAACGCTATGTTTGCTGTCACCGTTACCGATATGCACCATCACATTATTATCACCAAAGGCCAGCGACTTGAAACCACCAGTACCGACTTTAATGCCCACGTTTGATGTGCCCCAGTTGAGCGCTGTAAACTCTCCATCACCGACGTTCACTTGAATATTGCCCGAGTAACTCACTTTGTTATCCGATTTATCCGAACTACTCGTTTCAACTTTATCTTTGCGTTTTTCTGGCGCAGTAAAGACATCATCATTATCGGCAATCGCACCACGAGTCACGCCATCGTTTTCACTTAAACCGATGCGGCTAAGATCAATATCACCTTCAGCAATAGTGTTACGCACAGCTTCTTCGCGAACAGTCACGTCCCCCTGATCATTCCAGCTAAGAACAACTTTGTTGTCGACCAATTTCTTCGTCCACTGCTCATCTGCATCACGGGTATGTTTATGGCCAGTTGCATCAATAGCAACTTCACTACTGCGCGCAGAAACATCAGTACGAATGTCGCTTTCCGCCATCGCAGTAATAAATGTTTTAGCGAAGCCTTTCTGCTTATCAGTACTAATCAACGAACAACCGACAATACTGATATATTCAGGTTTGCTGTTGATATTTTTAGCCTGACTAAAGTCCTCATTAAACTGGACCAGGTTAGCAGCCAGCTCAGTTGCGCTATAACCGCTTAATCGCGTATTATTATTGTCACTCGCGTCTCGGCCATGGCCGACAATTTGCCAGCGTAGTTTGCCCGCTAGTTTTGACGGGTCACCATAAACAACACGATACTTACCGTCAGCATCAAGCTGCACAACAACGCTTGAATCAGGGTGTTTACCTGCTAGGTTAGCTGCCGCTTTTGCAGCTGCCGGATCGTTTTCCGTCTGAATAATAAGTTGACCATCAAAGCGAGTATCACCACCGTCATTCTGTGGTGTTACGGTAACTTTATCCCAACTTTCAACATTATTTTTTTGCACCTTACCATCATCTGAATTCAGACTGTTGGTAAATTCAATTTTAGCTTTATTGAGTACATCACCATAAATAACACGCTGACTTAAATCGTCAGCCTGCGCTTTGAACTGGTTCGTCTCACTGATCTTCAAACCAGGTAAATCAAGACGGTGTGTAATACCAGGAACAAAACCTTCAATACCTTTATGCGATTGCAAATGAGCATTACCGTAGATAGCGACGAATTTCTCACCAGCCGGTAAACCTGAAAGCGTTTCTACAGCAACATTATTAGCCGCACCAGCACGATACATCAAACCATGTTCTGTACCTTGGATAGTCGGACGAGTAGTACTGTTTGCATCAAGTGCAACAATACGCAACCCTTTCGCACGCGCATTTTCAAATAACGAGATATCAAGATGCTTAGTTTTCAGCATTATGCGTAGCTCAGAAGACATATCACCACTTGACAGGTAACTATCAATTAATGGCTGAGCAAGATCCGCACGTAAATGCTCTAGGCCAATAACAGAAACCCCTTGTGCTTTAAGGGCATCCATCTGCTCGTTGACAAAACGTAAACCATTGACGTCGCTACCATGGCTTTCGCCAATCAACAGGCCATTACGTTTTTCCAACAACAGTGCTAGTTGTGCTTCCACACTGGTTGCAGCTCCAAGCTGACTGTTTAACTCATTCAAAGCGGTACCAGAATAACGCTTATCCCAACCTGCAATATCAGTATCATGGCTACTGCGATAAATTGATTCGATTTGATCAATACGCTGACGTTCAAGTTCAGTGATATAATTTTTATCCGCAAACTTATTTAATAAGATCATTTCAGCAGAGTCTGCTGATGTCGGATCGGATTTTTTAGCCGCTTCCTTCAGGAAGTAAGCAGCCATTTGTACCGATTCAGTACCAGTCTGATCTTGCAGTTCTTGATAGGTGTAACCCAAGTGCACCGTCTTTGTGCTCTCATCAATAACAGCTTTAGTGAGTAGACCTTCAACTTGTGCTTTCTCTAGAGTCTGCTTAAAATCAGCATACTGAGAACCAAGTTCAACATGGAATTTTGCTTCAAAGCCAAGATCAGATGGTATATCACCCTGATAGCCATTTTTAGCAGACAAATACGGGTCTTCCTTCGCCCAACGAACCATCAAGTCCGTCAGTCCCAAATTTTTACCGTTTGCTTCTTCTTGAGCAATGATATAGATACGCGCTGCAAGCTCAGGACGAGTCTGAGCGATTTCGCTGATACCCTCTTTAGCCACCTGTATATCACCGTTAAATAACGCATTCGTTATCTGCCCTTTCAGCTGATTAAATGCTTGATTTCGGCCTGATGCCGGATTCGCTTCAACATAAGCGTCAATTTGTTTATTCAGTTCAAAACTAGCCGCAATTTGGTCACGGCCCGTAGTACTATGCACAAGACCAACTTGATCCAGAATTCTCTGGTAAGACACACCGATAGGTTTAGCAAATACCTTGGCATTTTTCTTAAGCTGATCCTTTGTGAATACTTCTGATAAATCAGCAGACTGCTTAGCTTTATTACCTAATGACTCAAGTTCTACTACTGTTTGAGGTTTAGCATCGAACAAACCAGATACAATTTCCTTAGCATACTGACTCATCAAGCGATTACTTGCTTCATGTCCGTAGAAGGTGTTTTCACCTGATATCTGATAACCATCCGCAGCAAGCTTGGCACGTAGTTTTTCACCTTCGTTACCCAAGCCTTCATTATCCGTTAGCAACATGATCGGCGTCTCTTTCGGTAAACCTTTTAGGTTCTTCTCTACCGAAAACTGACCATTAACTATTTTAGACAATGCTCCGACGATACCCGCGGGGTTTACCACCTCATGTGCCGTGATCGCCTTCGTCATGCTTGGCATTGGACGATCTAGTAACAAGCCGGAAACAGCCTGATTATTCTGTGCTGCAAAACGAGCTAAATCAGCCGCAATCGGTCCACCGAGCGAGTAACCATGAATAATGATATTACTGGGATCGATACCTTTGTCATTAACCAGATAGCTGAACATCGTACGAGCGTCTTGGTAAAGGCCTTTTTCATTAGGGCCACCATCACTTGCACCGTAGCCACGCATATTAACAGCCAGAATATCAATGCCTTGCTTCTGATAATGCTGACGGACTGCACTCGCCTGCTCTTCAGCTGAAGAACCCGAACCATGTACAAACAAAACCACCTTCTGAGAAGTATCTTGAGCCTGCACGGTATCTTCAAGCGTGTTGCCATGATGATAATAACCACTCAATCGGCCTGACTCACCTTTCAGCGTCACCTTGTCTGATTTCCCATCAGTTACGGCGTTATCAAGCAAGGTTTGGGTGATGTCGCCAATTTTTTGGCGAGCATCTTTACTTCCGTACAATTCATTATTTAAGAAACGAGTCAGCGGACTAAGTGATGCTTTCTCGCGTGGTGGTTTCCCATCATTTTCCATGACGACGGATTCCAGCACCTTATCTTTACCGGACAACGTGTCAACATCATCAATAGAGTGACGACTTTGCTTCTTCGTTGCGATTTCCAGTTGAGCTTCCTGCAGCGCCTGACCGTAATTAAACAGCGCTGTTGGCGTCCAGACACCAACATTCGGCGTCCAAGTATGACCAATCAACTTATCCGCGCCACCGGCTTTCAGCACTTTTGCAACAGTAGTTGAACAGTTCTTGGTCAGCAGTTGATAGCGGGTATCTGGGTCATTGCTGATCGTATTCCATTCAGCCTGCATTGCCGCAACGTCCAAACCCTCTAAATTAATTCGGAATACGCGTCCCAAATCAGCTTCTTGAGTTTTAAAGTTATTAATATCTTCTAGTGCACGATCAGCAAACTGGCGGACCACATTGCCAATACGTTTTTCCATTAATACCGTATCACTGCTTGCTTGAGCTTGTTTTTGCAGTTCCTCAGCAAAACGTTTAGCTACGTCCATCATGTCATAACTAGTATCATTCCACTCATCGACAAACCGTCGAGAAACATGCTCTGGAATACCAGATGTCTCCAACATATCAGGGTTCATCAAGGCAACCATCGTAAATGCTTCAGAGATATCCTTAAACTGGGCATCAATGCCTTTAGCAATATTCAGTTTTTCTATAAAACGTTCGAGTTTGCGATCTCCATCTTCCATACCGAAGTTATCATTTTCTTCAGACACCATGTCATGCTCAAGAGTGTCGTTTTGGTGTGCTGGTTGACTAAAATCACTCTTACGAATTTTCAGGTCTGGGTGTTCAGATGTGGCTATATTGAAAATATCGCTAATCTTCGAAGACTTGCTGCCCAGCGGCCACCAGCTCACATAGTTTTTCTGATTAAAATCAGGAGCATCTTGCGCATCTACTTGAACCCGGCCTTGTCCGATCTGCATTGCTGCATGACCAAGAGAACTGTGATCACTCGGCTTCCAGATAAATAGAGTTGCGCTAACTGGAGATATTTGTTGTTCAATAGCACGGTGAATTTTTTTCAGTCCTGCGACATCAACACCCTTACTATCTTTAGCAAGATCATTTTTGTGCAAATCATTGAAGACAGCATCAGCAACAGCCTGACCATATTCCTTAGCAACCGTAACTTTAAGCTTATCTGCCGCTAATTTACCACTTGCAAGCTTTTCAGCATCAGTAATGTTTTCTTTACCCTTGGTAACAAAGCCACCATTAACATCTATATACAGGTGTTTGCTATCGTTAACATTGGCATTATCAAGTTGAGCATAGACCTTGCTGAATGCATCCTGATAGACAGTGTTATCATCCACTTCAATGTTTTGACTCACCTGAGATAACAGCACGTTAAGAGCTGGCACTCGTCCTGAATCAGGATGCCCTAGCAAATAGCCTTCAACTTGTTGACGCAGATTAACCATCGCATCCAGTTCAGAATCGACGTTTTCGCCTGAATCCGCATGGTAATGAGCAAGTGCATCAATCACTTTTTGGTAACTCTCACCTCGGATTTTGCCCTTGACGTAAGCCGCCTCAAGCAGATCCGCTACAGACATCAGCTCTGTTTTAGGTTTATCTTGCGACACGCTTTCAGTATCGAGTGTAACCTCTTTATTACCTCCTGAACCCAGAGATTCCAATTCTTCTGTGGGCATAGTCGTTGTACCCAGAGGCACGCCCGCTTTCGAATGAGCGTCATCACTGACATGTTGTGTTGTTATGATTGTCCACTGTTCCGGAACTTGTGACCTTACCCACTCAGCCTTGTGATTAGCTGAAGCACTACGCTGAGGATTCTTCACTGGTGGTAGACCTTCACTCTCACGATAGGCTTGATACCAGATATCGAAGTCGTCATTGCCGTTAACCAATTCGTTGACCTTTGCAATAATGGCTCTTCGGTTGATCGAATCAAACTGATCAAGCACTTTCACGTCAAGTTTTGCCGTTGATTGAGTCTTTGGAACATAGTCACTTAACTCATTTGGTACGGCACGAAATTCAAATAAGATCGCTGGTTCTGGAGATTGAGCGCTGCCGGTTGTGGCATTATTAATAGCGTGTCCTGCAACCTCACCACCATACTGAAAGTACTCAAAAACATTCTTTGCAAGGGTGTCAGAATGAGTCGACTTTAACTTTGCTGAAATCTGCTGTCTAACATACATTGAATCTTGCTTACTAAGAAGATCCAACATTTTCGCAGGTCTGGTTCTAGGCAGTATTTCCCATGCATTTTTAACTTTAGGATCCGTCAGTCCCTGTGCATTAGGCGTAAATCCTTCCGCTACTGGGTCCCAATCGTTAATATAAAGTCCATACTCTTTTGCTAAATCAGCGGTCTTTGAATAGATTGAGGTTAGATAAGCAAACACATTTTTTGCTGTCATCGGGTCATCTAGGGTCACATTATTAGCAATCTCAGAGAACTCATCTTGTAAGCGCGACTGATACCAACTAGCTGATTCCAGAAGCTTCAATTCAGGTGATGAACTCATACCAAACGCTTTAGCATTCACTGCCATTGTCGCTTGCTGCCCGCTAGGAGTCATACCAATAGTTTGGCCATGAGCTTCCAAAGCAGTACCATTACCAGCAGCAACCAAATGATTAGAGTTCGAAATAACCAATGTAAAACGGTTATCTTGACTGACAATGTTAGACAAGCTCTTGTGGTTTGAATCGTTAATATGGCTAGTAAATTCTTTCGCTAACCAAAGCATTGCCTCTTTACGACTTTCAACCGCTTTTTTATCACTCGTTTCGCTTGGGTAAGTCACTAACTCAATGGTATGAGTCTGCCAATTGCTGACATCTTTAATATCTGAGATGCCCGCCGGATTACTATAACCGCCCTGATTCATGTCTTTAGTTAACATAAATAGAGGGTTACCTTCAGCGTCATGTACGTAGCCGAATTTCTGTGTTGAATTTTTCGGTAAAACAACAACTAAGCCGGACAACTCATTTTCAATACCGATTGAAGTTGTATCAAAATGGCTATTAAACTCAGGCACAGCCTTAGATCTTGATTGCTGTAAACGCTGGCGATCTTGTTCACCGCTAAGACCATCGAGATTAACTTTTGCGTAATCAATTGTCTCGCGTGTTATGTGGCCTCTATCACCCACTACGGTTTCCGCCGTAACATCACGACTACCAGTATGAGTAAACATCTCCGTCACTGCGGAACCGGTATTATTCGGGCGAATACCAGTATTAATTTGTAGGCGGTTAACAGCTTCCTTAGCACCCTCCAACGCTTCTAACTCTTGCTCCGTCAAGCCTTCACTATATCGCCCATCAGCAGCAACTTCAGAATGCGCGTCAACATGACTTGTATTTTCAGCCGCAGCTTGCGCTTCATATGCTTTACCAGAAAGACCGCTTCCTGAAGCGCCATTACGATCCGGTTTGTCATCTTCATCTTGCTTTGTACCTTTCGCATCAGCTTGGGCTTGCGAAGATTTATTTTGCGCGGCTGAACTATCTTGTTCTCCGCGTTGCTGCGCTTGATTACTGTCAGCATTGGCGTTCGTTTTAGCCTGCAGCGCGTCTTGCTGGTTAACTAAAGCTTCATTTTGTCGTGAATTGGCATTGGCTTTAGCATCATTAATGTCATGCTTTGCATTAGCTTGGTTTTCTTCACCTTTAGCGACACCCGATTCAGACTTAGCTACAGCAGCTTGTGTATCTTGCTGATTTTGTATATTTTGCTGAGCCGCTTTATCAAGCTGCTCATTTGAATTCGACTTGGCATCATCAAGTTTGCTTTGGACGTTATCTAAAATTCCACCAGCAAAGTTATCTCTCCAACTATCACCGGATTCACCTTGGTAATTATCTTGACCATCAAGCGCATCAAGCCCTTGGGTCAGATCTGTCAGTTCTTTGGTTATGTCTCGTTGTTCTACGGCAAGCGCTTCACGTTCTGTTTGACCATTGGTTTTCAATGCGTTTTGATCGGTCGCTTCGAGCTGCTTTTGAGAACCGGATACAGCCGCTAATTGTTGATCTTTTTCTTGCTGTAAACGTTGCGCATTGGCTTCCGCTTTTTCTTTGTCATTCTGGGCATTCGCTGCGGCTTTATTTTGCTGTGCGTTGTCACTGACTGCACTCGTTGCCGCTATCTTCTCTGATTTCGCAACCACGTTATCCAAAATATAGCCAAGGCCATTACTTTCGCCTGTGCCTTTAAATTCGATTCTGTTATTACCGATCTGAGCCGTCAGTTGCAATGTTTGCTGCTGCCAGGTACTTTCATCACCAGAGGCTGAGAATACTATGCTGCCATTCCATAGTACCTGCATACCATGTCCAGCAGAAAGGCCTGCGCGTTGAACGAAATCAAAACTCAGTGAAAGTACTTCGCCACTTTCCAAACTTTGAATGTCTTGATAAATAGTGGTATTAACGTTGGTGGCAAGTTCATTAACAATTGCACCGTGGCCTGCATTATCGACACCGTAAACACTGCCTGAATACGACGCTTCAATACCATTGGTCGACAGCCAACCTTGAGCACCTTGTTCAAAGTCTCCGTTAGCGATCAAGTTTGGATTTTCTGTTGATTGCGCATCTTCGTCGACATTTAATTCGCTTTTCATCGCCGCAACATCTGGCGTTTCGACATCTGTAACACCGCCTGACATGCTATCACCAAGTTCACTGCCAACCTCTGCAATTTCTTCCATTTGGAAGCCATTGAGTTTAGTTATCTCCGGAGTAGCAATTGCTCCGCGGCCTTTACGGGAAGCCGATGTCGAAGCATCATCACCCTGCACCAAGAAATTGATGCCCTGGCTGCCAGCCATGCCTAATACCGTCTGTTTGATATTATCGAATAGCGAAGACAGTTTATTACTCTTAGTATTACTTGATGCTACAGACAAGCTATAGAAATCGCCGTTACCAATTTTAATGGCAACATTATTTTGGGCATAAGAGGCATTAATACCTAAACCGTCACCGACTTGAATATTCGCATTAGCTTTACCTTTCATCACCGCAACATTGAGGCCATCACCCACTTTAGTGTTGATGTTGTATTTACCCCAAGCAACATTGACAGAAATACCATCACCGACTTTGGTATTGATATTCAAATCACCATAGGTTGCCGTTACGCTTAAGCCATTACCAATAGTCGTAACGATATTCGCCTTGCCTTTCGCCGCTGTGACTTGCATACCGTCACCCACTTTGGTAACAATATTACCTTTACTCCATAAGGCATTGAAGCTGTCACCATCACCAATTTGCGTAACAATATTAGCTTTACCTTTAGCTAAGACAACATTACGCCCGTCACCGATTTTGGTGATAATATTCGCTTCGCCCCAAGCACCAGTGTAATCATCACCATTACCGACATGAGTAATAATATTGGCTTTACCATGAACAACAGAAACCTCTTGTCCGTTACCCACTTTGGTAATGATATTGGCTTTACCTTTGGCAAAGTTATAGCGATCGCCATCACCAACATGCGTCAGTATATTTGCCTCGCCCCAGGCTACATTAACGCCAAGTCCATCACCGACTTTAGTAATGATGTTGGCCTTGCCTTTCGCAACGCCAATGGTCATACCATCACCAACGTGGGTCATGATGTTACCGATCTTAGAAATCAGTAGACCAACTGTCGTACCATCACCGACTTTGGTTAAGATATTCCCTTCACCAAGCATTAGAGCAGCTGTAGTACCATCGCCGACATGCGTTACCACATTCGCCTTAGCAGCAGCAACTACCCCCATAAAGCCGTCACCCACTTTAGTAACGATATTTGCTTGACCAAGTGCAAGAACGCCGCTCAGACCATCACCTACATGAGTCATGATATTGGCTTTACCAAACATCGCAGCAAGCGTCGTACCATCACCCACTTTGGTCATAATATTCGCTTCACCAGCTAAAATGCCGATACTCGTGCCATCGCCGACATGGGTGTAAATATTAGCCTGACCTACCATCAACGCTGCGGTTAAGTCATTACCCACCTTGGTCAAAATATTGGCCTGGCCAATCATAGCTGCAAATGTATCACCGTCACCAACATGAGTGAAAATGTTGGCATTGCCCACCATCGCTGCCATGGTCATACCATTACCAACTTTAGTCGCAATATTGCCTTTAGCTAACATCAGCGCAACGGTAGTGCCGTTACCAATGTGAGTAAACACATTCACTTCTGCGATCATCAGCGCTAGTGCATTACCATCGCCTATTTTGGTAAATACATTACCCAAACCACCCATCAGTGCCCAAGAATCACCTTCACCGACATGCGTAAAGATATTGGCAGCACCGACCATAGCGGCAATGGCGGTTCCATCACCCACTTTAGTAAATACATTACCAACTGCGCCCATCACGCCAAGAGTCTGACCATTACCGATATGGGTTAATACGTTACCCAGACCAAGCATGATCCCGGTAGTATTACCGTCACCAACTTTAGTCAAAACGTTAGCGCCACCAATCATTACACCAGTAGTGCTGCCATCACCGATATGGGTCAGAACATTACCTCCTCCAGCCATAACCGCAAGTGCATTACCCTTACCTTTTTTGGTCAACACATTTAAGCCGCCAAGCGCAACTGAAGTTGTATCAGAGGATTGCTCATCGCCACTAATGTGAGTAATGATGTTAGCGCCACCGATCATACCGGAAGTCAAATCACCATCCCCAATTTTAGTAAGTACATTAGCACCACCAACTAAAACAGAGGTAATATCACCATCGCCTACTTGGGTCATCACATTAAAACCACCAGCTGCAACCCATGTTCCGCTGCCATTACCGATTTGCGTATGCGTATTATAACCACCGAACATAACGACTCGGCTATCGCCATTGCCTTGCTGTACAGAAATATTACCGTAAGCAAGTAAATGAACTAGATATTCACCATCGCCAACACGAACCAGCACATTGACTAAACCGCCAGCCCAAACATCCATCTTACCTTGTTTACTTTGATGGACGAGTACATTACCTAGACCTGCACCATGAAACGTTAGATCGCCTTGTTGGCCGCTCTTAACAATCACATTTGCCGCACCGACACCATTAAATTCGGTATTACCGAAGTCAGAGCTGTGGGTTATCACATTGGCAATACCTGCACCGTCAAAATACACGTTGCCACGCGTCACATTAGACTTGATGACATTACCGCCACCTGCGCCAATAAAGCGTACATCTCCAGAACTCTCACCACTGTCTGTCGAAGCTTCAATCAATGGTTTTTCACTATACTCCTCCATATCAGCGATTTGATCGGAAGTAACCCTCATAGAATCAACACGGTACTGCAGATCGCTGAGCGAATATCCAGCATGTCTATAGCCATTACCCGCAGAGATATCTTCGTTCGCAAGGTTCGCCGTATAGTCGCCGGATTTATACCAAGGTATTGCTCGGTATTTTAGTTCTCCGCTCTTTGGATCATTAGCCAGCTCTACTACCACTATTTTGGTGTATGGACCCTGTAATGAAGCATAAATATAAGTATTTGCTTTACTGTTGGACTTAACGGCCTGTACATCAATCTTCGTACCAACAGTAGAAATAGAGGGGCCACCCATTTTACTATCAGACAAGGTAACATCAGCTGCATCAATCGAAGTACCACCTCCGTAAGTGATCCATTCGTATTCCGTCAGATTTTTTTCTATCGCGTGAACGGTTACCGATTGCTGATGTTCAACTTTCAGCTTAGAAAGCGTATAAGCACCGTTAATATTAAGGTTCACAAAACCGTTCGCAGATGAAATTTGTTGATCTGCTAAATTTGTTAAGTGATTGCCCCCTTTATACCAAGACGTTGCGTAGTAGCCGAGCTTTCCGGTAATCGGGTCATTATGCAATCTAACTTTACTAATTTTGGTATACGTCGAATCTGCAAAAGCAAACAGATAGGTGTTAGCCTCTGTCGTTGATTTAACACCGCTTACGGCTTGGCTTTGTTGGATCCAGCTACCCCCTAAATCTGCACTCGTTAGTACAATTTCATCGGCGTTAGCATTTTCTAAGCCTTCACCTGCGAAATCATTTTTAACGCCTTTACGGGTAATCTCATTATATGCACCAGCACCTGAGAAATTGATATTACCGTGAGCGACATCTGAATAAATACTGTTGTAACCACCGACCCCTTCAAAGCGAATGTCACCTCGGGTTTCACTGTAGACATCATCAGCTTGACGAGTACGCTCAATACGGTTCGATGCACCAGCACCTTGTAAAGTAATATCCCCCACCTTGCCTTTACGAACTAGATGGTTATCGGCACCTGCACCTTTAAAAGAAATATTACCGGTTTCTACTCGCGAGCTGATACTATTTGCAGCACCAACCCCATTAAAACTAACATCACCGCGAGAGCCTTGATAACGATTGAACCAGGTACGGTCCAGCTTATTACCGGCACCAGCGCCCGCGAAATACAGATTACCTTGATTAGTTTCATGCCAAAGACTGTTATAACCACCAGCCCCCTCAAATGTGACATTACCGCTCAAGCCCTTACGAGTCAGACCATTATAAGCGGCAATACCACCATACTTAACATCGCCATGATTACCGGTATGGTCAATAGATACCCCACCAGCGGCTCCCGCAAAAGAAACGTTACCATCGCCATTTTTATTTATGTCTGCATAGCCTGCTGCACCATAAACACCTAGATTACCTGTACTGTCTTCAACTTTTAGGTAAGCAGCGCCCGCATATACGTTATCATTGCCGCTACCCGTATACACTGTGGCTCCGATAGAACCAACAGTGATAGTATCATCGCCCCCATAAGCCTTTATTTCTCCGCCAAATCCAATCGCAACAATGTTATTGTTACCATCATCAGCAGAATAATTTCCCGTAAAGAAGTACTCAACACTTCTCCAAAATGGTTTACCCATAGCAAATCTCTTTAATGTTTATTTAAATAGAAAACCACTGCACACTTCGAGTGCAGAGATTGGTTTGTGTATCTAACTTACCGCGGACAGTACACACTTTTTGTCCTTTCCACGGCAAGAACACACGACGACGAAGATCGTTTATAATCTTGCGTCCATGACCGAATGGCGCAATCATTTCTGGGATATAGATATGCTCGCCAGAATTCCAATCCGAAGGCAAAAGCTCTCTTGAACCAGAAAGTAGCTCATCTCTATTTTTCTCAGATAAAAACGCCCAATTACAAAAAGCAATTGGGCAGCCTTGGTCATCTTCGTAATAGCAAAATTGATTCAATTCAAAAGCCGGCATAATACGTTGTTGCCATTCAGCTACAACGTAAAAGCGGTGCAAAGGAGAGTGCTGGCTAAGTACCATCACCCCACCAATCATTGACTGTATTTTTGAATAATCAAGCTTTGCTGGTTGATAGTTAATCTTCATATATCAACCCCTTAATGTTATTTTTTGCTGCGCGCAGTTGGCTTTTTTGGTGCTGCTGACACGGTTACAGGTTTAGAAGCAGGTTGTTCTTGCGTCGGCTCTGAGGGTAAAAAACCAGCCGCAACTAGCTTGTCAAATTCAGCTGCCATACGCGGATCCTCAAGCATGTTTTTAACCATAGAAACCATATACATAAAGCCAGAAGCTGGCATATGTACCACTTGTTTCAATTCCAGATCAGTATCATTCTCAGCCATCACACCATTGGACATATTTTGTTGATTCTGTCCAACGAAATACAATGAAAAAATACCTTTATTGTAATTAACACTTGATACTGTTTGTACGAAGTTCTCAGTCATAAATTTACTCTCTTTTTAAAATTAAAAATTACCGCCGACTACTTTTCGAAGTAAGTCGTTGGCATACTTACAGCCTATAAAAGGCTACGATGCTACTTGCAGATTCCACAGGTTGGCGTAGGTGCCATCTAGGTCAAGTAGCTGTTGGTGCGTTCCTTGCTCCACTATCTCTCCTTTATCTATTACCAGTATTCGATCCGCATAGCGCAGTGTATTCAGACGGTGAGCAATACTGATCACGGTACGCCCTTGGGAAATAGCGTCCATATTTGCCATCACCGCAGCTTCAGACTCGTAATCTAAAGCGCTAGTTGCTTCATCAAGCAGTAAAATACCAGGATTTGTAAGTAGCGCTCGAGCCAGTGCAACCCGTTGACGTTGGCCTCCAGATAAACGACCGCCTTTTTCCCCTACTTGTGCGTCAAAGCCTTCTGGCTGTTCGCGAATAAACTCATCGGCGCCAGCCAGTGTGGCAGCCTGCAGAACTTGTGCATCGCTGGCTAAGGGACAGCAAAGGCGGATGTTTTCAGCAATAGTGCCGGAAAAAAGCAGGCTCTCTTGTAACACCACGCTCATATTACGGCGCAGTGCCACGGGATCGGCAATCGCTAAATCGATACCATCAACCAGCACCTGTCCGTGCTGAGGAATATAGAGACGTTGCAACAATCGGGTCAGCGTTGACTTACCAGAACCCGAGGGTCCGGTAATGCCGATAAACTCACCGGGTTTAATATCAAGATTAAGGTTGCGTAACACTTCCTGACCGTCAGCATGATAACGAAATCGCACGCCACTGAAGCTCACACCACCAGCCAGCTTAGGTACAGATGCTAGACCGCCACTGCCTTGCTCCGTATCTTCATCAAGAATGTCACCAATACGGCGCAGTGAAATCAAAGTATGTTGAAAGTCCTGCCAGATCTGGGCAAGGCGTAGGATCGGCTGTGTCACATTGCCTGCCAACATATTGAATGCAACAAGTTCTCCAGGCGTTAACAAGCCTTGCATCACTAGCGTAACGCCCCACCACAACACTAATGCCGAGGTCAATTTTTGAATCAAGCCAATTCCTTGCCCCGCCAATATTCCGATCACTTTGGCGCGAAAAGAAGCGCGTACGAAACTGGCTAATTGACGCTCCCATTGGCGTGAAAAAGTCGATTCGGTAGCCGTCGTTTTGATGGTTTCAATACCGGTAACCGATTCAATCAAAAAGGCGGTATTATCTGCACTTAATTCATATTCTCTTGTCACCCTAGCGCGAAGTGCCGGCCCGACAAGCAGCCAAAAAATAAAATACAGCACCAAAGAGCCGATAACGAGCCAAGTTAGCTTAGCGGCATAGGTAAACATGACAGCTAAAAACAGTCCAACAAAGGCTAAATCCAATACCATGCTCAATGCGGAACCCGTTAAAAACTGACGGATTTGACTCATTTCCCGAACTCGTGCAATAATTTCACCTGTCTGACGTTGCTGAAAATAATTAAGCGGTAAAGTAATCAGATGCTGGTAAAGGCGACTGGATAATTCAGAATTAGTCTTACTGGCTAGATTGGCAAACAGCCAAGCACGAAGAAAACCGTAAACAGGTTCAAACACTGCCAGTACCAGCATCGCAATTCCGAGCACCTGTAAACTGGATAGGCTACGGCTGACCAGCACTTTATCGATAACATTTTGAAACAATAACGGCGTCACCAAGGCTATCAACTGCAGCATCAAAGACACCAACAGCACATAGCGGAACTGCGAGGCATGCTTACGAATAGATGGCACAAACCAAGCAAAACCAAATTTTGTTTTTTTAGGAATATCCAACGCTTCCGCCAGCAGTATTAACTCTCCCCGCCAGAACTCGTTGAACTCCTGCCGTGAATATTCACAACGATCAGCTTGGCCCGGTATAAATACCGTAAGCGTGTCCCCCTCAACCCGTTCCAATACCATCCAACCTTGCGTTGTCAGCATTAATGCTGGCAAAGGTAATGCAGATAGTCGGTCTATAGTAGAGTCAGTTTGACGAGCGCGTAATCCCAGCCAAAGTGCACAACGACATAAATCGATACTGTCGGCGACCCCTTCCCTACGTCCCAGTTGATGCGTCAATTGCCCAACATCCACAGATAATTTAAAGTGACCAGCAGCTCTGCTTAGCGCAACCAGACCGGGATCTTCGACAGCATCGTTAGCAGGCATATTTTTCGCAGATGTATTTTGTGAAGATGTATCTTCTACAGGTGTATCTTGTACAGGTGCCAATGTTTCGATAGCAGCCATTATCGTTCCTTCATCGCTTCAGACTGATACTGCTGCAAAGGACTAAGCAGGTAGTCAATCACTCGTCTATCACCAGTACGGATCTCGGCATTAACACTCATTCCTGCCTGCAGCGGCACCTCTTTATCTTCAACTAGCATAGTGCGCTGTGCGATCCTTACGCGTGCTGGAAAAACTAAACCAAGTTTCTCATCCTTCACGGAATCTCTAGACACATACGCCACCTTGCCAGCGATGGTCCCGTACCGTGTATAAGGGAAAGAGTCGACCTTAATTTCAACATTTTGTCCGCTATGCACAAACCCGACATCCTTGTTGAGGATCTTCACTTCAATTTCTAATACTGCATCATCAGGCACGATAATCATCAACGGCTTAGCAGCCTCTACAACACCACCGAGAGTGTGCACAGCCAACTGCTGTATAACACCGCTAACCGGGGCGAGCAGACTTTGCAGGCGGAATTTTTCCTGTAATTTAATCAATTGTTGTCTCATTACCGCAATTGAAGCTTGCACCTGATTAAGCTTGTCATAATACTCACGACGGACTTTCGCCAAATAACCGTTACGCTGTTCCTGTTTGCTGCTATATTCAGCTTGAAGAACATCAATCCCGGTGTATTGCTGCGATAGCGAGCGATCTATTTCTAACTTTTCTTTTTCTTGTTCCAGCAATACCACCCGTGGGATCAAATTGTTTTTTGCTAAGGTACGCTGAGCATCTAAACGGTTGTCAATATTTTCAGCCAATTCACCCAAGCCTATGATGTCTTTTTTACGCGCATGTTGATTGGCTAAATTAACCTTCATCTCACCGTTGATACTCTCTACATTGGCTTCGATTTCTGCCCATTCACTGCGTAAATGCGCACGCGCAACACTTACTTGTAGTGGGCTAATGCCTGTTGGCACAACAAAGCTATTTAACGGATCGTCACTCAACAACGCCTGCAAACGGGCTTGCTCTAGTTTTTTAAAATTTAACTGTTCTTGGATCTCCTGGATCCCCGCTTGAATACCAATAGGATTCAGTTCAATCAACACATCGCCTTTTTTGACCTGCTGACCATCACGGACATTAATAGCAACAACCTCTCCCGGTTCAATTGACTGGATCACTTTAGAATGGCTGGACACCAATAAACGACCAGCAGCACTAGCATGGATATCTAACCTACCGATCACCGACCAAAACAGAGTCAACAGCAGAAGCAAGGTCAATAATAACGCCGTACGTCGTGTCCAAGGTGCTGGCGGACGTTCTACAATTTCTAAATAGCCAGGTTGAAACTCATATTCATCACGAGAGCGCTTAATATCTGCGGCCTCATTACGCTGTGCTTTCAACGCTTGACGAATTGTTCTTAAGTGTTTGATAAACATCAGTCTGTTTCCTTACGTAATTCTTGCTGTAAGCGCCATAAACGGGCATAACATCCCTGCAGCGCTAATAACTGTTGATGACTACCAGATTCAGTAATATGACCTTTTTCTAGGGTTATGATGCGGTCGCAATGGCGTACTGTTGATAACCGATGAGCGACAATAATAACGGTTCGACTGCGGGATATTGCTTGCATATTCTCCTGAATGATCGCCTGCGACTGATCGTCAAGCGCACTCGTTGCTTCATCAAAAATTAGAATTTTAGGATTGGCCATTAACGCGCGAGCAATGGCGACTCGCTGTCGCTGTCCACCTGATAATGAACTTCCGGCTTCCGCTAAAATAGTGTCGTAACCAAGTGGAAGTTGTAAAATGAAGTCATGCGCGCCAGCTAACTTCGCAGCAGCGACTACGTCTTCTAAACAAGCACTGGGATCTTTTATCGCGATGTTGTTACGCACGCTACGGTTGAACAAGTAATTGTCCTGTAACACAACACCTATTTGGCTGCGCAGGTAATCTGGCGCTAGACTGTGCAGCGGTATACCATCGATGAGAATACTGCCGCTTTGTGGGGTATAAAGCTTCTGCAACAGACGTGTTAACGTCGACTTCCCAGAGCCCGAGGGACCAACAATACCTAAGCTTTCACCCGCTTGGATATGGAGATTGATATCACACAGTACAGGGTCAAGATTAGGTTGATATTTAAATGAAATATTCTGCATCTGTAAGTCACCACAAAGTACAGCAGTCGGGACTTCAGTGCCCTGGTCCTGCTCTACAGGCAGGTTCAGCATGTCCCCCAACTTGTCGACAGCAACGCGGGTCTGTATAAATTGTTGCCAAAGTTCAACCAGCTTGGCGATCGGTTGGCTAACATGCGAGGTCATCATATTAAATGCAATCAACTGACCAATAGTCAGCTCTAATGACATCACTTCATTTGCCCCAACCCAGATAACTGCCACCCCCGTGACTTTCTGCAACAAGGTGACAATATGGCTGATCACCCCGTTTAATGTCTGCGTCTGAAAGCCAGCGTCGACCATTTCTTGTGTTTGCGATTCCCAACGTCGCTGCATACTCGGCTCTACCGCTAAGCTTTTGATCGTCTCAACACCGCTGACCGACTCATTTAAGAATGAAGTATTCATCGCCGAAGTCTGAAACTGGCGTTCAATACGTTCTTGCAAAGGGCGGGTACTTAGCCAGGCCAGTACAAAATAAAAAGGCAGACTTGCTAGCACAATGCAGGTCAATAGCGGCGATAACCAAGCCATGACACCGAAGAACACAAAGGTAAACATAACATCGACGCAAAGGGTAAGCATCGAACCAGTCAAAAAGTCACGAATACTGTCAAGTTCCTGCACTCGGGTAATAATCGCGCCGACTTGGCGATGTTTGAAATAAAGGAGCGGTAGGCCAAGCAGATGACGAAACAACTTAATGCCCAGCTCGATATCAATACGGTTAGAGGTATGCGCAAACAAGTATTCTCGCATCCCCTTCAACACAACTTCAAAAATACCAACAATAACCAGCACCACCACCAGCACGTCAAGAGTAGATAAAGCGTTATGGACGAGCACCTTATCCATAACGACTTGAAAAAATAGCGGCGTTGCTAAAGCGAGTAACTGTAACATCAATGAAAATAGCAGGACTTCGGCAAGTAACTTACGGTGGCGGACAAACTCAGGAATGAACCAAGATATATCGAAACGCAGAGCTTCTCCTTGTAACGTGATCACCACACCTCCCCACTGAGCCTGTAATTCATCGATACTTAACAATGTCGGGCCAGAAGCTTCTGGAGACTGAATTAAAGCCTGGTCAGCAGATATTTTCGCCAGCACCACATATAAACCATCACGATTCTTAAAAGCCAAAGGCAACATTTTTGCTGATATTTTGGCTAGCTTTAATTTGGAAACGCCTAAATTAACATCGTTGGTTTTAGCAAACTGCTTAATGATTTTTTTAAGAGATAAGCGATCATCAAATTTTTCACAGGGCTTTGCCTTCGCTCCCGACAACTGCAACAACAATGCTGAGCATGCTAGTGCCGAAGCTGTCGTTGTATATTTCACAGATGAATTAAGGTCGCTACAGGTAAGATTTTGCATAAAATTAATATTCGCCCACTGAATGTCTATAAACCATTACAAAACTAAAAATAATTACAATTAAACGTAAATACCGATAAACATTAATAAAAAACAATAAAGTTTAATAAAATACTGCAAGGGCGCGTAAAGTATCGTAAAGATCTCTTTTCAGCTACATATCCCATTGATAAGTATGACACCCAGTCACGTAAGTGTGATTTAAATCACACTTCGTAGATGTGCCGCCCAAGTAACGCTCAATATTTGAACTATATGTTTTTATTAGGTTTTAATTTTAAAATTTATCGTCACTTATTTATGGGTAGTGCGGAAGGTAGCGACTCAAATTATGCACTGCAAGTGTTGAAGAACTGGCGTGTATCATTAATGGAGAAGTTATTGTTGCCATCTAATTGACCACAACTCTGAATCCCAGATTCGGTTTGCGTTAGTTAAAACATGTATTTAGACGCTGCGATATTGATACCATAATCTTTTCGTTTAGTTTCAATATTGATGTTATCAACAGACATTGATTTTCCATCTGTTCTTATGGTTAGTTTTACATTGTCGCTTAATGTCAGTAGATACTTTGTAACATGCTCTTCTAAGGTTCCATTGCATTCAAAAAGTTCTGTTATGGATTCAAAGTTAGTCACTTTTCTTAGTGTTTTACTGTCATCAAAAAAGATCTCTGCATTTTCGAAATCGTTTGTTTGTTTTAGAATATTAAAAATTAAATCAGTTGATTCAGTAGTAAAGATTATCATTGTTTCTTCCTTTTATTTTTTGACAACCTACCACGGAGTATTGTTGAGCTAATATTCTATAAAATACTTAGTGGTGACAACCCGTCCGCTAATCGATCGATTTGCACACTACAATTATAGAAATCAGGTGTTTGTATCACGGTTTATTGAGGTGGGAGCGCTTATACAGAAGCTAACTGACATGAACGAGATAATAATTACTGACTTTTTGTATCGCTTTGTAACGTTTTGTAACGCCGAAGGCAAATTCGATTAAATGATAACTTTCAACGTTTTATAAATACCCGATATAAGTCGCTATGGGGAAGATACATCTGCTTAAATCTGAAAACTAAAAGACCTCAGTGTTGAGGTCTTTTTTTAGAAGTGTTCTAGCTTACATCGACATATTTATAGGATGCTACTGATTTATCTACAGAATAGACTGTAACAATTAATGTCTTATTTTTTAGCTAGGTTTACGCGCCAACATGGTCGCAAACTGCAATTTAGCGCCATTGTGCATAGTACCAACATCTTCATTGTACTTAATCAGCTTCCACCCTGCATAAGCTTCACGTAACTGTTCCGTTTGTAGGGTAAAAGGAAACGGCACTGGGCATGGATTTTGTTCCGTGCTCATGGCGCAAACAATCAGGTTATAACCGCCGGGCAGAGTACGCTTATGCATATCAGCAATGATAGCGTCAACATTGGCAGGGTTAATAAACATGAGGGTTACGGTACATGAGATAAAACCATAGTGGTTAACATTGCCTGCACCAAGGTTGGCACTGTTAATGTCGAGCACCTGAGTCTTAATGTTAGTGATCTTTTCTTGATCAATAATGCTTTGCAGCGTATCAATAGCACCAGCATTTATATCGATGGCATTGACGTTAAATCCAAGTTGGCCGAGATACAAGGCATTACGCCCATTTGAACAGCCCATATCTAATGTATCGCACGGCTCAATAACTTTACACGCTTCTACTACTTCACTATGTGCAGGATTTAAGCCGTAACGACTATTTAGATCGATTGTCATGGTAACCACTTTAATTTGTTTAATGAGGGTTATTATCTTACTACTGATATTGGTGAATGAAATTGAGAAAAGTCATTTCCATCGTTATTTCTGACTCATTATTCTGCTAGAAAGCAATGTCATTCTGATTGAACTTATTTGTTATGTGTTAGTGAGAATAAATACATAATTTTCATGCAACTCACCGCCCAGTTCAAAATTGATCGCTATGTTGTCTGCACGTGCCCTAGTGAAGATGCCTTCAGATGTGAAAAAACCGCTATAACAACAACGGTTTGATTTTATATCTAGTCGATAAATTGCACCTTGGTCCCTATTTCGCACTTTCCCCTAGGATGTATTTTGCAATCGCTTCTGATTCATGGCGATTGATAGGTGGTTTAGGCATACCAAGACCACCTGACTTAATAGCAACTCCCAATCTATCAACCGCATTATCCGTTCCCTCATATTTAGCTCGTATGTGTTTAATAGAGGAAACGCCCGCATCTTTATGACACGTTAAACAATCATTATCAGATAATAATGATTTCACATCTAAGTTATCAGGCTGATAGATTTTTTTGGTACTAGCGAGTTTAGTTAAGGCAATTATTTCTGCATCCGTTTCTTTTGCAGAGCCATAAGCAACTGACAAATAAGCGGCAATAACCTTAGCCTCCCCCATACTAATAGGTGCACCGTAAGCGTTACGCATTTTATACATCTCACCAGTCCACTCTTTTAAATCCATCTCTGGTGGTTGATACATAACGTAATCGACTGAATGACAAAGGTGACATTTAGATTGCGCAAGACCATATCCAGGTAATGTCGACGGCTTAAGCTTGGTATTATCCATAGGTAAGGTTATTGATACGATCTCAGCTTTAACAGTCAATGAACATAGCGCTAATATAATAAGTAAAAACCGCATTTAAACCACCTTAATACTTGTTCGTTCAATCGCGTTTCGGTTATAACCGCCATGATTCCAAGATGCATTAACAGGTTGTGTCTCACCACTCTTACCTGTTGCTCTTACCATCACAAGCGTTCTGCCTTTTTCATTAAAATTATGGCTTAACTTCCAACCTCGAAAGGAAAAGCGACCAAGATTTTCACCAAGCGCTGCTTGTATCCACTTATTCCCACCATCGACTGAAACTTCAACTTTTTTGATACCACTGCCACTATCAAAAGCTATCCCTTTAATTTCAATACTGGTTGCAGCGTTAACTTCATCACCATTTTCTAAGCTAGTAACAAAACTTCTTATTGGGAAACGATTTACAGGTAACGTCGTTTTCGCCCTGGCAGTTGGTAATTCACTCTTAGAATCGTTATCAGGTAGACGGTATGCAGTTGTCATAAAGAACGCATCAAAGTTATCAAACTTATCCTCTATAACTTTAAGGTGCGATACATGTTTAACCCAATATGTTGCATACCAACCCGGAACGATTAATTTCACTGGAAAGCCATTTAAAAACGGTAAAGGTTCACCATTCATTTCCCAAACAAGCATAGGTTCGCCCGTCATAATATGGTCAATAGGTAATGATTTTTGAAAATCTGGAGTCGTATCTCGTACCGGCTTATCTAAACCATCAATGATGACACTTGTCGCAGCACTAGAAATACCCGCTTTCGCTAACACGTTTTTAAGTGGCACGCCTTTGAACTTCGCATTACCCATAGCGCCATTACTTAATTGCGCACCATAAACACGTGGTGATGAATAGCCTCGGCTATTACCAGTACACTGTTGTACAGCTACAATTTCTTGTTGGCCTTCAATCGACTTTAATTCAGCCAAGCTTAATGTAACTTCCTTATCAACAGCCCCTGAAATAGTAATAGTGTACTTATCAGTGTCTATGGCTACAGGGACGTCTGCTAAATGATAACGAACAAAGAAACGGTTATTTGGTGTTATTAGTCCTTCATTGAATACATTAAAAGGCGTTTCAAGATGAGGTGGTCGAGTATGTACGATCACAACATTATCTTTTTGCGGAAAATTGCTTAATACAGGCTTAGGGCCATCGGCATAGCTCACCCCTTCACCATCCGAATACATTTGCCCGTCTTTCATAAACTCTTTAGAGAAAGCCGTTAATGGTGCAGCAGCTAAAGCGACATAGCCACCAGCTTTAATGATTTCCCTTCTTAACTTATTCATTTTCATAATTACGGTATCCTATTAATCTTTCAATCTATTAACCTATTAACCTATTAACCTATTAATCTATTAATCTATTAATCTATTAATCTATTAATCTTTGAGCTGTTAACCTTCGATCTATTGGCCTTTCATTTGCTCACAGGTTATTTCATTTTTGATAAATATTTCGACAGGGATTTAATTTCATCATCTGTTAGCTTGTTAACGACGTTTTGCATCATATGACCTTGATCACCGGTTCTATCGCCCGTTCTCCAGTCAAATAATTGTTTCTCTAAATAGTCAGATGATTGACCTGCCAATCTTGGAAATGATGGACTACCTTCAGTTTCTTGACCGTGACAAGTAGAACAAGCAGGAATAGCGCGTTGCCAATCACCTTGGAATATCAGGCGCTCAGTAGGATCATTAATGAGACCGTCTGCTGATTTCTCTGGAGTGATTTTACTTATCGCAGGTGAATCGAGAGAGCTGAAATAGCTAGCAGCAAGTAACTTATCTTTCACATCTAAGCCGGCAACTATATTTTGCATCGTTGCATTTTTTCTTAAACCAGATACAAACAAGTTCAATTGGTTATAGATATACGCTTGCTTTAATCCTGCTAACTTAGGCGCTCCAGGTAAAGCACCAAGACCATCAGCGCCATGACAGGCCACACAAGCCGTTAACACTGCTGGCAATTGCTGTTCATTTCGAGAGAAGATATAAGTGTTCGCTTGCATAAAATCGATATTGTCTTGTGGTTCACTCTGTAGGGATACAATATAAGAGGTTAAAGACAATATTTGATTTCTGCTAAGTCGCTCACCAAAATCAGGCATTTCATTACTCATGCCATTCTCAATATTACGTTTGATATCAGCTTTAGCTGAACCATGAAGCCAGATATCATCCGTTAAGTTAGGCGCCCCTACGCCATGTGTACCTTGGGCATCTTTGCCGTGACATGATGAACAATTAGCATCGAAAAGCGCATTGCTTTTAAATGGTCCTTTATTTAGATCAGACACATACTGCGTAAGCTCATCTATGTCTTTACCGCTCAGTACACCTTTCCAAGCTGGCATTTTACCCTTGCGCCCATTATGTATTGTCGTATAGACATCTTGAGGTGAGCCACCGTATAACCAGTCTTTATCAACTAAACTCGGGTAGTTATATTGCCCCTTAGCATCTTGACCATGACAAGCAGAACAATTATCACCAAATAGCGATTTACCACTCTGTAAAACAAGCGGATCTTTTTGTAACAGAGTAAAGACTTGTTCATCGGTATTCGCATTGATTATTGCGTTAATGTTATTGTTTATATCAATTGATTTAGCCACATACGCGTCATCATTCTCGGTCCAACCGATAAACCCTTTCCAAGAAGCTAAACTTGGATATAGAAGGACATAAACAATTGCCCCTATAAATGCAATAAGATACGCAACAAAGAAAACCTTAGGAATTGGTGCATCTTTTTCATCAATCCCATCAAATTGCTCTATTGTTTTATTACTGTCTGCAGTTTTGTTCTTTCGGAACTGTGAATAAATAACTGCAACCATGATAAAAAAGAAGATAATCGATAGTACGCTTGATAATATGTTCATGGATTCCATTAATTTAAATCCCCACCTTTTTCACGCGTATCTACGCCAAGACTCATCAAGTAAGCAACAAGCGCATCACCTTTTGTTTTACCTTCCACTTTGCTTGATGAATTTTCAATTTGCGTGTCTGTATACGGAACACCTAGCTTTTTCATCGCTTTCATTGAAGCAATAACATGACTAACGTTAAGTTTCTTTTCAAACAGCCACGGATATTGCGGCATGATTGAGGCTGGTACAATTGCCTGAGGATTGATTAGATGCTGTTTGTGCCAGCCTTCTGTGTACTTCAAACCAATATTAGTTAAATCAGGGCCAGTTCTTTGTGAGCTCCACAAAAAGTTAAACTCATAAACATCATCTTCCATTTTATTAGGACGACCGTATCTTTTTCTTTCCGGTTCCAAGTTTCTAACCATCTGGGTATGGCATGCCACGCAACCTTCAGCCATATAAACATCCCGTCCAGCTAACTCTAAAGCTGTGTATGGTTTAGCTGTCGTTATTTCTTTAAGATCGTTGGTGAAGAAGAACCCAGGGAAAACCCACACAAAGAATGAAAATAAGACCACGACAGTCGTGATAGTGATAAAAGCCATTACTGACTTGGATATTGACTCTTCCATTAATATGCTCCTTCAATAACTACTTTTTGTGGTTTTTTCACCGTCATGATGAGGTTATATACCATCACTAACATACCCAAGATAAACAGCGCCCCACCAATTGCACGTCCGAGCATATAGGGTTCCATAAATCGTAAAATATCAACAAACGAATAAGTAAGAGAACCAGACTCAGTAAGGCTTAACGATTTAACACCTTGCCCTATACCACCGATCCACAGGGAGACTATGTAGAATAGTACGCCTATGTGAGCGAGTACAAAATGCACCTTAACTAAGCCATATGAGTAGAGTTCTTTTTTGTATAACTTAGGAATGAAATAGTAGAAGGTTGCTATACACGTCATGCCAACCCAACCTAACGCGCCAGAGTGAACGTGTCCTATAACCCAGCTCGTATTGTGAGCTATCATATTGAACCATCTGATAGCCATAAGAGGCCCTTCAAACGTCGCTAATGCGTAATAGGCGATTGACGATAAGAAAAACCAGACAACGGGGTTTGTTTTCAATTCTTCTTTATTGGAAGTACACGTCATCCAAGCATTAAATGCGCCAGCCCATGACGGGATCCACAATAGAATAGACATCACTACGCCAATATTTTGAATCCAAGATGGCACGGATGTAAAGAGTAAATGGTGTGTACCAGCCCAAGTATAAAAGCCGATTAAGCCCCAAAAAGTAATTAAAGACAGTCGATATGAATAAATGGGTCTATTAACTAACTTGGGAATGAAATAGTAGTTGGTACCCACAAAACCAGCTGTCAATAAGAAGCCAACTGCATTATGTCCCCACCACCACTGTACAAGTGCATCACTCGCACCAGAAAATATGGAGTAACCTTTAAATGCATACACGGGAATGGCTAAATTGTTTATCAAATAAATTAAGCCGATAACAATAATGACACCACCGCTGAACCAGTTTGAAACAAATATATGCTTTGTTTTTCTTTTCGCTAGCGTTCCAAAGAAGATATACCCAAACGTTAACCAAAGAACCACAATAGCGATATCAATTGGCCACTCAAATTCGGCGTATTCTTTGGTTGATGTATACCCTAAAGCGATTGAGATAAGGCCGATTACCAATGTTATCTGCCAACCCCAGAACAAGAACCACGATAAACCTTTGGATACTAGATTCACGACTGATGTTTTTGCCACTATGTATAACGACAGACCGATTATAAAGTTGCAAACCAATCCAAAGATGATGGCGTTAGTATGCAAGGGTCTTATTTTCCCGAAATTTATATACTCATTGGCAAAATTCAATTGCGGTAGATATAGCTGCAGAGCTGCCATTAAACCCATGCACATGCCTATAACGCCCCAAATGATGGCGGCAATAACAAATGCTTTCGTTAGTTTTTCTTCATTTTCATACATGGGTATGTTCCCTGTTTACATCGGTTAATGTGATGTGTGTTTTTTAATGGTTAAATACCTAGGCAGGCGTTTAAATTAAGCTGCAGCTTGCACCATCATGCTACGAGTATAGTGATCTATACGA
Source organism: Moritella dasanensis ArB 0140 (assembly GCF_000276805.1). Taxonomy (GTDB): domain Bacteria; phylum Pseudomonadota; class Gammaproteobacteria; order Enterobacterales; family Moritellaceae; genus Moritella; species Moritella dasanensis. Next base: position 18,959 of record NZ_AKXQ01000028.1, on the reverse strand, counting down.
TTGTCCGCCTTTGCCCCTGGACTGATATGATCAGCCTTAGAGCGCACAGCATTGTCATTAGAGAAGCCGCGGCGTAAGACACAATAAGCCGGTAGTGATAGCAATTATTGATAAGCCATTATTAATAATTAATAGATGTGTTTTTTAATGAGGAATTAGTAATGAATTCAAACATATTTGGCTCTCTCTTTCTAAGAGCCGAGAGTATACCCCTCACTGTAAGTTAAGAATATTAGAATGAAGTTAACCTAGAGTTAAGTAAATCTGAACGAACGAGAAATAAATAAAACCACCGTTAACTTGATGATAATTTATGGCTAAATATTGAAAGTAACGAAATTGAACAGAATTTATGACAAGAAGAATTAGGTAGGAATAAAACACATGATGATGTACATGGCTAATACTTGCAGGGATTACAGAGGATGTTATGTCTAAGTGAGATCTACATTGTTGGGGGGTGCTAGCTACCCATTAAAGCTGTTTCTGATAAAGCCCTTCAGATCCATCAACAACCTGAAAGCCCACTTTGAGTAAGTAATCTCTTTGTTCCTGCGTGGTTGGTTTCGCCATCAGTGTATTAACCCCTCTGTGTTTGAGTACATCAGGGTGCGACTTATAGTAATAATCCGCCAACTTAAAATCACGGTATTCCGGCGTAACAAAGTCCAATAGCACTGACAGTTCGCCTTGGTCATTATTATTCCCCGCTAATACACCCGCTATGCTGTTATTCCTGAGCATATAAAACACCGTATTGGCTTCTCGAAGTTCATCTACCGTGGTTTGCCGTTCAATGTCACTTTGATTTGTTGAAATGAAATGCTCAAAATATTCAGAATGAACCGCTGCCACAATCAGCTTGAACTGTTCCTCGGTCGAATGAATTTTCCATAAGAAGTAAACATTGATGCCGGCTATCCCTAGGTTCATTAACATGGTCGGTAAAGAATCAATAAAATAGGCAAATATCGCAAACAGAATACAACCGATGAAGTTAATCACCCGCAGCTTGATGATTGACGTCATTGTCAGGGACACTAGTACAACTAACGATGCGAGATAACCAAACCACTCTACCCAATCAAAATCCATTTCAATATCCTTATGTGTTTGTTTACCATAAAGGTAGCATTGAATTGGAAATTGAGTGAGATAACTACCTAAGCAAGATCAGTTACTAGTTTTTTAGTCCTAAGCATCACGACGAACAACTAAGATGAGACAATCCACCCACCTCAAAAAACTCCAGCGGTTTCAATCGATAGTATTTATCCTCCACCTCCTTCGATTGCTCAGCATATGGCTGTGTCATCACGTCCTGCAGCTCTCGAATGAGAGAATAATCACCCGCAGTTGCTTGCTGATAAGCCGGCATAACAAACCACTCTCGCAAGATGTATTTTGGGTTAACGAGCTTCATCTGCCTAGAGATTTCATCGCTGGTTCGGGGCGACGTAGCATTCGCGTCATTGGCGCTGTTGAGGAGCATTTTCCATTTTTCGAGCCACTCTGCCCAGTACTTGTCCAACTCTTGGCTGTCTTTATCATGCGCCGTCTCATTGTATAGGCTATTGTAAAAGCTTTTCTTGAGAGGACCAATGTCATCGGGTATCGACGACAGCTCACGGAAGAAAATTGTGTAATCGACAGGCGCTTGCATCAGCAATGTTTGTAGCTCGCCGATCAGCTCGTTACAACGTGTTTGGTAAGATGCTGTATTCAGATCTAAGTCCAGCCCCAGTTTAGCTGCCCACATCTTATTCATTTGCGTGTGCATTACTTGCGAAAACCCACTTTGGATCTCGTCAAGCGCTAGCAAACAGTCTTGATTTGATATCAGCAACGGTCGTAACGCCGAACAAAACATGCCGAAGTTGCGCTCCGCAGCGTTTGCTTGGTTCATGAACGAGAAATGATGACCGCCGCCCGTCCAAGGCTGATAATGCGGGTTAAACACATCACTAAAACCGAAGGGACCATAATCAAGTGTAAAGCCACCAGCTGCGCAGTTGTCGCTGTTGAAGTTACCCTGGCAAAAGCCGACGCGGATCCAGTTTGCTACCAATGACGTAAGACGGCTACGAAACTCACGTGCTAACAACACCACTTTTTCTGGTGTGGAGAGTTGCTTATCGACGGCGACAGCGTATTCTCGATCAATCAAGTGCAGCACAATTTTCTCGAGTTCTTCTAGCGCTTTTGGGTGTTCATTGGTACGGGCACGGCGAGCGAAAAGTTCGAGTTGGCCAACGCGGATGAACGACGGTGCGACACGTGTCGAAATGGCGACGGCTTCAGATATAAGCATGTCGGGATTTTCCGAACGCGAGCCCTCCGAATACCATGGTCGCTTCACCGTCTCCGTTTTTGAAACGTACAAACTTAAAGATCGTGATGTGGGAACGCCCAGTGCGTGCATGTGCTCCTGAGCCAAGAACTCGCGGATACTAGACCGCAAGACAGCGCGACCATCTGCGCCGCGGCAATATGGCGTACGACCGCCACCTTTCAGCTGCATTTCCCAGCGTTGACCCTTGATAACAGCCTCAAGCACGGACATTGCACGACCGTCGCCATATCCGTTACCCGTTCGGAACGGGCACTGCTGGATGTATTCAGTACCGTAGATTGAAAGTGCATATCCGCTCGCCCACCCGACCTTGCGCATCGGTACTGGCACCTGAGAAAGGTCACCAGAGAACATGCGGACGAAGTCAGCGGACTCAGCCATACTGTCAGCGAAACCAAGCTCTGAAAAAAAGGTTTTGCTGTGCGCGACATACTCAGGATCTTTGATTGGAGTAGGATTGACGGGGACATAATGGCCCGAGAATACTTGTCTCGGCGCATGATCAGCACCGTTTTCTGTTGCATCAGGATCACAGTTGAGCGTGTCCATGAGGGAATAGTTTGCCAACGTCGCAAGTTCGTTGAGCGTCGATATAGTCGAAGAGGTTTTCTTAGGCAGTCGATTTGTCATATTTGTTTATACCAAAGCTCGTTAAGAGGCAACATTTGTTGGCTAAAATTAGCGACGAAGGAGCAAAAGCCAACTGTTTTCTGTCCCATTTTAACCACTTGTTAAGAGGCTGATACTCTTGACTTTACAGAATCAAAAGTATCCACACCAGTGTTAATTTTACTGCCTACATATATAATGGCTTCTTTTAAACGGTCAGTTTTCAGCTTTAGCATGTGTCAGATTTAATTAACTAAGCTTCACAGACTCAATATTCAATATTTCTATTTGACACATTTTACGATTATCTTCGTGAGTGCTGGCATCTAATATCTGACCAACTGAATAATGACTATCGGACTGTTCGCGGATCGTCGCCGTCTTGCTAACCGATAGAATAGAACGTTTCAATCTCTGAAAATCAGATGGTTATACGGCGCCCTGTCGGGAAGTATTCAAGGGAATCACCAAGTACGCCTTTTAATATGTTATAGGCTTTCATGCCAGTACAATGGCCAGTATAGAGCTTATCTATTGGATAAGTGAGCATGGTTTCACCGATAGCCTCAATGTCTTCCTTGGTTCCGCCAATGCTATTAAACAACGGTAATCCGACCAAATGAAATCCACCGACAACAGCTTTAATTCTGGTGTTCGGGAACAATTCAAGTGCGGTTTCAATCATATTGAGCACCCCACTATGAGCACAACCAGTAAACACGATAAGACCATCATCTTCTTTAATCACTAACAGTAATTCATGGTCAAATGTGTCTGGTTTACAGCCATCACCTGAATCAGTAAAGAGATATTTATTACCTTTTGGCTGTTCATGCTTACGACTCAAACTTGTAATAATGAAAATATTTGGGCGTATCTCAGTGGTTTTATTAATGAAACTGAATCGCCCACTGTCTTTATCTAATAATGTTTTATCAATACCCACATTACTTTTGAAGCCAAACGCCTTGAAACTATAATCCGTTTCTGCACATTCGCGGAAATAGACCTGGGCTTTAGAATTGCGGTCGAGAAAATGCGTTACGCCATTACAGTGGTCATGATGACGATGCGAAATAATTGCAGCATCAACATCTTCCATCTTAATACCTAATAAAATGGCATTATCACAAAAAGCTTTACTGCTACCAGCATCAAACAGAATTTCTTGTCCCATCGTTTTTATGTGAAAAGATAGCCCTCTTTCAACCGCTAGATCTGTTCTATCATCTAATCGAGTATTATCAATTAACGCTGTCAGTATCATATCTACTTCCTAAATCACTGTTTAGCCGAGTCTACTGCACCTGAATTTTCAAGTATCATTATTTACACTAATTTATTACTGATGCCCTTGGTGCGGATTTTATTTACATTAAAATTCATTAAGTGGCGAAGTACATAACGAAACATAACCTTTTTAATACCAGAGAGATTACTACCATAGTTTGAATAAAAATCGTCAGGCTGGGTGTATATACCAAAGTCATCGGCAATACCTTCACTCTGAATATAGGTATCTTGGCCTTGCCAATCGATGTCAGGATTAGATAAACATTTCGTCGCAATACCGTAACCAGAGAATGATTTACTTTGATTCGCAAAATGGCTTTGCACTTGTTTTAAATAATCCTTATCTAAAATATAACCTTCTAAGTTAATCCAACGTCCATCTTGATAAACTTCCACCCAACTATGGATAATGCGAGGCGGTGCAACCCTGAAAAGATAGTTCGGGATAGCCCCTCGCTGTAAATCATTATAAATAGTAAAACCGTGAAAGCGGGTAGAAATACCAACAGCGCGAAGCAAGGCCATTAATAATGTGCCTTTGGTATTACACTGCCCGTAACCATCTTTTAATACTTGGCTTGCCGTCAAACGATCATCCTTGTTATAACCAAAACGAGTCTCATCTCGAACAAAATTATAGATAGCGCCAATGGCATCATATTGAGACAGGCTTTGCCATTTTCTTTGCTCGATCAGGCTTTGTATATGTGGATGGTTAAAATCCAGCATTGACGTTTCTTGTCGGTATTCTTTTGATAATTCGCTCATGGCTAACTCCTGTTATTGAATATGTAAGGAGCATAACCAAAGCGTGAATGAAAAAATTGAATAAACTGGCTAACCTTGACGAAAAATAGCCTTGGCTTGACTAATTGTCATGCCAAACGTCTGGCGAAACGTCCGGCTTAAATGTGCGCTATCGGAGAACCCAGCTAAATGCGCAGCATCTGTTGCTGACTGGCCATTTAATATAGCCCTAACGGCGCATGTCATGCGACACCACAACAGATATGGTCGCCAAGGAACACCCAGTCCTTGACTAAATAAATGCAGAAAACGACTTTCCGACAAAGCGAGGTTTGCAGCCACTTCAGAAGCACGCCAATTACTCGGTTTGATGCACTCACCCTCTAGGCATTTATCAAGTTCACGCAATAACGCCTTAATTCGATGGTCCACAACTTTGCTTTCATTTATCAGCGGGAATTGATTTGAGAGCCCTAACCCTTCGAATAAAGGAGAAAGCAATACAGTTAAGTCATCGGTTGGCTCTGCATGATTAAAAGTAGATGAGGAAACCTTGAATGTTATTGATGACTGGTCTAACAATTTGTCAGAGAGAGCCAGCCCTAGCTCGCTAGTGGGTTCCACCAGCAATATCCACCCCTCATCAATTTGTAATTGATGCTCCACGTTAGAACCAATGATTAAAGGCGTCGATATCGCTTTATTATCGAGTTTGCAACAATAACCATCTCGGGGCCAAGCCAACTGAATTGCATGATGGCGATGAGGAGAGGCATCTATAGATGAACCATATATGATAACTATACCTGCCTTGATCCAAATATTAGACTTCATCACTTTTCGAACCTTTAAAATTTGAACGTTGTGCAAACATACTACAGTATTTACCTTTTTAAGATTGTTCTAGATAATAGTTATGATGGTCTGCTCTAAATGATTAAAATATCGTTAGCCTGAAATTAAAGTGATAAAGTATATAATCATTCTTAATGCAATTATAAAGAGTAAGAATAAATGATGTTAGACGCCCGTATTGACCAAGAAAACCTGTTAAAAAACGTTTTACTAAACACCCCTGGTTTAGATAAAGAAAGCATCATATTTTCGGCATGGGCGGCAGTATACACAGTACAAAGCACCCACGTAGAAAATTTGGTCGAAAGCTGGATAGGAAAACCCACTCAAGAACAAAAGCGAGCCATTTTATTCTCGGTGGCAAGAATGGGTGTGACCAATCCTTATTTTGTTTCTCGCCAATATTTAGATCTGAATGCGGGTGGCACATTAGAGGCATTAAACTTTCGTTCTTTTGGTGACATTAAGGTCGCTAATGAAGCCGCTTATCACTTCGCCTGCATTGCGGTATCGGTGATTAATGGCGGACATATGTGCCTACGTTCACATGCGATGTCGTTGTTAAATGCTGGTGCAACGGATGAGAATATTGATGCAGTAATGCGTCTTGGTGCAGTATGCCACTCATTAGCAAAGCTTGAATTTTCTTTCGATAAAGATGAACAGTAAGATACGTTACGACTAACCTATAATAATGAATAGCCTGTAAATTTTCGTTGCCAGTTGACACAACGGTTCTCATCACGCTGCTCATATTGGCTAATAGCTAATGACAGATCAAGCGTTTATTTTTTTTCATTATCATTCCCTATTGCGGTTAAATACATAGTATACCAAGCCGTAATACCACCTTGAGGTGGGGTCTCAAATCGAGGAAATTCAACCTCACTATCTACTCCACTTAACCAGTCATTTGGAAGTTCAGGATCCAATACCAGTGCACGCGCTAATCCAACGAAATCCGTAGAATTACTTGTCAGGGCATTTAGCGATTGCCCTCGGGTTTTAAAGCCGCCTGTAACAACTAAAGGTATACTCGTTATATTCTTTGCTTTTTTTGCAAAATCGATAAAATAAGGACCTTTAGTAGAGCAGTCTGAACTAGATATTGCGCCCGGGAAGTATGATCCGCCACTCAACTCGATCAAATCAATTGACGTTTTATCGAGGATCCTAATTGCTTCCAACGCATCTTCTTGTGTTAATCCACCTTCTAATTGATCTGACGAATTAATCTTAATTCCGATAGGAAATTCAGCGCCAACGACACTGCGTACTTTAGCAATAATCTCGACAATTATTCGACATCGCGCTTCTATGGTGCCGCCATACTGGTCTTTTCGGCGATTGAATAATGGCGACAAAAACTGACTAAGTAAAAAACCGTGACCGGCATGAATCTGAACGCCGGTAAATCCAACATCTTTTGCGAGTACTGCGGCTCTCGCATATATATCCGGTAACACAGATACCTCAGTTTCTGACATTCCAGCGCATTGGAAGCCATCAATGTTCAGAGCGGATGGTCCTTTAGGGTGACTTATAGGTGTATACGACAGTCCACCAGCATGACCTAACTGAGGCCATATATGAGCACCATTTATCGACGCGCGTGAGGCAAGAGAGTGCAAAGCGTTTAGATCCGAATCTGCGCTTAAAACGAGATTACCGGGTTTTTCAGGAAAGTTTGGATCTACCTGCACTTCTCCAATAATTGATAATCCAAGTCCTCCTTCTGCCCATCTTTCATAAAGGCGGATCTGCGCATTTGTGGGGTCACCTTCGCCATTTCCAAGTGAATCAGACATGGCTGACTTTACCAATCTGTTTTTAATCACAGCACCACAGGGCAGTTCAAGTGGTTGATTGAGTAAATTATCATGGTTTGTTGAATAGGTCATATCTACCTCTCGTTATAATGTTTTTGAAATAAGAAAGACATTATCAACAATTATTTATAAACTATAAATACACCAATCATTCAAACACTATTAAAAATAAGTTAACAATGAACACTTCAGATTTAAACCTATTCATAAGAATTGTAGAAACTTGCAGCATAACTGAAGCTGCTAAGCAACTAGACATCACGCCTGCAGCCGTCAGTTTAGCCCTACGTAGATTAGAAAAAGAAACTGATATTCAATTGTTTATAAGAACAACCAGGCAAATTAGAATTACCCCGCAAGGAGAACAGTTCTTGTTCCATTGTCGACAAGCGTTAGAGAGTTTGGAACAAGGTCAGGCAGCAGCGCATCAAATGCAGGGCAAGATAAGCGGAAACTTACGATTGTCAGTATCATCCGATTTTGGACGTAATATAGTTCTCCCTTGGATAGATGAATTGGCCGATTTACATCCGACCCTATCGATAGATTTTAATGTGGGAGACTCGCTTTCCGACTTTTTTATCGATCACGTTGATGTGGTACTTCGTTATGGAAAGCCAAAAGACTCTACAATGATTGCATTTCATATTGCGACTATGGATAGGATCACGTGTGCCTCGCCGCAATACATATCTCAATTTGGTGCCCCTGCAACCCCTGATGATTTGAAAAAGCATAATTGCTTACTACATCGGAAAGATGCTCGCCTATTTAGTAACTGGGAATATAAGGATAAGCTTAACAACTACAGAGTCAAAGTTGATAGTAATAAAGTCAGCAATGATACCGATATTGTCAGGCGCTGGGCGATTAACGGAAAAGGGATTGCATACAGATCTCAGATAGATGTCACCGTAGATTTACGCAGTGGAAAACTGGTACAGCTTTTACCTGATTATCAATCTCCCTCTGTCGAGCTCTACTTAATCTGCCCAAGTAGAAAACAAGTTAGCCCAGCTGTAATCGCACTCAGGGAATTACTCAGAGATAAATGTACAAAAATGATCGGCATTTAATATTTATCCCTTTAATCATAATCCACGGATAAAGGGATACAAGATAATGCCACTGGAATGATTTTAATCACCCCCCTAATTTCCTAGACACTTTGTAATTTTCTTAATTGCTTATCTTCTAGCCAACAGGCATCAGATCTTTTTGGTTAGCACTAATTATATTGGCAATTTCATCATAAACAGCTCTGATTCTTGGTGAAGTAGTTTCGCTGGCGTGGCTAACTAACCATAGAGACTCAGGTTTAATCGGCGGCGTTTCAATTGGGGTTAAACCGTCGGATAAAAAATGCGGTAATATTCCTGCGCCTACACCACTACGAATGGCAGCTTCTTGGGATGCAAGTGTATTAAATCTAATATTAGGAGCGCGGTTGGTGAGTTTAGCCAACCACTTGGCTGAAGGTAAATCTATATGGCTATCCCAACCAACTAAAGGGACATTATCGAGGACTGATGTTTGACCGTTTGATACAAACATTCCAGATGACATACTACCAACTTTACGCACAGTTAATGCTCCTTTTTCTGGACGCTTTAAACGTAAAGCAATGTCTGCGTCACCTCTTGCTATACCGACATTATATATGCCTGTAACGATTTGCAATTCAAGCTTTGGATAGTCCTGAATAAAGGGTTGTAATTGGGGGATAACAATACGCAACGCTATCATTTCTGGTAGAGCCACTCTCACAACGCCTTCGTATTCTTTGTTTTTAGTTCTGAATTGGGTTTTTAGAGATGCTAACGCTTTTTCTACATTTTCGGCTTCTCGGTAAAATAATAAACCATCTGTAGTTGGCTGGTAACCTGTAGGGTGCTTGATAAAAAGTGTGGTGCCTATCTCAAGCTCTAAATTAGCAATTTTACGACCTACCGTTTGTGGACTAACACCTAATTCTGATGCCGCTTTACTGAGACTTCCATTGCGTATAACGGCAGTGAAAAAATAGATATTTTCAAAATTCATTTAAACTCCAAAAATGGAAATCTGTTTTCCAATGCTTTCCATTTTAAAGGGGATTAAAAGGTTTTACAATTTGTAATAACTTTTAAATAGCTTTTAAATAACTACCGAGGCGTAAAATGGATACTCTTTTAGACACAGCACACTTGTCATCAATTGAAACAGTTAAAGCTTATTTGGCCGCTTTTTCCAAAAAAAATATCGAAAACGCACTTGAGTATGTAAGTGACGATGCCATTTGGCATATTGATGGTGATCCCATTTTAAAAACAGTGGGTATAATTCAAGGTAAGGCTGCAATTAAACAATGGTTACAGCGTTTTCCCGAAGGTTTTCAGCCTATCGGCTTTACGCTAGAACCATTAATTGATTCTTCACCCGATGTCATCGCCATTGGTCACTTTCGTCACCGTATAATGAAAACAGACGCTATTGCGGACGGTCATTTTATGATTCGGTTCACCACAAATAATGGGCAAATAACACGATATCAAATTTTTGAAGATTCTCTGATGCTGTCTAAAGCACATCACAGTAACGACCCCCACCGTTCAGCGTTAGTCAACGGTGTTCAATATGGCTGGGATGACCATGGTGGAGGTTCTACGTTAATATTTCTACATGGTTTATTTCTTGATCGAACATTTTGGTCTCCCGTTATTAGTCACATTGAGACACAATGTCGTTGCGTTGTATTTGATATGCCTGGTCATGGCTCTAGTGGTTGGCGTGAGGGATTAGATCTAAATACGATTGCTGATGATATAGCGCTGTGGATTATTGAAAATAACATCCAAAATGTAACCTTGGTAGGTCACAGCCAAGGGGGAATGATTGCTTTACGAATCGCGATTAAATATCCTCAACTGCTAACGAAGTTAGTGCTAGTCAACACAACCGCACAAGCTGAGGATCCTTTAAATATACCTTTATGGCAGCTGCGCCAATCTTTATTATTGTCATCAGATGATGACAAAAGACGTAGTTTTTTTGAAGAGATACAAAAGGTTAAATATTCCTCCTCTTGGTTAAAAGACCAACCTAACCACACAGAAAAAGAAATAAAAAAACTGATGAATGCGGATCCAAAGTTGCTATCCCATGCCATGGATGCGGCGATCATCCGAAGAGAAGATATACGTAGTGCACTAACAAATATAACAATAGATACAATGGTACTTGTAGGAGAGCAAGATTCTGCAACGCCACCAGAACATGGGGAAGAAATTACACGATTAATGCCTTATGCTACCTGCTGTACTGTAGAAAATGCAGGCCACTCAATTCCAATTGAAAACCCTAAAGCATTGGCGCAATATTTAGTATTGGCAATTCAAGAGAGTTGATGGCTCAAATTTACTATCAATTTGGCCTTCTCTGATTGAATCGCTTAGGTAGAGATGCTGGATCTACTTGTCCAAATGAATATATTTTTGGGGGAGAGGAACTGTAATTTTTGCGTAAACTCATTTAGGAGCAGAAACGGCTTAGCACAAAATTGAGCTAAGCCCATACTTGAAAGAAACCTTGTTAGATGTATGACTCCAACAAGGTAAATAATCATTAGGAATAAATTACTGACGAATTTATTACGTTCCATTACTCCCATGTAATGGAACGCTTGCAAAATAATGTTTGGTCTTTAGCATATAGACCATAAAAAAGAGTTACCAGCTCATGATTATCCGTCCTCTTCTGCCTTTTACTTTGACACGAGCAATGGCCTGCTGATAATCAGCAAAGCTAAACTCGCTATCTATGACGGCTTTTAGTCTTCCCTCTGACACCCAGTTTGCAATTTGCGTTAGCTTGGTGAGATCACCATGTGCAACCATCAAATAAGCCACTTGCGGATCCTCTAACAGGCCACCATTTTCATCATTCGGTTCGCCAGGAATAAAAATACCCGTTGGTGTTAACAGCGGTTTTATATGTTCTAGTTTTTGCACATTGGTTAAATCAAGGATAACGTCGAAGGTACCGGCAATGTCGCCAATTTTGGTTTGATTGTAATCATAGACTTGATCCGCACCATAAGAGAGTAAGAACTCCTCTTGCTCGCTTCCGGCAATCGCAGATACATGTGCTCCTAAAATCTTACCGATTTGGATACCCTGAATACCAAGACCACCCGAAGCTCCATTAATCAATAATTTCATACCCGCTTTTAGATGCCCTAAATCCTGCAAAGCAACTAAGGTTGTCAATGTCCCAAGCGGAATCGCAGCGGCTTGAGAGTAGCTCAATTCATCTGGCATTAAAGCCACATAGTTTTCATCAACGGCTATATATTCTGCATGGGTTTTCCACCCAGTTAACATATGGACATAGCCAAATACATTATCACCGTGACTAAAGTTCTCACCGTCACTCATCACGACACCTGAAAATTCCAGTCCAGTCTTCACTTCTTTATCAAAACCATATTCAGCAAAATAACCGTCATAAGTTCCCTTCGCACTCTCCACATCAAACGGATTAACCGACGCGCTTTTTATTTGAATTAGTATTTCGCCTTGCCCTGCTACAGGCTTTATCAAGTTGTTTCTTAGCTCGATATTATTTTCATTATTAACGACTAAACCTTTCATCTCATTCTCCAACATGGGTTATTTGAGATACAGTCTACAGTCTCCTCATTAGGGTAGAGTCAAGCACTTGCTAAGGATTTATTTGGTCATAACACGCGTCAAGGTTGGCTATTTTTTTCTTTATATCATCGATTTGATTAATTAACTGTTTTCTTAATTCAGCCAAAAATAGTTTTATCTTAGCCCAGTCAACCTTGCCATGACTGTAAACAATAACGCCCTTAAGTTGAGACAGGGTTACCCCTAACTCTTTGGCCTCTTTAATGAGTAGAAGAAGTTCTATTTCTGTGTCTTTGTATATCCTATATCTACCGACTCTTTCTGGCGGCCTGATCAAGCCTATTTGTTCATAAAACCGAATAGCCTTGATAGATAAACCTGTTTTTTTTGATGCTTCACCGATATACATAGATTAATGACTCACATAGATATAATGATTTTTATTCACAAATTCACTCTAGCCCTTCACATTGTAGTGGCTAAGCAATACTGATCACCGTTTTCGATTCATCCCTGTAAATCAGGTTATACAATTATATATTTCTAATATTAGAAATATATAATTAAAAGCTACTGTTCGTTATTGCTCTGCCAACAATATTTTTCTTAACAAGTTTGCCAACTGCTCCTGTTCTTCGTGGCTAAGTACCTCCAATATATTATCCATATTAGCAACATGCGCGTTCAACGCTGTGTCTACCAACTCAATGCCCTCTTTGGTCAGTGTCACTTTACAGCTGCGTCTGTCATGTTCACTGGCAATACGTTGTACAAAACCACTTTTCACCAATTTTTCGATACGCGTACTGACTGCACCAGAGGAAAGCATCAGAGTCTGATACAACTCAGTTGGTGTGACAGGTGAAGTACCACTGCGGCGCATCGTAGCCAAAATATCAAACTCGATACTGCTCAGCCCGTGCTCTTGAAAAACTGGGTCCATCTTATTCTTCCATACACCGCTAGTTTTACGTAATCGCCCGACAACACCCATTGCAGAACAATCGAGGTCAGGCCTAACCGTGAGCCATTGAGCGAGGATTTTATCTACTTTGTCTGATGACATGTTTATCTCTCAAATAAATATCTTTTCAAAAAGATACTTGATTAAAGATGAAAACTCAATTACTTTATAGAAAGTAACTTTTACAAAAGACACTTTCGTTAGAGATAACAAACTAATTAGTCAGGACGAATTATGAACAGGATCCAGCAAATTAAGACTATAGCGTTAACCGCAATTGCGCCTATTGTCTGGGGCAGTACTTATATAGTGACAACAGAAGCACTTCCACCAGACAGTCCGCTTATTGCTTCAACAATACGAGCGCTACCAGCTGGTGTGCTATTGGTGCTTATCAGCCGAGCATGTCCTACTGGATTATGGTGGCGTCGTATGGCAGTGCTCGGTTTTCTAAACATCGGGTTATTTTTCTATTGTTTATTTTTCGCAGCAACCTACCTGCCAGGTGGAATGGCATCGATGGTGATGTCTATCCAGCCTCTTATTGTAATGACCATGAGTAGATACCTACTGAATACCAACTTCACGCAGCAACAGCTAGCAGCCAGTGGATTAGGTATTATCGGTATTGGATTGCTAGTGCTAAACAACTCAGCTGAACTTAATATCGAAGGCGTATTGATCGCGTTACTCGGCGCATTGAGCATGGGTTTAGGCGTGGTACTAACAAAAAGATGGGGTCGTCCTACAGGCATGACAATGCTTGGATTCACAGGTTGGCAATTGTTATTTGGCGGCATAATGTTGTTACCGGTCTCAATTTGGCTAGAAGGCGTTCCAACCCAACTTACGCCTATCAACTTCTTTGGTTATGGATATCTGAGCCTGATTGGTGCCATTTTAGGTTACTTTCTCTGGTTTCGCGGTATCGAAAAACTGCCTCCGGTGACTGTCTCTTTTCTCGGATTTCTAAGCAGTGTTTCAGCATGCTTTCTTGGATATCTAATCCTAGATCAAACGCTGACTTGGCCTCAATTACTTGGTGCCTTAGTCGTTTTATTTTCAATTGTGCTGGCTGTGCCTCGCTCATCCCCACAAACCAATCATCTACGTACAATTTCAAACCATAAAAAGGAATTAATATGAACATTACTATCGTATCAGGAAGTCAAAGAGCACATTCCCAAAGCTTAAATGTCGCCAATTACCTTCAAGCGCTGGCAGAACCCCATTTTGACAAGACAACGGTGCTCGATTTACACCAACTGAATCTACCGCTTTGGAATGAGGGTGTATGGCAAGGCACTGAGGAATGGGATCAATGGAAACCTGTTGCTCAAATTCTTAAGCAATCAGATGCTTTCATTTTTATTACTCCAGAATGGCATGGAATGGCGACGCCTGCATTGAAGAACTTTTTGATGCTGACCTCCGATGAGGAACTGGCTCACAAAGCAGCACTTTTGGTGAGCGTTTCAGCCAGTATCAATGGTGTCTACCCGATCAGTGAGTTACGTATGACTGGTAACAAGAATAATCATGCGTGTTTTTTACCGGATCATCTGATTTTTCGTGATTGCGAAGATATTTTGACAGCTGAGTATAAATGTACCGATCAGCATCTGCATGCTCGCAGCGAATATACGATGCGACTGCTCGCCGCCTACGCCAATGCACTCGCTCCTGTACATCGCGATATGGTTAATGCGGGCAAAGCATTCCGCTATGGGATGTAACAGCTAACAATACTAGAGCCACCTGCCAAGCTGGTGGTTCTAGCTCTGTATTGGGATAAGGTCCGATACATTTTATCAAGTGAGGCGTCACAAAATTTGTTTAGTCATTGGAGTGGTAATTGAATAGACTATTCTTTCTATAAAAAATCCAAAGTATAGGAGTGCCGCTCGCCATAATAAGTGAAACGATGATCAGGTTTGAAAAATCTAAAGATAAGTCAGGCCGAGAGTAAATAAGAAGACTGCTAAACATACTACCCAGCCCTACAGCAAAATGCTGGAGAGAATTTTGTAAACTAATCAAAAATAGACGCTCTTGCGTGGGAATTGAACATATTAATTCTGTTACGAGTATCAGTGTTCGAGTTGAACTCACTATGACAAAAACAATAAAGGCAATAGCCGCTAGGTCTACATTTTCTGTTCTAAACCCCAGAGTAATCGATACTGCCATAACTACCGAAAGTAAAATTATTACCCTGCCTACCGTTAGGTCACTCATTTTAACTATCCCGTAATATTGCATTGTAATGAAAGAGCAAACCCCACTTATCGCGTAACAAAAACTTAATAGTTTTGGAGATATGTTTAGATTAACGGAAAGCATTACAGGGAACTGCGTAGAAACCAAAAAGGTACCCAACACAGCACTAAAAGCCAGCGTTACCGAAAAACGGACATCACGATTTTTTAAAGTTTCGGCTAAAAGCAATTTATTGTCGTTAGAACAGATAAGATCTTGCGAGTGATCCTTTGTTATGTTCCGAGTCGATATAAAGAATAAAATACCCATTAGCACCAATGCAGAACCTATAATTTGAAAAGCTAATTGCCAAGAACTACCTGAAGACAAAACGATAATACTTGGAACTCCAACCGCAAGTGCAAGTGGGAATGAGCTCAGCAATATCGCTATATTCTGTTTCCTTTTCTCTTCACTAGAAATCTGAATTAGATAATTTAGGTTTAAAACCACTAACGCCCCACCAAAAAATCCAGTTAATAGCCGACATAAAATTAATATATTAAAGTCACTCAAAAATGTAGTTAACCATGTAGTTAACGTTATTCCTACGAGATAAAAGTAAATTCGTTTTATTTCTCGATTAATATCTGAAGACCCTTTTGTGAGTAAGCATGTGATCGCCGCTGCCATTGCATAGGCCGAAACAAGGTAACCTGCCTGAGAGGCGTCCGCCCCTAAATGCAAAGCCATTGTTGAGCTAAAAGGAACAATAACGAGAGCATCAAGTGCAACCAAAAAGTGGATCATGAAACAAATTACAATGTTATAACGCGATAGTCCAAAAGACTTAATAGTTGAAGTAGACAATATTTATCCTGTAAATTATTATTGATAATAGTGGTATTATACAAACCTAAATTTGGCAATAAAGCCGCTAAAATGGGTTTTATAATCCAACATTTTAGGATAAAGATGATTAATCAAATAGAGCCTCAATGGCTAAAAAGCTTTCATTGTGTCTACGAGAACAATAGTTTTAAGAGGGCTGCTGAGTTTATGAATTTGCCGACATCAAATGTCAGTCGTCATATAGCATTATTAGAAGAAAAGCTGAACACAAGGTTATTTGAAAGGACTACGCGTCGAATGACCCCGACAGGTGCAGGCGAACAACTCTATTCATCAACACTCCCATTGTTAGCAGAGCTTAATAATGCACTTGAAGAAGTAACACGACACTCTCATAAAGTAATGGGGCAGCTCAGAGTCCTTATGCCAGATATTCCTGCATTGGCTCAAGCTGTGGTTTCTTTTTGTATCCAACACCCTTCAATATCATTATGTTGTGATACGAGTTTAAGTCCAAAAGAAGATTTACTCGATGGGTTTGATTTAATCTTAAGCTTTCATCGTGGAAAAATACCTGACAGCAATTGGGTCGCAAGAGAAATTAGACGTTGGCCAAGTGCTGTAATGGCATCACCTAAGCTAATTCAAACTTGTGTTCTTCCTTATAAAATCACTGATTTAAGTCACGTACCCTGCATCACTAGTTTAACCGCTTTGAATGGGTCACCATGGATTTTCAAAACCTCAAAAGGCGAGCTTATTATGCAAAAAGTGCAGTCTTCATTTAAGGTTAACAGTGGTAGTTTTGCTAGATCTGGTGCGTTAGCAGGGTTAGGGTTTGCTATATTGCCAATCGAATCATGTATTGATGAGATAAATGCAGGATCTTTAGAAATTGTAGAACTAGAGGATAAACCTGAAGATTTAGTGCTGTACGCCTTTTATGCTTCTAGAAAGCACTTAGCAAAAAAAATATCGATGTTTGTTGAGCACTTACAACGTCAACCAACATAGATGAAAATTCATCCGATACTTAAAACTCTGAAACTTATAAAAAATAAATCATTTTCAGTCGGATAAATCTTTCGAACTATCCACTTAAGCATAAACACAAACGGTAAGTTTTCAGCTTTGGCATGTGTCCGATTTAATTCACTAAACTTCACAGTCTCAATGTTCAGTATTTCTATTTGACACATTTTACGATTATCTTCATGAGTGCAGGCATTTAATATCTGACCAACTGAATAATGACTATCGGACTTATCACGGATCGTCGCGGTCTTGTTACCCGACAGAATCGAACGTTCTAATCGTTGAAAAAATGTCATACAACTATACATCGTTTACACCTAGTTTCATCTTGAACTGCCCTTAAGTACATGATCGTTTTCTGCCTGTAGCAAAGTGCCATCAAAAAACTCATTTGCCGATACATTCCATAGCTGTGATGCAGGGGTTCCAGTTGCTTTTATATAGTTTGAAACAATACAATATCCCAATGTATATCCTGCATGCAGAGGTATTGAATCAGGCTCAGTCCCAAAAAACCAAACATTGTGGTCGTAAGTCAAATTAGCAGCTTCATTTAGCATTTTTGAATGTAGGACATCAATCATATCTTGGTTTATTGCTTGTGCATAAAATGGAACATCACCATTCCTAAGCTCTACTTCAAAGTGGCAAGCTAACCCTTCGCTTATTACTGCTTCCTGAAGCGTCTTACCATATCCAACGCCTTTATGTCGAAAGCAGTGATGAATTTCGTGCCCAAGGCTAGGCATGAATTCGGCATCAAGACAAGTATCCAAATTTTCATTATTCAAATCAAAAAACAACATTATTTGTCCCGATGATGGACTGTATCCACAGAAACCAAACTCTGGTATTACAAAGTCACCTTCAGAAATAATCACATCAATATTAATTTCTTCCAAAGGCAGTTTTTCACCAATACATTCGAGTGCTTTATCAAAAAGGCTATCTACCCTAGTCAAAAGGCCATCAAATTTTCCGTGTGCATTTAACTTATGCAAGAAGATGTTCATATATACCCTAAGCTCAATATCTTAATCGTTATTTTCGATATAATATTTTAAAATCAATGGTAAAAGAAAGATACACATGAGCAAGCCGATATAAGCATATTGTGAAAGCCAGATTAACGATTGAAGCAGTAACGATGGCGTATTAACTCATTTTTCGGATCAAACTCGTAGGAGCCACACGTAGTAATAAATGCATAATAGCCCAAGGGTAACTTGGTACATAGCTATTCGCTTTTTCTTTATTAATTGCTTTCACTATCGCTTTGCAACCCGCTTCAGCATCTATCATGAAAGGGGCTGTTTTTACTTTTTCATTCATCTCAGTGCGAATAAACCCAGGATGAATACAACTCACTTTTATTGGCGTATCCATCACGTCAATCCTGATGCCTTCCGTTAATGATGTTAGTGCTGCTTTAGTGGCTGCATACACAGTTAACGCACGGCGGAATCCTCGTACAGCGCTGATAGAAGAAATTGTCACTAGGTGCCCAGAGTTTTGCGCCCTAAAGATTTCCAGCGCCGCTTCACACTGTGCGAGCGCCGCAATAAAATTAGTTTGTGCTGTTTGCAGATTAG
>NZ_AKXQ01000027.1 GCF_000276805.1 Moritella dasanensis ArB 0140 | reverse complement strand
GGTTTTTTTATGCCTGAAATTTAGGCATACAGAAAGCAGATTGTGTAGAGTTCTAGTTCAGTTGGCTAGACTCTTTATAAAAAGATAAGCGGCCTGTCATACCGGAGGACGTGATTTGTGGTTTATGAAAAGCTGTCAACTTTATCTATGTCATAAGCTATAAAAAAGCCTGAATCATACGATTCAGGCAATAACACATCGTCGATGTCTAAAGATTATAATTCGTTTGCTTCACCACATTCATTATTACCCTGCTGTCTTACTTCATAAGTGAGGTTAGTAGGGAATATACGTGCCATCTGATCTTCATATTTTGCTATTTGGGCATCACACCATGTATTGGCACTAATGAGCGTCGTTAATGGACCACTCGCAATACTCGTAAAGCATTGCCCTTCATCTCGAGTTCTATAAACAGTATGACTTGATGTGAGGATGTCGCATGTTACGTATGCAGCATTTTCATTGACGTGGATAGTTTTAATGATTTCTTTTTCTATTCCTTCACCACTGATTGCGGTAAGTGAAATACTATAATTGTCCTCAGCGGGAAATTCTTTGGTGATTGTAATACCATTTTGACTGCTACCATCATGTGAGAAATACCAATTATAACTATCAATATTACTGCTTATGTTACTACTGTTACTTGCATCAAGGCTGACTACTAGGTTATTTGCTGTATAGGTGAAATCAGTAACTGGTTCAGTTGGCTCTGATGAAACTTCAATAAACGTCGTTGCTGAGTCTTCAGCTCCATCGACAGATTTAACTTTTAGTGATATTGAATATTGACCTGATTGATTAAAAATATGCGATCTTACCGGTGTGAAATAGCTATCCCCTTCAATGACCCATTCAAACTCACTGATATCACCTTCGCTATAAGTTGAATTTTGCGCATCAAACTCGACATTCAAACCATTTATACTCACGATATTAATGATTGCGGTTGGTTTTATTGTTGCTGTCGCTATTTGTTCAGGCGTGATTGTTATATCTTCATAATAGCTGTCTAGCTCACGGCCTGTAATATTAGATACAGTTGCTTTAATTCTATAAGTATTAGCTTCTAAAAATTGATATTGAGGGTCTTCTTCAGGGTGTAGGATTGCGATTTCTCCAACACCATCTAAAGAGACTACCCAATGCCATAATATATTGTCTTGCGTATGTTCTTGGCCATTTTCAGTATAAGTAGCATCAAAATAATACAGTGGTGAATTTACATCACTTGCCTGATGAGTGAAGGTTACATTTGATATGGTTTCTGTTGTGTCATTTTTATCGTCACCATCAAATACATCTTCAGAACCGCAAGCTGTAAGCGTTGATAATAGCGTAAGCAGTATTAATTTTTTCATCGTGTTTCTTCCATGATTTGAGATTTAAAGTAGCCGTTCCGTCTTAACTACTCATGTTGGCTGCACGTTATCATTATTATTGATTATGAAAAGTACCAATTTAATCATGGTTCGAAACGCTGTGTCATCTTTATCGTAGCGTTCTTATGTAATTATTAAGTTTATTTTAAATCGATTATTATAAAATCTAGTCCTTTAGACTGCCTCTACCTTATTAAGGAGTAATGATTAACAATTAAAATTAGCTAATGTCTTACGTTATTTTAAGAGATGAGAAGTTATTAAAATTGGGATTACGATCTCAAATCACTCAGAGATTAACATTCGTGCAACAACTGCACTGGTTTGGGGTTAATTAAAAAATCATTGCACCATACTGGTGCTCTGCTAGAGTGCCAGAGGTAAGGGTTTTGCTTAAGCTATTGATTTTGTATGGTTAAAAATGTTGGCACGGAGGTTGAATTAAGTTTAAGTATATAGATATTAAATATACTTATGCAAGGAGCTCTTTATGAAGCTAATAAGCGCAATCATTAAACCATTTAAACTCGATGATGTTCGTGAAGCAGTAGCAGATTTCGGTGTTGAAGGATTAACAGTTACTGAAGTGAAAGGCTTTGGTCGTCAAAAAGGGCATACCGAGTTATATCGTGGTGCGGAATATCAAGTTGATTTCTTGCCAAAAGTTAAATTAGAAATTGCCACACAGAGTGAAAATGTGGATCGCCTCATTGAAGCTATCAGTAGTGCTGCTTACACCGGGAAGATTGGTGACGGTAAGATTTTTGTTTACGATTTAAAACAAGTTGTGCGTATTCGTACGGGCGAAATGGACTCAGAAGCAATTTAAAGGAATAAATTATGCAAGAGCTAACAACTACAGTTACTGAGCTGCGTTTTGCACTCGATACTTTTTATTTTTTAATGTCTGGCGTGCTCGTAATGTGGATGGCTGCAGGTTTTGCAATGCTAGAAGCGGGTCTGGTTCGCTCTAAGAATACCACCGAGATTCTGACTAAGAACATCGTGTTATATTCAATCGCATGTATCATGTTCCTACTCGTCGGTTATAACATCATGTATGTTGATAATGCGGAAGGCGGTATCATCCCATCATTCGGTTCTTTAATCGGCACACAATCTGAAGGTGCTGACCATTCATTAGAGTCGGACTTCTTCTTCCAAGTAGTATTCGTTGCTACGGCAATGTCGATAGTATCTGGCGCTGTTGCTGAGCGCATGAAATTATGGGCTTTCCTCGCATTCACAGTTGTGTTGACCGGTGTTATTTATCCTATTGAAGGATATTGGACTTGGGGTGGCGGTTTCTTATCTGAAGCTGGTTTCTCTGATTTCGCTGGTTCTGGTATTGTGCATATGGCAGGCGCTTCTGCTGCATTAGCTGCGGTATTATTATTGGGTGCTCGTAAAGGTAAGTACGGTAAAAACGGTGAGATTTATCCAATCCCTGGTTCGAATATGCCATTAGCGACATTAGGTGCATTTATTTTATGGATGGGTTGGTTTGGTTTTAACGGTGGTTCACAACTATTACTTTCGGATGTTGAGAATGCAACGGCTGTTGGTCAAATCTTTGTCAATACTAACGCCGCCGCTGCTGCCGGTGCTGTTGCCGCATTACTTATTACCAAAATCATGTGGGGTAAAGCTGATTTAACAATGGTGCTTAATGGTGCATTAGCTGGCTTGGTTACTATCACCGCAGACCCGCTGAGTCCTGCTCCTGCATTCGCGACATTGTTGGGTGCTTTAGGTGGTGTATTAGTTGTATTTAGTATCGTAGCCTTAGATAAGGTGAAGATTGATGATCCAGTTGGTGCTATTTCGGTTCACGGTGTGTGCGGTTTATTTGGCTTAATGGTTGTGCCATTTAGCAATGCAGAAGCAACATTTGGTGCTCAACTATACGGTGCAGCAATTATATTCGCTTGGGTTTTCACTGCCAGTATCCTCGTCTGGGCTGTACTGAAAGCTACAATGGGTATTCGTGTTACCGAGGAAGAAGAAATTATTGGTATGGATATGGCTGACTGTGGTATCGATGCTTACCCTGAGTTTGTATCTATTAAATAAATTTATTTAATAATAAGTTATTAATCTTAAAGCTCAGCATTTGCTGAGCTTTTTCGTTTGTAGCTTAAAACGTAAATAATACTTAACGGATATAGGTCTATTACAAATACGCATTATTAGAAACCAATTTCTAGCTATGATATTATTCACTCAGCTTCCTCATTAGAATTTTAATCTTCCATGTTACTTATTATCGATAATTACGATAGTTTTACGTTTAATTTATTCCAATATTTCTCTGAACTGGGACAAGACGTTGTTGTTAAACGTAATGACGAAATTTCACTGGCGCAAATAACTGCATTATCTCCTGATTATTTAGTTATTTCTCCTGGGCCGTGTACCCCCAATGATGCAGGTATTTCATTATCTGTTATTGAACAGTTTGCAGGTTCAATCCCTATTTTAGGTGTGTGCCTGGGTCATCAGTCTATCGCGCAAGTATTTGGCGCAAATGTGATTAAAGCCAAAAAAGTGATGCATGGAAAAACATCTGAGATACAGCATAAGGGTAAGGGGGTTTTTTCTGGATTAAAGAATCCGTTAACCGTCACCCGTTATCACTCTTTAATTGTCGAAACTCTAACGCTCAATGACGAATTTGAAATCACCGCTTGGACTGAAGATAGCGATGGTGAGTTTGAGGAGATAATGGCGTTTAAGCATAAGTATCTGGCATTAGAAGGCGTGCAATTCCACCCTGAAAGTATTTTAACTGAGCAGGGTAAGGAGCTATTAAATAACTTTCTTCTAAGTTATTAATTTTATCCATTAGATATTAATTAGTTTTCTGCTGCGTTATTACATATTAGACTTGACCTGTGATTGTTTATCTATAATTATTGAATATATATGCGCTATTGAAGGTGCTAATTTATTTTGACATTGCTGTTCACTGAGAGGAAAGGACTATGACCAATAACGCAAAGGATGTTACTCGGGAAGATTTTGATAATGTAATGGTGCCGAATTATGCACCTGCAGCGATGATCCCTGTGCGAGGTCAAGGTTCACGAGTTTGGGATCAGGATGATAATGAGTACATTGATTTCGCAGCCGGTATTGCCGTGAGTTGTTTAGGCCATTGTTACCCTCCTTTAGTCGAAACCCTGCAAAAACAAAGTCAGAAATTATGGCATGTGAGTAATTTGTTGACGAATGAGCCCGCATTAAGACTTGCCGGAAAACTGACTGATTTGACGTTTGCAGATAAAATTTTCTTTGCCAATTCCGGTGCTGAAGCCAATGAAGCCGCTTTAAAGTTAGCTCGTCGTTATGCGCTTGATAAATTTGGTGAAGGAAAAGACCAAATAATTGCATTTAATAAAGGTTTTCATGGTCGGACCTTCTTTACGGTGACCGTCGGTGGTCAAGCGTCTTATTCTGATGGCTTTGGTCCTAAACCCGGCGCTATTGACCATGTTGATTTTAATGATCTTGCTGCTGTAGAAGCGTTAATGAGTGATAAGACCTGCGCGGTTATGATGGAACCTTTGCAAGGTGAAGGTGGTATTCACGCTTCTAATCAGCAATTTCTGATTGGTGTTCGTGCTTTGTGTGACAAATATAATGCGCTACTGATTTTTGATGAAGTACAAACAGGTGTTGGCCGAACGGGGACTTTCTATGCTTATCAACATACTGATATTAAACCGGACATTTTAACCTCAGCAAAAGGGCTTGGTGCCGGTTTTCCTATTGCCGCAATGCTAACGACAGACCGTATTGCTAAGAGTTTAAGTGTGGGAACGCATGGTAGTACTTATGGTGGTAATCCACTTGCTTGTAGCATTGCAGAAGTAGTTGTTGATACCGTCAGTGATGATGCTTTTTTAACACAAATTAAAGTGAAATCAGCCATATTTAAAGACGCCTTAGCGCAGATAAATGACCAATATGCTATTTTCTCTGATATCCGTGGTGAAGGGTTATTATTAGGTGCTGAATTAGCGGAACAACATCAAGGTCAGGCCATCGCGATCATGAATCAAGCAGCGCAAGCAGGGTTATTAATATTAGTCGCTGGGGCAAATGTGTTGCGCTTTACACCTGCACTTAATATACCTGAACATGACATTCATGCAGGGATGAAAAAACTGAGTTTGGCTATCGAAAAGTGGTTATCAGCTTAACCGAAAATGAATTATAAATGACACGTCATAAGGTGGACTAGAAAATGAAAATAGCATTTATTGGTTTGGGTGCAATGGGTTATCCAATGGCTGGTCATTTGCAAAACGCTGGGCATGATGTCGTGGTGTTTAACCGTACAGCGATGAAAGCAGTCACTTGGGTCGACAAATATAAGGGTGAAAGCGCTTCTACACCGCATATTGCTGCAGTTAATGCTGATTTAGTGCTTATGTGTGTAGGTAATGATGATGATGTGCGTAGCGTTGTTTATGGCGTTGATGGTGTATTGTCTGCGATGAAAGCCAATGCGGTCCTGATCGATCACACCACCACATCGGCATTATTAGCCGAAGAGTTATCTGCTGCCTGTGCTCAATCAAATATTCATTTTCTGGACGCGCCAGTGTCGGGTGGTCAAGCGGGGGCTGAGAATGCCTTGCTTACGATTATGACGGGCGGTGAAGCCGACGTATACGAGCGTGCTTTACCGGTGCTGGATATTATGGCGAAGAAAGTTACCTTAGTTGGTGCTGTAGGGGCAGGGCAAAAATGTAAAATGGTCAATCAACTTTGTATCGCGGGTTTGGTACAAGGTTTGGCTGAAGGCGTTAATTTTGCGAAGAATGCAGGATTAGATGAACATGTGGTATTGGATGTATTACGCAATGGTGCAGCGCAGTCTTGGCAATTAGAGAATCGTACATTAACCATGGCTGAAGGTAAATTTGACTTTGGTTTCGCGATTGATTGGATGCGTAAAGACCTCGCGATTTGTTTTGAAGAAGCTGAGCGTAATGGCTCTTTAGTACCGGTTGCCAAATTAGTCGATGGGTTTTATGCCGAATTACAAGATGCAGGTGAGCAGCGTAGTGATACGTCAGTATTAATTAAACGATTGCATAAATAACAGATTGACGAACTAACTAAACAATAGTTAATAAAAAAGGCGCCAGACTTGTGAATAACATGTCAGGCGCCTTTTTATTAGTTTAATAAAATGATTGAATTAGCGAGTGCCAAATACCACAATCGTTTTACCATGAGCTGAAATAAGCTCTTGTTCTTCAAGCATCTTCAAGATACGACCAACAGTTTCACGTGAGCAACCAACGATCTGACCGATTTCTTGACGAGTAATTTTAATTTGCATACCGTCTGGGTGAGTCATTGCGTCAGGCTGTTTTGCTAAGCTTAGTAATGTTTGTGCAATACGGCCGGTAACGTCTAGGAATGCTAGATCGCCCACTTTTTGGCTTGTCGTTTGTAAACGTTCAGCCATTTGTCCTGATAGACGCATTAGAATTTCAGGATTTACTTGGATTAACTGACGGAATTTCTTGTATGAAATCTCTGCTACTTCACATGGTGATTTAGCTCGGATCCATGCACTACGTACAGGTTCTTCAGTATCTTCAAATAGGCCTAATTCACCCATGAAGTCACCTTGGTTTAGGTAAGAAAGGATCATTTCTTTACCTTCTTCATCCTTGATTAGAACGGCCACAGAACCTTTAACGATAAAATATAAAGTTTCTGCTTTTTCTCCAGCATGGATCAACGTACTTTTTGAAGGGTACTTGTGAATATGGCAGTGAGATAAGAACCATTCTAAAGTAGGGTCGGATTGTGGCTTGCCGATAACAACCATGGGTATTCCTCTGTAAGTTATTATAATCGCAAATTATGTCCGTATTGCGATATTTTAATTTTATTATTATTAATGACTTGATAGCATAAGAGACAATAACACTAATAAGCAAGAACTGAGTTGATTTCTGTTCATATCAACGTGAATATATCATTTTTTGAATATTGACTTACTGTTTATTTGTGACTTTAAACTATATTTGGGATATGAGACGGTACTTTACCACTTTAGTGGTGTGTTGTATTGTTTGGTATCCTTGAATTGAATATTAACGAGGTGTTTTATGAAAGCAAATGTGAAGTGGATCCAAGAAATGCAATTAATGGGCACGTCAGAAACTGGCCACGGCATTCTCATGGACGGTGATCGCAATGGTATTGCGGCAAGTCCAATGGAAGTTGTCTTGATGGGGATGGGCGCATGCAGCTCTATCGACGTTGTGGATATTTTAAAAACGGGTCGCCAAAACATCCAAGGTTGTGAAGTTAATTTAACCAGTGAACGTGCTCCAGAGCCGCCACGTGTATTCACTAAAATCAACGCCCACTTTATTGTTTCTGGTAGTGATCTGAATGACAAAAAAGTAAAGCGTGCAGTTGAACTATCAATGGAAAAATATTGCTCTGTGGCTAAAATGCTAGAGAAGGCCGCTGAGGTGACGTCGAGCTATGAAATTGTAGCTCAATAAGCCGCTTTGACCGTTAAATATTAACGATAGGTTGTGACTGTATACTTATCGTTAATTTCCTCGCTAAATTGATCACACTATTGCAATCTAATAACGCTGAATATATAAACAATGGGTTACAAGTTGAAATGAAATTTTAATTAATGAGCAATTAATTATTATTTTGTCATTGTTTACAGTCGTTTATGTTTTTATATGTTAGCATAACGAAAGATTGTTTTGTTATCTTGTAGAGGCTGTAATGTGCCGACGTTATTCAGTTCCCAACCAAATCACCTTGTGTGTCGCATTCAGTTTTATGGTTCTAGTGTTTATTGCACTGGGTTATTTATCCATATTACGCGGAGAAATGCTGGCAGAAAGAAAGTCACGTTTAGTTAATATAATTGATAAAACTGAAGCGATTTTTAGAGACTATGAGCTATTTTATGAATCAGGTGTCTTATCACTTGAAGATGCCCAGAAACACGCCTTAAAACGCCTTTCCTTACTCGACGATAATTATATTTTTGTGTTTGATGATAACTACACACTGCTTGCTTCTTTAGGTGGTGTGGATGATGTACACGAAAATGTAAAAATGCAGCAAGACTCCAGTGGCGATTTTACTTATCAAGAAATCCATCAGCAGGCAAAAAAATTAATGGGTGGTACCTTTATTAGTTATTGTTTCCCATTATTTATTGGTGGCGAACCGGTACGTAAAATTTCTTACAGTAAACGTTTTGCTGCATGGGGTTGGACGTATGGCGCTGGTGTTTATATTGATGATATTGATTCGATTATCGGTCATACGTTAATCTCATTTGACGAATCGGTCGTATAACAAAATGTCATTTTTAATGGTTCAATAAAACATTATTTGGATGTACTGGTATTATCGCGATATAATTCAGCTTAAAACACTAAAACAGCTAGGGTATCCATCTAATTAGAGTTATTTATCTATTATGATGCGTTATATTTTACGCGATATTTATTTTAGGCTTAGCTATGCACTTAATTTCAAAAAAAACCTTGTTACTGACATTGGGTTACTTCGCTCTGTGGTGTGCAGGACCGCTGTTATTAGCAACGCAAGGTAATTGGTGGGGACTGCCTATTTGGTTTTGGTTTTCTTGCCTGTTTGCACCTTTACTGCTTATCTTCTTCCTTATTTTAATGATTAAATCTACTTATCATGACTAATCTCATCCCTATTTTTATTTACCTTATCGCTAGTTTATTAATTACACGTTGGTGGAGTGCTCGCCAATCAAAACAAGCGGGGGAATTATATCAAGACAAAGCTAAACGCTTTTTCATTGGTGGACGTTTTCTAAATGGCCCGTTGTTAGCGCTGACACTCGTTGCTACCTATACCAGTGCAAGTTCATTTATTGGTGGCCCCGGGGCTGCTTATAAAATTGGTTTAGGTTGGGTGTGGTTGGCACTGATCCAAGTCCCTGTTGCGATGTTGACGTTAGGTGTTTTAGGTCCCAAATTATTAGCCCAGCGTAAAGCAGAGCATGCCACCTTGATTGAGTGGCTGGACGCGCGATATCAAAACAGCTGGTTAACGAAATTAGCCTTGGTCAGTCTCGTGGTCGGTTTCATTGCGATGATATCGGTGCAGTTTATTGGTGGCGCACGCTTGTTTTCGGGCGTGAGTGGCATTAGTTATGAGCTCGGCTTGGGATTATTTGTTATCACTGTATTGGCTTATACGCTGACGGGAGGGTTTCGCGCTGTCGTGATCACCGATGCATTTCAAGGCATCTTGATGATAATTGGTGTCTTAGTCATTTTTATCACCTTATTATCGCAAGGTGGTTTAACCGCATTAATGACAGAAGTGAGTACACAATCGCCGACGTTATTAAGTCCACAAGGTAATAGCGGGCAACTTGGTTGGCCAATGATGTTGTCATTTTGGATGCTAATTTGTTTTGGCACCTTAGGGCTACCACATACGGTAGTGCGTTTATTGGCTGTGAAAGATACCAATGCATTAAAACGAGGTATGATCTGGGGAACGATCATTAGTTTCATTATGACCCTTATTCCGCATTTAAGTGGTGTATTAGGCCGTGCTTTATACCCTGATTTGACCGTG
The DNA here is from genome assembly GCF_000276805.1 of Moritella dasanensis ArB 0140. Lineage (GTDB taxonomy): Bacteria > Pseudomonadota > Gammaproteobacteria > Enterobacterales > Moritellaceae > Moritella > Moritella dasanensis. The sequence goes on along the minus strand of NZ_AKXQ01000027.1, from coordinate 60,223 downwards.
CCTGACGAGATAATGCCGACGTTAATTACCGGTCTTTTTGATCCGTTCTGGGCGGGGGTATTATTAGCTGCGCCGATTGCCGCAGTCATGTCATCGGTAGATTCAATGTTGCTGCAGTCGGCAGTGAGTTTGGTGCGAGATGGCGTTGTGCGTTGTTATCCATCATTAACGGCTAATTCACAGGTAAGCTTAACGCGTGTTGCTATGGTACTGGTTACCTTGATTGCGAGTTATTTTGCACTGGATCCGCCAGACATGATCGTGTGGCTTAATCTAGCAGCGTTTGGTGCGTTACAAGCGGTATTTTTATGGCCTGTACTTGCAGGGTTATATTGGCAGCAGATTGCGGGTAATGCAGCATTGGCGGCAATGGTTAGTGGCCTAGTAAGTTATTTAATGTTGTTATGGTTTAAACCGGCTATGTTTGGGATCCATCCCATTGTTCCGGCTTTGTTTATTTCGGCGCTTGGCATGCTCGTTGTGCACCGAATTGTGCGAACACCTGTCAGTCAAAAAGTATAAATAAATACGGAATGTCGGTGCTGGCCTTCTGCCTTAAAGTGGGCTGGTGACTAGTCGCTCTTCGGTTGTATGAAACTGAGTTAAAATAGATCAAAATATATAGTGCTTTATAAAAACCATAAGATGTTGATTTTAAGTGTGACTAGTTTCATATTTTCGAGGTGAATAGTTAAAGCTCACGGATATTTTAACGAACTCCAGCCTATACTGAGCTAATGTTTGGTAACAATCAAAAGGGGTTGTAATGAGATGTCTGATTGTTGAAGATAGTAAGGTGATAGTACAAATTGTTACGCAGTTAGTGCGCAAGATTTCGATTGAATGTTACGCTGATAGTGACCATGTTACTTATGCTGACAATGTCCCCCAAGCACTGAATTTATTATCAAAACAACAATTTGATTATATTTTTTTAGATCTTAATTTACGCGAAGAACTTGATGGTCTACAGGTGCTTGAATATGTCCGTAAACAACAAGTTAACATTCCAGTATTTATTGTGACGGGTGATAATAATATCAGTACGGTGAAGCAAGTGATCAAACTCCAGCCTACCGATTACCTCGTTAAACCCGTCTCTAAAATGAAAATATCACGTTGCTTAGAGAAAGCTAGAATAGCGAAAAAGTTAAATGTTGCGGTGTAAACAGATTAAATAATATCGATGCTTCGATTTATCAGCGGATTGATATCAAGTGCTTTAGTGACTATGTTGTGCTCAATACCCGTGACCGGATCGATAAATGCCAGTTGCTGCGCTAATAGCTGCAATGGCTGTTCAAAGTTATCATCACATCGGTCTAACAATGTTGGGTATAAGCGATCATTCACCAATGGCATGCCTAAACTATCCATGTGCAAGCGCAACTGATGTGTCTTGCCCGTAATGGGTGACAATCGAAACAGTCCAAATTCACCTTTCACTTCAATCAAATCAATTTCAGAGTGACTATTCGCTTCCCCGTCTACAATTTTCATAGTGAAACTCGGATCGCCTTTTACAATTCTATTTTTTACCGTCCAATGCACTGGTAACACTAGTTCACCTTGTTGCTGTTGTTGGCGTAACTCGGGTGTTAAGCGGGCAATGGCGTGATAGTGTTTGGTTATATTGCCATGTTTAAATAAGTCATGGTACAGAGAACGCTGTTCTGGCTGCTTTGATAGCAGCATAAGCCCCGCAGTAGCACGATCAAGTCGATGGGCTGTTACCAGAGTTTCTATTCCAGTTTTTATTCTTAGACGGTTAACCAAACATTCATTAACGAATTGACCACTTGGACTGACCGCTAAGAAATGAGGCTTGTAAGCAACTATGATGTTGTCATCTTCGTAAATAACGCTTTCCGCAAAAGGCACCTTCTTCTCTACTGTCACCTCGCGATAATAATACACACGTTCTCGTGGCACGAATGCACAATCCAAGGTAATTAAACGGCCGTCCCGCCAATGCACTTTGCCCTCGATGATGCGCTCCTGCCATACCGAAGCATCAATCTGTTTAAAGTGGTTGCTGAGGAAACTAAAAACGGTGGGTTTATCTGTTACGTTTTCTGGTAAGACGATGTGGGAAGCATGGGTGGCACGAACAGTAGACATAAAATTAGAAACTCGTTGAAACACAAATATGATAAGCGAGGAGTTTAGCTGAAATTATCGTTTAATTCACTCTTCTCGTCGCGCAGGAATACCATATGATCTTATCTAGTGTTGTGTTGAATACACAACATCATAACTTTACTATATTTAAAGCTAATACAAATGGCTTGAAATCAATTCTATTCTAGCTTTGTTATGTTGGTCAATGCTCAGGAGTATGCGGTGTTATTTATTATTACGCTGATTTTAATTGCCAGCCTTGGTTATTTAGCGCAAACCACCGGGTTATGTATGGTCAAAGGTGTTAATCAAGCCATTAAAGGTAAACCGATGTTTTTAGCCGCCATTCTACTCAGCGGAACATTTTCTTGGCTGCCTTTATTGATTGCTAACGTGACTTTAGGTCTGGGTACGCAAGTCTCACACCAAGCCACATGGTTTTCGGCTGTTGGTGGATTATTATTTGGTTTTGGCGCGGCAGTAAATCAGGGTTGTGGTGTATCGACCGTTAGTCGCTTGACTCGTGGAGAGACAGCCATGTTAGTGACTATACTTGGCTGGTTAACGGGTTGGGTTTTGCTTGCCTCGTTTATTGATAAAGTCGAAAGTGATGTTTATATCCTGCCGCCAAGTATGCATTTTATGGGAATGGCGTTATTGTCGATATTGTTAGTTGTCGCCTTGTTTCGTTTCAATAACGATAATAAAAAACTGTGGTTGTCGATGTTAAGTATTGGCATGATGGCGAGCATAGTATTTTTGTATGAGCCACACTGGACGCCAAGCGGGCTACTTAAAGATATTAGTTTGTTTGTGTGGTACGGGAATGAGCAACAATGGCCGTCAGCAGAGCGATTTTTATTGATACTTAGTTTAATCTTGGGAATGCTTATTGCGGCTATTTTTACTCGGGCATTTGTTTTCAAATGGATGACGATAAGACAAGCAGTGAGACATTTATTCGCAGGAATACTGATGGGTATGGGGGCTGTACTGGCCAGTGGCGGTAATGATACGCAGTTGTTGTTAGCTTTACCGGCATTTTCACCAGCAGGGCTCATTGCTGTGCTTTGTATGCTGCTTGGTATTTATGTAGGTGGTGTAGCGTCTAACATGACTGTGTTGAAAGTTAATTAGGGGAATATTAGGTCGCTAGGCGTTTATTACTTGCCTAACTATTTGACTAGATTAGTCATTCAGTTTATTACAGACATAAAAAAACACCTGATGTTGCCATCAAGTGTTCTAAAATTTGGTGGGCCCTCCCAGACTTGAACTGGGGACCTGCCGATTATGAGTCGGATGCTCTAACCAACTGAGCTAAGGGCCCTGATCTTTCAAACGTTCTTACGACGCTTTAAGATGCAGAAAGTATATAAGTATAGTTTCAGTGTGTCTAGGTCATATTCAATAACTTAGACAAGTAACCAACTAACTGTTCAATTATTCATCGAAGATACTGCGTGTTCTACTCGTGCTCACAGATAGGCACATTATTATTCATTTTATTGCAGGCATAAAAAAACACCTGATGTTGCCATCAGATGTTTTTGTAATGCAGAAGAGTATCTAACGATTCAATTACTCGTCTAAGAAGCTTCGTAGCTGTTCGCTGCGGCTAGGATGACGTAATTTACGTAATGCCTTAGCTTCAATCTGACGGATACGCTCACGCGTTACATCGAACTGTTTACCCACTTCTTCAAGTGTGTGGTCGGTATTCATATCGATACCAAAACGCATACGTAGAACTTTCGCTTCACGGGCTGTTAGGCCTGCTAGAACGTCGTCTGTTGCGCCTTTAAGGCTATCTTTTGTAGCAGCGTCAACTGGTAAAGAAAGCGTTGTATCTTCAATGAAATCGCCTAAGTGAGAATCTTCATCATCACCGATAGGAGTTTCCATTGAGATTGGCTCTTTAGCAATCTTCAATACTTTACGAATACGATCTTCTGGCATCATCATGCGCTCAGCCAATTCTTCTGGCGTAGCTTCACGGCCCATCTCTTGCAGCATTTGACGCGAAATACGATTCAGTTTATTGATTGTTTCAATCATATGCACTGGAATACGGATTGTACGTGCTTGGTCAGCAATAGAACGCGTAATTGCCTGACGGATCCACCAAGTAGCGTAAGTTGAGAATTTGTAACCACGACGGTATTCAAACTTATCTACGGCTTTCATCAGACCGATGTTACCTTCCTGGATTAAATCTAGGAATTGTAGACCACGGTTGGTATATTTTTTTGCAATCGAAATTACCAGACGTAAATTCGCTTCAACCATTTCTTTTTTCGCACGGCGGGCTTTCGCTTCACCAATACTCATACGACGGTTGATGTTTTTGATCTGAGAAATAGTCAGACCAGTAGTGTTCTCTACTAATTTCAATTTGTTGATGCAACGGCGTACGTCAAAATCGATACGTTGTAATGCTTGCGCATAAGGTGCCGCTGATTGTTGTGCTTTTTGGAACCATGCGCCATCAGTTTCGTGACCCGCAAATGCTTCTACGAAAGCTGCTTTTGGCATTTTACATTGTTCAACACACATCTTGATTACAAGACGTTCTTGCACACGTACGTGATCCATCATGTCACGCATGTTATTTACAATGCGATCAAATTGTTTTGGGATCAGACGGAAAGTACGGAATACTTCACCTAGCTTTTCAACATGTAGACGTGTTTTAGGATGTTCTAAACCGTCTTCTTTAATGCCTTTTAGTAATGCTGCATGCAGTTTACGTAACTCGGTGAACTTTTCAGCTGCTTCTTCAGGATCAGGCCCTTTATTGCCTTCTTCCTCTTCTTCGTCATCATCGCTATCAGACTCAAGCTCTTTGCTTGGTAATTCTGAGCCGATATGTGTTGCTGTTGGTGCTACATCGTCCGCATTCGGGTCGATGAAACCAGTGATGATGTCGCTTAAGCGAGCTTCTTCAGCAAGGAACTTGTCGTATTGTGCTAATAACGAGTTAATTGCTTCTGGGTATTCTGCTACGGCAGTTTGTACCGCGTAGATACCTTCTTCAATACGTTTTGCAATTTTGATCTCGCCTTCACGAGTCAACAGCTCAACAGTACCCATCTCACGCATGTACATGCGCACAGGATCGGTAGTACGACCAATTTCAGATTCTACAGAAGCAAGCGCGGCTGCTGCGGCTTCTGCGGCATCATCATCAGGTGCAGTGGTATTTTCTGCCATCAATAGGTCATCTGCATCAGGTGCTGTTTCTAGCACTTGAATACCCATGTCATTGATCATTTGAATAATATCTTCAACCTGATCTGAATCCACAATATCTTGTGGTAAATGATCATTTACTTCGGCATAGGTCAGGTAACCTTGTTCTTTACCTTTAGCTACAAGAAGTTTTAATTGTGATTGAGGGGATTCCATAGAATACTTCCACTCCGGTGACGTGGTTCAAAGATACAGACGCAAAAGCACTGCGCAAACAAAGCAGTATAGTGCTAAACGGTGCTTTTTTCTACTTATTGGTATAATTATTGTGGTCAAAATGCACGTAAACATAACGGTTATCACGTTATATTAGGCGAAAACTTTCAACTCAGCGTTCTGAACCGATTTAATTCGGCTCTTTTTGTTAGATCTTAAATGGGGCTTAATGAATCGGATTTCAAGCCATTATGACGATTTTAATTCATCTAAAATGCTTTTATACTCCAAACGCTCAGATTTGCTTAAACCACCTTGCGCTATTTTTAATTGTAGTTCACCGAAACGCTGTTCGATGACTTGGGTCGAAAGAACAAATAATGTATCGAAAAACTCAGCTTCAACCGCGTCATCTGCGCCATGATCCCACACAGCCAGCTTTATCAGTGCTTTCTGCTCTGGAGTATCACGCCAATATTCTAATAATTGTGCGGTACTTATTTGATCGCTACTGTTTGTTTGTGCTAACAATTTTAATAAAATATTGATACCGGGTAATTTTAATTGCGGTAAATCATCGAATATTGGTAGATTAAAACCAATGTGCGGATTTTGCAATAATAGACCAATAGCGCGACGTATCGGTGTTATTTGGATCGCTTTTTTAGTTGGCTTTGTCGTGGCTACGGCCGTAAACAGCTTATTTAGCTTAGTTTCATCCCAGCCTAAGAAACGTGCTAGTTTTTTCAGTACGATACCACGGTAGAAACCGTCGGGCATTTTTTCAATTAGCGGTTTGGCTTGGCTGGCTAATTTACTGCGTCCCGCATCGGTATGGATCTCAATATCTTGACTTAAACGGGCAAATAGAAAATCCGGTAATGTTTGGGCATCTTTAAACAGTTGCTCAAGTGCGTCTTTACCTTGGTTACGGACAAGTGAATCAGGGTCTTCGCCATCGGGTAAAAATACAAAGTTGAGTTCTTTACCATCGCGTAATTGCGGTAAGGCATTTTCGAGTGCGCGCCAGGCGGCATCACGACCGGCTTTATCACCGTCGTAACAACAAATTACTTGATTGGTATTGCGGAACAAGGTCTGCATCTGATCGCCAGACGTAGAAGTACCCAATGACGCAACAGCATAATCAATGCCAAACTGCGCCAAAGCCACCACGTCCATATAGCCTTCAACTACGACAATTTGGGGGATCTCTTTATACGCTTGGCGTACTTCGTATAAACCATAAAGCTCTTTACCTTTATGGAAGATCGGCGTTTCCGGCGAGTTTAGGTATTTGGGTTTTTCATCGGTAAGTACCCGGCCACCATAACCAATCACCCGGCCACGCTTATCGCGGATCGGGAACATCACGCGTTCACGAAAACGATCGTAACGACGTGATTTATTTTCGTTCTCGGTTAATACACCCGTGGTGAGTAACTGTTCTTCGGTATGTTTGTCACGGCCAAAGCGTTTTAAGACGTTATCCCAACCTGGAGCGGCGTAACCAATGCCATATTTAGCTATCACTTCCGCTGTCAAACCACGTTGTTTTAGATAGTCATTAACAACTTTTTTGTTTGGATGTTCTTTTAATTGGTATTGATAAAAGCGCGTGACACTTTCGAGCAGTTCGTAATAATCTTTACGCTCGGGTGCTGTCGGGCCGTTATTATTACCACCTTCTTCTCTGGGGACTGCAACACCATAAAAACCCGCTAGATCTTCAATGGCTTCGACAAATTCAAGGTTGTCGTATTCCATTAAAAAACCGATGGCATTACCGTGGGCACCACAACCAAAGCAATGATAGAACTGTTTGTCTTGGCTGACAGTAAAAGAAGGGCTTTTCTCATTATGGAACGGGCAGCAAGCCTGGTAGTTTTTACCTGCTTTTTTAAGCTTTACGCGTTTTTCGACGATATCTACGATATCAGCTCGACCTATCAAGCCATCGATAAAGTCGCGAGGTATTCTACCGGCCATATGTACCTAACTAATGAGTGTGGAGATGATTGATAATATTAATGACAGCAACAATTACAATTACAGTAAATACGTGACTTATTTAAGTTGAACAAATCAGTTATGTACTGGCATCGATATAAGACTGCGTTATAAATTTAATGGGTATTTAAAAGCAAACAAGCCGTGACTCTAGGAGTTCACGGCTTGTTTATAGGCGTATCTTCAGCAGATTAAGTCAGAGACTTGCTCAGTGGGATAAGCCTAAATGCATACAGTATTTATACTAATCAGGGATTAGTATAGACGTACGCGACGTGCGTTTTCACGAGACAGTTTCTTAGCTAGACGCTTAGACGCTGCTGCTTTAGCACGTTTACGAACTGTAGTAGGTTTTTCGTAATGCTCACGACGACGTACTTCAGATAAGATACCTGCTTTTTCGCAAGAGCGTTTGAAACGACGTAGAGCAACGTCAAACGGTTCGTTTTCACGTACTTTAATTACTGGCATGTTTGCTTCCAACCTATAGGTTAAATGGTTCCAAGTTATCTGGAACCTAAAAATATTTTTATAGCAATACTATAAAAATGGTGTCGAATTGTACTCTAAAACCCGATTAAATGTAAAGAATAATAACTTGTCGCTAGGGAAATAAGTATAATTTGGCGCTGGAGAAAAAGCCATTGCACAGGTACTATTGTCGAGTCATGTTTAAGGTGAATGAATAAAATGCGCGTAATAGGAATAGAAACATCATGTGATGAGACCGGCATTGCAATTTATTGTGATGAACAAGGGCTAATGGCTCATCAACTTTATAGCCAAGTAAAACTGCATGCCGATTATGGCGGTGTCGTACCGGAATTAGCGTCACGTGATCATGTGCGTAAAATTATTCCACTGATTAAAGCAGCGTTAGCAGAAGCGGGCTGTACTAAAGATGATATTGACGGTATTGCTTATACTACCGGTCCTGGTCTGGTTGGTGCATTAATGGTGGGAGCGACGGTTGGCCGTAGTATCGCCTATGCATGGGATGTTCCGGCATTAGGTATTAACCATATGGAAGGTCATATGTTAGCGCCAATGTTAGAGGAGGAAACCCCTGACTTTCCGTTCTTAGCGATGTTGGTGTCGGGCGGTCACACGCAAATAGTCCGTGTTGATGGTCTGGGTCGATATACCTTGTTAGGCGAGTCTGTTGATGACGCGGCTGGTGAAGCATTTGATAAAACAGCGAAACTACTGGGTTTAGATTACCCAGGTGGACCTCGCTTATCGGCATTGGCTGATAACGGTGTCGCAGGACGTTATAAGTTCCCGCGTCCAATGACAGATCGTCCAGGCTTAGATTTTAGTTTCTCAGGCTTAAAGACATTTGCGGCGAATACCATTGCTAAAGAAAGAAAATTAGCGGAAGAAGCGGGTGCTGATGGCATTGATGAACAAACGCGTGCGGATATTGCCTTTGCATTCCAAGACGCTGTGGTTGATACCATTTCCATTAAGCTAAGACGAGCAATCAAAGAAACTGGCATTCGACGTCTGGTTGTTGCTGGTGGCGTGAGTGCCAATAAATACTTACGCATCAAATTAGCTGAAATGATGGTGAAGCAAAACGGTGAAGTTTTCTATCCGCGTATTGAGTTCTGTACCGACAATGGTGCGATGATCGCTTATGCCGGTTTACAACGTTTACGTCACGGTGGTGATGACAGCTTAGAGATCACGGCTCGTCCGCGTTGGCCATTAGATCAAATGGATGCGATATAAGTCATAACTATTTGATTTTTTTGTTGTCATACTTACTTAAATGGGTAAATTTGAACAACATAAACCAGACTATCGGTAGGTAGTCTGGTTTTTTTATAACTACGAATCAATAGCGTGAGTGGATTTGGCTTAATACTATTTTAAATTATAATACGATATATTATGTGAATACTTTTTAGGGACCAATTAATCATGAAAATAGCAACATTAAAAATGACCGTGGCAGCCGGTATAATGGCTTTATTATCAGCATGTTCTAGTCAAACTAACATTGAAAGTGATCTCGACATTAGTGGCGCTCCGGACTGGGTGAATATCGGCACGCAAACGGTCGATGATGATTCTGGTCGTTTATTACACGGTGTGGGCATGTCAAATGACATTGCTGACCAATCCTTACAAAAATCTGTCGCTGATAATCGTGCTCGTGCTGAAGTTGCGCGTATCCTAGCTACATCGGTTGATGCTATGCAGGCGGATTATACTGCCGCGGCCAATGGTGAAGTCAGCGCCAATGTTGAACGTGAAATTAAAGCGAAAACTAAATTAGCACTCAATGGCGTTAAAATTATTGGTCGTTGGAAAAATCCAGAAAATGGCGATATTTATGCCTTTGCTGAATTAGACCTGTCTGATCTGGACGCGGCAATTAAGCGTGCGACAGCGTTAGCACCACAACAGTAATGGTATTGATTAAGTGTTTGTTAATTTTATTAAATTTAAGAAAGGAAATGATCAATGAATAAGTTGTTAAAATTAGTATTGGGTTCGGTTTTAGTATCGACGTTAGCGACCGGTTGTAGCACCTCTGTTGAGCGTGTTGATGCGGGTCAAACTGTCGATTTAAGTGGTGCGTGGAACGACACTGACTCACAAATGGTGGCACAAGAAATGATCAGTGATGTGTTAGCACGTCCTTGGTATAACAAGTTCACTGCGAAAACGGGTCAAGCACCTTCAGTGATCGTCGGTACAGTGCGTAATTTAAGCCATGAACACATCAATACCAAAACCTTTGTTAACGAAATGGAACGTGAGCTAATTAATAGCGGCCAAGTTGAGTTTGTCGCATCAAGTGATGAGCGTACTGAGATCCGTGAAGAGCGTATTGACCAAGATTTGAATTCAACTGAATCAACACGTAATGCAGCGGGTCAAGAACAAGGCGCTGACTTTATTCTGAAAGGTCAGATCAATACCATTATTGATACCGCAGATAGCGAGCAAGTACGTTATTACCAAGTTGATTTAAGCTTAATCAGCCTAGCGGATAACCGCAAGGTATGGGTAGGTCAGAAGAAACTGAAGAAATTAGTGTCTAACGGTAAACTACGTTATTAATAGGTCGTGATGAAAGCTGTATTAACATTTTTACGTTCGCGGCGTTATCTCGCTGTTATTGGGTTTAGTTTATTGCAAGGTTGCTCAATGCAGCAGCATCAGCTAAACGATTTGGCACAAACATTAGATAACGGTAATGCGAGTCAAGTATTGTCCGAAGTTGCGCAACGGGAATACCCAGAGCGCGATCTCGCCCAATATAAACTGACACTCGGTTTGTTACGTGCTGTGAATGGTGATTTTGCTGGTGGCATTAATGAATTGCAGGCCGCTAAAACGGAAATTAACCAACTGCAAGCGTTAAGTATTAGCGAAAACATTGGGGCGGTAACGGTCAACGAAACCTTGCGTAGTTATACCAGTACAGCCAGTGAACGGATGTTATTACAGCAATTATTGATCTTATCTTACTTGATGGAAGATGATCTTGATGGTGCGCGGGTTGAAGTCTTGCAGATGCAAGAATTAGCCAAAAGCTTACCGGACAGTGGCCTGTCAGGGTTAGTATCAAGTAGTTATTACTTGGGTGGTTTGGTGTATGAACTCGGTGATGAAACCGATAGTGCCATGATCAGTTATCGTCAAGCCTACCAAATAATGAAAACCAGTAAAGTCGCGATACCGTTGGTATTACAAGACAGCTTATTACTGGCGTCAAAGCAGTTGGGGCTCAGATCTGAACATGAAAAATATGTGCAAGAATTTGACCATGACGTAAAGCCGTTAGATCGAAATAAAAGCCAGCTGGTCTTAGTGTATTGGGGCGGCGTTGTGTCGGCCAAGCAACAGCAATACATGAGCGTATATGCTCCAAGTTTGGGTTATAACATTTCCTTGGCGCTACCTTACTATGCCAAGCATTATGTCAAACCGGTACCTTGGCGTTTTACCGTGTTAGGAAAAACGGCTGAAACCGAAATATTTGATGATGTAAACTTATTGGCGCGTGCCGATCTGGAAGCTGAATCAGCGGCGATTTATGCTGCCGCTTTAGCACGGGTTATTATCAAGCAAACCGCATTACACGAAGTACAAAAAAAGGACGAGGACGGATTAGCGACCTTGTTATTGAATATTACCAGTATGATCAGCGAAATGGCGGATGTACGTAGTTGGAATATGCTACCTGCCAGTATTCAAGTACAACGTCTAACACTGGAACCTGGCACTTATTATTTACAGCAGCCGAGCCTGACTCAAGGCTTTTCTGTTACGGATATCGCGCCGATAATTCCGGTATTAACGACGCCTGAGTTAGTTGCGCCAGTATTGGTGAATGCCACGGCAAGTATTGCAGATGATATTGCAGAGAGTGCCGCCAAGTCTGATAACGGTTTAAGTTTACCGCCATCGAATACGGCGCTAGCAGATGCTGCTAACAACTCAGGTACTATCAGCTCCGATATTAGTAACTCAGATACGACTAGCCCAGATACGCTTAACTCAGAGTCCGTTGCCATGACCAACTTCGGTAATGTGCCAACGGCTGTTACGGTCGGGACGGATCCTTTGTTGTTAACACCAGGGAAAACCGTTTTACTGTTTTATTCAAGTGCGGCTAAAAAAGCATACACCCCCTTATCACCTTAATTATTCATGAGCGGCCGCCCACCGATTAATGTGGGCGTGTGCTTAAGTCACGGTTTGTTACAGGACACGACAACATGATCAATAAATTATTTTCTACCAGTTTAATTTCTGCCGCGGCCATCTTAATGAGTGCTTGTAGCAGTACGCCTGAGCGTCCCACTTGGTTAGATGGCGCAGATGTTAATTATCCTCAAAACGTCTATTTAACCGCGTCTGGTCAAGCTAAAACTAACAGTGTTGCCGATAACCGCGCATTAGCTAATTTAGCCAAGATATTCGAAGTATCGATTGCCGATGAAAGCATTGATTTTAGCGAAGCCAATATCAGTCAGAGTAATGTTAGTGGCACCACGGTCCGTCAGGTGGATAATAAGCAAACTTTATCGCGCTTTGTAAATACCCAAGCCCAGCAAGTATTGCAAGGCACCAGTATTGTCGAACGCTGGCAAGATCCGGTGACGGGTCAACAGTCTAGTCTGGCGGTGATGAAGAAAGCGCCAGCTGCTGCATTGTTCATGCAGTCGATACGTGCCGCAGATGAGCAAACAAGCGCTGCAGTGAAGTATGCCGAGCAACAAGCACCAAACCCACTGATAGCCCTTAGTGCATTAGAAAGTGCCCGTGAGCGTCAGATCACACGCTTAAATGATAATAATAATCTGCGCGTAGTGACTGGCAACGACATCAATGTGGAATACTCGGTAGAAACCTTAACGCAGATGATTAAAAGTCGCTTAGCGGCATTATCGTTTGCAACGGCAGCAACGGATGAACAAGCGTTATTATCGTTGCAAAGTGGCGCCGCTGAAGTCGGCGTACAGCTTAAAGATGATAGCCAATACAAATTAGTACTCACCTTGGATAAAGGGGCTGTAGAGCAACGTCAGGCGTGGTATTGGTTACAGGGTAACGTTGTCTTGAATGTGATGGATGGTACCAAGAGTATTGCGAATAAACGCTGGCCCTTTAAGATCTCGGCGCAAAGCGAGCAATTATTAGAACAACGACTCGCGGTTAAGCTAAATAAGGCAATGCCGGGTTATGTTTATCAAGTATTAACCCCAAAAATGTAAGCTAGCTTTACTTTTTACCGCTTAGTTTGACTCGTTTTTGAGATATAAAAAAGCCAGCCCTGATAAATCAGGGCTGGCTTTTTATTACATTACGTTCAGGCAATAAAGCTTAGTTCATGCCGTAACGTTTTAGTTTCTTCCGAAGAGTACCACGGTTGATGCCCATCATCACAGCTGCACGGGTTTGGTTACCGCGCGTATACTGCATAATGATATCTAGCATTGGCGCTTCAACTTCTGCTAATACCAAGTCATAAAGGTTTTCTACGTCTTGGCCATTTAATTGTGCAAGGTAATTTCGTAGTGCTTGTTGGACAGAATCACGTAATGGTTTCTGTACAATTTGCTCAGCTTGTTGCACGGTTGCAGAAGTTGTTAAGGCACTAGGAGCCAGATTTTGTTCAAACATATATTGCTCTTCTCGTTAGCTTAAATCATCAAAATATTTCATTAATGCAAGGTGTTGTTCCGCAGAACTATCCAATGCATTAAAGCTTTTACGAAACTCAACACCATTAGTCTGGTGTTGTATGTACCAACCGACGTGTTTGCGCGCAAATCGAACGCCTTTAAACTCACCGTAAAACTGGTGTAGGTTTTCGACATGTTGCAAAATGACTCGGCGAACTTCATCAGCAGTTGGCACGGGTAATTTTTCACCTGTTTTAAGATAGTGATTTATTTCCCGAAAAATCCAAGGATTACCTTGAGCTGGACGTCCGATCATCAGACCGTCAACACCCGTGTACTCAAGTACCCGTTTAGCTTTTTCTGGGCTATCGATATCACCATTTGCGATCACAGGAATGCTAATGCTAGCTTTAATCGCCTTTATAGTGTCGTATTCTGCATTGCCCTTGTACAGGCAAGCGCGAGTACGACCATGAACCGCGAGGGCTTGTATTCCAGCTTGCTCGGCGATTTCAGCTATCTCTATACCATTGCGATGTTCTGGATCCCAACCGGTACGTATCTTTAGTGTTACCGGAATATCGACCGCGTTTACTACCGCATCCAATATCCGTTTCACTTGTTCCGGGTGCTGCATTAATGCAGAACCAGCAAATTTCTTGTTCACTTTTTTCGCTGGACAACCCATGTTGATATCAATGATCTGCGCACCATTTTTTACATTATGCTGTGCAGCTGCTGCCATCAACTCTGGATCTGCTCCTGCTATTTGCACGGAACGGATCCCGGTTTCGCCAGCATGATCCATGCGCTGTAACGATTTTTCTGAAGACCAAACTCGAGGGTTACTCGATAACATCTCTGACACAGCCATACCAACACCCAAATCACGACAAAGTTGACGGAAAGGACGATCGGTTACACCAGCCATCGGAGCCAAGAATAATTGGTTATCCAGAAGATAAGGACCTATTTTCATCTGTTGCGGCTCATTTGCTCTAAGGCGGCGTATGTTACGCATTTTTCACCCGAGTTAAAAGGTTAATAATTAGACTATTGAATATTTTTTTAGTTAAAATCATTAAATAGTCAAAAAAACACCTCTAAATCAAATTATAACAACAGATAATCGAGCTAAAGTGCTTATTCTTCAATTTTCATTGAAGTTAAATGAGAAATTGAGATAGCGTGTATTTTAGCCTGATTAATTACCGTTAGCACGTTTTTTACGTGTTTACTGTTCATTTAATCTACACAAGCCTAATTTTTGCATTTGCTTATGTAGAGTAAACAGTATGGGTAATATTATTTGATTTGGCCGTTTAATCGCGCCCATTCATCAGACAGTGTTGGTTCATCCATGATGCAGTGTTGACGATAAATTTCGTTCAATTCTGCTGCTTGGTGATCCAAGATGCCTGACAAGGCGATTTTACCACCTGGCTTTAAGAAGCTAACGATAAGCCCTGATAACTCACGTAGCGGTGCTGCAAGGATATTTGCAACGACTACATCGGCTTTGATGCCTTCAGGTTGATCAGCAGGTAAGTACAATTCGATTTTATCGGCAACGCCATTACGTTCAGCGTTATCACGACTTGCTAGGATTGCTTGTGGGTCGATATCAACACCAATGACGCGCTTTGCGCCTAATTTAAGTGCTGCGATAGCTAAGATGCCTGAACCACAACCGAAATCGACAACTGTTTTGCCTGTAAGGTCTTGGCCATCTAACCATTTAAGGCATAATGCTGTTGTTTGGTGGGTACCGGTACCAAATGCTAAACCTGGATCAAGCATCACGTTAACCGCACTTTCATCCGGTACTGGACGCCAGCTTGGGCAGATCCACAGACGTTCGCCAAATTGCATCGGGTGGAAGTTTTCCATCCATTCGCGTTCCCAGTCTTTGTCTTCGAGTATTTCTAATTTGTAGCGGAAATCTGGACCTAATACCTTGGTTTTTGCTAAAAACGCTAAGATTGGCTGCATGTCTTTATCAGCCTCAAATAAACCAGTGACATCAGTATCACCCCAAAGTAGAGTTTCACCTGGCAATGGCTCAAAGATTGGCGAATCTTGTGAGTCCATAAATGTGACTGCACTTGCGCCTGCACCAGATAGCATATTACCTATCTTCTCAGCTGTTTCTTCGCTAGCATTAATTTTTAATTGGATCCAAGACATCTATTTTCTCTCAGTTATTTCGTGGGCGTAATTGTACGCATCTAAGCTATAAGACACCATCGGTTAATGGTAATTAAATGCAAATTTATATTTTTTATTGCGTTAACCACATCCTGTGAAGGCCTACAGTCGAGCGTTTGTTATTAAGCTGTTATTTAAATTAGTCTCATACTGGCGTAGTGCTCGACAAATTTATGCGTTATCATTTGTTTTTGGTTATGCATTGCCATGTTTACTGCGCTATTTTTAGAGTATAAACTCTATTGTTGGTTGCTAGGATATAAACATGACGGTGTGTACAGTTTTTGAATGTATTACCCACCGCTGTTTAATCATCTGATATTAATAGTTTAATTATTTTATATTAATAGCTTAGTTCGTTGCTATATTAATAGGGATGCACTATTCGACAACGGCGTGATCTTAGGAATCAAGTATGAAAACAGTCTTTTATGGCGTAATGACTGCCATTGCATTGAGTTGTAATGTGCAAGCTGCTGCTATCGATTTTTCTGAAGCTTGGTATCAAGTTGCACAGAAAAATGATGCGCTGCTGGCAAAGAAAGAAGAAGTAAAATATTCGGAAGCCTTACAGGATGCAGCCAAGTCGCTGTATTTACCCAATGTTGATATTACTGGCTCGTATACCCATTTTGATAAACCTGTCGAAATTGATACGTCAGGAGTGGGTGCTGCATTACCTATTCCGCTACCTTTTGCATTACCGAATCTACCGTTAACCAATCAAAACTTTGCCCATTCGTCATTG
This sequence comes from Moritella dasanensis ArB 0140, assembly GCF_000276805.1. Lineage (GTDB taxonomy): Bacteria > Pseudomonadota > Gammaproteobacteria > Enterobacterales > Moritellaceae > Moritella > Moritella dasanensis. Next base: position 43,579 of record NZ_AKXQ01000027.1, on the reverse strand, counting down.
AATGCAGTCTTACCTGTGTACACGGGTGGCCGCATTACTGCTGCGCAAGATATTCGTCAAGCGCAAGTAGACGAAGCGCAAAGTAATTATAATTTAGCCACCCGCGCTACCTTTACTCAATTAGTACAATATTATTTTGGTGTGGTATTAGCAGAGCAAGTCTATCAAGTGCGTCTGGATGCGGTGGACGCGTTAGCCGATCACTTAAATCATGCGGTGAAGTTTGAGCAGCAGGGTCAGATTGCAAAAGTAGAACGTTTGATGGCGCAGGTATCGTTAGACAAAGCGCAAATTGAAGCGCAGAAATCATTACGTGATTATGAGATCGCTAAATTAGCGTTAACCAAAATGCTCAAGCAGCAAGAGTCTGTACTGCCGACTACGCCACTGTTTGTAAATAACAGTGTCACCTCGGTAACGCCGTATTTAAGCAAAACCTTAACCGATCATCCCGGCATTGCCATCTTAAATGCCAAGCGCGAACAAGCTAAAGGCATGGTGGATATGGCGTCGGCTAAGCATTTACCAGAAGTGATGTTATACGGTAATTATAATTTATATTCCGATGATTCAGTGACTGGTGAGTTATTACCTGAATGGATGGTAGGTGTGGGTGTGCGAATTCCTATTATAGAGCGCTCTGGCACGTCACAAGAAGTCGTGGCCGCAAAAAGTTCGGTACGTCAGGTCAATTTATTACAGCTGCAAATGCAGCAAGACTTATCGATTCTAGTCGAAAAAACCTATGCCGAAATGAGTCAGGCATTAGAAGAATATAATTCATTGGCATCAAGCCAAGCCTTGTCAGAAGAGACCGTGGTACTGCGCCAAAAGGCCTTTAGCCAAGGTTTATCCACTTCATTGGAAGTGGCTGATTCACAATTATATGCCACCAGTATTCGGGTTCAACGTCTGTCTGCAAGCTATAACTATGTTAAATCGCTGGCGCAATTATTATCTGTGAGTGGCGAGGTTGATCGCTTCATGGACTATCTACAAATCAATGGTATCGAGGTTAAATAAATGAGTAAAGTTAAGACAGGCATCATTGCGGTAGTCGTGCTAGCTATTATCGGCTGGTTAGTATTTGAATTTAACAAGGCGTATGAGCCTAAAGCTATCTTGTTACAAGGTCAGATTGAAGCCGAGCAATATAATGTTTCTTCTAAGATCCCTGGACGTATTGCGTCAGTGGATGTGAAGAAAGGTGAGCGAGTGAGCCAAGGGCAATTAATTTTCTCGTTAGCGAGTCCTGAACTCGATGCCAAGCTGGTGCAAGCAAAAGCCGGTCGTTCAGCAGCGACTGCCATGCGCGAACAAGCTGAAACTGGTGCCCGTGAGCAGCAAATTATCGCCGCGAAAGATCAGTGGAAAAAAGCTCAAGCCGCAGCGCAGTTGATGGAAAAAACCTATCAGCGCGTGGATAATCTTTATAATGACGGTGTATTGCCAGAGCAAAAGCGCGATGAAGTATATACCAAATGGCAAGCGTCGAAATATACCCAAAATGCGGCTTATCAAGGTTACCAAATGGCGAGAGAAGGCGCACGTAAAGAAACCAAACAAGCGGCTATAGAGCAAGAGCGTATGGCACAAGGTGTTGTTACTGAAGTAGAGTCATATACCAAAGATACTAAACAATATGCTCTGCGTGATGGTGAGGTAGTACAAATCTTATTGAAAGAAGGTGAGTTAGCGCCGACTGGTTTCCCTGTGGTGAGTATTGTCGATATTAACGATAGTTGGGCGGTATTTAATATCCGCGAAGATTTATTACCAAGATTGACAAAAGGCACGCTATTAACTGCACGTATCCCTGCGATTGGTGATGCGACGTTCCAGTATGAAGTGACGCATATTGCGGTGATGGGTGATTACGCGACTTGGCGTTCGACCGATAACGCTAAAGGTTTTGATTTACGCACTTTTGAGATTGAAGCAAGACCGGTTCAACCGATTGCCGATCTGCGCGTGGGTATGAGCGTACTCGTTGAGCTGGCCCCGTCAGCCACTGCGCAGTAAGTTGGTTTGATGATGCGTTCATTCATTACTCAGATCAAAGCGGTTTGGCAGCGTGAGAATAGCTTGATATTGGCATCGAAATGGCAATTATCACTGGTGACTTGGTTGCCGTTAGCTTGCATGTTGCTGATATACGCTATTTTTTCACAAGGTATTCCGCGTGATCTTGCGGTCGCGGTGGTTGATCAAGACCACAGTCGAATATCACGTAACTTGGTGCGTTATATTGATGCGAATCCTTCACTTGCCGTGACCCACCAAGTGACCAACCTGGCCGAGGGTAAAGCCTTGATGCAACGCGGTGAAGTGTATGCGGTGGTGCAAATACCGCGTGACTTTGAAAAAAAAATCTATCTCGCAATGACACCGGAAGTCAGTACTTTTTACAATGCCCAATATGTGCTTATTGGTAAGCTGGTATCGTCTAATATGGCGAAAACATTTGCCACTTTCAACGCCAAAATTGATGCAGTCAAAACCCTGGCGAGTGGTGGTAATCTGGCGTTAATCAAAGGTACGATAGCCCCAATTTCGACCCAGGTTAATCCGCTTTATAATGTCTCGACCAATTATGTGCCATTTTTGGTGACGGCTGCCGTTCCGGCATTATGGCAAATCTTTGTGTTGGTTTCGGTGTTACTCGCATTTGGGTCGGAATATAAAAATAATACCCAAGCGAATTGGTTTCAACGTGCTGATGGTGCCGTCGTGAGTGCGGTGATAGGCAAGTTATTACCCTATACCTTGTTATCCGTGGTACATGGTTTGTTGTTTTTAAGTTTCTTTTACGGTTATTTGAGTATGCCAATGCATGGCAACTGGGGTTACTTATTGTTAATTCTGATCGTGGCCGTATTAGCGGGGCAGGCTATCGCTCTATTGATCTTTACTTTGACCATGAATCTGACGCAAGCGATTAGCATGGGGGCGGCGTATTCGGCACCTGCATTTGCCTTTATCGGGGTGACTTTCCCTGCTGAAAGTATGCCGCAGTTAGCGCTGATATGGCGCGCACTATTGCCGATCACCCATTATATGCAGTTACAGATTGGTCAGGTGAATTACGGTCAGGGCTTTATGGCTTTGTTGCCGCAGTTAATATCGTTAGGGTTATTTACCTTAACCTTTGTGGTGGCGATATATCGAATTAAGCGTCATCGCGATAGTACGTTGTTAGCAGATAATAAGGTGATCTTAGCGGGGCATGACGATGAATAAATTCTTAGTATTGGTGGTGCTCGAAATTAAAAGCATTTTTGCCGACCGTAGTATTCTATTAACCATGTTTGGCGGCATTATCATGTACTCGCTCTTGTATCCTCTGCCGTATTCTCAGCAGGTATCAAGAGATGTTGAAATTGTGGTGATTGATTATGATCGCAGTTCGGTCAGCCGTGAGTTGATCCGCATGGTTAATGCGACCCCTGATACCCATATTGCTGGGCAGGTTGATTCAGTTCGTGATGCCGAGGCGTTAATTGAGCAAGGGAAAATTAAAGGTTTTTTGATTATTCCTCAACATTTCCGTCGTGATTTATTGATGGAAAAAGCGGTGACGTTATCACTCGGTGGTGATGCCAGCTATTTCATGGCTTACTCGACCATTGCATCGGGCATTCTGAAAGCGGGTGGCACCTTGTCTGCACAGATTAAAGTCGCGAGGTTAACGGTGGATGAAGAGAATATCTTGCTGGCTAAAGCGCAATGGCAACCGACCTCGTTAAACCTACAGCCTGTGTTTAATCAGGCAAACGGTTATTTGGATTATGTGGTGCCGGCGGTATTTATTTTGATCTTGCAGCAAACGCTATTAATCGTCAGCGGTATTTTATCTGGCAGTCAAAATGAACGCTCACGCGCCCAAGAACAGGGTTATTGGTTAACGGCCTCGCCGACATTATTGTTACTGGCACGTTGTCTGGTATTTTTAAGCCTGTATTTGGTGTTTAGTTTGTATTATTTCGGTTTTGCATTGGATATTTATGGGGTGAATAGACTCGCTGCGGCGTTGGATATTCTTAAACTATTAGTGCCATTCTTACTGGCGGTTGTCTGTCTTGGTGTTGCACTAGGGCAGTTGTATAACCAGGCGGAAACTGCCACACAGGTGATTCTGTTTAGCTCTATGCCCGTCTTGTTTAGCAGTGGTTTTATTTGGCCGGTGAGTGAGATCCCAAATTGGCTGGTGGCGATATCGCAATTATTCCCAAGTACTGCGGCTATCCAAGGTCTGTTGCAGTTAAATCAAATGGGCGCTGATTTTGAGATGGTCCATCATTTTCAAACCCAGTTGTTAATCCAAGGATTTGGTTATGCTGTATTAGCGATTATCTTGCTGACTTACAAACAGCGTAAATATAGACTTAGCGCGAGTTAATATCTCGCCTAAATAATTAGCTGATTAGCTCGCGTTGTCACGATTTAGCTTCCATACTTTACTTGTAGAAAAAGTATTTTATGGAGGCTAAAATGAGTATGGCAACCAAAGTTGGCCAGTTTTTAGCGAGTCACAACATCGACTTTAGTTTAGTTAAACATCGTCACACCGCAAGCTCGTTTAATTCTGCCCTGTCTGCACACGTCCCGAGTTCACAAGTCGCCAAAGCGGTGATTTTACGTGATATTGGTGGCGATTATTTAATGGCCGTTGTACCCGCAAACAAGCATGTATTAATTGGTGAAATTAATCGGCAAACGGGTAAGCAATATTATTTATTGGCTGAGCATGAACTGGCAACACTGTTTCAAGATTGTGAGCCCGGGGCAATCCCATCATTAGGACAGATCTATGGTATGGATATGTTGGTGGACGATATGTTGTTCGAACAAGACCAGCTATTTATGGAATCGGGCGATCATATGAATCTGATTAATTTAGATAAACGCCAGTTTGGTAAAGCAATGGGTAGTTTACCGCATAGTCATATTAGCGGTTATAGCTTTAAAGAAGGTCCCTTGTTTGAACGTCGCGACCTTTGATTACAGAGGGCTGTAAAAACCAAGGTTAACAGAAGTAAAAAATCAACAGTAACAAAAATGGGCGCCTCTCAGGCGCCCATTTTATTATCGTTCACTCACTATTATCAATCGCTAACGATTAGCTTGCAGGTGGCGTTGGGTTCCCTTGTACATGCAAATCTAATTGTGGGTAAGGGATGGCAATACCGGCAGCATCAAGCGCTAATTTTAGCTCTTCTTGCATGCTAAAGTAAGCGCCCCAGTAATCGGCTGTTTTCACCCAAGGGCGCACTGCGAAATTAACTGATGAATCGGCTAATTCTAGAATGCCGACTGTGTAATCAGGATCTTCTAGGGTAAATTCGTTGTTCTTGATCACCTCGATTAAGATCGCTTTCGTTTGCTTAATGTCCGCGTCATACGATACGCCAACCACAAGGTCTAAACGACGTTTACCCAGTGCCGAGTAGTTCGTAATTGTGCCATCCATGATTGCTGCATTTGGCGCAATAATCACTTTATTATCAGGTGTGATTAAACGTGTTGAGAAAATAGTAATTTCATCAACTGTACCAGATACACCAGCGGCTTCGATATAATCACCGATACGACAAGGGCGGAAGATAACGATTAATACACCAGCGGCAAAATTCGATAATGAACCTTGTAGCGCAAGACCTACGGCTAAACCAGCAGCACCAATAACAGCGACCAGTGATGCAGTTTGCACACCGAACTGACTTAGCGTTGCAATAACCGTGAATGCAAACACCACACTCCAAGCCATGTTACCAATAAAAGACGCAACGGTTTTATCAATATTACGTTTTATTAATAAGCCTGAGGTTATTTTTTTCATCACATTGGCAAGGTATTTACCAACGATAAAGATCACTAATGCCATCAGTATTTTGGTACCGTAAATGGTAGCAAGCTCTGGCGCTTGTACGAGTAATTGTTCGAGATATTCCATGGACAAATTCCTATCATTTTGAATGTTAAATATGCGTATACCTGCATAGGGTATTCTAGACTATATTAGTCAGCCTTTTTTGATATGTTACATTATTTCTAATACATGACAAAGTACAGTCTATTTAATGCGTTAAAGTGATAATTTTGGTGCTTATATATGCGATAACTATATGCGATAAAAAAGCCGACAGGTTATTATCGACGTTTACTTCTGGTGATTTTTGGCGCTTACAGTGAACCATTATGGATGTTTATTGTTGGCGAGTTGCTTGCGCTTCAATCGTTACTGCATCATGACGCCAGTACTCCTGATCGCAATCCAATAATTTACCATGTTGATCATAATTAACCCGTTCTATATACATAGCGGCGCAGCCTGACGTGGCACGTAATGGCGCTGCGGTATTAGCCACTAATGACGAAGAACGAATACGATAATGAGTTTGTTGATAAAGGGTGCCGTAGTGTTGTTGATAGATATCGGTTAATGACGCCGACAGATCGTGACTGAGTAAATTAGGCAGCCGTTCAGGTAACACATAATTAGTCACTAATACCACAGGGCGTTCATCTAAATAACGCAGGCGGTGAATACGGATCACGGCTGTCTGCGGTGCTATCTGTAATAACTCGGCAATATGCTTATCGGCCGGCACTATCGTAGCACTGATTAATTCTGTTTTTGGTGTACGTTGTTGGCTGAGGGCTAAATTATGAAAATTGGTGGTATTGGTCGGATCATAGCGTAATGGTGTTGGGGAAATAAACCAGCCGCGACGGTCTTCACGGTAAATCCGCCCTTCTGATTCTAATAACGATAATGCCTCACGCAGGGTCACGCGGGTGGTATTGAAATCCTCTGCTAGTTTACGCTCTGATGCTAACTTCTGTCCTGGCGTGAACTTTTGTCCTGATGAAAATAATGAACCGGATTCTATCTGCAGTAAAATTTCTTGTTTTATTTTTAGGTATTGCACAACAGCCTCTGATACTAGGAGATTAATCTGCTACTGGGTTATTGTTTTACACAGTAGCAGATAGATGCTTAATTTGACGTATTAAGTAATTATTTTTGACGCCAAGCTTGGGTTCTTTTATTAATAAATGACGCGGCAATTAAGTGGATCACTTTCGCCAGTGCTGCGGTGACTAAGATCATCACAGCCATCGCGGCTGCAGAACCTGTTTGTCCGGCATCATCCATGTTTAATACCGACACCGAGGCTGGAATTGTATCGGTCGCATATAAAAATACCACGGCGGAAGTGGTGGTTAATGCATTAATAAATAAATAGGCCGCAATATCCATGATAGCAGGTGCACAAATCGGTAGGGTGATAACAAAGAATGATTTGTACTGTGGCATTTTAATGGAGGCTGAAATCGCTTCAATCTCTGCGGGTAATTGTTTTAGCGCCGTTAATGCAGTCATGTGACCGACGGTGTAATAATGCACCACGGTATTAATCACCAGTAATATCATGGTTGCATATAGGCCATTAAGTGGATTATTGACATCGTTGAAAAAGAAGATATAACCCAGGCCTAATACGATACCTGGTACGGCCATTGGAATGATAGTTATCATCTGTAGTAGCTGACGGATAGGACCAAAGCCACGGCCTTTTTCGATAACATAAGCACCAATAAAGATGATCACTGTACCGAATACCGCTACCCAGCTCGCTAATGTTAATGAGTTAAAGTAAGGGGTCCAACCATAAGTACTGACTTCACTAAAATTATAATTGTTGAAACTTAAGCTTAAGTTCCATGGCCAAAATGTCACGAATGACGCGTAGATTGCCATGCCAATAACAGCCAGGATTGCCAGCGCAATTGTGCTACAGAATAACAAGCAAATACCATCACGTACTTTATGTGGTTTAGGGGTGTAAGCAACAGAACGTGAATCAAATAAATTTTGTTGTTTGCGTTGTACATGGCGGTCAATCATAAACGCTAATACCGCAGGTAATAACAGCAGAACACTGGTTACCGCGCCCATGGCAAAATTTTGTTGACCTACTACTTGTTTGAAAATATCCGTAGCTAATACATTATAACTACCGCCGATCACTTTTGGTACACCAAAGTCACAAACCACCAAGGTAAACACTAAGATCAAGGTGCTGATTACGCCATACTTTGCTGCCGGTAAGGTCACCATGAAAAATGTTTTAATTGGGTGGGTTTTTAATACGGTTGCGGCTTCATATAAACGTGCATCGGAAGTGCGTAACGCCGTGGTTAAGATCATCAATGCATGGGGGAAAGTCCAAAACGCCATGCCGATGGTAATACCGATAACCCCATAAATAGATGCGCCGCCCAGTAACTCTTTGGCAATACCTTGATTACCAAACAAGTAAATCAAGCTGATCGCAGGCAGTAATGACGGTGCTAAGATTGGCGCTGAACCGACAATTTGAAATAAGGTTTTAAAAGGCATGCAACTACGGGTTAACGCATAGGCATAACTGAAAGAGAGTACGCCGACAATCGCTGTTGTGATTAAACCCACGGTAACGGTATTGGCAATCGAGTGCAGCATGGCACTGGATTGGAAATATGCCGTAAAATTGCTTAAGCCAATGAAGTTACCATTTAGATCTTGGACACTTTTGGCAAACATCGTCAACATAGGCGCAAGAATGAAAAAGCCCATCAGCACGGTTAAAATAATTAAGATACCGCCCAGCAACGCGCTATCTCGACTAAATGACAGACTTAATCGTTGTAGATAGTTTGGCGTCGCCAGCTTTCTATTGATGCTTGTGTCCATGTTATACCTCTACCGCAGATGTATTGGTTGTTGCTGATTGATTTAATTTACGTGGGAAAATGTGGCTGAATTCATTGCTATAACGAATGCGGCGAAACTCACCATTATTCAGCCCGAGCGATCTTACTTCACGAATTGGCACATCGATTTTAATCATCGGGGCATTCATTTCCCCGATTAACTGACAATCGGTGCGCACATAAGTCCCTTGGAATTCCATCGCTTTTATTTGCACGGGTAAGTCTTGTTTGTCTTCACTAAATTGGATGTCTTCAGGGCGTACGGCCAAATCAAACAGGTCACCACGCTTTAAGGACTCTTTAGGTTTTGGCAGTAGGGTTTCGGCAATACGAATGTGCTCATCGCTGACCACTGAACTGGCAATGAAATTCATGTTACCCACAAATTCGGCAACAAAACGCGATGCTGGTTTATCGTAAATTTCTTGTGGGGTACCGACTTGTTCAATCACGCCGTGATTCATGACCACAATACGGTCAGCCATTGCTAAGGCTTCTTCTTGATCGTGGGTTACCATGATAGTGGTGATACCGAGCTTACGTTGTAGGGTGCGGATTTCTTCTCTTAAGTGAGAACGTACTTGTGCATCGAGTGCTGAAAGCGGTTCATCGAGTAATAATAATCCGGGTGATAACGCTAATGCTCTTGCCAGTGCCACACGTTGTTGCTGGCCACCGGATAATTGGCTTGGATATTTAGGTGCCGAATCGGATAAACCGATAATGCCAAGCCAGTGATTAACGATATCGACCGCTTCGGCGACTGACTTACCTTGGTTGTGTAAACCAACACTGATATTTTCGGCAACCGTTAAGTTGGGGAATAGCGCATAAGATTGAAATACAATGCCGAAATCACGTTTCTCTGGCGGTAAGAATGTGGTGTCTTTACCGTCTTGTAAAATAGACCCTGACGTTGCTAAGTCGAGGCCCGCAATGGCCCGAAGTAGGGTGGTTTTACCACAGCCAGATGGGCCTAAAAAGCAGATGAATTCGCCTTGATTGATCTGCAACGATATATCGTTTAATGCAGTGAAATTGCCGAATTTTTTAACAAGATTATTGATATTGAGATACGTGTTCATCTGACTACTCATAAGTAAATTGGACTATACCAGTATGGTAGGCAGAGTAAGTGACAGTTTGATGACAAGGGGGGCTTTTTACGCAGGCTTTACATTTATTATGGGTAATTTAAGGTATTAATTTCACAGCAGATTACGTTTTTTTGGATGTGTTAATAATAGCCTGTAAACGACTAAGCTAGGCGTCATTTCTAACTCCTAGCTTGGTTATGTGTCGCGCTTAAATTGCGTGGTTAGCGGTTATTTAGCTTCAGATTTTGAATCAAACTTTTCTGACCAGGTATGTAATACTGCTTTACGGTCATCGGCCATTTTACCAAAGTCCATTGCGACCATCGCGTCTTGAACATTTGGATAGTTCGTCACGGCTTTGCTTACGTCTTTATGACCAACAAGCGCATATGATTCGTTATATAATTCGTTGGCTTGTTTTGAGATTGACCAATCAATAACACGCTTGGCTGCTGCTGATGGTTTTACCAGCCCTACTGCTTCTGATTCCCAACCGATACCGCCGTCTGGCAAGATCACATCAAGTGGTGCGCCTTGGGTTTTTAATTTAGCGCCACGTAATGCCATAGACACCCCGATCGCCACTTCACCCATGCCTGCTTGCACGCAAGGTTTTGAACCTGAGTGAGTATAGTGAGCAATATTCTCGTTTAACTTGGTCATGTAGCTCCAACCCTTATCTTCACCCATAGTTTGTAACCATGCTGATACTTGCATATAACCAGTACCTGAGGATGCCGGGTTAGGCATGGCGATGTGACCTTTATAAATTGGTTTTAGTAGATCATCCCATGATGTTGGTTTTGGTAGGTTGTGCTGTTTAGCTACGTATTCGTTAAAGCAAATGGCATTGAACCAAGCGTCATTGCCATACCATGCTTTGTTTTCTTCAGGGTCGATCATGCTAGTACGCAGATTCTCGACACCTTTTGGTGAGTAAGGTTTTAGGATGCCAGCGTTTTTAAGTAATGCCATTGATGAACCGGCTAGGCCCCAAACTACTTCTGCACGCGGGTTATTTTTTTCGGCTAATAATTTTGCCGTCATGATGCCCGTTGAGTCGCGTACCCATTTGATATCGATATCTGGGTTTTCTTTTTCAAAGGCAACTTTGTATTTCGCTAATACATCTGTTTCAAAGGCGGTGTAAACCACCACGGCTTCTGCGGCAAATACTGGTGCAGTAAATAAAGCGCTTAGGGCTGCGATAGAACCTATCATCCAACGTTGTTTCATTCGGTAACTCCAAAAATTATTAACGGTTGATTCTGGTCTGTACCAGATTTGTTGGGAATGATAATAGAGCTGTTTTATGACAATAATATGACCGCTTAATGGCAGTTTTATTAATTAATATATTTTATTGTTTTTTATTTCTGGTTTTTTATTTCTGGTTTTTTATCTCTGTACTTTTCTCGCCGTTTTTTCTTAACGTTTGCGAATATGAAGCTTTTGTGAATTCTGCTGTTGGGCTATTTACCCAGCTAGTCATCCACTGCTAGAGTTCTCATCAACTGGTATAGTCCAAATGGAAGCAGAGATGAAAAACGAATATTTATTACTAACACCGGGTCCACTTTCTACTACAACAAGTGTTCGAGAAGCCATGCTAAAAGATTGGTGTACTTGGGATGATGAATATAACAAAGATATTGTTGAAGTTATCCGCGCTAAGTTAGTTCAATTAGCAACCCCACAAGCGGGTTATACCAGTGTATTGATGCAAGGTAGCGGTACCGCATCAGTGGAAGCAACAATTGGTAGTGTTATTCCTGCCGATGGCAAACTGCTGGTGGTTGATAACGGCGCATACGGTGCCCGTATCGCTCAAATCGCTGATTACTTAAATATTGCTTGTGACGTTATTGCCCCAGGTGAAACGGCGCAACCAAGTATTGCTGAAGTCGAAGCGAAATTAATCGCCGATGACAGTATTACCCATGTCGCAATTGTGCACTGTGAAACCACAACAGGCATGTTAAACCCGATTGATGAGGTTATTCAGCTAGCGAAACAACACGGTAAGATCGTTATCTTGGATGCGATGTCGAGCTTTGGAGGCATCCCGCTGGATGTGGCTGAATTAGGGGTTGATTTCCTGATCAGTTCTGCCAACAAATGTATTCAGGGTGTACCGGGTTTTGGTTTTGTTATCGCCCGTCAAAGTGAACTAGAAAAATGCAAAGGATTAGCGCGCTCATTAACGCTGGACCTATATGACCAGTGGCATTGCATGGAAAAAAATGGCGGCAAGTGGCGCTTTACGTCACCAACTCATACGGTGCGTGCATTCTACCAAGCGTTATTAGAACTTGAGGAAGAGGGCGGTATTGCAGCGCGTCATCAACGCTATCAAGAAAATCAAACCACGTTAGTTGCGGGTATGGCGAAACTGGGTTTTTCTACGCTACTTGATGCGTCATTACATTCACCAATCATCACCTCATTCTATTCTCCGACACACAGTGATTACCAATTCAAAGCATTTTACGACTGCCTGAAAGAGCAAGGTTTTGTTATCTATCCGGGTAAGGTGTCAAACGCTGATTGTTTCCGTATCGGTAACATTGGTGATGTCCATCCTAGCGATATTCAACGTCTATTAGTGGCGATGGAAACAGCGAAGCATTGGGAAATAAAGGCATAATTAATAACATGTTAAGACAATCGTTAACACGGATATAGGCAATTATTCATACATAAATTAATGAATGAAATTATTCACAAATCATTAATAACATCATCATTAATAACATGATCATTAATAAAAAGTTACTTGGGAAAATATTATTATGTCTAACATCGTACAAGATCAGTCAGTAAAGCTTAACCATGTTCAATCTGTTATTTTTGATTGGGCGGGCACTATCGTTGATTTCGGTTCATTTGCCCCAACGACTATTTTTATTGCCGCATTTAAAGCGCAGTATGATTTTGACATTAGCTTAGCAGAAGCGCGCGTACCAATGGGTCTGGGTAAATGGGATCACATTAAAGCAGTATCTGAATTACCCGCTGTAGCAGCACGCTGGCAGGCGCAGTTTGGCACAACAATCAGCAAAGCTGATATTGATGCAATTTACGAAACATTTATGCCGCTACAAATTGCTAAAGTAGGTGAGCATGCCGATCCTATTCCACATGCATTAGATGTGGTAAATGGCCTAAAACAGCAAGGCGTTAAAATTGGTTCATGTTCTGGTTATCCACGTGTAGTCATGGACAAGTTAATACCCATTGCGGCAGAAAAAGGTTACGTGCCAGATTGTGTTGTAGCGACGGATGATTTACCTGCTGGTGGTCGTCCTGCACCGTACATGGTACTTAAAAATGTGATTGATATGGCAGTGACGGATGTTGGCGCTTGTATCAAGGTTGATGATTCAGTACCGGGTATTGAAGAAGGTCATAATGCCGGTATGTGGACTGTCGGTTTATTGTTATCAGGTAATGAAGCAGGTTTAACCCTCGCTGAATACCTTGCTGCAGACGAAGCGACATTACACCAAGCACGCGAAAAAGCCCGTGACCGTTTCACGCCATTTAATGCTCATTACTTGATTGATACGATTGCAGACCTACCACAAGTCGTTACCGATATTGATGCCCGTTTAGCCGCTGGAGAACGTCCATAATAGTGGTGTTGAGTCTTTTGGTTTTAGTCGTTCATGGCTAATGCTTAAACCTTAAACCTTAAACCTTGATAGCTAGCCACATGGTTAGCTATTTTTTTACATTAAAATAAAAACTACACCGAGTGTGATCATGACTAAGCAGCCTGAGTTTCAACCTTTTTGGTTCCAGCAAGCAATGGATCTTGAATCGGACTACCGCAATAACGTGTCACCACAAACGCTCACCGCTGATACCGTTGCAGATGTGTGTATTGTCGGTGGTGGTTACACTGGGTTATGGACTGCGATCCAGCTCAAACAGCAGCAACCAACACTTGATGTCATGATCATAGAGAAAAGTCTCTGTGGTAGTGGGGCATCAGGACGTAATGGTGGTTGCATGTTGACGTGGTCGACGAAGTATTTGTCAATGCAACGTTTGTATGGTGAAGCGCAGGCGGTTGAGTTGGTCAAAGCATCAGAGCAAGCGGTGGATGAAATTGAAGCCTTTTGTTTAAAGTATCAGATTGATGCGGAATTACGCCGTGATGGCACTTTGTTTACTGCCACCAATACCGCACAGACTGGTGGTTTAGACGCGACATTAGCGGCGTTAGATAAACATGAATTAAACAGTTGGCAGGCATGGCAAGCGCAGAAAGTACAACAGCATGCGGGTTCTAAATTACACCAAGCAGGGCATTTCTCTCCGGTTGCGGCGAGCGTGCAACCGGGTAAATTAGCTCGTGGTTTAAAGCGCGTAGCCGAGCAACTCGGGGTGCGTATTTATGAAAATACCCCGATGTTAGCGATTAAGGATAATTCACTAAACTCGATTAACTTAAGCAATAGCACTCAGGACACCAAGCATAAGGTTGTGATTAATACCCCGCAAGGCACTATTTATGCGACTAAATCAGTGATGGCGCTGAATGCTTGGATGTTAGAGCAATTTCCGCAATTTAAAAATAAAATTGTGGTGGTGTCTTCAGACATGGCGATCACCAAACCGATACCCGAAAAGTTAAAAAAGATGGGGCTAGTTGATGGTAAAACCGTATTGGATTCTCGCACGTTTGTGCATTATTACCGTACTACACCAGACGGGCGATTAATGTTAGGTAAGGGCGGAAATCATTTTTCTTATGGTAATGCAGTCAGACCTTTATTCGATCAGCCTACAGGGTATGGCAAACTACTACGCGAATCGTTTGATAAATTGTTCCCGATGCTGGTGGATGAAGAATTTGCAGTGACTTGGACTGGCCCATCGGATCGTTCGGCGACGGGACTACCATTTTTCGGCAAAATTGAGGACTCTGGCAATATTTATTATGGTTTTGGTTATTCCGGTAGTGGTGTTGGCCAAACTTGGATTGGCGGTAAGATCTTATCCTCTATGCTATTGGGCAATAATGATAAGTGGAGCCATAACGGTTTAACCACTGGGCCTAAGGGCAGCTTTCCACCTGAACCGGTACGTTGGATAGGTACTATGCTGGTGCGTAACGCCATTCGCCGTAAAGAACGTTGTGAAGATAATGAAACGAGGCCTTTCTGGTTTGATAAACAGTTGGCTAAGTTTGCCAATGCGGCCGGTAAAGCAGATAAATAATTCGTTTATCATCTAGTTACTCTAGTCGTGAAAAAGCCAGTATTAACGTTTGTTAATACTGGCTTTGTTTTTAAATCATGTTTAAATTATCTGTCTTTAAGTTGCTTGATTTAGAAAGCGTTTAACTATTTTATACTAACGCCAAACTCCCCATTCGCCAGTCGTTCCTGGTTCTTCACCTTTCGTCCACCATTGCGCTGTCCAAGTCGCGCCGTTATGAGTAACTTTATCGTCTTTGACATAAGTACTACCTACTTGCCAATCATCATCACTCACAGCATCACTGACAACGGTAACGATACGTTTATCAGTCATATTCTGCTGATTGTCCTGACCATAAAGTAGGGTGTAAGTTAGCTCGTATACGCCAACGGCATTAGTATCAACTTCACCTGTAACGGTGATATTGGCGGTGAGATCACCTTGCGTCGGATGGCTGGCACTAACGCCTTGCATTGAATCAAATTCATTACCAATGACAATGGTGGTATCAGTTATACCTGTAAAAGCAGGCAATATTTCGTATACGGTTATCTTACGAGGTTGCTTAGTGGTTTCATCATCACTGCTGACGCTGTAAGTTAATAGGTAGTCACCGACTTGATTGGTATTAACACTTCCTTCTACAGCGATATCTGCAGTTATATCATTACCTTGATAGTCTTTGGCTGTGATCCCGATTAATGGATCAAAGCTGCTGTTGAGCTCGACACGCGTATCGACAATCCCCGATAAGGTCGGCGTCATATCTGTCACGGGCGGTAATTGATTATGGATATAATTGCCATAATCTTTAATAAACTGCTGGTTGTAACTGTTGTTTGCTGCGTTTGTTCCCATATCCCAGTTGATTGACCAAGTCATCACGCCACGTAATGGCTGGCCTTGGGCTTTTAAACGCTCAAAAGCGTTATATAAATCCTGTGGGTCTTTAATGTATCCGGTCGCCGCCGCATCGATACTCGAAGGTAGGCCAAAGACTAATTTATCATGTGGGATCTTATGGTAGTTACGGGTGCCGTTAATCAGCGAGTCAGCAATGTAGTAAATAAACTCTTCTTTTAACGCGTCATTATCTTGTGCTATCCAGCCGAGCCCTTCAATCCAAAGGCCATCGCCACCTTGGTTGTAGAACTGCGGATTAATAAAATCATAATAACCATCAAGTTCGGAGAGGTATGGAGTGTAAGCGCCATTGGCGGTTAAGTAAGGAAACTCCGGTGCCATGGTGATCATAAAATTATCACCCGTTTTACGGTAATGATCTTTCACCATTTTTAATGCTGCAGGAATAACAAATTGATTATCTTTTGCTGTTATGGCGGCTTGCTCTAAGTCGATATCGAGCCCATCAAATCCATAAAGATCCGTGAGTCTAATGATTTCTGCGGCGAGTGCATCTTCGTCACCACGTGTTAGTTCGATATGCGCATCAGCGCCGCCGAGCGCGATTAATACACTACGTCCTTGGCTGTTAAGCGTATCAATTTGAGCGATAAATTCTGCTTCACTCAGGCCTATCGTTGGGTCAAGTTTAAATGTTGGAATACGGCCTTCAGCGGTATCATAAACTTTCATGAATGAAATATTGACGACGTTGTATTGTGGGTTAACTGCTTCGAGTTCGACACAGGGCGCGTTACCGCCTTGATAACCACGACCGTCACACCAGTTGTGCCAATAACCAACGACGACATTATCGTCCTGTGATGTGATTGTCCCTGCCATAGCGGCTGTTGAGCATAAGCCAGTAAAAATGGCTGCTGAAAGTATCGATTTAAGCTTCATAATGATTCCCTATAATAAAATTGAAGCAATGACATATCCTATCTCATTGTTAGCATTGCTATTAAACTACAATAAAATTTATAGTGGTAACAAGGGCTTGTACACAGTGCGTTTCTTTCCGGGAGTAAAAAAAGTGCCTATAGGTAAAACTATTTGCAGGATCATAATAAATGATCTAAGCAACGAGATTTAAAGTTATAAATGGCTTTAAGCCTACGTTCATCAGATTTTTTTAAAGTTTTTTATGTCTTATTTTTTACAGATTTTGAGTCGGCAGTGAGGATTATGATTGGCTAATATGGCGAGTTAGCTGTTTTATTTCACAGGTAGTACCAGATAATTATGATGATGATAACGATGTCGGTAATCAAAATAGGGGTAATAAAAAACCCAAGACGAGTAAATCGCTTGGGCTTTCCTGTATTTATTAAAGCTTAGCTTATTTTTTACTTTCTGCTTTAAGTGCTAATTTCTTCTCTAAATAATGGATGTTAGTGCCACCATTTTGGAAGTTTTCATCTTTTAAAATTTCAAGATGCAGTGGGATATTAGTCTTGATACCATCAATAACCATTTCGCTTAATGCATTACGCATTCTGGCAATAGCTACGTCACGATTTTCACCGAAAGTAATTAACTTACCGATCATTGAATCGTAGTGCGGTGGCACTTTATAACCCGCATAAACATGCGATTCCCAACGAACACCAAAACCGCCAGCGGCATGGAAACGTTTGATTTGACCAGGACTTGGAATAAATGTCACTGGATCTTCAGCGTTAATACGGCACTCAATTGAATGGCCGGTTAAACGAACTTCATCTTGTGATATCGTTAATGGCATACCAGCAGCAACACGTAACTGTGCTTTGATTAAATCAATGCCAGTAACCATTTCTGTGATGGTATGTTCAACTTGAATACGGGTATTCATTTCGATGAAATAGAATTCGCCGTTTTCATAAAGAAATTCGAACGTACCAGCACCACGATAGTTGATATCAACACAAGCACGGCTACAACGTTCACCAATATGGCGACGTAGATCAGCAGTAATACCCGGTGCTGGTGCTTCTTCAACTACTTTTTGATGACGACGTTGTAGTGAACAATCACGTTCACCAAGGTGGATCGCGTTACCTTGACCATCAGCCAGTATTTGCACTTCGATGTGGCGTGGGTTTTCTAGGAATTTTTCCATGTAAACCATGTCATTGCCAAAGAATGAACCGGCTTCATTACGTGTTAACGCAATTGAATCAAGCAAGTCAGCTTCTTCATGAACAACACGCATACCACGACCACCACCGCCACCGGCAGCTTTAATAATGATCGGGTAACCGATGCGCTTAGCAATTTTCTTGTTACGTTGTGCGTCAGTATCAAGTGGACCATCAGAGCCTGGTACACAAGGTACGCCGGCTTTTTTCATTGCCGCAATCGCAGATACTTTATCGCCCATTAGACGAATAGTTTCAGCTTTAGGGCCGATGAAAATAAAACCTGAGTGTTCAACTTGCTCTGCAAAATCAGCGTTTTCAGCTAGGAAACCATAACCCGGGTGAACGGCAACCGCGCCCGTGATTTCTGCTGCACTTAAGATTGCAGGTACATTTAAATAACTGTCTACAGCCGCTGGTTTACCAATACAAACTGTCTCATCAGCTAATAATACGTGTTTTAATTCACGATCTGCTGTTGAGTGTACTGCAACCGTCTTAATGCCTAATTCTTTACAAGCACGAAGAATACGTAGTGCAATTTCGCCGCGATTGGCGATAACAACTTTATCCAACATTGGAAACTCCGTAGTTATTCAATGATGAAAAGAGGTTCATCAAACTCAATAGCTTGACCGTCTGTTGCTAGGATAGCTTTCACTACGCCGGCTTTATCTGATTCAATTTGGTTCATCATTTTCATTGCTTCTAAGATACATAGCGTATCGCCAACATTAACTGTTTGGCCGATTGCAACAAAAGGTGCAGCGCCTGGAGAGACTGCATTATAGAATGTGCCAACCATAGGAGAACGAACTTGATGGCCCGCTACTTCTGCTGGTGCAGCTTCAACGGCAGCAACTGGTGCCGCTGCGATAGGTGCTGCAGCAACTGGTGCTGGTGCATACTGCATTTGAGCCGGTGCTGTGCTGCTAAAACGATTGATTCGAACTGACTCTTCGCCTTCAGAAATTTCTAATTCTGCAATGCCAGATTCTTCAACTAGTTCAATCAGTTTTTTAATTTTACGGATGTCCATAATGATCTCTTTTATTTGTTGTTAGTTTGCTTGAGCTGTTTGACAGCAGAAAGCAGTGCAAATTCATAACCGTCAGGACCTAATCCACAAATAACGCCTTTAGCGACATCTGATAGGTAGGAATGATGACGAAACTGTTCTCGTGCGTGTACATTAGAGAGATGTACTTCGATAAATGGGATTGAAACCCCTAATAATGCATCTCTAATCGCCACGCTAGTGTGCGTATATGCCGCTGGGTTGATAATGATAAAATCAGTATTGCCCATTGCCGCATGAATATGATCAATGAGCTCGTGTTCTGCGTTGGATTGTTCATGGCGCAGATCAATAGCGTGCTCAGTTGCAACATCGGTTAAATGTTCTACAATGTCACTAAGTGTTTGATAGCCGTAAGTCTCAGGTTCTCTTTTACCTAAAAGATTTAGATTCGGTCCATTGAGTAACAATATTCTTGATTTGTGCGACATATTGCTTCCATTGTCTGGTAAAATGACACTAACTTCGTAAATAATGCCTACATCGTTAGCCTTTCTGAAAACTCCAATTGTAGATGTTTATAAAATACAATTGTTGCTAATTCTCTACACATTATATGATTTTCGGAGAATATAACAGCATTTGACTGGTCTTATCTGATATTTTATTAAAGTTTAAACTCTAAGTAAAACCTGGCGCACATTATCAATTGGCTGAATGTCGGCGAGTTGGTGACGGGGATTTAAAACGAAAAAAATCGATGTAACTAAGGCGAAAGTTACACCGATAAAGGTTAATCAAGCGCTAGCGGACAATTGCCCACTAACGGTTTTTATTTCAAGCTTCTTGTTTCTCGGCAATTAAAGTATCAACCACACTAGGGTCTGCTAGTGTTGAAGTATCACCTAACGAATCGGTGTCATTGGTCGCGACTTTACGTAAAATTCGACGCATGATCTTACCTGAACGCGTTTTTGGTAATGCTTGGGTCCAATGTAGAGTATCTGGCGTAGCAATCGCGCCAATCTCACTACGTACCCATTGCTTCACTTCTGCAAGCAAGGCTGCATCAGGTTCTTCACCAGCATTCAAAGTAACGTAGGCATAAATACCTTGGCCTTTAATATCATGTGGTACACCGACAACCGCTGCTTCAGCAATTTTACTGTGAGAAACCAGTGCACTTTCAATTTCAGCTGTACCCATACGGTGACCAGATACATTCAGTACGTCATCGACACGACCAGTGATCCAGTAATAACCGTCAAGATCACGCTTCGCGCCATCACCAGTGCAATACATGTTCGGGAATGTAGAGAAGTAAGCTTCCTCAAATCGATCTTCATCGCCGTAAATACCGCGCATTTGGCCAGGCCAAGAATCTAGAATAACTAAGTTACCTTCATTCGCACCCTCTAATATGTTGCCTTCATTGTCTACTAGCGCAGGGCTAATACCAAAGAATGGGCGGGTTGCGGAACCAGGTTTTAGCATCGTTGCACCAGGCAGTGGGGTAATTAAAATACCACCCGTTTCGGTTTGCCACCACGTATCAACAATCGGTGTTGATGCATTACCTATGGTGTTGTAATACCATTGCCATGCTTCAGGGTTAATAGGTTCGCCCACCGAGCCCATTAAGCGTAATGAGGTTCGTTTGGTGCCTTTAATCGCATCGTCACCTTTCGCCATCAGTGCGCGAATGGCTGTTGGTGCTGTATAGAGCGTTGTCACTTGATGTTTATCTACAACTTGGCTCATACGTGCCGTATCAGGGTAATTTGGTACACCTTCGAACAATACCGTGGTTGCGGCATTAGCCAGTGGTCCATAAACTAAATAGCTGTGACCTGTGATCCAACCAACATCGGCGGTACACCAGAATACGTCTGTGTCTTGATGATCAAAGACATATTTAAAGGTCATAGTGGCATAAACAAGGTAACCACCAGTGGTGTGTAATACACCTTTTGGCTTGCCAGTAGAGCCGGAAGTATAAAGGATGAATAATGGATCTTCGGCATTCATTGCTTCAGGCACACATTCAGTTGGTTGGTCTTTAACGACATCATGCCACCAAAGGTCACGGCCTTCATGCCAAGCGATATCTGCTTTAGTGCGAGCGAAGACAATGACATTGTTAACAGTGGTCACTTGTGGTTTAGCTAGCGCGGTATCAACGCAATCTTTTAAGCGAGTAATACGGCCAGCACGTACACCTTCATCGGCTGTAATGACTAATTTAGCGCCACAGTTATCAATACGGTCGGCCAGTGCTTCAGCTGAGAAACCAGCAAATACAATCGTATGCACAGCACCAATACGAGTACAAGCAAGCATCGCAATCGCGGCTTCTGGCACCATTGGCATATACAGACAAACGACGTCGCCCTTTTTAATGCCTTGGGCTTTTAATGCATTAGAGAATTGGCAGACTTTTTCATAAACGTCTTGATAAGTTAATTTTTCAGAATCTTCTGGGTTATCGCCTTCCCAAATAATCGCGGTTTTGTTGGCGTTATCTTTTAAGTGACGGTCAAGGCAGTTGGCTGAGACATTGAGTTGGCCGTCTTGGAACCATTTAATGTCGACACTACCAGGCTGAAAACTGGTGCTTTTAACTTGGCTATAAGGTTTAATCCAATCGACGATGTGCCCTTGCTCGCCCCAAAATGCTTCAGGGTCGGTAATTGAATGCTTGTACATGGCTTGATAAGCACTGTCATTTAATAAACTGTTTTGCGCAAATTCTGCAGGTACCGGATATAGTTTAGTGTCGCTCATTATTCTTCCTTAATAATATTAAATTCCTTGTCCACATCTGGATGTAAGCATCTTTTATCGAGAGTTATGTTTACATCTGCTGTGAATAAAAATGCCATGGCCGTCAATATCTAGCAATACGACTTTAGTATTAATAGTAGTTTTTTGTGATGGTTTTGCTTTAATACACGGTTTATTTTGATGAAACAGCGGCTAGATCGTCATAATATTTTATTGATAAATAGCGATTATCTATTACTAAGGGCGTAGAATGTCGCTCATTATTGGACTGATATTTCATTATTTAGGGATTAAATATGGGCTTTGCACTGCCATCATCAATATGGATGGGATTTTATTATGCTTTTTTCTTCGGGGTGTTTGGTATTCTGCTGCCGTTCTGGTCGCTATGGCTAAAAGGCGAAGGTATTTCTACAGAAATGATCGGCAGTATGCTGGCATTTGCATTGGTTGCTCGTTCTGCTGGCGCCTTATTATTGACCCGGAATTTAGTCTCTACAGCCTCGTTATTAACTCGCGTTCAACGCTTAAGCCTCACGGCCATGGTGGCTTTTAGTGGTTTTTATTTCCTCGATAATGTCTACGCGATCTTCTTATTAGTGATCTTAACCAATTTTATTTTTTCGCCTTTAATGGCTTTAGGCGAAGCCATTGGTGCCAAGTTAGTGCGCTACAATAATATGGACTATGGCAAAGTACGCTTGTGGGGCTCGATTGGTTTTATGCTATCGAGTGCATTAACGGGTTTTCTTGTCGAAAAATTTGATCATAAAATTATTCTGCTGTCGATTATCGTTGGTTTGGGGATCTTATTTTTTCTTACCATCACACCGGCTAAGAATATGCCTGAAGGTCAAAGCGCAGCGAGTAAACCCAGTTCTGGTATTTTGACGATATTAAAGCGTCCGGCATTCTGGCCATTTTTAGCGATTACGTCATTATTACAGGGCGCGCATGCGGCTTATTATGGTTTTGGTGCAGTGTACTGGCAAGATATCGGCATTAGTGAAACCTACATCGGTTATTTTTGGAGTGTCGGCGTTGTCGGTGAGATCTTCTTCTTGGCTTTTGGTAAACGCTTCTTTGGTAAAATAAGTATTGCCACGATGTTTGCCATCGCAGCAGCAGGTAGCGTGCTTCGTTGGACCACATTAGGTTACGCTGTTGATGTTGCACCAATTATGGTGTCACAGTTATTACACGGGGTGACGTTTGGCGTTGCACACATGGCATCAATGCGTTACATGTCTGAATGTGTCAGTGAAGAAGATGCGGTCGCGACACAGTCTATCTATGCGGCGCTGCCATTTAGTCTCGCTATCGCTATGCTGACCTTTGTATCGGGATTATTTTATCCAATCGTAAAAGAAGATATCTTTATTTACATGGCGATTGCTGTCCTTCCGGTATTGGTATTGGTCCGTAGTAAACATATCTAGGCTAGCTACGTAGTCATATAAGCCTCCGACAAGGAGGCTTATTTCAATAAACGAGTTCGGCTGTTTCTGCTGTGTTGCCTATTACACGATGAACTTACTTAGAATATTTTCTTGTTCTCGTACATTTTCGGTTTGAACCTTCATTGCTATATTCGCGTCATTTGCGCCTTCGGAAACTTGCACAGAAAAATCTTTAATTTTTAAAGTATTGGAATTAATTTCCTCTGCCACTAAGCTTTGTTCTTCTGCCGCTGAAGCTATTTGCATATTCATATCAGTGATGCACTGTATTGCATCTCGAATACGTTGCAGGGCATAGTTTGCTTCTAACGCTTTATTGACGGTACTTGCCGCACTTTCTTTACTTAACCCCATCGCTCTGACCACTGAGCTTGTACCAGACTGAAGTTGCTCAATCATAGTACGTATTTCCATAGTAGATTCTTGTGTTCTTTGCGCAAGGCTTCTAACTTCATCGGCAACGACAGCGAAACCACGGCCTTGCTCACCTGCACGTGCCGCTTCAATCGCAGCATTCAGTGCCAGTAGATTGGTTTGGTCTGCTATATCGTTAATCACTTGTAAAACTGTCGCGATACTACCAGTGGCATTTTCTAATGATTTAACTTCGGCGACAGCCTCATCGATACGACCTGAAAGTTCATTGATAGACTCGGTGGTATTATTCACAATCGAGGTGCCTTGTTGAGTCGCCTCATCAGCCTCTTGAGCTGCAGCAGCTGCGCCTTGGGCATTACCTGCCATATCCGTTGATGTTGCCGCCATTTCATTCATCGCGGTTGCTAACTGCTCAAGTTCTTCAAGCTGATTTTGCATGGCTATTGTCGCGCCTTCCGAACCTTGAGCTGTCGCTTCCGCATTCTGCAAAATTTCGCTGCCAATCAATTTAAGTTGGGTGATCTGACCTTGTAAGTTTTCTGTAAAAACATTAAACCCAGAAGCAAGGATAGCAAACTCTTTATCAACATCCGTTTTGAGACGTTGCGTTAAGTCGCCATCTCCAGATGCTACATCTTGAATCGAATCACTTAAGAAACCCAGTGGTCGCATCAATTTAGTAATCAATAGTAATAAAATAATAATACTTATAATCAGCGCGAAAACTGTAAATATTATCGATTCTGTGCGCATTTTTGCCACCGAAGCAAAGGCGATATCTCGGTCAAGAGCGACACCAATAAACCAATCTTGATTCGGTACTTTGACAAAATCAAAAACAAACTCGGCACCGTTTATATCAACAGATTGGGCTTCTTGTTTAATTTCAATATTTGCTTGATAAGAGGTAAACGCTTTACCATTTTTATCTTTATCTGGGTGAGCAATTGTTGCGCCATTACTATCGACAATAAATAGATAACCAGCATCAAATAGATTGACGTTATTGACCAGTTCTGCAAGCCCTACAAGACTAACATCAAAAAATAACGCGCCCATAAATTGACCATTTTTGTTAAGCGGGGTGGCGATAGAAATCAAAATGTCATTGGTTACAGAATCTGCATACGGCGCGGTGACAATAAGATCATTGGTTTTTTTTGCATCTTTATACCAAGGGCGTTGGCGTGAGTCCCACGACGGACCTGGATCCCAACTCGCACTGCCTGAAATTGCTTTGCCATTAGTATCTAACCCACCACCGACGAGTAGAAACGGCTTACTAAGGGCTGGTTGTGCTAATGCGCTCTTGATTGCAGCGGGTGACAAGTCTTGCTGAGCAATCTCGGTGACATAGCGCGCAATATCTTTACGGCCTTCCATTTCAGCGACTACGTTATTTTTAACACTTTGCATTATATCGTCAATGCTGTGTTCAATCGTACTCTCAAGTTCTGACTGAACAGTCATGACCTGCTTTACCGAGAGCAAGCTAACCGTCGTTATAATTAAAATGGAAGACGCAATAACAATTTTGTGGCTAAATTTCATATAATTCCCTTTTAAGTGCTCTCTTTACAGAACTATTTTTCAGATACTTGATATTAAATATGGTGTTTAAGATCTAATCTACGCTCAATTCACCGCATTTATCAAATTAATGTGGCG
Source organism: Moritella dasanensis ArB 0140 (assembly GCF_000276805.1). Classification (GTDB taxonomy): domain Bacteria; phylum Pseudomonadota; class Gammaproteobacteria; order Enterobacterales; family Moritellaceae; genus Moritella; species Moritella dasanensis. The sequence goes on along the minus strand of NZ_AKXQ01000027.1, from coordinate 18,177 downwards.
AGAATGAGAGCTGGGTTTCGATGTTTATTATTTTATCGACAACCCAGAAAAATCAACTCATATAGTGATGCGTAGACCTGCCGTAAAGGAGTAAGTCTTATTAGGTAATATTGAATTTAGTGACATTATTTACAGTATTATTGGCTAATAAATGTTTTTGTCATGGGTGGGTAGCATAACCCTGCCACTGCACAACCTTGATAGTGAATGATGACTTCACTTTTGGCTGCTAGCTCGGCAATGGGTACTGACAACTGTAACTCGTACTGAAAAATTTCCACATCGCCAAAATATTCATCATGATAATCTTTACCTGCAGGCAAGCCTTGGACCGTGTGTTCATTACCATTAATGCTAACACGCAGTTTGTTCTTATATAAATAATAACCGTCGCTAATTTGCCAGAACACATTGAGCTGTTGGCCTTGCTGTAATTGCGAAAATACAAAGGCTTCTTCGACAGGTAAGAATGCCGGCGGGCTTTGTTGTTTATTGGCAAATAGGCTAAAATTATTATTGGCGAATACGGGTATTGTGCTTTGCAGAGCGAGGCTACTGGCTAATAATAGGATCGATTTTAGATTCATTTTTTCCAACTTTATGCTGTTTTAGTTGTCTTAATTACACTGTCTGCCAGTTAGTATTATGGACTATCTATTAGGCGAGAGCTTGAAAATGGGGCTAATGCCCTTATGTTACTTTATATCATAACCGTTTTTTACGGATTTTGTAGATAAGTGCATGACAAGATTATTGCTTGTTATACTGTCTACCCCCAACTGAATTTTGAGAGGTTAATGTGTTAGGTCGTTTATTTTTCCTGTTTACTGCGATGACATTAATTGAAGTGTATGTACTAATGTCGATAGGCTCGTTATTAGGTGCAGAACTGACTATTGGTATTATTATTTTAACTGCGTTTGCTGGTTCGTATTTAGTACGTAGCCAAGGCGTACAGACGGTGCAAAAATTACAAGCACGTTTAGCAGCGGGTGAAGCACCGGGACAAGAGATTGTTGAAGGCATTATGCTACTTGTATGTGGTGTATTACTGGTTACCCCAGGTTTTGTGACTGATGCGTTAGGTTTGTTAGTCTTAACACCACACATTCGTGGCCGTTTAGCTAAAGCCATTATCGCCCAGTACAAAGATCGTATTATTCCGCAATCGACGTTTACGGGTAATGCGCAAGGTTTCAGCTATTCATCAACGCATTCTTCAAGCGAGTCATCACCATTTCAACAACCGCCAGCGGCAGATAGCCAGGCTAAAAATGACGGTGCTATCGAAGGTGATTTTGTTGAAGTAAACCGCGATGATAATAAGCTTAATTAATAATCGATAAACAAATACATACCAAAAGGCGCGGTCGAAAGATCGCGCCTTTTTTGATCTTGCTTCGCTTGGTATAACTTATACTACTCCGCTATTGGTAAGCCTTGCACAGCTATGGTATTTATTAGGTATATAAAAAGTGGCTAGTCGAGATGGCTGGCGTAGTAGCTAAGGATATAGAATGACTGGACAAACAAGACCAACAACAGAAAATGAGCTACAGGCCATAAGTCAGACAGGGAAAGTGATTTTGGTAGGCTCGGGTCCAGGTGATCCAGACTTACTCACCGTTAAAGCATTACGTCTATTACAACAAGCTGAAGTGGTTGTACACGACCGCTTGGTATCGGATGAAATCATCGCGTTAATCCATCCCGATGCAGAATGTTTTTTTGTCGGCAAGCAAGCGGGCTATCATTGTGTGCCACAAAGCGGGATTAACGATCTGTTGGTTAAGCTAGCCTTGCAAGGCAAACAAGTGATCCGTTTGAAAGGGGGAGATCCGTTTATCTTTGGCCGTGGTGGCGAAGAACTCGAAGCCTTATTACCGTTCAATATACCTTTTGAAGTGGTACCGGGTATCACGGCCGCGTCAGGCTGCGCTGCATACGCAGGGATCCCGCTGACTCATCGCGATTATACTCAAGGTGTGCAGTTTATTACCGGACATTTAAAAGATGATGCGCATCAGCTAGATTGGGCGTTACTCGGAAAATCCACCAATACCTTAGTGTTTTATATGGGCTTAACCCAAAGCAGTGGTATTGCGAGTAACCTTATCGAGCACGGTATGGATGCAGATATGCCGGTGGCGATAGTTGAGAAAGGCACGAGTAAACAGCAGCGTACATTACGCGGATCATTAAAAGATCTTGGTGATCTTGCCGCCCAAGCAGAAAGTCCGTCATTAATTATTATTGGTGGGGTAACGCAGTTGGCCAGCAAGTTAGATTGGTTTAGTGCCACGCTTAACAGTGGTGAATAGCGCCATATAAAAAGAAGGTAATAAACAGGGTTATGCTAAACCAACATCTGCAAGTTCAGTATAGCCCTGATGACTTTTGTGTTTACTAAAAGCTTAAGTTTAAATCCTAACCTAAACTTTGATATCCTCGCACAAACAGACGCACAGAACGTTGTAAATAATGATTAATTTCCTGCTCTGTTAACGACTCTCCAATATTAAACTCTAACCGTGTCCATTGCTCACCTTTAATCATAGCCAGGAGCTGAATTGCTGCTTCACGGCAGTCTTCGATATCCAGCTCGCCACGGCGATGATACTCGGCTAAACAACTAGCTAATTTATCGATAACAAATAGCGGGCCGGCTTCAAAAAACAATCGAGATAAATGCGGGTGGGCAACACACTCGGCTGCGCAAGTTCGATGTACGGCCATAGAGTCAGCTGATGTGATCATGGTAAAAAAGCCTTGTGCGAATAAGGTTAAAGTTGATTCAACAGGCCCTAGATTCTCAGGTAATAATTCGCTTACGCCCAATAATTCGCATTTATAACTGATGGCGGTAATAAATAACTCATCTTTATTACCGAAGTGGCTATAGACCGTTTGTTTAGATACACCGGCTAGTTTGGCGATGAGATCCATGCTGGTGGCTGCGTAACCATGCTGGGTAAATTGCACTGTTGCTGCATCAAGTATTTGATTTCTTTTCAATTCACTTTTTATTCTAGGTTTAATCATCTATTCACACCGCTAATAATTGCACATACATTTTTGTGACTAAATGTTGTATTTAAGTTAAATTTATTCAAAATAGACTGTACGGTCCAGTTTGGTTTTGCTATCTTCTTGGCTAGACTGTTGAGTCTAGTTTAGAAAAGGCCGAAACAAAAGCTTTGCGTGGGAAAGTGCGTAAAAAAGGGATATTGATTATGTTTAGAAAGAGTTACCTATCTGTACTGCATACAAAATCAGCACAATGGATAAGTATATTGCTATTTCCGCTCACACTGCAAGCGTGCGGTGATGTTGTTGCTGACGAAACGCAGCCTGCGTCACAGTATTTACAGGCCAGTAGTGAACATTTAACACTACAAGACAGTTACCAAGTCGAAAATAAATTTGTTGGTAAGGTGATTGCACAGCAAGATGCTAATTTAGGATTTGAATTTGCTGGCATTATTAAAACCCTGCATGTGATTGAAGGGCAGCAAGTGAAAAAAGGCCAATTGCTGGCCGAGCTTAATACCGAGTTACTCTTAATCGAACGTAACCAGCTCGAAGCACAACTGCAGCAAGCGGAAGCAGAATTTGATTTGATCCAAGCCAATCTATCGCGTTTAAATTCATTGAGTAAGCGTGGTTTTACCTCAGAACAAAATATCGATGAGTTGTCGTCGCAAAAACGTGTCATCGCAGCTAATATCCGCAGCACATCATCAGGGCTGGATGCAAGTCAGTATCGTATTGATAAATCAAAACTGTTAGCGCCGTTTGATGGCATTATCAGTAGTCGTAAAATTGCTCAAGGTGAAGTGGTTGCCGCGGGGTCTACAGCATTTAGATTGTTGCAAACTGGAGCTTCAGAAGTGACAGTTGGCGTGCCAGCTAGCTTTATTAAGCAGATTAAAGGTAAGGAACATCAGCTCGAGATCGCGGGTGCTAACTATCCAGCCACTTTATTAAGTATGGGTAATGAAGTGGATACGGTGACGCGAACCATTAGCCTGCGTTTTGCATTAGCGGATAATAGTCCAGTTTATAATGGTCAACTGGCCTACTTAGCGTTGTCTCAAGCATATCAACAACCGGGTTATTGGATCCCATTAAGTGCCATCACAGATGGGGTACGCGGAATGTGGAATATCTACACCTTAGATCAAGATATAGCGCAGCGGGATCTTGATGATCCTACCGCCCTAGCACCGGCATTGTTTCAATTAAAAAGCACTACGGTGACGGTATTACATGCCACCGCAACAGCGGCTTATGTACAAGGTGATTTGAAGAGTAATCAAGCTTATGTTAATGCCGGTATTCATCGCTTTGTGCCGGGACAACGCGTAACGCTTAGCCATCAGCAAGCGTTTGCTAATAAAGCGGCTGGCGACAGTGTGTCGGAGAATAAAATATGATCAAGGCGTTTACTGAAAATAATCGCCTGATGGCACTGCTGATTATTTTGTTAATCGTGGCGGGGCTGGGCGCATTATCAACGTTACCGCGCACCGAAGATCCACGGATCACTAATCGGATCGCCAGTGTGTTGACGTTATTGCCAGGTGCCAGTGCTGAACGAGTTGAAGCTTTAGTCACTGAAAAAATTGAGCAGAAGTTACGTAAACTCGCTGATATTAAACGTATAACCTCAACATCACGAGCGGGTATCTCCATTGTGCGACTCGAATTGCATGATAGCAACTATGATCCTGTGCCGGTTTGGTCTCGAGTACGAGATCTACTTAATGATGTCACTAATGAGCTGCCTCCATCAGCGGTAGCACCACGATTAGAAGATGACCGTGGTTACGCTTATACACAGTTGATCGCGGTAAAATGGCAGGGTGATAGCGCTGTCGATCTCACCACGTTAGGCCGTTATGGTAAAGAATTACAAAATCAATTAAAGGTAATATCTGGCACTGACATCGTCAGTTTATTTGGTCGTGGTGAAGAACAAATATTGGTGGAAATAGATAAACATTTAGCGGCGAATTTGTCATTGTCTACACAAGCTATTTCCAACATTATTTTAGCGGCCGATGCCAAAGTTTCTGCCGGTAATATCATTAATGATTATAATCAAATGCAGATCGAAGTTGCCGGATCGTTTGATTCTGTCGATAGGATCCGTCAGATCCCGTTGCTTAGTGACAGTAAAGGTGGCGTGGTTCGCTTAGGTGATATTGCTCAGATCAGAAAAACATTACAGTGGCCAGCACAAGAGATAGCCTTGGTTGATGGTCAATATGCTGTCGTCGTATCAACGCGTATGTTACCTAATTTACGTATTGATAAATGGAGCGCTGAGGTTGATAAAATCGTTGCTGGCTTCAATTTGCAATTACCGTCGTCATTAACCACTGAAGTGTTGTTTGATCAATCACAATATACCGAAGACAGACTGCAAGGGCTGGTGGAAAATATCTTAATTGGTTTCTCTATCATTGCAGTGGTGTTGTTAGTTACCTTAGGTTGGCGTGCGGCATTAATTGTTACCTTGTCTTTACCACTAACCGTGCTGTTTACCTTAACGGTGATGAAGTATTACGGTTTACCTATTCATCAAATGTCGGTAACGGGTTTAGTTGTCGCACTTGGTATTATGGTGGATAACGCGATTGTAATGGCTGATACCATTCAGAAGCGTCGCCAGCAGGGGTTAACGGCGAGTGTTGCGGTGCAAGGCGCGATTAAGCATTTATGGTTACCGTTATTAGGCTCAACGTTAACGACGATATTGGCCTTTATGCCGATAGTGATGATGCCGGGTCCATCGGGTGAGTTTGTCAGTGGTATTGCGTTAAGCGTTATCTTTGCCTTAATCGGTTCGTATCTGGTTTCGCATACGATTGTTGCCGGTCTATCTGGGCGTTTTCTGGTTGGGTCTTCGCAAAATGAAGTTAGGCAAAGTGGTTCGACACAAGGTCAATCAGTACCAGCTGCAACTTGGTATAATAACGGCATTGAATTAGCTGGGTTAGCCAAGTCTTTTCGCCAATCACTAGTATGGGTATTAGCGAGACCTAAACTCAGTATTGGTTTGGTGTTTATCTTACCGTTAAGTGGTTTTATATTAGCGAAGCATTTGGATGAACAGTTCTTTCCGGCATCAGATCGTGACATGTTTCATATCGAACTATTCATGCCAGTGCAAACCAGTATTATCGCCACTGAAGCTATGACCAAAACCATCAGTGATTTGTTGGCACAGCAGCAAGGGATCAGCAAAGTACGTTGGTTTATTGGTAATAATGCCCCGTCGTTTTATTATAACTTGATGCCGAATAAAGACGGTGCCCAGTATTATGCCCAAGCGATGGTCACGGGTGATAGCTTTCAGCGTGTCAACGAGCTGATCCCGTCATTGCAAATACTGCTTGATGATGCGATTCCACAAGCGCAGATATTGGTGCGTAAATTAGAACAGGGCCCTCCCTTTAGAGCGCCTATCGAGTTACGCCTCTTTGGTCCTAATTTAGATACTTTAAAAACCTTAGGAGATGAAGCCAGACGGATCTTAATCGGTACGCAAAATGTGATCCATACACGCGCTACCATCCAACCTGGATTACCAAAAATATGGCTGAAGATTAACGAAGATGTTAGTCAATTAGCCGGTTTAACCCTGACGGATGTAGCAACACAATTACAGTCGACGTTACATGGCACGGTGAATGGCTCGATTATCGAGGGTACTGAATCGGTGCCTGTTCGCGTACGTATTGCGAATGATGAGCGCAGTAGCTTGTCTGATCTTGCTAACATCAGTCTAAGTTCGCCGCAATCTCAAGGCAGTATTCCGCTGGTGGCATTAACTGAATTAGCGTTAATGCCGAGTCGTGGCGCTATCCCACATCGTGATGGTGTGCGGGTTAATACGGTTGAAGGTTACTTAGTTTCAGGGGTATTACCTTCGACAGTGTTGAGCGCGTTTTCAGCACGTTTAAGCAGTGAGAACTTTGTGTTACCGCCGGGTTATCGTATGGAGTTTGGTGGTGAATCTGCTAAACGTAATGATGCGGTAGGCAATCTGTTAGCCAGTGTTGGCGTGATCATGATGTTATTGATTATTATCGTGGTGCTGTCATTCAACTCATTCCGTTTGGGTGGGGTGATCGTATTATCTGCGATCCAATCGGTAGGTTTAGGACTACTCAGTGTTTACGTGTTTAATTACCCGTTTGGCTTTACCGTTATTATTGGTTTGCTCGGCCTAATGGGGCTTGCGATCAATGCGGCGATTGTGATTTTAGCAGAATTAAAATCAGATCCAAAAGCAGTTGCCGGTGATACCGATGCGATTATCAATGCCATCACTAGTTGTACAAGACACATTACCTCGACGACGATCACAACAGTGGGTGGCTTCTTACCGCTTATCTTAGCGGGTGGTGGTTTCTGGCCGCCATTTGCCATTGCTATCGCGGGTGGTACGGTATTAACGACGTTATTATCGTTTTACTTTGTACCGGCAATATTCGTGTTGATGAGTCGTAAAAGACCCTTTGAAGTGACCGCTGTCGCTGCTTAATTGTGAATAGCGATAAAGTGTCACAAAGCATTGGACAGGCTGTTGCAAGGTTTGTAAGCAATCGCTATAAAAATTAATTGTGTGATAAAAAATCCCCTTTACTGGTTATGACTGTAACGGGGATTTTTGTTTAAACAGTTACTTTTTAGTAACGTGCTTTAATACTAGCGCGAGTAAATAGCGTTATGAAGTCGGTTTTAATTAAACCGCTTTAGAAAAACGTTGCGCTGTATATTTTGGATTCATTAAGTTTTCGATAGAGAATATCTCATCTAATTCCGCTTCAGACAGTAAACCTCGCGCCAATACCACTTCACGTACGCTCTTACCTGTTTCAGCACAGATACGACCGATAGTATCGCCTTCATGATGACCAATGAATGGGTTTAAATAAGTGATAATACCAATTGAATTTAACACGAAGTCTAGGCATACCTTGCGGTTAGCGGTAATGCCTTTCACACATTTATCTTGTAGCGTGAAGCAGGCATTTTCTAATAACGACAATGATTCAAACAGGCATTGGCCAATCACAGGTTCCATTACGTTTAATTGTAATTGACCCGCTTCAGCAGCCATCGTGATGGTTAAATCGTTACCACATACTTTAAACGCCACTTGGTTAACTACTTCAGGGATAACTGGGTTTACTTTGGCTGGCATGATTGATGAACCGGCCTGCATTTCTGGTAAGTTAATTTCATTCAAGCCGGTGCGTGGACCAGAAGAAAGTAGGCGTAAATCGTTACAGATCTTAGATAGTTTTACCGCTAAACGTTTTAATCCGCTCGACAACATCACATAAGCGCCACAGTCAGACGTTGCTTCTACTAAATCTTCTGCAGGTACAAATGCATGACCGGTAATTTCAGCTAGTTTTTCAATCGCGAGTGCTGAATAGCCCACTGGCGAGTTTAAACCGGTACCGATTGCTGTTGCGCCGAGGTTGATTTCAAGCAGTAATTCTTGGCAACGCTTGATGCTCTTGATTTCTTCTCTTAAGGTAATACCAAACGCACGGAACTCTTGACCTAATGTCATCGGTACCGCGTCTTGTAACTGCGTACGCCCCATTTTTAATACGTCATTAAATTCAGCTGACTTGGTTAAGAACGTTTCGCTTAATGACGTTAGCGCGATTAATACAGCGTTAGATCGTTCAAACAAAGCCACGCGGAAACCAGTCGGGTAAGCATCATTGGTGCTCTGACTTTTATTCACATGATCATTAGGGTTAATGTGGCTGTAAGCGCCTTTGGTATGACCCATTTGCTCTAAGGCGATATTGGCTAATACTTCATTAGTATTCATGTTTACCGATGTGCCAGCACCACCTTGGAACGCATCAACTGGGAACTGGTCATAAAAATGCTCGGTGGCGAGTAGGGTGTCACAAGCCTTCACAATCGCTTCGCTAATATGTTCTGGAATAGTACCTAAGATACCGTTGGCTAATGCTGCCGCTTTTTTGGTTTTAACCATGCCGCGTACAAATTCAGGACAGTCACCGATTTTCTCATTACTGATGTGGAAATTTTCCATCGCTCTTAAGGTATGAATACCGTAATAAGCGTGTGCTGGTATTTCTTTAACACCTAATAAGTCAGTTTCTAAACGGGTTTCTTGAGTAAAATCGGTTGCTAATACAGTCATCAGTACACTCTGCTATTTGATCGAAACGTAGGGGGAATACAACATTTATGTGCGGATAATACGTGGTATTTTTGGCAATAAAACGGCTTTAGATCACCTTTCTAAATAAAGTTTTAAGAATGCTAAATATATTTTATTTTTGCCTAGGAAACAGCAAGCTTGGTGGATTATTAGTGCATATTCGACCTGTAAATTTGGTCTTTAGGGGAGGATCCATTAACACTGGTGAATTAGCTGAATATGTAGACTGCTAGGCAGGCTTTTTACTCGGTAATTGATTGCTTAATAGAGCGTTTAATTCAGACACCGTTCGATGTGTAATTATTGGCGATAATGTATAGCGATTAGAGCAACATGAGTCGTTAATTGGTAAATAGGGCACAAGGATTGAATATGTTAGTGGCGTAATTTAATTGTTAAATATGGATTATCTTATTAATCTGAATTTATTTTAAGTTGCTGATTTAAATAAGTTATGTGTTTGTCTGATGGTTTTAGAAGACTGGTTTATTTGATGTGGCTATTTTCAGTGTGTGTAAATTGAACAGATTTTGAGCGAGTAATGTTCTACATCAATATTTGCGAGCGACTTCAAATAAAAGCATTATGCCAAGATTGTTTTTATGTTAATTTCCTCTTGACAGTAATTTACACTCGCTTACGGTTGTTTACGCTGAAGTGGCGCTAGTTTTTGGAGAAATGAAACCCTAATGAAAATGACTATTAAGATTAAATTAATCGCAACCGTGTGTGTTGCATTACTGGCTGTGAGCAGCTTCTTTATTATCAGTATGCTGAATATTGAAAAGTCAGTACTTGCAGAAGAAAAGCATAATGTCAGTACTCAAGTTGAGAATGTAATAAAAAATAATTTGCTGGGACAAGTTGATACCATCACGTTATCACTTGCTAACCTCTATGAGCAGTCTAAAGTTGAAAATATAAAAGCAGAGTTACTCACTGAGAGCGCTACGTTTAAGCAAACCATCAATAAGATGTATGAAGCGAGTGATTCGCCTGAAGCTGCAAAGTTGAATATTTTTGCTTTCATCAATAATTACCAATGGGGTCATGGTCGTTATATCTTTGCCTATGATGCCGATACCGTCGCGTATGTAGCACATGGTTCAAACCCTAACGTTATTGGCCGTAATAGCTATGACGCGACCGATAAAAAAGGTATTTTCTACGCCCGAAATATTGTCTCATCGGCCAAGAAACAGGCATTCGGTATTAGCCGTTACACTTTTTCTAATCCCGCAACCCAAAAGATGGAAGACAAACTGTCGGTATCATTTTACTTTAAACCGTTAAATATTGTTGTCGCTACTGGTGAATATATCAGTACTTTAAAGCAAGGCAAGATTGATACAGCGCTGAAAAATATTGTTGCAGCTAAGTATGGTAAAAACGGCTATTTTTGGATCCAAGATTCGAGAGGTAAAATCCTTGCGCATACTAACAGCGCGCTAGTCGGTCAAACTGTGAAAAATACGCGAGATACAGTAGTCGCTCTAGCGAGTAAGAACGATGCATTTTTGCTGACCCCTTTCGTGAATCCAGCGACTAATAAAACTGAAAACAAGATCTCTTATGTACGAAAAATTATGCCAGAGTGGAACTGGATTATTGGTACTGGTGCTTACGAAAGTGATGTTACTTCGATCCAAGAAAGCTTAACCGATGCAACTGAAGCGATCTTTGCTACCGAGGTATCTAATAGTCTCGGCTTTGCAGCCGTATTATTTGTGCTGTCGGTGTTGGCATCTATTTGGGTGGTGAACAAGATAGTTAAAGAGTTAGTCGTGTTGAAAACACGTATCGATACACTGTCTACTGGCGAAGCCGATTTAACTTCGCGCCTTGTCATAATCTCTGAAGACGAAGTGGCTGATATTAGCCATTCGGTAAATACCTTTATCGGTTATCTGCAATCTATGATGTTGGAAATTTCACAGGCTTCGGGGCATATTACCGACGGTATTCAGCAGATTCATACACAATCAGAGCGTAATAGTTTGGCGCTAAACAACCATACTGCAGAAACCGAACTTGCGGTTACTGCCATTACAGAAATGAGCACAACGGCGGATATTGTGGCGCAAAATGCGGTACAGACAGCAGCGAATACTCAGAGTGCGACAGATGAGGGTATGGCCTCTAAGATAACCGTAACAGAAGCATCGAACAGTGTTATGGCTTTGGTTACTGAGATGGAAACGGCGTCAGATAGTATTCACACCATGAATAATAATACGCAGCAGATCGCTACCGTATTAGAAGTTATCGGTGGCATTGCTGATCAAACCAATTTGCTTGCGCTTAATGCGGCTATTGAAGCGGCTCGCGCTGGCGAACAAGGACGTGGTTTTGCGGTTGTGGCGGATGAAGTTCGCTCCCTTGCTGCGCGTACGCAGGACAGTACCGCTCAAATTAGTGAGATGCTGACGACACTGCGTCGTGATGCCACTACTGCTGTAGATGTGATGGATGGGACAAAGCAGAGTTGTGAGCAGGTTGCAGACAATGCCTCGAGAGTTGCAGAGAGCTTAGATATTATGACCGAATCAATTGTGGTTATTAATGATCTGAGTGTGCAAATTGCGACAGCATCAGAAGAACAAAGCTCAGTCACCGAAGAGATCTCTCGCAACATGCATACCATTCAGGGGATGGTGCAGGAGTTGACGGAAAACGGGCAGGAAACGACAGCAAGTACCCAAAACTTGGCTTCGGCAAATGAACAGTTGGCTGCACTGGTCAATAAATTCAAGCTGTCTTAATCGTTAATTTAGCCCTCTTTCGTGGAGGGCAATTTAGTTAATTGTGCTTGAGTCGTCATGCCGAGAGAGGATTATGTATCAGCTGTCGGTACTACCCCAAGTTGTAATTCATGACGCAGTTCTAGCTGTAATCGCTGGGCATAATACAAGGCTAACAAACCGACTAATACGTTGGCGCTGGCGATACCAAAGAAGATACCTTTCTCACCATAATAATGACCACCGATACTCGATAGGCTAATGATTAACAGTGAACGCAGCACGCTAAGCGTCAATGCTGACATTGGTCGGTTAAAGCCGTTTAAGCTCGACGCCACCGCCATCATAATACCTTGCATCGCAAACGATGCTGGGATGATATAAAGGTAGAGCGATAGATGACCGATCACTGCCACATCATCACTGAACAAAGCCGCGATATACGGCGCGGTTAAGGCAATAAACAGGTAAATAACCAGTTGTGAGATTAATGCATAACGGATCGCGAGCTTGATCGCGGTTAAACAACGTTGTGGGTTATTGGCTGATGAATTTTGCGCGATAAAAGGCGAAAGCATAGAGCTCACCGCGATCATACCGATTAATAAAATCGCTTCCATGCGAGTACCGGCACCGTAAGCAGCAACAGCTGTCGTGCTAAATGCCGCAAGCTGCCACATGACGAAAGCATTGTTGACTGGACTCAGCATATTCGTTAAAGACGCTGGCATACCAATCGCAGCAATCTTACGCCAATTTTTAAGCATGTTAGCTAGATTTGGTCTGGTTAATAACAACAGTTGTTCACGATAGCGCAATAGGTATATCGCCACCGCAAAGGTAATTAACCACGACAGACCAGAGGCAATTGCAGCACCTTTAACGTCGAGTTCAGGAAACGGACCAAGTCCAAAGATTAATAACGGATCGAGCAGACCATTCATGAAACCAGCGATGATCATGACTCTGCTGGGGGTCTTGGTATCACCGGTAGCTCGGATGGCGGCATTACCCACCATCGGGATGACTAAAAAGGGAATCGCGACATACCAATAAAACATATAATCTTGGATGTAGACCATCAAGGTATCACTGGCACCAAGTAGTCTGAATAATGGCTGTATACTGTTAATGCCAATGGCGGCAACGATGAGTACCGTAGTCAGTGCTAACAATAGACCGTCGGAAGTTAACCGCGCGGCGTCTTGGTGCTGACCTTGACCTAATAAACGCGCTAAACAAGCAGATAAACCCGTGCCTAACCCCATGGCTAATGCCGAGACAAAAAAGGTCACCGGGAAGGTAAAGCTGATCGCGGCTAATGCCTGCGTACCCAGCAAGCTGACAAAATAAGTATCCACTAAGCTAAAGCCAAGCACGGCTAATAAACCGTAACCCATAGGCACGGCCATCTTTGTCATTACCTGAGAAACGGGAGCGGAGAGCAGGCCGTGTTTATCTTTCAATGCTACCTACCTAAAATACCTAAAATGCGTTTGGTCTTTTGTTTTTGCTAAATCTAGCGAAAATTTTATCGGGCTATTTTACGCTTTTCTTCGTCAACCAACAGCTTTGTGTTGCACTTTTACCAGACATTTACACTTCTATATGTGGATACAATCTAAAAACTGCTATTTAAGGTACGAATTTAGTAACTATTTTTAGCTTTTCCCTTGAGTTGGAAAGCAGTTGCCCCGATATATTATGCCATAGTCATGGTATTGGTAAATAACCGGCCATTGATATTCGCAACATGTATTCTTTAGGAGATCTTCAAATGACAATTCGTCCACTACACGATCGTGTGATCGTTCGTCGCCAAGAACAAGAAACTAAATCAGCAGGCGGTATCGTGCTTACTGGTGCATCAGCATCATTATCTACTCGCGGTGAAGTTATTGCTGTTGGTAACGGTCGTTTAATTGATAGCGGTGAAGTACGTCCTTTAGCAGTTAGCGTTGGCGATACAGTTATTTTTAATGAAGGTTATGGCGTTAAAGCTGAAAAGATTGATGGTAAAGAAGTTTTAATCATGAGCGAAGCCGATATTTTAGCTATCGTTGAATAAATCTTAGTATTTATTTTTGATAGACCTAAACCCATAAATTAATAGATCGATATTAACAGATTTTAAAAGGATTATTTAAGATGGCTAAAGACGTAAAATTCGGCTTAGACGCACGTGATAAAATGCTTAACGGCGTAAACATCCTAGCGAACGCAGTAAAAGTAACATTGGGTCCTAAAGGCCGTAACGTTGTTATCGATAAAAGCTTTGGCGCACCACTTATTACTAAAGATGGTGTGACTGTTGCTAAAGAAATCGAACTAGCAGACAAATTCGAAAACATGGGCGCACAAATGCTGAAGGAAGTTGCTTCTCAAGCAAATGACGCAGCTGGTGACGGTACAACAACTGCAACAGTACTTGCACAAGCAATTGTGAACGAAGGCCTGAAAGCGGTTGCTGCTGGCATGAACCCGATGGATCTGAAACGCGGTATTGACCAAGCGGTTAAAGCAGCAGTTGCAGAACTAAAAGAATTATCTGTACCTTGTTCAGATACCAAAGCGGTTGAGCAAGTTGGTACTATTTCAGCAAACTCTGATGCAAGCGTGGGTAAAATCATTGCTGAAGCAATGGATCGTGTTGGTAAAGAAGGTGTTATTACGGTTGAAGATGGCCAAGCACTTGAAGACGAACTAGACGTTGTTGAAGGTATGCAGTTCGACCGTGGTTACCTATCTCCTTACTTCGTAACAAACCAAGAAACGGGTAGCGTTGAATTAGAATCACCATTTATCTTATTAGTAGATAAAAAAGTGTCTAGTATCCGTGAATTACTGCCTGTTCTTGAAGGTGTTGCTAAAGCATCTAAGCCACTACTTATCATTGCTGAAGACCTTGAAGGCGAAGCATTGGCGACATTAGTAGTGAATAACATGCGTGGTATCGTTAAAGTTGCTGCTGTTAAAGCACCTGGTTTCGGTGACCGTCGTAAAGCGATGTTACAAGATATCGCGGTACTAACTGCGGGTACAGTTATCTCTGAAGAGATTGGCATGGAACTAGAAAAAGCAACTGTTGCTGAACTAGGCCAAGCTAAACGTATCATCATCACTAAAGATGAAACGACTATTATCGACGGTATCGGTGACGATGCGACTATCAAAGGTCGTGTAGCGCAAATCCGTAAGCAAATTGAAGATTCATCTTCAGACTACGATAAAGAAAAACTACAAGAACGTGTTGCTAAACTTTCTGGTGGTGTTGCGGTAATTAAAGTTGGCGCAGCAACTGAAATCGAAATGAAAGAGAAAAAAGCCCGCGTTGACGATGCTCTACACGCAACACGTGCTGCTGTTGAAGAAGGCGTTGTTGCTGGTGGTGGTGTTGCACTTGTTCGTGCTGCTGCAGCAATCAAAGGTCTTGAAGGCGCAAACCAAGATCAAACAGTTGGTATTAACGTTGCACTAAGAGCAATGGAAGCACCATTACGTCAAATCGTGCAAAATGCCGGTGATGAAGCATCTGTTGTTGCTAACAATGTACGTGCAGGCGAAGGTAGCTACGGTTACAACGCTGGTACTGGCGAATACGGCGACATGATTGCTATGGGTATTCTTGACCCAACTAAAGTAACACGTTCTGCACTACAATTTGCAGCATCTGTTGCGGGTCTTATGATCACGACTGAAGCAATGATCACTGACGCTCCAGTTGAAGGCGGCGCATCAGCTATGCCTGATATGAGCGGTATGGGTGGAATGGGCGGCATGATGTAAATTAAATTTTACGTCTTAACTTAGGTTAAACTTTGATTTAATTAACATTTAAAGTTTACCGTAAAACCTTCGAAGCATACTATGTATATTTTATGTTTTGAGGGTTTTTTTATGTCTACTGAATAGTCAAAAAACTGCGTAATTATATAAAAACCATATCTAATGATACTAGCCTCTTAGAACCCTTTCTAAAGCTGATTAATAAGCAGTATAAAGAGAAGCCTATAACCTTACTTGATGGGCTTTCAGTTTATAGACAGAGCAATACCAACAACTATTCATATCGAATTAATAATCCATTATGGAACATCTCTAGAAATTGAAGCCGTTAATCCCGACATGCGATATTGAAATGACCCCCAATAGTTGGACGACCAATTACTGGGGGTCATTTCATTGATAGAAGCCGACTTTATTTTTAATCACTAATAAAGTCGAGTGTTAGAAACAATCTACGTTCGCCTTGAGAAGTCTCAGGTGAACGATGAACAAGGCCTGCCCCTTCATTTTCATTCCAATTCTCGCCTTTAAGCAATGCAATATCACCTTGTGTTAGTTGATTTATATCTGCGATATCTCGTATTAGACCTGATTTCTCATCGGTTTCTTCTTGGTATTCTGCGCCTAGTTTCGTGCGATCAATGACACTATTATTAAGCCATTGTGTGCCGATCCCTTTGTATGTTGTCACTAAACGGCAAGGTATACGGTCAACATGAAAACGGGGACACATAGCTCGGTCGAGTATTGTTAATCTTAATCCAGCTTGTTTTAGGCCAAACAGGCAACAAAACATATCAACTACTAAGGTGATATCATTAATTAACGTTGTTATATCGTCTGATTTTTCAAATTTTTCACTCAATACTTTAAAACAATCTTCTGGCGTTACAATCAATAATAACGTTAATGTTGGCTTATGTTCTAACAACTGGTTAACCGCAATAGTTAATTTATTGTCAAGGTTACGCTGCCAAATCGCAATGTTTGTATCATCTCGATATATATCAGTTAATACGGTAGGGGAAATGCCTTCAACTAAGCCCGGTGAATGAAAGCTGGGACCATCCTTGTTAATGTGGCTTTGTGTATTAGCCTTGATGTTATTGTTATTGTTATTGTTATTGTTATTGTTATTGTTATTGTTATTGTTATTGTTAATGCTTAAGGTGCTCATTCGTGTTCCTCCCATTGAGGAAAAGGGTCATTTAATGTTGCCCAGAAATGCTTACCTTTTAGTAATTCTTCCTCAGTTAATAGGCATTCATCCAGCGCGTTTGTCATTCTTTTTTGATCTAAATTTTGGCCGATAAATACGAGTTCTTGACGCATATCACCAAAGGGCTCAACCCACTGTTTTTGTATATCATCGAGAGATTCTTGATCTGTAGGCCAGTCTTTTTCTGGGATTGATTTCCAAAACATACCTGCAAAACCATAATGTGCTATTCCGCCGGCTTGGCTCCATTGGCCGCAAAATTGCGGACGAGAAGCTAACCAAAAGTAACCTTTGGAACGAATAAGTTTGCCAAATTGTTCTGTGTTGTGCAGAAATTGATAAAACTTTTCAGGATTAAATGGTTTTCGTGCAACATAGTTAAAACTGCCAATACCATATTCTTCTGTTTCAGGTATTTTTTCACCACGTATTTCTTTGAGCCAACCTGGCGCTGCTTTTGCTTGTTCAAAATCAAACAAACCCGTGTTTAGTACGTCATCGATATCAACTTTCCCCAAAGATATGGGAATAACCTTAGCGCGTGTATTAAGCACTTTAAGGATGGCACGAAGTCTTTCTATATCACCTGGTTTGGCTAAATCTGTTTTGCTAATAAGAAGAACATCTGCAAATTCGACTTGATCAACCAATAAATCTGTTACGCTTCGCTCATCTTCATCGCTAAGATATTCACCTGCCTCACGTAGATATTTTGCTTCATCATAATCTTTTAAAAAATTAACAGCATCTACTACAGTCACCATGGTATCTAACGTCGCTGCGTCTGATAACGAAATGCCATTTTCATCGGCAAAAGTAAACGTTTCAGCGACGGGGAGTGGCTCCGAAATGCCTGTTGATTCTATTACGAGGTAATCAAATCGACCGTCTTTGGCTAATTTATCAACTTCTAATAGAAGATCTTCACGTAGTGTGCAACATATACAGCCGTTGCTCATTTCCACAAGCTTTTCGTCACTACGGTTGAGTGATACTTCACTTTTTACAAAGGCTGCATCAATGTTTATCTCACTCATGTCATTAACAATGACAGCAACCTTTTTTCCTTCGCGGTTATGAAGAATATGGTTGAGTACTGTTGTTTTTCCTGCTCCAAGAAATCCAGAGAGTACAGTGACAGGTAACTTTTGTTTAGCCATGATTATATCTACGTTTTAATAATTAATTGTTATGTTATAACA
>NZ_AKXQ01000026.1 GCF_000276805.1 Moritella dasanensis ArB 0140 | reverse complement strand
TTTTATAAAAATAGTCATCATCGGTTATCTGGTTTAACGTTTGAGAGTTGAAATAATGTTGGTATCTGTCGTAAAACCCAATCGCATAACGCGCTTATTGCAAGTGAGTATTATGCTTGTTGGTGCATTTTTCAGTATAAATAGTACTGCTCACCCACACTCATGGGTCGATATGAAAACAGAGATCCAAGGGGACGGTGATCATATTACTGGTTTTAAGATGTCGTGGGAGTTTGATGCGATGACTTCTGCTTATATGCTCGATGGTGAAGATTTATCTGTTGAGAATAAAGCGCAGGCATTACAAGATCTTGCTGATTCGATTATGCAGAATATGACAACCAATCATTACCTTACCTATTTTTATGAAGCGGGTATGCCAATAAAATACGCGTTAGCTGAAAAGGGGTCGCTAGCGCAAGATAAGCTTAAAGCGCGGTTGGACTTTTACCTACCACTGAAAGAACCGTTAATTTTGTCTAATAAAACACTCAAACTGCTCATTTATGATCCAAGCTACTATGTTGATATGAGTTGGCCCGCTAAAAATGCAATTCAGCTATCGCCGAAATTAGCACGATACTGTAAATTGTCGGTCATTGATGCAAAACCGACATCTGAACAAATGGCGTATGTGATGTCATTACCTGTCGATTCTTCGCGCGATGATGCGCTTGGGGAGTTGTTTACTCAAACGGCGATAATTAATTGCCAGCCTTCGCAGATATGAACACAGGAATAAAGAATGACATCGTTATTTTCTAATCGTAGAGCGACTAAGGAACATGCTATTAAATCGGCTCATGTAACGAAATTTAGCCTCATCATCGTAATCATCAGTATTGCTATTTTGGGTTATGGTATTTGGAGTCTGTGGCCAACGCTGATGACGACAGGTATGCACTGGCAGAAACAGATCAACAATGAACTTAGTGAGCTGTTATATGCGGCTAAACACGAGGGCTTAATGGCGGGCTTATCACTCATGATGATGAGTTTTTTATATGGCATTTTACATTCTGTCGGCCCTGGTCATGGCAAGCTCATCGTCACCACTTATATTGCGACGCAAGATGCTAAGGTTAAGTTAAGCCTTATTATCACTCTTGTCTCTTCGCTTATGCAGGCATTGGTTGCTGTGGCGTTGGTGTCGGTATTATTAATGCTGTTTGATGCCTCGATGCGGGACATTAATCACAAAGCAGAGTTACTTATTCCTTTAAGTTTTTATACCGCTATTTTATTAGGTGTTGTCATTATTTGGCGTAATTTAATGCTGATGTATCGGGTGGTTAAAGCCAATGAGCAGCCATTAGCATCGGCATCAAGCACTGACAGTAGTATTGTTATTCAACGCTTAACGCCAATTTCGACGCCAACGTCTTTAGCTCATCATGTTCATGATGATAACTGCGGCTGTGGACATCAGCATGTGGTGTCGTCAGCACAAATTAACGATGCTTCATCATTTAAAGAGTATTTAGCTATTATTCTCAGTATCGGTATTCGTCCTTGTACTGGCGCTATTATGGTGTTGTTATTTGCTAATATGCTCGACATTTATTGGTTAGGTATTGTGAGTGCAGTGGTCATGGCCTTAGGTACGGCGTTAACCACATCGACAATTGCGATTATGACCATTACCGGTAAACAGGTCGTTAGACGTTATTTGGCCGCTGGAAAGCCGCGTAATCAAGCCAGTATCACTAAATTCATTGTGCCGATTGTTGGTGGTTTGGTATTAATATTACTTGGGGTATTATTACTTGAGTCTCGACCTGTTGGCATGTCGCCGATGTTTTAGTTATTAAAAATTATTAAAAATTATTGAAAAGACCGAAACATAAACCGACAAAATATAAAATATTTTACTCGTGAATATGTTTCGGGCTTTTTTGTGCCGCTATTTTGTGTTTCTAATCATTTTATTGTAATGCATTCACAATCGTATCAACGTTATATTGCATCATTTTGAGGTAAGTTGACGCCGGTTGGTCGGGAGACGATAGTGCATCAGAATATAACTTACCGCCGACTTTAGCATCTGTTTCACGGCTAATCTGTTCTATTAGGCGATTATCAGCGATGTTCTCCATGAATACAGCATTCACATTATCATGACGAATTTGTTTAATTAACTTAGCGACATCAGCGGCACTTGCTTCAGAACCTGTACTTGTTCCTTGTGGTGATAAGAAGGTGACATCGAAATCTCGAGCGAAGTAAGCAAACGCATCATGCGGTGTGATCACCTTACGTTGGGCTTCCGGTATTGTTGCCAGCTGAGCACATAATTTTAGTGCTAACTGATCAAGTTCTTCAGTGTAGTGAGCTGCATTTTGCTGATAATCAAGGCGGTTTTCGGGGTCAACTTGAATCAACCCTTTGGCGATATTACGAACGTAGACTTTTACGTTTTTAATACTGTGCCAAGCATGTGGATCTATATCACCGTGATCATGGTGGGCATGTTCGTCGTCATGTTGCGCGTCGTCATGATGTTCATGCTCGTCGCTATGTTGTTCGTGGTCATGTTGCTCATGCTCGTCGCTATGTTGTGCGTGGTCATGTTGCTCATGCCCGCAGCCCGCTTCTTTCGAGCTAAGTTCATCAATGCCGTCAGCAGCGACAACTTGTACGCCTTGATAGTTTGCAGCTTCAATCAAACGTGGCATCCAGCCTTCAAACTGTAGACCATTCATCACGACTAACTGTGCTTTAGAAATTGCTTTCGCATCTTGAGGAGTGGGGCTAAATACATGCGCATCACCGTCAACTTTCACTAAGTTGGTGACTGTGACATGTTCTTGGCCTACTTCTGATACCAGATCGCCAAGAATGGAAAAGCTACTAATAACAGCAATTTTCTGTTCAGCTATCGCCGCAGAACTCGCGCCTAAACCAAGTAATATCATTGATGTCGTTAGGGTATTTTTAAGCATGTGGTTGTCCTTTATAAATTTTGAATCTAATCGTTCAATAATTAAGATCGAGTAGTGAGTCGTTATGAATTAAGAGTTAGTTGTTCGCTGTTATAAGTTAAAGCGAGTTGTTATTTTTAAACAGTAATCCGCCTTGGCGGCCAAATAATAATGACGCGATATAAAGCAGCCCAAGCACTAATACAATCGCGGGACTGGTGGCTAGGCTGGCGTGATAAGAAAGAAACAAACCGAAGTAACCGCTTAACACGGCACTGATAAAGGCCACGATCAACATGCCGCCTAAATGGTTTGACCAAAATCGGGCTATGGCAGCGGGTAAAATCATTAAACCGACGGCCATCAAGGTGCCTAACGCTTGAAACCCAGCAACCAGATTGAGTACCACAAGCAGTAAAAAACCATAGTGGGCAACCGAACTGAGTTTACTGACAGTTTTAAAGAAGTGCGGATCAACACATTCTAAAACGAGAGGCCGATAGAGCAGCGCCAGTGCTAACGTCGATATAGTGGCAATAATGGTAATGAGTATTAATGCATCGTTATTAAGTGCGAGTGTTGAGCCAAATAGCACGTGTAACAAATCGACATTACTGCCATTAGCGGAAATGATGAGTACGCCAACTGCCAGAGACAGTAAATAAAACGCCGCTAAGCTTGAATCTTCTTCCGCTTTTGAGTGCCTTGCGACGATACCTGCTAATACCGCGACCACACAGCCGGCCACAATACCACCTATGGTCATCGCTGTGACGGATAAACCCGAGATAAGAAAACCAATCGCGGCGCCGGGTAAGATCGCGTGTGCCATTGCGTCACCGGTTAAACTCATTCGTCTCAGTGTTAAAAATACACCTACTGGAGTGGCACTAATACTCAGTACTATAATTCCCCATAATGCGCGTTGCATAAAAACGAAATCAGCGAACGGGGCAATAAATAATTCGTATAAATGAGCGCTCATGATGTCTGCTTCTCGATGTTGATAATGTCGTTTTTAGCCGGAATATTAAGCGGCTTATTGGATAAATTGTTAAGTTCATTGCTGAATACATTGTGAATGGCACAGTGCGAAAAATGTTGATAACCAGCGTTTACTAAATTTACTTGAGTGAGTACATCTTTGGTTTTACCCGATGCGATCAACTCTGTTGCGACTAAGAGTGTTGAGGGAAAATAACGTTGGACAAGGGCGAGATCATGGATCACCGCAATAATAGTTTTACCTTGTTGCTGGCATTCATTAATTACCGTCATTAACAAGGCTGTAGTCTGTGCATCGATGGCACTAAACGGCTCGTCAAGTAACAAGATTTTTGCATCTTGTAATAACATGCGAGCGAACAACATACGCTGGAATTGTCCACCCGATAACTGGCTAATTTGGCGTTCAGCCATGTCGACTAAATTTACTTTTGCTAATGCTTGTTGTAATAAGCGCTGTTCTTGTCGGCTAAAGGCACGCCAAAAACGGGTGCGCTGCCAAGCACCTGCAGATACAAACTCTGTCACCGTGATTGGAAACGTATGATCTATTTGGCTGCTCTGCGGTAAGTAAGCAATATGCTTTAAACTTAAATCACCCAAGTCTATTGAACCTGATTTGATGGTGATTTGTTGCATGATGCTTTTTAATAAAGTTGATTTACCGGCACCATTGGGGCCGACAATAGCGACGAGATCACCATCATCTAAGGTTGTTGATATATTGCTAAGCGCGATGTCATTTTGATAATATACATTTAAGTTATTAATTTTAATCATTATTTATTATCCAGCAAGGTAAGGTAGTATTGTCCAAAGCATGCCTATAACGACAAAGGAAAGACCAAGACGGGTAAATATGCTGGTTAATAATAAAGATTTCGTGGTTAGCGATAAGGACTTAGCGGTAGATGGTTGAGCATGCGGCATTTTATTATTCTTTATTGTTGATTATATCACTCTAGGTCGAGTAATGTTATAACATAACAATAAGGTGGTGCAAGTGTTATGTTATAATATAACAAAACTCATTATGTAATATAAAAAACTATTGGGCTTTATGCTGATAAATACAACAAAGCCCCAGTAGGTAAGTACGTGGGGCTTGTTGATATTAGGCTTATCCGTTTAAGTTAACTATTGTCGTATTTTACTTCAATGTCACCAGCAGTTAATAAGCTCGGGTGAGAATGCAGTTGTTCGTTGTAGCGAGTAAGGTTAGCGAAGTTATGCAGTACATTATTGTTTGCTAAGATCTCAACAATAAATGACATCATAATATCGGCACCAGTTAACTGCTCCGCAACCAGGTACGTTTTACCTGCGAGTGACGTGTCAAAGTAGCTGATTACTTTCGCGATCTCGGCATCAGCATACTCGGCCATAAAGTTGGTTTTACAACCGTCTTTGTCGACAAACATTTTTAATAGCAGCGGTAAAATCGCAGAGCTTTCAGCGAAATGTAACCACTGTGAATAAGCGATGTATTCTTGCGTTCCAGGTTTTGGTGCAAGGGTGTCTGCGGCATATTTATTGATTAGGTATTCTGTAATTGCACCTGATTCGGCAATCACTAAACCGTCATCTTCAATGACTGGCGACTTCCCTAGGGGATGAATTGCTTTTAATTCAGCTGGTGCTAAGAATGTTTGGCTATCGCGTTGGTAAGCAATAACATTATAGTCAATGCCTAGTTCTTCTAATAGCCAGATAATACGTTTAGAGCGAGACTTGTTTAAATGGTGTAATGTGATCATGTTAGTTTCCTATATAACTGCTGAATTACGCAACTTTAATGACAAGTTTGCCGAAGTTTTCACCTTGTAACATACCAGTGAATGCAGCGGGTGCATTTTCTAAACCATCAATCATATGTTCGCGATACTTGATTTTACCTGCTTGTAACCAGTCCATCATATCAACGAAAAATTCATTGTAGCGCGGTGCATAATCATCAAAAATGATGAAACCTTGCATCTTAATACGTTTCACCAATAACGTGCCCATTAGCAGTGATAAACGGTCCGGGCCTGATGGTAATTCGGTGGCGTTATATTGTGATACTAAACCACAAACTGGCACGCGCGCGCCGGTATTTAGTTGTGGCAGCACGCTATCAAATACTTTACCGCCAACGTTTTCAAAATAAACATCAATGCCGTTAGGGCAGGCTGCTTTTAACTGGGCATCAAAATCGTCAGCTTTATGGTCAATACATTTATCAAAGCCTAATACATCTACTGCATATTGGCATTTTTCAGCACCGCCAGCGACACCGACGACGTAACAACCTTTTATCTTACCGATTTGCCCAACGGTTGCGCCAACAGGACCTGTTGCAGCTGCTACCACTAGCGTATCGCCTGATTTAGGTTGACCAATATCGAGTAGCCCCATGTAGGCAGTGAAACCCGGCATGCCTAAAATGCCAAGTGCATAAGAAGGGTTAGTCGGTTCTGCGCCTAGCTTGATCAGACCTTCACCGTCTGAAATGCCATAATCTTGCCAACCAGTGTAAGCCAGCACCCATTCACCTGCTTGATAATTAGGGTGTAAAGACGTTACTACTTGGCATACCGTCGCGCCAACCATGGTGCCATCAATCGCCACGGGTTCAGCGTAAGAAGCGCCATCATTCATACGACCACGCATGTAAGGGTCTAGTGATAAATAGTTTGTACGTAATAATAATTCACCCGTAGCAGGTGTCGGAATACGCGTTTCCTCAACATTGAAATTTGCTGATATCGGCGCGCCAACTGGACGTGAAGCAAGTGCAATACGGCGATTAACTGAATTTGATTGTGGCATGGAAAATCCTTTATTTTGAATCGTGACGGTATGTTTAACCGATCGTATTTTAATTGAATGCAAAATAGCAAAATCTATTTTCTATGCATAAACGATACTCCCTAGTAGACCGGTCGTCTATTAACTTGATTGATTTGTGGTTAATTAATATTCGAAATATAAATTTTGATCGACTGAAAAGGTTGAGGAGGGAAAATATTAAGGTATCTCTTCACTTTGCGTGTGATTAGTCAATATTTACTTGGCTATATTGTGATTCAAGTCGTTATTTAGATTGTGATTTCTTATTGTTATGAGTAATATTAAAACCACTATTGATAACTTTTAGGTATTTAGAGAATTTATGTCACGCAGTTTTCACCATATAATGCATTTAGTGTGTATTTTTAGCTTATCCTCGAGTTTTGCTTTTGCTAATAATGTGGCAAGTATTCTTAACTTGCCTCAAGTTCAGCAGATGCCTGTCACAGAAACAACGCAGGGTGAAAATGTTGACGTGTTAAAGACTGATGAATCAAAGGTTGATGTATTAAAAATCGAACAGCCGGTGTTATCTGTCTCTGAGTGGGGTATTGCAATCGGAGTGCGCCGCGCTGATATTCCTTTTGCCGTTTCTGACGTAAGTGACGACACTGAAGTCTATGATATTTTACCGTTAATCCGCTTTAAAAATGATTACGGTTTTATTAACGGTTTAGAAGGTGGTATCCATTTATGGAAAAATACTGACCATCAAATAAATTTATATAGTCGCTTTCGATTTCATGACATTCCGAAAGAATTTCAGAATGAAGTGTTAGGACAGTCTTTTGATTTTGGCTTACAGTACCGTTATTTTGATGGACCATGGAAACACGATATTGCCGTATTATCTGACGATTACAAACGTGTGTATGGCTTTACAAGAACGCAATATAGCTGGGGTAATGCAAGTTGGACATTAACGCCTTTCGCTGAATTAAAGTGGAAGAGCGCCGATTTCAATGATCATTACTACGGTTTTGACCAGGAAGAAGCGGGTGCTGGCGTGTCTGTTAGTGGTGGTGTTAAAGGGGCTTATCATGTCACCAGTAATCTACACTTAATTGGTCAATTTGGCGTGACGCGTTTAGAAGATAGTGTTTATGATTTAGAGTCCGTAGAAAAGAATTACCAATTGGAGTCTTTCGTTGGTGTTGCTTTTTATCCAGATCCAGATAAACCGTTTATAAAAACAGCTAAAAAAGACAGTAACGATGAATACTTACGACTGGCACATGGTTGGGCAACGCCATCGAACATTGGCGAAGTTTTAAAATTCCAAACCGAGCGTGATGCTGAAAATAACCAAATGAGTTCGGCCTTTTATGGGACTCAGGTTGCAGATAGCTTATTTTCCCTGCCTATTGATCTTTATTTTACTCCTGGGTTGGTGTGGCATTACAGTTCAGATGTGCAAAATGACATTGCCGAAGCGATCATTGCGATAAAGGCTTTTTATACTTTTGAATTTGGTCCTCGCTGGCGTGTAGGTCTTGCTGAAGGTTTATCTTATGTATCTAAAGTCACTTATATCGAAGGTAAGGATTTTGAGGATGAAGACGGTAAACGTGATTATGAAAACAGCTCTAAGCTGCTTAACTATCTGGACTTTTCATTGGATGTGAACGTCGGTGATATTTTTAATAATAAAGCGTTAGCGAAAACCTGGTTGGGTTATAGCATTCATCATCGCTCGGGTATTTTCGAAAGCAGTTCCGTGTTTGGGCGTATTAAAGGTGGCAGTAATTATCAAACCATTTATGTACAGTGGCATTTTTAACCTAGCCTAAAGCCTTTTTAAAACTGGCTTTTTACAACCGAATATCGAAAACAGCAACGGCGCAGTTATAATAGCTTAATCGTTATTATCACTGCGCCGTTGTCTTATCAATCAATCAATCAATCTATCTATTACTTATCATGTATTACTTATTAAGCGTGACAAGGTATGTGTTAGCTCTGTTCACTGCTTGATTTGTTATGCTTGTGCGCTGCAGCCAAGTTATCCACCGAATTTTTATCTTGATTACTGTGGGCCTCTGTTGACCAAGCATCGTTAAGATTGTCGTAATAAGTTAGCGCATCCAGTCCTAATAGTTTTTTCAATATACGTCTTTCTGTCAGGCTACGATTAACAAATTCAGGTTCATTTTCGTGTATATGCTTGGCTTCTTCATGTAATACCGCTTCATCATGACGACGGAACACCTGTCCAGCACGATGGGCTTGATTGGCTCGCATCCCTAATGCCTTTAAGGTTTCGACCCCTAAGCTAATACCTGAATCAAGTGATTCCCGAAATACATGGTCGGCACCGAGACGAATTAATTGCTGAGCATGGTTACGATCGGTAGCGCGCACTAATACGATTAAGTGTGGGAAGTGCTTTTTAACTTTAATTAAAATACGCTTGGTGCGACTCGCACTTTCAACGGCAATAATAAACAGTTTGGCATTATCCGCCCCGGCAGCGTGTAATAAATTAAGCTGTTCGGCATCGCCATAAAATACCTTGTATTTGAACTGTTGTAATAATTCAATCTGACCTACATCGTTTTCTAGTATGGTGGTATTAATATGGTAACCATGCAGTAAACGGCCAACAACTTGTCCAAAACCACCAAAACCGGCAATAATTACTGAACTATCGGTATCATCGGGGATTTGATGTTCAGGTGCCGCTTTATCTTCGTTTTCACTCTGTGGCAGTTTTCGTTTAAATGTCGGCGCTATGACCTTATCGTTAATAATCAATAGTAATGGAGTGAACACCATCGATAGTGTCACCACTAATACCAATAAACTGGCTATTTCATTATCAAGTACTTGGCGTTGCAGCGCAAATGAGGTGAGTACAAAGGCAAACTCACCGCCTTGTGCTAATGCGCAAGAAAATAACCAATTTTGACTGCGTTGGATCTTAAATACAACGCCCGTAATAAAGAGCACGATAAACTTAACGGCAATAAGACCTGTAACAAGCATCGCGACAAGGATAGGCTGATCAAGTAACAGGGTAAAATCAATACTGGCACCGACAGAGATAAAGAAAATACCGAGTAACAAGCTTTTAAACGGTTCAATATCACTTTCCAGTTCGTGACGATATTCACTGTCAGCCAGTACTACGCCCGCTAAGAAGGTGCCGAGTGCGGCGGATAAGCCTACTGCTTCCATCGCTAAGGCAATGCCGACTACGAGTGCAAGTGCGGTTGCAATGAAGATTTCCCGCGAACGAGAGCCTGCAATAACCCGTAATAGCGGTACCACCAAAAAGTGACCGCCGATAATGATGCCAGCAATCACCCCGGCAATCATAAGTGCGCTTAGCCAACCTGATGTTGTCGACTCAACGATCGCGGTGTCTTGTATGACGAGTAGCGGCAATATAGACAGAATGGGGATCACGGCAATATCTTGAAATAATAATACCGCAAACGCATTTTTACCTGCTTCGGTTTTCATTAATTCCCGTTCTTGTAAATTCTGTAATACTATCGCGGTGGATGACAAGGCCACTATTAAGCCAATAGCGAGGGCTGTTTGCCAAGCAAGACCACAAGCCAGTAATATTAAGAAGATACATAAAGTCGTTGCGCAAAGCTGTAAACCACCCGTGCCGAGAATGGGCATTTTGAGTTGCCATAATAGCGCGGGTCTTAATTCTAAGCCGACCAGGAACAACATCATTACGACACCGAATTCGGCAACATGCATGACATCTTCTTGATTTGATATCAAGCTGAGTGCATAAGGGCCAACAATGACGCCAGCAATTAAATAGCCCAGCACTGAGCCGAGTCCCAAGCGTTTGGCGATCGGCACTGCAACTACACCCGCAGCAAGGTAGATGAAGATATTAAATAATACGCCATGTTCCATTATTGGTTACTCTCCATGTCAGTGGTGGCTGCGTCATCATTTTGTTGTAACTTTAATAACAATTGGCGATATTGCTGGGTTTTATCGGTTATACGCTCGGCGTCGTGGCGCTTATGAATATCATGCACGACAAAGGGTGGCAGGTATTCTAGATTACATAACTTACTCATTTGGCTAAAAGGCAATAAAAATTGGCTAATGTCGTGTTCGTTGTAACCTGTCGTCGAGTATGAGTTTGCACTGCCACCGGTTGAGATCGCGAGCATTATTTTTTTGCCCACCAGTTTATCGCCGTTTTCACCATAAGCAAAACCATGCTCTAGTACCAGATCTTGCCATTCTTTTAAAATGGCAGGACATGAATACCAGTAAAGCGGAAATTGTAAAACGATAATGTCGTGATTGAGCAGTAAACTCTGTTCATGCTTAATGTCGATAAATGAATCGGGATAGGTATCGTAAAGATCATGACAAGTAATACCTTCAATGTTTTGAATTTCATTGAATAGTGATTTATGTGCAATTGATTTTTGTAATGCAGGATGGGCGAATATAACGAGAATTTTGTGCATATGATTTTCAATCATCCTTTATTGAAATAGATCTTTATACTGGCATTCAATAGCTTAGTGTCTAAAGTGTGTTTTTTATGAATTCTTCTTATCTAAGCTTATAATATAAAACAAATTATTTCAGTGTTTATTTAGTTATTCTTGTTGTTCTCACTGAGATATATGCTATTTACTAATTATTGACCGATAACGGCCGGAAATGTGATTAAGCACATTATATTAGAATCTTTGTGTTATTATTTCGTGACTAATTTGATATTGATCAAGATTGATCGACGTTCTTGTTTATGGATTAACTATTGGAGCTATTTTTACATGATATCTAGAAAGCACTGTTTACTTGCACTGCCGCTATTATTAACCAGCAGTTTGCTTGGCTTTAGTAGTGTGGCAATAGCGAAACCCTTAGCAAAAAGTCCCGGTTTTTCTGGCACTATCGGTATCAATGCCGGCTTCAGTAATTCAGATAGCCAATTTAATACCGATGATGATAATGCCAAAACTGATGATCTCAGTAACGCTGGTGAGGAAATTTCAACTGGATTGTTATTTCCATTTTTCCGTCTGGCTTATACAACGGAAGATTTACAGACTCAATATTTTTTAGGTCAGAGCCAACAAAACATCTTAGACAGCGCCATACAATACGAACTGGGTGTGACGCATAAATTTGATAAACGCCAGAGTATGACGTTTGCTTATATCCCGCATGTACCATTTTTAAAAGAAACCTGGTCTGATCCTTTCTTAGTTGGCGCCGAAAGAGAAAAAACCGACATAGATTCAACCGCGGTTCGCGTAGCTTATAAATTTATGCCAGTGCAAATTGAATACGCTTATGCATCGTATGATATTGAAGACGATCAAAGCGGTGCTCAAAATGGTGTATGTGCTAGTCAAACTCGAAATTGTACTGCTGAAGAACAAGATGAACTTAAACGAGACAGTGATTATCAACGCTTGAGTTTAGAGAGTTCATTGCGATTGTGGCAAGGCATGTTTGCTAAAGCGAATGTGTATTATGCTAACCAAGATGCGAAAGGCGAGAGTCAAAGCTATGATGAATTACATTATAGCTTAAGTATAATGACCAAATACGAACGTCATTTCTTGTCAGTACAAGCCGCATTTAGTGATCGTGAATATAGCGCTGAAAACCCTATTTTTGGGCAAACACAAGAGCAGGATGCGACGCGTTATTCATTAATCTATTCATACGACCAACCGTTTAATATTGAAGACAGTAATTTAAACGTGATCTATCAAAATAAAGATATTGATGCCAATATCGATTTTTATGATAGTACGACTAACTTTGTTTCTGTTGGTATGAGTTACAATTTTTAACTAGCACTAAAAACATAAATAGAAAGAAGGGACGTCATACGCTAAGTATCACGTCCCTTTTTATTAATAACCGAGGCTAAGTGCACTTGGTCGGCGTGGATCTGACGCGCCGTAAACCCCTTCGTCTGTTAACATGATGGTTTGAGTACTGCCCATCGCGGCTTTGACTTCAACCTTGTGTCCTTTACTCTCCAATAAATTAATCGTATCGATATTCAATCCTTTTTCGATACGGATCATGTCTGGTAGCCATTGATGATGAAAACGCGGTGCAGCGCTTGCCTCGGCAATATTCATATCATGGTCAATGACGTTCATGATCACTTGTAATGTTGTGGTAATGATACGCGAACCACCTGGACTCCCTGTGACTAAGTAAGGCTTGTTATCTTTTAATACGATAGTCGGGGTCATTGAGCTTAATGGGCGCTTTTTCGCTGCCACAGCATTGGCTTTACCACCGATAAGACCATAGGCATTAGGGACTCCCGGTTTAGCTGAGAAGTCATCCATTTCATTGTTGAGTAATACGCCAGTGCCATTGGCGACAAGTCCAGAACCATAGCTGAAGTTGAGAGTGTAAGTATTACTCACGGTATTACCCCATTTATCAACCACACTGTAGTGAGTGGTTTGATTACTTTCATAAGGTAATAGCGTACCCGGCGATACTTCGCTGCTTGGCGTTGCTTTATTCGGGTTGATTTGACTAGCTAACTGTTTTGCATATTGCTTGTTGGTGAGTGCTGCAACGGGGACGTTTACAAAATCTGGATCACCTAAATACAAACTGCGGTCGGCATAGGCACGGCGCATAGACTCTGCCATGACATGAATTGTCGCGGCGCTATTATGCCCCATTTTATCGATAGGGTATTGCGAGAGCATATTCAGCATCTGTACTATGTGAACACCACCTGAAGAGGGCGGTGGCATTGATACGACTTGATAACCACGATAGTCACCGGTGACCGGTTTGCGTTCAATGGCTTTATAACTGGCTAAATCTTGCATGGTCATGATGCCGCCAGCGTCACGCACTGAATCGCTTATCTGCTTGGCAATTGGCCCCTGATAGAATGCAGAACTACCTTGTTTAGCAATGGCGCCGAGTGTGTTAGCGAGATCGGTTTGCTTTAATGTTTCACCAGGTTGATAGCTGCTACCATCGGTTTTATAGAAAATAGCTTGGGTGCTTGGCCACTGGCTTAAGCGTTTCTGTGTTGCGCTAAGTGAGTTTGCTAAGTCAGGGGTAACAGCAATACCGTCACGGGCCAATTTGATTGCCGGAGCGATCACTTGTGCTAACGACATGGTGCCATATTTCTCTAACGCTAGTTCAAATCCAAGTACAGTCCCTGGTACACCCACTGCAAGGCCGTGAAAGCGCGATAAGGTGTTATCTGGATTACCGTCGGCATCTAAAAACATGTCTGCAGACGCTGTTTGTGGCGCGACTTCACGATAGTCAATGGCAATAGATCGTTGCTCATCTGCTAAATAAACCAGCATGAAACCACCACCACCGAGATTACCTGCTCGCGGTAAGGTAACTGCTAATGCGTAACCAACGGCAACAGCTGCATCAATGGCATTACCGCCTTGCTGCATGATATCAACACCAATTTTTGTCGCCAGCGCTTCTTGACTCGCGACCATACCATTGGCTGCCCAAACAGGGTGATGGATCGCCATTTGACTGTAAATAGCACTGCTAGACGGTTTGAGTTTAGCAACGGTCTCGTTTACAAGGATCTCGCTGCTGGTGGTCTTAGCGATAGCTGGTGTTAGCGTTAAGCCAATGCAGCCTATGAACCCGAAGGTTAGCGCTTTAAAAAGGTGTGTCGTTGGCATGAATTTTCCCTATTCAATTACTGATGATGTTAATGCAGCATAGCAAAGGGAAGTTGTTACTTGTTTTTAGGTAGGCGAAACTGCTGGTTAATTCACATAAATAGTATCGTTATGTATCAAAGCGTAACCCTGAGAGTAGGCTATGAGTATTGACGTTAAAACTAACCTATTTTTGACCTATTCTCGTTATTCAATCTCGATTTAAGCTTATCTGATAATTAAGGAAAACTATGACACTTGTATCTCGCGTTAAAATGGCTGTTGATGGCCCTGAATGTTCATCGTTAATACAAGGTTATTGGCGTATGGGTGAATGGGATATGGATCCGCAATCGCGTTTGACGTTTTTGAAACAACATGTAGAACTTGGTATTACCACCGTCGACCATGCCCATGTTTATGGTTCTGCACAAGCACCCTGTGAAACCTTATTTGGTGAAGCGCTAAAACTTGATCCGGCGATGCGAGATAACATCGAGATCATTTCTAAATGTGGCATTGAAGTCATGCACAGTGACGCACCGAGCAAGTATGTTAATCATTACAATAGTTCACAAAGCAGCATCATTAGCTCGGTAGACACCTCTTTACAGCGCTTAGGAGTCGAGCAACTGGATATACTATTAATTCATCGCCCCGATATGTTGATGGCTGCAGATGATGTTGCACAAGCTGTTGAGCTTTTAAAGCATCAAGGTAAGATTAAACATCTGGGGGTCTCTAATTTCACTCCGTCACAGTTTGCGCTGTTGCAATCGCGTTGGGATAGCCCGCTCGTTACCAATCAGGTTGAAATAAACCCAGTTAATTTAGCGGTGACTGAAGATGGTACATTAGACCAACTGCAACAATTAGCGATTAGACCGATGGCATGGTCATGTTTGGCAGGTGGGAGTTTATTTGATACAAGCTCTACGCAAATGCAACGTTTACAAACAACCTTGCATGAAATCAAACTGGAGATCGGTGCACAGTCGATTGATCAAGTGGTATTTGCGTGGATATTAAAGCTACCCTCTCGACCTCTGCCTATTATTGGTAGTGGTAACATCGAGCGGGTACGTAGTGCGGTTGCAGCGACGACGCTAACACTAACTAACCAACAGTGGTATCGCATTTGGGTTGCCTCAAAAGGACATGGCGTCGCTTAACTGCACTTAATTTAAATGATGTAATGAACTTAGTTTGCTAAGCCGCTTTATCCACTGCTTCGCTGGTGCTGAAGTTGCGCTTGGCAATACCCAGATCTTTCCATATCTGCATGTGTTCAGGCAGTTGCTGTGGACGTTGTTCTGCGGGAATATAAGTCATCACTTTTTCTGGTGAAACGACTTTGCCTTTCTGCACAAAAACGGCTTTGACTAAGCTGTAATTACATAACTTACCATCAACGACACATTTCTGTTCCAGGTAAAAATATTTCTCATCCCAGCCTAAGTAAGTGGTTTCTACATCGAACTGCTTAAATAATCGTATCTCTCGAATATAGCCGACCTCAACACCTGCCACGATGAAGTTTAGTTTATTCTTCAATAACGTATTAAATGAATCAGTTTGGATTGCATGGTCCCAACGGGCTTTTTCAAGAAACATTAGATATTTTGCATTGTTAATATGCAGATTCAAATCGATATGACGAAAGCCGACTCGAAATGAACGGCTGATGGTATCGAAAAACCCTTTTGGATTTTTTTGCTTATTACGTAGATAAAAGCAACGAATCAATTCACTGATCATAACGCCTCAATAATTATTTGTTTATAGAATAAAGAGTCTACTTAATTTTGACGGCTTGTCACCATAAATGTAATTGAAATGTTAATTTTGTATGCGTTGGTATTTTAAGAACCTCTAGGGAAACGTTATCTACATCATATTTCACATTGTAAATTAAGTTAAAGTAGCTTGATAAGTATATTACTCTGACTTTAATGCTTGGTGTGCTTACCATTTAGTTTTATCTGCTGTTTAGTCAGATTAAGTTTGAACAGTAAAATGTTAACTGACTCGCAGTTATGATGCTCTTTTATAAACTAAGTGAGATTTAGTTTATTTCAATTCACTTGTTAATTATT
The DNA here is from genome assembly GCF_000276805.1 of Moritella dasanensis ArB 0140. Classification (GTDB taxonomy): domain Bacteria; phylum Pseudomonadota; class Gammaproteobacteria; order Enterobacterales; family Moritellaceae; genus Moritella; species Moritella dasanensis. The sequence goes on along the minus strand of NZ_AKXQ01000026.1, from coordinate 58,139 downwards.
TTGGTTGTGCATGTTAATCTTATTGACGCGTAAAGATTAACTGTTTGATTTAAAAGTTGAATAATAGATTTTATACCGTGAGAGATATGGCTTAGTGTTTACTAAATGTTAATGGGTAATCGATGGTTAATTATCGGTGCGAATTAAGTTGTGACCCAAGTCGATGAAACCAGTCAATAGCATTTTCAACTGCCTAATAAGTGATATATTTGTTTCATCTGCTGACGACAAGCTAGTCAGTGAAACAGTTCACTTTAATTTGCAATTAAACATGATTTAAATTGCTAACCGATAATCGAGGCTATAATGAAAAAACTTGCATTAACTCTTCTTTGCGCATCAATCGCTGCACCTGCACTTGCTGGTGGTTCATCTTACGTAACAGGTAATGTACAACTACATGACCGCGCAGATTTTAATGGTTCTGATGTGACATCAACTCTCGAAGCTGGTCATACGTTTACAACGGGTACTACACTTTTAGTGGAGTTTGATGGTATTCAACTTGGTAACACTGACTACGGAACAGCAGAATTTAAAGATACTGGTGTAGTCGATACAGATTCAAGTGCATCAGCATATACTACATTAGGTATCGAACAATCATTCAGCGTTAACGATAATCTATGGGTAGCAGCTGGTTACCACCATTTATTACACGACGGTGAAGTAATTCAATACCGTCCATTAGTAAAAGTTGGTTATAACTTCGATAATGGTCTTTCTATCTCTAACCGTACTCGTATGCAAATCCAAGCAAATAATTCAATCGATTCTGGCGTAGATATAACAAACGATCAAGTGCGTTTAGATAACAACGTTGCTTACCAATTCAAAGATATGCCAGTAAATGTTAAATACAACAATGTTTATTACGTAAATGATGGTGTTAACAATGACAACTCTATGGAGCATGAATTGCGTGCAACTTGGACACGTGCTGGTGTTCAACCATACGTAGAATATCGTAACCAAGAGTCTTCAGCGAAATCGAATCCTGGTCACAACAATAACGTACTTGTTGTAGGTGCATCTTACGGTTTCTAAGTCGTAACGAATAAAAAGAATAAGTCCTTTATGTAAAATCCCGCTTATTTGCAGTAAGCGGGATTTTTTGCTTTGTATCTTTAGATTTTTAATTTTAGATAATGAATAGTATTTTGATGGTTAATCGTGATTAGGATACTAAATCGATATTCTTATTTTTATACATCGCCAGATCGGCTTTACGTAATAACTCATCAATATTGGTATCATCTTGTGGATACATACTCACCCCCATGCTCGCGGTCACGTCTAATACCATATCGCCCACCACATAAGGGCGAGATAATTCACTGACCAAGCGGTCGAAAGGTACTTTAATACATTCTGGCGTGTCAAGATGATTAAAGATGATGGCAAATTCGTCACCGCCTAAGCGTGCAACCGTATCGGTTTGACGACTTGCTTCGACCATGCGCGCGGAAACATCTTTTAATAATTGATCGCCGACATGGTGACCATAGGTATCATTTACTGGCTTGAATTTGTTTAAATCTAATAGCAGTAGGCCAACAGATTTATTTTCGCTTTCTGCTACTTGAATCGCTTCTTCAATGCGTAATTCAAACTGATTTCGGTTAGCGACACCGGTTAATGGATCTGTCATCGCCAGCTTACGGATCTCTGCTTCAGCCGCTTTACGTGTGGTAATATCATGAATAACCGTGGTGTACATGCGTTTATTGCCTACGGTCATTTCGTTAACAGATAATTCAATCGGGAAGTGTACGCCGTTAGCACGTAGAGCGTCTTCTTCGTATACTTTACCTTGCACACTGTCGGTAAATGCTTTACTTGCTTGTGGCATTAACAGTTTGATATTTCGACCAAGAATATCATCCAATTCATAATCAAAAATAGCCAATGCTGCTGGGTTAAATGCCATAATAACACCACGATCATTGGTTGTTACAATCGCATGTACTGCAGTATTGATGACCGCCTGTACTTGTGCTTCTGAATCTCGATGTTTCAAGGCATTGGCACTGAATATTTCTAATGCACGCGCCATTTCACCAATTTCGTTATCTCGGTCGGTAGCAACGATCTTGATGTTAAAGTTACCTTCCGCCAAGGTTTTCATGGCGTTAATGAGCTCTTTAATCGGGTTCATTAAACGGTTACGCATCAGCAGAATGGCTGCAATAATGAAAACAGTAGTAAAGATAACGGTAAACCAAGATAACCAGCTAATCAGTTGAGTGACGAAGTCTAGCGTTGCACTGACATTATCAGCACTTTGTTCTATTTGAATTACGATCTCTCGGTCTAATACGGCAAGGCCTCGTAATGCTGAGGTATCGTTAATTTTTACTTGTTGATCTATGAATTGTGGGCTTGCATTTTGACTGAACAATTGGCGAATAGTGTCTATTTCTTGTTTGTAGTTATTTAATGTTCTGGTTATATCTTCAAGCGAGATGAACTCGGCACTCGTCAGGCCTTTATTACGATACAAGGTAATCAACTCGTCTGCCTTGACTAAGCAACTAACCGCTTCAGTAAGGTACTTTTCATCCCCACGTAATACCGCATTTTTAAAATTATGAATAAAACCGCCATAACCCAGGGCTGAACGTAACTTTACGGCGAGGTCGGCTTTGGTGATATTAGGGCTGTCATCATTTGCGCTATTGATGTGTAATTCACGTTGTAATTCTTGATTTAAGATCTGTAAGCCACGCATGGCGAGCGAATCATCGATGATCACTTGTTTATCGACATCACTCGGCTGTAACCCTTGACTAAAAAGTAGTTCTGCTTGTATCAATGCGGTGCTATAAGCATCCACCATATTTTTAATATCATTTAAGGCGATCGCTTGTGCATTGCTTGGTCCCAGCGTATTAAATTGGGTGATCGCGGCATTAACGGCACCTAACTTTGCCTGTACACGTTCAATTCGCCACGGTTCTGGGCGTAATAAATAGTTTTTAAACTCATGAATAGCACCGCCATAACCAAGCGACGACCGTAAGGCACTGTCGATTCTTATTTTTTCAGATTTGTTGGCTTTGTATTCAGTCCATACCGAGGATGCGAGCGTGACATTACTGTTGATGATAATACTTGAAGCAATAAAGACCAGCGCGGAGAGGGCAAAACCACAGGTGAAAAATAAACCCATCGTGCTGAGTTTCATATGTTTGAAGAGAGAAATTCTGTGATTACTCATGTTTGCTCATGCCTTGTAACGCTAAATCTAAATAAATGAAATAAAATCGGGTGATTTTATTTTAGCTGTATACAGTGCTCCACATTAGTGGTTAATTCAATACTATCGTTTATCTATTTACTCATAAATGGGGATAACCTGATTTTTAATAAAGGAAGCGGCTTTTTCAATAAATATACTTAAAGTCATGCTCTAAAGATAACCACCTATAATAAGTGATGGTTATCTAAAGTGAGGTATATTAGTGGGTATGCAGAATAAAACTATTTTATCGGTGTTTTAGGTTCTTAGTGCGACGATGACTTCGATATTTTGGGCTTCGATAGCACTGCGTTGTACATCGGTAATATCAGCATCGGTAATTAAAGTGTGGATATTCTCCCAAGCCAATTCTAGGTTAGGCATCTTACGGCTGATCTTATCTGACTCAACCATGACTACGACTTCTCTTGATACTTCGGCCATGACCCGGCTTAGTCCAATTAATTCATTAAAGGTTGTGCTACCACGTTCTAAATCAATCCCGTCTGCGCCGATAAATAATTGATCGAAATCGTATGAACGCAGTACTTGCTCGGCAATCTGACCTTGGAATGATTCAGAGTGTGGATCCCAAGTACCGCCAGTCATTAACAGAGTAGGCTCATTCTCTAAACCATTAAGCGCAGTGGCAACTTGGAGTGAGTTGGTCATGGTGATCAAACCTTTCTTATTCGCGAGCTGTTCAATCAAACTGGCCGTCGTTGTCCCACTGTCGATAATTATCCGGTTGTGATCGCGAATGCGTAATGCGGCCGCAATTGCGATTTCAATTTTGCACTGAGATACTTTATCAGTTTCAACTTCAGGCAATAGTTCTTTTGGGATAGGTACTGCGCCACCATAACGACGTAATAATAAACCGTTTTGCTCTAACGCGGTGAGATCTTTACGGATGGTGACTTCGGATGTTTCAAAACGTTGGGCTAGTTCATCAACGCTGAGTTTACCTTGCTCTTCAAGTAATTGAATGATGGTATGACGACGTTGTTGAGTATTGCGTTTTGACATAGTGTATGTGGTTCATTTATGAAAGATAAGGGTGTAACAATATCATAGATTAACAGTAGCTGTTATCTATGATATCTGACTGTGCCTAGTGCTAGCTGGGGAAGTATAAGTTACAGCGCTGGGCTAAATTAAATTTAGTGGAGTGTGCAGGGTCAATATTGTCACTGCTCATTGCTTTAGTTATCGCAATGTCATCATCACCACAATCGCGTAAAAGTGGTTGTTTTTTTATCGGTTCAAGCTCATTAAAATCGACAATGAGTGGGTGTCGCAGACTATCTATAATACTCATTTGTACAAGGGCTTGATTGTTATCATAACTCACAATGGTACCTACCGGGTATATACCGATCATTTTAATAAACTGTTCAAGATAGGCTTTGTTGTAATGCTTATTGGCGACTTTAAACAAAAGACCAATAGCAAGGTGTGGCGAATAACGGTGTTGCGGTAAATTGGCGTTACACATTTCGTTATAACGGGTGGTGATAGCAATTAATTGTGCGTACTTGGAAATTTTATCTTGTTTGAAACCGCGCGGGTAACCGCTACCATCAAACTTTTCATTGACTTGTAAAATACTATGAACAACGATATCAGGCAGTGAATCTATACCTTGTAATCTTTGCGCTGCATAGGCTGGATGTTGTTTGAGGTAATTGACTTCAGGTTTTGTTAGTTCAGACTTTTTATTACGAATTGAAGCGGGAACCCATAGCATACCAAACTGACTGAGTAAGGCTGTCTGAGTAATGATCGCGATATCTTGTCTGCTAAAAGCTAACTGCTGTGCCAAGCGTGTACTGAGTACTGCCACATTCATCGCATTTTGATAAAGGGTATCACTTGATATCTCCTCATTGCATAACACGAAACTAAAATCATGTTGTTGCTCTGAGGCGATAGTTAACTCACCCGAGAGTAATTCTAATAGTTCCATTGCCTTTTCAGGTTGCAAACTAAGTTTGCTGTAAATATTTTTGAGAATTACGATCTTCTCTTGGTACTTTGAACGAGTATGGCGAATTTGTTTCCACCAGGCTTGCTGCTGTGATAATTGTGTGTGCTGCTCTTCTCTTTTTTGGAATACAGCTTGTTGTGCTAATGCCTCTGCCGAGGCTTGGACATTTTGTGTTGGCTGTAATGATGCAGGAGCGGCTGCTGATGTTGGTGTCTGCGCTATTTTACTTCGAGATAGGTCGACCGAAACTGTCTCTAAACTGAGATGCTGTAATATTCGTAACTGTTTGGCATCTTTAATTAAAAATGAATTGAGGATAAAAGGGTGGGATGTCCAACCGATTGGAAGATTAATGTAATGACCTACTTGTAGGTCTTTAATCGCTAATGAGACATTTACCATTACTTACCTTTGCTTATCTAAATCCGTTTATATAAATAGAGTTAAATATCGTGACGTGTTTATTGAGTAGCATATTGAAAATGCAGTTAAAATAATTATAGGGGATAACTTTAGTCTTATCAAAGTTAAATATGTGAGGTGTGGGCTAGTTATCTTTTCGCGGATTTTATTATTAATAATGAGATTTTAGGTTGGCATAAATAAATATAATGTTATTACTGTATACATAATAAAAAGGTGTGGAGTATAAGGTTGTTTAATAAAACCTTAAAAACCACACCTTTGTAGGTAATAGTTATCACGCTGTTGGTGATAACTATTAGTGTATTACTTTACGACTGTTTTTTTACGGTTTCTTTTTTAGCCGCTTTTTTTTCTAACTCATAGCTTTCTTGATAGTCGTGACCGTAGTAAGAAGCAAGTAATAATGCTTTTAGCTCACTGATTAATGGGTAACGTGGGTTAGCACCAGTACATTGATCATCGAATGCTTCGATTGCTAGTTGGTCTACTTTAGCAAGGAAATCTGCTTCGTTTACACCAGCCGCTTGGATTGACTTAGGAATATCTAAATCAGTCTTAAGCTCGTCTAACCAGTTTAGTAATGCATTCACTTTGTCTGCTGTTTTACCTTCACGGAAACCTAAGTGCTCTGCAACTTCAGCGTAACGAGCACGTGCTTTCGGACGGTCGTATTGTGAGAATGCTGCTTGTTTCGTTGGCATATCAGTGGCGTTATAACGAATAACGTTAGTGATAAGTAATGCATTTGCTAAACCGTGTGGAATATGGAATTCAGCGCCAATTTTGTGTGCCATTGAGTGACAAACACCTAAGAAAGCATTAGCAAAGGCGATACCCGCAATTGTTGCGCCGTTGTGTACTTTTTCACGTGCGATTGGGTCTTTAGCACCATTTTTGTAAGAACTTGGTAAGTATTCTTTCAATAATTTCATTGCTTGTAGTGCTTGGCCATCAGAGTACTCGTTCGCTAGAATTGAAACATAAGCTTCAAGTGCGTGAGTCACTGCATCGTAACCACCAAAGGCCGTTAATGATTTTGGCATGTTCATTACTAAGTTTGCGTCAATAACAGCCATGTTCGGTGTTAGTTCGTAATCAGCAATAGGGTATTTTTGACCCGTTACTTCATCTGTTACTACGGCGAACGGTGTTACTTCAGAACCGGTACCAGACGTTGTTGTAATCGCCACTAATTTTGCTTTGATACCCATTTTAGGGAACTTGTAGATACGTTTACGAATATCCATAAAGCGCATTGCAAGATCTTCGAAGTGCGCTTCTGGATGTTCGTACATTACCCACATGATCTTCGCTGCATCCATTGGTGAACCACCACCAAATGCAATGATAACATCAGGTTGGAAGCTGTTCATCACAGCAACACCTTTTTTAACGACTGCGAGTGTTGGATCTGCTTCTACATCGTAAAATACTTCAGTATCAATGCCTTTTTCTTTTAAAATTGCAACTAAATCATCAACATAGCCGTTATTGAATAGGAATTTATCGGTTACGATACAAGCACGTTTTTTACCAACAAGGTCATCCATTGCAATTGGTAATGAACCACGGCGGAAATAGATTGATTCTGGAAGTTTATGCCATAACATATTTTCAGCTCGCTTTGCCACAGTCTTTTTATTCATAAGGTGCTTAGGACCTACGTTTTCAGAGATAGAGTTACCACTCCATGAACCACAACCTAGCGTTAGTGATGGTGCTAGACCGAAGTTGTATAAGTCACCGATACCACCTTGTGAACTTGGTTGGTTAATCAAGATACGAGCGGTTTTCATTCTATCGCCGAAGTCTTTAATACGGTCTTCATTTGCATCTTGGTCTGTGTAGATACCTGATGTATGACCGATACCACCAATTTCAACCATCGTGATTGCTTGTTCTACGGCGTGATTGTAATCACGAGCACGGAACATACCTAACGTTGGAGATAGTTTTTCGTGAGCGAATGCATCATCAACGTGTACTTCAGGACCTTCACCAATAAGTACTTTAGTGAAAGGTGGCACTTTAATGCCTGCCATTTCAGCAATCTTAATTGCAGATTGACCAACGATTGCCGGGTTCATGTTGCCGTTGATTAGCACGATTTCACGTACTTTATCTGCATCTTTCTTCGATAAGATATAGCCGCCATGTGTGATGAAACGGGCTTTTACTGCGTCATATACTTCGTCAACCACAATAACCGCTTGCTCGGAAGCACATACAACGCCGTTATCGAATGTTTTTGACATTAAGATTGAAGATACAGCACGTTTAATATCTGCTGTTTCATCAATAACAATCGGTGTATTACCCGCACCAACACCAATCGCAGGTTTACCTGATGAGTAAGCTGCTTTAACCATGCCTGGACCGCCAGTTGCAAGGATAAGGTTGATATCATTGTGATGCATTAATGCATTTGATAGTTCAACTGACGGTTCGTCAATCCAACCAATAATATTCGCTGGTGCACCTGCTGCAACGGCTGCGTCTAATACAATTTTAGCGGCTGTATTAGTTGCATTTTTTGCACGTGGATGTGGCGAGAAGATAATCGCATTACGAGTTTTTAGGGAAATTAATGATTTAAAAATAGCGGTAGATGTTGGGTTCGTTGTTGGCACGATACCACAAATAATACCAACTGGTTCTGCGATGGTAATAGTACCGAATACATTGTCTTCAGCGACAATACCGCAAGTAAGATCATCTTTATATTTGTTGTAGATGTACTCTGATGCGAAATGGTTTTTAGTTACTTTATCTTCTAATACACCCATGCCTGATTCTTCAACAGCCATTTGCGCTAACGGGATACGTGATGTAGAAGCGGCAAGTGCTGCTGCACGGAAAATCTTATCTACTTGTTCTTGATTAAATGTAGCGAATTCTTGTTGTGCTGCTTTTACTTTAGCAACCATTGCATTTAGCGTTTCAACATTTTTAACAGTCATATATTTCCCTTAAAACTAATTTGAAATCTTAAAAAGTATTTACAAAGTGTTACCTCTTAATGAATACCTTTGATTTGGAGTATAGGTAATTTTGAGGATTAAAAAGTGATCTAGATCAATTGTAGTAAAATAACGTATTATATTTTCATAAGAGTGTTAACTGGGTCATAAATATTAGATATTTACGTATTATGTAATTTTATTTCAATATTGTCTCTGGTAGGACTTATTGGTGTCGTATGGTTAATATTAGAAAAAATTGCTTAATTTGACAAAGTTATTGTTAATTTAAGACACGTTGCGGTAGCATTGCCTGAACTGTTTATTAAAGGATTTTATACTATGCCAAAATTATCTACGGTTATGGCGACAGCGCTTAACCAACAAATGACAAAAGAATTTACTGCTTCTCATCTTTATCGCAGCATGGCATCTTTTTGCTACGCATCTGATTTTATTGGCGCGGGTGATTTCTTTTATAAGCATGCAGCTGAAGAGCAAGTACATGCGCAGTTATTATTCCGCTACATGATCGACCGTGGCATTCAACCATTAATGGAAGCGATTCCTGCTGCTGAGTCTGAGTTTACCGATCTACTTGATGTATTTAACCAAGCGTTAGATCATGAAGTGATGATCACTGAATCTATTTCTGAAATCCTTGGTTTGGCGCACGAACTAAGAGATTTCCAATCTGTTGCTCACCTGAATACATTAATGGAAGAGCAAACAGAAGAAGAAGCATTATTTAATGGTATCGTTAGCCAAATCCGCCGTGTTGGTGTTGATAACGGTTATGGTCTCTTTATTATGGACCAAGAATTAAAAGCAATGAGTACTGCGCCTGCACCAACGCCAATTACTATTTAATTTTTTAGTATTTAGTACTTTTAGCTAACGCATTCATATTCGCTAAAAAAGTCGACTATTTTAATATAAAACCGCTTATACTCAGGTATACGCGGTTTTTTGTTTTTAGAACCTATACTTTAGTGGTATGGTTGCTGAGGTAGAACGTAAATTTAAATTAATAGGTAGAATAATTATGTCGAATAATAACAACACTGATATTAAAGATTGCTGTGGTGCATTTGCCGAAATTGGTAGCATTATTCAGCCTGACGATACCGAGCTATCTTTCCCTATTTCCTTTGACTCGCAACTTGCTGCAGATGAAAAACGCAGTGAGCTTGAAGCGTATGTTAATGAGCAATTTGATGAAGAAGTCACGATTGATTTTACTGCGCAGGGTGAAAATGCTTACTTGGTGACGTTACAATTTAATTGTACTGCTGAAAAAATGATTTTTGAAATGAACTTACGCCATTTAATGGCTTAATTTGTTGCAGCAATTTGATATTCAATAACGTTTATTTCGTCATAAACACGTGATGGGTTATTGAATAAAAAAAGGCATATAGCGCTAACTATATGCCTTTTTTATTATGTCGTTTTATTCATCTCTTTAATCAAAATTTAACCGAAATGTTGTTTACAATAGGCAAGACGTTGGTCTAAATCCATACTGTCGGTATTCGCGGCTTCAATCTGTTGTAATCTTGGTAGTAACCCCATGCCATTGGCAATCTGAATCGCCAGTCCAGGACGGGCGTTCAATTCTAATAACATCGGCCCATGATCACGGTCTAAGACCACATCGGCCCCTAAATAACCCAAGCCTGATATGTCATAGCATTGGGCGGCCAATCGAATAACTTCTTCCCAGTGCGGCACTTTGAGTAGTGCTAACTCTTTTTGTGTATCAGGGTGATGAGTTACCATTTCGTCATACTGTACGGCGTTTAACGCTTCACCAGTGGTGATGTTAATACCCACGCCAACAGCGCCTTGGTGTAAATTGGCTTTACCATCTGACATCGACGTTGATAAACGCATCATCGCCATCATCGGAATGCCTTTAAATACGATCACACGTACGTCTGGCACACCTTCAAAGCTATAACCTTCAAAGCTATCATCAAAGACGATAAGCGCTTCAACAACGGCGACATCGATACCACCACCGAGTGAAAATAGGCCGGCTAAGATATTTGAGCAATGGCGTTCAATATCATCCATTGAACATTCACTGCCACTGGGTTTGTAATAGCGGCCACCTTCAACTTTGGTGATCACTAAGATACCTTTACCACCAGAGCCTTTGGCTGGCTTGATTACAAAGCCGCTAAGCCCTGCAATCATTTTGTCTACAGATTTAACCTTGTGCTGACTGTCGACCACGCCAATCAGTTCTGGCGTGCTCACGTTAGCTTGTTCAGCTATTTCTTTGGTCTTTAATTTATTGTCGACTAACGGAAATAGTTTTCTTGGGTTGTAGCGTGATATATACATATTATTACGCTGGTTCATTCCCAAGATACCTTGCTGCTTCAATTTACGCGGTTGAGCGAACTCTTTTAAAAATGAAAATGTCATCATTAGTCACCTTGCATGTCTTTAAAGCGGCGCAGTTCTAGCAGACGATAGCCAGTGTAAGTACCTAACATTAAGATGATTGACATAATGATAAGTTGCAAGCCAAGGAAGTTGAATGCCCAATAGCGTAATAGCTCATTACTAATGGTTAGATAGACAAGTACGGCAACGAATAAGCTACCGCCACCTTGTACAAAGACTTCTTTCGCGCCTTCTTCTTCCCATAGAATTGACATACGTTCGATGGTCCAAGATAAAATAATCATTGGGAAGAAGGTGATTTTAAGCCCTTCTGTTAAACCAATCTTGTATGACAGTACCGAGAATAAGCAAATAATGGCGATCACTGTAATAATAACCACGGATATTCGTGAGACAAGCAGCAAGTTTAATCGCGACAAGTAAGAGCGGATCACTAAGCCGATACCGACGATCAAGGTAAAGCCGATTAAGCCCGTTGCCAGACTGGTTTGTACAAATGCCATCGCGATCAATACTGGCATGAAAGTACCTGATGTACGTAAACCAATAAGAATACGCATCATCACCACGATCATGACACCTAATGGAATAAGTAAAATACCTTTAAACAGTGCTTGTTCTTCGAGCGGCAAACTGTAGATGCTGAAGTTTGACAGATCGGTATCGTCAGCTTTCTCTTTCAGTACCTGCATAACAGGCTGAGTCTGTTGGATGATAGAGAAACTCACGCGAGAATTAGAGCCACCAATAAGATCTAATGTTGGTTCGCCATTTTGTTCCCAAAGCAGCAGGTTTTTTGCATCTGCGCTTTTACCTAATTTCACATCAATTAAACGGCTTTCATCGTCGCCAATCACTAATACAAAGGGTTGTAGCTGTTGTTGACGACGACCATCTTCAAGGTATAAACCTTTAACCAGTAATGCGGGTATATTCGCTTCATTAAGTAACGCCACAAACAAATTAGTTTTACTATTTTGTTGTAGCATTAACTTGGCATTTTGACCTAAATCATCACCCGAAAGTAATTTCAATAATTCACGGCTATATGAGAATGCATCGGCGCTTTTTTCCATTGCACTACTAACAAGTTGCTCTGCCGCTATGTCATAAGGTGGTAGCCAAGTGGTTTTATGAATACTGACATCTTGTTCATTAACCACATCTAATGGAATATCATTAGTGAGTACATTCACTTTGTAGTATAGATCTTGCTTACCGTCAGCGTTACGAATTGTCCACTGCGCACGGTCATCAACAAACGATAAGCCATAACCTGGCGACGCCGCTGTTTGATTTAAAACGGTGAAATTGCTTTGTGTTGAAGGGGTCGCAAAAGACGCGTTAACCGCATCGCCTTGAGCGGTAAATTCAACCTTCGCTTCAATCATCCACGTCGAGTAAGTTTCACCCGGTAACCAAGGGATCTCTCCACTGTAATGGCGCTGTGCAATACTGCCAACACCGAGTAGAAAAAGTATCGCAACAAAAATGCGAAATGGGATCTTAGAAGGCATGATTAGTTAGTCCCTTTTTTAGCTGAAGTAGGTTGTTTTTTATTAGAAGTCGGTTTCTTTTTCGGTTGAGTATATTCTTGAGCAACATCGACAATGGCAATGTCTTTTAAGAAAGTGCGGCCGAGTAAGATAGGGAACGTCATTCGACTACGGTCGGCTAGGGTAAATTCTGTTTCAGTCTTTATACTGCCAAGCTCAACGGGTAAGCTGACAACATAGCGTTGCAACGCTTTGACGGCATTAGTTTGACGAATTTCAACGGTACGGACAACGTGTGCTTCAATTGGAAACACTTCATTATCATCTTTATGCGATAAATTGAATTTAACCCAATCACGACCATCACGTTCAAATTTAACGATGTCAGTTGCATTTAATGATGAAGTTGTTGCGCCGGTATCGACACGCGATTTGAAGTTAGTTTGTAATTGGTCAAACCAAATCCACTCTTCTTGGCCAAGAATAACTTTACCAGCGATGTCGATTTTTGCTTTTGTTGTTGGTATTACGATTGCGGTGGTTTTTTTCACGGATGTAGTCGCGTCCAGACCGTCAAGTTGCTCCGTCAGCTTGGTAATGGCTTTATCTTGCTCGCTGAATTTATCTGGTTGTGCTTGTAATGTCGTTAATATTTGTTGTTGTTGCTGCAAAATTGTTTCTATTTGCGCCTGTTGCTTGCTGACAATATCGGTATTCGCTTTGTTTTGTGTCATGGCACAGCCATTTAAAAATACAAGGCTAAGAGCACTAGCAATAGCGATTTTTGATGTTTTTAATGTGCGAGTTGTCGTTGTATTTTTCATTAGGTATTTGGCCCTGTTGACTGCTGAAAAAGAGGGTTAGTTCATCAAAGTGGGATAATAGTTCCGTCATTCGACTATAAACAGTATATTTATTTAAAATAAGCGTGATTTTATATTTTAAAAATATGCTTAGTTATCTAAAAATCATCATCTATTTAATTAATGTTATGTCATCGATTATAGTTGTTTTTAAGTTAGATGTTCATAATAACGGTATTATTACACACAAGAAGTGTGAAACATGTCTAATACAATAGTTATATATCAATTATTTATACGGCAGTTACTTACAAATAGCAATTTGTCGGGGTGTTTTAATGGTTTCTATCTGAATGAGGGGGAGCTTGATTAAGATGCATAGGGCAGTACGTATGGAAGGTCATTATAACGAAGAAAGTGCGAGCTTAGTGTATAGCCTCGCACTCTGTGTGTATTACTGGGTAATGGACTCGGTAGATGTGTAAGTACGCGCTACATCAACGATGACGATGTCTTTTAAGAATGTCCGGCCAAGTAATACTGGAAATGACATGTGACGACGGTCGGCGAGGGTAAATTCAGTCAGCGTTTTGATATCACCAAGTTGCACCGGCAGTTCGATAATCGGTCGGCGTGTTGGTTCACTGCTATTGGCTTGGCGGATCAAAATAGTACGCGCCACTTTGGCTTCAATGACTTGGTCATCATTGAGACTTTGATTGAAGTTAAAGCGGACCCATTTTTTGCCATCACGTTCAAATTCAACAATGTTGGTCGCGTTTAATGATGAGGTCGTTGCACCTGTATCAATACGGGCTTTATATTGTTCTTTTAGATCATCGAGCAAGACCAGTTCTTCTGAGCCTATCACTCTTTTCTCCAGCGGTGTTATCCCTTCGGTTGACTGCGCAAGAGACAGATGGTTATCGCTGTATTGAGTTTTTTTATCGGCTTGGCAAGTCGCTATGCTCTCGCTATTGTCGATGACTTGTTGGCGTAATTGCACATAATCTTCGAGCTTGCTGTTAAGCTGGCTAATGTTTTGTGTTTGGTGAGCAAATAAAGCTGGCTGTTTTTGTAATTCAGCTAAAATAGTATTTTGTTGTTCAACTAATAACGTTATTTGTTCACTCTGTTGTTCAATTTGAGATTTCAGTAGCGCTGCGGTCTCTCCTTGATTAAGAAATTGATCCACATTCGCGCAGCCTGAAAGTAGGGCGCTAATGATGACTGCAGCCATTAATTGACGAGGGTTTTTGATAGTATCCATTTCTAACTCTAACTCTACTCTAAATTAAACCGTGGGCAATAAGCATCACTTAATGCGCTATATTAAATCTAAGCGCCGCATCAGGCGCTTAGATATCAGGTTATTCGTCTAACTGCTCTGCATACGGTTTAGTGGCAATTAATACCGCACGTTTAGGTGCCGGGTAGCCTTCAACCGTTTTGCTGTGATCGTTTGGATCCAGAAAATCAACTAACGATTCGTTTCTCATCCACTCCGTTGCACGCTGCTCTTCGATACTGGTATCGGAAACATCAACGATACGCACATTTTCAAACCCGAGTTTTTCAACCCAAAGTTTGAGTGCTGCACAACTTGGTAAGAACCATACGTTACGCATTTGTGCATAACGATCGCCAGGGACTAATACGGCTTGGTCGTCACCGTCAATGACTAATGTTTCAAGGACTAATTCGCCACCATCACGTAGCTGATTTTTAAGTTGTTCAATATGATCAATTGGCGATTTGCGATGGTACAGTACGCCCATCGAGAAAACTGTGTCGAAGGCACGTAATTTAGGTAATTCTTGAATACCAAGGGGTAATAAGTGCACACGTTGGTCGTTATTGGCAAAATGACGAATTGCTTCAAATTGCACTAAGAACAATTGGCTTGGATCGATACCCACAACAAATTCTGCACCGTCACCGAGCATGCGCCACATGTGGTAACCGCTACCGCAGCCGACATCAAGCACATAACGGTATTTTAACGGCGAGATAAACTCGCGTAAACGTTCCCATTTCCAATCACTGCGCCATTCTGTATCAATATGAATACCGTGTATGTTGAATGGGCCTTTACGCCACGGGTGGAATTTTTGTAATAGGCTTTCTGTTTTAAGCAGGTCGCTTTCGCTTAATTCACCGGGTAAACCGACTTCAAATTTATCGGTAATGTTAACGTGCTTGGTTTCGATTTTAGGCAGCTTTTTTAGTACCTTTTCCCAGCGCGGTAAAAAACCATGTTTGTGTTCGCGTTCCCACTCGTGCATTTGTGCAGGTAGGGTATATAACCAATGGTGTAATTTATTTTTTGCAATTATCTGATAAAAATTTGAAAAGTCGATCATGGGTAACCTATATTACTCTTAATTGATATTACAGCTTTGAATTAATGCTACTGCTTAAATTAATTGGGTGTATCGTGCAATTTGCTATTTATGCTCAGGCGACAGTTGTCCGATAATATTATGCATCGTGTCGCGTTATTTAATGGCAACCATAGAGCCAAAGTTAAAACACTGGAACCAAGAATTGGCGCTACTAAAGCCAATATCTTTAAGACGCTTCAAGTGTGTTTCAATACTATCTGGGCGCATAACATCTTCAATCGCGCTACGCTTTTGACTGATTTCTAACTCGCTATAACCATTCGCACGTTTAAAATCTTCGTGTAAATTGATCAGTAAATCATTGACCTTTTCATCACCAAAGCAAAATTTCTCTGACAGGATTAGAATACCACCAGGAACTAAACCAGCATAAATTTTGGTTAAGAGTGCTTGGCGCTCTGCTGATGGAATAAATTGCAGGGTAAAATTCAACACGACTATAGATGCGTTACTGATATCCACCGCACAAATATCATCACACAATACTTGTACTGGCGTATTACTTTTATAAGCTGATAGATGGCGTTCACAACGCTCAAGCATTGCTTGCGAGTTATCGATGGCAACGATATTACAATTACTTGCTTGCACGTTACGGCGCATGGCAATCGTGGCAGCGCCCAGTGAGCAACCTAAATCATAAAGTTGGGTATTATCTTGCGCATAACGCGCGGTCATCATGCCAATCGCAGAAATGATATTAGAGTAACCGGGTACAGAACGTTTTATCATATCCGGAAATACTTCTGCAACACGTTCGTCAAAGGTGAAATCACCGATTTGATCTAACGGGGCTGAGAAAATCTGATCGCGTTGTTGCATTGTTATAACCTGCAATAAAATTAGCAAAATAAGGCGACGTATTTTAGTTAAAATGACTGGCTTTGTCTCTAGCTAAACCGCATATAGGTGGAATAATTTGCTTGTTTCGCCGTCGTGTTGGTTTTTTCAGCGTTAATAATGATTTTTATGTTAATAAAATAACGGTTATTTAACCAACAAGGGACAATTACAAGCGGCGTGAATAACCGGGTTATTAGCGAGTTTGGCTATAACGGTAAGCAGTTTTGGGATTACTTTACGATGTTTGAGTATAAGTATTGGTTGCGGTGCTAATTTCTATTACAATAACGGTAATTTTTTGAGGGTTGCCAAAGTGGCAACCCGATCCATCGATTAGTAGGATTATACAGATGCGCACAGTGTATTGCGGACAAGTAAATGAAGCACATATCGGCCAACAGGTTGAATTGTGTGGTTGGGTTAATCGTCGTCGTGATTTAGGCGGTGTTATTTTTATCGATTTACGTGACCGTGAAGGCATTGTACAAGTTGTTTATGATCCAGATGCAGCTGCTGTATTTGAACGTGCTAGCCAATTACGTAACGAATTCTGTGTAAAAATTACAGGTAAAGTTCGCGCACGTGATGAACGCCAAGTAAACAAAGACATGGCAACTGGCGCGATTGAAGTTCAAGGTCTAGAGCTTGAAGTTATCAATAAAGCTGAAGCACTGCCGCTTGATTTCAACCAAGTGAATACTGAAGAACAACGTCTTAAGCACCGTTTCCTCGATCTACGTCGCCCAGAAATGAGCAACCGTTTAAAGATCCGTGCTAAAGCAAGTAACTTCGTACGTCGTTTCATGGATGACCACGGTTTCCTTGATATTGAAACGCCAGTACTAACGAAAGCAACGCCAGAAGGCGCACGTGATTACCTTGTACCAAGCCGTACACACAAAGGTCAATTCTTTGCACTGCCACAATCACCACAGTTATTTAAGCAACTGTTGATGATGTCTGGTTTTGATCGTTATTACCAAATCGTTAAATGTTTCCGTGATGAAGATTTACGTGCTGACCGTCAGCCTGAATTCACGCAAATAGATATTGAAACTTCATTCATGACTGCACCACAAGTGCGTGAAGTGACTGAACGTTTAATCACCAGCATGTGGAAAGAAATCTTGGACGTTGAATTACCAGCGTTCCCGAGCATGACTTATGCTGAAGCAATGCGTCGTTTTGGTTCTGATAAACCTGATCTACGTAACCCGTTAGAACTTGTTGACGTTGCTGATATCCTAAAAGATGTTGAATTTAAAGTATTCGCAGAACCTGCTAACAACCCGAAAGGTCGTGTAGCGGTATTATGTGTTACTGGCGGCGCTAAACTTTCTCGTAAGCAAATTGATGAATACACTAAATTTGTTGGCATCTATGGCGCTAAGGGCATGGCATGGATGAAAGTGAAAGACGTTGCAGCTGGCGCTGAAGGCGTACAGTCTCCAGTCGCTAAGTTCTTATCTGCTGACGTTATCACTGCATTACTTGAGCGTACTAACGCGCAAGACGGCGATATCATTTTCTTCGGCGCAGATACAAACAAAATTGTAACTGAAGCACTTGGCGCACTTCGTCTTAAAGTCGGTACTGATTTAGAATTGACTTCAAGCGAATGGAAACCACTTTGGGTTGTTGACTTCCCAATGTTTGAAGAAGATGGCGAAGGTAACTTGCACGCGGTTCATCACCCATTCACTGCGCCAATGGATCTTAACGCAGCAGAGTTACTTGCTAACCCTGCAGACGCTATTTCTGATGCTTACGACATGGTTATTAACGGCTATGAAGTTGGTGGTGGTTCTGTGCGTATTCACAAAGGTGAAATGCAAAAAGCGGTATTCGAAATCTTAGGTATCGAAGCGCAAGAGCAACAAGACAAGTTCGGTTTCTTACTTGAAGCACTTAAATACGGTACGCCGCCACATGCTGGTTTAGCATTTGGTCTAGACCGTCTAGCTATGTTGCTAACAGGTACTGATAACATCCGTGACGTTATCGCATTCCCTAAAACTACAACAGCTGCGTGTTTATTAACATCAGCACCAAGTGAAGCAAACCCTGCATCACTTGAAGAGCTAAGCATTGCTGTAGTGAAGAAAGTAAAAGAACAAGCGACTGACGCTGAGTAATCTGCGTTACTCTTACATAGTCATTAATTCGGGGTGAATTAATGACTATGTAATGCTTTGAAAATAGATAATAAAAAGCGGATTTACTCTTTTGAGTAAATCCGCTTTTTTGTACGTTAAATTTATGTTTTTTTTAGACGTAATGAGTGATAAAGGCTTAAATAATATCTTTACGTCACTACAATAGGTTTATTTGAATGACGAGGATGCTGCGACAACACAGTTTCGACCTTCACCTTTTGCCTGGTAAAGCGCCTTGTCTGTATGTGAGATAAATTCTTCGGTATTAAATGAATCGTGCTCATGCCATTGTGCAAGACCAATACTGACGGTTAGACGAATATTATCGGCACCATAAGGCACTTGTAATTTGCTGATATTATGGCGAACTCGCTCGGCAATGATGTGTGCTTGTGTGCTGTTTGTTTCTGGCATTAAGATGGCAAACTCTTCACCACCAATACGGGCGACGATATCGGATGATTTAACACTACTAAAGCAGGCATCATAGAAATCTCGTAATACTTGATCGCCACCGCCATGACCATAAGCGTCATTGATATTCTTGAAGTGATCAATGTCGAGTAATAATAATGACAATTTTTGCTTATCTTGTTTGGCAAAACCAATTTCTTGTTTTAGGATTAAGTTAAATTTACGTCTATTCAGCGCTCCGGTTAACGTATCTCTTGATGCGAGTTCACGGTACTTATCTCGTTCTTTTCGGCGATCTAACAGTGATTGTTGCTGACGTTTGATAATATCTTTTGACATGTCAGCCTGTAATAACTTTCTGCGTAATGTTTCGTAAGCTCCGTACATAGCGCCAATTTCATCACTCGATGTGCATTCATTCATTTGCTGGTTATAGCGGCCTAATGTCACTTGTTTTAACGCATAAGTAATACGGCGAATAGGGGTGATAACACTGTGATAGAGGATGGTGAAAACGAAAGTGTTAAAGATGACAATACTGCTGATGATAATGATCACGAGGTAAAATCGTTGCTCTAACGTTTTGAGTTTTAATTGTGTTTTAACGTCGAGATCATTGATTATTTTATCCGTTACTATTTTGATATCATCAGTGCGATTTGTTAGTTGAATGAACCAAAATTGACTGTTTTGATTTACCTCGGGCTGGATCATGAAGTCTTCAATGGTGTTATCAATAAATGCTTTGTGTTCTGCTATGTTACATAACTGACCACAAGCCTGTTGTTGCTCTGGTGTGGAAGAGTAATTAAAGATGAAAATAGCGTTAAGCTGCATACCGAGTTGCATATATAGTTGTTTGTAACGTTCACTGTGTCTTAATTCATATTTGGATAGATCATCATCGATCAGCAGTGTACCAATTTCTCGCTGTTGACTAAGAATCTCTTTTAATCCTACGATGGCATTTATCGCGGTAATATTATTGGCAAACTCGGCATCCATTTTGATATGCGATAAACGATTCACACGGGCCAACAGTTTGGCAATAATCTCATTATAACCTGCTAACATTTGTTCACTGGTCATGTCGGTATTGTTTAAACCACTTCGAAATATGATCAACTCGGCAATATCAATTTTAGTTGAGTTAATAAACTCTATTAACATCGGTTCTGTTAATAACGCTTTGCGTGAATTGAGTAGCGTTGTGAATGTATATATTTCATTGTTACTTTTGTGTTGTTGCGCGGTGAGAGCCTCAGAGAAACGTTTATAGTTTGAACTGATGTAGCTTGACTGTAACCCTCGTTCAATTTGTAAGTTATGTGTGAGTGAGTTTACTTGCTGGACTATTTGCGTGAGATTCTCTAACAGCTGCATATTTTTGTATTGTTGGTAATTGTCTTTAATCGCGATGAAGCTGAGTAATAACATACCAATGATCGGTAATACCGAGGTAATTAGCACGCGAGTCGAAATATTGATGCGATGACTTAGCCATTCAGATGTACGCTGGAATATGGCTTTCAATGAAATTTTATGTTTTGTTTCATTGTGAAAAGCATGCACATAATCCATGTCTGAAATGAAAATATGCTCAATGACCCAATCATATAAAAACTGACTAACGTGCTCTGCTGCATCAATGTTATTTGAATATAAAAGTTGATGCTTTAATTCGGGGAGCTGTTGTAAAAATTCTTGGTGGCCTTTTTGATGTTCAATAAAATCGTCGAACGCCATTGTCTCCATTAATGCTTCTTCACGTTTAAAATGAGACGTCGCACAAACGGTAAGCGCTGCAAAGTGTTTCTCAATCGCTTCGGTGTTGGCGTTGTTATCAATCGCATCGATAATAGTGGCAATAATCGCGAGGATCTGTTTATGGTCGGTATCAATTTCCTCGATACCAACACACATGTCTTCATTCCATTTTAGACTGATCATCAGAGCGACCACTTACCATTAATTAAACAAGCTGCAGTATAAAATTTCATTAATCTATGTCAACATATTTAACCAAAAACTAATCCTAAATGAGTGGTTTATTTATCATTATTCATATTTATTTAACTTAGTGGAAAATAGGTAGAGTGATCAATGTGATTCTTGTCACTCATTCATTCAGGTTGTAGCAGTTATGTATTTGAGTTCGCGCTATTATTATCTTTTCGTAGGTTGATTAATCGGGTTTGGGTAATGCCAAAAACCGAATTGTGTGCGTATTCGCCTTTATTGTTCATCGACCCCGCGATTATATTCGTCAGTAAGTTTATGGCTTCGGTGACATGGTCAATCGCCCAGATATGGAATAAACCTTGCTCAACAGCTGCAATTACATCACTCCTTAACATGAGATTATGCACATTAGAACGTGGAATAATAACCCCTTGTGTTGATAATGTTGTAATCGATGAGCAAACATCAAAAAAACCTTCTATTTTTTCATTCACGCCACCGATAGGCTGAGCATGACCAAACTGATCCATGGATCCGGTGATGGCAATGTCTTGGCGTAAGGGGACCTGTGAAAATGCCGAGATGATGGCGCTGCATTCGGCGAGTGAAGCACTGTCACCATCGACTTGACCGTAAGATTGCTCGAACGTTAAGCGTGTAGTGAGTGGGATGATTGCAGTTTGGCCAAATACTGACGCAAGATAAGCGGATAGAATCATCACCCCTTTAGAATGGATATTACCCCCGAGTTTGACCTGTCGTTCAATATCGAAAATTTCACCTTCGCCAAAAGAAGCTGTCGCGGTAATGCGACCCGGAATACCAAATTGACTATCTGATGTGGCAATAACTGAAAGTGCATTAATTTGTCCGACCACGTGTCCCTTAATATCAATGAGCGTGGAACCATTCATGAAGCTATGTAATAAATAGTCTTGTAATCGACCGGCTCGCTGCTGTTTATTGGCCAGTGCTTGTTCAACATGATGATGGCGAATAAGAGTGGCATTGGCGAGGCGGGCGCAGTAATTAGTTTCACGTAATAGGTTGGCAATATCCACAGAATGCAAAGAGAGCATATCTTGATCTTCCGCTTGGCGTGAGCTGTACTCGATGATCCTGCTCATGGCTTTACGGTCGCAATGCAGCATATTGTTGTCGTGGACAATGCTGGATATGAACTTAGCATAGTTTGCTTCTGCTATGTCGGTTCTGGGCATTACATCTTCGAAATCTGCGGTAACACGAAATAATTCTCTGAATTCAGGATCATATTGCTGTAGTAGCTGATAAGTCTGATAATCACCAAACAAGATGATCTTAACCGAAAGTGGAATTGGTTCAGGATCAAGTGAAATAGTACCCGATAAACTGACTTCTCTTTCCAGTGAACTAAGGCTTAATTTATTAGCGCGTAAGGCGCGTTTCAAGCCATCCCAAACATACGGTCGCTCAAGTACTTTGACCGCGTCAATCATTAACACACCACCATTAGCACGGTGTAAGCTACCTGCACGGATCAAAGAGGCATCGGTAAATACAGTACCTTTGAACGTGGCATTCTCGATATAACCAAAAATAGTATGGTAATTGGGACTTTCCTCCACCACGATAGGGAAGGCATTTGCTTCTTGGCACACAAGCACGTTAATTTGATAGCGGCGCGGCATTTTTTTGTCTAACGCGGCATAAGCCAGGGTAATATCATCTTCACTGTCTTCAACAAAGATATCAAGGTTGTCTAATATGTCTTTATTCATCGCGATGAGATGTGTTTTCACCTCGGGTAAATGATTGTACTTTTCTTTTAATGGTGTGGTGCAATGGACTAATACGTCCTGTGCGATTTGTTCATCCAGTTTTTGGATCTTATCGGTGAACTCTTCTTCCCAAATGGTTAATTGACGAATAATGTCACGTAACTTTATTTCTAATTCTGTAATTTTAGTTTCAAAACGCTTTTTTTGACTGTCCGTTAACGCGTCAAAATCGGCTTCAGAGTAGGCTTCATTTTTGTCGTTCATGGCAACGAGCTGGTAATCACCTTGCACCGTTAATGTTAAGCTAATGCTATGTTGCTCGGCGGACTTTGTGAGGTCTTGTAATATTGCTTCTTGTTTATTTTCTAATTGGTTTTTCAGCTTCTCAGAGCGAGCGAAATAGATTTCGTTATCAAAGGCCATCGATAGCGCTTTGACTAAGCGCAGGGTAAGGGTTTCGACCTCTTTTTTAAATTGATGCGCAGTACCCGCAGGCAGTTTTAATAGTTTGGGATGACGGGCTTCATCAAAATTAACGGTATAACACCAGTCAAAAACGGCTTGGTTATTACTGCTTGGCTCATGACGGTTGAGATAGCGTAGTATCATGGTGCGTTTGCCGAGACCGTTGTGGCCAAGGGCATAGATGTTATAGCCTTTTTCTTTTATCGACATGGCGAATTCGACCGCTTGCTGGGCACGGTCTTGGCCGATAATTTGATCGAGAGGTTGTAGGTGTTTGGTTGACTTACAATCAACGGCAAGCTCGGTGAGTGTTGAAGTCCTATACAATTGGTTACAACTTAGAGGTTTTATCGGCATACAGTTCCCTCTTATAAAACAGCTATTACCCCTAGTGTAGACATAGATCGCTTGTCTGAGCATACTGTTTTATACTTCACGACCAGATTTTAAGTTACAACGAGAGAGAAAATAGGAATGATAGTAAACGCTGACACCCTTATTATATTGGATTTCGAGACCACTGGATTATCTCCTGATATGGGCGATCGCGCGATTGAGATCGGTGCGGTAAAAATTGAAAATGGTAAGATCACTGACCGTTTTCAAGAGTTGATGCATCCTGGCCGTCGTGTCAGCAGTTTCATTGCCGATTATACGGGTATTACCAATCTCATGCTTGAAGACGCAGCCCCTTGTGAGGAAGTCATGCACCGTTTTGCTGATTTTATTCAAGGTTACAACTTAGTAGCCCATAATGCCTCATTTGATAAACGTTTTTTAGATGCTGAATTGACTCGTATTGGTCGCGGTTATGATGGTGAGTTTAGTTGTTCACTGCTGGTGGCAAGACGTATTTTTCAAGATGCCCCGAGCCATAAATTGGGTGAACTCATTAAATATACCAATATCCCGTCAGATGGTGGTTTTCACCGAGCGTTATTTGATTCGGAAATGACGACTAAACTTTGGTTAGTGATGTTAGATGAAATTAAATCACGTTATCGCTTAGCTAGCATTCCTTTTCCGTTGTTACAGAAGTTAGTTAAAACACCGAAAAAATCAGTAGATAGTTTTTTGCGTCGTTATACTCAATAATTGTCACTACCAAGTTGAGATTAACGTGTCATTTCACCTGACGTAATGCTTAGTTAAATACAGTGTTTATTATTTTGATGTATTAAATATAACTAAGTAATGATGGTTAGTCGTACAGGTTGAATTACGACGTAAATAATTTACATAGCTTTAAACTGCCTAGATATTAGGTATAAATATCGATATTTAAATTTTAGTGAAGTTATATAACGTATTGATAGGTTTAGCTGTGCGAGTGTGGCTTATAGCTCTGACATACCTCTTCAGTTATACATGTGTACTTTTAAGTGACGTAATTGCCTTCACTATACTCTTGTATATTGCCATTATTTAGCTATTATTTTTGCTTTTGAATCGAACTTAGCGAATAACGGTGGAGTAATAATGAGTAAGCAAGCAGTGGTAAAAGCAGCTGATAAACCCTCTGGGGCAATGGATAAATTTTTGAATCTAATTGAACGAGCTGGGAATAAAATTCCAGATCCTGCAATTCTGTTCTTCTGGGGATTAGTCATTGTTTGGCTATTATCGGCGTTATTTTCACAGTTTGACTTTGGCATGATCCATCCGATTACCGGTCAAGCAATTGTAGTGAATAATTTACTCACTGGTCAGTCACTGGCCTCTTTTCTCGCTAATATGGTCACCACATTTACCAGTTTTGCGCCGTTAGGTATTGTACTTGTATCTATGTTAGGACTTGGTGTGGCAGAAGCATCTGGTTTTATTAATACTGGTTTGAAGAAAATGCTTAACTTCACACCAGCGAAGCTATTAACACCAATGTTGATTTTAGTCGCTATCATTTCACATACCGCGGCTGATGCTGGTTATGTGTTAGTGATCCCGATGGGTGGTGTGATATTCCATGCGGCGGGTCGTCACCCGTTAGCGGGTATCGCGGCAGCATTCGCCGGTGTATCTGGTGGTTTCTCGGCTAACTTTATCCCATCTGGTATTGATCCTCTGCTCGCTGGTTTCACCCAATCTGCAGCTCAGGTATTAGATCCTGCTTATATTGTTAACCCACTGGCCAATATTTTCTTTACGGGTTTATCTTCAATCTTGGTTGTGTGTGTTGGTTGGTATGTGACAGAGAAAATCATTGAGCCTCGTCTTGCTGCAACGCCAGTTGATGAAGACGCAGAGCAAGCACCTAATTTAGCTGTGTTATCTGCTGCAGAATCAAAAGCGTTTAGCTATGCTGGTTGGACTATGGTTGCGGGTATTGTGGCATTAGTTGTTGCGCTTTATCCTGAAACGTCACCGCTGCGCTCACCTGAAGGTGAATTAACATCATTCAGCGCGCCAATTATGCAATCAATTGTACCGCTTATTTTTGTGTTGTTTATTATTCCCGGTATTGTTTACGGCCGTGTGTCTGGTTCGTTTAAATCAGGTGACGACGTTATTAAAGCAATGGCGGCAACTATGGGTACCATGGGCGGCTATATTGTCATGGCGTTCTTCTGTGCGCAGTTCTTAGCAGCATTCGGTCAGTCAAACTTGGGTACATTATTAGCGCTGTCTGGTGCTGATTTACTTAAATCAATGGACATGCCAGGTCAAATAACGATTGTTGGCATGATTTTACTGACAGCATTTGTTAATTTATTAGTGGGCAGTGCATCAGCCAAATGGGCATTAATCGGTCCAGTACTTGTGCCTATGTTAATGGCTGTTGGTATATCGCCTGAATTAACCCAAGCGGCTTACCGTGTAGGTGACTCTGTGTCTAACATCATCTCACCATTAATGGTGTTCTTCCCGCTAGTAGTTGTTTACACACAACGTTATATGAAGAGTTCAGGTATTGGTACATTGGCAGCATTAATGATGCCTTACTCGATTGCGATGTTAATCGCTTGGACAATATTCTTACTGGGTTATTGGGCGCTCGGTATCCCACTGGGTATTCAAGCACCTTACACTTATAGCATGGGCTAGTTAATTCTAGCTTTTTGAACAAAGCGTTTAGTAAAATAACATGAAGCTAATTTAAGCATATACTTAAATTAGCTTTATTTTTATGTGCTTGATTAGATAACCGCCACTGGCAGTAGCCAACTTGTATTTGTAACTTGGCTCGGTATATTATGCTCAATCTCATATTTTATAAGTAATCTTAGTACTTCGTATTTTCTTATTAAATGCTGGCGGTTATGAAAGGATACTAATGTCTCGCTCTGTTGTTTTTGTCTTATTTATTCTTCTATCTGGTTGTGCTGCAGTGGTCGTGGCTAATTACGATGTAATGTATGGTGCTGAAAAAATACAGGATCGCACTGCGGAGCCATTAAGTTCGCAAGCATCCACTTATCTTAATAAAGTGCAACCCTTACTTAACCAACGTTGTGTGGTCTGTCATGGCTGTTATGACGCCCCATGCCAGCTAAAGTTAACGTCTCCTGAAGGCATTGAGCGGGGATTGAGTAAGTCGTTAGTTCATAGTGGCTCACGTTTATTGGCTGTTCCCCCAACGCGACTATATGAAGATGCTACGACAACGCAAGCGTGGCGTGAACAAGGTTTCTCTGCGGTATTAAATGAACGTAAACAAGTCGAGGAAGCCAACTTGATGGCCAGCGTACTGTATCGTTCATTAGCATTAAAACAACGTGATGCGCTACTTGATAAATCGCATGGGAAATCGGTATCAGCAAAAGTATTACCTGAACGTTATGACTTTTCACTTAATCGGCAGCAGCAATGCAGCACGATAGGGGAGTTTGATGATTACGCACTACAGCATCCTGAAGGCGGCATGCCATATGGGCTACCTGCATTAAGCAATGGTGAGTTTAACTTGCTGGCATCTTGGTTATCGAGTGGTGCTAAAATGTCATCCTTACCGGCACTTTCTGATGCTCACCTTACACAAGTGAGGTATTGGGAAAAATGGCTAAATCAACAATCACTGAAAAGTCAGCTTGTCAGTCGTTATATTTATGAGCATTTATTCTTATCCCATTTATATTTTAGTGAGTTAGAGCCAAGTTATTTTAAATTAGTTCGTTCGGCAACCCCTCCGGGCATGCCTATCGAGATTATTGCCACGCGTCGACCGTATGACGATCCAAAAACAACACGGGTGTATTACCGTCTACAGCGTGAACGTGAAACTATTTTAGCGAAAACGCATTTACCTTATGCGTTAAATCCGGCCCGCATGAGTACATTTAAAGAGATTTTTGAGCAACCTCAATATGACGTTAAAAGCTTACCGAGTTACAAGCCTACAGTCGCTTCTAATCCGTTTATCACCTTTGAGGCGATACCATCACAGTCTCGTTATAAATTTATGCTGCAAGAAGCGCAAAATACCATTATGGGCTTTATCAAAGGCCCTGTTTGTCGTGGTCAAATTGCGGTGAATGTGATTGATGATCATTTTTGGGTATTCTTTGTCACGCGAGAAGCGCAGGCTGGACTTAATAGTGATAATTTTCTTTCTGAGCAAAAAAACCACTTACGCTTACCGGCAGAATCAGAAAGTAATGCCGCGGTTGTGGTTACTTGGTACCAATATTCACAAGCTCAAAAAGCCTATTTCGAGGCTAAAAAACGTAAAGTTAATCAATTATTCGATCAAGATACATTACTTGACTTACATCTGGTGTGGAACGGTAGCAGCCTGACAGAAAACAACCAAAACTCGCGTGGTAATGACAATGCCGCGCTGACTATATTCCGTCATTTCGATAGCGCGACTGTGGTTAAAGGACTGGTCGGTCAGCAACCTAAAACAGCATGGTTAATTGATTATCCGCTGCTGGAACGTATTCACTATTTATTAGTGGCTGGCTTTGATGTGTATGGCAATGTCGGGCATCAATTAAATACGCGACTATATATGGACTTTTTACGTATGGAAGCGGAGTTTAACTTTTTAAATCTGTTACCAAAAGAGAGCCGCCAGCAAGAACATGATTATTGGTATCGTGACGAAGGCATTAACTTACAACAATATTTAGAAGGCAGTGAACACTTTATCGCTAAAGATTCAAATATTGATTATCAAACAAAAGATCATAAAGCAGAGCTATTTTCGTTATTGAAGACGCATTTAGCCGATGTTTTACCCAACCAATTTGCTTTACAGCAACCAAGTACCCCACTGCAAGAAGTGGCGTTAATGCAGGTATTAATGGCGTTGGTTGGTACTCCGGTTAATCAATTGCCGGAAATCGCCGTATTACTGGTCAATGATGGTGATGATAAGCGCGTTTATACTTTATTGAAAAATGTCGCCCACAGTAATATGTCCAGTTTGCTTGATGAAGAATCTAATTTATTACCGGCAGAGGATTCGTTAACGGTTGTCAGTGGTATTATTGGTGATTACCCTAGTGTGTATTTAACGGTAGATGCCGCACAACTACCCAAATTTGTGGCGCGTTTGGCGGCAATGAAAACAGGCGAAGACTATACTGCTTGGTTAGATTATTATGGTGTTAGACGCTCTGATCCTCTATTTTGGCCACACAGTGATACGATCCAAGCGTTGAATCAGCAGCTACAGCCTATTCGCGCGGGTTTATTAGATTATAATCGCTTACAAAATAGGTGATTTAGCACGTTTTAAGTAATTGATTTTCTGATGCTTAGAACGTACAGTAGCAAGGAATTAACAAGCCAAATAATGGCGTAATTATAGTAGAGTCGACAGGTAAGATAGGTGTCCATTTATGTCAATGATTAAACCATGGAAGTTAATAAGTCTGTTATTTATTTTACAGCTATTAGCTGGCTGTGAATCAAAACTAGAACAAACGCAAACGACAATTAACCAACAAGTTGCCAGTGCAGAAAGCGGTCTTAACAGATTGGGGTCTAGCATTGAAACGGGCTCGGTGCGCAATGCAAGATTGTTGACTGAGTATGCGCAAGTTTTAAAACAACAAAAACCAGAACTGACCCGTATCGCCAACTTGATTGCAGAAGATGCAACGCGCAAGGGACCTTTATATCAAAATCTCGCAATGCGATTAAATGATGTTAAAGCAGAGACGGTAACATTAGATAATGCTGGTGGCTTGCTGGATGAACTTGCACGTATTCAAGATGCCAGTAAAGCGAGTTTGTTTAATGATGCATTAACCGATCCTATTAACGTGTTAGCGGATATGTCTGATGGCCAATTAGCGCGTGTTGGCGCCATTAGTCAATACGCTGAACAAAGTGCTGGCGCTGGTGCTGATTACGGTGCCGGTAGCCAGATGGTTGGTAATCCGAATTACGGCGGCTGGCAAAGTGGCAGTAATGGCACGAGTTTCTGGCAGTGGTACGGCATGTACCGTATGTTGGGTGATTTGACTGGTCGTGTTGGCTATTCAAATTGGAGCCAAAATCGTCGTTATAGTTACTACAATGACTATGGTCGTTCACGTTATACCAGCCCTAAGCAAAGTGTAAAGCAAGCGGCGGTTGAAACTAAAACCCGTAAATCATTTCAGCGTAAAGGGCAGTCATTTAGCTCGCCTTATGCGAAAACACGTTCCGGCTCTGCTGGTCTAAGCCGTTCGAGTTATACGCCGACTAAAACGGTGAGTAGCTATTCTAAATCGAATAAATCGTTTACTAGCAGTAATAAAGCGACAGGTACTAAGGCAACAAACAGCTCCGGGTCATTTCGTAATAGTGGCGGCCGTACATCACGTGGTGTACGTCGCGGTAAATAGACCGATGTGAGTTAATAGAAAGCCATTGAAAATGGTTCGAATAGCTTTGAGCAAACAGATAGAACAAGTTATGGAGATTGAGTATGTACGAGTTTGATGGATTGACGATGTGGACGACACAAGCACTGATTATTGACTTTATTGTCATTATTGCGTTATTTGTGAGTTTAAAAATGATCAAAGGTTGGGTATCAAATTTACATGCCAATGATGAGATTGCCAAACGTGATAATTTTGCCTTTGGTATAAGCTTTGCAGCCGGGTTAGCTGGCCTTGCAATTGTATTAACGGGTGTCACCAGTGGTGATTTTGCGGATTCATTATTTGAAGAAGCCACACAAATGCTAGGTTATGGCTTGTTAGCGATTGCGTTAATTAAAATCGGTCATTTCTTCCAAGATAAAGTGACATTGCAAAAAGTCAGCCTGCACGACGAGATCGTAAAGGGCAACGTGACCGCCGCATTTGTTGAGTTTGGCCATATCGTTACGGTTGCTATTGTGGTGCGTTCTGCGTTGATATGGGTGTTAACAGAAGGTTGGCATGGTTTACCTGTAGTGATAGCCGCGTTTGTTGTTGCTAATATTATTATGTTACTGGTGAGTAAGTATCGAGTGAGTTTATTTAAGCGTACAGGCGATTGTCTACAGCAGTTGATCTTAGATGATAACTTGGCGGTAGGTATTCGTTATGCGGGTTTCTTAATCGGTTCTGGTTTGGCTATCACTGCGGCAACCGGTCTTGCACCCTATGCTGCCGATAATATCGGTCTTAGCCTGACATATTGGGCATTCTCAGCGATTGTTAGTGTGGCTATTTTTGCTGTTTTACAGTTGATTACCATTAAAGTGATCTTATCTGGTATCGATATTGCTGATGAAGTCATTCGTCAAAAGAACATCGGTGTTGCGGTTATCTCGGCAACGGTATCGTTTTCAATTGGTTTAACCATGGCGACGTTACTCGGTAGTTAACGCGTTATGTAAGCAGCGTAATATAACTATCATCAATAATACTGATAGCTCAGACTCGATATAGATTAGCAGTGATAATGACGCTGATGATTTATTGGGTTTGAGCTTTTTAATTTCAGTATATTCTATCTTCAATACATTCTATCCAATACAGTAAGGCTTCGTGTGGAACACTCAGTGGTAAATAGTGATAATAAAGCAAAACAAGCCCAGAACCGTAAACGTTCGTTATGGTTTCATGATGCGCTGTTAATTTCAGTCATGATCATCCTTGCTGGCTGTGGTTTGATATATGAATACTTGCTTTCGCATTATGCGGGCAGGGTATTAGGGTCAGTTGAAAGCGCGATTTATGCGATGATAGGTACTATGATCGTGGCAATGGGGATTGGCGCATTTATGGCGCGTTGGTTTAAAGATGCCTTTACTGCCTTTGCTTGGTTAGAAGCCCTAATTGCCTTAATCGGCATGAGTTGTATTTTAGTTATTTCAGCGATGATCGCCTTGAGTTATAGCTTGCCACAGTTATTATCGGCGACGTTTAACTTACCCAGTAATGTAGTGCTGGATGGTTACCTGCCACAACAACTAGAAAAAATAGCGAAATTCATGCCTTATGTGTTTGGTTTAATTCTCGGTATTTTTATTGGTATGGAGATACCGTTGATTGCCCGAGTGCGTCAACAAGTTTACGGCCGATTTTTAGAGAACAACGCTGGTACAATTTACGGTGCCGATTATATTGGCGCAGGTATTGGCGCGGCTATTTGGGTATTGATCATGTTGTCTTTACCGATTATGGAAGCGGCGGCATGGACGGCATTATTTAATATCATCGCTGGTTTGGCGTTTTTATGGCGTTATCAAGACAAGATCCGTTGGGCTAAATTGTTGTTTGTCTGTCACTTATTATTAGTTGCTTTATTTGGCATTATTCTGACCTTGGGTACTGGTTGGTTAGCCGAGTTAAGCAGCGTGTTGTATAAAGATAAAGTGATTTATTCACAATCGACTAAGTATCAGCATGTGGTGGTGACGGAACGTTATTTGAAAAACCACGCAGAGCCAGTGACTGACTTGTTTATTAATGGCCATTTGCAGTTCTCGAGTGTGGATGAGCAGCTGTACCATGATTTATTAGTGTATCCAGCAATGATGGCGTCTAATCGCCATGATAAGGTGCTGATTATTGGCGGTGGTGATGGCTTGGCGCTGCGTAATGTCTTGCGTTGGCCTGTTGAAGCGGTGACGTTGGTAGATTTAGATGCTGAATTATTAGCGCTGTTTGGTGCCAATACTGTTGATTATGCTGCGCCAGAAGCAATTAAACAGCGTATGTTACGGTTAAATGAGGCGTCGTTACAAGATCCACGCTTAACCTTGTTTGCGACGGATGCATTTTTGCAAGTGGAAAAACTGCTGGATGAAGGTGCCAGATTTGACTCAATTATTATTGATCTTCCGGATCCTAATCATCCCGATCTGAATAAACTTTATAGCGATTATTTTTATAATCAGGTGCGTCAATTATTAGCACCAGACGGTGCATTAGCAATACAATCTACATCCCCTTATCATGCTCGAAATGCCTTTTTGAGTATCGGTAAAACAGTCAAAGAAGCGGGATTTTTACATGTAGAACAGTACCAACGTAATATCCCATCATTTGGTCAATGGGGTTGGACGATAGCGACAACGCGCGGTAAATCGGCAAGTCAGCGTATTAGTGATGTCGATACCTTGCCTGTACCATCTAAGTGGCTAAATAAGCAATTCCTGTTAGCGTCGTTTGTTTTTCCGGGCAATTTTTATGACAAAATGGAGTCGATTGAGATTAACCGATTAGGCTCTGGAATATTGTACGATTATAACCGTGCGGCGTGGGAAACGGAGTCAGAACTGTATAAAAATTAGTTGCAGAGGATCATAATGAATACCCTGTGACTATGTTGTTTTAGTGTAATTTGAGTAAGTGAAAATAACGATGGAAGCAAAAATATATAATCAACGCTGGTGGTTAAGTAGCTGTGATAGCGAAGTACTTAAAGCGGTCATTTCAGTAGACCTGAATCGTGCCGGTTTTACCGTATTAAATTTTGTTGAACATTATTTTCAACCACAGGGCTATACCGCACTGTGGTTGTTAGCTGAAAGCCATGCTGCAGTACATACGTTTCCCGAACAGGGCAAGTCATATGTCGAGTTATCAAGTTGTTCTGCATCCTTATTAGCAAGCTTTGATACACACTTGCAAGCTGCTGCTGAACAGCATCAGTGGCAAGTGACAACTTAAATAGGCTAATCAGTGTTGCATCATTTTTGCTGTTAACCGCATCGTACTTTGGGTGTTAAGAAAATAGTACTTTCGGTATTAAGCAAAAAGAAGTTTTAAGCTCATGGCGATAGACATGGTGATCATTAATGGTTTAATGATTTTAACGCCTTTTGATAATACCAAACGTGAGCCAAGTGTTGCCCCTAACGCTTGGCCTACCAACATAATACCGCCGAGCGCCCACAATACTTTCCCGCCTAATGCAAAGAATAACAGTGACGCGATATTGGTGGTGAAATTTAACACTTTCG
Organism: Moritella dasanensis ArB 0140; assembly: GCF_000276805.1. GTDB lineage: Bacteria > Pseudomonadota > Gammaproteobacteria > Enterobacterales > Moritellaceae > Moritella > Moritella dasanensis. Next base: position 24,464 of record NZ_AKXQ01000026.1, on the reverse strand, counting down.
CGTGTGCTGTTGCTTTTGCTAAACCAAAACCGGCCAATGATACAAACGCCAGCGCAAAGAAACTGCCGGTGCCAGGACCAAAGAAACCATCATATAAACCAATACCGAATGCCGCCGTAATAGCAAACAGGGTAGGGGTTAGTAGTTGATGTTTGTCTTCATCGGAAATTTGTTTGGATAATAAAAAGTAACCACCGATAGCAAGAATGAGAAAAGGTAAGATCACTTCCAAAATACTTGGGTCAATGGATTGAATGGCAATACTGCCTAAGGCTGAACCCACAAAAGTACAACCAATCGCGAATTTCATTTTTTTTACATCAACCATGCCTTTACGAATAAAATAAAAGCTGGCAAAGAAGCTACCGCCACAGGCTTGCAGTTTGTTGGTGGCAAGTGCGGTTGCAGGAGGCAAGCCAACCCATAATAATGCTGGAATAGTCAGTAAACCGCCACCGCCAGCGATAGCGTCAATAAAACCGGCGACGACGGCGACTAAAAATAACATTCCAACAATTTCTGTTGATAACTGTAACGACATATCCAAAACCATGATGCTGTGCTCCTGCGTAATTTGAGTCGCCAATATAATCTTATTTGCAGGTACAGTGCAAAGGAGTTATCTTCTTTATAGTGTGAGTAAAACTCACGCATTGTATCCCCACTATTTTAAATGAGTATGACTATGTATCCTAATTTACCTCCATTAAATGCCATGCGTGCTTTTGAATCAGCAGCGAGAAATGTGAGTTTTACGCTAGCAGCGAAAGAATTGTTTGTTACCCATGGTGCGGTGAGTAAACAGGTGAAGATATTAGAGCAATATCTAGGGGTTAATTTATTTATTCGTCAACACCGCAAGTTAGTGCTTACTGAAGAGGCAAAGCCTTATTTAGCTAAGGTACAGAGCGCACTGCAAACGATTAACAGTGCCACGCAAGAGCTTATCTCTCAACCACAATTGGCGCAACGTATCGCCATTAATGTGTTACCGAGTTTAACCATTAACTGGTTAATCCCCAGTCTAGAAAGCTTTAAGCTCAGTAATCCTAATTTGTTTGTCGATCTGTCTATTGGTGATTTTGCGATTGATTTTAGCCAGCATCAATATGATATTGCGATACGCAGTGCGACTAAAAAGCCGCAAGGTTGTAATGTGCTTAAACTGATGGATGAAGATCTTTGTCTGGTGTGTTCACCACAACTGGCGAAGAAAATGACCTCTCTGCAAGATATAAACAAGATGACCTTGTTAGAGCATACCTCTCGACCTGGGTTATGGCGTTTTTGGGCTGATGATATCGGCATTACTATCACCACAGATAACAAGTTTGGTATGGAGCATTTCTATATGCTGAGTCAAGCGGCGGTGAGTAGTATGGGTGTGGCACTTATTCCACGATTTTTTGTCAGTCAACAATTAGCCGATGGCAGTTTAGTCATTCCATTTTCAGCCGGTTTTGTTAGTCCGTATAGTTATTATTTATTGACGCCGACAGCCAGTCCACTGCCGTTGAAAGTACAGAGTTTCATTGACTGGCTATTACCGTTATTTGCACCGTATCGGTAGGATCTTCGTTTTTTATAAAAGCAGTTGTTTTGATCTACCAATACAACGAGATTAGCGGCGGATAATCTTGCGAGAGACCACTTCAACGCCTGGTTGGTTATGCCCATTTACCGCATTAAGCGCCATCTTTAACGCGTGTTCGGCAATTAATTCAAATTGCTGCGGTAATGATTGGATCTTACTGGGTAAGAAATCCAATAAACGGTTATCACCAAAGGTAGCCAGTTTGGTCGTTGCCATTAAACTTGGGTTGAGTATCAAGCAATCCAGAACACCTTCAAATAAGGTATAAGAGGTTGCTAAGATAGCGTCAGGAAAGGTATCGTTATCAATCCATTGCTGAACTTGGGCTTGGCCTTGCTGTTGACTAAAATGATCACCATAAGCGGTTAACGGTTCAACGCCATGACCATGTTGGCTGATGGCGGACAAGAAACCTTGTTCACGTTCTTTGGATATGCCCAGTTCAGGTACGGCGCCAACTAAACCAATGGACTGAATATCGTCGGCTAATAATGCCTGAGTTAGCTCGTAAGCTCCCTCTAGATCTTCACTTATCACGCAGGCGAAAACTTCATCATCCATTGCCCGATCCAGTCCAATAACGGGCACACCATTAGCTTGTACTTTTCGGTAATAGCTGTGTTCCGCAGGTAAGGCGCTGGCGACTAACAACGCGTCGATACGGCGGCTGAGTAATGTTTCTGCCACTTTCATTTCGGTATCGGGATCATCATCAGAGCACGAAATGATTAACTGGTAACCGGCTTTACGGGCATCACGTTCGAGTAACTTGGCTAATTTGGCATAACTGCTATTCTCTAAATCAGGAATGATTAAACCAAGCGAGCGATTACTGCCGCCGCGTAACGATTGCGCAGCATGATCAGGGCGATAATTATGCTCATTGACTACAGCCATTACTTTCTGCTGGGTCTTTTCGCTAATGCGGTACTTACTGGCTTTACCGTTGATCACATAACTGGCTGTCGTACGTGATACTCCGGATAGTTTGGCTATTTCATCTAATGTCATGGCTATTTCATTCCTAATCTGTGCGCTTGCTCAAAGTTTCTTAAATGATCTGTTATTGAAAATTGTAATCAGCTTAAAAACACTTCACTATACTAGCTGAAAGGTTTCAGCAATGCCATTTATAATCATTTTGTCATTACTGCAGCCTTTTTAATTAGCTTTTTGCTGAAACGATTCAGCTTTCATCCGCAAAGAGTTAAATACGTTATTAGCTACGGTATTACCTATTTACCTATGTAGTCTAAGTCGCTTATGTAGTTACCGAAGTATGGAGTAAGTTATGTTGTCACTGTCTACTAATGACATTCAATTAAAGCAATCGGCGTCGAACAAACAGCACGCCATTAAAGCCCTTGCGCAAAGCTTGGCAAATAAAACATACGTTGAGGCAAGTTATGTCGACGGCATGTTGGCGCGTGAAGCGCAGCACTCTACGTATTTAGGTAATGGTATTGCGATTCCACACGGTACCGTTGATACACGTGACTTAGTCAATAAAACCGGTGTGCAGTTACACCATTACCCACAAGGTGTTGATTGGGGCGAGGGACAAGTAGTTTACCTCGCCATTGCTATTGCGGCGAAGTCTGATGAACATTTGGCAATTCTAAAACAGCTTACGCATGTGTTAAGCGCCGATGGTATCGAGCAACAATTACAAGATTGCGATAGCGCGGAAGCGATTATTGCTGTGCTCGAAGGTAAAAGTGCTGAAGGTAGCGCTCTTGAGGGAAGTAGCCTTGAAGGTAAGCAGCAATCTGCCACGTTATTAACCACAGACTTAATACAATTGGCTTTTCCTGCGCAAGATTTATCACAACTGATCGCTGTCGCAGCTGGGTTACTTAAACATCATCATTGTATTGATAATACTGGTGTTGCGGATGCCATTACCACACCAGCCTACCATCTTGGTCAAGGATTATGGTTAGCGAAAACAACCAAATCAGTCACCGCTACTGCGATATCATTTGTGACTCCTGCAAAGACCTTACAGCAAAATAGCTCAGCTGTTGAAGGTATTATCATGTTAGCAAGTGCTAACAATCTACATCTAGATAATATGCAATGTGTGGTCGATTTAATTTATAACCAACAAGTGAATCAGTTATTTAATGCGGATGCCGAGACTATCATCCGTTTATTAACAGAAGTTAAACCAAGTGGCGTGACGGCAACATTTACCATTCATAATAGTCACGGTTTACATGCTAGACCAAGTGCGATTTTGGTTAATATTGCCAAGCAGTATCAGGCTGATATTCAAGTGACCAATGCGGCGGGTAAATCAACTAATGCGAAAAGCTTGATGAAACTAATGTCGTTGGGCGTGCGTTGTGATGAGGTATTAACATTTACAGCAAATGGTAGTGATGCGGAATTAGCACTGAAAGCCATAGGTGAAGGTATTAAAGCTGGATTAGGTGAAGGTAAATAATGACCATACAATTAACCAAATTAAAAGTTGTCACGGTGACGTTAAACCCAGCATTAGATTTAACTGGGCATTTACGGATGTTGACGAAAGGCACAGTAAACCAAGTACAGCATTGCGCATTAGAACCTGCAGGTAAAGGTGTTAATGTCGCGAAAGTATTGGCGGAACTTGGCGCTGAGGTGACTGCTACCGGTTTCTTAGGTATTGAGAACGCCGCGCCATTTTGCCAGTTATTTGAACGTAGTAACATCACCGATAAATTCATTCGTGTGCAAGGCGCTACACGCATTAACGTTAAGTTAGTCGAATCAAGCAGCCAAGTTAGTGATATTAACTTCCCTGGTGTGAGCGTCAGCGCCGCTGCAATTGTTGAGTTTGAAACAATGTTGGCTAACTTATCGCTTGATCACGATGTATTTGTGATCGCGGGCAGTTTACCGATTGGTGTGACACCCGAGCAATGTGCTAATTGGATCGCCCAGTTACAGCAAGCGGGTAAAAAAGTATTTTTTGATAGCAGTAATGCCGCGCTGAGTGCCGGTATTGTGGTTCAGCCTTGGCTCATTAAACCGAATGATGAAGAGTTGGCGCACTGGGCCGAAGATGCGAAAGATGCTGACGGTGCCTCGATGGCGGACAAAACTGTAGTTGAAATTGCCGAGCAGCTATTTGGTACCGGTATCACTAATGTTGTGGTATCGCTGGGTCCTGACGGTGTTATGTGGCTAAACCACGAAGGCTGGTTACAGGCTAAACCACCCACTATGGACGTAGTGAGTACTGTTGGCGCGGGTGATACCTTAGTGGCCGGTATGTGCTGGGGACAGTTAAACAACTGGGATAAAAACCAAACATTAAGTTTTGCCACGGCGTTATCAGCATTAGCTGTGACACAAGTGGGTGTTGGCGTTAACGATATAAATGAAGTGATCACCCTGAGTGAACGCATCACTATTTGCGAATAAAGGATATTCATCATGAAAATTGCAATTGTAACGGCATGTCCAAGTGGCATCGCAAGCAGCCTTATTGCTGCGGGTTTATTAGAAAAAGCAGTGACAGAGTTAAAGTGGCAAGCAGATATTGAATGTCATTCATCTGTAGCGCCAATGACGTCATTAACTGAGCAGCAGATCGCCGCAGCGGAATGTATTGTTATTGCCGCTAATGCCAATGTGAATGACAGCCGTTTTATCGGTAAAAAAGTCTATCGCTCAGCAGTCGATGCAGTATTTACGGAAGCCAAAGCTTATTTAGAACAAGCGATTGAAAACGCGACTGAGCTTGTTATTAGTCATGAAACAGATAGCAATGAAACTAACAGTAATGCATCAGCTGTTGCAAATAGTAATGCTGAATCTCGTCGAAAAACGATTGTTGCTATCACGGCTTGTCCAACGGGCGTTGCCCATACCTTTATGGCGGCTGAAGCGTTAGAGCAAGAAGGTCAACGCTTAGGGCATACTATTAAGGTTGAAACTCGTGGTTCTGTTGGCGCCAAAAACCAACTGAGCAGTGCTGAAATTGCAGCTGCTGATGTGGTGATTATTGCCGCTGATATTGATATCGATTTAGCCCGTTTTGATGGTAAGAAAGTGTATAAGACCAGTACTGGTTTAGCGCTGAAGAAAACAAAACAAACAATGGACAATGCCTTTAACGATGCGCAGGTTTATCGTCACGGTAAAACCGCAGCAAGCGGTGATGCCAGTTCAGAAAAAACGGGTGCTTATAAGCATTTGATGACTGGTGTGTCACACATGCTGCCATTAGTTGTTGCGGGTGGTTTAGCCATTGCATTGTCTTTTGTATTTGGTATTGAAGCGTTTAAAGAAGAGGGCACATTAGCCGCTGCATTAATGACGATTGGTGGTGGTTCAGCATTTGCGTTAATGATCCCAGTACTTGCGGGTTTTATTGCGTTCTCGATTGCTGACCGTCCAGGTTTAGCGCCTGGTTTGATTGGTGGTATGTTAGCCAGCTCGACCGGTGCAGGTTTCTTGGGTGGTATCGTTGCTGGTTTCCTTGCGGGTTACACGGCTAAGTTAATTGCCGAAAAAGTACAGCTGCCACAGTCAATGGAAGCGCTAAAACCAATCTTAATTATTCCGCTTTTGGCTTCGTTGATCACGGGTTTGGTGATGATCTATGTGGTGGGTGGTCCGGTTTCTGCAGCAATGAACGCATTAACGGAGTTCTTGAATAACATGGGATCGGCTAACGCGGTATTATTGGGTATTATCCTTGGTAGTATGATGTGTTTCGATCTTGGTGGTCCAGTGAACAAAACAGCTTATACTTTTGGGGTTGGTTTATTAGCATCACAAACGTATGCGCCAATGGCTGCTGTTATGGCTGCCGGTATGGTCCCTGCATTAGGTATGGGTTTAGCGACGTTCCTTGCGAAACGTAAGTTTAACGGCAGTGAACAAGAAGCGGGTAAAGCATCATTTGTGTTAGGTTTATGCTTTATTTCTGAAGGTGCAATTCCGTTTGCAGCCCGCGATCCAATGCGTGTTATCCCTAGCTGTATCGCTGGTGGCGCATTAACAGGTGCGTTATCTATGTTGTTTGGTGCAGAACTAATGGCGCCACATGGTGGTTTGTTTGTACTGCTTATTCCCAATGCCATCACTCCGGTATTTATGTATCTAGTGGCGATTGCGGCAGGTACGTTAGTGACGGGTGTAAGTTATGCAGTGCTTAAACAATCAGAAGAAAAATCAGTAACAGCGTAACACGTTCGATTATCTGTATTATACGTTATCGTTTGTAGGTAACTAATTATAAATCAAAGCATTATAATTGTTATAAAGATAAAGCCTCACTTTGATGAGGCTTTATCACTTTAATAGACAGTGATAACATAAGGCCATATCAATCTGCATGTAGCGAATAAACGCCACATGGCACTATTACTTTTGGCGGCTATCTCTTTGTTAAATTATAAACGTATATTATTCATGACTGCGCTAACCAGTTTCTCAGCCGTCGCGACAGAACCTAATTTAGCTAACCAACCGCTATTTGATTGGCCTGAAAATATCATGACTCAGTCACTGGATAATATTTTAAGTTCATTAGGCGCTAGCCAAACATATGAAAAAGAACAAGGGTTAAATTCAAGCATTATCCCTACAGCTTATTATACTCCCGAAAAAGGCCTTGGTATCGGTGCCTTGTATGTGGGGTTATATAATTTATCTGACATTAAGCTAAGCCAACCTTCATCTATTTCTCTCAATAGTTATTATTCAGAAAATAATTCTTATGGCGTGAGTCTAAAAAATAAAAACTTCTTTGAATCAGATAAAAACAGATTATTCATTCATGCCAATATTGCCAATGATGCGAGCTATTTTTACGGTTTATCTGGTCAGTCTCAGGATGTCACAAACTATAACTCAGAAGAGTTTTCTGCGGATGCGATATGGTTGCGTAAAGTAGCGAGTAATATTTACCTCGGATTTGGTGTCAAAGGTGCCTATATTAGCCCTAGCGACATAGATACAAATACGACTAACAATACTGACAAATTGGTAAAAGACAACAGTATGGGCGGCTCGATTAAAATTGATTACGATTCCAGAGATAACGTTGATAATGCGTTTAAAGGTATAAATCTAGGATTTCAATTTAACCAGATGTACAGTAATTCTCGATCTGAAACGTATGAACAATATCAAGTATATTATAGCCAATACCACCAATTCCAAAGTATAACTGGCACACTCGCTTGGCAAGTGAAAGGCGAGTTCAATAGTGATGATACACCTTTCGTACAACTGGCTAATCTTGGCGGAGATGAAAAACTAAGGGGTTATATCGAAGGTCAATACGTAGATAACAATATGGTATTTAGCCAAGTCGAATATCGGATCCCGCTTTATTGGCGTGTTGGTATGGTCTTTTGGACTGGCGCGGGTTCTGTTGCTAATGACATCTCTGGATTATTTGATGATACGCTCGTTAGCTGCGGTACTGGTTTTCGATTTAATATTAAAGATAGAGTTAATTTACGCGCGGATATTGGCTTTGGTGATGATGGCGCTGAATTTTATTTAAACATTAATGAAGTGTTTTAGACCAGTATGTTAAAAGTAGCCTTGTTCATTTTCAGTTGTGGGCTAATCAGTTTTTTTGTTCGAGCTGAGGATACCGCTGTTTGTGAACAACAAATTATTTACGACCTCTACATCAACGGTTTTAACACCGGAGAGTTGCAGCGCCAGATCACACAACAAGGTGCCGAGTTGTCCTTTCTAACGCGCAGTAATATGAGTATTCTTGGCATTGGTACCACCTTCTATCAAACTTCAAATTCTCGCTATGAATCACAACAAAAACGTTATTTAACCTCTGATTTTTATCAAGTAATGACAGGATTTAAAAATAGGGAAATGCGGGTAAGTATTAGTGATAATGGGTTAGATAGCAACGTCATGCTTAATGGTGAAATAACACAATATCACAGTAATAAATATCCATTACAAGATATGGATGCTATCACTATGCAACTTCAAGCGAATGTAAGACAAGGTCAAACGCATTTCTATACTTTGCGACAAGCAACAGATGAAATGGAGTTATTTGAATATCAGGTTGTAGGTAAGGAAATACTCTCTACCCGCTATTTTGGTGAGATAGAAGTGATTAAAGTCGTCGAGACAAAAGATAGTAATCTTACTCTTTGGTTTGCGCCGTCTTTGGATTATTTAATGATCAAAGCGACAAACATTGAAGGCTGGATACTAAAGGGAACATCGGAGCTCAAAAGCTATTCTGAAGTCTGCGCCTAAACTATTAATATTAAACATATAACATTAAATTTTTGAAATTAAATAATTTAAGCTAAATAGGCTTCATCATTCAAAAAACTAACGTAGGTGTGTTTTATCAAATAACGAAGTCCTTTTTATCATCCATAAAGTGGTTTTTTTATTGCGCTTTATTGCGCTTTATTGCGCTTTATTGCGCTTTATTGCACTTTATTTCAAAGGAGGCAGACTACAAACAACTTTGTTGCGGCCGCTGCCTTTCGCTTTGTAAAGCGCTTCATCTGCGCGTGCAATCATTTCTGTTATCCGCTCTTGGCCCATTTGAGCAACGCCAATACTGCACGTTAGCGATTTGTGATGGCACCATTGATGCGACTCGATAATGTGTCGAAGTGATTCAGCTTTGTTACTTGCTTGTTGGCTGTTAGTGTCAGGAAAGAATACGATAAACTCTTCACCGCCCCAGCGAACTAAATGATCATTACTGCGAATGTGGGTGGATATCACTAACACAAATTCACGTAAAATATCGTCTCCGACCTGATGACCATACTCATCATTCACATGTTTGAAATAATCAATATCAATGAACAGTGCTGAAAAATCTTGTTTACCCCAACGCACTTGTTGCGCCATGTCTTTTAACCAACCCTGTACCGCATTGCGATTTAGCGCACCGGTGAGAGGATCTCTATTGGCTAATTCGGAAAATTTAACGTTGGTTTCGGTTAAGTTCTGGTTTAATTTAAACAGTCGTCCTGCTCTTTGATGGCTTTTTTTCAGTCTTCGGTACAACTTACTTTGTTCATATAATATAAAACCAATTATTAAAAATAACCAGGTATACAAAAGCCCCTTGAGTAAGGTGGACTCTTCAATCCATACTCCTTGAAATTCAATGCTATTAATGATGATTTCAAAGCTTCCTTCAGTGACTCCAGATGCTGTGGCAATTTCAATAATAGGCACGTTTGAGAAATCAGCAGAGGCATGTTCGAGGTCAATATTGTTATCCGCGATCCACCAAGTCAATACCTGGAAAGTATCAAGCAAAATAGCTTTTGCTCCCTCTCCAAAGCCAGGCGTATACTCAATACCATTAAATTTTAATGAAGTTCGTTCATCTCCACGGGTATAGGCAGGGTGACTGTTACGGATATAGACACGTAGCCGTTTATTCGCATGTGTGGTGGTATAATCGATATCAAGACTGATTTTATTATATACCGAGAAATCGATACCTTGAAAAAGGCTATCTGAAAGGTTGATCTCTACTTCACAGTAGGGCCATGGATAATCAGAGTCTTTAACTACTTCGCAAGTGAGGTAAGCTTTACCATCTTTAAAATTGATAGCTGAGCTACTTAAACCGCCTTTACTGCTATCATCAATATTCAAAAAACGAAAGTTATCAGGTGTAACAGTACAGGTTTTAGTATTAGCACGGAAGTGATACCACACTAATATAACTAAGGTAACAATAATAATCCCTATTGTTATTTTTTGAACTTTCCGCACCTATAACTCCCTTGGCGACAACTCGTCATATATTTTTAATATTATAGAATGAAGTGATTAATAAAAAATATAGTAATGGTAATTTAACAGATGTGAAACATGACATATGTTGATGATGATTATCTTTTGACCTATCAGGCTAAATTAGAAATAAAACTATTAATGCATTGATATTAAATGTTATTTATTGGCAATATAATATCAGATATTTTACTTAGTGTTTAGGTTGTTATATTTATTGTATTATAAATGGCCGTTGTTAAATTTATCATCTATTTATATGGCGAAAAGATAAGCGTTAACTAAGCTACGTAGCCAACATTGAAATATACAATTATTTACAAACTATTGTATATTGTCAGAAGAACTTATTATTTAAAATAAGCATTACATTTATCTTTCGGAGCGATTATGCCATCTCATTTACCAAAGAAATTTAGTCATATTTTCTTAAAGCTATTCAGTTATATTGAAGCTGTCCTATTGGTTGCTATTACACTGGCGACCATATTTGCCATGGCAAATGATTTTTACCATGTCTATGAATTACGTACGGTAAAGCTAACTGATATCTTGTTAATGTTTATCTATCTTGAAGTACTGGCGATGATCCAGCAATTTGTCGTAAATGGTAAGATCCCAGTTCGCTATCCTATTTATATCGCGATGATGGCGATTGCTCGTTATGTCACGCTTGGTATGAAAGAATTACAGAGTCTGGATGTGGTATGGCTGTCAATTGCCGCGTTAGTACTGGCTATTTCGACGGTTATTATCCGTGCCGGCCATTATTACTGGCCTTATAAATCATTGGGTGACGAATAATAACGGTCTTAGCTCTACTTTATTTAATCTAGCTTTTTACACACAGAGTTGAAATTTTTAGCGGTTGTTGTATCGCCGCTATTACTTTATTCGGTGATTGGTTAAATGTTTTACTTAATGATTTACTGTTAAGTTGGTGTTCTAAATAGTGGACATAATCACTGACGTTATGCTTTGCATAAGCTGTCGGATAACTGGCTTTGCATGATTGATACCACTGCACATAATTGTCGAAGAACTGAGTTGCGTTATCAGCAGGCATTGCCGACATTAAATTAGCCATATTGCGGCTGACTTGAAAGTGTTGGTAATCAATCGGGGTATTCCAAAAGCCACCCCAGTATAAAAAGCCGTTATCAGCAAACGTCGTTATTACATCTTCAGCAAACCCCTGACGCTCGTCTTTGCCATATCTAAATTGCATTCTGTTAGTATATTTAGCCCCATCAACAGGCTTAAACTTCGCACTGCCTTGCTCGCCAAATTCAACGAACGGATTCTGTTTAGGGTTGATATCAATCGCTAAACCATAAGCATGAATCGATAGTGAACGCTTACCTGCAATGGGGCGATAATTGAATGCCGAGGTATTATTGTCTGCCATCGATAAGTCGTCATCACCTTGGTAATTACGTATCGGCTGGGCTTTATTAATTGGGAATTTCAACGCATATAACTGGTCAAAAATAGTGGCAATATACGGTGCTACCGCGTCCATGACGACAATTGATCCATTGTTGTGTTGCTGGCCTTGAAAATCGATATAGTCAAATTGCACTTGTTTTAAGCGAGTACATTGCACTGGCGCTGCTGCTGACATGACACCAGCTGTGACCATCGATCTACAGTCAGAGACCGATATTTCAGATACTGTTGCTGCTGAAACCGGTATGAGGACATTACCAAGAAGAAACGGAATTAACCTTTTAAAACAATATTTTGACATATCTATCCATGCATTGAGAGGTGTTTGCTGTTTATCTTAACGTGGATATGATAAATGTAAATATGGTGTAGCTAGACGCTGTGTGCTTTGTCGCGCATTATCTTGATTTTATAGGCTATACTGGATGAAACAGGGTTGATTGAAGCGCTGTGTATTGGCAGTGCGTAGATATAAAATAAGGAAATATGAATGTATAAAATAATAGCAGTAGTATTATTTGCTGGCTCGCTTGCTGGCTGTGAAACGTCTTCTCAAGCTTATGATATGGCGCAACAAGGTGCGGATGCTTTTACATGCCCAGAGATCAGTAAAGCATTTTCGGCGTATGAAGCAGATCGACAATCAGCATCGGCATTAACGGTTATCGCACCACTTATTTCTGCGGATGTGGGTGCCATGACTGAAACAGGTCTTACTACGACTGATGCATATTATGCACAAGCTAAAGCAAGTTCGAATGTTGCCCTGATGCTGAAAGGCTGCTCACCAATTATTTAATTATTACGTGTATTGTTGGTGTGGTATTTATAAAGACAAAAGCAAGCTGTCATACGGTTTATTCACTGTGAATAATACCCAAGCCAGCTTGTTTTGTTTATTGTGATACTGTCAATACTGTCAATACTGTCAATACTGTCAATACTGGCTTACTCAGGGGGCTCATTAACCCGATGGCATCGCTAGGATGTCTGCAATATTAATACTGTGAGTATATTGCACCAGTTTCGGTTCTTGTTGCATGCGTGCTAATACTGCCATGCGATCGGACAATTCATTACCTTCAATGTTCGCATGTCCTTTGACATGAGAAATGATCAGATTCGATTTTAACTCTTCGTATAAACCGAAACATTGCTGGATAATGGCAAGGTTTTTAATTTCTTCATTTTTACCGCGTTTCCAACCTTTATTTTTCCAGCCTTTTGCCCACTTCGTGATGCAATCAATTGAATATTTTGAGTCAGAAAGCACTTGCACGGTTTTGCCTTGCTCTATGTGCGATGCGGCAATGCGAAAAGAGACTAATAGACCATTTAACTCTGCTGTGTTGTTGGTGCCATTCTCTTCGTATAAGCCATACCATAATTGCGCTAGTTTATCTTTGTCATAAACAGCCACTCCGGTTCCTGATTTACCCGGGTTTGGAGAGCAAGCACCATCACAGTAAATATTGAGATCAGCAATTTGTGGTGCAGCAGATAAAATTGACTTTGATGCGCCAACGGGACGTGTTGCTTTTGGTTTAACACCTGAGCCTGTCGCGTCATCTTTTGCAAATGAGCGTTTCATTAATGCACGAGTATAAGTTGAAGCGAATGCTTGGTCTGCTTCGTCTTTTGATGCAAAGCCCATATATTGGGCATCACTGCGGCCATCAATTTGCGCTTTCGTTTCAGACCAGTTATCAAATATCCCAGTCTTCACGCCTTTCCATACTACGTAATGTTTTTTACTCATAACTAATTCAATGCTCTCAATGTTCCATAGCGGCATAATAACAGTTATACCGCTATAAACAGTACTATCTTTAAGCAGTACTATTTTTTTTCGTTGTCGATAAAGTTTTTGATTAAATGTACAACCACTTCCGGTTGTTCGTTGGTAACCCCGTGGCCAGTGTCGGGTATAACAACAAGCGGTGCTTGGATTTTTTTACTGAGATAAATACCGTGTTCAAGAGGAAATATCTGATCTTTCTCTCCCCAGATTAATAGCGTTGGTATCGATGACTGTGGCGCATCGAGTAACACATCGCGATCTGCTGGTAGTGACTGGATCATTTCTACTCTTTGTTTATGCCAAGCAGCAAAGTAAGTTTGATAAATTTGATCAGCTACAAAGTCTGGCATCATTTTAGGGGCGACGAAAATGCCATCAAATAAACGGCGTAACTCCTTGCTGTTTTTTGGTATAAAGAAGTCTTCTGGGTTGTCGACTGCAAAGCGGGTCGTTAACGCGTCAAGATCCTCATCGTTAAAGTAGGGCCCTGGGCTGGCGATAATAATCGCTTTATTAATCTGGCGAGTTTGATCTGGGCTGTTGTTCATCATATTTAACGTGATAAAACCGCCATAAGAAATACTGGCTATGTTGATATTATCAAGTTTAAGTTGGTTTACGAGCTGCCATATAGCCTCTGTCTCTGTGGTTAAGTTAGCTTCGCCAGCACTGAAAGAATCACCAAACCAGGCCAGATCAGGGGCTATGACATCGTAGTCTGCGCTTAAAGCCTGCATTTCATCTTTCCAAGTGGTGACGGCATTACCACCGAATCCATGAATCAATAATAGCGGCTGGCCTTTACCTCCACGCCAGTAGCTCAGGCTGCCGCCTTCTTCTAGGCTAATTTCAGCTTGTGTAAAACCCACTGCTTTAAGGCTGTCTTCATCACTGTCTATTTTCCAGCGAACAACTGAGCAACCGCTTAATAACGAGAAACATATGTAGAGAATAAATAATTTTAGCTTGTTTGAAATCATATCGTTAGGCCAATTACACAGGAAAGGGAAACCATACATGAGAATACGGGTAAATAAAATAACATTTCCTAACTTAGTGATATTAGTACTACTTTGTAGACCGCACTGCTTTGTAAGTCGCATTGCTTGTTGGTAATACGGGGTTATTGATGAATGAGGAGGGGCTTGCGATGCAGACGTTCGAAGCAGATGTTAGGGATGGTAAATGTCAGAAATAAAAAAGCCTGCTGTATCATCTAATACAGGCAGGCCTATGTGTTAACTATGATTATTTAGCTATTAGCGGTTTTTCTTCGTTTGTTTCTGCAGCGCCATATCAAATTCGTCAGGGAACATGATAAGACCTTCGTCTTGAAGGTTAGGAAAAATAACTAATGCTAAATCATCATCCATTAGGCCTGATGTCCAACGGCTTTGCCATTTCGCTAACGAGATCGATTCTGTTTTACAATGTTCCCATTCGCCAGTTGCCCAAGATTGTGCAAATTCAGCGTTAGGCCATACAGGTACACAATCTTCGTCTTCATTGTTAAGCATTACGCAGCCATGCTCATCCGTTAGGATCCAGATCTGACGTTCGGTAGTGACTTCTTTTAATAAATAGCTAAGGCGTTTTTCTGCATCATAAGCTTGAATTGTCGCGATTTGGTTGCTATCGAGTGTCTTTGACATTTAATCAGTTCCTACATTTAATTTAGATAATATGACCAACACAATGGGGTGTTAACCGAAAATAAGCGACCAAATACTTGGCTTACTTTTCTTGTGATATTCTTTTCTTAAGCTATCAACATCTTCCAATTTGCTTTTGGCAACAGTCAAGTTCTCTTCTGTAATATCGGTTTGTTGAATGCTGTTCAGGATAGATTCGACTTTATCCAAACCTTGATTTGACATCTCTGCACGATCGGGTGAAAAGTTATAGCTTTGCGCGACAGCAAGTCGTTTGCTCATTTCATCAATATGGGCAGCAAACTCATCGACTGATGTTGTTTTCATTGCTTGAGTATACGCCAATCTCATCTGTTTCATGGTGACTTTAAGCTCGATACTGTCTATTTCAGCGCTGTTTACCAAAGTCGAAAACAATAAACTGATGATAAGTCCGAGCTGAGCAATACGATTCTTCATGATCTATATCCATATTCATAAGTTGTGATTAAATACTGCCATTAACGGTAAGTGTAAAAACCACGAACGTAGTAACAGTCAGGTCTGTGCGCGGTATTAATCGCGATACATATTTTCGAATGTTTTAATTGAGAAACCACGTAAAATTTGGTCTCCAATCTTAAGCGTTGGTACACCACGGCCACCAATAGCGGCTAATTCTTTACTGCCACGTGGATCATTTACGCTGCATAAACGATAAGGAATTTTTTTTTCATCTAAGTAGCGCTTTGCCGAATCGCAATTTGGACACTTCTTCTGCGTATATAACACGACTCTTTTCATTTTAGCCCCACTAGGTTCATCGTAAAAACCGCATTATAACAAGCTCGCCCTGATTCACAATGTATCAATATGGCGAAATGATTTGAAATACACTTCTTTACAAGATGACGAAATATGTAGGTAATGCTCGGCCATTTTTACTGTTTGATTTATACCCATTATTTTGTTGCCAAGATTGATGTGTCACTGCCTTTAGGTTTCAAGCTGTGGAGCAGGTATACTGTAATTATAAACATGACATTTGAAGATAATTAACTATGAGCATTATTCTTGGCATCGATCCCGGTTCGCGTATTACCGGCTATGGCGTGATCCAACACATACACGGAAAGTTCCAATATTTGGGCAGTGGCTGCATCCGTACATCAGGTGATAACTTACCGGAACGCTTAAAACAAATTCATGCCGGTGTGAGCGAAATCATTATTCAATTCCAGCCGGATAAATTTGCCATTGAAGATGTATTCATGGGGAAAAATGCGGCGTCAGCATTGAAATTGGGTCAAGCTCGTGGTGCTGCTATTGTTGCAGCAGTATCGAACGACCTGGACGTCGGTGAATATACCGCACGTCAGATCAAGCAAGCTGTGGTCGGTAACGGTGGCGCAGATAAAGAACAAGTCCAACAAATGGTGGTGAATTTACTTAAACTGCCTGGCACGCCGCAAGCGGATGCTGCCGATGGACTCGCCGTGGCCTTATGTCATGCCCAGAGTTTACGCACCTTGATTAATATGGCGGGTAAAGTTAAAGGCACAGCGCGTGGACGCTTCAATTAACAGCACGCTTAACCGTACTCTTATCCGTACCTTTATCCGTACTATGCAGTCTTCATTGTTCAGGTATATTAACGTGAAAATAAAATAGTCTGGATATTTAACCAGTATTTTATTATGCTACTGAACATTATATTCGTATTTAAACATGTTGGAAAATAATTGTGATTGGACGTTTACGTGGCACTTTATTAGAAAAACAACCACCCGAAATTTTACTTGAAGTAAATGGTGTTGGTTATGAAGTTCAACTGCCAATGAGCTGTTTTTATGAGCTTGGTGATGTTGATAACGAAGTGATCGTTTACACGCATTTTGTCGTTCGAGAAGATGCCCAATTACTTTACGGCTTCAATAACAAGATGGAACGTTTAATGTTCCGTGAATTGATTAAAGTGAACGGTGTGGGTCCTAAACTGGCGTTGGCTATCTTGTCGGGTATGACCGCTAACCAATTTGCACACTGTGTTGAACATGATGATATTAACAGCTTAATTAAATTACCAGGCGTGGGTAAAAAGACCGCCGAGCGTTTATTAGTTGAAATGCGCGATCGCCTTAAAAACTGGGTGACGCAAGATTTGTTTACCCCTGAAGCAGATAAAGCCCAATTACAAGGTTATGGTAATACGGCATCAAATGCGATTGAAGAAGCGGAAGCGGCCTTGGTTGGTTTAGGGTATAAACCTGCACAAGTCGAGAAGATGATCAAAAAAGTTGCACAGCCAAGTATGAGTTGTGAAGATATCATTCGTCTGTCATTACGTGCCACCTTACAGAATTAATTTAGGAAGTTACTTTAGTGATTGAAGCTGATCGATTAATTTCTAGCGGTACCGTCCGTGAAGAAGAAGTGGTAGACCGTGCCATTCGACCGAAAATGTTGTCAGATTACCAAGGTCAGGATCACGTACGTGGTCAAATGGAAATTTTTATTGAAGCCAGTAAGCGTCGTAATGATGCTCTGGATCATTTATTAATTTTTGGACCACCCGGATTAGGTAAAACCACGTTAGCAAATATTGTCGCTAACGAAATGGGGGTGAGTATTAAAACCACCTCTGGACCGGTGCTCGAAAAAGCAGGCGATCTTGCTGCGTTACTGACAAACTTAGAGCCGCATGACGTATTGTTTATTGATGAAATTCATCGCTTAAACCCGTCAATTGAAGAAATTCTATATCCGGCAATGGAAGATTATCAATTAGATCTTATGATTGGTGAAGGACCTTCAGCCCGTTCTATCAAGCTTGATTTACCGCCGTTCACGCTTATCGGCGCGACGACACGAGCAGGGTCATTAACATCACCCTTACGTGACCGTTTTGGTATTGTCCAGCGTCTTGAATTTTATAAAGTTGAAGATTTACAAGATATCGTATTACGTTCGGCAAAGTGTTTAGAGTTGAATATGGACAGTGCTGGCGCGTTAGAAATAGCAAGACGTTCACGTGGTACACCCCGTATTGCCAACCGTTTATTGCGTCGTGTGCGGGATTATGCTGAAGTCAAACATGATGGTGACATTGACGCCGAGATCTCGTCAGCCGCGTTAAGTATGTTGGACGTTGATACATGTGGATTTGATTACATGGATCGCAAGTTACTGATTGCCATTGTAGATACTTTTTCTGGTGGTCCTGTTGGATTAGATAATGTTGCCGCCGCGATAGGTGAAGAGCGTGAAACCATTGAAGACGTACTCGAACCTTACCTTATTCAGCAAGGGTTCTTACAGCGAACGCCTCGTGGTCGGATAGCGACACAGCGTGCTTATCTGCATTTAGGTTTCGACTATCCGGAAAAATAATGGCAGAAAGATAGTAGCAGAAACATAATCTTCATATTAAATCAATTTCATATCTAATTTTTGTCAGGTATATTAATCATCTTATAACGCGAAATGTTTCAATTGGCGCGTTATAAGTTCGAGTTATGACGATAGAGATGCAGGCTTTAAATAATGCAGAACGAAATAGTAAAAAGCGAAATGGCTCTTAGCGAGTTTAAGGCTCGGGTTTACTTTGAGGATACCGATGCTGGTGGCGTGGTTTATCACAGTAATTATTTGAACTATGCCGAGCGCGCAAGAACGGAAATGTTACGTGATAAATGCTTTTCACAAGCGCTGTTAATACAACAAGACCTTGCATTTGTGGTGCGAAAAATAGACATAGATTACCGCTATCCCGCGTTCCTTGATGATTTATTAATTATAAAGTCATATATCAAGGAACTAAAACGCGCATCAATGGTCTTCTCTCAGAGTATTTATCATGAAAATGGTAAGTTATTGTCAGAATTAACAGTTAAAGTGGCATGCATTCAATTGTCTCATAAGAAACCTTGTGCGATGCCTACAGAAATTATAAGGAAACTAACCAGTGGAAGCTGCTGATATTTCATTTTTTGGTCTTTTTTGGGAAGCAAGTTTACTGGTAAAAACAGTAATGTTAATACTGCTTTCAATGTCAGTTGCATCATGGGCGATGATCTTCCATCGTTCTAAAGCATTGACGCAAGCAAACGAAGCATCAAAACGATTCGAAGATAGATTTTGGTCTGGTATCGATTTATCAAAATTATATAAAGAAAGCGATGCGCGAAAGAATAATATTAAAGGTATGGAGCTAATTTTCCATGCTGGTTTTAAAGAATATGTGCGTATTCATAATACCAATCAAGAAAATACCGATGCGGTTATGGATGGCAGCTATCGTGCGATGCGCGTGGCTTTATCACGTGAAGTTGATGACCTTGAAGTTAATTTGAATAGCCTAGCAACAATTGGTTCAATCAGTCCTTATATCGGTCTGTTTGGTACAGTATGGGGCATCATGAGCTCATTCATTGCCTTGGGCGCTGTACAGCAAGCTACATTAGCGATGGTGGCACCTGGTATTGCAGAAGCACTTATTGCAACTGCGATGGGCCTTTTTGCTGCTATTCCAGCTGTTGTTGCTTATAACCGATTTTCTAATCAAGTTATGAGAGTTGAGAATAATTACGCCAATTTTATGGAAGAGTTCTCAAGTATTTTACATCGCCAAAGCTTGGCGAAACAAACACAGGACTAAGCGATGCAGCCTTATCAACGCAAGCGCAGACGACCTGTTGCAGAGATTAATGTAGTGCCTTATATCGATGTGATGTTGGTATTACTGATCATCTTTATGGTGACGGCACCGTTAGTCACTCAAGGTGTACTTGTTGATCTGCCACAAGCACAATCCGAAGCATTATCAGAAGACAGTAAACCACCAATAGTTGCTTCTGTTGATAAAGATGGTTTGTATTATCTCGATGTTGGCGATGGTGACAAATCACCGATGTCGCCAGATGATTTAGCCGTGTTGGTTGCTGCTCACTTGAAATTACAGCCTGATACACCTGTTGTAGTAAAAGGTGATGGTTCAGTAGCTTATGAGCAGGTGATCCGTTTAATGGTCGTTCTACAGCAGGCTGGCGCACCTTCTGTGGGTCTAATGACAGACCCCGTTGAGCAGTAGAATAGAGCAAGAGTAGGGTATAAATAAAGATGAAGGATAATCAGTCTAAGTACTCCGTTGCTGTTATTGTTTCGGTCGGATTACATGTTGTACTACTTGTATTACTTGGTTTGAGTGCAACATCCACACCATTGAAACCGCTGCCAAAACCAAAAGTGCAGGCGATTCAAGCTGTCGTTGTGAATGAGCAGGCTGTAAAGCAGCATGCTGAACGCATCAAACGGACAGAACAAGACAAACGCAGAAAAGAGCAGCAACGTATACAGGCGGCTGAAGATCGTATCAACAAGCTTAATAAAGAGCGTCAGCAGAAAGAAGCGGCCATCGTAAAAGCCAACGATAAACAGAAAAAAGCAGAACAAGCAGCAAAACGAGCGGAATCTAAACGCGCTGAGAAAGAAGTTGAACGTAAAAATGCTGAAGCGGCCGCGGTTAAAGCGGAGCAGCAACGCTTGAAGAAAGTCGAAGAACGTAAAAATGCCGAAGCGAAAACCAAAAAAGCGGAAGAGCAACGTAAGAAATCTGAAGCTGCGGCTGTCGCCGCTGAGAGTAAACGTCTCGCAGCACAGGAAAAAGAACAAAAACGTCAAGCCGCTGTTGCTGCCGAAAATAAACGTAAAAAAGCAGAAGACGCAAAACAGAAAGCCGAGCAAGAACGTAAACGCCAAGAAGCTGAAAAACAGCGTGTTGCTGATCAAAAACGTAAAGCGGCCGAAAAAGAGCGCCAGCGTTTAGCTAAAATTGAACGCGACAAGCAAGAACGCTTGATGCAAGAACAGATTGAAGCGGAATTTGCATCCGAGCTTGATAGTGAGATCCAACAGCTTGACGCAGTACGTCAGCAAGAAGTACTCAGTGAAGTTGATAAATATACGATACGAATTCAAAGTTCGATTCAACGCAATATGTTAACCAGTGATGCCATGAAAGGTAAGTCATGTGCACTTAATATTCGTTTGGCCGATTCAGGCTTGGTATTAAGTGTAACCAGTGGTAAAGGCGATAGAATTGTTTGTCGCGCGGGTGTGAACGCCGTGAATAAGGCTGGGTCTTTACCTATATCAGCTGATCCTGAAGTGGCTAACAAGCTTAAAAATATTAATTTAATTTTTAGACCAGAGATTTAATATGCATATAACTAAACGATTTTTATCTTTCTTCATTTTGTGCTTCATGCAGATACAAATCGCGCATGCGGCGTTAGAAATTGTCATTACCGAAGGGACAAACAGTGCTAGACCTGTTGCTGTGGTACCGTTCAAATGGTTAGGCACACAGCCAAAACCAAAGGGTATGACCGATTTTGCCAGTATTATTGCTGATGATTTACGTAACAGTGGTCGTTTCTCACCATTAGAACGGAGTTTAATGCCACAAACACCAGCAACAGAAAATGCGGTTGATTATGCGGCATGGAAAGAAACCGGCGTTGAAGCAATTGTGATCGGAACAGTCAAACCTTTAGCTGATGGTCGCTTGCAGATCCATTTTCAGCTAGTTAATGTATTGTCTGGTTTTAAAAACCAAACACCGCAAAAAATTGATGAACAACTCGTTAAAAATAACGATCACATTAAGCTGAATTTGAAAGGTAACTTCTCAACGCGCCGTCCGCGTCATATCTCACATCGTTTGAGTGACTATATTTTTGAAGAACTGACGGGTACTCGCGGTGCATTTCTAACGCGTATTGCTTATGTTGCTATTAATTATGACGACAAATATCCATTTAAATTATTAATCTCTGATTATGATGGTATGAATCAGCACGTATTATTCCGTTCGACAGAGCCGGTGATGTCACCGTCATGGGATCCAACAGGTAAAAAGTTGGCTTACATGAGTATGGAAGATAAAAAGCATGAGATCTGGATTTATGATCTGGTAACACAAAAACGCGAGCTGATAGAACCGTATAAAGGCAGTAATATTTTACCGGTATTTTCACCTGATGGCACAAAGCTGTCGATGATATTGTCTAAATCAGGCCAAGCCGACGTTTATGTTTACGATTTGAAGACTAAAAAGCTAGATAGGTTGACTAAAAATCGCGGTATCGATACAGAAGCAACGTGGGCACCTGATGGCAAGTCGATCGTCTTTACGTCTGAACGTGGTGGTCGTCCGCAAATTTATCAAATTAATTTAGAAAGTAAGAAAATTAAACGACTTACCTTTGAAGGTAACGCAAACTTAAACCCTTCAATTAGTCCTGATGGCCAGAATTTAGTTATGGTCAGTTTGCAAAAAGGTAAGTATAGTGTAACGAAGCAGGATTTGTCAGATGGATATGTGCAAAAACTGACTAACGGCCGTCTTGATAAGTCACCAAGCATTGCACCAAACGGCAGTATGGTGATCTACAGCACGGTTGTTAAAGGAAAACAGGTACTATCGCTAGTCTCAATGGATGGACGTTTTAAGGCCGTATTACCAGCAAGTGATGGAGAAGTAAAAGCACCAGCTTGGTCACCTTTCTTGACATCTAAAAAGAATTAATTATTGATAGGAAAATGAAATGCAACTAAATAAAATCTTAAAAAGTTTAGTGATCGCGTTACCAATGCTGACATTGGCTGCATGTAGCTCAACAACTGATACAACGACAAACGATGCAGTAGAAAGTGCAACACAACAAGCAACTAATGATGCAGCTAACGCAGATGCTGAATCTGGTTCAAATGTTGTTGTTGGTAGCGACACTGATGTAAGTATTGATGCTGTTGAAAATCTAACAACTGAAGAAGTTAAAAAACAAGTGATTGACGAATTACGTAAACGTCACGTTGTTTACTTTGGTTTTGATCAACAAGCTGTTACAGCTGAATACGGCGAACTATTACAAGATCACGCTAATTTCTTAATTGATAACCCTGCAGTTAAAGTATTAATTGAAGGTCATGCTGATGAACGTGGTACACCAGGTTATAACATTGCACTAGGCGATCGTCGTGCTGATGCTGTGGTTAAATACCTAAACAACCTAGGTGTTTCTTCAAGCCAAATCTCAACAGTTAGTTATGGTGAAGAGAAACCCGTAAATACTTCTCATACTGCTGCTGCATTCTCTCAAAATCGACGTGCAGTGCTAGTTTACTAAGGATTAGTCACCTTGATTAGAATTAATACTAAAACGGCCATGATTATGGCCGTTCTTTATAGTGGCTTAGGCCAGGCTGCACCCGCGACGGTACTTGATGCAACAGCAAGTGCCAAACAGGTGATAACAAACAAGCCAACGCGTTCGATTGAGCAACGCCTTACACGCATAGAGAATATCCTCCAAGCTCGAACAAGAGCGCAATTAGAAACTCAGCAAAGACTTGATCAATTATCGATTGAATTAATGAATTTGCAGGGATCGATTGAAGAAAGTAATCTAGAACAAACTAAAGTAACCCAACGTCAACGCGATATCCTTAATGATATTGAGCGTATACGTACTACGCTGGTCGCGAAACCAGTCTCGCCAGTGGTCACAGATAAAAGCATTCTAAATACCGCAAACCAGCCAGTAAATTTAACCGGTAAAGATTCTTATAATTACGCTATAAAGTTAATCAAAAATGAGCGTAAATATGATGAAGCGATTCCTGCACTACAAAGTTTTATCTCAACGTATCCAGAGTCTGAGCTAGCAGCGAATGCGCATTATTGGTTAGGCCTGCTATTACGTAAAGATAACAAGAATGAAGAAGCCAAAGTTGAATTCGAGAAGATTGTTGCTCAGTATCCAGAATCAAATAAACGCGCAGATTCATTACAGAAGCTGGGTCAACTTGCAAAACTAGCAGGTTCGAATAGTGAAGCGAAACGTTACTTCAAATTAGTGATAAAAGATTATCCAAATGACACGGTCGCTAAGCTTGCGAAGCAAGAACTGGCAGCACTAAAATAATGTGTCGGAGTTGATAAGTTTTAATTATCGTTTAGCTTGTACTTTTTGCCATCTAGTTGGTGTTAAACTGAACGTAATTCAGGGTTTTATCACTGAATTGTGATTCTGAGCAGATTTTACTTGCAGAGTTTTCTGAAAAAAGTATTATAGCCGCCATTGAGAGGGGTTAACGGAAACAACGTAAGTCGTTTAGTTAATTACTTTTGATTATAGAATTGTCGCGGGATGGAGCAGTC
>NZ_AKXQ01000025.1 GCF_000276805.1 Moritella dasanensis ArB 0140 | reverse complement strand
AACATGGTGCGGAAGGAGAGACTTGAACTCTCACACTTTGCAATACTAGAACCTAAATCTAGCGCGTCTACCAATTCCGCCACTTCCGCACAATATTCTTTGTATTTATAAACGAGGTAGTGTTAATCAAATTAATGATAAACAGTGTTTATAAATTTAACAATCCGCTAATAATAGCCAATCATTTTTATAATGGCAGGGATATGAGGATTTGAACCTCAGAATCCCGAGATCAAAACCCGGTGCCTTACCGCTTGGCGATATCCCTACAATTAGATTTAAGATGGTGGCCATGACGGGACTTGAACCTGTGACCCCAGCATTATGAATGCTGTGCTCTAACCAGCTGAGCTACATGGCCATCTTAAATCTCATTCCGACTAGCAGTTAACTGTTTCGTTGGAACGGGGCGCATTATGCTAATTACAGCGATATTCGTCAACTGTTTTTTAGTATAAAAACATATTTTACTGCGCCTGTTGAAATTCTGTACTAATCCTGTTGCCACTCTATGCTATTTGTAGAAAAAGTGCAAACTTGGGTAATTCGAAGCCGCGAAGCAGTGTTTAAAATTATTTAACGATTTGAGCTATATTTCGTTATTTTAACCAATGGGTCATATTTTTAAGTAAATAAATTTATTGCGATGCGTAAAAACAAAAAAACGCCGGCAATAGCCAGCGTTTGAATGCATTCTGTTAAATAATAGCTTCGTAATCTGCTGAAGCTAAAACCTAAGGCTCTTAACTTTAAACTAAGAACTTAAGCGTCTTAACTTAAATGTAATTATACGTTGAAACGGAAATGTACAACATCGCCATCTTTAACGATGTAGTCTTTACCTTCTAAACGCCATTGACCTGCAGTCTTAGCTCCAGACTCACCGTTGTGTTCAATGAATGCTGCATACGGCACTACTTCTGCACGGATGAAACCTTTCTCGAAGTCAGTGTGGATCTTACCTGCTGCTTGTGGTGCAGTTGCGTTTACAGGGATAGTCCATGCACGCACTTCTTTAACGCCAGCAGTGAAGTAAGTTTGCAGTGTTAGTAACTCGTAACCTGCACGAATTACACGGTTAAGACCTGGTTCTTCGATACCCATGTCTTCCATGAATTCTGCACGTTCTTCATCTTCAAGTTCCGCGATGTCTGATTCCATTGATGCACAGATCGCTACTACAACTGCATTTTCTGTTGCAGCAAGTTCACGTACTGAATCTAAGAATGCGTTATCTTCAAAGCCATCTTCAGCAACGTTAGCAATGTACATTGTTGGTTTTAGCGTTAAGAAATTCATGTATTCAATAGCAGCAATTTCTTCTTTAGATAATTCTAAAGAACGAATCATTTCGCCTTCACCAAGGTGAGCCATGATTTTTTCAACTACTGGCACTTCAAATTTAGCGTCTTTATCGCCGCTTTTAGCTTTTTTAGTTAAACGTAATATTGCGCGTTCACAGCTATCTAGATCGGCTAGTGCAAGTTCGGTATTGATGATTTCGATGTCATCTAATGGCGAAATTTTGTTGTTCACGTGAATGATGTTTTCATCTTCAAAACAACGAACAACGTGGCCAATTGCATCTGTTTCACGGATGTTAGCTAGGAATTTGTTGCCTAGACCTTCACCTTTTGATGCGCCGGCGACCAAGCCTGCGATATCAACGAATTCCATTGTAGTTGGCAATACGCGTTCTGGGTTTACGATCGCAGATAATGCATCTAAACGCTTATCTGGCACTGGAACAACACCTGTGTTCGGCTCGATTGTGCAGAACGGGAAATTGGCAGCTTCGATACCAGCTTGTGTTAGTGCATTAAATAGTGTTGATTTACCAACGTTTGGTAAGCCTACGATACCGCATTTAAAACCCATGATTTTTACCTTATTTGCTATGTACTAAAATTGGTACATACCGTTAAACGATTAACGGTATGTGTTTAATTACTTCTTTTTTATTTATTATTGCGCTTTAAACGTATGTAAGCGACTCATCGCTTTGACCATGCCGTCTTTAGCTAAAATATCAATACAGCGCACTGCTTCATCAACGGCTGCATCCATTTGTTCTTGTTCTATCTTTTGTGCTTTACCAAGAACGTATCCGGTTACTTGTTCTTTACTGCCCGGATGGCCAATGCCAATACGTAAACGGTAGAATTCTTTGCTGTTTGCCATCTTGCTAATAATGTCTTTTAGACCATTATGACCACCGTGGCTACCACCTTGCTTAAACTTAGCAACGCCGGGTGGTAAATCTAACTCATCATGAACCACTAAAATCTCGGTTACATCTATCTGGTAAAACTTGGCAATCGCAGCGACTGATTTACCACTTAAATTCATGAATGTAGTCGGTACCAGTAAGCGCACATCTTGGCCTGCCACATTGATGCGGGCTGTATAACCAAAATATTTTGCTTCTTCACGTAATTGCGTGTTGTGCCACTTTGCTAATTCGTTAATAAACCAAGCACCGGCATTATGACGTGTGCGGCTGTATTCTTGTCCTGGATTAGCCAGGCCGACAATTAAACGAATGTCGTTGCTCATGGTATACCTATATTACTGTAATGAGTGCTTAATGAGTTTTCGAGTGAATCGAACCTTACTCATTGGATAAAAAACGCGCTATTTTACCTTGTGTAACCGTAAAGCTCAACTGACGGATGAGTCAAAAGCTATATTGTAGGTAGCGACGCTGAAAAACTGAGGCTAAATAGTGCTATAAACTGGGGTTGATAGAACTAAAAACGGAAGCTAATAGAACTAAAAAAACCGAGTCTGGCGTACCAAACTCGGTTTATTGCATCGCTTAAATTTTAGTTACGAACGCTTTAAAGATTCTTTAACAAATACTTTAAAGCAGTCTAAATTATTTAAACATTGCAGAAATTGATTCTTCGTTGCTTACGCGGCGAATTGATTCAGCAAGCATAGGGCTTAAGCTTAATACGCGTACGTTTGGCATTGCAGCAACTTCAGGAGATAATGGAATTGAATCCGTTACGATGATCTCATCAATACAAGAATCACGTAGGTTTTCTACTGCGTTACCTGAGAATACTGGGTGAGTCGCGTATGCAAATACACGTTTCGCGCCATTTTTCTTCAATGCTACTGCTGCTGCACATAAAGTACCGCCAGTATCGATCATGTCATCAACAAGGATACAATCACGGTCTTTAACGTCACCAATAATGTGCATTACTTGTGCTACGTTTGCTTTTGGACGACGTTTGTCGATAATCGCAAGGTCAGCTTCGTCAAGTAATTTAGCGTTAGCACGTGCACGTACAACACCACCGATATCAGGAGATACGATTACTGGGTTCTCAAGATTCTTTTCTTGCATGTCAGCTAATAATACTGGCGTACCAAATACATTATCAACAGGTACATCGAAGAAACCTTGGATTTGTTCAGCATGTAGATCAACCGTTAATACACGGTCAACACCAACACTTGAAAGGAAATCAGCTACAACTTTTGCTGTAATTGGCACACGAGAAGAGCGTACACGACGATCTTGACGAGCATAACCAAAGTAAGGGATTACAGCAGTAATACGACCCGCAGATGCACGACGCATCGCATCAACCATAACGATAAGTTCCATTAGGTTGTCGTTCGTTGGTGCACAAGTTGATTGTAGGATGAAGATATCTCCACCACGTACATTTTCTTCAATTTCAACGCTAATTTCGCCATCGCTAAAGCGACCAACTTTGGCTTTACCAAGTTGGATGAAAAGGCGTTCAGCAACTTTTTGAGCTAGTTCTGGTGTAGCGTTACCAGCAAAGAGTTTCATGTCGGGCACGGTGTAACCTCAGGTAATCGATGTATTTGGCTGGGATATAATTATACTCCTAAACAGCGAACTGTTTAGTAGAGATCCCCAGCATTAATCTCTTAAAATTTGGTAACAACTTATTTAACAGATGTTTGGTACTGAATTAAAGTTTAAACCTGTCTTGCTAAATCATCTAATAGTGGCGATTTATTTAAGCCCTTCGCAAGATAAATTTGCATGTCTTTAGGCGCTTTAGCTAATACGGCTAATGCGGCAGACTTAGTTTTAAATTCAGAGAAAACACAGCAACCGGAACCTGTCAGTCGAGATGGCGCACATTTTAGCAACCACTCTAATGCTTTTGCAACCTCGGGATGACGTTTTTTTACAGTTGCTTCAAAGTCATTTTTCCATTCGTCTCGTAACAACTGATTCAGCGGGCGTTTTGGCGTATCCCGGATCAGTTCTGGATCAGAAAATAATTTCGCTGTATTGACCTGCGTGTCAGGTATGGCAATAAGATAATAGTTCTCATCCACCTCTATTGGGGTAAGCTTCTCACCGATACCTTCTGCAAATGCGGCATGACCACGAACAAACACAGGAACGTCAGCACCTAACTTAACGCCTATCTCTGCGAGTTGGTCTTCAGTTAGGTGTAATTGCCAAAGCTGATTTAGGGCTACGAGTGTTGTGGCTGCATCCGAAGATCCGCCACCGAGACCACCGCCCATTGGCAGATTTTTGGTTAAGTTAATGTCAGCGCCCAGTGGTAATGATGAATATGCTTTCAACATTATTGCTGCTTGGTAGATGATATTGTCGGTCAGCGGTACGCCTGGGATAGCTGGAGTAATGGTAATGCTATCACTGTGATTCGGTGTGATCGCGAGTTGATCACCGATATCAACAAACTGAAATAAGGTTTGCAGTTCGTGGTAACCATCGGGACGACGGCCATTAATATACAGAAACAAATTTAGTTTTGCAGGGGCTGACCAATGGCTATTATTCTTTTGCATTTAATTTCCAGTTTCGAGTCGTGATCTTTATACGCATGTCGTCTTGTTTGATAACAATGTTTTTTGGTAACCAAATATTATCGATTAATTGATACTTAGTATAACTGATGTGCCAGCCAAGTGGATGATTAGCTTTGGTTACACGGCCGTAATTGTCGAGTTGCACATCGTTAGTTAAAGGATCGCCAATGATCCAAGCGCGTAACTCATTCACTGGGATTGGCATCGGACTGAGTTGGTTAATCAATGCTTGGGTATCTCGGCCTTGATATTGGCGGTCATCATCTAGAATCAATGTTGAGATATTATCACTGCGTTTAATGCTCAGTAGATGAATACCAAAAGGACCCGTAAGGTTAATTTTGAAGTCTTGGCTAAATTGTTGCCAGTTTAATGTAGCGGAATTACGGTCATCAGGGGTGATAAACGCGATCTGCCCTTGCAGTTGCCAGGTTTGTATCGATTGTAACTGTACTTGGTGTTGCTGCCATAATTGCTGTGGACTACCAATCGGTGCGGGTAATTGTGTTGTGGTGCTACAAGCACTTAAAAATAAGCTGAGAATAACAATGTAAATAGAACGCTGAAATGTCATAAGATACTCAAAAAAATAAAGTAATGATGATAAAGAGCAAGCATGAGCTTATAAAAACAGATATGCATGGTTTTGTCACTTTAAAAATTCATACTTTTTGCGTAGAATGACCTCCT
The DNA here is from genome assembly GCF_000276805.1 of Moritella dasanensis ArB 0140. Lineage (GTDB taxonomy): Bacteria > Pseudomonadota > Gammaproteobacteria > Enterobacterales > Moritellaceae > Moritella > Moritella dasanensis. Next base: position 70,954 of record NZ_AKXQ01000025.1, on the reverse strand, counting down.
TATCTATTTTTACAACTATTCACTGTAAGTAATACATGACTCTGTTAGCACTTGGTATAAATCATAATACGGCACCTGTATCACTTCGTGAAAAGGTAGCTTTTTCACCTGACAATATTGAGGATGCCTTTGCCAGCATTATGGCCGATGGGATCGTCTCGGAAGCGGTGATTGTATCGACCTGTAATCGTACTGAAATATATTGCAAAATTGAGCAAGGCTTACCCGAACGTGTCACCCAATGGTTAGTTGATTTCCACCATCTGCCAGTGGATGAATTGGCGACTTGTACTTATCGTTATTATGATGCCGACGCTGTGCATCATTTAATGCGTGTTGCGGGTGGTTTAGATTCACTAGTATTAGGTGAACCACAAATTCTAGGCCAGATAAAACAATCATTTGCAAAAGCCAAACAGTTGAGCTGTGTTTCTCAAGTACTTGATAAGTTATTTCAAAAAACCTTTACGGCTGCAAAACGTGTGCGCACCGAAACCGAAATTGGTGCTAATGCGGTATCCGTTGCCTTTGCTGCGGTGAGTTTAAGTAAACATATCTTTGATGATTTATCGAAAACCCGGGTATTGCTGATTGGTGCAGGTGAAACTATTGAGTTGGTTGCGACGCATCTGGCCGAGCAAAATGTCACTGAAATGATGGTCGCCAACCGGACAGTCTCTCGCGCACAAGCGTTGGGTGAAAAGTTTGGTGCTACCACGTTCACACTCGAAGAGATCCCACAGCATTTACACAATGCTGATATTGTCATCAGTTCAACAGCCAGTCCCTTACCGATTATAGGTAAAGGCATGATTGAAAGTGCACTGAAGCAACGTAAACAGAAACCGATTTTTTTAGTCGATATCGCCGTGCCACGGGATATTGAAGAAGAAGTGGGTGAGTTAGGTAATGCTTATCTTTATACCGTTGATGATCTGCAAGGTATTATCGAGCAGAATAAAGAAGCGCGCCAAGATGCAGCGCAGCAAGCAGAATTCATTATTACGGAAGAAACGCAGCTGTTTTCAGAATGGATCGCATCACTATCTAGTGTTGATTCGATTAAAGAATACCGCAATGCGGCGATGGCTGAAAAAGACATATTACTCGAACGCGCAATTGCAGCGATGCAAAACGGCACTGACTGCGAACGGGTTCTGACAGAATTAGCCAATAAGTTAACCAACAAGCTGATCCATGCACCGACACAAGCTTTGGTTAGTGCGGGTAAACGTAAACAAGATGACGAACTATTATTAGTGCGTCGTGTTGTAGGGCTTGAGTAGCAATCACTTCCTAACAAAACCGTTGTTAATTGTCTTTATCGATTAACAACGGCTCCGTCTATTTCAAATTGTTTAGCATATATTTGCTATATCCAAGGTAAATGTTCGGAAAGCAATCGACTATTTCCTTACATATAGGTATCCTTGCCGATCACAACAAAGAAATAATTCATATCCAATTACTGAAGCAGCCTGTGTCAGACTTCAGTGATCTATTTAACGGTAATACGAGAGTAAAGATGAAAGCATCGATCATTACAAAATTAGAAGCCTTAATCGAACGTCATGAAGAAGTTCAAGCATTATTAAGTGAACCATCGATCATCAGTGATCAGGACCGTTACCGTGCATTAACTAAAGAATACGCGCAATTAGAAGAACTCGTTTCTTGCTTTAAACAATATCAAGAAGCAAAAGAAGATTTTGAATCAGCAGAAGATATGCTAAAGGATGAAGATCCTGATATGCGTGAAATGGCTGTTGAAGAATATAAAGAAAGCAAAGCAACCGTTGCTCGTATCAGCGACGAGTTAGAAGTTTTGCTGTTGCCACGTGATCCAAATGACAGTAATAACTGTTTCTTAGAGATCCGTGCTGGTGCTGGTGGTGATGAAGCGGCAATCTTTGCGGGTGATCTTTACCGTATGTACAGCCGCTATGCTGAGAAAAAAGGCTGGCGTTTAACCATCATGAACTTAAGCGACAGTGATCAAGGCGGTTACAAAGAAGTTATCGTGAAGATGGAAGGTGAAGCTGTATTCGGCACCATGAAGTTTGAATCAGGCGGCCACCGTGTACAACGTGTACCAGAAACGGAATCACAAGGTCGTATCCATACATCAGCTTGTACAGTTGTGGTTATGCCTGAAGTACCAGAGTCTGAAGCGATTAGCATTAATACTGCTGATCTTAAAGTTGATACTTTCCGTGCATCAGGCGCGGGTGGTCAGCACGTAAATAAAACCGATTCTGCTATCCGTATTACTCATATTCCAACGGGTACTGTGGTTGAGTGTCAGGACGAACGTTCACAGCATAAAAACCGTGCACGTGCGATGTCAATTCTACAAGCGCGTATTCAAGCGGCTGCAGATGAAGTTGTTCGTCTTGAAGAAGAAAGTACACGTCGTAGCTTAGTAGCAAGTGGTGATCGTTCTGAACGTATCCGTACTTATAACTACCCACAAGGCCGTGTTAGTGATCACCGTATTAACCTAACGCTTTACCGTCTAAATGAAGTGATGGAAGGCGAGTTAGAAGTATTGATCCAACCTATTATTCAAGAACATCAAGCTGATCTGTTAGCGGCACTTGCTGAAGCAGACTAGGTGTATTGCGTACTGTGAAAACAATTGCAAAATTACTGCAGTGGGCTGCCAAACAGCTCACTGACAGCGAAAGCCCGAAGCTCGATGCTGAAGTCATCCTGTGTTTCCTGTTAGAGAAAGATCGCAGTTATCTTTTCACTTGGGATGACAAAGTGATGGGTGATGACATCATCAGTCGTTTTTCCGCACTTATCAGCCGTCGTCAGACGGGTGAACCTGTCGCGCATATTCTTGGTTACCGTGAATTTTGGTCATTAGAATTAGAAGTGTCTGCTGATACCCTCATTCCAAGACCTGATACCGAAGTGTTAGTCGAACAAGCACTTGCTTGTATGCCGACAGACGCTTGCCAGGTATTAGATTTAGGCACGGGTACCGGCGCGATTGCACTGGCATTAGCATCTGAATCACCACAAGCGACCGTTACCGCTATTGAATATCAGTCTGGTGCTGCAGCGTTAGCGCGTCGTAATGCCAAACGCTGTGGTCTTGATGTCGCGGTATTACAAGGTAGCTGGTTTGAACCTTTACAAGCTAACCAACGCTTTGATGTAATCGTCAGCAACCCACCTTATATTGAAGAAAATGACCCTCACCTAGCAATGGGTGATGTACGTTTTGAACCGTTAACAGCGTTAGTTGCTGGCGATGATGGACTTGCTGATCTTAAGCATATTATTAGCCAAGGTTATCAGTTCTTAAGTATCGATGGTTGGTTGTTAGTTGAGCATGGTTTTGAGCAAGGTGCTGCGGTTCGCGCGATATTTAACGCATCAAATTATAATCAGGTTGTTACGCATAAAGATTATGGTAATAACGATCGTATTACTGTTGGACAACGAAAAGAAGTTTAATCATGGATATTGTTCTCCCGCTGCACATCGCGACACTGTTATTAAGTGTGCTGATGTATTTTATAAATTTTGCCTTCACAGTGAAGCAATCACCGTATCTTGAACATGCTGGTTTTCTTAAATCACGTAAAGTAATAGATATGATCACAGTGATGATGATCGCCTTAATATGTATCGTGTCGGGACGAGCACCGTTTGCAGATACGGTGATGACCGAAAAATTAATATCGACACTGGCCATCACTTTCATGATGTTTATGTCATTACAGCAAGCTAAGAATTTATTTTTCCGCTGTTTTGCATTTGCAGGTAGTATTGGTTGGTTATTTTATGTCTATTCACTCGCCGTTAACGGCGAAGCATATTTGCTGAGGTAGTTATGGAATTTGATGCAAATGAAGCGCTGACAGAAACAGAATTGACAGAAACAGAACAGCTCGAATCGCTAGATAATAGCGCCATTGATAGTGAACAGCTTGACGAATATGATGATGAGTTCGCAGAAGAAGTGCTGATGATTGATAACGTCATGCTAGCGACACTATCAGCCATCGAGGTGATAACGGAGAAACCGTTACTTGAAGAGGCGATTGTTGAATTGGATGGGTTGATTGAACTCATCGAAGTAGATATGCAAGGCTTTACCTGTGACGTTGAAAAACGTGACCAGTTATTATATTTGTTTTATCAGCAACTTGGTTTTGCAGGCAATTGGCGCAAATGGTTAGAACTCGACAGTGTATTACTGCATAAAGTGATTAGCAGTCGTAATGGTGTGCCATTGTCACTGGGTACGGTATTTATGTACTTTGCCGAGCATTTTGCAGTCGAAGTTAAAGGGATATTATTCCCTGGTCAATTTGTCCTGCGTTTTGGATGTGAAAAAGACGCGACCTATGTAGACCCTGCTGATGGCCAAGTGCTGACGCGTCATAAATTACAAGTATTGTTACGCGGTATCGAAGGTAATCATGCTTTGTTAACGGATGATGATTTGTTAGAAGCGAACAATGAAATGCATTATCTGCGCTTATTACAAGTATTAAAAGCCGCGTTAATTCGTGATGAACATTTTTCGTATGCACTGCGTTGTATCGATTTAATTTTAGAACTTGAACCTGATGAGCCGTATGAGATCCGCGATCGTGGTTTTTTGTTGCAACAACTTGATTGCAAAAAATTAGCCAGTGAAGACTTTGCTTATTTTATTGAGCAGTGTCCTGATGATCCGATCACGCGTGTATTAAAAGCACAAGTTGAAGAACTTGGTGACGCTAAAGATACGATTCATTAATATTAATTGATTTGAAATAGACTCTTTAAGGTAACAATTATGAATGCAAAAATAGTAAAAATTGGTCAGAATATTATTTGTGCCAACGATCTACCATTTGTGTTATTTGGTGGTATCAATGTATTAGAAGACGAACTATCGACTCTACGCGCTGTAGAAGCGTATAAGACGGTAACTGATAAACTGGGTATCCCTTTTGTATTTAAAGCGTCTTTTGATAAAGCGAACCGTTCAAGTATCCATTCTTTTCGTGGTGTGGGCATGGAAAAAGGCTTAAACATCTTTAAACGTGTTAAAGAAGAATTCAATGTGCCAATCATTACTGATATTCATACTGAAGCACAATGCCAACCGGTTGCCGATGTTGTTGATGTGATCCAATTACCAGCTTTCCTTGCTCGCCAAACCGACTTAGTGCAAGCAATGGCAGCAACAGGCGCGGTGATTAATATTAAAAAACCACAGTTCATGTCGCCACATCAAGTGGGCAATATCGTGGATAAGTTCGCGGAATGTGGTAACGAACACGTGATTATCTGTGAGCGTGGCCATTGCCATGGTTACGATAACCTGATTGTTGATCCATTAGCATTTGGTGTAATGAAAGAGCTTACGCAAGGTACGCCAATTATTCTAGACAGTACCCATGCTACACAGCAACGTGATGCCGGTAGTGCAGCGTCTGGCGGCCGTCGTAAACAAGTACCTGAATTAAGCTATGCGGGTTTAGCGACTGGTATTGCCGGTCTATTCATTGAAGCACATGAAAACCCAGCACAAGCGCGTTGTGATGGTCCTTCTGCATTGCCATTTGCTAAGTTAGAAGCATTTTTAGCACAAGCAAAAGCGATTGATGATGTAGTGAAAAGTTTTACTGCGATTGATATCGATTAATTTCAGGCATAAAAAAAGCGCTGTAATAATACAGCGCTAAAAAACCGTTGACTGATAATACAAGTGTATTAAGAATAGCGTCAAAGGTCTGAAAATAAGTAATTTCTACTTAAAGGCCTAAACCAAAAAGTTTAAGCAAACAAACACAACATTACATAACAAAGACTAACTTATATAAATAATACTAATTATTGAAAATCAGTAGAAATAAGTATTAGGTCCTATATACATACGCGCACTATAGTTATTTTCTAGCAATCTGGCAATTGACAAATTATAATGTTTCGCATTAGTTTTTCTCATCTAACTGGACACCACCATGTCACGCAGACTTCCGCCCTTAAATTCGCTACGTGTTTTCGAAGCCGCCGCGAGACATTCTAGCTTTACGCGAGCCTCAGAAGAGCTTTACGTGACGCAAGCCGCTGTTAGCCACCAAATTAAAGCACTTGAAGAGTATTTGGGCATTAAATTGTTTCGTCGTCAAAACCGTGCGTTGTTTTTAACGGAAGAAGGTCAGAGTTATTTTCTTGATATTAAAGATACCTTTTCTTCATTAGTTGATGCAACTGAGCGTTTATTAGCCAGAGGTGCGAAAGGTTCGTTGACGGTGAGTCTACAGCCGAGCTTTGCGATCCAATGGTTAGTGCCGCGATTATCGCTATTTTCAGATCTGTATCCTGATATTGATGTGCGTATTAAAGCGGTTGATATGGACGATGGTTCGCTGACTGATGATGTCGATGTAGCTATTTATTATGGTCGCGGTAAGTGGAAAGATTTACACGCCCTAAAGTTACATACCGAATATTTAGTGCCAGTATGCTCGCCGCGTCTACTCAATGGCCCTAAACCACTAAAAACCCCTGCGGATCTTAAACTACATACTTTATTGCATGATACATCACGCCGAGATTGGACTGCTTGGTTTAAGCAAGGTGGTATTACCGATGTGAATGTTAACCAAGGGCCTATCTTTAGTCATACCTCGATGGTTTTACAAGCGGCTATACACGGCCAAGGTGTCGCACTCGGACACAGTGTGTTGGCACAACCTGAAATTGATGCGGGTCGTTTAGTCAGGCCTTTTAGTGAAGTATTAGTGAGTAAGAACGCGTATTACGTTGTTTGTCGTGAAGAGCAAGATGAACTCGGTAAGATTGTGGCATTCCGTGACTGGATGCTGTCGCTAGTAGAAGAAGAACAACAAGACTTTGTAGACAATTAATTTGTCTTGAAGGCATGAAACCCTTGGTGTTATATCGACAAGGGTTTAGAATGTGCGACTTTTGTATGCAAACCACTTCAAGATACCCAGTATTCTGCATTGGTTTGTGTATATTTTATGAGTTTTAGATCTCGGTATTCTATCTATACTGAGTGTATATCGTCAGCCATATTGATGACGACAATGAGGTTATTAGAAAATGAATGGTATTTTATTATATTGCCGCCCTGGTTATGAAAAAGAATGTGCAGCTGAAATCCAAGTACGAGCGACTGCCATGGAGGCGTATGGTTTTGCTAAAGTAACACCAAATGCAGGTTATGTTGTGTTTGAATGTCACTCTGCTGAAGATGTGGATACAATAGCGAAAAAACTACCACTTTCATCATTGATCTTTGCTCGTCAAATGATTGCACTGCATGCGCGTGTTGATGATATGCCACTTTACGATCGTGTGAACCCTGTGGTTGCCGCTTGTGACGGTATCGAAGGTATGGGCGAACTACGCGTCGAAATGCCTGATACTAACGAAGGTAAAGAGCTATCTAAATTCTGCCGTAAGTACACCGTGCCACTACGTCAATCATTGCGTAAAGCTGATCACTTATTAGCAAAAGAAAATAAAAACCGTCCAGTACTGCACGTGTTCTTCTTTAATAATACCAGTGTTTTTATCGGTTACTCATATAGCTTTAATAATTCGCCATTACCTATGGGTATTATGCGTCTTAAGTTCCCGTCGAAAGCACCAAGTCGCTCGACGTTGAAACTTGAAGAAGCTTTCCATACATTTATTCCTGCTGATCAATGGGATAGACGTATTGGCGGTGCGATGCGCGCGGTTGATTTAGGCGCTTGCCCTGGTGGTTGGACGTATCAGCTAGTACAACGCAGTATGTTTGTTGTTGCTATTGATAACGGTGCCATGGCTGAAAGCCTAATGGAAACGGGTCAAGTTAAGCACTATGAAGAAGATGGTTTTAAATATGAGCCAGCTAAAACGACGATTGCATGGACTAACCGTAAATTAAACGGTAACAAAATCAAGGTTCCTGAGAACCCACCAGTTGATATGCTAGTATGTGACATGATTGAAAAACCAGAACGTGTTGCCCGTCTAATGTGCAAATGGTTGTTAAATGCATGGTGTAAAGAAGCTATCTTTAACCTTAAGCTGCCATTAAAACGTCGTTACCATACATTGGAAGATTGTTTAGCTATCTTAGATAAGCAACTTGATGATCGTTTTGTTATCCAAGCGAAACATCTTTATCATGATCGTGATGAAGTGACTGTACATGTCGCTTGGTCACATTTCATCCCTGACGATAAAAAAGCCGGATAAAAACATCACGGTAATATAGATATATTAGCGTTTCTAAAAGCCATTAAATATCACTGCGGTGAACTGTTTAATGGCTTTATTTTTATCCCTAGCCCTATTTAAAGCGATATTTAAAGTAGAGTAGTGGATCTTTGCCACGCACTCTAACCCCAATTACAGCCCCTTCAATTCCCATATTATAATAAGCTTCATGTTGTAACATCCCATTAGATTTGACCTTGGTTTTGATTGTTACACGCTCGTAATCGAGTAATAGATACGGACTACGTTTCAAACTGTAATGTAAGTTTAAACTTAATTTTCCAATGTCTTTAAGTCGAGGGATAAACAGTCGGGTTATATCAGGATCAATCCACATATTAAAAAGTTGAAGCTGCGCCGTCCGTTTTCGTTTGTGCTTGCTTTTTTTGACAACCAGCAAGGGTTGTTTTAATTCGAACTGAGGTGCTGAATCTGTAGTAATCGACGACTGGTTTTGTGCTTGATAGCTCGAAATATATGGGGTTGAAATCGCTGTCCCTAAGTTATTTTCTGCGGCCAGACTAGACCTACTTAATAGACTTATTAAGAGTAAAATATAGAGACAATGAGTTACCATATATCACCAAAGATGTTGATGAAAACTTAACTATAGCTCGGTCTGGATGAATTACTAGGGTGGAACTGGATTGTAATGAGCAGACTTAATAATGTGTAACGCTTTATGAAGAGGGGAAAGGGTTATAAATCGAAATAGCAGTTACTCAGCATATCGAATGCTAAGCAACCAAATGATAGAATGAGTACACTATTGTAAGATAGTACTCATTCATTGTTCACAAAGCTTATAGGCGTTCTAAGATAGCTTGTGTGAAGTCTGTTGTACCGTGCGTACCACCTAGATCATGTGTTGTTCTATCTCCAGATTCGATCACATCACGCACTGCGTTACGGATATTATCTGCTTCTGTTTTCATTTCTAGGTATTCTAACATTTGGATAGAAGCTAAAATCACTGATGTTGGATTCGCTAAGTTTTTACCTGCGATGTCTGGTGCACTGCCGTGTACTGCTTCAAAAATAGCGGTATCTTCACCAATGTTAGCGCCTGGAGCCATACCGAGACCACCAACAAGACCTGCACATAAGTCAGATAAAATATCACCGAATAAGTTAGTTGTTACGATCACATCGAAACGTTCTGGGTACATAACCAAGTTCATGCACGCAGCATCAACGATCATTTCTTCTGATTCAATTTCAGGGTAACGTTTCGCTACTTCGCGCGCTACTTCAAGAAATAGACCTGATGTTGTTTTTAGAATATTGGCTTTATGGATCGCGGTTACTTTTTTACGGTTTTCTGATTTAGCAAGTTCGTATGCTGCAACACAAATACGTTCTGCGCCATCACGGGTGATGATACTCTTTGCTTCTGCTTCATTACCATCATCGGAAATAATTTGGCCTGCGCCTGAGTACATGCCTTCCGTGTTTTCACGAACGGTAATGATATCGATGTTTTCGTAGCGGCTACGCGTGCCTTTAAATGATAATACCGGGCGTAAGTTTGCGTATAAATTAAAGTGCTTACGTAGTGATACATTGATTGAAGTAAAACCAGCGCCAACAGGTGTTGTTAGTGGGCCTTTTAATGCTACTTTATTTTTTTCAATTAAATCTAATGTCGCTTTTGGTAGCAGCTCACCTGAAGTTTGTAGAGCAGCAAGACCAGCATCAGCAAAGTCATATGCGAAGTTACAGCCAGCTTTATCTAAAATTTGAATTGCAGACTCAATAATATCCGGACCAATACCATCACCCGGGATCACTGTGATTCTTGTTTGTGTCATACATATTCCTTATTTAATGTGGCTTACTTTCAAATGAAAATATTTTGTTGCCGTATGGTAACAAAATCTCAATCGATTGTTAATCCAGTTGCTGCTGTAATTTGGTTAAATAGAGGGTTTCACAGGGGGGATAATGCATTTGTTAGAGATAGATCCAGATATTCGCTTTTTCTATACTATTAACGCTTAGTCTAACGCTTAGTCTAACGCTTAGTGAGAGGATTTTATTTATCTCATTAAGCGTTACAATTTATGATGAAGGTTGATATCTCAAGTCTTTTAAGTTAAACCCGAGTGGGATATCAATTTTTAGCTGAGCGAGTTGTTGCGTAATGTAAGCCATGTCTTTATGTGCATCGAGTTTTTCACGCAGTTTAGGTTTTAATTCTTCACTGGCATAAATGGCATCTAAATTAGCATGTTGTGTTAATAGTTGCGTTGCCGTTTTAGGACCCACGCCAGCGACGCCAGCCAAGTGACTTCCGCTGATCCCTACTAATGCCCAATAGTCGACCAGTTGCTGTGGTTGGACGCCAAATTTCTCGTCGATAAACTCTTGGTCTAACCAACGCTTGTTAAAATAATCACGAATCTGAATGTAAGGGGTTAACAGTTGGCAGTAACCTTTATCAGTCGAGATAATGGTCACTGGTTGCTGCTGTGCTGACATTTTGATGGCGAGGGTGGCGATCAAGTCATCCGCTTCATCTTGCTCTGTTAATAAAGAGTCGATGTTTAATTCCCACAAATCATCCTGAATAAGCGTCAAGGCTTGCTGCAAACTTTCTGGCATTGGCTTACGATTAGCTTTGTATTCAGGATAAATTTCGTGACGCCAACCGGTTTGTTCAGCATCAAACACCGCGACTACATGGGTCGGCGCTGTGATCGATAGCAGTTTTCTGACTGCGTGCTTGATGGTTTCACGGGTTGCGCTGATTTGCGTAACCGGATCGTTACTTTGATTCAGTTGAACCGCATGTACTCGACGGATCAGGTTTAACGCATCGATAATTAATAAGTGATTTTGGGCCATATCCGGGTTTCATCAAAGTTAGCTAGGTTTAATTATTTCATAACAAGGCTCATACTTACTACCAGGAAGTTTCATTCTGTTCTGTTTTATGAAACTTTTTAGTAAATTGTCCATTAATTGCATCAATTTGGGATCGCCTTGTAGCTTAAACGGCCCATTTTTTTCAATCGCCTTGATCCCTGAGTCTTTAACATTGCCGCTCACAATCCCTGAAAAGGCTTTACGCAGGTTCATTGCCAGTACTTCTGGTGCTTGCTCAAGGCTGAGATTTAAGGCCGCCATGTGCTGATGATTGGGGATAAATGGCATTTGAAAATCGAGCTCAATTTTGAGACTCCAATTATAAGAATAAGCATCGCCAATAGCGCGGCGGTATTCGTAGGTTTTGTGCATGGCTTTTTTCATGATTTGTGCGGCACTTGAGGCATCATCAATAATAATTTGATAGTATTTTTGGGCTTCAAAGCCAAGTGTTGCCCCGATAAAGTCATCAATGGTCGTAAAGTACTCTTCGCTTTCTTTGGGTCCTGTTAGCACGATGGGCAGAGGTTGGCGTTTATTCTCGGGATGCATCATGATCCCCAGTAAATATAACAGCTCTTCTGCTGTCCCTGCGCCACCAGGAAAAATGATGATACCGTGCGAAAGACGAACAAAGGCTTCTAAGCGCTTTTCGATATCCGGTAAGATAACTAATTCATTGACGATCGGATTAGGCGGCTCTGCGGCAATGATGCTCGGTTCTGTTAAACCAAGGTAACGACGTTGTTTTACCCGTTGTTTGGCATGTCCCACTGTCGCGCCTTTCATTGGCCCTTCCATTGCTCCGGGTCCACAGCCTGTGCATATATTCATTTCGCGCAAGCCCAGTTCATGGCCGACTGCTTTGGCATATTCATATTCAGGAGAGCGAATGGAGTGGCCACCCCAGCAAACGACCATATTGGGATCGGAATCTGATTTGATTACACGCGCATTACGTAAGATGGAAAATACTTGGTTGGTTAAAAAAGAGGATAAGTCTTTTTTTGGTACTGGCATTTTTTCAATGTAGCTATCGACATAGAGAATGTCACGTAACACTGAAAACAGATGTTCTTGAATACCGCGGATGATCTCGCCATCGACAAAGGCTTGTTCTGGGGCGTTAAGCAGTTCGAGTTTGACGCCGCGTTCTTGTTGCACAACACTGATATCAAAATTACTGAATGCTTTTAAAATCTCACTACTTGAATCAGTACGAGAACCGGAATTTAATACTGCCAGTGAACAATTTCGGAATAATAAATATAAATCGCTGGTGGCTTTTTGTTGTAATCGGTCGACTTCAAGTTGGGATAGTAGATCCATACTGCCAACGGGTTTGATATGGGTGATCATAAGCTAGACTCCTGTCTGAGACGTTGACGACAAGCTGATATAATCGCTCGCTAGAGAGTGATTAGGGTCATGCTTATCGCCGCAGGTCTCATTAAGTTTAGATCCTAATGATAACTTTATCTCGTCCCGAGCTTTTTGCTTCGTATAATGCTTTATCTGCGCGCTCGAAAGGTTCTACAGCATCGTTATCATCTGCTGAAAATTGTGTTGCACCAATCGAAATAGAGATAGATACCTGTTCGCCTTTAAATCTAAACGGTATATTTTTAATGGTATTACGTAACTGGTCTAAAATAGCCGGTATTTCATGTGGTTCTAAATCGGCCAGTAGTACGACAAACTCTTCGCCACCAAAACGGGCGATAAAGTCTTTGTCTTTTATCGATTTCTGTAGTGCACGAGCGACTATTTTAAGGGCTTTATCACCGGCAATATGACCAAAGCTATCATTGATGTTTTTAAAGTGATCGATATCGATCATGGCGACGGTGGTATTGGTTTGATAACGTTGCCAACGCTTAAATTCGAGTTTAAAGCGCTCGTCTAATGCGGTGCGATTGTAAACTTGAGTGAGCGAGTCGAGGTAGAGTTTATGTTGCTGTGCTTCTAAACGCTGGGTATGCAGTAAGGTTTCTTTTTTAAGTTCTTCAAGCTGGGCTTGTACCGCTTTTATTTGCAATTCGAGTAGGATTTTTTCTTGCAGTAATTGTTCTTGTTGTTGAATACTACTGGAGATGATCTCAAGTCCTTGCTGAACATGTAATTTAGTTTCTGCCAAATTATCACAGGTACTGACATCCAAATCTAAAATATCAATACGTTCTTTCAGGTTGGCTAATAAGCTAATTTGTTTTTTGTTGATGTTATTATTATCAACTAATGAGCTATCAAACTTGTACGCGATGTTGTTGAGTTCTTCTACGATCGCATGCAGAAACGTTTTTGAGGCTAAACGCTCTTCACGTGCTCCCTCAATGACATTGTTGATGATCTGTAGGCAGATATCAACGAGCTCGTGGTCTTCAACACCTTGTAATAAACGTTGGCGGATCTTCTTCAGATTAGAACCAAAACCGCCGGCAAAATCAAGTTCATTGATTAACCGTTGTAAATCATCACATATCTTCTTGTGGGTGACAGCAGAAAAATTATCATTGCTGCCATTAGATGATTGTAGGTTTTTGATTGCACTGTGATAGATACAGAATAATGATTGTACTTTCATTTGCAATGCGGTGATGGCCGTCGCTTTGGGTTCTGCTAGTACCAGTTGCAGTTCGCTGGAGAGTTTTGGATCGTTTTGTAATAAATTAGCTAATGATTTAGCGGCTTGAGTTGTCGCACTATCACCAATTTTTAACGTGTCAGTTAAGACGTTCGGTTGTAGCATTATCTGACGCTCAACCTGTTTTATTTGGTTGAGCAGTTCATCATCAGAAACACTGCGTTCAAGAGTTGCTTTCAGCTTACTCACAGCAGTATTTAGTTCATTATCGATACCGCGTGTGGCACCCAGTAAACGATTGATAAATGCTAACAACATTGCTGTGTTTATTTTACTGTACCCGTCGGGTTCACCTTGGGGTGTAGCTGAAGGCGTATCTTGTGATGTCTGCATGAATACTTGTCACATTGGTTAAATCAAAGATGAAGATTAGCTTACCACTATATATACATCTATAAAATAGTTTGGGCTTAAAATGTAAGCTTACAACCAATTAATGTCATTTTTGTCTGTTGATGAGGTTACTTTCACCAAACCTTTTTCAATGGCCTGTTTTGACCGATTCCAAATATCACCATGGAAAAATGCCGGTTGTGTATAGGTCAACGCACTTAATTTAACCCAACTGTTCTGCTTATGTTTTCGACTTAATTGGGTTGCACCAGATAAAGCTAAGGTGGCGATATTTAACAATTTAATACTGTCTATCGCGGTAGGGTATTTAAATAAGAAAGGGTGGGAAACCATGCCTATTGAAATCGCTTTGTTAAAATTAAGTTGGCAATCAAACTGCTCGAACCAGTCTAGAATATAGTTAGCAATGATGGCTGGATCGTAATTTTTGTTCACTTTTCTAACCAATAACAGTTGGGAGTCGTTTAGTTGAAATAAACGTTCTGAATCATGTAGTTGTTGCAATAAATACAAGCCTAATTCCGCTTCGATTTTATTGACTAGTGAAAGACTGTATTTCTGACGTAAAGGTTGCAAGAAATCAAGGCTGATAATGGCACAACTGTGGACGCTATTTTGTTTGTCGGTATATTCCCAATCAGAGTAAAATCGTGCTTCTTGGAGTGGGGTCGGGATATATTGCTTCAGACTGTTGATGTTATTCAAGCCTGTATTTGGGTGGACGTTATAGTCATCTTCTAGCTGTTCGACATCTTGTCGTTGTAATTTCATTTTTTGATTGTTGACGTAATACAGATAAAGAATAACGAGCATGATTGAAGCAAGTAAGACGACGTTAATGATCAAGTTATCTTTTGTTTGTTTAAGCTTGGTTACTTGCGCTTGTAACTGGTCTATTTTTTGCGATTTTATTTCATTGTTTTCTTTATGCTGGTTAGAAACCGGTAATGTCTTTTTGGCATCAAAATTAGACAGTTTGTTGTAACGTACGAACTGTTTATAGCTATCAAGTGCTTTTGAGTATTGATCTGTTTCTTCGTAAGCGGTGGCCAAGTAGAGATAGACAGTTTCAAAGTGTTTACTGTTATTAAGTTGACCTGCAATCGTCAGGGCTTTATGCAACTGAATGAGCGCAGTATCGTAACCTTGTTGTTGAATCGACAGGTTGGCTAAGTGTACAAGCGCTTCCAGTAGTAACTCACTTTGGCCATTGTTATAAAATAGTTGCTCAGCATTGGTGAGGTACTGTTCAGCTAAGCTATAGTTGCCCATCTGTAAATAGGTTTTTCCCACTTCAAAATAAACCGCATTTAATCTGTTCTGCGCATCAAATACTTTTAATAAATCTAAGGCATTAAAATAATAAACTAACGATAAATTATATTCTTTAATTTTACGGTGCATGCTAGCAAGGGCTAATAAAGAATCAGACAGTTGCAGTTTGTTGCCTAAGTTTTGATAGTATTGGGCCGATTGATTCGCAAAGCTGATAGCCAATTTGAAATTGTCTTGGGCTATATATGCCTGACTCATTTTTTTGGTGAGTAGGCCATTGAGCGTATCTTTATTATCCAGCAGTTTTTGTTGGGCTTTATTGTAAAAGTTAATTGCTAAGGTTAATTTGTTCTGTTGTTGGTAATTATAGCCGATAGCATAAGCCGCCCACGCTGCATTATTGGTTAACGGGGTTTTTGCGGCGAATGTCTTCGCTTCGCGAAACAGTGTCATTGATTCTTCGTAATTATTGAGGTTGAGTGCTATTTCCCCTGCAATAATTTTGAGAGCAAAATAACCATTAGCGGTGGGATTATAAGTGTTGTCATCAATACTACTGAGTACTTGTTCAATGGTTTCTTGCGCAAGCTGAAAGTTAGCTAAAGTCGTTGACTGCGCCAGAATATGACTTTTTATTAATAAACTTTGTTGTCTAAGATGTAAGGGGACATTATGTTTTTTGGTGGCGAGCATCTTGTCTAGCGTAACGACTGCTTGATCGGTATTATTGGCGTAGAAATAACATAAAGCTTTTTGTTGTTTAATCAATGCGATATCGGACGGTGTGATTGATTTTTCTCGGATGTGACTGACGCGTGCAACTGAGCTGATCAGATTTTTTTTGTGGTCTTGTAAATATTCATCAATAATCTGAATACATTGATATGGTTGGCTGTATTGTACTGTTTGGCTGCGCTTTAGCTCATTCGGTAATGCCAGCTGGTCAAATAGACTTGCCGCTGCGGTGGTGCTAAAAAGAAGAAATGCAAGCGCGTAAAAAAAACGTAAGATCATGTGTTTAATATCGACTAGAAAGGCAGCCATCACATTCTTATGATTACATGTCCTTATTTAAGATTAGCTTTCCTTTGCTAATTCAGGCCTCTTTTTGAATGAGGTCGCTGTTACTATGTTATCAACAGAGTAGTTTATACTTCTAATTGATTGCAACTTGTAAATACTAAACTATTTTACTGCTTTTGTTAATGACTGGATCTTTAAAAAAATACCCAGTCATGTCATGTTATTGGCGGATTAAGCGAATATTATCTATTTTAGCATCACAATTGGTTCTGAATGGATTGATATCCAAACCACCTCTACGGGTATAGCGTGCGTATACAGTCAATTGCTCTGGTTTACAGAAGTGCATAATATCTGTGAAAATACGTTCAACACATTGTTCGTGAAACTCATTGTGCTGACGGAATGAAATTAAATAGCGTAATAATGCTTCTTGGTCGATCTTATTACCTTGGTAGGCAATATAAACACTGCCCCAATCTGGTTGATTGGTTACCAGACAATTTGATTTTAGTAAGTGGCTGTAAACAACTTCATCAACAGTGTCGGTATTATCTGCGGCAGATTTCAATAACTCAGCATTAAATTCATAATCCGCGATATCTATATCCAGATGATCAATGCAAGTGCCGGTGATTTTGGTAATTTGGCTTGGTGCTTTATCTAAGTCATCAAACATCAGTACTTCAACGGGGCCGAGTGCACAAGCAGCTAAGTCACGTTGCAGTGTTGTAGTAACTTCTGCTGTTGAGTCAAAGTGAGTTTGATTAAAGCTGTTTAAGTACAGTTTGAATGATTTTGATTCTATTAAATTTACAGACGTCGCGCAAACTTTGACTTCTGCTACTGCCACAATCGGCTTACCTTTGCTGTTTAACCAAGACAGTTCATATAAATTCCATAAATCACAACCAGTGAATGGTAGCTGCGTAGAGATTGCCAGATCATCACGGTTCAATTGTCTTGGTACGGGTTGTAACAAGCTAGGTTGATATTGCGAGATATATTCCGTTTTCTGTCCGAGGTTTAATTTATCCAGTGCAGTTGAATTTTGGTAACGGTTTGTTGTGGTCATGATTTATTCTCATCGGTTAGCGCGTAAGGTAGATAATTTACTTATCAGTGGCGAGATTGTAATAAATTTTACAGTGTAGTGATATGCTATAGCCGATTTAATCATTTTTATGGGGAATATAATGACTGCAGCTGTAACCGATGCGTTGATTGCTTTTTATGCGCGCTGTGAACAAGTTTGGCATACACAAGACTACTTACCACAGCAAGAATTTGATCCTGAATGGGACTCGCCGTGTTTTATCGCGGATTCAAATCATCCCCAACTGCTTGCAGGCCATCAAGCATGGTTGCCAGTAAGACGTAATGAGGTAAGCTCATTTAGTAATATTGAAGCGGCATTGAGTATTGAGCTTGATCCACAAATAGCCGTTTTCTTTGGTACTTACTTTAGTGATCATATGCCTGCTAGTTTTAATGATGAGATCATTGAGTTAGTACAGGTGTGGAGCGAAGATGATTTTAAGCGTTTGCAAGAAAATATGATTGCCCATTTGATGATGAAAAAAACGCTTAAACAACCGCCGACGTTATTCATTGCCAGCTGCGCTGATGATATGCAGATCATCGCCCTTGACAATATCAGTGGTGAAGTGGTGCGTGAAGTACTAGGTAAAGGGATCTCTGAGGTATTAGCCCCAGATCTTGCGTACTTTATTGAGCAGTTAACGCCGGTACTACCAACGCTTTAAGCGTTATTCAACAATATTTAACTATAATAATAAAACAGCGCCAGGTTGTACTTGCGCTGTTTTTTTGTGTCATTTTTAGGGTTAACCTATCTACCAAGGTAAATTAGATACTAAGCGGCAAGGTTCACATTTAAAATCAAAGATACCGTGTAACGCTGTTTCTAATTGCCATTCACCGCCACAACTTGGACATGGACGTGCTTTCTCGTCTTGTTTTACCGTATCCGCTAAGTGATAAAGATAATAATAAGTTGGTATCTTACTTTCCTGCTCAATATCTTTCGCTAATCGCCAACCGGTGTGGTTTAACGGACTAGTGATATCGGTCAATACCTCGCTGCAGGCTTGTTTTAATGTGGTGCCGTGCATCTGTAATTCATCGGTTGAACTCCAGTCTACTTGCCAACGTAATAAATCTTGGTGATCGCCTATCGCTGGCGTCGGTAATTTATACAACGGAATAGGGGCAAGATGTTCGCCACAACGCAGTGGTGAGCAGGTACTGAGGTAATGGGTATACAAGACTTGCCACTCAGGTTGCTGACAGGGGTCGGTATTATCGGAGTGCAAATCTATACCTGTCAGACGAATTTTAGGGGCGAGTAAACCCGCTTCATTTAAGGCTTTTAAACGAGTCTCAACGATACTGGAATGATGCCTTGGGTGCAGGCTTTCTTCTTCAGGACAAACAACACGGGTAATAAATACCCCGTCATCCATGCTGGTTGGAAATTCACGACCTAATATTTGACCGTTATAACGTAAAGCATCAATCAGTTGGGTAATAGCGCCATCCACAGCGTCAATGGTGGTGTCTTGATAACACTCAAAGGTCAGTTCTGCAGTAAACAAGGTATTCTCTCTGTGACAGTTATTGTGTTGATAATGCTTTTTTTAACGCGACTATTTCAGCTTTTAGCTCGCTTACTTCTTGGCGTAATGGCGCGATTTCTGCTCGTACCGCAGCGATCTCTTTGGCAATCAGCGCTGTCATAGGATCGGTTATTTCTGCGGCTGTCGCAATGACTGGTTTATCAGTCGTAGGGACACTGGCATTCGGATCGAAAGTCCATTTTCTTAGCGTTTCAATAATCTCGCGTAAATTAGTGGGTTGGGTGATCCGTGATTTGATCAGGGCAACAGAGGGTTTCTTCCCTTCGCGAGCCAGTTGATTGGCGGCATCGACAATATGTTGTAGGCTCATGATCTTCCTTCCTTAGTATCTCTGGTGGTGTTACTTGGGTTGTATGATGTCATTTTTCTATCGCAATTGTCCGTCACGGCTTGTTAACGTAACATAGTATCAAGCTGGTCAATGACTTCTGCCCAGTCAGCATCTTCATAAATGGCTTCTTTCAGAAACATCGATTGTGAAGCGTTCCAAAACGGTGCTTCGAATAATAATACACCAGTTTGGATCTTATGCTGCTGGATAAAGCGTTTTACGCTCAATTCATCATTTTCTAATCCGAGTTGGGCGAATAACATGTCCAAGGTTTGGGTGGCTAAAAACATCATCTGGCTCCGCTATTTTTTTACAGTATAGCCAGTGATGAGCAACAAGGTTAGTTTATCGTGATTAATCTATCGCATAAGGAGGCACTACAAACTCTAACACCCTCGGTCCCGCCATCACGAGGCAAGCTTGATAAGCATTTTCCCCGTTGCTGCTAAACTCAAAGTTAAACTTATAACGAAATAAACTGCCTTTGTGGGGATACCAAGCGATACCCGCTTGGGCTGTTGATAGCCATTGTAGTTGTTGCTGTTGGCAATATTGCTTGATTAGCGCGTTGGCTAATTCAGCTTGCTTACGCAGGTGTATAAAGATCACCCCCCCGATAAATCCAACAACGATGACGAACAAACTGCCCATATATAAATCACTCCGTGATAGTGGCTTGACGATGCAAAAAATTTGACTACGTTTTTTGACGACGCTTATATTATTAACTACGTTGTTGACGAAACAATAGACCAATCGCGCTGCCAAGGGTATTAGTTCGGTTTGGGTTACGTAACATCGCTAATACTTTATTACGTAGCGCTGGTATTGCGACTAAATCAGAGAATAAGTAAATAAACAGTTCTTCACCTTGCTGTTGTTGCACTGCGGCTTCAAAGAATGCTAATAATCGCGCTTCATCATCAAGATCATGCCAGCAACGACCGGCTAATGCCACTATGGTTTGGCTAATGTCGGTATGTTTAAACAACGCAGGGTAAAGATCGGCACGTAACCCTTGCGCTGGAGCACTGGATAATGCGCGCAACAACATCGATAAGCGTACATCGTCTGGTTTTTCTTGCGCAGCTTCTTGACTGATTAGTGTTGCTAACGCTTCGCTTAATACTGTTGGTAGTGCTTCGTGCTCAAGTGCGAGGCAAAGTGAGTACAGTGGCTCAGTCGGTAGTGTTGGTAATGCCGTTGCAACGTGCTGGGCATTATTATCACGATTCAGGCGCGCAGCGATATCGCAAATACCTTGAACGCCTACTTCTTGCCACTGCTCGAAACCAAGCTTGTTAGCAAAGTAGTTGTGCGCCGTTGGGTAATATTTACTTTCTGGGCGAATGAAGTCACGGTTGATTACGGCATTTAACATGGCGATTTTATCTGTGCTTGGTTTAAACACATAAGGATTGGTTGCGAGGTGTTCTTGTTGTTCTTCACTTGGGGTTTTTTCTAACATCAGACCCAGCGATTCAACTACCATGTTAAGGAAGACATTACGCGTCCCTTGAATGAGTAAGCCTTGCTCATCCAGTGGGAACTTTAGAAACCAAAGGTAGTGTTGGTTATTCTCATTTTTGTTCCAAAAGGTAATGGCAAATTGAGCATGGCGTTGCAACGGTGCAGGGTAAGGTCGCTGAGCGGATTCAAACTGCATAAAGTCGTCGGTTGAAATTTTGCTGATCTTACGACCCATGTCATACACGCGAAACTGAGTCTTTGCCTGTAACAGGAATTCCGATAGCGTGTTAAGAGTATGCATATTAGCCATGATCTAATGTGTCCAAGTTAAAAGTGGAGCCTAATGGCGCTTAAGTATTGGCGTATTATACGCAAACCTTATCAAGATGCGAATTGAGATCTCGATGGACTTTTGTATCTTGGCGTGGCTGACGTATAATGCCGCTAAATTTGTTTGGTCGCGATACAGCTTTTGCTTCGTGAACCTTAAATAGAGACACAATTATGACAGTCTATTTGCAGGCTCAGCAGCTGTTAACGGCGATAGAAGCAGAATTAAAACACCGTTTATTGTGGAATGACGTGATGCCAAGTGCTGAAGCGTTAGCGAGTACCACGCCCTTTTGTATTGATACGATGTCCTTTGCAGATTGGTTGCAGTTTATCTTTTTAGTAAAGATGAACCAGCTGGTGGTCATGCAGATGCCGTTACCTGAGAAGATGGCAATACATCCGATGGCAGAAGAAGCCTTTAAACCAGTATCTGCGGATACACGTGAGCTATTAGCCCTGATCTTATCGTTTGATCAGTTGTTAAATAACAATAGTTAAATACAGCTAGTTAGGTAATAAAGCACAATGTTAAATATTTTATATCAAGATGAGTATTTGGTCGCGATTGATAAACCGGCTGGTTTGTTGGTGCATCGTAGTTGGTTAGACAGTCATGAAACCCAATTTGCGATGCAAATGGTACGCGATCAGATTGGTCAACATGTTTATACCGTACACCGTTTAGACAGGCCAACATCTGGTGTGTTGTTATTTGCTTTATCCAGTGATGTCGCCAGACAGATGAGCGAAATATTTCAAGCCCATGCATTAACCAAACGTTACCTTGCGGTGGTACGTGGCTGGATCAATGAAGCTGGTACGCTGGATTATGCCTTAAAAGTAGAGCTTGATAAGATTGCTGATAAACAAGCAACACAAGATAAAGATGCACAAGAGGCGGTAACGCATTACAAACCGCTACATCAGGTTGAAATACCGCATGCCGTAAGCAAAAATCATCCCACTAGTCGCTATTGCTTAATGGAATTAGAACCGCAGACCGGTCGTAAACATCAATTACGTCGTCACATGAGACATCTATTTCACCCCATAGTCGGTGATACTACCCATGGTGATGGTCGACATAATGTGTTCTATCGTGAGCACTTTAACTTGCAGCGCTTGTTACTTATTTCGAAATCATTGTCTTTCATTCATCCGATAACAGAGCAGCCAGTGCATATCGAAGCTGAGGTGGGTGAAGAGATATTAGGGTTGTTTGAGCAATTTGACTGGCCTGCACAAGAAAGTGATTATTTACCGAATTCATTAGCAAAATAGTGATTTTTTCGGTTGTTAACGTACAGATAAACTTAGGTTACACTTTGTTACGTAAGTTTATCTGTAAAGCTGGTATCATTATCTGTTAAGTTTAATTCCAGTAAACTCGCATTAATACGCCAACCCACTTACTTTCCCTGTGTTCTTGGCTAAATATCCGCTTAAACCCGCATTTACTACCACAAAAGTCGTCCAGCTAATCATCATGCTTTGTGGTGTGTAGTCTCAGTCGTTAAAAAACGCGTTCAATTGTACCGTTTTGTACCATTGTGAGTGGCTATTCAAATCTAAACAGCCGATCGGGTAATTGTTATGACTATTGTTTTTAGCAGGCTATAGTTAACTCAACAAAGGAAGCTAATCATGCATCCTCAACAAATTCCGCTGTATCAGGTTGCTGTTACGGCACTATTTAGTTTGTTCACTAGGAGTGAGAGATGAGTAACGCGTTTGCAAATCTACAAAAAGTAGGTAAGTCGTTAATGTTACCAGTATCGGTATTACCGGTTGCGGGTATTTTATTAGGTATTGGTGCTGCCAATTTCAGTTTCTTACCTGAAGTCGTCTCACAATTAATGGAACAAGCGGGTGGTTCAGTATTTGGCCAAATGGCACTACTGTTCGCTGTCGGTGTTGCTTTAGGTTTCACTAAGAATGACGGTGTTGCGGGCCTTTCTGCGATTGTTGGTTACGGTATTATGACGGCAACACTCAGTGTTATGGCCGGCGTGATGGGTGTCGACAAAATTGATACTGGTGTACTTGGTGGTATTCTTGCTGGTGGCCTAGCTGGTTGGGCATTTAATAAATTCTATCGTATTCAATTGCCTGAATACCTAGGTTTCTTTGCTGGTAAACGTGCTGTGCCTATTATTACTGGCTTCTGCTCGATTGCGCTTGGTGCGTTACTTTCTGTTATTTGGCCGCCAATTGGTGCCGTTATTGCTACTTTCTCTGATTGGGCTGCTCATCAAAACCCAACGGTGGCATTTGGTATCTACGGTGTAGTTGAACGTGCGCTTATCCCATTTGGTCTTCACCATATTTGGAATGTACCGTTTTTCTATGAAGCTGGTACTTGTACTAACAATGCTGGTGGAATTGCTCATGGTATCATGACTTGTTTCCTTACCGCTGATGATGCAACACGTGCTGCAGGTAATGGTTTTGGTCAACTTGCTGGTGGTTACTTATTTAAAATGTTCGGTCTTCCTGCTGCTGCTATCGCAATTGCGCATTCAGCTAAACCTGAAAACCGCGCTAAAGTATTAGGTATCATGGCATCTGCTGCATTGACGTCATTCCTAACGGGTATTACAGAACCAATTGAATTTGCATTCCTATTCGTAGCACCTGTACTTTATGTAATTCATGCACTACTTGCTGGTCTAGCTTATGTAATCACTAACTCAATGGGTATTATTCACGGTCATACGTTCTCGAACGGTTTCATTGACTTTGTTGTTCAAGCACCGCACGCTGCAAAAATGCCATTACTTGTTGGTATTGGTATGGCTTATGCAGCTGTCTACTACATTGTATTCCGCGTAGTGATTAAGGTATTAGATCTTAAAACTCCTGGTCGTGAAGATGAAAGTGATGACGTAGTTGCTGCGCCTGTATCAACAGATGCAATGGCCGCTGAACTAGTTGCTGCATTCGGTGGTAAAGATAACATCACTAACCTTGACGCATGTATCACGCGTTTACGTATCAGTGTTAACTCGATTGATAAGGTAGACAACGAAAAACTGAAAGCATTGGGCGCAAAAGCGGTCGTGGTTGTCGGTTCAGGTGTTCAAGCTATCTTCGGTACGAAATCTGATAATCTACGTACTGATATGGAACAATATATCAATACGCTTTAATCAGTTCGCTGATTGACTTAAGCCACTGCACTTGCAGTGGCTTTTTTGATTCTGAGAAACGAGTCTACGGCGCACGAACCAGAACCGCATGTTATATCAATCATCCTTGCTCACCATGGAATTAACTCGCCCAAGATTGAATTTGGGAGCGTTATGTTAATCAATCAGAGGTATTTTATGTTTAAGAACATGTCGCTCAAAAACAAGCTGGCATTATCGGCGAGTCTTGCCATTATTCTCGGTGGGATACTAGTGGCTTCCCTATCTTTTTGGTCATCACTGCAACGTTTAGATGTTGAGATTGAGGAGCGGTTAAAAGGGTCATCAGCTTCATATAATCAATATGTAGCGGATTGGATTGCATCTAAAGGTACTATTTTAAGTTCGTTGTCTGATGATATAGCACCGGAAACGCTTGAGAAACATTTACAACAAATGGCGCGATCTGGCGAATTTGATAATGTCTTCGCCGCATTTCCAGACGGTAGTCAAAAGAATGCCAATGGGATCACGTTGCCAGCAGGTAATGATGATCCTCGAAAATGGGGCTGGTACATTAACGCCAAAGCTGACCCTTCAAAAGTGTTTATGGATAATCCCACTGTTGCCGCGGCGACAGGGGCGAATGTTGTCTCATTAGGCAGTGAGCATCGTCTGCAAGGTCAATCTGTCGTTATTGGCGCGGATGTTGAAATTAGAAATATTGTGCAAAATATGGAACAAGTCATACTGCCTGGTGACGGGTATATGCTTATTAGTAATAATCAAGGTGCTATTTTTGCTCACCAAGATATTAATCTATTGAATAAAAAAATTGCGTCGTTAGGTCTAGATTTTGCTGCGATCCAGCAAACATTACGTGATCCTCATGTTGAAAAAGTAATGGTTAACGGCAAAGACACCATGATTTATGCCGAAGCGATTAAGAATAACGATTTAGTTATTATTATGGTGGTTGATTATAATTCTGCGGTCGCCCCTCTGTACGCCGCAATATGGAGCCAAGTAATTGCCACGCTTGTCGTTGTCGTCGTTTGCACGTTTTTATTCAATTTGTTGTGCGGTATGTTATTTCAACCCTTACGAAGTGTATCTGATGCGCTGGCTTTGATTGCGCAAGGTGGCGGTGATCTTACCCAACGCATTGAGATATATGCCAACGATGAAGTCGGTCATTTAGCTAATAGTTTTAATCTGTTTGTAGGTAGTCAGCAACAATTAATCCAGCATATTCGTACTCAATCCGAGACGTTAACAACTGAGTCCATCGAGGGTGAACGACAGGCAAATCAAGCTGCGAGTGATCTCAATCATCAACAGCAAGAAATTGAAATGGTGGCGACGGCTGTGACTGAAATGGCTTCTGCAACTCAGGAAATTGCTTCCCATGCAGAACAAACTGCCAGAGCGGCACAAGATTCTACCGGCAGTACCCACGAAGGTCGCCAGTTGGTATTAAACTCAAAACATTCGATCAATAATTTGGCCTCTGAAGTCTCTGAAGCGTCTAAAGTGATTGGTGACTTAAACCAGCATGCGCAGGACATATCAACCATACTCGCGACCATCCAGGGTATTGCAGAGCAAACTAACTTATTGGCATTGAATGCGGCCATTGAAGCGGCTCGCGCCGGTGAACAAGGGCGTGGTTTTGCTGTGGTTGCGGATGAAGTTCGCGTGCTGTCACAACGGACACACTCATCGACACAAGAAATTAAAGCAACGATTGAAACCTTGCAACTGACGACCAGTAAAGCCGTCAATTTAATGGATAGTAGCTCGAAAATGGCTCATTGTTCTGTGTCGGATGCCGAGCAAGCGGCACATGCCTTGGAGGAAATTAATCGTTCTGTGGTCTTAATTAGTGATATGGCGACTCAGATTGCCACTGCTGCTGAAGAGCAAACTCAGGTCACGAGTGAAATTTCGCAGAATGTTATTTCAATTAAAGATGTGACCGATACACTGGCTTTAGGTGCCAACCAAAATCTAGTGCAATCGCAACAACTCAATCATCAAGCGAGTGAATTAAACGGCAAAGTAGCCACTTTTATTGTGTAAGCAGATGAGGACAATCCGTCGTAGTAATGTCGTCGCGTAAAAAACGGTATAAGGATTGGTGTTATGCGATTAACCAAACTATTCGACTCAGATTATGAGCCGAATAGTTTAATTATTTATAATTAATCAAATAACGCGTGCTACGCCCGCCTGCACCGGTTTTAGTCAAACAACCTTGTTCAATTAAAGCGTTCAAATGTCGAGTCGCAGTGGCTTTACTTACCTTCGCTACTTTTTGATATTGGCTTGAGTTTATGCCTTGGTCAAAATCGCCATCTAATAAACGGTTAATTACTTTAGCTTGCTCTGGTGTTAACTGCGTTTGATCAATGCGCAGCCAGTAATTGGTTTTCAATACGGTTTGGTCAATATCATTTAATGTGGTTAGCAGCGTTTCGTTTAAGGTATCAAAAAACCAAACAAGCCAAGCGGTGATATCTGTTTCCCCATTCTGCGTTTGCTCCAATATTTCATAATAACCTTTGCGTCTGGCTAGGATACTGACTGACATAGCATAGAATCGGATTGATTGGCATTCTGCTTGTGCTAGTGCCAAATCTGTCAATAAACGTGTGATTCGACCATTACCGTCATCCAGTGGATGGAGTGTTACAAACCATAGATGGGTGATTGCAGCGCGTATTAACGGATCTAACGCACTATCTGTTTTTGACTGATTAAACCAAGTGATAAACGCGGTTAACTCATGATCTAGAACATGCCGAGGTGGCGCTTCAAAATGCACTGTCGGGCGATCTAATCGTCCTGATACGACTTGCATGGGTATATCTCCACGCAATACACCACCTTGTACTGGATTGAATAGGGTATAACCTACTGGAAATAACAGCGTGTGCCAATTCAGTATCCGTTCAAGGGTTAGCTTGTCATCTAAATTAGTAATGGCATCGAGCATGATCTCGGCAAGGCCATCGGTTTTCTCTGATGTCGGATAGGGTTTGTCTTCGCTGATGCCTAATCTATTGGCTAGCGATGAACGCACAGAAAAGGTGTTGAGCTTTTCATCTTCAATCGCGCTTGAGTAGACTATATTGGCGAGTAGAGTATCAAGTGCAACTTGTTGTTCATTATTGTTCTGCGCATTGACTTTACCCAGTAATAAACCCTGATTAAAGTGTGCTTGCCTTAAAATAGGCGCGATACTGGCTTCATGCCAAGTAAAGTTTGGCCATTCTTGCTGTTCCCATATCCACATACTTACCTCGCCGTGAGTCAATTAATTAAGCTATTCGACTCATATTATGAGCCGAATAGGGATTTATTCAACTCATTTCGTGAGCCGATTAGAGCGTTATTCGACTCACACTACCGTTCGCACTGATCTTTAGTGCTAAAAAAGCCCAGTTTAACTGGGCTTGGTATTCATATTAATCATGCTTAATAATAAGCAGATTAGTTATTTGAGTGTAGCTCTGCGTTTAGTTCAACCGCTGATTTATTAGTTAAACATTCAATCGTGCCTGAGATAGAGTTACGACGGAATAACAGGTCATCTTTACCTGCTAAGTCACGTGCTTTAACAACTTCAACCGCTTGGTTGCTGGCATCTAGCATTTGAACTTTAGAACCTGCTGTAATATATAAGCCCGATTCGATAGTACAACGGTTACCCAGTGGGATACCTAAACCAGCGTTGGCGCCAAGTAAGCAGTTTTCGCCCATCGAGATAATTAACTGACCACCGCCACTTAATGTTCCCATTATAGACGCGCCGCCACCGATATCAGAACCTTTACCAATCATCACACCGGCAGATATACGCCCTTCAACCATGCTCACACCTTCTGTGCCCGCATTAAAGTTAACAAAACCTTCATGCATGATAGTCGTGCCTTCACCAACGTGTGCGCCTAAACGTACACGAGCAGTATGGGCAATACGTACACCTGTCGGTACTACGTAGTCTGTCATTTTAGGGAATTTATCAACACAGCTTACCGTTAATACTTCACCAGCAAGACGCGCTGCAATTTGACGGTCGGCAAGTTCAGGTAAATCGATAGGACCTTGGTTAGTCCAAGCGATGTTGTGTAATAGACCAAAGATACCGTCTAATACTGTGCCATGCGGCTTAACTAAACGATGTGAAATCAGTTGTAGTTTTAAATAACCTTCAGAAACGGATGCTGGTTTTTCATCTGTCGCAAGCATCACAAGTACTAATGGTTGCTTGCTGTTTGCTGCTGCAGTTGCAAATTTAGCATTGGCTGCATCATCATTTGTTGTAAATACCGCTGCAAGTTGCGCTGCTTGTGCAGGCGTTACTTCAACAGCTTCATTTTGACCTTGATAATTAACGACTTCACTAATATCAGCAACCAGTTTATCACTTGGGTTTAACAGAGGATTAGGGAAAAAAGCTTCGATAATTTTACCTGCAGTGTTTTTAGTAGCACTACCGAATGCGAGTGAAAAAGTTGCCATAGCTGAGAAATCTCCATTTAGAATAAGGGCGTAATATTCATACATCACGCCGGCTCTGAGTATTTTTTTGTATTTTTTTGTATTTATTTTTATAAATAATAAAACATTACTGTTAGTTCTATCACATTTCGCTTTGTTGTTTCAAAGAAAATGATGATTGTTATTTTTCGATTAGCTAGTTATCTGCTAATTCAGTGATCAGATTATGACGTAATTCCGCTTGTTGCTCTGGTGATAACGGTTGATTGTTATTACCCGAGATAATAAAGAAATCTTCTGCGCGTTCACCAATGGTGGAGATCTTGGCATTATGCAGAACGATATTTTCTGAGCTTAATATGGCGCTGATACGAGCCAGCAGACCAGGTGTATCCAAGGTTATAATTTCAACAAAGGTACGTTTTTTCTTGGTGGCTAAAAACGTGACTTTAGTTTTTACCGAGAACTGCTTTATTTGGCGTGGAATACGCTGTTTTCTTAATATCGGTGCTGTGGCTGCTGTTAACACTGTTTCTAATGATTCTTGTAATGCATAAACGCGATCAGGGGCGAGGGTATCACCGGTTTGATCTAAGATCACAAAGCTATCGAGCACATAACCATTACGGCTTGATGTAATTTTGGCATCGTGAATATTTAAACACTTATTACCCAGTGCAGAGACCGCTGAGGCGAACAGGTGTTTATTTTCTTTGGCGTAGATAAAGACTTCATTACCACCGCGGGCACTATTTTGACTTATCAGCACTAAGGGTTTTGTTGGGTCTTGATGATTCAAAATCCCGGTTGTGTGCCAACATATTTGGCTCGGATCATTACGCAAAAAGTACTCAGAGCGAAATGTCGTCCATAAGGTTTGGATCTGCTCGAGACTAAAACTGCTATTTTCTAAAAAGGCCAACGCAGTGTCTTTATTATTCTTGATCCTGAATTTAGCATCCAATGGATTTTCCAACCCACGGCGCAGTGCTTGCTGGGTGAGGAAGTATAATTCACGTAGCAGTGAGCCTTTCCAATTATTCCATAAGGTATCATTGGTGGCGCAGATATCGGCGACGGTAAGGCAGTAGAGGTAGTTTAAATGCTCTTGATCACCTATGGTGCGGGCAAACTCAGTAATGATCTCCGGATCATGAATATCACGACGCTGCGCGGTCACAGACATTAATAAATGATATTTTACTAATCGCGCCACGAGTTTACGATCGGCTTTGTTAATACCGTGCTTTTTACAAAATGCGCGTACATCAATGGCGCCAATCTCGGAGTGATTACCTTTTTGGCCTTTACCTATATCATGGAAAATCGCCGCGATGAGCAATAATTCGGGTTTTTCTAAACGCGGATAGATCTCACAGCAGAGTGGATGCGTTTCTTTGGTTTCTTCGCGTTTATAAGAATCAATAATCTTCACTAAACGATGGGTGTGTTCGTCTACGGTGTAATTATGGAAGAGATCAAATTGCATCTGCCCGAGGATACGACTCCACTGTGGAATGTAAGCGGCAATGACACCATGTTTATGCATTAAGGTCAGCGCGAGACCACTGGCGTTAGGATGCTTAAGTAACAGCATGAATTGTTCACGACACTCGGGTATGTCTTCTAACCACATGGTCAGTTTACGTCTGGCGTCACGCAGTTCACGTATCGTACCGGCATAAATACCGGTGATATGCTCGTTATCTGCTATGTGGCAAAATAATTCAATAATCGCACCAGGGCGACGCGTAAATAGATCTGTGCTGGTGGTATCAATAAGGCTGCCACGAAGACGGAAATCGGCGGTGATATTACGCACATCCATGCCAACGTGTCCGAGGATCGCCTGATTAAATAATTGTAACAGCATTTCATTGAGTTCAGTGACGCGACGGATAGTTTGGTAAAACTGCTTCATCATAGTTTCAACGGCGTGATTACCCTCGCCGCTATAACCGAGCGCTTCCGCTACCGATGTTTGTCGATCGAAGAGCAGACGGTTATCACAACGTTTTAAGCCCAGGTGCAGGGCAAAGCGCACACGCCACAAGAATTTCTGACAATCTTCCAATTCGTGATATTCACCTCTGGTTAAAAAACCATGATTGGTTAATTCTAAGAAACTGTTTGAGCCGAAATGACGGCGGGTGATCCACAAGATAGTTTGTAAATCGCGTAACCCACCAGGGCTGCTTTTTAAATCAGGCTCTAAATTATATGATGAACCTTTGAAGTGATGATGGCGAGCAAGCTGTTCTTCATGTTTGGCTTGGAAAAAATCTTGGCTTGGCCAAAAAGTTTCTGGATCAATAATATCTTGTAACTGCGCGTAAGTATCTTCAGAACCGGTAATTAAGCGTGATTCTAATAGGTTGGTCGCAATGGTAATATCACCTAAACCTTTCTCTAAACATTCCTCAATGGTGCGGACACTATGACCCACTTCTAAACGCAAATCCCATAACATGGTAATAAAGAGTGAGATTGCTTGCTCTTGTTCTGGGGTTAAGGTTGACGTGGTCGTGATCAGTAAATCGATGTCTGATTTAGGATGTAATTCACCACGGCCATAACCACCCACAGCGACGAGTGCTAATGCGGGGTGCGAAGAAAGAGTAAATTTTTGCCAAAGTCGATTCAGCAATTGATCCATGTATTCTGCGCGGCAAGAGACTAACGCAATAATATCATCACCATCAAAAAAGCGTTGTTCAAGCCAAGACTGGAACTCTTGCATGTGTGATTTACAATGACTAAGTGTTAACTCTTCATCCGAGAGTAATGCGGGAACATATTGAGTTTGATCCATACGACGCCTTCCTGGAGTTCGATAGAAAAATGGGAACCGCAGGGCGCGATTCCCATGTTAACTAATTATAAAAATTAGCGTTTATCTACTATTAGTTTTAAGGTATCTATTACTCGTTTGTAAGATACGCAAACTAGTTTTTTAAGATACGCGGAATAGTTTCTTCATCACGTAATGTCAGAATTTCACAGCCATCTTTGGTGACCACAAGCGTGTGTTCCCATTGTGCTGAATTCTTATTATCTTTTGTTAGTACTGTCCAATGATCATCGGCAACTTCATTGTGTTTTTTACCTGCGTTGATCATCGGTTCAATCGTGAAGCACATGCCTTCTTTAAGCACGAGATTCTGATTGCTCTCGTTGAAGCGAGATTTGTAATGCAATACTTGTGGTTCTTCGTGGAATTTCTCACCAATACCATGACCGCAGTATTCTTCTACGATTGAGTATTTACGTGTTGGATTGGCTTTATTGTGCGACTTGATCTTTTTCTCGATAATCTCGCCAATGCGGCTTAAGCGTGCACCTGGTTTTACTTGACGCAAACCTTCATAGAGTGCTTCTTGTGAGATGCGACATAATTGCTTATCACGTGGAGAAACTTCACCGATGAAAAACATCTTTGATGTATCACCATGTAAACCATCTTTGATCACGGTGATATCCATATTAAGAATATCACCATCTTCTAGTGGACGTTCATCAGGCACACCATGACAAACAACGCTGTTGATAGATGTGCAGATTGATTTTGGAAATGCAGTATCATCATTTTCATCGTAGCTTGGGTAAAACAAAGGCGCAGATAATGCATCGTTTGCTAAAGTGAATTCATGGCAACGATCATTTAACTCCTGAGTGGTCACCCCGGCAACTACAAACGGTTCTATCATTTCTAGTACTTGTGCTGCTAGACGACCAGCAACGCGCATTTTTTCGATTTGCTCTTCAGTTTTAATGATTACGCTCATTTTTCACTCTTCAATATAGATAAATGTTTTGTTTTATGGCTTTTATTGTAACGCTAATGCGAGTGATAAGCATAAATTTTTTTTGCGGATCAATGCTTCTCTGCCACGTCCTGCTCTTTGTAGGTATTAGCAGGCCGGTGAATAATAAATGTGATGCCAAGAATTATGTTGATAACCCGCTAGAATAAGGGATGCGTGCGATGTTATTTGATGGTGTAATGAGCAAAAAATTATGCCACAAAATTTGTGCTATTTATCTGTATATGATATAAAGCGCGCAATGAATTAACAAATTCCAGCTACTGGTTATTTGTTAAACTTCATACACACATATTTTATATAAATCACACACACATCGTCACATTTGTCGGGGTGCTTTTGTTTTGTTTGGTTAGCGCTTGATTTTATTACGCTAACTTAGATTCAAAGGTCGAAAAAATGGGATGTGTGGAGGCCTAACCCCATACAAACTTAAGGAATTAAAATGTCTACAGTATCAATGCGCGATATGCTACAAGCAGGTGTTCACTTCGGTCACCAAACTCGTTACTGGAACCCAAAGATGAAGCAATACATCTTTGGCGCTCGTAGTAAAGTACATATCATCAACTTAGAGCAAACTGTTCCAATGTTCAACGACGCACTTGGTTTTATCAAGAACGTTGCAGACAAAAAAGGTAAAGTTCTTTTTGTTGGTACTAAAAAAGCTGCTGGCGAAACAATCAAAGAAGCTGCACTTTCATGTGACCAGTTCTACGTTGATCACCGCTGGTTAGGTGGTATGTTGACTAACTGGAAAACAGTTCGCCAATCAATCAAGCGTCTAACTACTCTAGAAGCACAATCACAAGACGGTACATTCGAGCAACTTACTAAGAAAGAAGCTCTAATGAACACACGTGAAATGGAAAAACTAGAGAAAAGCCTTGGTGGTATCAAAACTATGGGCGGTTTACCTGACGTTATCTTCGTAATCGATGCTGACCACGAGCACATCGCTATTAAAGAAGCTAACAACCTAGGTATCCCAGTAGTAGCTATTGTTGATACTAACTCAAACCCAGACAACATTGATTTCGTTGTACCTGGTAACGATGATGCGATCCGTGCTATCAAACTTTATGCGGGTGCTGTTGCAGCAACTGTAAATGAAGGCCGTAATCAAGACATCGCTGCACAAGCGGAAAGCGACTTCATCGAAGAAGCTAAATAATAAAGCTTTTCGATTTAATCGATGCTCTTATTAACTAAGTGCACTATTTAGTTAACAGGAGCCATATGGCTCCTGTTTTTTTTTGTATAGAAATTGAGGAAATTACCCATGGCAATTACTGCTGCAATGGTTAAAGAACTGCGCGAACGTACAGCTGCAGGCATGATGGATTGTAAGAAAGCTTTAGTTGAAGCTGAAGGCGATATGGAACTTGCAATCGAGAACATGCGCAAATCAGGCGCTGTTAAAGCGGCTAAAAAAGCGGGTCGTATTGCTGCTGAAGGCGTTGTAAAAACTAAAGTTGCTAACGGCGTTGCTGTTCTAGTTGAAATCAACTCAGAAACTGACTTCGTAGCAAAAGATGCAAGCTTCCTAGCATTTGCTAACCAAGTTGTTGAAGTTGCTCACGCTGGCGAATTCGATTCTGCTGAAGCGCTACTAGCTGCTAAATTCGATGCTGAACTTACAGTTGAAGAAGCACGTGCTAACTTGATCGCTAAAATCGGCGAAAACATCAATGTTCGTCGTTCAGTTGTAGTTAAAGGTGATAACCTAGCTGCATACGTACACGGTGGCACTATCGGTGTTGTTACTGTACTTAAAGGCGGTGACGAAGAACTAGCTAAGAAACTTGCTATGCACGTAGCAGCAGCTAAGCCAGAATTCGTTAAACCTGAAGATGTACCTGCTTCAGTTGTTGAAAAAGAAAAAGCGATCCAAATCGAAATCGCAGTGAATAGTGGCAAACCACAAGAAATCGCTGAGAAAATGGTTATTGGTCGTATGAAGAAATTCACTGGTGAAGTTAGCCTTACAGGTCAAGCTTTCATCATGGAACCTTCAAAAACTGTTGGTCAACTTCTTAAAGAAGAAGGCGCTGACGTTTTAAACTTCATCCGTATCGAAGTTGGTGAAGGCATCGAAAAAGCTGAAGACGATTTCGCAGCTGAAGTTGCAGCTACAGTAGCAGCAGCAAAAAAAGCATAATTTAATTATTGCTGAAGATTTAATATAGACCGCGGCTTAGGCTGCGGTTTTTCCACAATTAGGATAAAGAGATCATGATGACTACCAACCCAAAACCTGCATATCGTCGTATTCTATTAAAACTTAGCGGTGAAGCGCTAATGGGTGACGAAAACTTTGGTATCGATCCCAAAGTACTAGATCGCATGGCGCAAGAGATCAAAGAAATTGTTGAGCTGGGTGTTCAAGTTGGTTTGGTTATTGGTGGCGGTAACTTATTCCGTGGTGCAGGTCTTGCTGAAGCGGGAATGAACCGTGTAGTGGGCGATCACATGGGCATGTTAGCGACTGTGATGAATGGCTTAGCAATGCGTGATGCACTCCACCGTGCTTATGTGAATGCTCGTTTAATGTCTGCAATTGAATTACGTGGCGTATGTGACAGCTATAACTGGGCTGAAGCAATTAGCTTGTTAAAAACTGGCCGAGTAGTGATCTTCTCTGCTGGTACAGGTAACCCATTCTGTACAACTGACTCTGCTGCGTGTTTACGTGGTATCGAAATTGAAGCTGATATTGTATTAAAAGCAACAAAAGTAGATGGTGTATACTCTGAAGATCCAGTGAAAAATCCAAATGCTGAATTTTACGATAACCTTGAGTATCGTGAAGTAGTAGAAAAAGAACTTAAAATTATGGACCTGTCTGCATTTACAATGGCGCGTGACCATAACTTACCTATGCGCGTGTTTAACATGAATAAACCAGGTGCTTTACGCCGTGTTATCATGGGTGAAGCTGAAGGCACATTGATTTCAAATGCAGCAAAGAAATAAAACTGAGTCTCAAATTCAGTAAATAAATACAATAGTTTAAAGTTTAGAGGGATTATAACAAGACCTCTAAATTGAATTGATTTACACTAAGTAAGTAAATTCTTATCGATAAGGCAATGACGATCATTGCCCGACAAATTTAAGGAAGACGTTGTGATCAACGAAATTAAAGATGATGCTCAAGACCGTATGGGCAAAAGTATCGAAGCACTA
The DNA here is from genome assembly GCF_000276805.1 of Moritella dasanensis ArB 0140. GTDB lineage: Bacteria > Pseudomonadota > Gammaproteobacteria > Enterobacterales > Moritellaceae > Moritella > Moritella dasanensis. Next base: position 35,099 of record NZ_AKXQ01000025.1, on the reverse strand, counting down.
AAAGGTCAACTATCTAAAGTGCGTACTGGCCGTGCACACCCAAGTATCCTTAACGGTATTTCAGTATCTTACTATGGTGCTAATACACCGCTTAACCAAATCGGTAACATTGGTACTGAAGATTCACGTACATTAAGCATTACTGTATTTGATGCAACAATGGTTAAAGCCGTAGAAAAAGCAATCATGTCGTCTGATTTGGGTCTTAATCCTCAGTCTGCTGGTACTAATATTCGTATTCCATTACCTGCACTTACTGAAGAACGTCGTAAGAGCTTGATTAAAGTTGTGCGAGCTGATGCTGAACAAGGGCGTGTTGCTATCCGTAACATCCGTCGTGATGCTAACGGTGATATCAAAGCACTACTAAAAGAAAAAGAAATCGGTGAAGATGATGATCGCCGTGCACAAGACGAGATCCAAAAAATGACTGATACCTGTATCAAGCAAATTGATACTATATTGTCAGACAAAGAAAAAGATTTAATGGAAGTGTAATTTCGATTACATCTTTTAAAGCGCCGTATTTCGATACGGCGCTTTAGATTTTAATGGATAAAGATAGTAATGGTAAACTCAACTGAACTTGAAGCGTTAGTTAATGACTCAAAACCTAAGCACGTTGCAATCATTATGGATGGCAATGGACGCTGGGCGCAGCAGCGTGGCAAAATACGTGTTAAAGGCCACCATGAAGGTGTTAAGTCTGTTCGTCAAGTGGTGAGTAGTGCATTAACTATCGGCATCGAGTCGTTAACGTTATTTGCGTTTAGTAGTGAAAATTGGCGTCGACCAGAAGCTGAAGTTAGTATGTTAATGAAGTTATTTATGACGGTGTTAACACGAGAAGTAAAAAAACTACATAAAAATCAAATTCGCCTAAAAATCATTGGCGATGTATCTGCATTTAGTCTGGCTATTCAAACCAAGATCTCTGAAGCTGAAGAGTTAACTAAACATAATACTAAGTTAACCCTTAATATTGCTGCGAATTATGGCGGTCAATCGGATATAGCCAATGCCGCTAAGCAGATCGCTATTGCGGTTAAAAACGGTGACATCAGCGCAGATCAAATTGATGACAAAATGCTGGGGCAACATATTGCAATGGCGGAACAGCCTGCTGTCGATTTGATGATCCGTACAGGTGGCGACCACCGCATTAGTAACTTTCTGTTATGGCAATTAGCGTATGCGGAATTGTACTTCACTGACACCTTATGGCCTGATTTTGATCAGACTGCATTTGAAGATGCCATATTTAGCTTTGTAAATAGAGAGCGACGTTTTGGTGGCACTGGTGAACAAGTCCGGGCTATTTTAACCAAACAGCAATAAACAAATATAAATAAGCGTTTAGACCCTGTCTGAGCGTTTCAATAGGAGAACAACTTTTGCTTAAGCAACGTATTACGACCGCATTAATTTTAGCACCATTAGCGCTTGCCGCTATCTTCTTGTTACCCCTGCAATGGTACGCACTGGCAATCGCTGGTGTTTTTATCTTAGCAACAAAAGAGTGGGCGGTATTGGTTGATAAGAATAATAGTAAATTACCTAATGCCTTAATTGTTGGCTACTCACTTATCTTAGGGGCGACATTACTCGTTATTCCACCAGATGTTCGTAATATTTGGCAAGTAAGTAATGGTGAGATTGTATTAGTGCCAATGGTTCGCGGTATTTTAATTGTTGGTGCTGTGTGGTGGTTAACTTGTGCCGCATTAGTGGCTAGCTATCCAAACAGTGCTAAAGCATGGACTCAAAATACCCTGGTTAAAGTGGTTATCGGTTTGCTGACCTTAGTGCCATTTTTCTGGGCTATGTTAGCGTTACGTTCTTTTGATTATGCCCATGACCAACAGTCTGGTGCATGGCTTGTAATGCTAGTGATGTTCTTGGTATGGAGTGCAGATACAGGCGCTTACTTTACCGGTAAAAAATTCGGTAAAAATAAATTAGCACCAAAAGTCAGCCCTGGTAAAACGCGTGAAGGCTTCTTTGGTGGTGTTGTTGTCTCTATGCTTATTGCGTTAATTGCTGCAGTTGTGATGACCGTTTCACCTTCAGGGGAACTTGATAGCAGTAAGCTTGTCATAATCCTGTTCACGTGCTTTGTTACGTCAATTTCATCGACATTAGGTGATCTTAACGAGAGTATGTTCAAACGTGAAGCGGGTGTAAAAGACAGTGGAACGTTATTACCTGGTCACGGCGGCATTTTAGATCGTATTGATAGCTTAACGGCTGCATTACCGGTATTTGCTGTTATTTATTTAGTTTGTTTTTAAGGGAGCGTTATTGTGATTGGATTAACGATACTGGGTGCAACCGGCTCGATTGGTAAAAGCACTCTTGCAGTTATTCGTCAAAATCCTGAGCGCTTTCGGGTACAGGCTTTAACCGCTAATAGCAATGTTACTGAGATGGTTGCACAATGTTTAGAGTTTAAACCTTGTTATGCCGTGATGCTTAATGACGTTGCCGCAGCTAAGTTAGCGCAACAACTAAAATCACATAATTGTTCTACAGAAGTACTGTCTGGGATAGACGCCTTATGCCAAGTTGCTGCTCTCGATGAGAGTGACATGGTCATGGCTGCAATTGTTGGTGCCGCAGGGCTTATGCCAACGTTAGCAGCTGTGCGTGCGGGTAAACGTATTCTGTTGGCAAATAAAGAAGCGCTAGTTATGTCTGGCGCTTTATTTATGCAAGAAGTAAAAGCCAGTGGCGCCCAATTATTACCGATTGATAGCGAACACAATGCTATTTTTCAAGCCATGCCGACAGCTGTGCAAGCTGACTTGGGTTTTTGTGACCTAGTTGCAGAAGGTATCAGCAAGATCTTATTAACCGGTTCTGGTGGTCCATTCCGTTACAGTGATATCGCCGATTTAGCTGCCGTCACGCCAGCACAGGCTTGTGCTCATCCTAATTGGTCAATGGGTCAGAAAATATCAGTTGATTCCGCGACTATGATGAATAAAGGCTTAGAGTATATTGAAGCTAAGTGGTTATTTAATGCTGACGAAGCGCAGATCCAAGTTGTTATCCATCCCCAATCTGTTATCCATTCTATGGTGCAATATACCGACGGTTCAGTATTAGCGCAGATGGGTGAACCAGATATGTGTACGCCAATTGCGCACGCGATGGCCTATCCAAAACGTATTTCTTCAGGTGTTAAACCATTAGATTTTTTCGAAATGGGTGAACTGACTTTCTTGAAACCTGATTATGCCCGTTATCCTTGTTTGAAATTAGCCATTGATGCCTGCTATCAAGGCCAAGCAGCAACCACCACATTAAACGCGGCGAATGAAGTTGCTGTAGATGCTTTTTTAACAGGGAAAATTGCGTTCACGGATATTGCGTCTGTTAATGCGTCGGTCTTAGATAGCATGACAGTTTCTGAACCAGATAATATTGCTGCATTGATTGATATTGATGCAATGGCGCGAATCGACGCCCAACAAACAATAAACAGAGTCGCAAAATGATATCGTCGTTATGGAATCTAGGTGCATTTATTATTGCTCTAGGCATTTTAGTTGCTATACATGAATTTGGTCACTTTTGGGTGGCGCGTCGCTGTGGCGTGAAAGTATTACGTTTTTCGATTGGTTTTGGTAAAACGTTATGGATGCACACGGGTAAAGATGGCACTGAATATGCCGTGGCTATGATCCCATTAGGCGGCTTTGTTAAGATGCTTGATGAGCGCGTTGATGACGTACCAGAAGAATTAAAATCACAATCCTTTAACTGTAAACCGGTATTAGCCAGAATTGCCATTGTCGCCGCAGGGCCTTTAGCTAATTTCGCGTTAGCGATTGTGGCTTTTTGGCTGATGTTTATGATCGGCGTACCGAGTGTAAAACCTGTGATCGGTGAGGTTGCCCCACATTCTGTTATGGCGCAGGCGGGTGTGACGAATAAAGCGATTATTACCGCGATTGATGGACAAGCAGTTCAAGATTGGAATGACGTTAGTCTTAAGTTAATTGAGCACATGGGTGAATCCTCTATGGCGATGCAATTATATCTTGAGGACACTAACTACACGGTATCTCGACAAGTTGATTTACGTGAGTGGAAGTTTAGTCCTGAGCGCGAATCACCAATATCAAGCATGGGTTTAACCCCTTACCGACCAGCAGTGAGTCAAGAATTGGCTGACGTTATTAAAGGCGGTGCGGGCGAAAAAGCGGGCTTGCTCGTGGGAGACAAAATCATTGCCATTGCACAGCAGCCAATTGATAGTTGGATGATGCTGGTAGAAAAAGTACAAAATAGCCCAGATCAAACATTAGCGGTAAGCATTCTGCGTAATGGCCAACAATTAGAATTAATGATGACACCAAAAGGAAAAACTGGTCCTGATGGCTCATTTAAAGGTTATTTAGGCGTTGCGCCTGTGGTTGCTAGTTATCCTGAAGATTATCTTGTTGATATTCAATATGGTATTCTAGATTCAGTACAAAAATCGGTTGAGCGTACTTGGCAGTTAACCGCGCTTACTTTTAAGATGATAGGCCGTTTAGTGACGGGCGATTTATCGCTCAATAACTTAAGTGGACCTATTTCAATTGCCAAAAGTGCTGGCGCCAGTGCTGATTATGGTTTGGTTTATTTCTTAGGTTTTCTTGCCTTGATTAGTGTTAATTTAGGCTTAATGAATTTAATGCCACTGCCAGTACTGGATGGTGGTCATCTAGTGTATTACACATTTGAACTGATTACTGGCCGACCTGTATCTGAGAAGATTCAAGAGTTTGGTTTTAAAATTGGTTCTGTCATTATTATGCTATTAACGGGACTTGCCTTATTTAATGACTTTGCTCGTTTATAAGTCATTGGATTGCGTTTTAGGGATTATTTACTCAGAATGATAATTAATAAATATATAGTTGGCGTACTACTTTCAAGTGCTTGCTTAATTACCAGTGCCACAGCAGCGGCAAAGAACTTCATTGTTGACGATATTCAAGTCGAAGGCTTACAACGTGTCACGCTAGGCGCGGCATTATTGAATATCCCTTTGCGAGAAGGTGATAGCGTCAGCAGCAATGATACCGCGTTAGCGGTGAAAAAACTTTACGAATCAGGGAACTTTGATGATATTGAGTTGTACCGTGATGGTTCGACACTGGTCTTTAAAGTAACTGAATTACCCACTATTAGTAGCATTGAATTTGTTGGTAATGAAGCGATCCCAGAAGAGCAACTACAAGAAAGCTTAAGTTCATCCGGTATTCGTGTTGGCGAGCCTATTGACCGTACTATCATTCGTTCGGTAGAGCAGGGATTACAAGAATTTTATTATGGCGCCGGTCGTTACAGTGCAAAAATAAATACTATTATTACCCCGTTACCACGTAATCGCATTGATATTAAATTTAGTTTTGTTGAAGGTAAATCCGCGGAAATTAAACAGCTAAACATCTTAGGTAACAGTGTTTACTCAACTGCAGAATTAAAGAATATATTTGAGCTGAGTGATCATACGCCGTGGTGGAACTTCATGGCTGATCAGCAGTATCAAAAACAAATGCTTGCCGGTGATTTAGAGAAACTGCGTAGTCATTATGTTGATAAGGGTTATATTCGCTTTAAAACCGAATCAACGCAAGTTTCAATGACACCGGACAAACAAGGCATTTATATCACCCTTAAAGTCGATGAAGGTGAACAATATAAACTCGGTCATGTTGTGTTAACTGGTGACCTGCTAGATAAAGAACAAGAATTACGCGGTTTATTAGCGCTTAATTCGGGTGAGCTATACAGTGGTGCAAGTGTTACTGCAACAGAAGAAAGTCTCAGCCGTTATTTAAGTCGTTTCGGCTACGCTTACCCTAAAGTATCGACCTACCCAGAAATTAATGATGAAGACCATACGGTTAACTTAACTATAGCTGTTGAACCGGGTCCGCGCATTTATGTGCGCCGGATTAACTTTGCTGGTAATGATGTGACTAAAGATGAAGTCTTACGCCGTGAAATGCGTCAGATGGAAGGTACTTGGTTATCGAACCGCTTAATTGACCGTTCTAAAACCCGTCTTAACCAACTTGGTTTCTTTGAAACCGTGAATACCAATACGGTACGTGTACCTGGTGAGATGGATGTGGTCGATGTTAATGTACAAGTGAAAGAACAACCTGCTGGTTCATTTAATGCGGGTATTGGTTATGGTTCAGAATCCGGCTTAAGTTTAAATGCCGGTATTCAACAGGATAACTTCTTCGGTACCGGTAACAAGGCCGGTATCAGTGTTAGTACTAATGACTACTCGAAAAATGCCAGCTTAAATTATACCGACCCGTACTTTACGGTTGATGGCGTGAGCTTTGGTGGTAAGGTTTACTTCACTGATTTTGAAGCGTCAGAAGCCGATATTGTTGATTATAATAACCGTACATATGGTGTCTCGGGTACGTTAGGTTTCCCTGTTAATGAAAATAATACCTTAAGCTTTAGCTTAGGTTATGAGTGGAATAAGATCTCACAAACCACCACTTACGCCCAAACAGAAAAATTTTGGGAAATTTATGATAAAGACTTTGATGCTGATGGTAGCTTCGTGGTGTTCCAAGGTTTTGATGTCTCTGCATCTTGGCGTCGCCGTACTTTAAACCGCGGGGTATTTGCCACATCTGGTTCGGAACAAAAAGCCAACTTTACTATGACTGTACCAGGTTCAGATGTGCAGTATTTTAAAATGAGTTTAGATAATAAGTATTATGTGCCGATCTCAAGCAACCACCGCTGGTCAGTATTGATGCGTGGTCGTGTTGCTTACGGTAATGGTTATGGTAAGACTGATGGTGGCGATGATCACATTTTACCGTTTTATGAAAACTATTATGCAGGTGGTTTCTACTCAGTTCGTGGCTTTAATAGCAATACCATTAGCCCTAAAGGTATACAGACGACTCCTGGCTCAGGTAATGATGGTGGTAATACGGTGTATGTAGGAACAGATTCATCCGTTGGTGGTAATGCGCTAGCAACGGGTAGTGTTGAACTGATTTTTCCTACGCCATTTTTAAGCGAAGAATACGCTAATCTCGTGCGCACTACGGTCTTTGTTGATGCCGGTTCGGTATGGGATACCGAGTTTAATTCCAGTGATTATCCAAGTGGAAGTTGTTCAAAAAATTGTGAATATTTTGGTGACTATTCTGATCCTGCGCGCATACGTGCCTCTTTAGGTGTTAGTTTACAGTGGTTATCACCAATGGGCCCGTTAGTATTCTCGCTAGCAACGCCATTGAAAGAATATGAAGGCGACAAAACAGAAGTATTCACCTTTAATATTGGTAGCACTTTCTAAGCCAAAGCATATTGAATAAATACGTACGTTTCAGTATCAGAACGTACGTCGTAAGTTTAAATCTAATTAGGGATTAACATGAAAAAAATTATTAAAACAACCGTATTAGCATTGGCGCTTAGCGCATCGTTTACAGCAAGTGCAGCGGGTTATGCGGTTGTTGACGCAGGTAAAATATTACAGCAATTACCACAGCGTGAAGCGATAGGTAAACGCTTGAATGAAGAATTCCAAACGCGCGCGATTGAACTCAATAAATTACAAACAGAGTTGGTAGCATTAAACGAAAAACGTCAGCGTGATGCCGCGTTAATGACACCACAAGAGCAAACTAAACTGGTCCGTAAGTTAGAAGAATTAGATGCGCAGCTAAAATTAAAAGGCAAAGCATTTAAAGAAGATCAACAGCGTCGTGGCCAAGAAGAAAATAACAAACTACTGGTATTATTACAAAATGCAATCGAGACTGTATCTAAGCGTGATGGTTATGACCTTGTGATGACTAAGCAAGCCGCACTATTTGTTGATCCTAAATTAGATATTTCTGACAAAATAATTCAAGAATTAAGCAAGTAACGATATTTACAACATCAAATAATACTATTTTACAGCATAAAATATGTAGTAAAATAGTATAAATTTTTTATAGGTAGAAAGGTTTAACATGGCAATGACGTTACAACAAATAGCAACGGCAATTCAAGCTGAGCTACACGGCGATGGCAGGATCGAGATTAGTGCGATTAATTCGATGCAAAATGCACAGCCGGGTAGTATTACTTTTTTAAGTGATAGCAAATATAGCGATCAACTCGCTACTGTTGCAGCCTCTGCTGTCATTGTTAAATCGGATGATCTTGCCGCGTGTAAAACCAATGCATTAGTGATGAAAAATCCATATGTTGGTTTTGCATTAGTCGCACAGTTACTTGATACTACACCCGCACCGGCGACTGATATTGCACCAAGTGCTGTGATTGCAGATGATGTGGTATTAGGTGACAATGTGGCAATCGGTGCAAATGCTGTTATCGAAACAGGTGTGACGTTAGCGGATAATGTGATTATCGGTGCAGGTTGTTTTGTTGGCAAAGATACCAACATTGGTCAGAGCACTAAATTGTGGGCAAATGTTACTATTTACCACAATATTGCCATTGGTAGCGATTGCCTGATCCAAAGTGGTGCTGTCATCGGCGCTGATGGCTTTGGTTATGCAAATGATGGCGGAAAATGGATCAAGATCCCACAACTTGGTCGTGTGATTATTGGCGACCGTGTTGAGATCGGCGCATGCACAACGATTGATCGTGGTGCGTTAGATAATACAATTATTAGCGACGGCGTGATTTTAGATAATCAGTGTCAAGTTGGCCATAATGTAGAAATTGGTGAAAACACCGCTATCTCTGGCGGTACTCTGTTAGCAGGAAGCTTAAAACTAGGTAAACAATGCATGATTGGTGGTGGTAGTGTTATCAATGGTCATATGGAAATAACCGATAACGTTAATATCACAGGTATGTCGATGGTAATGCGCCCAATTGATAAAGCGGGTTTGTATTCATCTGGTATTCCGGCACAAACTAATCGTGAATGGCGTCGTCAAACGGCCCGTGTAATGAAAATTGATGATATGCATAAACGCTTATCTAAACTAGAAAAATTAAGCTAAACCTAAGCGCCATAACGCTTTCGTTGCGACAGGAATTAAAATTTTGAGCGAACAAAAAAATACCATTGAAATACAAGAAATCATGAGTCTTTTACCACACCGCTACCCGTTTTTACTGGTTGATCGTGTATTGGATTATGTACCGGGAAAATCGATCCATGCAATTAAAAATGTATCGGTTAATGAGCCGCAATTTACGGGTCATTTTCCAACTAATCCTATTTTCCCTGGTGTATTGATTTTAGAAGCGTTAGCGCAAGCATCTGGTTTGTTAGGGTATAAGACAGATGGCGGCCCTGGTGATAATGAACTGTATTATTTTGCCGGTATTGATAAGGCGCGTTTTCGTAAACCTGTAGTGCCTGGCGATGTAATGCATCTACACATTGAATTAATTAAAGAACGCCGTGGTATTGGCTTTTTTACTGCGATTGCAAAAGTTGATGGTAAAGTAGTTTGTGATGCTGAAATCATGTGCGCAAGACGAGAGGCTTAATCGTGATCCATGAAACTGCTATTGTGCATGAAAGCGCAACAATTGGTAATAATGTAAAAATTGGTCCTTGGACTATCGTTGGTGAGAATGTTGAGATTGGCGATGACTGTGTCATTGCTTCTCATGTTGTTATCAATGGCCCGTGTAAAATTGGTAAAGGTAATCGCTTTTTCCAATTTGGCTCAATTGGTGAAGAATGCCAAGATCTAAAATACGCAGGTGAAAACACGCGTCTTGAGATTGGTGATAATAACGTTTTCCGTGAAGGCGTGACTATCCACCGTGGTACAGTTCAAGACCAAGGTTTAACCAAAATTGGTAGCAATAGCTTATTCATGGTAAATGCCCACGTTGCACACGATGTTATCATCGGTGACAACTGTATTTTTGCTAATAACGCCACTTTAGCGGGCCATGTACATATTGGTGATCACGTGATCTTTGGTGGTCATGCGGCAATCCACCAATTTGGTAAAGTGGGTTCTCATGCCTTCGTTGCCGGTGGTTCGGTTATTATTAAAGATATTCCGCCTTATGTGATGGCATCGGGTCACCATGCTAAGCCCTTTGGTATCAACTCTGAAGGCCTTAGACGCCGTGGGTTTGATGCTGAGGCTATTAAGGCCGTTAAGCGTGCTTACCGTATCGTGTTCCGCCAAGGTAATACCGTAGCGGAAGCATTAGCTGCATTAGAAGAAAGTGCAAATGAACAACCAAGTGTTGCTTTGTTTACAGAATTTTTAAAAACCAATGAACGTGGTATTATTCGTTAATCGTATTCTTTATAGATAGCTTACAATGACAACGAAACCATTACGTATTGGTATTATCGCCGGGGAAGTCTCCGGCGATATTTTAGCTGCCGCCCTGATCAAAGAAATTAAATCCCGTCACCCTGATGCCATTTTCGAAGGTATTGCTGGACCTCGCATGCAAGCGCTTGGTTTTAATACGTTGTTCGAAATGGAAGAGCTATCTGTATTTGGTCTAGTGGAAGTACTGGGTCGATTACCAAGACTGTTTAAAGTTAAACGAGAAGTCTTAGCCCATTTTAAACAAAACCCGCCTGATATCTTCATTGGTGTTGATGCGCCAGATTTTAATATTCCCATTGAATTAAAGCTCAAAGCGAGCGGTATAAAAACCGTACACTATGTTAGCCCTTCAGTTTGGGCATGGCGTCAAAAGCGTGTTTTCAAAATTAAAAAAGCTGTAGATATGGTCTTAGCCTTTCTACCGTTTGAAAAAGCCTTCTATGATGAATATGATGTGCCTTGTCGCTTTATTGGCCATACCATGGCTGATTCGATCCCCTTAGCGGGCGCCGATAAGCAAGCTGCTATTCGCGAATTAAAACTGGACCTTAAGCAGCGTTATGTTGCTATTCTTCCAGGGAGTCGGGCTGGTGAAGTTGGACTACTGTCGGCCAGTTTTTTAGAAACAGCTATTTTATTAAAACAACGTTTTAATGATTTACAGTTTGTTGTGCCTATGGTCAATGAAGAACGTAAAGCACAGTTTCTCGCCATTAAGCAAGACGTTGCCCCTGAGCTTGATGTGATCATCTTAGATGGCCATGCGCGTGAAGCGATGGCGGTTGCTGATGCTGTATTGTTAGCGTCTGGTACCGCTGCACTGGAAACCATGTTGATGAAACGTGCTATGGTGGTAGGTTATCGCGTTAAACCGTTAACCTATAAGATCATGCTACGCTTGATGAAAGCGCCATTTGTATCATTACCTAACTTATTAGCGAAAAAAGAAATTGTCGCAGAGCGGTTACAAGATGATTGCCAACCAGATATTTTGGCTGAAGAAATGGCTAAGCTGTTAACGACAGACAACGCGGAGTTGCTCGAACATTTTACTGAGCTGCATAAGCAAATTCGTTGTAATGCCGACAAACAAGCTGCAGATGCAGTACTTGAATTAATTAATGACAATAATATCCCAGCAATATCGCAAAAATAGAGCAGGTAACTAAAAATGTATGATGAAATAATTTACCCAGAAGGGAAACTTGTTGCTGGTGTTGACGAAGTAGGACGTGGTCCATTAGTGGGCGATGTTGTTACCGCCGCAGTGATATTAGATCCAAACAACCCCATTATTGGATTAACGGACTCAAAAAAATTGAGTGAGAAAAAACGCCAGCTGTTGTTCCCGGAAATTAAAGAGAAAGCATTAGCCTGGAGCATTGGTCGTTGTAGCCCAGAAGAGATTGATGAGCTGAATATCTTACAAGCGACTATGCTGGCTATGCAGCGCGCTGTTGCTGGACTGCCAATACAACCTGAGCATGTGTTTATTGATGGTAATCGTTGCCCGGCATTACCTATGTCCGCCGAAGCGATTGTTAAAGGTGATTTACGCGTAGCCGAGATAAGTGCTGCGTCGATCTTAGCAAAAGTAGTGCGCGATGCTGAGATGGAAGAACTCGATAAACGTTTTCCTGAGTATGGTTTTGCTCAACACAAAGGTTATCCAACCAAGGCGCATATGGAAAAGTTAGCTGAACTTGGGCCGACAGAAGAATATCGTAAAAGTTTTAAACCTGTGCAACGGGCCTTGGGTCTATTAAAATAAGCTGAGGTGGCCGCGTGCCACTTTAACGTTATTGTTTCCCGTTTTATTTTATCTACTCTCAATTAGCAGAAAGTTTTATTTATGGCAGAACCTCGTTTTATTCACCTGCATTTACACTCTGAGTTTTCGATGGTGGACAGCCTCGTACGTATTAAACGTCTAGCGCCCCGTTTACAAGAACTCAATATGCCGGCGGTAGCATTAACCGATCAGACTAATATGTGTGCATTGGTTAAGTTTTATGGTGCGATGCAAGGCGCTGGGGTTAAACCCATCATTGGTGCTGATTTTTGGGTGCAAAGTGAAGAATACCCTGAAGAGCAATTTAAGCTCACCGCGTTAGCCAAAGATAATAAAGGTTATAACAATATAACGGTATTGATCTCTAAAGCGTATAGCCGTGGTCATGTTGATGGCCGTGCCATTATTGATAAAGCTTGGTTAGCAGAGCATGCTCAAGGCGTTATTTTATTATCAGGTGGTCGTAACGGTGACATTGGTAAAGCCTTATTAAAAGGTAATAATGAAGTTGCACAACAGTGTTTACAATTTTACCAAAGCCATTTTCCTGATAGCTATTATCTTGAACTTATCCGTACTGGACGTCAGGACGAAGAAACTTACTTACACATGGCCGTTGAGTTTGCTAATCAGCATCAATTGCCTGTCGTTGCCACTAATGACGTCGTATTCTTGAATGAAGATGAATTTGATGCCCATGAGGTCCGAGTATCGATCCATGATGGTTATACGTTAGAAGATAAACGTCGTCCTAGGCTGTACAGCAAGCAACAGTACTTACGCAGCGAAGAAGAGATGTGTGCGCTATTTGCCGATATCCCGGAAGCGTTAGCTAACTCGGTTGAAATTGCCAAGCGTTGTAATGCGACCGTTCGTTTAGGTGAATATTTCTTACCTAACTTCCCAACGGGTGATCTTTCTACCGAAGATTTTTTAGTTAAGGTATCTGAAGATGGGTTAGTAGAGCGATTAGATTTTCTCTTTCCCGATCCAGCTGAGCGTGAACGTCAGCGTCCGGCTTATGAAGAACGTCTAGATATCGAACTGAAAGTAATTAACAACATGGGATTCCCTGGTTACTTCTTGATCGTAATGGAGTTCATCCAGTGGAGTAAGGACAACAATATTCCAGTTGGTCCTGGTCGCGGGTCCGGCGCTGGTTCATTAGTAGCTTACGCGCTTAAAATTACTGATCTTGATCCGATTGAATATGAATTATTGTTCGAGCGTTTCTTGAATCCAGAACGTGTCTCTATGCCCGATTTCGATGTCGATTTCTGCATGGACCGTCGTGATGAAGTAATCGATCATGTTGCTGAATTGTATGGTCGTGATGCGGTAAGTCAGATCATTACTTTTGGTACCATGGCAGCAAAAGCGGTAATTCGCGATGTCGGACGTGTGCTTGGTCATCCGTTTGGTTTTGTTGATCGAATTTCTAAGCTTATTCCGGCCGATCCGGGGATGAACTTAACCAAAGCATGGGAAATTGAACCACGCTTGGATGAGTTGTACCAAGGCGATGAAGAAGTACGTGCGTTGGTTGATATGGCACGTATTCTCGAAGGTGTTATACGTAACGCCGGTAAACATGCCGGCGGTGTGGTAATTTCACCTACCTTGATCACCGATTTTTCACCACTATATTGTGATGATGTCGGTAGTAACCCGGTCACCCAGTTTGATAAAAATGACGTGGAAGAAGCCGGGCTGGTTAAATTCGATTTCTTGGGTCTACGAACCTTAACCATTATTCAGTGGGCGCTGGATATGGCGAACCCACATCTCGTTAAGAAAGGTAAAAAAGAAATTCGCATTGAGTCAATTGATATTACCGATCAAAGATGTTTTGACTTGTTGCAGCGTTCAGAAACTACCGCGGTATTCCAGCTTGAATCTCGTGGTATGAAAGATCTGATCCGCCGTTTAAAACCGGATAGTTTTGAAGACATGATTGCCCTAGTGGCCTTGTTCCGTCCTGGTCCACTGCAATCAGGCATGGTAGATAACTTTATTGACCGTAAGCATGGTCGTGAAGAAGTATCTTACCCTGATGCTCAGTATCAACATGAATCGTTGAAAGAAATCCTCGATCCGACTTACGGCATTATCTTGTATCAAGAACAAGTTATGCAGATTGCCCAAGTCTTATCTGGTTATACCCTAGGTGGCGCCGACATGTTGCGTCGTGCTATGGGTAAGAAAAAACTAGAAGAGATGGAAAAACAGCGTGGTACTTTCAAAGAAGGTGCGATAAATAACGGTGTCGACGGTGATCTGTCGATGAAGATCTTCGATCTGGTAGAAAAGTTCGCTGGTTACGGTTTCAATAAATCGCATTCGGCTGCTTATGCGCTAGTATCGTATCAAACGTTGTGGATGAAGACCCATTACCCGTCTTATTTCATCGCGGCTGTAATGTCTGCGGATATGGATAATACCGAGAAAGTCGTGACGCTGGTCGATGAAGTTGAACGCATGGGGCTGACGATTTTACCGCCTGACGTGAACAAAGGTTTATTTAAGTTTAACGTCGATGAAGACCAAACCATTATTTATGGTATTGGGGCTATTAAAGGCGTGGGTGAAGGCCCGATTGACGCCATTATTGCTGCGCGTGAAAGTGGTGGCGAGTTCACTGACTTATTTGATTTTTGTAATCGTGTTGATTTGAAAAAGATCAATAAACGTATAATGGAAAAACTAATTTACGCTGGAGCATTAGATAAATTAGGTCCTCATCGCGCTGCGTTACATGCTACCTTACCGGAAGCAATGAAAGCGGCAGCGCAGCATGCAATGGCTGAATCATATGGTCAAAGCGATCTGTTTGGTATTTTAACCACCGAACCTGAAGAAATAGAAAGTAAGTTTGCCGATGTACCGGAATGGCCTGATAAAATTTGGCTGGAAGGGGAACGCGAAACGCTGGGTCTTTATCTTACTGGTCATCCAATTAATCAGTATATTAAAGAAGTTAAGCGTTATTCGAGCAATCGTTTGAAAGATGTTAAACCGACCGAACGTGGTAAAGTTGTGACGGCGGTTGGTTTGGTTATTTCTGCACAAGTGAAAGTGACCAAAAAAGGTACCCGTATGGGGATCTTAGAAATTGATGATAAGAGTGGCCGCTTAAGTGTGATGTTCTTCTCAGAAGCGTTTGAACGTTATGAGGAATATATCGCTAAAGATCGCATTTTAGTGATTACCGGAGAGGTCAGCTTTGACGATTTCAACGGCGGGTATAAGATGACCGCTAGAGAAGTGATGGATATCGAAGCTGCGCGTGAACGTTATGCGCGAGGCCTCACATTGCAGTTAAATGCAGACAAAATAAATGATGCGTTTATGGGTAAGTTTATGGAAACACTTGAACCTTATCGTGCAGGTACTTGTCCCATAAACATAGTTTATCAACGCGCCGATGCCAAGGCTAAATTGACCTTAGGTGTCGAATGGCGAGTATCACCCACCGACGAGCTCCTCTATGGATTAGAGCTGATGTTAGGGTCGGGAAATGTTGATCTTGAATTTGATTAGTACTGACGTCAAAAACTGTCGTCATTAGCTATTAGCAATAATATTAGATAAGGAAGCCGCGCCTCATGGCCTTAAATTTTTTAGATTTTGAACAGCCTATTGCAGAATTACAGGCTCAAATCGACGAATTAAAACTTGTATCTGAAAACTCTGATGATGTTGATCTACAAGATGAAATATCACGTTTAGAAAAAAAGAATGCAGAATTAACTAAAAAAATATTCAGTGATATGAAACCTTGGGATGTGGCTAAGATGGCCCGTCATCCACAGCGTCCTTATACACTTGATTATATTGAACATGTATTCACTGATTTTGATGAACTTGCTGGTGATCGTGCTTATGCCGATGATAAAGCCATTGTTGGTGGTACTGCGCGTTTAGACGGTATGCCAGTGATGATTATTGGTCAGCAAAAAGGCCGTGATACCAAAGAGAAATTAATACGTAACTTTGGTATGCCGCGTCCAGAAGGTTACCGTAAAGCATTACGTTTAATGAAAATGGCTGAGAAATTCAACATGCCTATCATTACCTTCATCGATACGCCGGGTGCATACCCAGGTGTTGGCGCTGAAGAACGTGGCCAAAGTGAAGCGATTGCCCGTAACTTGAAAGAAATGGCTGAGCTAACAGTCCCGGTTATTTGTACTGTGATTGGTGAAGGTGGTTCTGGTGGTGCGTTAGCGATTGGTGTTGGTGATCGTGTTAACATGCTGCAATACAGCACTTACTCGGTGATTTCACCAGAAGGTTGTGCGTCAATCTTATGGAAATCAGCAGATAAAGCGCCTTTGGCAGCCGAAGCGATGGGTATTACTGCCGAGCGACTTAAGAGCCTAGATTTAATTAATACGGTTATTACAGAACCGCTAGGTGGTGCGCATCGTGATGTACCTTTAATGGCTGCTAACTTGAAAGAACGTATTAAAGCGGATCTTGCAGAGCTTGCGCCACTTGAGTCTGAAACGTTATTAGAACAACGCTATGAGCGCTTAATGTCATTTGGCATGTAAGTTGCTGTAACGCTGTACTAGATTGCGATAACATCGCATTGTTATAGCAATCTAGTATTATATTAATTAAACCGCTGATAGCTTTATTAGCGGTTTTTTTATATCTACAATTTTTCGGTATATACTGTTGTCGTCTATTCTCTTTTTACTGTGATGATAACTGTGGCTACTAACATCGATCTCTTCTCAACATTTCAGCATGCGTTACAATCGTTAACAACCGCTAAGATACAAATAGTACTCGCCTATAGCGGGGGACTTGATTCCCACGTGTTATTGCATTTACTCAGTCGCTATAGAGAATTATATCCCCAGCACGACTACCTTGCCGTTCATGTCCATCATGGCTTAAGTGATAATGCCGACGCTTGGTTAGACCATTGTCAGTTAACCGCGCAAGCTTTAGATATCCACTTTGTGGCAGAAAAGGTAGTGCTTAATGTTGGCAGTCGAGAAAGTTTAGAAGCCCAAGCCCGCACCGCTCGTTATCAGGCAATAGCAAAACATTTAAATGGTAAATCATTACTGCTACTTGGTCAGCATCTCGATGATCAGTTAGAAACCTTCTTGTTACAGCTTAAACGCGGCGCTGGTGTGAAAGGTTTATCCGCTATGGCTGCACAGATGCCTTTTGCATTACAAGCTAACTGCCAAATAGTCCGGCCCTTACTCAATCAGCCACAACAAGTACTAATCGATTACGCAGCACAAAAAGCATTAAGCTGGGTTGAAGATGAGAGTAATAACGACGCGAGTTATGATCGTAATTTCTTACGTCATCACGTGATCCCCAATTTAAAACAGCGTTGGCCGGGTATTGCCAGTGCGGTACATCGCAGCGCAGAGCTGTGCGCCGAGCAACAGGCATTAGCAGATGAGATTGCGCAAATAGATTTAGTGACTTGTGAACACGCATTTAGCGGATTAAAAATTACGGCGTTAGAAACATTATCTAAAATTCGCAGGAATAATGTCATTCGTTTTTGGCTTGCGAGTCAACAATTACCGATGCCGAGTCGCCACCATCTAGATAAGTTATGGCTAGAGGTCGTCAATGCGGCGGATGATGCTAACCCTCAACTAAGCTGGCAAGCAGGGCAATTTCGTCGTTATCAAGGTGTACTTTATCATCAACTGAAATATGCTGAGTTAAAAAATGTCGTCATCGCGATCGCAGATACACAAACTCAACGTATTGCATTACCAGATAATATCGGTTTTTTATATTTACGAGAGCATTTACCAGAACATTTGCGAGAGAGTTTACAAGACTCGCTCCCAAATACGGTAAACAACATGTTACAACATACCCGTTCCTGTCGTGTCAAAGCACCATTAGCAGGAGAGAGGGTAACGATCCGTTTTCGTGGTGAAGGTAAATGCCATCCCGTGGGGCGTAATGGCTCTCGCAGTATGAAAAAATTATATCAGGAATATCAAGTTGCACCTTGGTTACGTGATCGTATTCCATTGATTTATTATGATGACGCGCTTGTGTGTGTGGTTGGACTTTGGGTTTGCAAGGGTTATGAAACACCGCTGACGACTGACAGAACAGTGATCTTTACGGTTATGAGTGCACCGAGATGAATAACGGTGTATTTTAGTATTCAATAAGTGATAGTTTGCCGATATTGTCATGTAGCAAGGATGTGATGAATATATGTTGAATAGGATAAGACGATGATTAAGCAAAGCAGTAACCAATCAGATGATTTAAATGAAACGCCTCTAATATCTGGCATTAGTCATGCGCAACAAGCGGCTATAACCCGTGTAATTGCACGTGCGGGGCAATTGTTGCAAGCCTATAACGCAGAAAGCCGGCTCATAGAACAAACGACTGAACGTCTTGGTATCGCGTTTGGCTTAGACAGTGTTGAGATTGCACTTACCTCTAAAGCGATCATTTTGACTACTCGATTTGGCGACAACTGCATCACAACAACGCGGACAATGAAAGCCCATGGCATTGATATGGGGATCGTCTGTGAAGTACAGCGTATTTGTATTCTGGCTGAAAAGAAGATTTATGATGTCCAGCAGATAAAGCAGCGTTTAGATAACTTAGATGTACCTAAACATAATGCAGTTGTCGTGGCATGTTTTGTGGCGTTATCTTGTGCTTGTTTTAGCCATTTGTTTGGTGGCGACAGCATTATATTTATTTGCACTTGGTTTACGAGTTTTATTGCCATGCGGATTCGCCAGTGGTTAACCCAGTTACATCATAATTTACTCACTGTGTTTTTTATTACCGCATTTACAGCGACATTTATTGGTAGCTTTGCCAGCGCACTTGGTTGGGGTAATGAACCTGAATTGATTATGGTCACTAGCGTGTTACAACTTGTCCCTGGTTTTCCCTTAATCAATGCCGTATCCGATATGGTCAAAGGTCACGTGACTATCGGCATGGCAAGATGGATGACGGCTACTTTATTAACACTTGCTTCAGCATTAGGCGTTGTTTTAGCGGTGCAGTTAGCGCAACAGGGAGGTTGGTTATGAGGGAACTATTACTGATTTTGGTGGATGATGCCGTATTTGCTGGTATTGCTGCATTTGGCTTTGCCTTGTTATTCAACGTGCCCAGACAAGCATTGCTGGCTTGTGTGTTATTCGCCGCCAGCGCGCATGCGGTACGAACAATATTATTACATGTAAACGTACCGATTGAATGGGCATCATTTATTGCAGCCACATTACTGGGGTTGGCAACGGTACCTTGGTCTCGTAAAGTTGTGATCCCAAGGCCTGTCGTTACAGTCGCTGCTATTATACCAATGATCCCTGGGGTGTATGCGTATAAAACAATGACAGGGCTAATGACGTTACACCACCAAGGTTATAGTGTGGAATTACAGCAACAAGTTGTTGAAAATGGTTTACTGACTATTTTTATTTTGATTGGCTTAAGCTTTGGTCTGGCGATTGCGCCTGTGCTGGTGTACCGTAATAAGCCTATTGTTTGATTAAGGATCTGTTGTGATTGTTTCCATGATTGCCGCGCTGGCAAATAACCGCGTGATTGGTTTAGATAATAAGATGCCGTGGCATTTACCTGCTGAATTACAATTGTTTAAACGCGCGACGTTAGGTAAGCCTATCGTTATGGGGCGTAATACCTTTGAATCCATTGGTCGTCCATTACCGGGTCGTTTAAATATCGTATTAAGTCGCCAAACCGATTATCAACCTGCAGGCGTGACAGTTGTTGCTACGTTAGCAGAAGCGGTTATCGCTGCAGGTGATGTTGAAGAATTAATGATCATTGGTGGTGCGACGATTTACAAGCAATGCTTAGCGGCGGCTGATCGCTTGTACCTCACGCATATTGAGTTGACGACTGCAGGGGATACTTGGTTCCCTGATTATGAGCAATATAATTGGCAAGAAATTGAGCATGAACACTATGCGGCAGATGATAAAAACCCGCATGATTACCGTTTTAGTTTACTTGAGCGAGTGAAGTAGTTATTTATAGCTAAGCATCTTGAAGTAACTTGGATATATTAGCCGATGAGCCGGATGACTCTAGAAAATAAAAAGCCGCGCTAGTGATAGCGCGGCTTTTTTTATAGTGAATGACTAAGTTAATCTTTATATTAACTTAGTCATTGCTGCTGGCTATTACGCCATTGTATCTAAAGCAGACTCGTATTCGTCATATTGTTCCTGAATACTGTAGTCGTCTTTTTTACCAAGCAGTGAGATGCTCACAATTGCGATAGAAGCGAACAGGATCCCCGGTACGATCTCATACAGATCAAAGATACCGGCCACTGAGTTGTTTCCAAACGACCACTGTTACCGCACCAATAATAATACCTGCAAGGGCACCATTACGTGTCATACCACGCCAGTATAGTGAGATAATTAATGCTGGACCAAATGCTGCCCCGAAACCTGCCCATGCATAAGATACTAAACCAAGTACTGAGCTATCAGGATTAAGTGCAAGCAGCAGTGCAATGATAGATAAACCGACTACGCCGAAACGGCCGACTGTAACAAGTTCTTCGCTCGTCGCTTGTGGACGAATTAGCTGCTTGTAGAAATCTTCAGCTAGCGCAGATGATGATACAAGTAGTTGTGAATCCGCTGTACTCATGATTGCCGCTAAGATCGCAGCAAGTAAAATACCGGCAATAACAGGATGGAAGATGCTGTTCACTAATAACATGAAGATAGTTTCAGTATCGGCGATAGTGATGTTGTTAGTATTGGTATAAACCAGACCGACGAGGCCGACTAGCATGGCACCAAACATAGACAATACAGTCCAAGTAACCGCAATGTAGCGAGCTGTAACCAGATCTTTATTACTACGTGTGGCTTTGAAACGGGCAAGAATATGTGGTTGACCGAAATAGCCTAAGCCCCAAGCTGCTAATGAGATAATAGCAATTGCACTCAGATCTTCACCTTTACTGTTCTGCCAAATTGTCAGTAGTTCAGGGTTAATGTCTTTCATTGACGCTGCTAGATCGCTAAAGCTACCGTCCATCGCGCTGAGTGGCACGATTAATAATGCCGCTGACATTAATAGACCTTGTACTAAATCAGTCCAAGATACAGCAAGGAAACCACCGAATAGCGTATAAGAAACCACACAAACCGTACCAATCACTACAGCAAGTTGATAATCAAGACCAAATACTGTTTCAAATAATTTACCGCCAGCTACTAAGCCTGAACTTGTATAGAACAAGAAAAACATCAAGATAAAGAATGCTGAACAGATTTGAATTGCTTTTGAGTTGTCTTTAAAACGACGTGATAGAAATTCAGGTAAAGTAATTGATTTGGTTACGATACTGTAGGTACGTAAACGCTTTGCACAAATTAACCAGTTAAGCCAAGTACCAATTAATAAACCACCCGCTAACCAGATCGCTTCCATACCGGCCGCATAGGCGTAACCAGGTAAGCCAAGCAGTAACCAACCACTCATATCAGAAGCACCTGCAGATAATGCTGCAGGCCAAGGACCTAAATTACGGCCACCTAAAAAGTAGTCCGTTGAACTCTTGGTTTGTCGATAAGCATACACGCCGATACCAAGCATAACAGCAAGATAAACAAGGAATGTAGCTGTAATAATGAAATTATTTTCAATCATGTATATAAGCCTTAGTTGTAAGTTGTTATTTTTATTATTTTTTTTATATATTAGTTCAACCAAACTACGTCAACATACTTTTTTCGGTAATATTGATGTGGGCTGGTTAAAATTTAGGGGGCAGTATATACGAACAACTATGTTATTGCTTAACAGAAGTGCAACACTGTGATAACCCGCTTATTATTTAAACTTATTTTAGTTAATTATATTGCATGCACAGGACAGGGGACCGAAAAAACTGCTTTATCTTCCCAGCGTAGCATGGTCAGGCTACTACCCCATACACAGCCAGTATCAAGTGTTGTCGCATTTTCGTGGCCACAATTACCTTCTAGTGCCGCCCAGTGGCCAAAAATAACATGGGCACCGTCGAGGTGTGGGCCGGCGACTTCGTACCAGGGGATATGCTGTGCATTGTCATTTTCTGCTGGCGAATGCTTGTTATGAAATTCCAGTTGTCCATCGGGTGCGCAAAAACGCATTCGGGTAAAGGCATTAATAATAAAACGTAAGCGGTCAAAGCCTTGTAATTCGTCTTGCCAATAGTCTGGATGTGTCCCGTACATATGCGCCAATAAGGTTTGGTAGTCATCCCCACGTAATTGCATATTAACCTCTTCTGCATAGAGTTTTGCTTGTTGCTGACTCCACTGAGGACTAATACCGGCATGCACCATGATAATGTTAAAGGCTTCATGGTAAGCGAGCAATGGCTGCTGACGTAACCATAATAACAATTCATCTTTATCTTCAGCCGCAAATATTGCTTGGGTCTTATCCTTAGGGTTTAGCTTAGCTAATCCTGCGTCAATTGCGAGTAAATGTAAGTCATGATTACCCAGAACTGTCACCGCGCCTGAGCCTAGTTGCTTCACAAAGCGTAGCGTCTCTAATGATTTTGGGCCGCGGGCAACAAGATCACCGGTTAACCAAAGTTGATCTTGGTCTGGATCAAAACTAGCTTGTTGTAGCAGATGTTGTAGATCGTCGAAACAACCTTGAATATCACCAACAAAATAAGTTGCCATATATAAGTTACCTTTCTAGCTGGGCGTAATGGAGAATGTGCGTTAACGCGTTAATTTATTAGTGTAATAGATTCGTTTAATAGATTAGTGCAACAGATTAGGAGTGACAAGACGAAATGGGTCGATGGTCATCACCACTAATTCACTGGCATTGAGTTGTAGTTCGATCTTTCCCTGAACGATACTCAATGGTGAATGGGTAATTATATCATTGCTATAGCAAAAATCTTGTAGTGAAGAGATAACATAATCATTATCTTGAAAAGGATTGTTTAATTCGCTTACGGCGCCGTCGCCATCGGTGAGTAATAATTGGATACTCGATAAGCTAACAGGTTGGTTTAATGGATTGGTGATAGTTATAGTATAAGTAAAGAAGTACCTGAACTGTGTTGGCACAGATACTTCTTCGACGTATTCGGTATCAATGATAAGGGTGAATGAATCCGCTAAACTTACCATTGATACAGACCGCCTTAATCCGCAGTTTGCAGTGGATTATCGACAACGAAGTTTGCTATCGTCACGTAATTTTCTAAGGTTAAGTTCTCTGGACGTAGAGAAACATTAATACCTAGCGCTTCAATATCAGCAACTGAAATTACTTTTTTCAAGCTATTACGAATGGTTTTACGGCGTTGATTAAAGGCACTTGTCACTACGTGGCCAAGTACTTTTAAGCTTTTCGCTGGGTGAGGTAATACAGCATGTGGTTCTAAACGAACAACGGCTGAGTCAACTTTTGGTGCAGGTCTAAATGCTTCAGGACCAACTTCAAGTACGGGTGTTACTCTGCAGTAGTATTGCGTCATTACTGTTAAACGACCGTAACTTTTAGTGTTATGGCTAGCTGCTAAGCGCTGTACAACTTCTTTTTGTAACATGAAGTGCATATCTTGGATATCTTCATGGAACTCGAATAAGTGAAACATTAGCGGCGTTGAAATATTGTAAGGTAGATTACCAAAAATACGCATTTTCATGTCTGGTTTGATTAACTGACGGAAATCAAAACGCATTGCGTCTGCTTGGTTGATGTCTAACTTTTTAGATAATACCGGGTGTGCTTCGAGTCGTTCGGCGAGATCTCTATCAAGCTCTACCACTGTCATTTTATCTACACAAGCTGCTACTGGCTCGGTTAATGCACCTAAACCGGGGCCGATTTCAATGAGGTTTTCACCTTTTTGTGGATTAATCGATGCCACGATTTGACCAATTACATAAGCATCATGTAAGAAGTTTTGACCAAAACGTTTTTTCGCGGTGTGACCTAAATGGACCTTGTCGTTCATGCGTTTTTCTCTACCATTTCAATTGCTTGGTTTACTGCTGTAAACATACTGCCGGCGTCGGCTGTTCCAGTACCTGCAAGTTCTATTGCAGTACCGTGATCAACTGATGTACGGATAAAAGGTAAGCCCAGGGTAATATTAACCGAGCTACCAAAACCAACCGATTTTAATACCGGTAATCCTTGGTCATGATACATTGCTAATACAACATCAGCATCGTTAAGATACTTAGGTTGGAACAAGGTATCGGCAGGGAGGGGGCCTGTTAAATCCATACCCTCATCGCGAAGTTTCATTAACGTAGGAGAGATGATCTCAATCTCTTCACGACCTAAATGTCCATCTTCACCTGCATGCGGATTGAGTCCACACACGTAAATTTTTGGTTTTTCAATACCGAATTTCTTTTTCATTTCGGCGTGCAGAATGCGAATAATATTACTTAATCGCTCCTCTGTGATTGCTTTTGCGACATACGCCAGTGGAATATGTGTTGTTACTAATGCAACACGCAGACCTGTTGTTGCCAGTAACATCACCACATCAGGGGTTTCTGATTGCTGTGCAAAAAACTCGGTATGACCACTGAAAGATACGCCAGCTTTATTAATAATGCCTTTGTTAACAGGGCCAGTGACAACAGCGCTAAATTCTGCAGACATATTACCTTCACAGGCAAATTGCAGAGTATCTAATACATAACGACCATTTGCTTCATCAAGCTTACCGGGTTCTGCGGGCACTGCCATTTGCATTGGTGCGATAGTTAACGTACCAGCGCGTTGTGGTTGTGCTGGTTTACTTGGATCATAGTCGATTAACTCAACTGTTTTACCAAGTAACTTTGCCCGAGCTAAAATTAGCTCAGGGTCTGCACAAAGCACCAATTCTACGGGCCAGTCTTGCTTCATTAATTCCAGAACAAGATCTGGGCCAATACCTGCAGGCTCACCTGGAGTAATTGCTATACGATGAGTCACATTTTCACCTGTTTACGATTCATTATCTAAAATACGAATATAAGCTTCTTGTTTTAATTCATTTAACCAAGCTTGGCTTTCTTCGGCTGCACGACGATTATACAACAATTGCCATGCTTTTTGGCGATTAGCTTTATCTGTCGTATCTTGTGTACGTCTATCAATTAGTTGCACTATGTGCCAGCCATGGCTAGAACGAAATGTCGGGCTAATTTCGCCTTTCTTCAAATCTTGCAGTGCGAGCTTAAATGCGGGGACATAAATACTTGGGTCTGCCCAACCAAGCTCTCCACCTTTAACGGCTGAACCAGTATCATCTGAATAGGCTTTAGCAAGATCGGCAAACTCTGCGTCGCCTGACTTAATACGTGCTAAGTATTCATTGAGTAGTGATTTCGCTTTTTCATCACTTAAGATAACGGATGGCTTAATCAAAATATGGCGTGCATTCACTTCTTTGGTCAGTACTGTTTCTACACCACGCATATCGGTAACTTTAATAATATGTAAACCAGCGCCACTGCGGATAGGACCTATGATGTCGCCTTTTTTAGCATTCGTTACGGCTTCTGAGAATAATGTTGGCATTTCATTGATATTCATCCAACCCCAATCACCGCCATCGAGCGCTTTTGGACCTGCTGAGAGGGCTAATGCAAGACTGGAGAATGATTCACCGGCATTAAGCTTTTCTTTTATATCAGCAATTTTAGCTTGTAGTGTTTCCATCGTGGCGTTATCAGCCTCGTTAGGGACTCGCAGCATGATATGGTTAACACGATATTGCAGGTTTTTTTGGCCTTGCTCATTAATAATGGCGAGTAGGTTATCAACGTCTTGATCGGAAATGGTAATACGACGACGCATTTGCATACGCTGTACTTCGTTGGTTAATAGTTGGGTGCGAACCTCTTCTTTATAGGCGCTAAAATCCCCACCATCTGCAACGACACTTTGGCGTAGTTGTTCTACAGTTTGGTCATTACCTTTAGCAATATTATTCAAGGTATCTTCAAGCTGAGCATTACTAATACGCATGCCCATCTTTTTCGCCATTTGCAGTTGTAAACTATCTATGATCAGTTTATCTAACGCTTGCTGAGTGAGTACCGCTTGCGATGGTAATGTCTGACCAGCCTTAGTTGCTCGGGCTTTTACTGAGATAGTTAACGTGTTTACATCACTGGCTAAAATGACGTCTTCATTTACTATGGCAATCACTTCGTCAAGCTTGGTTAGCTCGGCCTGCGCTTGTAAACTAGTTACAATTATTACTCCAGATAACAGAGTCTTAAGCATTTTTTTAATCACTTTATGAATTCCTATTCAATTTCGACTATGACTGAGACAGCAGTAGGCTGAAAATTATCAATTTTTTACCACGGGAAAGATGAGAATTGTCTAGTTTACTGAAAACCGAGGTGAAAAAGTAAGCGGAAGTATACCTTGTCAGACTTTCAATGCAATCATCACAGCCGCTAAATCCTTGTTTGGCTATTCGCGGCTGTGTTAAATAATAATGTACAGCCGCTATAATATTCCAAGTTATGAATAAATTTAATTATAAATCTAATTATAAAGAAAGTTTATTCTCGGAGTTGGAAGGGTTCACCGTAGGTAAATAGACTTGAAGTACCAATATTATTCATATCAGTGCCAATACCACCCAGACCTTTGAGTTCAAACATCAAGGTAGGACCACGATCAAATTCTGTTACTCCTGTATTAATATTATGGTTTTTCAGACGATAGCCATAATCAAGACGAATTGCCCAGCAGCAATCTTCATATTTAATCCCAGCGAATGCATCTTGGGTTATTTCATTTTCAACATCGTAATAATAACTGGCGCCGAAGTCCCACTGGCTATTAATTGGCAATACAAATTTTGAACCTATTTGATTAATTCTAGAATTAACGCTGCTATTTTCATCTTCTAGTATAGATGCCGTATTTTCAACATAGCGATAGTTCAATTGTACTTTTTGGCCACCATCAAAGCGATATTCGATAGCGGCATCGGCACGACGTATTAGATCATCTTGGATGGCATATTCAATACTATTATTGATGAATAAATTATGACTTATCTTAACATCGGTTTCCATGACGATACTTGATGTCGTCACCTCGGAATTGTCTAACGTGGTATCGGTTTCTGGTGCAATACCAACTCTGCTGTCACCAAAATATACGATTTGGCCCAATGCAAAACGGAAACGTTCACTGCCCATTTCATCAAATACCCGGCTTGTTAAACCGACGGTGAATTGATTGGCATCAGCAATACGGTCTAAACCACTGTAAATACGGTCACGGTATAAACCTAAGAAATCTTGCTGAATAGTCGAGGAATCGTAAATACCAATATTATCTTGGTTTTTATAAGGGATATATAAATATTGTACTTGTGGTTCAAGCGTTTGTGTTATTGAGTGCCCAAACCACGATGTTGGACGTTCAAAGTTTAAACCTGCGTGTAATCTTGCGGTTGGTATAATACGAACAACTTGTTCTTCTAGTTCTCCTGTATAACCGTTCGAAAAATTTCTATTATCAGATTCATTGAATGATTGACTGTAATAAGTCATCGGTAATTTAAATTCGGCAACCGCAAAACCGGCAGGGCGCTGGTAAGGAAAGCTAATAGAAGGCTCTATATGGGTTCTAATACC
This sequence comes from Moritella dasanensis ArB 0140, assembly GCF_000276805.1. Classification (GTDB taxonomy): domain Bacteria; phylum Pseudomonadota; class Gammaproteobacteria; order Enterobacterales; family Moritellaceae; genus Moritella; species Moritella dasanensis. Next base: position 7,320 of record NZ_AKXQ01000025.1, on the reverse strand, counting down.
GCTGTACATATTGCTATCAGAATGAGAAAAATTAGTTATTTCATTGTAAGAAGATAGCTCAATTACGCTATTCTCAAACTGTTTATAGCCAGTAAAAGATATTTTAGGTAATACTTTATGCGGTGTTGATGTTGTCGAATCAGTTAGAATTTGAAAATCACGTACTTCAAATTGTGATGACGTCATATTAGTATTATAAGTCAATGCTGCTGTACGTAGTAGTGTATTGCTATCTCGAGAGCCTGCTGATGCATTCAGATCGGAAAAATAGTCGTTATCACTGACTTGGGTATAGCTAGCGTTGAAGTTTAAATTGTCATTAAAGTTACCGTTGTGACTCCAATGGAAAAGGCTACGGTCAGTCTTGGTTTTTTTATCATTAGCTAGGTATTCAACATTGAGCTTACCGTTTTGTCCATCAATTAAATAACGGGATTTAGTGGTAAGCTGTACACCACGTTTAGACATGTAAGTTGGAATGATTTCCATGTCATAGTTTGGTGCGATATTCCAATAGATAGGCTGAGAGAACGTCATCCCATTTTCTAATGAATTTTCAAATGAGGGGAATAATAACCCTGTTTTACGTTTATCTGTTGTTGGATATGTAAAATATGGCATATAGAAAATAGGCACGTCTTTAAAGTATAACGTTGCATTATAAGCCTCGGCGGATTCTTCTACATTATCAACATTGATCGATGATGCGCGCAATACCCAACTATTGTCGCCTAATGGACACTCGCTGTACGTTGAGCGTTGCATTAAAATGTTGTCGCCGTTATTGGTAATATAGACTTTTTTAGCTTCGCCATTAGCTGCTTGCCCATGCAGCAGGTAGTTTACTTGTGATAGTTCTGCGTCTTTGGTATCTAAATTCGCTTTTAATGTCCGTCCTTTAACTGTCGATCCGCTGTCTTCTAATATTACGTTACCTTCTGCGGTGAGAATATTAGTGAGTTGGTACAAAATCACCTCATCTGCCGATAATATTCTATTACCTTGGGTAAAATTAACATCACCATTAAAAATAGCCTTATTACCTTGAATAACCTTGGCATCGTTTGATAATAGCTGTATTTCGTTAGCTGCTTTTGAGTCTTCAATAGGCGGCTTTATAGGCGGTACATAAGGGAAACATTGTTTAAATAATGATAATTGATTCTGTTCTTGCAAGGCTGTCGCGTCATCTACGATAGTTGAAGACCCATCTGCACTGGTAACAATGGTGGCTGCGCTAGCTGAGAATACGACACCGCTAAGTGTGGAGAATATTGTGAAAAGGCGCATTTTAACAATCCATTTTGTCATCGATAATTTCATTAAAATTAAAAATAGTTGAATATAATAATCCATATTGCAGTGATAGACCATTTAATGACTACTTTTATCCCGTAAACCTGCAAAAAGATCATGAGATTGATTGATTTGTTACATTTTAAACAGCCATAATACAATTCTTATATAAATATATGTCATTTTTGCTTGGTAGTTACCTTTATGAATATGTTGTTTTACATTTTATTGTTTGCCATCGGTATGAAGTTTGGTGGATTTTTTGGCGCGATCTCTATGGTTTGGGTTGGCTCGATACTAAAGCGCCGATTTGGTCCTCGACTCGGTATTGATACTCGACCTGCGGCACATAAACGTCAGGAAATATTTTTGCACACGTCATTTTCGGTGATGGGGCATATGGCTAAAGCGGACGGTCATGTGACCGACGTGGATATTCATGTGGCGACGCAATTAATGGATCGAATGAAATTGACGGGTGAAACTCGTCGTGCAGCGCAAGCCTCATTTAGCCAAGGTAAAGCGCCTGACTTTCCGTTAGAGCAAACTGTACGTGATTTTCGCCGTGTGAGTGTGTTACGTCGTGATTTGGTGAAAATGTTTCTTGAAATACAAATTCAAGCCGCGTTTGCTGATCATGAATTGTCGGCAGCTGAACGCGATATTCTACATCGTATTGGCGCTATCTTAGGTGTTACGGCTCAGGACATGGATAACTTACTGCAGATGATGGAAGCTGAGATACGTTCTCACCGCCATGGTAGTAAAGTCAGTCATGAAGAAGCTTTAGTTAATGCTTATCAACAGTTAGGTGTGAGTGCCGACGCCGACGATAAAACCATTAAACGCGCTTATCGTAAATTAATGAATGAACATCATCCTGATAAATTAGTTTCAAAAGGTTTACCAGAAGAGATGATGATTATTGCTACAGAGAAAGCCCAAGATATTCAAGGTGCTTATGACGTAGTAAAAGAATCACGAAAAATGCGTTAATACCAATCGAGTGTGACCAACCAGCCATAAATTACTTGGCTGGTTGCTATTTGAGTTTCTACTTGTCCCTGCAATCCTATCACTTCTATTTGTCGATAATTGACCTTGTTAGCGCGCTTTGCCGCCGTGTGCCTTATTTTTGCTTGTTCAATAATCACGAGGTTATCTGTTTGCGCATACAAATCTAATATTGGTACTTTGAGTGGCTGCAGTTGACTACTTAATTGTGAGGCTAATTCGGGTGTTGCACTGCGTGCACTGAGCAATACAATCGCATCCACATAAATTTCAGTATTGTTACTTAATACGTTTATCATTGCATCGCAATTAGCACCTTGCAAGATAAGTAGGCGCTTACCATCCTGACTGACTATTTTTTCCTGTAAAACACCTAATTGTGCTTGTAAACGTTGCTCTGCGCTAGTTGAATTTAATGTTTGGCTTAATGGTGATATAGAGTAGGTGTGGAAGCCTTTATCAGTGAGTTGATAGCGCAGCGTTTGGATAATATTAGGGTTATTCGCAGAGGTATAAGTATCAGCAAATATCCAACTTGTGCCGATAACCTTTGCCGTCGTTTGTTCACGCCATAAAGTCAGAAATCGGTTATCTTTATCTCCTAGCCAGGCGACTTCATTGACATCGTTATACTTGGTTAGGTCTTGATCAAATATGCGTTGTTGAGAGATAGGAAAGGCGACTTCTGGTCTATTGTCTTTAGCTTTGTTTTTATCAATCGCTGCACTTAACGGCAGTGATAATATTGATAACAGTAATAGTACCAAAGCTTTAAACATTGAATATACCTAATATAATAGTTGTCATTAATCGATTGAAAATGGTGGTGTTGCTTTAAATGTTATTTTTTCTGACGATAAAGGATGCTCAATTTCTAACATCGCTGCATGCAGTTGTAAATGTGCCGCGTCAGCCATGCCTTGCTTAGATGCATATAATTCATCACCTAATATTGGCGTACCCAATGCTAACATATGCAGACGCAGTTGATGCGAGCGGCCTGTCACAGGTTTAAGTAACACCGTTGCACTAGCTTGTTGGGCGTTATCGTCGCTTGCTAATTGTTCTGCAATTATTTGCCAATGCGTCAACGCAGGTTTACCGTCGATAAAATCAATCATTTGCCTTGGTCTATTAGGCCAGTCACAACGTAACGGTAAATCAATGCTGCCAGATTTTGCAGTCGGAATACCTTCTAAACGCGCATAGTAGTATTTTGCGGTTGAGCGTTGCTGAAATTGTCTGCTGATATGACTTTGCGCAGCTTTAGTCAATGCCATTAAGATCACCCCTGAGGTACACATATCCAAGCGGTGCACGATTCTTGCGTCAGGAAACAGCATTTGTACACGGCTTGCAATACTGTCGTTATGTTCGGGTAGTCGCCCTGGAACGCTCAGTAATCCACTGGGTTTATTTAAGACAATGATGGCCTCATCTTGATAGATGATATCTAAGCGCGGGTGTTGTGGTGGAGCATAAATAAAATCGGGCATAGGATGTATTCATATAGTGAAAAATGTAAAAAATAAGCGCTAAATTATCGCGAATTAAAAAGAATAAAGAATAAAGAATAAAAAATAATAAAGGGGTTAATCGAAATTAACCCCTTTATTGCTGGTTATTATTACGTGATTTTAGTTAACTCGGTGTAACAACAATAAAGCGTACTGCATCCAATTTAAGCTGCGCATTATTAATGTGTGTGGTTAATTCTGCGGTTTGTTTTTCAACAAATGCCAGTTCTTCATCACGCACGTTTGGATTAATTTTTTGCAATGCTTGTAAGCGCTCTAGTTCTGCAGACATGTTCTGTTGCATTACGTCAAGTGCCGCACTGGTAATCGCTTGCTTTTGTGATTCAGCAACACTGGTCGATTTACCAATAAGATCATGGATAATCGTTTGAGATGCTGACACAAGCTTGGTCGCTACATGGCGATTAATCGCATTCAGCTGACGATTGAAACTATCAAAGTCGACCTTTAACGCAAGATTATTCGAATTTTTATCTAACAATAGACGAATAGGTGTAGCAGGCAAGAAACGATTAATCTGGCAATAAGACGGTGCCGATGTTTCTACAACATAAAGTAACTCTAATAAAATAGTGCCAGCAGGGAGTGCCGGATTTTTTAATAGTGATACGGCGGTGGAACCTGTATCAGACGTCATGATTAATTCAATACATGCACTAATTAACGGATGTTCCCAAGTAAGGAAGTGTACATCATCACGAGATAACGCGGTTTCACGATCAAAGGTGACTGTAATACCGTCTTCAGATAAATGTGGCAAACTTGGTACTAACATCTGATCGGTCGGTTTTAATATCAACATGTTTTCGCCGCGATCTTCTTGATTGATACCAATGACATCAAATAAACGTATCGCGAAAATTGGCAGTGTCGGACTATCATCATTGATTTTTAACTGAGTGATAATATCGTCTGATTTACCTAAACCATTAGAATTTAATTCCAGTAAACGATCTCGACCACTTTCCATTTTTAATTTCAATGCATCATATTTACTGCGAGTATCTGTGATGAGCGTATCTGTTGCAGTAAGATCGATTTCTTTTGCGGCAAGTTGTGTTAATAACTCGTCACTTATTTCAGCATAAATATCACCACCGATAGGGCAAGTATGCTGAAAAGCATTAAGACCATGGTGATACCAGTTTTGTAATACATCTTGTGCGGTATTCGTGAAGAAAGGCACGTGGATACTGATATCGTTTTTTTGACCAATACGATCTAAACGACCAATACGCTGCTCAAGTAGATCTGGGTTTAAGGGTAAATCAAATAATACTAAGTGTTGCGCAAATTGGAAATTACGACCTTCTGAACCAATTTCTGAACAAAGTAAGACCTGTGCACCAGCATCTTCTTGGGCGAAGTAAGCACCTGCTTTATCTCGCTCGATAATAGACATGCCTTCATGGAATACAGTACCACGAATTCCTTCGTTGACACGCAGTGACTCTTCAATCGACATTGCAGTATCTGCATTGGCTGCAATCACCAATACTTTTTCGTTTTTGTTCGCCAGTAAGAAGCCTTGTAACCATTCAACACGTGGGTCAAAACTACACCAAGATGCGTCTTTACCTTCAAACTGTAAGAAGATCTCTTCAGGGTATAGACCTCGACGAGCAGCTTCTGCAAAACTTGCTGAACCATTCATCATCTGTGCTACTTTCAATGACGTTTTATATTGGTCTGGTAGCGTTAATGGAATCGGTTGATATTGACGAGTAGGGAAGCCTTTAATCGCAGCACGGGTATTACGGAATAATAAACGACCGGTACCATGACGATCAAGTAGCTGACTGATGATTGAGTGTTTAGCTTGTTGTGCTTCTTCAGAATCTGGTGAAGTCTGCATTAACGCGAGCTTGTCTGAAATATCAGCTTCACTTAATAATTGTGTTAATGACGTTGCAGTCTCTGCTGATACAATCGGAGAGTCTAATAACGTTTGTGCTGCTTGTGCAATCACTGAATAGCTATTTTCTTCGGCAACAAATGCAGCGTAGTCATAAAAACGGTTCGGATCCAATAAACGAAGGCGGGCAAAGTGACTTTCGTGGCCAAGCTGGTCTGGTGTTGCCGTTAGTAGCAATACACCTGGTGATTTTTGTGCCAGAGACTCGACAACTTGATATTCACGACTTGGTTCAGTCTCACTCCATTTAAGGTGGTGAGCTTCATCAACAACCAATAAATCCCAATCTGCGCCGACAGCTTGCTCGAAACGACGACGTTTGCTGCGTAAAAAATCCAGACTACATAAAATCAACTGCTCGGTTTCAAATGGATTCTCAGCTTCAGCGAGTGATTCGATACAACGCTCTTCATCGAAGATACTGAAGTGTAGATTGAAACGACGCATCATTTCGACTAACCACTGGTGTTGTAATGTTTCTGGTACCAGAATTAATACGCGTTTAGCTAGGCCAGCGGTCAGCTGTTGGTGAATGATTAAACCGGCTTCAATGGTTTTACCTAAACCAACTTCATCGGCAAGCAATACGCGCGGCGCATGACGTTTACCCACTTCAGTTGCTATATGTAATTGATGTGGGATCAAACTCACGCGTGGGCCTTGGATACCGTTTAATGCCGATTGCTGTTGAGAAAATTGATGTTGCAATGTTTGATGGCGTAAAACAAAACGATCCATACGATCGATTTGGCCTGCAAATAAGCGATCTTGTGGTTTATTAAATTTGATAAAGTTATTTAAGAATGTTTCACGTAATGTAACTTCTTCACCAGTATCTAGATGCGTACCGATATAAGTAATAATGCCTGAGCTCTCTGTTACTTCAGTAACTGTTAAGCTCCAGTCTTCATGAGAGAGTACCTGATCACCGATATTAAAGATTACACGCGTGATCGGCGCTTCGTTACGAGCATATAAACGGTTCTCACCACTTGCAGGAAATAATAGCGTTAACATTCTGCCTTCTATGGCAACTATTGTTCCTAATCCTAATTCTGATTCCGTATCGCTGATCCAGCGCTGACCAAGTTGGAAGGGCATGTATATTCAAACTCCAAAACCGTAAAAAGGGCGCATTTTACCTAAACCAGAGGATTAGGTCACGTATAATGACAAATTAAATAATAGTTTAAATTGCCTTGGTAAGTAAATTCTAATGCGATAAGTAAATGAAAATATAAATATTAAATAATTAAGACTTAAATCAGGATAAATAAGTTAACGATGACCTACACAAGCACTGGGTTAGATGAGCTATCGCTTGTTTTTGATTTATTTTGTTTGAAATGTGTACTGCTTTTGAGGTTTATCCTGGAAATGGAATGAAATTTATAAAATCACTTGCCAATAAAACGCAGATCTCTATAATCGCTCCCACTGACACGGCAACAGCCGCTCAGTATGCTCTTTAACAATTTATTCAAGCAATCTGTGTGAGCACTTGCAGAGATATAATGACCAAATATTATATCAATGCAATTGTGAACATTAAATTAA
>NZ_AKXQ01000024.1 GCF_000276805.1 Moritella dasanensis ArB 0140 | reverse complement strand
AGACGAATAGCGTGCGTGAAAGGTGCGTGTAAGTGAAAAAGAAAGTGTAAATGAAGACGAATAGCGTATGCCAAAGATACGTGTAAGTGAAAAAGTAAGTGTAAGTAAGTAAGTAAGTAAGTAAGTAAGGAAGTTAGTAAGTGAAGAAAGTAAGTAAAGTAAGTAAAGTAAGTAAAGTAAGTAAAGTAAGTAAGAAAAGTATTGCGAAGATAGAAGTATATATTTCAGTCGACCTTCTTTTCCCATATATGTAAGTCAGGCTAACAACCTGACTTTTTTTTGTCTTAAATTCCTGTCAATGACGCCTTCCAGTTTAATATCCACAATCTAACACTTACAATAATGCCAATAAACGCGTGTAGATGTTTAATTCTATTGTTGAATAAGTATGATGTTTCGGAAGTTAAGTACGAAGGAGTGTATGCAGAGGAGGGGAATAATGCCCCGATATTAAAACTTTATCTAGTTAAAATATCGGGAATTGGTATTGATGTAATTAGCTATTAACTAGCATATCAATAAAGTTACGGCGTTCTTTTACTGTTGCAAGTTGAGCTATTTTCTCACCTTGTGAATCTGTAAAAGCTACTCGGTTTTTGTGAACTGAAATCGAGTGTACCGGTTGTTTAATTTGGATCTGTGTACCATTAAAAATAATAGTCATAATAAAACTCACTATAAAGGCGTAGCTTAACGCTATCGCATAATTTGTAATAAGCTTCATTACCGTATAACGATAATATTCTGAAATCTCACTATCTTTATTCTTGTATAAATAGCTGACTTAATAAGAAGTGTTTACAGCACGCAACATTTGCTGTATTTCGTTGTTCAATAATTTAGCTTTATATGTTGGATTCTTTAATCTGGCTTACGGAATTTTCTAGGTAAGGCTTAATCGATGATTTTTATTTCGAGGATTGTTATTAAATAAATCTGAGCTGATAATAACAGCGTGTTTCTGTTGTAGCAAGTTTATTTTTGTTTATTGTTACTTATTTTTAGTTATTGCTTAGTTCCATCTCACTTTTCCGCTATTATATCCCTCCTAATGATTAAGATAACGTGATGTTTTCACTGAGAGTTTTATTATGAAATACCAATGGATCTTATTTGATGCCGATGAAACATTATTCCATTTTGATGCATTTAAAGGTTTGCAGTTAATGTTCTCTCGGTTTGATATTGACTTTAATCGAGATGATTTTGGCCATTATCAGACGGTTAACTTACCTTTATGGGTAGATTATCAAGATGGTAAAATTACCGCGACACAATTACAAAACCGCCGTTTTCAATCGTGGGCAGATAAGTTAAAAGTGACAACCCACATTTTAAACAGCGCATTTATGACCGCGATGGCTGATATTTGTTGTTTGCTACCGGGCGCCAACGAGCTTATTTTTGCCTTAAAAGGTAAAGTAAACATGGGTATTATTACCAATGGTTTTACAGAATTACAGCGTGTTCGTTTAGAAAAAACAGGCTTAAAAGATGTGTTCGCACCACTGGTTATCTCTGAGCAAGTCGGTATTGCTAAACCCGATGTTGGTATCTTTGAATACGCATTAACCCACATGGGCAAAATACAACGTGAGCAAGTATTGATGGTTGGCGATAATCCCCATTCGGATATTTTAGGTGGCATGAATGCCGGTTTTGATACTTGCTGGCTCAATAGCGAAAATTCAGCATTACCTGATGGTATAAAACCTAGCTATCAAGTTACCTCATTAGCACAGTTACAATCATTGTTATTTGCGACTTAATTTAGATCTTAGCTATAAAAATGCTTATAGTTTTTGGCTGCTTGCCGATATACTTCTAGTGATTCATATAGTTATAAGCTTCGCTAAACCTTTAGCTAAACCGTTAGTAAAAAAGAATACGTAAATTAAAGTTTAATTTTATAGGAAAAGGAAAAGGAAAAAACATGTTTAAAGTTTCAACGCTTGCAAGCATACCGTTACTTATTGTTGCGCCAACACTCATGGCTGAACCATTTAACCATAATAATGCGCAGGTAAGTTATCGAGCAGAGCATTGGGCGCTAAATGTTGAACGAGCTATTACTGAAGATTTCTATATTACCGGTTTTTATCATCACACCGGTGATATAGCGCTTAGCCCGACAGTAAAAGCTAAAGCTAGAGTTTTGGGCGCAGGTTTAATGACGTCAACAAATTTTGGTCATATGACTGAGTTTTATGCTGGTGCTAACCTTACTCAAAACAGAATTAAGTCTTCGGAGAACGGCGTTGGACGACCAGATGAAACAAATTTTTATCCGAGTGTGATTGCCGGTATAAAGCTGTCATCTAACGAGAAATTTGAAGCCGATTTTAATGTGAATCATGGTTTTAGTGATAGCCAATATACTTATGGTTATCTTGATTCAACGTCATTTACCCTCGGCGGTAAGTACTTTATCGATCAGGCTATGGCACTGGGTTTATCTTATGTATGGATTAAAGATCAAGATAAAGCGATTAGCGGGGACAATATAGAACTGTCATTTAGCCTATACTTTGAATAGTGATTGCTGATATTTAGATATAAAAAAAGACGAGATTGCTCTCGTCTTTTTTGTATCTATTAAAACTACTTTTTTGTGTTATTGCACGAGTGAATAAAAAATAGCGGTAATTGAAATTAGACCAATAAGAGTAATGAATATATTACTTAGTGCACCAGAGTACTTCTGCATTGCTGGTACTTTATGGATTGCATACATTGGCATAATGAATAGCAGTAACGCAATGATTGGGCCGCCTAAGCTTTCAATCATATGTAAGATGTTAGGGTTAATCGTTGCCACTGCCCATGCAGTCACAAGCATAAAGATAGTAGTGAAGTTGTTTAATGTTTTTTTACTGACTTCTTTACCTTTACTACGTGCCGCTTTTACAACTAGACCATTAAGACCTTCACTTGCACCGATGTAATGACCTAAGAATGATTTTGTGATAGCAATGATTGCTACAACGGGTGCCGCATAAGCGATGACTGGTGTATCAAAGTGATTCGCTAAATAAGTCAAAATAGATATGTTCATCTCTTTAGCTTCAACAAGGTTCGCCGGTGATAGACTTAATACACAGCTGAATACGAAAAACATCACTGTTGCTACCATCATTATGTGTGCACACAATAAAATACGTGAACATTTCTTCTCGGCATCATCACCGTATTCATTTCTTTTTGCCACTGCAAATGACGAGATAACAGGTGAGTGGTTAAACGAGAACACCATCACAGGTATGATCAACCAGACAGCCATCATTACGGTACCCATGCCACCTTCTGCAGGCATGACTTGTTCGAAGATTGCGCCATTCCAATAAGGAACGAGGTAGAACGCTAGCATTAATAATACGGCTACGAATGGAAAAACTAAAACACTCATTGCTTTGATGATGAGTTGTTCACCAAGGCGTACAATTGCAATTAAGGCAAGGATAAGGACAAGCGCTAAAATAGCACGTGGTGGTGGTTGAATGTGCAGTTGATTTAACATGAAATCTTGGACTGTATTTGTTAGCGCTACACTATAAACAAGTAAAATTGGATAGATAGCAAAGAAATATAGTAGGGTGATTAGTTTACCCATGCCCACACCAAAATGTTCTTCAACTACTTCTGTAATATCGGCACCAGGCTTCGAGCTTGATAATACAAAGCGAGTCATGGCACGGTGAGCAAAGAAAGTCATCGGTAATGCTAATACGGTCATTATCAATAACGGAATAAGACCGGCTACACCTGCAGTGATTGGTAGGAATAAAGTACCAGCACCAACGGCTGTGCCATATAGGCCAAGTACCCAAACGATGTCACTTTTAGACCATGTTGAACTGGTTTTTTTTGTTGTAGCTGTAGCTGAAGTCGAAATGTTTGCTGTTAACGTATCCATTATGGATATCTCCTATAAGAGGTATAAACCTACAAAGAGCTATAGTCATAATTCTTCCGTGCTTCACTGTAAAGTGAACAAATACACATGATAAATGGATAATGCGCATCTCTATTTTGATACCTATCTAGGTACCTATTTAGTACTATATATCTTCTTTCAGACTGCAATTTATAAAATATAGTTTAATCTGTCAAATATATTTGAGCCAATAGCTGAAGTTGTTGACTTGGTCATTAAATAGTGTGATCTAGCACTTGTTATCAGTCCGTTCGCTCAACAAAAGTTGATGATGAATTAATCAATGCATCGTAATGGCATAACTAAATACATAACTAAATACGTAACTAAATACATAGCTAAATAAGATCAGATACGGGAATATAGCGAGGTCATAAGGAAGGAATGCTTAGGCTATCACAGCAATGAGTAAGCATTTGATAATGTATTTTTAGCGACACCCTGCAATAATGCATAAAACAACGTGTAACATAATGCATTTATAATCTTGAGTGATTAATCATATTATGATGCTAGGGTTAATTTGAGCATATTGTCTATTGGCTGCGGTTTTCCTATGCCATAACCCTGCGCAAAATCGATACCAATCGCTTCAACTTTTTGTTTGATGGCATCGTTTTCAACGAATTCAGCAATGGTTTTTAATTCCATCAAGTGACCAATCTCGTTAATTGATTTTACCATCGCGGCATCAATAGGGTTAGTTAAGATATCTTTAATAAAGATGCCATCAATTTTAAGGATATTGACCGGAAGATTCTTGAGATAAGCAAATGAAGATAAGCCACTACCAAAGTCATCTAACGCAAATTGGCAACCAAAAGCACTCAAGGTATTAATAAACACTGTCGCACTGGCAAGATTACTTATCGCCGCCGTCTCGGTTATTTCAAACATGATCTGTTGGGGGGGGACTTTGGCTTGGGTTATATTCGTCATGATATGCTGCAGTAAATCGTCGTCACCCAGTGAAGCGCCCGATAAGTTAATACTAATATGATCGAATATATTGAGTTGTTGACTATGTGTCTTCATCCACAGTAATGTGCGATCCACTACCCAACGATCTATCGGTTGAGATAAGTTATAGCGCTCAGCGATTGGCAAGAATACACCAGGGGCGATCAGCTCGCCATTTTTATCTAACATACGCAGTAACACTTCAAAAACAGGCTTATGACCAGGCTCCTGCAATGCGACGATAGGCTGAGCGTAGAGTTCAAACCGGTCTTCATGGAGGGCTTCTTTTATTTCATTTACCCAACGAAACTCCCCATCTCGAGTCGCTAGCAATTCATCATTATCATGATAGGTGTGTACCCTGTTTCGGCCTAAATCCTTGGCGGCATAACACGCGAGATCGGCATGAATCAATACTTCACTGGTATTCCCCGAGGTATTACAAATTTCTGCAACACCAATACTGACACCCACACTAAAACAACTTTTTTTCCAGATGAATTGGAATTTTTTAACTTTTTCTAATATTTCATTGGCGATAACTACCGCTTCTGTAAGCTGACTGTTGCGTATTAATATGGCAAATTCGTCGCCACCTAATCGCGCTAACGTATCGTTTGGTTTTAGGTTATCACCGATTAACCCTGCGATTTGGCGTAATAATTCGTCACCCGCGGCATGACCACAAGTATCATTAATTATTTTAAATTGGTCTAAGTCTAAGAAGCATAATACGTGAGTAAGTCGGCTACCTTGGGCGCTGCATACTGCATCGCTAAGTTGATGCTCAAACTCATAACGATTGATTAGACCTGTTAACATATCGTGTTTTGCTTGATAGGTGATCTGTTTAGAAATGATTCTCGATTTGGTAATATCAACTTGAATTCCGATGAAATGCGTTATTTCGTCACTGCCATTTGTCATTGGTATTATGGTGACTTTAGCCCAATATAACTCACCATTTTGGCGTTTGTTTTGTACTTCACCTGCCCACTCTTCACCTTTTGAAATACGACTCCAGAGTTTATTGTAGGTGTTATTACTGGTGGTATTTGAGCGGAAAAAATTGGCTTTATTTCCAATAGATTCGGGTGCGGAATAACCTGTTATCTGCGTGAATTGAGGGTTCACGTATTCAATGATACCTTTGGTGTCGGTGATCATAATACCGTCTAAACTACATTCGACAACACGTGATAGTTTTTTTAAATTTGCCGTATTCTGCTGTTGAATAGTTATATCGTCACATACACCAACCCCCCCGTCTATTTCGCCTGAGCTGGAATAGAGTGGCACTAAATCGACTTCTAAATAAGATTTCTTACGGTGTGATACCGAAATGTACTCACCTTCATAGGTACTCATCTGACCTTTTAGTGATGATTTAATTGCGTTTGAAAGGCCTGTGTTTTGCACCTTTTTCAACATATTAAAACCAATCAAACCATTTTTATTGGCACCGATAATATTTTCAAAATGGCGATTGGTTTTAAGCAATATCCCTTGTTTATTATAATGAAAAATACCCACTGGCGAATGTTCAAAAATAGAGTTTAATTTAGCTTCACTTTGCACCAGTTCATTGCTTCGTAGGGCAATTTTGTAGCGGAGTTTTTTTACTTGTTGACGATAGCTGATGGTTTGCATCAGAAACAACAAAAACACTGTGAGCATGAAAATCGCGGATATAAGCATGGTCTTATTGAAATTTTGATTTAATTGAACGGCTACGGAATCAATGGTGATATCTGCTGCTGCAATATAAAGGCTGCCATCGGCAGCATACAGCGGGATGAAGATACTACGAAAGCGTCCCCATTTATCTTGATATTCGAGTAAATGTGGCTGTGGGTCTGAAAACATAGCGTAGAGGTTGCGGTCGGTATCATCATAGACGGTTAAGAAGTCGGTATTGCTGTTGTCAAAGTCACCGTTATTAATCGGCGTGGTACTCGACGACGTAAACAGGATCTGGTTATTACGGATTATGAGGGTATACAAATTGCTAATGTTGGCATTTTCTGCGTATCTCGTTAACGCATCTCTGTTGCTTAAATTGAGTTGTGCTGAATTGTTATTATAGCTCATATCCTGTTGATGAAAATGAGGGGGTAATAATGAGGATATGGTTAGCGCCGCAGTCTTCAATTTTAAATCAAGTGCTGTATATATATGATTTCTTTCTTGAAAATAGCTATAAGCAGCCAAGCTAATAATCGATAAAACATAGATCGAAATTGAAATATAAATCCGTTTATTTGATTCAAAAGACTGCATTTTTAATGAGCTATTATAGTTAAAGAGTTTTCAATATGCCTTTTTTGATTATTTATTGCAATATGCCTAAGCCATTTATGCTACCTCTAAGGGTATAATTTTAAAGACTATTGGTGAAGTACCTGTATTCGTATAGGTAATAAGCGATTAATTGCGTATTTACTTCATCTTATCCTTGGCGGCGTAACTGACCAGGCGATAGGTTGAATCGTTGTCGAAACACTTTGCACAAATAACTACTATCTTGAAAACCCACTTCATCGGCGAGGTTTGCTAAACAATGGTCGGAATTGAGTAAACGCCAATGCAAATGTTGTAACCGTATTTCGCGCCAATATTGATACGCAGATAACTTTAAATGTTGCTGAAAGTGTCTATCTAATTGTCGGCGGCTTAGCCCTGTTAGCGCGGCTAGCTGTTCTATTGAAGTATCACTGGCCATGAGTTCTTGCATCAAAGTAATGGTACGACCAAGGTGGCGATCGTGATGCACTGTTTGTTGGTGTGATTTTAATTGATGTAATTGACTGCGGTTTTCATCAACGAGCATATCAGCCAATCCTTTTACAGCCCAGGTTTGGCCAAGATGGCGACTGAGTATCGCTACGGCCAAGTCTATAGCCGCACTTCCGCCCGAGCAGCTGATGCGCTTATTATCAATACAGTATAACTGTTCGCTGGCGATCTCTAAGCGCGGATAAGCATGACTGAATTCAGTGATGTGACGCCAGTGAACGGTGACTTTATGATCATTTAATAATCCTAACTCCGCTAACGTAAAGCACGCATTATCAATGCTAATTAAAGTGAGCCCTTGTGCTGCGGCTTGTTTTAAAAGTGCACCATAATGTTGTGCTTGTTGCTGAGCTTGACGTGCGGTGCGGCAACCAAAAATAACCAGATATTCATACTGGCACAAGTTGATGTCTGCAGGTGTTGCTGATATCGCAATCGGAATACCACTGCTAGACACAACGTGGCCCTTGTCTAGACCGACAACTTGCCATGCGCAATGCCGCTGTTGGCTATGGTCTGCATCATCTGCTGAAAAACGCAGTTTATCTAAGAATCCACCAAACGGTAGCATATTAAATTCGGGTAGGGGAAGGAGTAGAAAGCGTACCTCTGCTGAATTGATGGTGGTATCCATTGATAGCTGCCTCTCTGTTTATTTAGCTGCTCATTAACTGTATGTCAATTGACGATTGTCCAAATAGTACTATTAAACGTCCATATTATACCATTTGTTTTTATTTTCTGAATTTATACTCAGGGTACTTTTATACACTTATTAATGGAACATGATGATGGCGTTTAATCTTTGGTTAGTTTTTTTAGTCGCAGCGATGGGGTTGGCAGTCGTGCCTGGGCCGAATTCATTATTGGCATTGAGTCATGGCGCACGCTATGGACATCGACGTACATTGTTTACGATATGTGGCGGTGTGTTTGGATTCTTGATCTTAATTGCCATCGCGATGTTTGGGTTAGGCGCGGTATTACAAGCGCAGCCTGATGCGATGACTGTACTGCAGTGGGTTGGTGCCGGGTATCTCGTCTGGCTTGGCTTTAAGCTATGGTATGCCCCAGCGTTGGAGTTGACGGAACTGGCTGAAAGCCAATTATATAGTCCTGCTACTTTGTTTAGACAAGGCTTTTTTGCAGCATTATCAAACCCGAAAGTATTACTGTTTTTTACCGCATTCCTTGCGCAGTTTATTGATCCTAGTGTTGCGTTATTACCACAGTTTATTGTTATTGCGGTGACCTTTGTTTGTGTTGAATTTTTGGCTGAATATGGCATCGCCTGTGTTGCTCACAGTATTCGACCTAAGCTAATGAAAAATGGGCAGGGTTTTAATCAGTGCTGTGGGGTATTGTTTATTGTACTCGGCATCTCGATGACTTTAGCCTAGCTAGAATAAATGCCATGTTAATGTTATTTAATGGCTACATTATTTTATATTTATATCTATGCACTTTACATTTTATAGCTTTAAGTCAGTATGTTAGTTCAATTTATTTTATGTAAGGGAGTAACATGAATTTATTTTTTAGAATGTTGATCATTATCTTTAGTGCCCGTAAGCAGGATGCGGTGGCGCTGGTTGATAAACGCAGTGATCGATTTCGAGTTTGGTTACATGATCTAGGTTGGCGTGATCACTTACCTAATTATCGGGTATTTAGTTTCATGGAGTTAGGCCGTTTTGGTATTTGGCACAGCTCTCGATTGGCACTGTCTGGTCGTTATGGTTTACGCATGATCGCGGCGCAAGATTTTATTTATTTAAAACCTATTCGTCCGTTTCAAGCGTTTACCATGACCACGGAAATATTAAGTTGGGATGAGAAATATTTCTATTATCAACACCAATTCTTTTGTGGTAAAAAATTGGTGGCGATTGGCTTGGTGAAAGAGATCAACTTGAAATCAGGCAAGGCTGTCGCGCCTCTGTCATTATTAACGGCAGACTCTGAACTTCATGGTTCAGTTATTGATAGTAGCGATGATAAAATCCTGCACCCCGTCGTTGAGAAATGGCTGGCGATGCAGCAAGCGATAAAGGAAAGCAGTTAGTCTTATTTTTTTGATAGTGATACCGGACGAGCGGAAAAGACCGAAGCGATGACTTCGGTCTTTTTGTATCGGTACTGCTTAAACTGTGTCATTAAGCCGTATACTTACACAGTATATTGGGCAATGGCCAGATCTAGGTTTTTAGCTTGAACGGCAACGGAGCTAGCTGCTTGTGCATTTTCGTGGGCGATTTGTGAGTTTTGGCTGGTGATATCACGAATTGAAGTGACGTTACGGCCAATTTCATCCGATACCACTGTTTGTTGCTCAACCGCGGTCGCAATTTGAGTGCTGGTATCCATGATGAGTTGCATGTCAGTCATGATCTGACCTATTTTAGATTCGGCATTATCAACTTGTTGTACACTTAATTCACCTTGTTCGTGACAACGAGCTATATGTACAACGACTTGACCTGTTTGCTGTTGCAGGGTCGAGATAATACCGGTGATTTCTTCTGTTGATTGACGCGTTCTTAACGCCAGCGAACGAACTTCATCTGCCACAACGGCAAACCCGCGACCTTGTTCACCCGCTCTTGCTGCTTCAATGGCGGCATTCAGTGCCAGCAGGTTAGTTTGTTCTGCGATTGAACGGATCACATCAAGCACTGTGCCGATATTGTCTGACAGTGTCGACAGGTTTGATATTTCATCACTGGTTTTAGATAAGTCGTCAGACAAAATTCGAATGCGATCTTTGGTCGCACTGACTTCTGACAAGCCTTCTAGTGCGCCATTATGGCTATTATCCGCATTACTTGCTGCACTTTCTGTGTTGTTGGCAATTTCCCGAATGGTTGAGCCCATTTCAGTGATTGCTGTTGCAACAGCGTCCGTTTCAGCTTGTTGGCGACTCATTGCGGTTTCTGAATCGACGCTACGATCTTGTAATTCAGTGGATGCAGAGCCAAGCTCATATACAGCAGATTGCACATTACTGACCAGCTCACGTAAGTGGGTTAATAAGTAATTAAAGTTACCTGCCATATGGGATAATTCATCGTTACCCTGTTCATCGGCAACAGCGGTTAAATCATGGCTTTGTGCGATTGTCGCCATCAAGTTGCTAAGGTTTTGTATACGACGTTGAATTGAACTGCTAATTACCCATGAAAGCGCCAATAAAGCGCCAATTACGACTAATACGGCGGTTATAATTAGGGTTAATGTTAGCTGTTGCTGGTTGGCTATTTCATCATTGAGTTGTACACTCACGGCTTTAAATACTTTTTCAACTTGATGTGAGTAACCACGCATTTCACCACGTAATCCCTTTTCTGGGGTATCGCCAATGGTATTATATTGACTAATTATTTCAGCCATTACGTCACTGAAATCGGTATAGCTACTGCCAAAATCTAAGCTGAGTTGCTGACCGTAAAGTGCTAATTTAGCTTGATATTCCAAGCTGTATTCAGGTTTACCCAGTAACGCAAACATTTTTGCTGTTTGCGCAAGGTCAGTGGTGATCAAAAGATTACGGTTATATCTATCAGCAGTTTGCAATAAACGCTTATGATTGGTATTAAGACGCTGCAATAAGCCTTGTTCAATATTAAGACCGAGGATTTGGTAACTGCTCACTAGCGCATTCATACTACGGTCGTAGTCTTGTATTGACGCTGCCAGAGTTGCTACGCTGGGGATACTAATGTTCAGAGCGTTGAGTTCAGTTTTTAATACACTTAATTCCTGTTGAAATAATGTGTAATTGACTTGGAATTTATCGAGGTATTTGGTATTACGGCGCAGCAAGAAATCTTTTTCGTTACGACGTAAGTTTAATAACGTGACTTCGAGTTGTTTTACATCGGTAGCGGCATGGTTGATCCCCATGACTTGCTCATTAGCAACCCAGGACATACCGAGTACCAATAGTAGTGCACTGACTGAAATACCAGTAAGTCCTAATAATTTATCTCTGATTTTCATATCTACAACATCCTAGCTAATTAATATTGCCGAATCTACGGCTTAGTCTATATAGCGGCGTTGTATGCGATTTCTTTAAGCGAAAACAGGGCTTGATTCACTCATTTTAGCCGTGTGAATATAAACTAATTAAAAATTAGTTTGTTATAGATAAAAATATTTTTACTTTTATTTTTCATTTTGCTCTTTATTTATCCTTATTGTGCTTTATAGGGGCTGGTTTGAGGAATTAACAGCTAAAGACTTGGATCATTAATCTTCGGTATTAAATTCAAGCTCAAATAAACAGGTTTCTAAACCTGCGGGTAAATTTAATAACAACCGATCGTTGTTAAGCTCAAACTCTATTTCATTAAACTGGATAGCATCAAGAATGTTGAGTTGGTCTGCAAATAATAGTAATCCAGTGCTGACCAGGATCGCGTAATAGCATTGTCGTGAAGCCGTATCGTCGGTCTCCATGATGGTTTTGAAGGTCTCTAAAAAGAGTATCAGCAGTTGCTCTTGGGTTTTATCTCGATAAGATTCTTCTAACTGAATTAATTGCCAGTCGGTGAGGGTAAATTGATGCTCAAAGTTACGCATGTTAATACGTACACTGTTTTCTTTTTTATCTTCAATATTGACAATTCGTGCGACGCTATCACTCTTTAAATCAATTAAAAAGCTGACATTACTATCCTTATAAGTGGATTTTTTGATTGTTTCAACACTGATGCCATCTTCATTTAAGCCACTGATATGGTAGTTTAATATTGCTTTTATTAGTTCGTTTTTACTGATGCCAGCCTGCAACATTTGCTGGTAAGTATCGGTAAGGTGGATACCTGCGATGTCAGACGATTGATGCTGGTAATCGCTACTGTTGATAAAAGAGGCAATCACTTGCTTTGAAAATTCAAAGTCGAAACCATTTAAATGAATATACATATCAACTCCTTGTTAGCTATTTGCTAAAGCGGGAGGAATAACGTGGTTGTTATAAGTATAACGGATTAAATTTGGTTAGTCGGATAGATTAAAAGAGTGTGATGATAGGTAGGAAATAGGTAAGAATGTGAGCAGAGAAAATAATATTCCCTCTGCCTCAAAATAACGTTAATCAGTTAATGTTATTTTAATTTTAGTGGTAGAGTTTCAAATTGAATACCTGACCAGCCTGTACGCATGAAATAACGGATGTTGGCATGATCATCACCATCTGGGTTATTTAGTACGTCATCACGGTAATAAGTACCGAAACACTCAAGCATTTCTTGCTTAGTGAATTTATTTAAACGACCTAATGCAAACAATTTGCATGAGCCAGTATTTTCAGTTGCGTCGTTTTCTAGGTAGCCATTATAAAATTTAGTGGGAGTGAAATCATAGCTTTCATCAATAACAGCGATGACATCGTCGAACTGCATAGTAGTTGGCTGTGCTGCTAATTTATTTAAAAAATCATTTAACATGGAGTGTCCCATCAATTTAAAGTATTTGCTATCTTCCCCTAATTTATCATAAATGCGGGTTAAATGAGTGATAAATTACCAATTAGTTTTAATGTTGGGCTATTCATACCATTTATTTGGTATTATATCGCATGCTTTCTTACTCAAATTGTGATTTTTTCGTGATAAGTTAAGCCTAGTTTTTGGTGTATGCTTTACTTAAAATAAGCAGTAACAAAAGGTACCGTTATGGTAATAGATCCTGTAGAGCAATTTAGCACGGTAATTAAAGGTAATATCGAAGGTTTAGATCAAGGTATAGCCTTACTGGTTGCAATGACTAATGAGCAGTATTGCATGCGTGCACAGCCTTATATTCTGAGTTGTATTGGTGAGCATTTACGCCACGTGCTTGACCTTTATTATGCACTAAAAGCAGATGTTGACGTGATTGATTATGATGTTCGTCGTCGTGGCGCCTTAGTTGAATCGTGTCGTATGACGGGATTAGCTGAATTAGCTGAGATTAAAACTTGGTTGTTAACTTTACAGCCACAGATGATGAATACTAACATGGTGATGTCGACAGAAGTTTCGGTGGTTAATACCTTAGTCACACAAGTTGAAACATCGTTAATCCGTGAGCTTATATTTGTCAGTACGCATGCGATTCATCATTATGCACTCATGGATATTTCGGCGAAGTTATGTGACTTCAATACACCGAAAAATCTGGGTATCGCACCAGCGACGCTCACAGCATTAAGGAATGATTCATCATGTGTACAGTAAGTTGGTTGTTGGCAAATGATGGCTATCAAGTATTCTTTAACCGAGATGAACAAAAGGGACGTGCCCTTGCGTATTCCCCTAAATACTTTAATGATGTCGGCGTTAAATATTTAATGCCAGTGGATCCGGTTGGTGGTGGTAGTTGGATAGCGATGAATCAAGCGGGTTTATCGATATGTTTACTGAATTATTATCAACAAAAGCCACCTGAAAAAAAATTGATTAGTCGCGGTTTACTGGTTAAATCATTGGTCAGTAATACGTCTCTGACGAAGATCCGCTCGGCACTCAAAACACTGCCGTTACAGCGTTATGCCGCGTTTACCTTATTAGTCTTCCCCAGTCATCTAACCGCACAGACAGGTTGTGTATACGCCGTTCGTTGGGATGGTAATGAACTTACCACGGTGACAGCCGTGTCACCTATGGTGTCGTCATCAGTAGCCTTGACTGAAGTGACTAACTATCGAGAAGATCACCACAACTCAATCCTATTGCAACATCCGATTATATTCTCAGGCGAAGGCTGCAATGACGATTTAGAGATGAAAGAAAGTGCAGCATTAGCAGACGTTGAGCGTGTCGAAGAAAATATTATTGAATTGACCAATCAGCGCTGCATTGAAGACCGCAATAGTCTCGCACTGACGCGATTTCATGCCAGTCATGAACCTACACCTTCTTACCTATCTGTGTGTATGCATCGAGAAGATGCGCACACAGTCAGCTTTACCCATCTGATTGCTTCTCGTAAGCAACTTAGAATGAATTATGTCTGTGGCTGTCCGTGCTCATCAAAGCAACATCAGTCTTTTGCGTTATATCCGCAACGAGAAACTTACGTCGAAGTGGTCTAGTCCTGTAAATATTCTATCGTGTGAATATATTTAGTTAATTTGTAAGCCGTTTTTGTATACAAGAGCCGTAGACCTCGAAGAGAAACAGGTAATACGGCTTTGTTGTTTATCAGGAGTGGTCTTTGTCGGTCGTTTTATTGATATGCTAGTTGATAGCTTTGTCGATAGTTTTATTGATTGATTGGTTCGTTGATAGTTTTCTCGTTTTTATCAAGCTGCTGATACAAAATATAAACGGCGATCATCGGTAAAACGGCCCAGTAAACCTGACTTAAGCTAAACGTGGTTAGATTCGAGAGTAGGGTTAATCCAGCAAAAAATACCAGGATGCCAAGCTGAGAGTACAGACTCTTGCTAACCAAGTAATGGTAATTGGCTTGTTGTTTGGCTTTATCATAAAAACGTTTGTTGAAATATAAACGAAATAGCGCGGTAGCAAAGGCCACACTGAGTAAACCGAGGCCGATGGCCAATCCACTCCAATCTGTCGAGATCCAGCCGCGCATTAACCAGCCGCCAAGATAGAGCAAGGTAGCGACTTGATATAATCGCTGTTGAGGTTGTTTATCTATGGTGTTTTTAATGAAATAAAAGATAAACGCTAAGGCCAAAGAAAGGGCTATCACGGTTAAACTAAATTGGCTGGTATCACTATTCGTGAGATGAAAAATACTCACCACCCACAAATAACTTTCGAGATATAAAAACGGACCATCAACGAGGAACACCATTTTGTCACGTAAGCTAATCGCTGATTTAGGCTGGGCGTGGTCACTTTGTTGATAGACGAAAGTCTGCGTCGTTAACGTGCTTAATGTCATGGCGCAAAATCCAATACCGGCAATAAGGCTTAAGGCAAAAATAACCCAAGGTTGGGTCTGCATAAAATAACCGCCAAATAAGATCCCCAGTTTTAGACTCAAGCCCAATATCAATTGTAAATTACCGAACAAGCGCCCAGTATTATTGCTGCCACTGATACTATTAAATAGGATGCGTTGCAACATCCAAAAGCTGCAATTGAATAAACCATTGAGTAAGCCCAGCAGGATTAAGTTAGTACTTGCTACATGGAATAGCGCCACATAGATAAGTCCCACCTCGAACACGAATGATAATGTCACTAATGTACGCCAATACCCACGGATGAATAACTGATGCCAGCCCCATAATGCCATCACAAAGCCTGCGCCAGTCCAGGCGATAAACTCAGTCAGAGGGGCCAGTTGTTGGTACTGTTGCCAGATAATAATTGGCAGATAGAAAGGCAAGAGGCCAATCACAAAGCTGTGAATGGCCGAAAATACAGTGAAATAGCTGGCGGGTGCCAGCTTTGAAAACAGTGGGGACATTAGAAAATATCTGCTTGCTGATCTGTCGTGACGCTGATTAACCCTAGGTGTTCAGAAAGGTCATCCGCTTCACCATAACGCGGATAGTTATGCATTTTTAAGTAAGGACGCGAGTTTACTTCTAAGAAAATTAATTTTTGCTCACGGGCGTCATGCTCAATGCCTTGCTCCATGATCACATCAATACCTAAGATCTCAGCATCAAATAAATCTAATACTTTGGCAAACAATTCGTGATTGTAGGCGGGTATTAGGTCGCGTTGAATAGTTTCAACCACGCCACCCGGTGCTAACGAAATACGATAAAATAACTCAACTTGCTGCTCGTTATCTGGTACTGACGACAAGGTTAGCCCCTGTTTGGCTAGATAAGTGACGGTTTGTTGGCCTTGAGATATTGGGTTATTGCATGGATACAGCCCCATTTCTTCACGGATCGCGTTTTCGGTATTAATTAACGCGCTGATGGTATTTATCCCATCGCCTTTAACAAAAGCAGGGTAGCGTTGTAATACCGAGATAACGCCCGTTTTCGTGATCACGACACGGTAGTTTTTACCTTGTAAGTATTGTTCTACAACGGTTGTTGGCCACCATAATTTAGCTAGAAATATTGCTCGCCATAATTCTTTATAATTACGAATGGGGAAATGACTGCCGCGGGAAAATCCACTGACATTCGGTTTGATCACTAATGGGAAACCATGCTCTTTAGCAAACTTTACTGCCGTAAAAGGATTGAAGAAGATAGCGCCTTGGGCATGGGGTATATTCCCCGCAGCAAACTTATCACGCGCCTGTTTCTTTGAGCGACAACCGCGGCGGACTTCTAGGCTGTTGTAGTTACTACAGCCATCCATGAATTTGCTACTGATCCATTTGTAAATGAGTTGTTTTACTAGTTTCATCTTGGTTCAAAATCCTTGTATTACGACCCCGTCTGGCGGCGATCAACTTATTAAAAAATATACCTTGCGTTACTTTGGTGCTATTTAGCTGTTGGGCTAAATGAGCAAGAGAATGCGTGGTTTTATACAGTAACTGGTATTTCTGTAAACGGGTCAAATTATTACTTAATAAACTCAGCGGCATTGGCACATATAAATTAACTTCGACGAGTTTAAATTGTCGTTGTAATAATGCACTTAATGAGTCCGCTTTTAAGCTGTATCGAGCAAGTGTAAAGTCACCCATACGTTTAAGTTCTTGCCACAGTTGTTGTTGCTCTGCTAGCGTCAGTTGATTGGTAATATCCTGGTAGCGGGTATCACGATTATAAATGCCATTCACTGGGAATTTATCGGTGCTGGCGTTAATGACTTGGGTTATCGACATGACAGCAAACTGCCCCAACTTCACTGGGTGCTTAACCACAAAGACTTCAAACTCAATGGCCCCGACAGCCGCTTCTTGAATTAAATAATTCTGCACTTGATAACCCGGACTTGCTCTTAATGCTTCAAGTTCTGCGGCGTTATGAATACAGCAGACACCGGTTGAATTTTGTCCCCACTCTGGTTTTGCGAATACCGGATAGCGGGCAGGGACGAATTCAGGCCTATCAATATACTGATTTAAACGCCATTCTGCTGGCGTTATTGAATCTAAATCTTGCTTCGAGAATATCTTTTTTTGACGATTGAAATAACGTGCATTCAGCTGAAAATAGCGCCACGGAATAGTCAAAAATCGTAAGCAAAATACCATGTAATGTAATATTAATAAGCCACGTATAAGCATAGGATCACTCTGCTTTGATTAATTTTAAGTTAATGGCGCATAACACTAAGCCTAAAACAAGGATTGAAACTGCCGCCATAAATAATGAACCACCGTCACTTTTACCGTTATGTAAGACTTCAACACCTAATGGGGTGAATAGGTGAAAGAATACCGCACCAGCCATAATCCCCGATGACGCTAAACCTCCAAGGGCATGAATTTTTGCTCGTAAAGTAGCACTGCTTTCACCAGACATTTTATCTTTCAGTAATAGTAGTAAAGGACTCAATAGCAGTAGGCTTGTTGCTAACTCTGCACTGCCAACAACAATCGCGCCGTATTCGGCAAAGAAACTACCTAAATCAACAGATAGAGTCGTTGCCATCCATGAACCTATGGTGGAAAAGATATGCATGGTATCTGGGTGGCCAGAAAATTTGTATGGGATTGATGATAAAAATACTTTAGCAATCCAAACCACGATAACCCAGCTGGCGATAGTGTAAATACGTTTTTTTGTTAGCATATCAAATGTCCTTTTTATTATGTTTATATTCCATCACTCTGTGGCGACTTATTCAGTACAATTCAGTTTAGTTCAATACGTGTGGCCAGTTTTGATCGGCTTTTTCAATAAAGTTTAGTTTGTCTGCTAACCATTGCTGTTTAATATCAGCATTATAATTTAAATAAAGCTTACCATCTTCGATGGTCCACTGCGTTGGATCTGACGATGCAGTATCGTTTTTAGCCACCGCAAAGGCACAGTAACCGCCATATTGTGGTGCATATTTTTCTGGTGCTTGCTTAAACAACGCCAGATGTTGACTGTTGCTAAAGTACCAGTTTTCACCTTGGTATTCATAGCTGAATTTTTTCAAGCCTTTCACGGCTTTCGATTGGGTGAAATAAGCAACAGTATCGTATCCGCTTACCGCTTCACTGCTAAAATAACCAGTGTAGATAGGATCTTTAGCGAAACTGTTAAATGATAAGAGTAGGCTGCTGATAGCTAACAACTTTATTAAATATTTCATGTCTATCCATCCATCGTATCAATTATCTAGTGAGGTATGCACTAGCTGTTGTATATACTATAGCGGTAATTAGATTTATAATTATCACGAAGTTATCACAATTTAATAGCAAAACAGTACATCGTGATAGTTTTTACGCTGTTAGCACACGTTGTTTATTTTTTGTTGTTCTTTACCAAGGTTATTTTATGGATTTTTATACGTTAGCATTAGGTCTATTCATGTTTTGTCACGGCGGTTATATTTTAGTAACACGCGCGAAGGCAAAACATCAAAAAGCGCGTTTAGACTTTATGACCAAAGCATTGGGTCGACCATTTGGTTTTACCATTTATTCTCTTATATATGTCATCCTACCAATTGTGTTTGGTGCATATATATCGTACGCGGGTATCAATAATGTGTCTTTAAGCGCATTATTCGCAGGTTAATATCCAAAGGAACAAACATGTCTGATCAAGAAAAAGCCTATAACGTGAATATGTTGAACCTCGTTAGAGAAGGTTTAACAGCGTTATCTGACGCGCAAGCTGAAAAACGTAGCCTACAAAATCCAGTATCTGAAACACACTTTTTGGGTAATTGGATCATTACGGCGTTAAAAGAAAAGCGTTTTGATATCATTTTAGCGGGTGATTTAAGAATTTGGTTACAAGAAAGCCGAACATTAGGGCCAAAAGCTAATTTTAAACTGCGATTTGAGACCATTGAGCGTGTTTACACTCAGATTTGCGAACTGGAATATAAAAATCTAACCCAGTTTATTTTGGAAGATATTTTAACTGAGCTGGATAAAGACGGCTGGTTGATTGAAACTGAAAGTAATGTGACGGATAAATTTAAATTAAGCTCAAGTGGTGAAAATTCAGTGGTGATTTGTGCTGAAGTTTATGACCGTGCTTTCTCTGATACCGACGGCGCATTAGAAAGCCCGCTTTCAGTGTTTATTCGTCATGGTGATCAGGCATTTATTGATAAAATGTACTCACACGGTTACTTAGTGTTTGGTTCAACGAATCGTTCGATTGTAAAACGTCATAACCGTTATATCTTACGTCCGTTTAACCATGCTAAAAAATTAGCTATTCTGCCGACATTAGCAGACTAATTTAGCCTGCAATACAGGGATAATCTTGGTTGTCCCTGTATGCTTTTGTTATTAAAGACCTTGTTTACCCGCGTCGATATCTACACTTTCTTTCTCTTCTATTACTGCCTTGCCTGATAACGCTAACTTAGCTGGATATTGTTCTGGTAATGGTTTCAACAAGCTAAATATTTGTGAAAACATAACAAGCACAAAGGTAATAAATAAATAGAAATGCTGGATCTCTGGTAGCGGTAATATCACGCTAAATAAAATAAAGATGAGAGCAAATTTACACGCATGACCCAAGATCATAAATGTATTCGCGCGCATGGCATTTGCAGCGCCAGTATATAAAAATGATAATCGGGTAAAGATGTATTGTGGTACCAAGAAGATCATCCCACCTAACGCAGCAGAGCGTGTCGATTTATGATCTGTCCCAAGATAAGTCGCTGAAACAATAAATATGACTAACAGCAACTGACCTAAAATGAGTTTTAGTGCATAACCTCTGATAGCTAATTCATATGCATGATGTGGCATTTACAGCTGATCCTCCAACGATATTAAATGAATTATACGATAGCTATTTTACCTCTTTCTAACTACACCTGCATAGCTAATCTTACGTTCTGTGGTAAAAACAAGATAAATAATTGATCTGTATAACTAACTATTTCGAAAAATCATGATAATTCAATTACAGTGTTGAGGTCATTGGCAAGCGTTTTTAAAATAATCACTTGTTGTGATAGTTGGGTGCCTTGGGTCGCTACGGATACAGATACTTGACTCGTTTTCTCGACACTTTCTGCTACATTTTGGCTCGCGAGATTTAGCTCTAATAAAACATCCACTTGCTCTGCCATTATTTTTGCTAGCTGTTGTACATCTGTCAGTGTACCGCCCACTTTGTTAATAATCTCGGATAATTCGGTGACTGTTTCACTGATAACATGTTGGCCTTGATTAACTTCAAGGGTACTCCTGCTGAGTAACTGCCTTATTTCACGAGCGGCTTGATTACTTCTTGCCGATAAATCTCGGACTTGGTCAGCAACAACGGTAAAGCCACGTCCTTGTTCACCTGCGCGAGCGGCTTCAATAGCTGCATTTAGTGCTAATAAATTGGTTTGTTCTGCGACTGCTGTGATCAGGTCTGCAACGACCACCATTTCTTGGTTACTCTGTAAAATACTACTGATCGCATTTGTTGAGGCCGTTAATGATGATGCACTGGTTTGTGCTTGGTTATTAATTTCTTCGCTGCGTAAGTGTAATCCCTGTACAAACTGTTCCGATTGCTGGAAATCTAAGGTCATTTGTTGCAGACGACTTGTCATTTGTTCTGCGGCGCTTGCTTGGGTATCACACGTCGTATTAAGATCGTCTACTTGGCAGTGTAGCTCACTTGATTGTTGTGACAGCTGTTCTGCGACGGTCGTTAATTGATTGGCATTGCCACTGGCTAATGCCAATACACGACTTAAATTTTGCTCTTCTTTTTGAGATTGTTCGGCCGCCGCTTGGCTTTCTTGTTGTGCGATCGTAGATGCAAGCATCGATTTTTGGCGTTGCTTTGCAGTATAGGCTTGGGCGATACAAATGATAACCAGCGGCACCATAATACCCGACCAAGTTTCAGTAATCATATTGGCTTGTGATAAAACTAAATGAGGCTGTTCGATGTTATGCAATGATTGGTTTACCATCCAAGCTGTGATGGCAATAACAATACCACTCCAGCACATTGCCATGGTTAAACTTGCAGTAAGGAAAAAAGAGATAATTAGCAGTGGGATCCAGAATGCTTGTGGTGAAATGATCACACCACCGGTTTGGTAAACAAGATTTAAAGCATTGATCGTCATGCCTGTAAAGCCGATGTGTAGCGCCAGGCTTGGCGTTTTAAATAGGCGTAATACCAGGGCTGCAATGAATTCGGCACCAATCAAAAATAATGAGGTGTAGATCAGTATTTGTTGGTCATTGTTGTACCATTTTAAAAAACTGTAGATACCGGTGACAAAAGACAATAACGTAAAAAAAAGTATTATTTCAACAAATTGAATTTGGTTTTTGTCCCAAGCATTTTTTTGTGGAAAAAACAGTGTTCGCCATAACGAAAAAGGGTTCATGCTATTGATTCCTGGAATAAGTTGTCTGCTGATTGGATTTGGATTTGGATTGGATAGATGACGGCTGCCTATTCACAGCGGGCAGCCGGCATCTTTTGCTGAACTAACCGTTAAGCATGTCTTTTTTTAAGCCTTTATCTGTTGGTTTATCACCTAACCAGATCGAAATTACTGCCTTTCTGAAATCTTCTCCAGATGTAATCGACATAAATTCGCCATTTTTATAGTTAATCAATCCTTCACCTGGCACACTCAAAAGGGTGAATTGATCACCTTTTTTAATCGGATCTGCGAAAGTATCAATAAAGGATGCAATTTTGGTATCCAGGTTATTATTTTTCTCTGCGGTTACCAGTTCGAAACCTTCCTTCATTGCTTTGATCATTTTTTCTGATGTGATCATATTTGATGTGATATTTAAGCGAATCGCTGCGGCTTCATCACTATTAATAACATCATTACCTTGGTTCATTTTTTCGTTGGTAAATAATGAACCAACATATAAATCGATAAAGAACTTGCTGCGAATACCAGCGCCATTAAACTGTAAGTTTTCACCTTGTGGCGTAATGCTGTCTGGTACGCTGACGCCTGAAATCTCAGTTGCAGCTTGAAGACCAGTGCTCATCATTAATAGGGTTGTTAGTACTAAAGCTTTTTTTTTCATTGTATTGTTCCTGAATGTAATTTACCTAGCTATGTCATAAGGCTATATCTAGGATAAAATGCAGATATAGCCTTTGTGTAACTTAAATTAGAATGCGTATTTGTAACCAAGGCTGTATTTATCGTCAGCGCTAGTATTGTCACCGCTATAGAATAATGTGACTGTTTGTGTGCTGGTTAGGTAATAACCAAGCTTGAGATCCCAAGCGGTAGACGCCATCTGTAAACCACCGTCTGCGATATCGGTATCCCACTCTTTACCTGCAAGCGCTTTGGTATAACGAATGCTACCTAGGGCAAAGAAATCATCATGTGGTTGGTAACGGACATAAGTCATTACAGTACCGGTTGTCGTCATCCAATCCATGCCTTCAGAAGACAAGTTACTCATTGCTCTTTGTGCTTCTAATGCGGCGATAGCTTCTGCTGGTGCACCCGCAGCGATAGCGCCTGCAATCTTCATATCAAGCAACTGTGAGGTATTATCTTCAGCTACGACACCACCAACTAACAGCATTGGCCAGATGTAGATGTCATCACCTACAGGGATGGTTGCTACTGGACCCGCTTGTGCCACCACCATGTTACCGAAAAATGGATGTTCAGCCGCAACAACATCAACAAAACCACCTAGGCCATTTGTGGTATTGATATTACCATAGCGTAAACGGTAGTTACGGCTAGAAACTTCACGACCAGTTTTAGGTTCTGTATATTTATCCTCATCCAAAATATCTTTGGCTTCGAAGATAAAACCACTGCGTTGTGTATCGGTTTTAGTTAGGACACCCATGGCTTCAAAATCAAGGCCTTTGTTACCGTAAGCCAAACCAGCATAAGCATAAACTGCCGTTGGGTCTGCCATATCTGGACCATCTGTTTTTGCTTCTTCAGCAATCACAGCCATTGACGAAAAAGATGCTAACACTGCAAGAGTTAAGATACCTTTTTTCATTATTTACTCCGTTGGTCATTATTTATTGAATAGGAAATTTTTATGGTTTATTTATTTAGAATTTTTCTCTTCATCTGTATAAACTTTTCTCCAAACATGATTTATCTTTTATAAATAATGACTTAGAGTCTTGTTTTGATGTAGAGTATTAACTCTAACTTGAGGCCATGTTAATATTATTTTGAACTTTTTGACGTGATACTTGTCACGAAATAGATTCAATCTAATACTTTGTTGGTACTTATTTTAAACGCTGTGCTTTGGCTCTCAGTTTTGTTGCGTTTAACTATTTTTGTAAAATATAGGCGGCATTAAACCTGACAATTATTCGTGTCATCATAGGGCTCGCAGTAAATATAGCCTTAACTTCCAAGGCTATATTTTCATGCTATGTTACTAACCTACTAACCTACTAACCTACTAACCTACTAACCTACTAACCTATTAAGCTATATTTGTACTGTCTTATTGATGGCTAACGTTAAGCCATTTTAGCTGCTTGACGCGCTTTCAATTTAGGACCAAATACAGTTATAGCAAGTACGCCATTAATAACGAAACTAGCTAAACCTGCTGCTAACATTAAGTTATCAGTACGCGGTAACATAACTACGTTACTTTCGAACATTGCAGGGTTTGAGAAGTAGTACATGAATGAACCAGCAAGCGTAATTGCACGTGCTTGTAACCAAGTACCAGGTTTAATAAGCATTGCAGGTAGTGTCGCAGCAACAAGCACCATGAATTGTGCAGCAGCCGAACCAGGGAAGTTTAGGTATACGAAAACAATGTTCCAAACGTCATAGGCGATGATCCAGAATGATGTCATCGCTGGCCAAATCATATCTCTTTCTTTCGACTTATCTGAGTAGATTTTAGCCCAAGCAGTAAGCGTGATGATAGATAAAATACCACCGATAGCGTTAAGAATGTTTGCAGCAGCGCCAATACTAAGACCCATACTGAAATCTTGAGCAACCGCTTCGGAGATGTTGATTACAAGGAATGCAGCAGCGCCGAATTTAGCCCATTTCATATTACCTACTTTGGTAAACCTGATCAGCGTGAATAATGCGGCCGCACCAACTACTGAATATAGTTTTATCCATTTAAACCAGTATGTAACATCGTAGCTCAACCAAAGTGGTAGTAATACTACAGGTAGGATGAAGAAGATAACGTAGTTCGATTTTGGTACACGACGACATAATTCGTTTAATAACATTAAACCAATTAGCACGAAGAATACGTGGCTATAGGCACGTTTTGCATACCATTTGTGAACTTTAAACTGGTCACCTGGAATTTCAAACAACATGCGATCTTCTGCATAGAATGTCATTGTTGCGCCATCAAAATCACCAATTAGTGCATCACTGCTACTGTCGATGATTACTTGATTACCTTCTTGACGGTACGGGTGCGGTTCTGAGTGATTAAAACCACCCGATTGCTTTGTCACTACAACTTCATTGTCAGCGCCAAATTCTAAACGGTAAAATAGGCTACCTTGGCCTGGTTGGCCATCACGTGTACCTTGCCATATTTCACCTTCAACGTTAGCTACATATGTCATATCATCACTCGGCGGCGCTGCATTAGCACCACTAGCGAACAACATGAATAACAAGGCACACATTGCTATAAACAGTGAGTTAATCCTGGTTGTCATTATTATTTCCCTTTATTTTAGAATTTTAAATAGTGCCCATGACTGTGGGCACTAGGTATTGATTACGATTTATGTGGTTAAGCTTTACTTAGTCTTCCTTTCCACGCAGGGTCTTGTTCTGTACCTGCATAGTCACCAATAACTGGTTGATCTGTTGCATCACAAGGTGGCTCACCAGTTGGATTGTTGCGTTTTTTGTTGAAGTACCAAATAGCGAACGGAATATGTAGTGCAAGGTTAATTGCGCCCCAGAACCAAAG
Organism: Moritella dasanensis ArB 0140; assembly: GCF_000276805.1. GTDB lineage: Bacteria > Pseudomonadota > Gammaproteobacteria > Enterobacterales > Moritellaceae > Moritella > Moritella dasanensis. Next base: position 54,846 of record NZ_AKXQ01000024.1, on the reverse strand, counting down.
TACTTGATCATTGGCCCAGCTAGACGAATCCATCACAGGGGTGAAGATGTCTGAGTTGGCTCGAACCAATATATGGAAGGCCAGCGTATATACACGTGCGATGACGTATAGCTCTGGGCGTCCTTTGATGATTGGGTATAGCTCTGCAGCGATTAAGATACAGAATGAACTTGCGAAGAAGCCTGGGTTTTCACCGAACACAAACGCTAGATTCCAAGTTGTGTATAGGAAGTTCCATGCTGCTGTAGAGTAGAAGAGTAGATCGTTAGGTTTACCACGACCGATCACCCAATACATACGTTCGCCATTTTTGTAACGTGGGAATGGGATCGTAATACATAAGATCACACCACATATAGCATTGAAGTAGTTAGCGGTAGCGAAATCTTTTGCTGTTGCTTCGGCAATATTCAGGAAGAGTACGGCATACAGCACTTTCAATACCCAATCACCGCGGAAGAATGATAAAAACTTATTTGGATTATCATGATAGAGCCATGCAATACGTGCACCACCAACAACAATAGCTGTTGGAATAAGCACACTTACGGTTTTAACCCAGCGGAACCAGCCATCTAAGTTATCAGCCCATAATGGTGCGGTTAATAATGACAGTAGCCAGAATACTGCTGTAGCTCTTGGTGCTCGGCGCATGCCTTCGACCAATATTAATAAAAACAAAATGTATCCAGTCATAGATACAGCGTATTGCCAAACAGGAATGTTCATAATACCTCCGATGATTGTTATAACTTCCCAATTCACTTATAGAGTAATAACTCTAACTTGTGGTTATGATAACCATTTAGAGTTATTAATTTAGCGATTTTGATCACAACCTTTAATGCAACTAGTCCTAAAGTGATATGTTCTTACTGCATTGTGGTTGACTTCACATTTTTTAATTTTTTATGAGTGCACTGCCACATAGCACTTGTTATAAGGATGAAAAATAGATACGGATGAAGAGTTTAGTCAATTGTCAGATACAGATAATAATATGTTGGCTAAAGATAATGCTGGCTGTGTTTGATTTTGTTAGCATGAAGTAATCATGATCAAGGAGCTGATGAAATGAAAAATAAACTTGCCTATAATACGTTTACCCTGACATTTGAAAATCAGGTTGCACATATCGAATTTAACCGCCCTGAAAAATTAAATTCGATGAATTTAGATTTTTGGCGCGAGTTTCCAGCGGCTATTTCTACACTTTCGATGAGTGATGATTTACGCGTCTTGATTATTTCGGCGCAAGGCCCACATTTTTGCGCAGGTATGGATTTAGAAGTATTCCAAAGCCCTGACAAGTTTCCGATGGGTAAAGATAAAGCCCGTGTTAGCGAAGCCATGCGCCGTTTTGTCATGCAATTACAGCAAGTCTTTACCGACCTTGAGCAATTAAGGGTACCGGTATTAACGGCCATTCAAGGCGGCTGTATTGGTGGTGCGTTAGATTTAGCTGCAGCATCAGACATGCGCTATTGCACCAAAGATGCGTTCTTTACCATTAAAGAAGTGGAGTTAGGTATTACTGCCGATCTGGGTACATTGCAGCGTTTACCGAGCATTTTACCCCAAGGTATTGTTCGAGAACTGGCCTACACTGGACGTAATTTTAGTGCTGCTGAAGCGGATAAATTTGGTTTGGTTAATCAAGTCTTTGAAACACAAGAGGCTATGTTGGATGGGGTATTGCAGATCGCCAGCCAAATAGCTGCTCACTCACCACTGGCAGTCACAGGCAGTAAAGAAATGCTTAATTACAGCCGTGATCATGGCGTCGATGACAGTTTGAAATACATGGCAACGTGGCAATCAGGTATGTTGTGTTTAGAAGAAACTATGACGATCATGCAAGCGAAAAAACAGCGTAAAGCGCCGGTGTTAGACCCGCTACGTAATGTGACAGGCTTGTTTGCTGAATAATAACGTCATTTTTTACCGTATTTTCTTGGCCGAAGACCTGCTCGCGGATTCGCAGGTTTTCGTATTCACTGATTTATGACTAACAGCGATTAAGGCTCATAATAAAACGTTATAATAGATTGTTGAAGAAGTAACCTTCACCCGAGATGGTTATTATTTTATCATTACCAAGCACACTTCTAATTTCTGATATCGCCACCACAACAGAAGAATTACTGACAATGCGGCCCGGCCAGCCAATGTCTTTAATGTTTTGTTTACTGAAAATCATCCCTGCATTTTTATATAACATATGAATAATATTGCGTTGTGGTCGAGAGATTATCGCCAACATTAGCCCGGAATCAGAATCTAAAATGACTTTAGTTTTTGACGATATGATTTTACCATCGATCTCAAGTTTGTACTCTTCTACCATATTATTTCTGTCTACTGTGTCATTACCTAACTGCATCGTATTCTCTTGTTTTCATCATATCTTTAAAGTTGACTTATGGTAATAAACTGCACGGACACTTAGTACCGTAAAACTACTGATTTAATAATTTAATAATTATTAAAGGCACAGTATTGTGCAGGGGGAGGGGGTTAGAAATTATTACATTTAACTAAAATCCAAGATGCTTCAAACATTACCATAAGAAATAATATAAAAATAAACTAAAACAATAATAAAGCGATAATAATAATACCCAAATAAAATGTTAATAAAAAACAAGGTAAGAATCATAAGATATACCGCCTGATAAACGAGACAAGCGATATATTATTGAAAAGATATTAAAGGGAAAGGTGCTGCTTATAAAATCCTAGTGCCTGCTCCCGCGCAGTTTTGTGATCGACAATGGGCGGGTAATAGATCGCCGTTTGCCCTGTATCCGCTAAATACGGATGGGGGAAATGGATCTGCTTACTGGGTAATGCTGCTAGCTCTGGTACGAACTTACGAATAAATTCACCTTCAGCATCAAATTTCTTACTCTGGGTTATCGGGTTGAAAATCCGAAAATAGGGTTGTGCGTCACAACCAGTCCCCGCCGCCCATTGCCAGCCGCCGTTGTTCGCGGAAAAGTCACCATCGATAAGGTGCTGCATAAAGAAACGCTCGCCACGTCGCCAGTCCACCAATAGATGCTTGGTTAAAAAGCTCGCCACGACCATACGTAATCGGTTGTGCATCCAACCCGTTTGTAATAGCTGGCGCATCGCTGCATCGACTAAAGGGTAGCCTGTCTTGCCTTGGCACCAGGCATCAAACAAGGCGTTGTCGTTAGGCCAATACAAGTGGTTATATTTTTGTTGGTAATTCTGATGTTTACACAATGCGGGAAAGTGAAAGAGTAAATGCTTGTAGAAGTCTCGCCACGCCAGTTCATTGAGCCAGCAAAACGCAGATGATGCTGTGTCGTCGAGTAATGCTGGGAAAGCTTGTGTCAGGGCGTTAACTAGCGTACGCGGACTTATCGCGCCAATCGCTAAGTAAGGGGAAAATCCAGACGTCCCTTTTACCCCTGGGTAGTCTCTTAATTGCTGGTAATCCTGACACTTATTGTCAATAAATTCGGGAACCACTTGCTGTAAAATAACGTTTGATAAAGGCCATTTTTTTGAGCAAATTTTATCGCCCGCTAATACGATGTTTGCCGTTGGCTGTTCGAGTGCTACGGTTGTCGTTGGGTCAGGTAAAAAAGCCAAGTTTAACGGATGTTGCCTTAGCTGTTTTAACCAGGCGTTACGAAAGGGCGTAAAGACTTTATACATTTCTTTTTGGCCATTCATTACCGACCCTTTTGGCACGATGACATCGGCCTCGGTGAGTTGTAACTGCAGGCCATTGGCGATGATCTTTTTATCACGGCGATGTTCGCTTAGTTCGACTTCGCTGTTGGCGTAAATATACTTGATCTGTTGTGCTTGGCAGTAGGTGGTTAAGCAGCTAATTTGTTCGTCAAAATCACTGACGGTTAAACAAGTTAGTTCAACACCTAATTCAGCTAACTGGCCTTGCAATAAATTTAAATGACGTTCGATAAAATCAAGCTGAATAGGCGCCATATCATGTTGCAGCCATTGTTCAAGCGGCGCAATGAATAAGGCCTTAGTGCAACCTTGTCTTAATGCGCGAGACAAGGCCGGGTTATCTAATACGCGTAAGTCGCTGCGAAACCACATGACACTTTCAGCTTTATTTTCCATCATCTTATACCCTTCCATTAACTACTTTCATCAAATCAAATACCGTATCTTAGTTTTAGCGAATCAGGGTAAGGAGAAAGGTACACCTGTGAGGTTAAATACTCATTCGCATGCTGTTTTAAATAGTGATTAATCAGCGTTAATGGCACTAATAATGGTGCTAAACCCGTGCGGTAATCATCGATGTGTTGGGTGAGCTCCGATTTTTCATCGGTGTTTAAATGGGATTTAAAATAGCCCTGTAAATGGTGTAGGGTATTGGTATGGCTTTTACGGTTTGCCATGTGTTTTAACCCCGTCATTAGGCCTGTAATATATTCATCCGCCATCTGTTCTAAGCTTATATCTGCGCGGCCTAATAATGTACCGACGCTTTTGTATGATGGGGTGTGATGGCTCATTAACAGGTATTTTCTTTCACTGTGGAATTTAATTAGTTTATGTTTTGTTAAACCACTGGCGACCAGTTCTTGCCAAAGTTTGTAGGTATATACGCGAATAATAAAGTTTTCACGTAATCCTGCATCATTTAAGCGACCATTTTCTTCACAAGGTAACAGTGGGTTTAGCTCCATGATTTGTTTTGTGAACAGCCCAACCCCGTCATTTGCACTGCCTTTACCGTGTTCGTAATACACTTTTACGCGTTCCATACCGCAACTTGGACTTTTCTGGCAGAAAATGAAACCACTCAAGCCATCAATGTTACGACCTACCGACTGACCATAGTCTGTCAACGCTTGCGTTACGTCACCACTACCATCAGGGCGACTTACAGCAATGACATCGCCGTGTTTAATTTGACGTATTGTTGGTCGTGGCGTCGGTAACCCTACCGCCATTTCGGGACAAAAGCCTTTGAACTCCATATGTTTGCTTAATTCATTCATACAGAAGTCTGATTTTTTATGACTCTTATCAAAACGAACCGGTTCGCCTTTAACACAAGCACTGATACCGAGCGTAATTGTTGTTTTTGGTATGATCATAGTGGCCGCCGTTTTCAAAAATTAATTTAAAAATCATCCATGCTGGAACGATTTGATGTTTTATAAGTGTTTTATTTTGTTGCTATAGATAACAATACGAGAGTAGTTAAAGAATAGATCACAATTGATTTAAAAAATTTATTATTTAGTTAAATCATGGTCTTTAGGTCGGTTTATGGGTGTTGAGAGGCTGTATGTTTTAATATTGCCGGATTTAGGTGGAGTGAGAGAAGAAAAGATGAAATAAAAGAGAGAAAGAAACTGATCACATTGCGTACCCGTTCCTGACTTTATTGTGTATGGCCTTGAGTTTTAGTTTGATGAACGATGATGCTTAGTTTCTAAGTTTAATAATCGTTGTTTTATATCTAAACCACCCGCGTAACCTGTGAGGCTGCCATTTTTACCAATGACGCGGTGACATGGCACAATAATCGATATTGGATTTTTACTGTTTGCGCCACCAACAGCTTGCGATGCTTTGGGGTTACCGACTGCGACAGCCAAGTCTTTATAACTCCATGTCTCGCCATACGGGATAGTCGTGAGCGCCTGCCATACTTTGTTTTGAAATTCAGTGCCATTCGCCGCTAACGGAATAGAAAATTCATGACGCTGACCGTTAAAGTATTCTTGCAGCTGAGTTACCGCGAGTTGCAAAATCGGGTGGTCATCGACTTGCTTGCCAAAATCACTGAGCTGTCTGGCGTGGCTTTCATACCAAATACCCAGTAAACCATCATCATTGCCATGCACGGTAACCGTACCTAATAGACTTTCAAATTGGGTGTATACGTCCATGGCATTATTTCTCTTTAGGTCGTTAAAGGGTTCGATGTTGTATTAGCTACGGTCGATACTTGGGATTTGCGACGTCTGCTGCGCTAATGAAAATTCAATCAGTTCAATCATCTTGTCTTGGATCATCGGTAAGCTTCTTGCCTCTACAGCCGCCGCTAAAGGTTCATTGAGCGCGGTGCTATAACTGCGGTAACCTTGCTTAACCGGAATAGACATAGACATTGGAATGCCTTGCGCTACACCGCCGCCGATAAGTTCTATTGCTTGCGCTGTGATTAACACGGTTTTAGGATCGCGTATTGGCTGAAAAATAATGCCATTTTCGTCTGAACGTAACATGATCCCAGACAGATCTGGACGCCAGCTTTCGTCTAGCTGTGCCATAAAGCGCCATGCACAATGCCACTCTTGGCATACTGAAGGTCTTTTGGTATAGATCTTACAACCGCCTTTGTCCATCAAATTGGTACAAACTTGATCGGCAGGCTTTCTAAAGTTGTCATCATCAATCTGCAGTACAACGCAGCACGCTGTGCACTCTCCACATTCTCGATTTGGCACTAAATGTGACTCGTTATTTTTACTCAATTATTTCACCTACACATTACAATTTAAAAATTAATCGATATAGCTTATCAGCACACATAAAATAAGCGCTGATAACTTAACACTCAATAATACTTCGACCGGCATACTCAAGTGCATACGTTCATCGAGTTAGGACGGACAAATTTAGCTGGATTATACAGGTTTCAACGCGAGGTGAATGTTTAAATCCGTAAAATTACCGTATTTCCTATTCTCGTCAATCCTTATAATTTCTCAACACATAGATTTAAGCTAATTGAGAGAAACCGTATCATGAAAAAAAATATACTTATCATTGGTGCCTCTTCAGGTATTGGTTACGACTTAGCTATTCAACTTTTGAAGGATAGTCATCATGTTTACTGCGGTGCTCGCCGACTGCATAAACTCGATAATCTTGCTGTTCTGGGCGCGAAAATACATAAAGTCGATGTCTGTTCAGAAAAAGATATTATCGATATTGTCGATACCATGACTAAAGAAGTCGGGCATATTGATATTGTCTATGCCAACGCCGGATTTCCCATTGCAGGGCCTGTAGAGGAAACCAGTATCGAAAAAGTACATCAGCTGTTTGATACCAATGTCTATGGCGCAGCAAGACTCGCGCGTGCTGTATTACCACACATGCGAGAGCAAGGCGCTGGTCGTATTGTCTTCACCACCTCGATTGCGAGTCGTGTTTCGACCAGTATGAACGCTTGGTATTCAGCCAGTAAACACGCACTAAATGGCATGGTTAAAGCTTTAGCACAGGAAGTGAAGGCTTTAATATTCAAGTTGTCACGGTTGAACCCGGTTGTGTGCAAACAGAATTGGGCGCTATTCAATTAGCGGATATGAAAAACACCAACACATTAGCTTGTTATAAAGAAGTGGTGCATAAATCCCATGACTTTTTAGACAATGCTTATCGATCTGGTTCGGACACTCGTTCAACGGTGAACACCTTGATAAAAGCAGGTTTTAGCCCTTCACCGCGACTTAGTTACCAAAGCACGCTTGATGCGAAATTAATGGTTTGGGCGCAGCGTATTTTTGGCGAAAAACTGATTGGTAAACTGTTTGTTTTGTTGATTAAAAAAACCAAAGTGAATCCGTAATATTACTGATTTTTCTGCCGGATTTTATATCTATCATATCGGTATATTTTTATGACCCATATTGATGGATATTCTGATGAAAAAAACACTATTAGCATTATTGATTTGCTCGACATACGCCAATGCCAGTGGACTGCTGTTACAAGAAGCGGTTGTTGCTAACGCGGGTACAACAGGTGCCGGTGATGGTGTCTATACCGAAACTGCAACAGCGTCTTGGACCAACCCAGCGACGATGACGCACATGGGCGAACAGAAAACCACGGTTAATATGATGGTGCTTGATTTGCAGATGGATTATACCGATGCTGAAATCGATGAGAGTAATGAGTTTCATGGTGATGCAGATGCTGAAACGGTGATGCCTGCCATTGGGATATTCCATGTCGTGCAGGTCAGCGAGGATATCCATTTAGGTGTTAACTTTGGCGCAGTCGGCGGATCATCAATTGATTACGGTACTGATTGGGATGGCGGTAATCATTTAGATACAGCAGTAATGACAGCTGTGCAATTAAACCCAACCATGAGTTATAAGATTGATAATAACTGGTCAGTGGGGATTGGCGCACAAATCAATTACGGCATGATCGAAGTGAGTACGTCAGGTTTTGATACGGGGACGGGTACTGACTGGGCGTTTGGTTATAATGCTGGCGCGATGTATCAAGCTGATACATGGGCTGTCGGTTTAAGCTACCGTTCAAAAATAGCACATGAATTTGACGATATTGACGTCAATCTTACCCAATTAAGCCCAGCTAATTTGAGTGTTGGAACAGAGCTGATTATCCCTGCGATTGTCGATTTAAGTGGTAGCTATGATTTGAATGACAAACTTACGTTACTTTCTTCAGTGCAATTTCATCAGTGGAGCGAATTTAGCGAGACACCTGTTTATACCGATAACACCACGGGTCTTGGCATTGACCGTGAGTGGGATGATGTATGGAAGTTTGCTGTCGGTGCTGACTATCAGTTAAACGCTGAGTGGGCATTAAAAGCCGGTTTCTCTTATGAAACGTCTCCGCAAGATGATCCAACGAAACAGTGGGTTGATTTACCTGTCGGCGAGCAGTACCGCTACTCTGTTGGCGCAACGACTTATTGGGATGAAACCCGTATTGATATCTTCTACGAATATGCTGATTTAGGCAATATGGCAATCGATCGGTCTGGTGAAAGTTATACCCAAATCACTGGTGAATTCGACGGCAAGATCCACTTTATCGGTGCTAACGTAACATTCTAAATACTTCGTCATCTAAGCACTATTATGTAAGCAGTTTCATATAGGAATAGACTATGTTTTTTACACGCCATTTAAAGCCGTTTCTTGTCATCGGCGGTTTAATCACAATGTTCGCGGGTATCTATGCGATCAACCCTGAATTAGCATTACTTAAAATGAATAACCTGCCGTATGACGACAACTATGTATTCCTATTTAGGCATTGGGGCATCATGGTTGGTTTGATGGGGTTCTTTATTACGTTATCTGCGTTTATTGTGCCGTGGCGTGGTTCAATCATGCTTTACTCGTTTATTGAAAAATTATTCATGGTGTATTTATTCATGTCGAATTTTTTCAATCCAGAAACGGCGCATTTAAACGTAGACTTCATTGCTTTTGCTATCACGGATGTGACGATTTGCATTTATACGCTCGGTTATTGGTATGAACAATACCGTCATAAACAGAAACTGTAATTGATAATGAGATAGGTGGGGGATACAGATGTGATGCGTTATTGTCACTCAATTCTCCACCTACACTCGAACATTTAAATATGTTATATCGGTTGCGAGAATATAAATTAGTCTGAAATGTGGGTTAGCAGTGAGCAATGACTTTGGTTTACATGACAACATGTAGTATAAAGTTCGTTGATTACTATTTTCCACAAGGATGTTCATGTTCAATTCTACGTTTACGCGTATTTTTCTCATCGCGACTGTTTGCTTCACTATGAGTGCTTGCTCGACACGAGAGAGCGCAGATCAATACCGCGGATCCACTAGCCAAAGACTACTGACCTATAGCATTAACGAATTAGTGTCAGACCTGCCAGATAATAGCTTTACTGAATTGAGTTCAAAATCCATTTTTGTACGCACGCATTTCATTAGTAAAACAGAAGCACTTGTTTATGCTGAACAACGTTTGAAAATGGAGTTAGCTAGTCGATTCAAGCTTAATCTCGTTGATTCAGCAGCAGACGCTGATATTGAATTTGATTTCTTTTTCACGTCTTTAGGGACTGACCAGGATGTATATGGTTTAAGTGTGCCGGTATTTTGGGTGAGTACTGACGGGGAAATGCCGTCATTGGATATCCTTGCTGTACGTATGTATCACGGCGTAAGTGAAATGTACTATTTTATTAAAGACAACAATACGGGTGTCACCACTGCACATGATGGTAGCATCGCCCGATCTCGCAGTGATAAATTCTCAACCCCTTTCTTTAGCTTTCCAATTGATAGCTTAGAAGAAAAGTCAGTGCTTGATTAAATAATATTGTAGATGTAGATGTAGATGTAGGTTGCTTGTTATCCGATAAGGTTAACGAGTAGCGCTCATCGTCGACGATTATAGGCATTTCGGTATTGACGATATGTAATCTGTAACTAGTAGGGGGGAATATATTACCTAGATTGGTCCTTGTGGTTAAAGCGTAGGATTCACAGGATAAGTTGGGTTAGATTTGGGATAGTGTGAGCTGTGAGTTATTACTGAATTTCAGGCACAAAAAAAGATGCATAAGCATCTCTAAGTAGTTAAATGGCGGTGACGGAGAGATTCGAACTCTCGAAAGGTTACCCTTTACACGCTTTCCAGGCGTGCTCCTTCAGCCACTCGGACACGTCACCTAAATAAATAGTTATATAGAATATAACGAGTCGTACTTTAGATAATCACTCTGCAAAGGTCAATAAAAAACTAAGATTTACAGTTTGACTGCTGCATTACTGAACATACATACCGTATTACATATTATTCCTACCATGACTAATTGGCACATAAATAGCATGTTTAATTGTATATTTTAGGCGGCAACACGAATTGCCTAAAGTTGTCAGCAGAGCTGACGATATAAATATTATAATTTGTGCGATTAAAGATATCGCGATTCAAATATCATAAGGACTCATGAGCTGATGAACATTCAACGTCGCCAAGCATTATTGTTACCTCTATCTCTAGGGATTGCATTCACAAGTTGTTCGCTGTTGGCGACGGAGTTTGATGCGCGTTCATATGCAATGGGTGGCGTTGGTGTCACGACGGCAGATTATGTCACCGCTTCGTTTCATAACCCGGCAATGGCGGCAAAGCATGACGTACGTGATGACTTTGGCTTACTAGCCCCTGTGCTTGGTGTTCAAATTGATGATGAAAATGATTTATTTAATGACCTACCGTCTGATCCGTTAGAACTTATTGGTGATAAATCTTATTACGAAGCTGGCTTTGGCCTCGTTGCATCAGTACCTACACGTTATTACTCCACCAATGTTTTTATTAAAGGCTATGCTGATTCATTAGCATTTGCAGATGTAGTCCCCGGCGATGTCAATTCTAAAGTAAGCGTATACGCAATCTCTGTTTTAGAATTAGGAATGACTTTTGCGCGTAAGTTTGATACTCGTTACGGTGGCATGCATTTTGGTTTTTCACCAAAATATAACGTTATTTCCACTTATAACTACTCTGAAGTCGTTAATGATTTTGATCCTGACAAGTACAAAGATGGTGCTAGCAGTGATGAAAGTGGCTTTAACCTTGATTTGGGTATGGAGATGGGATTGTTATATGGTTTAAGTGTCGGCGCGGCAGTAAAAAACTTAATACCACAAGAAGTTGATTTAAAACCAATGAATGGCTCTAGTGCTCGTTATAATCTCAATCCTGTCGTGACAACTGGTATTAGTTGGAGCAGTAATTATGCCATGCTAGCGATGGATATTGATTTAAATGCTACACAGCGTTATCAAGATATGGATACATTATCTGGGATTGGAGATAGTTTTGACGATACTCAAATGTTGAAAATTGGTGGTGAAATAGGTTCAGAGTCAGCGATACAGTTTCGTGCCGGTTATATGTACGATTTACAAGGCAATAAAAGCCAAGTAGTTACCGCTGGTGTAGGTTTATCACCGTTTAATGTTTTCCAACTTGACCTTGGTGCAAGCTATGGTGGTTCAAATAAATTTGGTCTTGCAGCACAAACTATGGTGTGGTTTTAAGTAAAACTTATAGTAGCCTCTATACTTGAACCTAAGTATGGTATTTCAATAAAATTCGGGCAATTACTCTAAGAGTATGAAAGCTTGAGATATGTCATGAACTAAAGCCGCTCTTTCCTCTACTATCTTGTGATACGATTTATTATTGAATCTAATACAAGGAGTGTTAAGAGATGCCAAATAGTCAAGTTGCTGCAAAACAACCACGCATTACCGTGGAAATCATCGATGAAGTGGCGATAGTCACCCTCAATCGAGGCGCTAAATATAATGCACTCGACATGGATATGTTCCATGCATTAGATAACACCGCGACAGAACTTGCTGATAACAAAGCCATCCGAGCAGTGATCGTTCGCGGTGATGGTAAGGTGTTCTGCGCTGGCCTTGATGTTAAAAGTATTATCAAAAACCCCCTCAATCCCGGCAAACTATTAAAACGTGAAGAAGGCGAACTCGCTAACCTGGCTCAAAAAGTCGGTTATCTGTGGCGTCAAATTCCAGTACCTGTCATTGCGGTGACGCACGGTGTGTGTTTTGGTGGCGGATTACAAATCGCACTCGGCGCAGATTTCCGTTACAGCACTGCAGATTGCGAATTTTCAGTGATGGAAATTAAATGGGGATTAATCCCTGATATGAGCGGTATGGTGACCATGCGTGAACTAACGCGTATTGATATTGCCAAAGAACTCACCATGACAGGGCGTAAATTTAGCGGCACGGAAGCCGAGAAATATGGATTAGTCACCCATGTTTGTGACGATCCAATGGCGGCTGCTATGACCTTTGTTGATAGTATTAAAACACGTTCTCCAGACGCCATTGTCGCGGCTAAATCATTATTGAATGAGTCTTGGGTTGCATCAGAACAAGCAGCGCTGGTACTCGAAACCCAAACACAGAAAAAAGTCATGGGCAAGTGGAACCAAATTGCGGCAGTAACTCGTAATTTTGTTAAAAAATCATTACCCTATAGAAAACGAAGTATTTAACAGGCGGTCTTATAACTATGTCCCAACTGAATATAAAAGCATTATTAGAACCTTCATCAATTGCCGTTATTGGCGCTAAAAATAGCACCGATAGTATTGGTTATTGGGTCGTTAAAAATTTAATAGCCAGTCAGTATGATGGTCCGATTATGCCGGTATCATTAAAGGCTAATAATGTCTGTGGGATTTTAGCGTATGAGAAACCAAGTGATTTACCGATAGCTCCTGACCTTGGGGCTATTTGTACGCCAATCCGCTTTGTACCAAGAATAGTGAAAGAACTGGGTGAAATTGGCTGTAAAGCGGTTATTTTATTCAGTGACGAACCTTATGAAGGCAATGCCGATACCTGGGAAAAAATTGGCTTGATTGCGGCTAAATATAATATCCGCGTATTAGGCCCAAGTAGCTTAGGGGTATTAAATCCACGTTTAAAATTAAATGTCAGTGTTGCCCATGTTGCACCGCCAGCCGGTGATGTGGCGGTTATTTCACAGTCTGCAGCGTTTGCAACATCGATGATTGACTGGGCAGAAACTCGTGGGGTAGGCTTCTCTTGCTTCATTTCCATTGGCACCCGTATTGACGTTAATTTTGCCGATTTAATCGATTACTTAAGTCGTGACCGTTTTACTAAATCGATTGCCTTGTATGTTGATAATATTATCGATACGCGTCGTTTCATGTCTGCTGCTCGCGCTGCGGCGTTTAAAAAACCTATTGTCGTGGTTCGTTCAAGTTCCAACATTGGCGGGACCACTGAATTATTGCAAAACCGACGCAATAAAATATCTTATAACACCGCATATACTGCGGCATTCCAACGTTCTGGTATGTTACGGGTGAATGATACCTTCGAGTTATTATCGGCAATCAAAACCATTGCTACGGTCAAGCGATCTGTACGTGGTGATAAAATGTTGATCATCTCTAATGGCGGTTCACCTGCTTATATGGCTGTTGATGTACTGCTCAAATCAGGCTGTAAACTGGCAGAGTTAAGTTATGAAACAGAACAAAAACTATTAAAAGCACTGCCGGGTAAAATCACCAGTATGAATCCGATTAACATCCTTGGTGGTGTTGATGCAGAGGCTTTCAGTAAAGTGATTGAAATTGTATTGGAAGATGCAAAGTACGATGCATTGCTTATTATTCATGCCCCGCAAGTAACTGAGGCATGCCATGTCACGGCTGAAAAATTAATCCCGCAATTAGTTAAGAATAACAAAAAAGGGCCGATTATATTCACCTCTTGGATGGGCGAAACGAGTGGCCGCATTGCCCGCCAAACCTTGATTAAAGCTGGGATCCCGTCATACGGCACCCCTGAAGTGGCGGTGAATGCCTTCAATTATATTGTTAAGTTTAGACGTCACCAAAAGCTCCTTATCCAAACACCTGAAACCTTGGCTGATTTAAATCCAAATGCGATGACTGCAGCGAAAATGATGATTGAGAAAGCCATGGATAAAGGTGTCAAAGAAGTGAATGAAAAAGGCATTAATTTACTGCTTAGCGCTTATGGCATTACCTCTGATGACACATTATCGCGAGATGAGGTAAATAAATTCCGTATTGAGGTGATTGATGATGCTGCATTTGGGCCGATTATCTGCCTCGGTGAAGCGGGTGGTAACTGGGATATAGATCAAGATGCTGAAGTTGCCCTGCCGCCATTGAATATGGCGCTATCACGTTATCTTGTCGTCGGCGCTATCAAGCAGGGCATTATCCGTGAGCGTAGTTTATCAGTACGCTTAAATATGGACGGTTTGTGTGAAATATTAACTCGCATCTCGCAGATGATAATTGATTTTCCGATGATCAAATCTATCTTGCTGGAGCCATTAGAGTTAGGCCGTACGGCGTATAGCATCAAGATCGAAAACATTAAAATTGGCTTACGTGGTCGCCGTTCACAACAAAAATTAGCGATATTACCCTACCCGAAAGAGCTGGAAAGTATCTACACCATGAAAAATGGTAAAGGGGTACTGCTAAGACCGATTCGTCATGAAGATGAGCCTGAGCATCAAGCATTTGATTCTTCATTAACCGCAGATGATCGTTATTTACGTTACTTTGGTGCGCGCTCTAAGTTCACCCATTTTGAAATGGCGATGTTAACGCAAATTGATTATGAACGTGAAATGGCATTTATTGCCAGCGCGAAGAACCCGATGGGTCAAGCTGAAACGTTAGGCGTGGTACGCGCTATTTTTGACTGGGATACCGGTGAAGCAGAATTTGCTATTTCAGTACGCTCAGATTTGAAAGGACAGGGCTTAGGTAAAGCACTGATGTTGAAAATCATTGAGTTTTGCCGAAAATCTGGCTTAAAAACCATGGTCGGTTTCACCATGCCAACCAATTCCGGCATGATTAAATTAGCAAAATATTGTGGCTTTAAAGTGACAATGGATTATCGTGAAGGCAACGCAGATTTAAAATTAAAGCTAAATGATTAATTTACAACGTATCAATCTCAACTTATTACTCAGTCTGCAGTACTTGTTGCAAGAGCAGCAAGTAACGGCAGCTGCACAGCGCCAATTTATTACCCAGTCGGCAATGAGTAAAAACCTGGCGAAATTACGCGAGATTTTTGCCGACCCTTTACTGATCAAAATTGATAATAAAAGTCAGTTAACTGAGAAGGCCAAGCAGTTAAAACCACGATTAACGCAGATCTTAAATAACATTGATGGTTTGTTGGTGACAGGGGGCTTTGATCCCTTGCAATCACAACGTGAATTTACTATCGCTTCAACCGATTATGTGACCGACTATATTCTACCTGCGGCACTGGCGCATTTGTATCAGCATGCCCCCAATATTAAACTTAACCTGACTTATTGGGATACGTTTACTTTAGCGGCAATGGAGCGTGGTGAGATTGACTTAGGCGCGACAATTATCCGTCCTGAGCATAAACACCTGTCTTATCTGCCGTTAGAGCAAGATAGCTATGTGTGCATTATGCGTCAAGGGCATCCGTTAGAACAGGTAGCACTGACCTTGTCTAATTACAGCCAATATCCGCACGGTATTATTACCTCGGGCGCAGATAAATCCAGTGATATTGATGTGGCACTGTCGGCGCAAGGGGTATTTAGAGATGTGGCATTGCGTATTCCGTCTTATTCTTCAGCTTTTAGTATTATTGCCAAAACCGACCATTTATTGACCATACCCAACTCGATTGCCGATAAACTTATTATTGGCGAGCAATTTATCCGCAAAAAATTACCGATTAAATTACCTATTCTACAGGCCGCAATCATCTGGCATCCCCGTTTTGACCATGATTTGGCGCATAAGTGGTTGCGTGATGAACTACATGCTCAATTAAGTAGCAATATTCCAGCTGGGACTACAGGGGAGTAGGATAAGTCATTTTATTCATTTCGATTTGCGTTCTATCATAACCTTAACGCAATGGAATGGTGATGATCATGTACGAAATTATAGTGTCTTTATTAATTATTAACTTCTTTGGTATGCTCAGCCCTGGGCCAGACATGATGCTGGTTTTAAAATACGGTAGCCTAAATGCGAAACGTGCTGCTTGGTATTGTGTTGGCGGTATCATTAGTGGTTTGGCTGTACACATGATGTTAGGTCTGTTCGGTATCTCATTACTTATTTCAAGCAACCCGATGCTATTCAATGTCGTCCGTTGGTTAGGCGCTGCTTACCTTATTTATATTGGTATTAAATCGCTACGAGCGGGTAAAAGCGAAATCGAAGTCGATGCTGGTACACTCAACTATCGTCCAGTAAAAGCGTATTTAGACGGTCTATTGTGTAATTTATTAAATCCTAAAATTTTGATGTTTATGGTCGCTGCATTCAGTCAGGTTATTGCACCTGAAACGCCAACATCAGACAAGTTATTAATCAGCTTATCTATCTTCGTCGAAACGGCAGTGCTGTGGTCTTGTTTCATCATCTTGCTTAACCGTGGTAGCTTAAAATCGATGCTGAATCGTTATCAAGATAAGATCAATAAAGCGACCGGTGGTCTGTTAATTACCCTCGGTGGTTTCATCGGTCTAAGTAGTTAGTTAATAGCTAAGCAGTTAACACGTGTTAACAACAAATTGATAAAAGAAAGGCGCTGTGGGTTGATACCGACAGCGCCTTTTTTGTGCTCGTTATATTATTTTTTAACGTTAAAGCTCAAAGATATGACTTTGCTGCTGGAAGGCTTCGACATCGGTAATATAGGTGCCTTCAAACGTCTCTACATGACGTTCTTCATATTCATCTTCTTCTTCATCATGCGGGAGTGATGGATTGATGGATGCCATAATCAAACGGTCAGACGTTCGAGATTTCAACTCAACCATAAAGCGGATTAAATCGACACGCTCGATATTCTCTAATTCTTCAGCAATTTTTTCAGACTTATCAAAATCTTTATCTTTAATACCAATAGAATGCCACAGGCGTTTACTTTTACTGTTGATGTTGGTGTCAGGTTCGCGCACTTTAGACACTAATCCTTGCTTACTCGATTGCCACTGTTGCTCGGTAAACGAGATCATCCCAAACGGGAAGAAATCAATAAAGTCATTGATCGCATCAAGCAGTTTCGTTGGTGACGTATGGGGTGATTGTACATAGAACATCAGACCCGCGTGGCGATTAAGCGGTATATTACCAGTACCAACGACATAACCTAATTGTTGCTGGGTACGCAATTCATAGAAGAATTTAGATGACATCACATGATTGGCCAAACTGTAATAGGCCAACTCTTTCGGTGAAATTTTTGGTGCTTGATAATACACAATCAACGCCGCATCGTTATGTTCAACAGCGACTTCGTGCACCAAAGAACCGGTATCTTGGATATCCACCAATTTACGTATTGTCTCTTTACCTGGCGTACTAATTGGGTGCAGTTTAGCTTTGACGTACTGACCTATCTCCAGTGCTTGAGCGTGATGCCAGTCACCGTGGATCAATATTTCAACACTGATATTTTGATACACTTTTTCTAGATACTCAGGTAACTGTTCTTGCTTAATACTCATCAAGGCTTTGGCTAAGCGCTCACTCGATGGGTTATTCGGTTGCAGCACCGAGGTTAACTCCGAAAATAAGCGATTAATCGGTTTTG
The DNA here is from genome assembly GCF_000276805.1 of Moritella dasanensis ArB 0140. Classification (GTDB taxonomy): domain Bacteria; phylum Pseudomonadota; class Gammaproteobacteria; order Enterobacterales; family Moritellaceae; genus Moritella; species Moritella dasanensis. The sequence continues at coordinate 36,860 of NZ_AKXQ01000024.1, read as the reverse complement.
CTTGTTTCTGGTTTTCCCATGCAATCAGCATCTGATTACGAATACTGGCGAAGGTTTCATTATCAACAGCTTGTAAGTGACGATGACCGATGATCAGTTTTAATAACTCGAACTGTTTCTGCGCAAACCCGGCAAGGTGTAAAGTGAACCCGCCTTGATGGGCATAAATATGGTAATTAATCCCGGCAATTTCGGCTTGGTACGTCAGCGTATTTAATTGCTCCATCAACAACTCAACCGCTAATCGTGTCATGGCGATATTATGGGTGTTGGCAATGGCATATTCACTGTCAATGGAAATGAAAATATTACCCTTAGGTAAATGGAATTCATGTTCCTGCATAAACCAAGTTTTGAAACCATCACTTTCATCAATCAAACTAGGTTGTTCTGTGAGCTTAGCTTTATCCAGCGCAAGGGCTTCTAAAGAAGGACTCATGAACAGATTCTTGATGGGTAATACTAGGCTGGGATTAATATCTACATCCGCCCAGCGTTGTTTTTGGCTAGGTGTAAATGCATCCACGCGATAAGGCGTATCATACCAAGCTGCTTTTTTATTGGTGTCTAAATTCGGTGCCGATACCATCAAGCGCATATTTTTCGGATTAAGCTGCTGCAAGAAGAAACGACAAGCCTCGATATCAAATCCCGTCATCATGTAATCACCATAAATGACATGTTCAGGCTGATAGACATGCAAATTTTGCGATAGGTGTGAAACGTTTTTAACCGCCGGTATTTTTTCTTGATAACGAAAGGCTTGTTCTAAGAAATTCTTTTTCTCGTCATAGCGCCACGCCTGTAAGCCTTGTTCGCTAATCAGCTTGATATATTGCAGGCAGAATTCCACGATCTCGGTGATATGGTTAAAGCCATCACTGGTTAACCCCATAATGACATTATAATCTTTAAAATTAGCACCCGTTTGACCACTGCCTGCTGATAATGCGGTTACCCAACCCTTACGTTTCAACAGCGACAATAAACTGCCTTCGGTTTCATCACCGATTAACTGGCTGATGTAATTCAGCGGTTTGATTTGGTAATAAGGTAGGGTATCGCCCAAGGGGAAGCAGATATATAACTTCTTGTGACCGCTAAGTGATTCTACCCAAATTGCTTGTTGTAATTGTGCATCGGTATACAGCGGCGTTGCCAAAGGCACTGCATTGATACCTCGATTTGGCACAGCCGAGAACATCTCCTTCAGCATGTGCTCTTGCTTGTCTAGCGTCAGCTCGGATTGGATCACTAACTTCATTAAAGATGCGCAGTAATGTTGCTGGTAAAAGCGTAATAACTCATCACGTAATGTATAAGTTTCGGTGTCGGCCAATGTCGTGAGGTTACCCACCGAGAATTTACTAAAAGGGTGGGTTGGATTAACGGTTTCTTTGTGTGCTTGGTAGAAACGACGTACGTCATCTTTAAGCTTGAGCTTATATTCGGAATCAACGGCATGACGTTCGCGTTCTAATAAGTCGGCATTAAAACTGGGCGCGATAAAAAATTGGGCGAAACGATCAAGGGCGTTATGGAAGTAGCTGTTGTTAATATCAAAGTAATAGTTGGTATATTCGGTGCCAGTCCAGGCGTTGTTACTGCCACCATGCATGGAAATAAACGACTGGTATTCACCGGGTTTTGGGTACTTGTCTGTGCCCAAAAATAACATATGTTCGAGTAAATGCGCGAGCCCTTCATGTTGGCTCGGATCATCAAAATGGCCGACGGCAACAGACATGGAAGCGGCGGACTTTTTACATTGATCATCTTGGATCAGTAATACCACTAATCCATTAGGGAGCGTGATGTGGCGATATTGTTTGTAATCATTAGGACTAGTTATCAAGGCGAGTGCTCCATGTGACGGCTGCATCAGACGAATAATTAAAATTAGATCAGCTTCAAAGAATAGCCAATACAAAATGCAGTGATGAATTCTGAGGGTTAAGCTTAATATAGATACCGCACTAAGACGATACTGTTACTTATAATATAATTCAGTATGGCGCTAAAATGCCAGTAAGTAAGTATTTTTTGAAAACAATGTTTAAAAACATAAGCTAAACGTGGTTTTTAATATTTCTGTCATCAAGTGACGTTATCATGCAATCGTTTTTTGGGATGTGTTAAAGTCTATTTCAGTAGCTAACTCAATCAACAATATGGTGTGGTGGTATGAAGATATATATTATGCGACACGGTCAAGCGGGCTTGTATGCAAACAGCGATGCGGAACGTGAACTAACTGGCACTGGACGACAACAGTCTGTTGATATGGCCAACTGGTTAAGTGCAATAGAACCGACTTTAGATTGTGTATTACACAGCCCTTATGTACGAGCAACGCAAACTTGGCAAGTTATCGGGAACTTTTTTACCGTAAACAAGGTCGAAGTATGTGAAGACATTACGCCTTATGGTGATGCCGAATTTATTGCTGATTATGTTCGTGCACTGGTAGAGCAACATAATTATAAAACTGTGTTACTGGTTTCACATTTACCTGTGGTGAGTTATTTAACCTCAGCGCTAACAGCCAGTAAACATATGCCAGCATTCGCCACATCTGCGATTGCTTGCTTAGAACTTAATGACAAAGATTGTAATTTTAAGTGGTTAGAAACACCAGCGAGTATAAAGTAGTTAACTGATTTATTATTTATTTTTATGATTAGTGCTTACACTTTATACAATGGTTAATGCAGTGTTAAATCCCTTTGCATTACCCAATTGTTAGTATATTATGCCGCTTCTGTTTGGGTACTTGGATGGTACCTATATAAGCGTATAAAGGAGTGCTAAATGCGTAGTTTTAAACAGTTTAACTCGTTACGTATCGCAAGATATGTAAAAAGTTTTTTTCGTGGAACTCTCTATGTCACAGGTTTGGGACTGTTAGAGTTTCAGCAAGGTATGTTAGTCATGCCGAGCAACGCAGGTAACAATGTTAAAATGCGTATCTCGGAAGTGAATCGTGAAATTAAACGATTTGCGGTTTAACAGACTGAGCATGAAAGGTTAGTGTTACGCACTAACCTTTTTTTGTGCCTGTTTTTTAGTGCAAGATAGTTTTCGAGACATTCAAATCGTCTTCGGCTCACTCAAGAAACATCGCTGCATTAAATCCTGCAGTCACGCATACACTCAGCAGCATCATGATGATGACATTGTAACGCTTTAAAAAGCTCAGCCTTGGGTGCTTGGCGTGAAACGCTGCCGTTTTTTCAGCCTTTACCTTTATCTTGGCTGATTTTATAACGTGTAGCCTATCTTCTTCCTGTATTGCTTCTTCAAGTTCTGCCAGACGTTCGTTATTTTCTTTTTCGAGTTCTGCAAACCACTGGTCTTGTTTATCAACCACCATCATTCACTACCTTAAAAAGTCTTCTTTGTTCGTCAATTCAACGAGAATCGAGATAGCGGCACTGCCACCCCACGTTTTAGTCGCTTGATGAAAGGCTTCGATATCGGGATGCTGGGCTAACCACATCGGTAATTGGCGTTTAAGAATGTTCTTGCCATGACCGTGCATGACATTACAGCAGCGAATATGCTGTTTACGACATTCAGAAATTAATGCAGATATTTCTACCTTGGCTATTTCTTGGGTTAAACCATGCAAGTCCAAAAGCAATTCCGGCTCGTAATCACCACGACGTAATTTTTTCAACTCATAGGGTGACACGTCATCACGTATATAACGGGTAGGGCCTTCGTCAGCAATGTGTGGTTCAAATTGATCGGAGAAAAAATGTTCACGTTGCGCTGATTCTTGTCGGATCGAATCATTTGCTTGTGTTTTCGGTTTATTAGCCCTGATTTTTGTTTTGCGTATGGTATCCTGTGCCAAAGGTTTTATACCTTTCATACTATCAGAAAAAAGAGCGTGTTCATCCGGTTTCAACGCGGCTTGCGATACTTTCACTTGCGCAGCGTGTGCCTGTTTTGTTGCTACATCTATTTGCAGCAACATCTTTTTTTTCATTTGTTTATTAAACATAATGTTAGTTACCCAAATTCAACTGCTAAGCTCAGTTGATTAAACATTTTGTTACTTTACCAAAATTGGAGTCAATTGTGGACAGGATTTTTATTGACGAAGCAGTCAAAGAGTTAACAACAATACAAGATATCATCCGTTGGGCGGTTAGCCGTTTTAACGATGCGGGTATTTTCTATGGTCACGGTACTGATAACGCGTGGGATGAAGCTGTACAGTTAATCTTACCGACACTACATTTACCCTTAGATATTGACCCTCAAATTCGTCATGCGAAACTGCTTACTTCTGAACGTCAAAAATTGGTTGAGCTAATCGTTCGCCGCGTTAATGAACGTATCCCAGCTGCATACCTGACTAACAAAGCTTGGTTTGCTGGTTTAGAGTTCTTTGTTGATGAACGTGTTCTAGTGCCACGCTCACCGTTTGCAGAACTGATCATGAATGGTTTCCAACCTTGGTTAACCAACGAACCAATGCGTATCCTGGATATGTGTACGGGTAGTGGTTGTATTGCAATTGCGATGTCTCACGCATTCCCTGATTCAGAAATTGATGCAGTTGATATTGAACACGGTGCGATTGAAGTTGCCGAGATCAATATCCAAGACCATGGTGTTGAGCAGCAAGTAACACCAATTCAATCTGACTTGTTCTCTAACTTAACAGGTTTACGTTACGACATGATCGTATCGAATCCTCCTTATGTTGATCAAGAAGACATTGATAACCTACCTGAAGAGTTCAAACATGAACCTGAGATTGGTTTACAGTCTGGTTTTGATGGTCTAGAGCTAACGTTGAAAATGCTAGCACAAGCACCTGATATGCTAAACGATGGTGGTTTACTGTTCGTTGAGATTGGTAACAGCATGGTTCACATGCAAGATAAATTTCCAGAAGTACCATTTACTTGGTTAGAAATGCAAAATGGCGGCCACGGTATTTTCGTGATCAGCAAAGAGCAAATCTTAGCTTCAATGGCAGAATTTGCACCGTTTAAATAGTCGCACCGTTTAAATAGGCTTGCGAGCAAAACGAAGAGCAACCTAAAGTGGTTGCTCTTTTTTAATTGTTATCACATTAATAACATCACATCAGTAAATATTGTGCTCAATCGAGTATGATCACAAATAAGCAATCAAATGCAATTGGATCGCCAACAGCGGCTGAAAATTGTGACAAGTCGACCATACCTGACAAACGTACTGCCCCAGTACTGTTTTTAAATCGCCCTGTTCCTTCTAAAATGGCATTGTTAGTACCAGCGGCGCCAGTGATGTGCGTTATTAACTGTCCATCTGCAGTGGTTATAGCCTGTGTCACAGGTCGCACTGATGTATTACCCCTGGTGACCAGATTTCCTTGTGGTAAATGAAAATAAGTTGTGCCAACTAAAGCCAAACCAGCGCCAACGTCAGCGCCGGTAATGTTAGATAGACAATCTGTAGCGGTACCGACTAAGCGGCCATTTTTCGCATTGAATAAGTCAATATCAAAACAAAAAGCCGTTTCATCCTCCCCATCGCCATTTGAATCTGGCACCATTCTTTCGTACATGGCCCCAGAGCCGACTAAATTCATTACCAGTATTTTCCCTCCTTTCTTGTCTGCTGCAGACACCGTCGATGACATACCGAGTAAAATAGATATAACAGCTATAATTACAATTTTTATGTTCATAATAAATTGTCCTTTCACAACAGTACTTACAATGATAGAAAGTACGTTTGTGATAATGAGCACATTGATTTTGTGCATTTTTTTGAACTTCTTGTATGGCAATGAAAAGAGAGTGGTTTTATTTTCAGCATTTTTTAAATTGGACGCACTGAGATCCATGGTTTGAATCACCATGTCGCCGTGTTTATGCTGATACATTTAGATGTAAGGAAGTAATTCAAACAATAGCACAGCACCTAAAGTTTACAAGGCGATCGCTCGGTACGATACTTGGTATCCAGTGTTAAATGCTGCGTTTGGTTTTTTATCTTTAGAGCTGTTATATATTGTTGGCTGGTTGGGACATTTTCTCGCTGAGTTTATGATTTGCTCGGTCTTCACTTTTTTCTCTGTTTGCTATTGTCGCTAAGCCGCGGGTCTTGTATTCTCGAAGGTATCGGTAAGCATTATATAAAGGAAACGCTGTTATGGCAGGGAATAGTATTGGGCAATTATTTAAGATCTCCACATTCGGAGAAAGCCACGGACCAGCACTTGGGTGCATCATTGATGGCTGCCCTCCAGGACTAGAAATTTCAGTCGACGACTTGCAGTTTGATCTTGACCGTCGTAAGCCTGGCACATCTCGCTATACCACTCAACGACGTGAAGCTGACGAAGTGCAGATCCTTTCGGGTATTTTTGAAGGTAAAACCACAGGTTCTTCAATTGGTCTGATGATCAAGAATATCGATCAACGTTCACAAGATTATTCAAATATTAAAGATACCTTCCGTCCAGGTCACGCTGATTATACTTACCATCAGAAATTTGGTCATCGTGATTACCGTGGCGGCGGTCGTTCATCGGCACGCGAAACAGCAATGCGCGTAGCGGCTGGTGCCATTGCGAAGAAATACCTAAAAGAGCAACACGGTATTGTTATTCGTGGTTATTTATCACAACTGGGTCCAATCAAAGCAGAAGCACTGCAATGGGATCAAGTTGAGCAAAACCCATTCTTCTTTCCTGATCCAAGTAAATTAGAAGCGCTTGATGAATACATGCGTGGCCTGAAAAAATCAGGTAACTCTGTGGGCGCTAAAGTAACGGTTGTTGCACAAGGTGTACCTGTTGGTTTAGGTGAACCAGTATTTGATCGTTTAGATGCTGAAATAGCGCATTCATTAATGAGCATCAATGCGGTTAAAGGTGTTGAGATTGGTGATGGCTTTGACGTTGTAGAACAGCTTGGTAGCGAACACCGTGATGAGATGACACCAGAAGATGGTTTCCTTTCTAATCACGCTGGTGGCGTACTGGGTGGCATCTCAAGCGGCCAAGATATCATTGCACACATTGCGATGAAGCCAACATCAAGTATTACCATTCCAGGTAAATCAATTGATAAATTTGGTAACGCCATTGAGGTGGTTACTAAAGGTCGTCACGATCCATGTGTGGGTATCCGCGCAGTGCCAATTGCTGAAGCGCAACTTGCTATCACGCTAATGGACCACTTGCTAAGACACCGAGCACAGAATCTACATGTAGTAACAGATACACCAAATATGTAAGACCTCCCCCCCCATCCTCCCCCTTAAAGCAAGGGGGAGGATCAGACTTCATTGCCAATGAATCATAGTTACTTCGCAGCAGCTAATGTTTGCTTAGCGGGGTAGTTGGTATCAACAGCAAACTCGTTACCTGTTTAAGCTGTAGTCCGATTCTTTCTTACACTATTTCTATGATGTATATATAAGCCCTTAACAGTCGCTATGGCTTGTTAGGTGATAATCTGGCACAAATAAATGCGGCTTAGATCATAGTTATAATACTTTTTTAAGGCAAAGGACTGATATTACTTATACTACTAGGTAAGTGATTGGTTTTTATGGTGGTCAAATGTCTTTAAAGAAAAAAAGTATTATTGCACTGGGTTTTTATACTTGTTTACTCATAACCATCATTGCCAGCATTACCTATTATGTCGTTGAACCACCTATCCGGGATAATCTCGAAAATAACCTTAATTTAAGAACCCAGTTACTGTCCCATGAAATTGAAGAGCCTTTAGAGCGTTCTGTCGCCACTTTACATGGATTAGTTGGCGTAGCGGTAAGCGGTTATCCTGTCGACGTACTTGAAAAAATGATTTTTTCGGTATTTAACCAGAGTAATAATATCATCATCAGTGGTGGTATCTGGCCTGAACCCAACACCTTAGTTCCAGCACAAAATTTAGCGAGTTTATTCTTTTCTCGAGATGAACAGGGCAATGTTCAATTCATTAATGATTATAACAATCCTGCAGCTGCACCTTATCAGTCAGAGCCTTGGTATACCGCTGTCGCACATGAAAATAGTCAGCGTAAAATATCCTGGTCAGCGGTATACGTCGATCCTTTCACTAAGCAAAAAATGATCACAGCATCACAACCGTATTTTAATAATGGTCAATTTGCGGGTGTAGCAACGATAGATATTTCGTTAAAGGGTATGGTTGGCGTCATAGAATCTCATGCCGCAGAACATCAATTAGGCGTGCGTATTTACAGCGACAGTATTGCCATTGCAGACTATAAATTCAATGTAATAGAAGGGATGTACATTGTTAACAGTAGTTTGGATAAGTTTAATTGGCAGCTTGAGGTTATTAACTCTCACCATACCGTGGCAGATGATGTTTATACCCAAGTGGTTAATATTGAAATGGGCATTATACCGCTATTATTGGTCTGTGTGATTATTGGTTATTACATTATAAGCCATTGGTTAATAAATCCAATTACGAGAATATCAAAGCAGATAAATGAAAATGATACCGGTGAAATTATCGATATTAATTATCGTTATAAAGATGAAATTGCCAATTTAATAGAGTCTTTTAATAAGAAGACTGAATATCTTGAAATAGAAAAAATAAAAGCGGAATCATCAACCAAAGCTAAAACCTCTTTTTTAGCAAATATGTCTCATGAAATTCGCACGCCATTGAATGGCATTATTGGTATGTCGGATATTCTTGCTAGCACAGATCTAACCCCTGTACAGGTGGAGTATTTACAAACCATAGATACCTCATCGCAAATATTACTATTACTGATTAATGACATTTTAGATCTATCGAAGATAGAATCTGGCCATCTTGTGCTGGTGGCTCAAGAATCGAATGTCGCTGAAGTGGTGTATGACACCGTCACAATCTTGCAGGGTAAAGCTTCGGCTAAAGGTTTAGCGTTACAAATTGAATTAGCGCCAGAGCTACCTGGATTGGTCATGATAGATGCGCACCGTCTACATCAAATTTTGATGAATCTGATGTCTAACGCGGTTAAATTTACTCAACAAGGAAGCGTGACTTTATCCGTTGGTTATCAACAGCAAACTCGCACTCGAGGGACATTATTATTTGCGGTGAAAGATACAGGTATCGGTATAAGTGAAGATAAATTAGAGCAGGTATTTGCGCCTTTTATCCAAGAGGATGGCTCGATCACGCGTAAATTTGGTGGTACAGGACTTGGGTTAGCAATATGCCGTCAATTGGTGGTATTACTTGGCGGCGATATTAAACTTGATTCCAAAAAAGGCGTTGGCAGTAAATTCTATTTCACGCTCGATATTGATGTTATTGAGTCTGAAAAGTCAGTATTACCTGAGTTCAATGGCACTCAGTGCTTAATTCTAAATAATAGCCGTTATGATGCGGTACAACTTAAATCAGAATGCCTGAAGCTGGGGCTTGTCCCGACAGTCATGGCGCAGGAAGCTAACTTTATGGATGTTGCTAAGCAGTATGCGCTGATCATCTATTGTCAGTCTACAGTCGGCGCGACGCTTGCAGACATCGAAAAATTGAATGGTTTAGATAACCATCCTGCTTTGATAATTTGTACACAGCAACAAAATGAAAATATTGATTTTAACCACACTATCGATGGCTTAATTACATTGCCATTGTTGGGGAGACGCTTTAAGGCTGTCGTTCGTAAAGCATTAACAACATCAGCTAAAAATCGTACATCACGAGCAACTCCGCCCGCTAAATGGGTTAATGAACAAGGTAATAACAGTCTAAATGACGACAGTGAAAAGCAAATTATCTTAGTCGTTGAAGATAATGTGATCAATCAGAAAGTCGCGACGTTATTACTTAAAAAACAAGGCTTTATTGTTGCGTTGGCCAATGACGGCAAGGAAGCGGTAGAGATGATAAAAGCAGAGGCTGTAGCATATTCTTTGGTATTAATGGATTGCATGATGCCGGTGATGGATGGTTTTACTGCCACAAGCGCGATACGTGAATGGGAGCAACAACAAGCGAAAAAGCGCGTACCAATTATTGCCTTAACAGCGAGTGTGTTTGTCGAGGATATTGAAAAATGTTACCAATCAGGTATGGATGATTATGTCGCTAAACCTTTTAATAAAGAAGTCGTTTTTGAGAAGATCGCTGCTTATACTTGATATTAATCGCTAATCTAACGCCGCAATTTCAAGAGCATCGGTCATGAGCACGACTAAAAAGCTTAACCAACTGGGTTAATTTTTTAATACTATGCTCTTTTTGTCACTGATAACCTTTCAACTAATATGGCCTCAAACACCTTACCTTTAATGTCACTATTATTGCCTTTCGCCAGTGCTAAAGATAATGCTGCTGCTTGCTCTGCCATCGTTTGAATTGGATAGTGCATCGTACTGAGTTTCGGGTGCAGGTATTTAGCAATTAGGCCATTATCAAAACCCATCAATGAAATGTCATTTGGGACTGAGATATGGTGTGTTTCAAGCGCCGTTAACGCCCCTGCTACGACATAATCGTTATAACAAACGACGGCTGTGACCGGCGAATTCACCAAGGCTATTGCGGATTTACTGGCTTTCGGTGATTTGTTGACGACTCAGGAAACGCTGGCAACTGATACGTCTGATGCTTTTGCTATATTTTTCAACGTGATAATTCAGGCGGGGTCATACTTTCATGTTTTACGATAGAGTGCTAGGCAGGGTCATGTCTTTCTCAAATTGAAGATACAAAAAAACCGGCGAGGTGACTCGCCGGTTTGATTCGTTATTAACGTCTTAAGTTAGATGCGGTTTAGAATGAACCGTAGATAACTGAAGTGATAGCCATTAGACCACAGATAGTAACGAAGATGTTTGCTGCTTTAGCACTAGCATATTTTTGCATCGCAGGTACTTTCTTGATTGCGTACATTGGCATTAGGAACAAGATAGCTGCAATCATTGGTGCGCCAATTGTTTCGATAAGACCTAGTACACTTGGGTTGATAATTGCTACAGCCCATGTAGTTAGTACGATGAATGCGATAGAGAAAGTACTGATGTTCTTCTCTGATGCTTTTGGCACAACTTGCTTAACTAGACCGTTTAGACCTTCTTGAGCACCTAAGTAGTGACCGAAGTAGCTAGACGTAATCGCTGCGAATGCTACGAAAGGACCGAAGTATTGAATTAATACTGAGTCATGTACGTTTGCAAGGTAAGACAGGATTGAGATGTTTTGATCTTTAGCTTCACCTAGTTGCTCTGGTGATAGTGATAACACACAAGAGAATACGAATAACATAACGAAACCAAGTAACATTTGTCCAGCACGCTTACAGATAAGGTCTGTTTTTTGTACTGCGTTGTCACCGTAAGATTCACGTTGTGCTTTAGCAAACTGGCTGATTACTGGAGAGTGGTTGAATGAGAACACAATCAGTGGAATCGATAACCAGATAGCAGGTAAGAAAGATGATGCTTCAGGTACCACAGTGATCATGCTTGTATTCCAGCTTGGAATCAAGAATAGTGATAGACCGAATAAGATGAATACTAGTGGGTAAACTAATGCTGATGTTGCTTTAAGCATTAACTCTTTACCGAATAGAATCAGTGCAGTCATCACTAAAATTAGACCACCAGATAGTAACCAACGTGGAATACCGCTTACTTTATCCATTAATTGAACACCAGCTTCGTTAAGCAAAGGTGCGCCATCAGCCGCTAGGCGTGGGATTTCAGTGAAGATATCAAGTTGGTTAACAATGAAGCTTTCAAATGTATTTGTAATACCAACACCGTAGATTAATACGATAGGGTAGATAGCAAAGAAGTAAGCAAATGTAATTAGTTTTGCTGCGCCTTTACCAAAATGTTCTTCAACAACATCTGTGATGTCTGAATTTGGATTTTTTGATGATAGAACGAAACGAGCAAGTGATCTATGCGCGAACCACGTCATTGGACCAGCAAGTAGTGCTAGAACTACTAACGGCCAAAAACCACCTAAGCCTGCTTTAATAGGTAAGAATAAAACACCAGCACCTACTGCTGTGCCGAATAAACTTAATACCCATGTTGTGTCTGCTTTGTTCCATTTAGCAGCGTTCTTAGTGCCATCCGTGATCGTTGTAGTAGCTTGCTCTGACATTTCGTTCTCACCTGTTTTTTTATGCTTAATCTCAACTGCTGCATAGGATAATGATTTGAGTTTTATTTAAAGTGATGCAGATCGCTTTTTTGCTTCGAACCTAAAAAATACCCTGTATTTATCAAAATAATTTGATGTTTTACGTATTTTTTATTAACAACCCTTGTTTTTGTATGCTTATCGAGCAGTCAATTGTTTTTGTTCTGAGTTGTAGCGTTACACTATACTGGTATAGTGTTTTATACTGCAAATTACCAGTTATTCAGTGTTAATATTGTTCCTATAATGATTAATAAAACATGCTGGTAGCCAATAATGGGTAGTTTTACTGGTTTTAACAAGTTGATAGCAATTTATTTGTAGATGCAGATCACACTAATCATAGCAGGCTTCAACTTTATTTGAGTGTGACTTTTGGGCGTTTCAAGGTGAAAACAGTGTAACCACCCAGTTTTGAGTATTCATCTAGTAGTAATATCGAGTTTTAAGCCGATTTTTCAGCATCTAAAGAGAATAGATGCTGAAAAATAAATGTGCAGAGTTTTATCCTGCGATTACTTGCTTGGGTAGGTAAAATATCCACGAGCGGCGTAATGATCGGATAAGTCCCAGATTCCCCAAAGAGATTCAGTTAATGCCCGTGGTGCGAATATTTCTTGACTGGCACTGAGCGGTTGTAAATTGTCATTACCAGTTAACGTGTAATCCAGATATTCTAAATAAGGTTTCTCAGCCCAGTGATTGGTGTTGGAATCAAAAGACAGATTGTGACCTTTATTCTCTGGTTCGCTAGCATTAAGAATTATAGTCATCAGATCTCGATCACCAGGCAAGCCAATTTTGTTGACGTTGAAATCGCCCGCTAGAATGACAGCTTCATCTTCCGGAATGTTTTGTTGGCGAATAAATTCCCCCATTTCCTCTAGCTGGGCTAGGCGTGCTGAGCGATTAACATCATCATCAGATGATTGTGTGTGCGTAGCAAAAACATGGTAAATGTAACCTTGCTTATTAATACGGGTATAAATAACGCCACGGGTTGCGGCACACTGAATGCCATTGCAGTTGCTATACTTCAGGCTTTTTTCTACTTCGACTAGCCATGGCGTTAAGATACGTGTACCTGATTGCATGATCTTACCGAGTTTAAATATCTCACTGCTGGTAAAGCTATATTCTTTACTGAGCTGTTTAAGTAATTTATTTGTTCTGATCGGATCAAAGACCTCGGTTAATACCAAAGCATCGTAACCTGACATTATTGCAGGCATTTCCGTTAAACGGGTATCGACTTTTTTTGAACCAAATATAGTAGTGGCCCAAATGTTGTAACTTAATAAGCTAAACTCGTTACCCGCACCAATAGTTGGTTTTTGATCTTGCAGCTGTAACACATAATTCACCTTGCCACCTTTGCTGAGTTTCTCGCTATTAAAAGCCAAAGTATTGGTTTTATCGGCAAGTTGTAGTTCAACACGCTGGATGGCACTGTCGGTTTGCGGTTCGATGGTCACGGTTTCACTGTCTATGCCAAAGGCAAGCTCGCTGTTGGTAACGCGTTGGGTTAAGTTAAAGCTATATTCAGCATTACTTAATGTTAGCGTGATGTCATCGTCAGTAGCTGTGCGCGTAATGTCGGCTAATGCCACTGTGCTTAACGGCATTATTTGTGTTGTTAGCAACTCAACATTGTTACCTGTTGCTATATAGGTTGATAAGGTGTGTGGCGTGCTGTTCGTAAATTGAATAATAGTATGGCGTTCAACTGGTACCTGGCTCATCGCCCATAATGCTGGAGGGAATATAAATAACCCGAGTAATATTGTTATCTTCCGTAACATGTTTGCGTCCTTTTTGTTTATTACCAGTGTCATGAATGTGACACGTTGTTTTATTGTACATTATGATTTGATATGACAAGTACGTATATTAACCAGTCGATTTGACAATTTTATGAAAAATATAATATTTGTGGTGTTGGTCTCTTGGTAGGAGCTGCTATTTGAAGTCGGAACATTCACCTTTACGCAATTTAATCGTGTCAATGGTTGTTAATTTGATTTTATATTGTGATGATTTGGCTTTATTTTAGATTTAAACACTGACCTTTGTGGTATTTTATAGTTTTTAGTTGTTGCCTTTGGTGTTTTTTTAGGTATAAATCCTATTATTAATTGAATTTAGCAAATATGGTACGGAATAATGGCAACAGTACAGAGTAATAATGGTGCAGAACGCGGACATTTTGGTTCTCGCTTTGGTTTTATAATGGCAGCCGCTGGTTCTGCTGTTGGTGTCGGTAATATTTGGGGCTTTCCAACGCAAGCTGCAAGTAATGGCGGCGGTGCATTTTTAATGGTGTATATGTTCCTTATCTTCTTACTTGGTTATCCAATGTTAGTTGCAGAGCTAATGGTGGGTCGCCATGGTCAAACTAACCCTGCGGACGCAATGGCTAAATTAGGCCGTTCACCTGCGACTAAAATGATTGGTAGTTTGATTGGTCTTGCTTCTATTATCTGTGCTGCACTGATCTTCAGCTTCTACGCTGTGCTTTCTGGCTGGTTCGTGAGTAACACGCTAGCGCCGATTGCCTCGATAGTAGGTGCTGATGAAGTAAGCCGTTGGTTAATCGACTTCTCGCTATCGCGTAATGTTGTATTTACCTTAGTATTTGCATTGATGTGTGTTTACGTTATTCAAAAAGGCGTGCAAGACGGTATTGAAAAATGGTCGAAGCGTTTAATGCCGCTACTGTTCGCTATCTTGATTGCCAGCGTTATTTATATCTTGTTCCAACCAGGCGCAATGGAAGGTGTTGAAGCATTATTTACCGTTGATTTTGACAAAATATTACACCCTGATGTGATTATTGGTGCACTTGGTCAGACATTCTTCTCGCTGTCGATTGGTACGGGCGCAATGATGATCTATGGTTCATACCTTAAAGCAAATGAAAACATCAGTAAGTTAGCTGTGCACGTTACCTTTATGGATACAGGTGTTGCTTTCCTAGCGGCGATGTTGATCTTACCTGCTATGTATGTTGCTAAGCATAATGGTGTGACAATTTTTGATGCTGACGGTAACTTACTGAGCTCTGACACATTAGTGTTTACAGTATTACCTGCATTGTTTGCGACGATGGGCGCTGCAGAACATGTTGTTGCGATTATCTTCTTTGCATTGATGTCTGTTGCGGCATTAACGTCAGCAATGTCGGTAGTTGAAGTACCAACGAGTTATATTGTTGATAAAACGTCAATGTCACGTAAGAAAGTAACTTGGATTGTTGGTGCAGTACTGACTGTATTGGCTATGGCTGTTGTGAGTAACTTCGACTTTATGTTTGGCTTTATGATTAAGATATCGACTGAAATTATTCAGCCCCTAGTATGCTTAGGTCTTGCTATCTTTGTGGGTTGGGTATGGCATCGTAATAACCTGTTGACTGAAATTAAAGGTCAAGATGGTGCTGACGTAAATGGTATATTCTGGAAAGTATGGCCATTGTATGTGAAGTTTGTTTGTCCTGCTTTAATCATTGTATTAATTAGTACTTCGCTTTAATTAGCACTCAGCTTTAATTAAATATTGAACCAAAATATTTTGGTGTAAAAAGCTCAGTAGTTCACGCTACTGGGCTTTTTTATTTATAGTGTTCCTTTCATTTATCTTTAAAAATACTGATGTGCGATCACCTTTTGGCATAAAAAGTATAACCACAACATCAATTTCACAGAAAAGAACTACCCTTGACTAGTAGCTAGTTGTAAGGCTGCAATCACTTACCTTGAATATAAAGCACACTTTGGTTAAATAAAAAACGACTTAAATAACAAGGATGGATAATGAAAAATACTTTATTAGTCACAGCTATTCTCGCGAGTCTGGTTCCTACAGCACACGCCACTGTTAATGTGTACAAGGACGATGCTAATCAGGTTGATTTGTATGGTCGAGCTTACGCGGCTTATATTTATCAAGATGGTAAAGATGTAAAAAGTGATGGTCGCTCAGGTAGCTATTTTCGTACTGGTTTTAAAGCTTCTTCAAATTTAGCCAATGATTTAACGGCGCTTGGGCATATTGAGATGCAATTTGAATCCAAAGATAACGTTGATGCTAACTCCACTTCTAAAACACGTTTGCTGTATGCTGGATTGAAAAATGGTTGGGGACAACTGACTTTTGGTCGTAACTATGCCGTAGATGAAATTATTGCTGATTGGGCTGATGCCGGTACCACGGACTATTCGGGTAACCCTGCGCTAGGTGCATTAGGTCGACAAGCTAATATTTTAAAACTTGAAGCTAAGATGCTTGATGATAACCTTAACTTAGTGGCGCATGTCCAGCCGGAATCCAGTGTTGATGCTGGGACAGGTAAAGACAGCCAATCAAGCTACGCAGTAGGTGGTGTTTATGGTTTTGATTTTGGTTTAGAACTCGGTGCAACTTATACCGGTGTCATGACTGAAAATTATACGTTAAATTCAGATTATGATCGTTCCACTATTCTCGTCGCTGCGCGTTATAAACTGAAAGGTTTAACCGCATCTATTGTTGGCGATAGTTCATCCGTTGATACGCCTAATACAGCACTGAAGGCTAAAGATAGTAATGACTGGATGGCTTATGAATTTTCGCTTGCTTACAGCTTAGATAAGCTCACTGGCACGGTTACTTATAAACAACGTGATACTGATGCTATAAATGATAATACGGTTGATCAAACCGCATTGGGCCTTGCTTATAATTTTAATCCCAACTTCCGGTTGGTGACTGAGTATGTTATTGATGGCGTTGATGGTAATGAAGATCAGTTACATATGGCAGCACGATATGACTTCTAGTTAACCCCTGTTATTATTTATTCTTAAGTGTGCATAATAAAGCCCAGTAGATCGCTCTACTGGGCTTTATTTTTATAGGTTTCGACTTTAGATAGTTGATCGTAGCTGCTAATGACTATTCATTACTAATTGCAGCAAACTCAGCATTGGTTAACTGCTTCAAGTCTAACGGGCTTAGTTCAATTTCCAAGCCTCGGCGACCAGCACTGACATAGATCGTCTCATGATCTTGCGCTGAGTTATCAATCACTGTTAATAGCCGTTTCTTTTGCCCTAACGGACTAACCCCGCCAAGAACATAACCTGTTGAACGCATCACGTCATCTTTGTCCGCCATTACTGCTTTCTTGGCTTTGGTGGCCTTAGCAATGGCTTTTAAATTGAGCATCGCGGTGACAGGGACGACAGCAACGACCAGCTTTTTATCACCTATATCCACCACTAAGGTTTTAAATATGCGCTCAGCTGCGACAGCCATTTTTTCTGCCGCCTCTAAGCCATACGACTCGGCATTTGAATCATGCTTATATTCATGGGTCTTGTGGGCTACCTTTGCCTTTTTCGCTAATTGTACTGCTGGAGTCATGGTATTTATTCAGCCTTATTAAAGTCGTTTTATTAAATGGCGCTATATTTTTAAATATCAAAGTTGATTGGTTTTTTCGATTTATCTTTATTTTTCATTACTTCGGCTAAACTATCTTCAAGCTGTAGATACAGGTCACGATAAGCGGTATTAAACTTATCGTCTTCACTATTATTGAGCCAAGTTTGATACAAGGTCTCTTTACTGTGTTTTTCAATATCTTTGAAAGTGAGTTTAACGTCTTTTGCTTGTTCTTCATTAAAGCCTAGGTTTGTCAGTGCGTGTGAACCGAGTATTAAGGCTGAATGATAAGTTTCACTCACCACATGATCCGCACCCGCGTGACGTAGTGAATAACCATGACCACGGTCATAAGCACGCGCTAGTACTTTAACTTGTGGGTAATGCTGCTTGATGTAGCGGACTAAATCTACCGCGCGGGCTTTATCGTCAATGGCAACGATAAATAAGCTGGCGTTAGCGATCCCCGCGGTTTCAAGCAAGCTTGGTTGTGTTGCATCACCAAAGTAACTTGTCATTTTAAATGATCGCACTCTTTCGATCATATTCACATCATGATCCAGTACAACTGTTTTCACGCCGTTGGCAACTAATAGACGGTTAACAATCTGGCCAAATCGACCAATCCCTGCGACGATGACATCGCCATGTTCTTCGATATCATCACTTTCTTGTTGATTGGTCTTATCCATGTAGCGCGGTAAGATCACACGATCATAAAAGATAAATAATGCTGGTGTTAAGAACATCGATAGCGCAACTGAAAGGGATAAGGTTTGCGCAAGGTCAACAGGTAACACATGGTTGTTCACGGTAAAGCCAAGTAATACAAAACCAAACTCACCCGCTTGGGCTAAACTCAGCGCCAGTAACCAGCGGTCACTGCCTTTAATTTTAAATACTACCGTTAGAATAAATAATACCGTGGCTTTTATCAGCATCAATCCCAACGTGATTGAAACAATAGTGGCCGTATCGTTAAACAGGATTGCGAAATCAATACCAGCGCCTACGGTCATAAAGAACAAACCTAATAGCAAGCCTTTGAAAGGTTCGATAGTGGCTTCAAGCTGATGTCTAAATTCACTGGTCGCTAAGACGACACCGGCCAAGAAGGCGCCAAGGGCAGGGGACAGACCGACTAAATTCATGATGGCAGCAATACCGATGACCAGCATCAATGAGGTGGCAGTAAAGATTTCGTTAACTTTAGAGCTAGCGACAAATTTAAACAGCGGACGACTTAGGTAATGACCGCCAACTATCACGCCTGTGATCGCCACCACAATGACTAAGGCATAATAAATACCTGAGATATTCGCGACAAGAGATAACTCTTCATGTTGTGCACTGGCAGCTTGCACGGCATTTTGTGCCTGTTCAACCAATTCAGGAATCGCTAATAATGGAATTAACGCTAACATTGGGATCACGGCAATATCTTGAAACAATAATACGGAGAATGCAGAGCGTGCGCCTTCGGTTTTGGTCAGGCCTTTTTCGTTAAAGGTTTGCAATACGATCGCGGTTGATGACAATGAAAATACCAAGCCAATGGTCAGGGCAAGTCCCCAATCTAAATCAAGTGCGAGGGCAACGCCCATCACTGCGGCAATCGTTAAACCAACTTGTAAACCACCTAGACCAATAAGACGGTGGCGCATATCCCACAACATGCGTGGTTCTAATTCCAGTCCGACTAGGAATAGCATCATCACTACACCGAACTCGGCAAAGTGCTGAATTGTTGCTGTCTCACTCCCCACTAAGCCAATCACTGGGCCAATAATAACACCGGCAATGAGGTAACCGAGTACCGAGCCGAGTCCCAGCCGTTTAGCAATGGGTACCGTGATAACGGCGGCAAACAGATAGATGAATGCTTGAATGAAATAACCTGTCATGGTGCTTCCTTGTTCCTTAGGGGAGCTGAAAAGTAATCGATAGTCGTTAAGTTAAAACTTAGATTCAAACTTAGATTCAAATAATAAAAAGCCCTTAGCGCTAACTTATCTAACTATCGTCTTGTGATAGTCATAATAATAGGCATTAAGGGCTTAATTGGTAAAGCTTTATATGTCGTCAATGGCCAAGCGTTTTAATATAACTTGGCTATTAATCCCGCTTACGCGCGTGTCGCCGCTTTCATTGGCGTCACGAATTCAGCTAATTCTTGCAGCATTTGCGGGTTATCACCTAGGTTTTTCTCAATGATATTGACAATCGCTGAACCGGAAATCGCGCCAGCGGCACCTGCTTCAATGGCTTTTTTAACTTGTTCTGGTGATGAAATACCAAAACCAAGTAGACAAGGCGCGGCATTAAACGATTTCAGTTTGGCCAATAATGGACCTACTGGCATTTCAGCTTTCGTTTCTGCACCCGTTACACCAGCGCGGCTTAGCAGGTAAGTATAACCAGCACCTTGCTCTGCTACTTGTTTCAGTGTCGCGTCATCGGCATTTGGCGGTGCAATATAGATACTTTCTATACCGACTTTATCACCCGCTTCTTTAAACTGCTGGCCGTATTGTACTGGCACGTCAGCAATCAATAATGAATCAACACCGGCAGCAGCCGCTTTAGCCATGAAGTTTGCAGTGCCATTACCGTATACTAGGTTGGCATACAACAATAGACCGATTGGCATTTGTGGATATTTAGCACGGATCTCAGTGAGCATTTCAAAGCAAATATTTGGGTTGATACCAGCATTTAGTGCACGAGATGTCGCTTTTTGAATTGTTGGACCATCAGCAACTGGATCTGAGAAGGGAATTCCCAGTTCTAGCGCGTCAGCACCAGCGGCAACTAATGTGTCGATGATCGCCATTGATTGCTCGCGGTTTGGATCGCCAATCGTGACGAATGGTACGAAAGCACCTTCATTTTTTTCTGCTAGTGCAGCAAAAGCTTGTTGATAACGTCCCATTATAGCGCTCCTTTACCTTCAAGAATATCTGCAACAGTGAAGATATCTTTATCACCACGTCCAGATAAATTAACCACTAAAATTTGTTCTTTATCCATGTCTTTTTCCATCATTTGCAATGCGAATGCTAATGCATGAGATGATTCAAGCGCAGGGATAATACCTTCTTGCGATGATAATAACTGGAATGACGCCAGTGCTTCTTCATCGGTTACAGATGGGTATTCAGCACGACCTGATGTGTATAAATGTGCGTGCTGTGGACCAACAGATGGGAAATCTAAACCAGCTGATACAGAATAAGACTCTTGGATCTGACCGTAAGTATCTTGCATCAATAGTGAGTGCATACCAAAGAAAATACCGTTAGTCCCTTCGGCAATAGGTGCGCCATGTTCGCCACTTGCAATACCTTTACCTGCAGGTTCAACACCGTACAGTTTCACACCTTCTTCTTCGATGAAGTCGTTGAAGATACCAATGGCATTTGAACCACCACCAACACAGGCAATAACAGCATCAGGCAAGCGACCTTCTGCTTTTAAGATCTGCTGTTTGGCTTCTTCACCGATCATTTTTTGGAATTCACGCACAATCGTAGGGAATGGGTGAGGACCAGCGGCAGTACCTAATAGGTAATGTGCATTTTCGTAGTTGGCAGACCAGTCACGCAGCGCTTCATTACAGGCATCTTTTAATGTGCCAGCACCGGAATCAACGCCGATGACTTCTGCGCCCATTAATTTCATGCGAAATACGTTGGGCTTTTGGCGTTCCATGTCCTTCACACCCATATAGATGCGACATTTTAGGCCCAATAAAGCACAAGCAAGCGCCGATGCTGTACCGTGTTGACCAGCGCCAGTTTCGGCAATGACTTCGGTTTTACCCATGCGTTTAGCCAATAGGGCTTGACCTAATACTTGGTTGGTCTTGTGAGCGCCACCGTGGAGTAGATCTTCACGTTTTAGGTAGATTTTAGTTTTTGAACCTTTAGTAATGTTACGGCATAGCGTCAACGGTGTTGGACGACCAGCGTATTCATTCAATAGCGTTTGAAACTCTTTTTCAAATGCAGGATCGTTTTGTGAATCGATAAATGCATCTTCTAATTCATCTAATGCAGGTATTAAGATTTGCGATACGTATTGGCCGCCGAATTCGCCAAAAAAGGCATTAAGTTTTGCCATGATAAGTTCCTTTAATAATGTCTAAGCGCGCTAAATGCCGCAATAATTTTGTTTGTATCTTTAATACCGGGTGCTGATTCTAATCCTGAGTTTAGATCCAGTCCTAAGCAACCTAGTTTTGCTGCGTCTGCTACGTTGTCAGGGGTTAAGCCACCTGCCAGCATGGTTTTACTGCAATCTTCTGGTGTTAGCAGTGACCAATCAAATGCTTGTCCTGTGCCGCCTGATTGTCCTGCTACCTTCGTATCGACTAAATGACGATCAACGTTGGCTGTATCTAGCTCTTTACTTAACTCTTTACTTAATTCTGCTGCTTGTTCGCTAACACCGTGCGCCTGCCAAATTTGAATGTTGTCGTCGAGTAAGACGCGTAACATGGCAATGTAACTGTCGTCTTCGCTGCCATGCAGTTGCACCGCGGCTAAACCTAAATGATTCGCTAGCTGGGCAACAAGGGTAACTTGTTCATCCACAAACACACCCACGTAAGCCAGTGGGGCTGCGGCAATCACGTCTTGCGCTGTTGCTAAGTTTACGCAACGTGGCGATTTTTTTGCAAAGATAAGGCCGCCATAAATAGCACCTTGTTCATAGACTGTTTTTGCATCTTCTGGGCGTGTTAGGCCGCAGACTTTATTGTCACCTAAAATCAAACGACGACAAGCTAAATCAACATTGTCTTGTGACATTAATGAACTGCCGACTAAGAAACCGTTGGCGTAGTTGGCTAAATCACGGACTTGCTGGTTACTATAAATGCCCGATTCTGAAATGATGATGCGATCCGCTGGAATTTGCGGGGCAATAACCTTAGTGCGGTTCAAGTCAATTGACAGATCGCGTAAGTCACGGTTATTAATACCAATTACTTTTGCATCTAAGGCGATTGCACGTACTAATTCTTCTTCGTTGCTGACTTCAGTAAGCACGCCCATATTAAGGTCGTGAGCTACTTTCGCTAAGGCAATATATTCAGCATCATCTAATACTGACAACATCAATAGTGTTGCATCTGCTTGATGTAAACGCGCCAAATAGATCTGGTATTCGTCAATGATGAAGTCTTTACAGATCACTGGCTGTGTCACTATGCTACGTACTTTTGTCACGTACTCAAAGTCACCTTGGAAGTATTTTTCATCGGTTAATACCGAGATTGCTGCGGCATAGTTTTTGTAGACACCAGCAATTAAATCTAAATCAAACTCTGGACGGATTAGCCCTTTCGATGGTGATGCTTTTTTGCATTCCAGAATAAACTTGGTCGGCTTACCTGATAACGCGGCATAGAAATCACGGTCTGTTGGTACTAAGTCAGCAATAAAACTCGCTAATGGTTGGCTGGCTTTACGCGCGGCAACCCAAATCACTTTATCGTCAACAATATTACCGAGAATGGTTTGCTGTAACTCTTGCGTTAACATTTATGCTCACTTCCTTTTATTAAGACCTGTACTCAAAGCTCTACTAAGAACAAGGTAAGATTAGACTTGCTGACTTTTTACGGCCAGTTGATTGATTAAGGCTAAGGCGCTGCCATTATCAATCGCTGCCATGGCTAATTCAGTACCGTGTTTAAAGTCTGTGGCTATCTCGGCAACCACTAATAATGCCGATACGTTGATCGCCACTGCGGCTTTTTGTGCATCTGTACCGTGACCTGATAATAGGCGCTCGATAATAACTTTATTTTCCGCTGCATCACCGCCGCGAAGTGCCGCCACGTCATAACGTGCGACGCCAAAGTCTGCCGGGCTTAAAGTGTACTCGGTGATCATGCCGTTATTCAATTCAGCTACTTTGGTTTCACCGTGTAGCGCGACTTCGTCTAAACCACTACCGTGGACAACTAATGCACGTTGCACACCGAGTTTATCCATGGTTTGGGCGATTGGGAGTATCAGGCATTCATCATACACACCCATCAGCTGTACTTGTGGGCGAGTTGGGTTGAGCAATGGCCCAAGCACATTAAAGATGGTGCGGGTTTTGAGCGCTTGACGCACAGGCATCGCATGGCGAATACCTGCATGGTATTGTGGTGCGAATAAAAAGCAAATACCTAATTCATCAAGGCACGCTTTTGCTTGTTCTGGAGTCTGAGTAAGGTTAATACCAAACGCTTCTAATAGGTCTGACGAGCCTGATTTACTCGATACGCTGCGGTTACCATGTTTAGTCATTTTTAATCCACAAGCAGCAGCGACAAACGCAGCTGTAGTAGATATATTAATGGTATTCATGTTGTCGCCACCGGTGCCACAGCAATCGGCATGTACTTCATCTATCGCAGGGAAAGGCGTTGCGGCCGCTAATAACGCTTGCGCTGCACCGGCAATCTCATCGGGTTGCTCACCGCGTATTTTTAACGCTGTAAGCACTGATGAAAGTACGATTGGATCCATTTCACCTTTTACAACCGCGCTAAATACCGTTTCTGACTCTTCGAGTGTCAGTACTTGGTTTGCATATAATTTTTCTAGAATGTCGGCGATTGTTGGTGCTACTACATTATTATTTTCCATTGGCCTACTCCTTAGGACTTGTTGCTGATGCTGTTGCCCATGCTAGGGTATTCTTTAACAACTCGGCGCCTTCACTGGTTAATATTGATTCTGGATGAAATTGAAAGCCTATCACTTTGTCTTCAGGCTGAATAATGGCCATTGGCATGCCGTTAAACTCGGCATTAACCGTTAAGCTACTTGGCACTTCGGTTGCCACTAATGAGTGATAACGGGCAACGGGTAGTGGCTGGCTTAAACCTGCAAACATTAACTGACCATCATGGTTAATTGATGATGCTTTACCGTGCATGATCTCTTCTGCACGGCCAACTACTCCACCATATTGTTGTACCAGAGCTTGATGCCCTAAGCAAATGCCAATCATTGGATATTGACCACGACATAAGCGGATTAGTTCCAACAAACAACCCGCTTCTGATGGATTACCGGGACCCGGTGAAAGTACCACAATTGGGTCATTTTCACATGCATCAATTTGTTGTTTGATTGCTTCTGCGCTGATGCTGTTACGGTAAATTTTAACGTCATGGCCTAGGCTGCGAAACTGATCGACTAGGTTGTAAGTAAAAGAGTCAAAGTTGTCTAATAAAAATAAAGTGTTGCTCATGTTGCCTCCGTTACTTAGCGTTGCTAGTTATGCTTGAATAGTTTGTGTTTGTGTTTGGGTTGTTTGTAGTCGAGTTAGCTTCTGCTTTCATGCTCTCTGCTTGCATAATCTCTGCCAATGATGAACCTTGCGCTAGTGCCACGGCATTTAATACTGCGGCGGCTTTACTGCGGGTTTCATCGGCTTCAGCTTGTGGGTTGGAATCGTAAACCACACCAGCGCCTGCTTGTACATAGGCTGTGTCATCTTTAACAAATGCTGAACGAATAACAATACAAGTATCCATGGTACCGTCACCAGTAAGGTAACCTACTGCGCCACCATAACTACCACGGCGCTGCTGTTCAACTTGGCGTACTAATTCTGCTGCGCGTATTTTGGGTGCGCCGACTAAGGTACCCATGTTCATGCACGCTTGATAAGCGTGTAGGGCATCAAGATCGTTACGCAGTTTACCTTTTACGCGTGACACTAAATGCATCACGTAGCTGTAACGATCTACGTTTAATAGGTTGGCAACGTAACGTGTACCGGGTTGGCTAATACGGGCCACATCGTTACGCGCTAAATCAACCAGCATAATGTGTTCTGCGGTTTCTTTTTTATCTTGGCGAAGTTCTAATTCAATACGACCATCTAAGTCTGGGCAAATCGAACCGTCAGCGCGGAAACCACGGCGACGTGTGCCAGCAATTGGGTAAATCTCAACGTCATTGCTTTGCGCATCATATTTCAATGCACTTTCTGGTGATGCACCAAATAATACAAAGTCTGAATCGTTCAAATAGAACATGTACGGGCTAGCATTAGTTTGCTTTAGTTTTTCATAAGCTGCTAGTGAATCAGGGCAAGGTAAGTTAAAGCAACGTGATGGCACTACTTGGAAAATATCACCTTTGCGAATGTAGTCTTTTAATCCTTCTACCGTTGCGCAAAACGCACTGTCGCTGATATCGACGTTGAGTGTTAGGTCTGCGGTTTTAATGTCGGTGTTAGCGGCTAATACCGTTGTGCATTCGGTTTGGATGCGGGCTAGTTTTGCTTCCGTTTCGTTCAATGCCGTAGCAAAGTGCTCGCCACCAAATACGCTACCAATTAACTTTGATTGTTGGGTTTGACGATCAATGACAATTAAAGTTTCAGCGACGTAGAACACAAAGTCAGGACAGATATTAGCGCCATCCGGTACTTTAGGTAATTCTTCGACACTAGCAATCATGTCATAGGCAAAACAGCCACCTAAGAATAACGCTTCGTGAAACGGAGTTTCTGGAATGACACGCTGGATAATGGTGCGCAGTGCATCGAACGGTGATGATGACTGTAAGCGAGAATCTTCATCGAGACTGTCGTCTGTCGGCGCAAAGCTTAATGCTAATTGGTTATGACTCAGAGATGTAACGGTATCGGCACCAAATTGAGCTGTAAATTCACCGGCTAAAAATGGCAGTAAATTTTCACCATTTTTAGTTAATGCACTGAATTGAACCGTGCGGCCAAAACAAGAGATTTTAACCGCAGCATCTAGCAAGATTAAACTTTGCAATGCGGCTTTGGTAACGATGTCAGCAGATTCTAATAATAAGCTGTTACCGCTTGGGCGATACATGTGACGGTAGAATGCAAGGGGATCATCAATGTGCGGACAATCTTGCTGAATTGAATGTAATTTACCTGGCGCTAATCGTTGCGTCATAGTACTTTCCTTGCTTTAGAGTGCTAAAATTTCCAATAAAAAAGCCCGTTTCAATGAAACGGGCTTTAATGTTTGTTATTTTTGTAGATTTACATTTACTGCAGATATCACAAAATCACATGCCCGTTTAAAGAGGAATGTGCCACCACCAACTGATTGTTTGGTTTGTAATAATTTGCATTGCTTCTGAGCCATAAAGTTATCTAAGTAGGTTAAACTTATGCGTTTTGGGCCATTACTGTCAATACATTTATTAATATTTGTGTGAAATTGTTAAATAAAACTTATAATGGGACTTTATTGTTTCTTTTTTGACACACTTTATCGCTGGATACGCTCTATTTTTATGATATACGATTTACATTCTCATACTACAGCCTCTGACGGCTCTTTAAGTCCAGCTGAATTGGTACAACGTGCGGTTGAACGTCGTGTTGATGTGTTCGCTATTACCGATCACGATACTACTGATGGCCTACAAGAAGGTCATGACACCATTGCAGCAATGCAATTGCCGTTGACGTTAATCAATGGTGTTGAAGTTTCAACGAACTGGCAAAATCATGAAATTCATGTGGTTGGCTTAAATGTAGAGCTTGCTAACCCAGCATTGCAGGCGTTTTTAGCCGAACAACGTAATAAGCGTGAAGAACGTGCTATTGAAATGGGTAATCGTTTAGCGAAAGCGCGTATTGTTGGTGCCTATGAAGGCGCAAAAGCCTTGGCTGGTGATGCCAGTATAACCCGCAGCCACTTTGCCCAATACTTGGTTGAACAAGGCGTTGAGAATACCTTTCAAAATGTATTCAAACGTTTCTTAGCCAAAGGTAAAACCGGTTATGTGCCACCCAACTGGGCAACAATTGAACAAACGATAGAAATAATTCATCAATCTGGTGGGCAAGCTGTACTGGCTCATCCGCTGCAGTATAAACTGTCAACTAAGTGGTTTAAAAGATTACTCGCTGCCTTTGAAGAAGCGGGTGGTGATGCCATGGAGGTTGGGCAGCCGCAACAAGGTATTACTGAACGTACCCAGCTCGCGACTTATGCTCGTGATTATAATTTATCTGGGTCTGTTGGTTCTGATTTTCATCGACCAAGTAGCTGGACTGAATTAGGTCGAAATTTATATATCCCTAAAGATTGTACGCCTGTGTGGTCGTCTTGGCCTGAAATAGAGGTGCAATCAGTCTCTGCTGCTGAGCAAAGTGCTGTAGTGGAGTAAGGGGCTATATTAAGGCCATTAATTAAGACCATTAATTAAGACAACTGGTTAAGCAAATTGATTAAGTAAATTGCTCAAAGCGTAACTAAGCTGAGTTGAATGGCTGCATAGCCGTTAAGCAGCGTGAGCTACGGTCATTCAACAGTTAAGGAATCATTATTATGAGTCAATTTTTTTACGTGCATCCTGATAACCCGCAAGCGCGTTTAATCAGTCAGGCCGTTACTATATTACGTGATGGTGGCGTGATCATCTATCCGACAGATTCTGGCTATGCGCTAGGTTGTCATACCGGGGACAAAAACGCGTTAGAACGTATTTGTAAAATTCGTAAGTTAGATAAAGACCATAACTTTACGTTATTGTGTCGTGATTTATCGGAACTGTCGTCGTATGCACGTGTTGAAAATAGTGCTTACCGCGCGCTTAAAAACAATACCCCGGGTCCGTTTACCTTTATTTTTAAAGGCACTAAAGAAGTGCCGCGTCGTTTAATGAATCCGAAGCGTAAAACCATCGGTATTCGAGTGCCAGACAATGCCATCGCTTTAGCTATATTAGAAGCGTTGGGTGAGCCGATGATGTCAACATCGTTAATCTTACCGGGTAATGAAGGCACTGAATTTGATCCTGAGGCGATCCGCGATCAACTTGAAAACCAAGTAGACCTGATCATTAATGGTGGTTATTTAGGTGAGCAAGCGACCACGGTTATTGATTATTCTGAAGGTAATGCAGTGCTGCTGCGTCAAGGTGCTGGTGATGCATCTGCTTTTGTGTAACCAGTGGTAGAATCTAGCACTGCGATTGCCAAGGTTAATGGCGAGTTATTACGTAAAGTACCAAAGGATTTGTTTATTCCGCCAGATGCGCTGAGTGTATTCTTAGACGCATTTGAAGGCCCATTAGATTTATTGCTGTATTTAATTAAAAAGCAAAAACTCGATATTTTGCAGTTACCAATGCAAAAAATCACTGCGCAATACATGGAATACGTGGATCTGATGACCACGTTGAAAATTGAATTAGCCGGTGAGTATTTAGTGATGGCCGCATTACTGGCAGAAATTAAATCGCGTTTACTGCTACCTAAATTAGTGATGGCAGAAGAAGAACTTGATGATCCACGTTTAGTGCTGATCCGACAGTTACAAGAATACGAAATATTTAAGAATGCGGCAGAAGATTTGGACAAGCAACCCCGGATCCAACGGGATATTTTTGTTGCTAACGCAGAACTGCCAGAAAATATTATCACTACACCGTTATTAGCTGAAGTATCTCTGCGAGACTTGGCGTATAATCTGCAAAAATTACTCAAGAAGGCAGAACACTTCGAGCATCATCAGATCCAACGTGAAATATTAACCACGCGTGAAAAGATGACTCATATACTGGCATTACTGCAAGATGGTAAAGTGCGAACTTTCCATCAAGTTATCGATCCCGCTGAAGGACGACGCGGTATTGTGGTGAGTTTTCTCGCCATTCTTGAGTTACTGAAAGAGTCTTTAATTAGCCTTATCCAGAATAATCCTTTGGGTGAGATATACTTAAGCTTAGCCGAATAAGTATGAGACCTGAGTGTGAATACAACACCTTATAAACAGATTATCGAAGCGGCTATTTTTGTTGCTAAGAAACCGTTATCATTAGCGGCTTTATGCCGTGACGTGCTTGCCGATGAAGGTTTAACTCGTCAGCAAGTTAGCGCTTACATTGCCGAGATAACCACAGATTATCAAGGTAAAGGTGTCGAGCTGGTGGAAGTTGCCAGTGGTTATCGCTTTCAAGCGCGTTCGCATTTATCGCCTTGGTTGCAGCGGATGTTGCAAGATAAACCAGCAAAATACTCGCGCGCGACATTAGAAACATTAGCACTGATTGCCTATCGTCAACCCGTTAGTCGGGGAGATATTGAGGCAGTTCGTGGGGTTGCAGTAAGCAGCCAAACGATCCACACCCTTGAAGAACGGGAATGGATCAAAGTGATTGGCCGTAAGGAAGTACCGGGACGACCGGCTTTGTATGCGACAACCACACAATTTTTAGATTACTTTGGTATTAAAAGTATTCAAGAATTACCCCCATTGGATGAAGCTTTACTGGCTAAATTAGCCGCCATGGATGATGAAATTGTATTGGATATCTAATGATATCAATAATTTATAATAACGATGAGAAATCGTAACTTAATATTTAGGAAAACTGATGAGTGAAAAACTACAGAAAGTACTAGCACGTGCTGGTTTAGGTTCCCGTCGTGAGATGGAAGCTGTGATCACTGAAGGCCGTGTCAGCGTTAATGGTGACATTGTGACTTTGGGTAGCCGTGTTGAAGAGACAGATCAAATACGTTTTGATGGTCATCCGGTTAAAGTTATCACAGTAGAAGAAGACGTATGTCGTATTCTTGCATACCATAAACCTGAAGGTGAGTTATGTACGCGTAAAGATCCAGAAGGTCGTAAGACTGTATTTGATCGTCTACCACCATTAAAAAGCGGCCGTTGGATCGCAATTGGTCGTCTAGATATCAATACTTCTGGTCTATTATTATTTACGACAGATGGTGAGCTAGCAAACCGTCTAATGCACCCAAGCCACGAAGTAGAGCGTGAATACTCTTGTCGTATCTTTGGTGAAGTAACACCTAAAATCATTCAAAACCTACGTATGGGTGTTGAATTGGAAGATGGCCCTGCTAAATTCCAAAAAATTAAAGGTGTTGCTGAAGGTACTGGCGGCGAAGGTCTTAACCAATGGTACAACGTATTATTGAGTGAAGGTCGTAACCGTGAAGTACGTCGCTTATGGGAATCTCAAGGTATTCAGGTAAGTCGTCTTATCCGTATCCGTTATGGTTCTTTAGTATTGGATCGTCGTTTACCTCGTGGCGGTTGGTCAGAGCTAGCGCTTGATGAGATTAACTACTTACGCGCTATCGTTTCATTACCACCTGAAACAACAGCACGTAACCTAGATCGTAAAGAAACACGTATTCGTCAAGGCCGTATCCGTCGTTCATTGAAAAACAATGAAGCACGTCAAAAGCCGAAGAAAGACGGTCGATTGGGTAAAGAAGTTGAAGAAACTAATGAACCTCGCGGTAAAGGCCAAGGCCGTACTAAGCCTGCTGGTTCTGGTATACCGCTACACGGTAAGAAAGTACCTTCTAAACCAAGATTTGGTAAAGCGAAGACACGTACTCGTCTTTAAGCACACGCTCTAATGGTCATTCTTTAATTACCAGCGTATAGAAGTTATTGTTAACGCGTTATCCTGCTGCTAATCAGCATCGGGGTAGCGCGTTTTTTTATGCCTCATGCTTTATGCGTCGCGTGATGATGTTGATAATTTTCTGTAAGAGCAGCCAGTGAAAGTGGTCGGTCAAAATAATAGCCTTGAACCAAATCACAGCGATAATGACGAAGACGAGCATATTGTTCTTCAGTTTCTACCCCTTCGGCAATCACGATTACATCACAAAGCTCTCCAAGCGCAATAATGGTTTTGACTAAGGACTCACTTTGATCATTCGTCAGAAATTTATCGATAAATGAGCGATCAATTTTAATTTCACTGATCGGCAGATTACTCAAGTAGCTTAAAGAAGAATATCCGGTACCAAAGTCATCCAGCGATAATTTAAAGCCGTTGTCCCTGACCGATTGTAGAATGGGCTGTACTGTCGCTAAATCATTAATCAGCACGTTTTCAGTAATTTCTAAGGTCACAAGATGGTTATCCACGGCTATGTCAGTGGTTATCTTAATTAGATTACTGACAAAATGGGGTTCCATTAATTGCTTGGGTGAAATATTAATTGATAGCTGCAGCTGAATGTCACTGTCGCGATTAAACAGTAAGATATCAGTTAAAGATTTTTCAATCACAAAACGACCGATTTCGTTGATCATTCCTACATCTTCAGCCACTTTAATAAATTCTACTGGCGAGATATGTCCCAACTTAGGGTTATACCAGCGCGCCAAGGCCTCGACCCCGTAGATCTGACCTGTGCTGACATCAATTTGCGGCTGATAAAGCACGTCTAACTCATTATTTTCTATCGCTAAATGTAATTCAGATTCGAGCAGTAGATCGTGTTGCACTTGGGTATTGATAGTGTCATTGAAGAATAGATAATTGCCTTTACGTTGTGCTTTTGATTTATACAGGACAATGTCAGCCTTACTAATCAACTGCTCGCTAGCGTCACCATCATCTGGATACATTGCCACACCGATACTGCAACTTGAATAAATTGATTTACCATTTATGATAAAGCTTTGTTTAAAGATCGCACATATGCTTTGAACTTTTCTTTCTGCAGCGGCTAAATCGTCTAACTCAGGGAAACAAAAGACAAATTCATCACCACCAAAACGGGCGACATTATCACCAGGAGATAATAGCTGATTAAATACAGTGCCAAGTGTCGTTAGCAATTCATCACCAACAGAATGGCCATACAGGTCATTTATTTTTTTAAAATCATCGAGGTCGACAAACATGATTGCTAATTTTTTATTACTCATCTTAGATAGGGCAATGCCTTTGGCTATTTGCATATCGAGTAATGTGCGATTTGGTAATGCCGTTAACGTATCGTGTAATGCTTGATATTGTAGTTGTTCTTTTACTTTATTCAGCGTTGAAAAATCAGCGCTAATTTGGCGTTCATACAAGGCAAAACGACGACTTAAATAATTAGCTAGAATAAATGATAAGGCCACAAAAAATAACGTGGTGAATAAACTTAACCATAAAATGTTGGCGAACTCATTCTTATGCTGTTGCTCAATGGCCTGCTCACGAGTAGTGAGGTAATCTTCGATTTCGCTAATATATACCCCAGATCCAATTGCCCACTGCCAATCAGGGAAGCCCATGATATAGCTTATTTTATCCGCTGATCTAGCGGTGGTTGGTATCACGGGCCCAACATAGTGCAGGTAATCTTCACCTTGTTTGGCAACGTCAATAATTTGCTGAACAGTTGCTATACCTTGTTGGTTCAGCACGTTAAACCGATTTGTTCCCTCAAAGTCTTTTTGATAATGGGATAAATAATTGCCCTGATAATCAATCACGAAAATATAGCCATTATTACCATAACGGATATTGGAAATACGCTGTAATAGACGTTGTTTAATGTCATTTTCGACATCGATAACATATTCACCTGTGCCTATAAACCAATCGTAAGGTGCAAATCGTTTACCAAAACCAATTTTTTCAAATTCTTTATTGTTATTCTCGGGTTTAACAAACCACCACCGGTAAAAACTTTCATCGTGAGTTTTAATTAATTTCCCCATATCACGAGCAATGTAATTACCTCTTCCATCTTGGTAGTCCCATTTTGAAGTACCCTCAAATGCAGGTACGGTCGGGTGCATAACACTCAAACCATTGGTTTTATAAATGAAATAATAACCACGGCCTTGGTTAAAGCGAATACTTCTTAAGGCGTCAGTAATTAACTTGGTGACTTGCGCTTCAGATTTATCCTTGTTTGCTTCATAAATCGTAGTAGCGATGCGATGAGCCTGATAAACACGTGATTTAATGGATTCTTTTAATAACGCTTCGGTATTACTTTTTTCGTAGGTAACTTGCTGAAAAATTTGTTTAACTTGATATTTAACTAACTCTTTTTCTTTTTTTATAAAATCTTGACGCAGTGTTTTTATATCGTTTTTGAGCGTGCTTTGATTATTGCTAATAACAATAATGTTAACCAAAATAGCAAAGATAATGACAATGATAGGGGGAATTACTTTTATCAACCGCAGTATTTTAAGGTCATGAGTCATTTTTATTAAATAGCTTACGGTTGATTATCAGAACCTAGCAATATAATAAAAACAGCTAAGAAAAGAAAGGCTTCTACGGTAATAAAACCATAAACCCGTTCTTGTTTGACCAGAACAGGTCTATACGTATACATTCGAGTTAGGCTGGTTAGTTACGCTGTAATCCTTGAATATCATTGCCACTCGGCTGTTGAAAAGCCTGCAACCCAAACGCAGGTAATACTGAGAAAATATGATCAAATATATCTGCTTGTATGTCTTCATAAAAAGCCCAACGGATGTCATTGGTAAAGATATAGATCTCGATAGGCATACCTTGCGTCGTGGGCGCCAACTGCCTTACCAATAATGTCATGTCTTTACGTACTTGTGGGTGTTGTTGTAAATATGCCAACAAATAAACCCTAAAGGTGCCGACATTGGTTAAACCTCGGCTATTTACTGCATGTTCATCGTCACTAAAAGGCAGATTAAAGGTATTAATATCAAAACTTTTATCGGTGAGATAGTTTTTTAATAAATGTACATGGCTAAGACGCTCAGTATCTTCTTTGCTTAAAAAGCCAATACTTTGTATATCGATAAACACACTACGTTTGATCCGGCGACCACCAGACTCGGTCATGCCGCGCCAATTCTTAAAGGCGTCAGACACCAAGGCATAAGCGGGTAGCATGGTAATTGTTTTATCAAAGTTACGTACTTTTACTGTGGTGAGAGATACTTCTTCTACGGTTCCATCGGCCCCGTATTTATCCATTTGTATCCAATCGCCTCTGGTCACCATTTGATTCGTGGCTAACTGGATACCAGCGACAAAACCTAAAATGGTATCCTTGAATATCAGCATGATGAAACCTGTCGCCACACCTAATCCACTCAAGAAGTAGATTGGTGAACGGTCAGATAAAATGGATACGGTGATAATGGCTGCCACGCAGAATAAAAACAATTTAAGTAACTGATTGAAACTGGTGATAGGCAATCTGTGAGTAGCAGTATGTTCATCGGCAATTTGGGCTATGGCATTAAGCACCGCATAAATACCGCGTATCAATAAAATCACTAATAGCGCACTGAGAATACGGCCAAAGACTTCGGTGATAAAGGATGAGAGCACCGTAAATAATGGCAGTAATAAATCGATCACCAATAGCGGTACTAATAACGCAAATTTTTCTAATACACCATGAGCAACGAATGTGTCATCCCAAGTCACTTTCGAGCGCACAGACATTATTTTTAAGGCTTTGACGACGACACGTTTGACTATCCAATAACTGACAGCCGCTAAAGTCAGGCAAAGTGCGATTAATATTAAATTATAAACATTTGAATCTGCGTTATTTAATGTGTCGCTATCGGCGAGGAATTGGGAAACGATTAATCTTAATTCTTGATTCAATGTGGGGTTCCTTGCTCATGCATTATGGCAGTCAATGTTAATTATCCATGTGAGTAACGGTCGATGTTAGGTAATTGCGGAGCGTTGAGCAAGTGCTTATCTTATTCTTGTTGCTAATCACTGTGGCATAAAAGAGCATTTAAATGTATTTATCGTGAACAATTAATTAAAAGCGAATTGATAAAGCACATTTAAATAGCTATTACTTCATTAAACAGCATTTTTCCAATAGCGAAAAACAATTATATAACATATATTGAACAAGTTTTTATCATTTTGAGAGGGAAGGCACATAACATGGCAATGAAGCTTATTTTAATTATCTTGTTTGGATTAGCACCGGCAACGTTTGCGTTTGCGTCAGGTGGTGGAGAAATCATTGATCTCACCACATCCAGAATAGGCTATTTTGCTATCATCATCTTTACCTGCGCATACTTGTTGGTAATGGCGGAAGAGCATTTACATTTACGAAAATCAAAACCTGTACTGGTGGCAGCTGGTGTTATCTGGACCCTTATCGGTTGGCATTATGCTAACTTAGGTATGTCAGACGTTGCTGAGGCCGCGTTTAGGCATAACCTGTTAGAGTATGCAGAGCTATTACTGTTCTTGCTGGTAGCGATGACTTACATCAATGCGATGGAAGAGCGTCAGTTATTTGATGCATTGCGCAGTTGGATGTTAAGCAAAGGGTTGGATTTAAGAGGACTGTTTTGGTTAACGGGTATTTTGGCATTCTTTATTTCGCCGATTGCCGATAACTTAACAACGGCACTGCTTATGTGTGCTGTGGTATTAAAAGTAGCGGGGGAAGATAAGAAATTTATTAACCTGGCGTGTATTAATATTGTTGTTGCCGCGAATGCCGGTGGTGCGTTTAGCCCATTTGGTGATATTACAACGTTAATGGTATGGCAAAAAGGCATGGTTGCATTTAACGAATTTGCCGCGCTATTCCTACCATCTGTGATTAACTTTGTTGTACCAGCGACTATCATGACGTTCTTCATTCCTAAAAATGCCAAGTTATCCGGCGTTCAAGAAGTTGTGCATACCAAGCGTGGTGCCAAACGTATTGTGTTGTTATTCCTACTGACTGTGGCATCAGCGGTTGCTGCGCACAGTGTTCTGCACATGCCGCCAGTTCTGGGTATGATGACAGGTCTGGGTTATCTACAATTCTTCGGTTACTTCCTGCGTAAAACATTACCCATTTCGTTAGAACGTAAACGTGCTAAAGCAGAACTTGCTCAGGACGAGAAAGCGTTAGAACAGCTTGGTAGCGTCGTGCCGTTTGATGTATTTCACAAAGTGGCGAAAGCCGAGTGGGATACGCTGTTATTCTTCTACGGTGTGATCATGTGTGTGGGTGGTTTAGGCTTTATGGGTTACCTCAGTCTGGCATCTGGCATCATGTACGGCTCGTGGGATACGACGGTTGCTAACGTGGTCGTGGGTCTGTTGTCTGCAGTTGTAGATAATATTCCGGTGATGTTTGCGGTATTAAGCATGCAACCTGATATGTCATTAGGCCAATGGTTATTAGTGACGTTAACAGCCGGCGTGGGCGGTAGTTTACTGTCTATCGGTTCTGCAGCTGGTGTGGCGCTAATGGGTCAAGCGCGTGGTCTGTATACGTTTGCAGGTCACTTACGTTGGGCACCAGTGATTGCACTGGGTTACATCGCGTCTATTCTATGTCATCTATGGTTGAATGAAGCCTTGTTTTAACGGGTAATTACTTGTGACTAAGCAGCTTAATTAGCGTTATCGAAGCTGTGTGTACTGGAATAAATAAACAGAACTAACTTACATATAATGTGGGTTAGTTCTGTTTTTATTATTTAGACTGTATTAACTGTATTAACTG
>NZ_AKXQ01000023.1 GCF_000276805.1 Moritella dasanensis ArB 0140 | reverse complement strand
AAGTTATAACTTATAACTTAAATGAATAATAATTTACTGATTAGTTAGAATGTTATATTTATAAATATCTACCACTTAATTAATACCCCCTAAATAAAACCGCTATGTTACCAATATCCCCGACTCATTAACTATGTATGAAAACACATATAAATACATGATTTAAATGTAAAATTTAAAATTAAATAAGTAAAAAAAGTAAAAGTAA
The DNA here is from genome assembly GCF_000276805.1 of Moritella dasanensis ArB 0140. GTDB lineage: Bacteria > Pseudomonadota > Gammaproteobacteria > Enterobacterales > Moritellaceae > Moritella > Moritella dasanensis. The sequence continues at coordinate 81,969 of NZ_AKXQ01000023.1, read as the reverse complement.
GTGAAATAAATGAAAAATACATGAAAAATATTTTATGTTATGATTTGTATTGAAGTTTGTATGTTAAGTGTATATAAAGTTTAATTAAATCGTTTTTGTAATCACCACTTTAAAACTAAGTTATTTATTTGCAGTAGGTTCTACATGATTTATATCGACAAGGAAAAATGTAATGCTTTTATTTGTAATGAACATGGGGAGAAAGATAGAAAAGTAGAATTTATAAAAAAGGAATTAGAGTTAATTCTATTCTTGATTGATGTAAAGGGGGAGTGTGTAAGTAGAGAGTTTTTACTTGATAATTTATGGAGTAATATTGTTAGTGAGGCCAGTCTAAATAACTTAGTGAAAACAACCAGAGCAAAATTATCTAGCCTTATTGGCAGCTCTGACATCGTCATAACAGTACATAAAAAAGGTTACCGTGTTGATTTGAAATTAATATCTATCAGCGACGAATTAGCACCTACTATAAAAAAGAAAAAACCCAACCACTTATTAACTTTTAAGCTGATTATTGTAACATTTTTTTTACTTTCATTGATGGTATTTATGATTTTCAATCTTACTTTTTCGTCTGGGCGAGATTTTAAAGCTACGGCGAAATTACATAATTACAATAATCTAAGAGTTAATATTTTTTTAATAAAATGGGAGTATAGTTTTTATGCTTACGATGAGCATAACCATCTTCTAGTTCGAGATGTAGGATATAGATTTACAGTAGGTTCACATAGTTATTTACTTAATACATCAGTAGATTTTTATAGTCACTACCCTAACGCTAATATTTTTTCTATTGCAGATAGTCAGTATGAGCCTGATTTAATAAGAAATTATAGATTTTTAGAAGATAACTGCATTCTAAATGTTAATGGTCGTATTCTAGAACTTAGTATAAATAAAGAAAAAAATAAATGCATTTTATATTGATTCAACAACTCAGTTTACTTACTACTTTAGAGATTAGCTTTAATAACTCTAAAATATTATGATACTCATTATTGATAGGTGACTTGTAATAGACCATTAATTCTAGTAACGGCTTGGTATTCTAACCAGTATTCATACGTTTGACCTTAAGTATTCATTGGTTCAACGTATGAGCATAGATTGTACACAGTTAGTTAACCCTCCGACCAAATTTTTATATTATTACTGATTATCTCTTCATTAAACGAAGAATGAACCACGTAAAAGAATAAAAATAGCAATTATTTTTCAGCTGAAGTATTCAACTTATTGTTCGTTTTTGAATAATCGATGGGGATAAATTAATACATCACATTCATACCAGCTTTGCAGGACAAACAAAAAAGGGGCCTAACGCCCCTCAAAGATCTTATCTTTTTAGCATTCCCAATCCAGGATCACTTTACCTGACATGCCTGAACGCATAATATCAAAACCTTCTTGGAATTGATCAATGGGGAAGTGATGCGTAATGATTGGTGTTAGGTCTAAGCCTGACTGAATTAATGCAGCCATTTTGTACCATGTTTCAAACATTTCACGGCCATAGATACCTTTAATCACTAAACCTTTAAAGATAACATTGCCCCACTCAATGCTCATGTCACTTGGTGGAATACCTAGCATAGCAATTTTACCGCCATGGTTTATCTTGTCTAGCATATCGCTAAATGCAGATGGTACGCCTGACATTTCTAGGCCAACATCGAAGCCTTCTGTCATTTTAAGCTCGTCCATCACATCTTTAAGTGATTCCGTTGCTACGTTAACTGCACGTGTTACGCCCATTTGACGCGCTAGGTCGAGACGGTATTCGTTAACATCCGTGATCACAACATTACGTGCACCAACGTGCTTACATACAGCAGCGGCCATAATACCAATTGGACCAGCACCAGTGATTAATACATCTTCACCAACAACATCGAATGATAATGCGGTGTGTACAGCGTTACCAAACGGGTCAAAGATTGCTGCCATGTCATCAGAAATATCATCTGGTAGTTTGAATGCGTTAAATGCAGGGATAACTAAGTATTCAGCAAATGCACCTTCACGGTTAACACCAACGCCTGTAGTGTTACGGCATAAATGTGTACGTCCAGCACGGCAATTTCGACAATGACCACACGTAATATGGCCTTCACCAGATACTCGGTCACCAATTGCAAAGCCACGTACTTCTTGGCCCATACCAACAATTTCACCTACATACTCATGGCCAACAACCATAGGTACTGGAATCGTTTTCTGTGCCCATTCATCCCAATTAAAGATATGAACGTCGGTACCACAAATAGCTGTTTTTTTGATTTTAATCAGAATGTCATTATGGCCAACTTCAGGTTTATCAACCTCAGTCATCCAGATGCCTTGTTCTGGTTTTAATTTAGCAAGCGCTTTAATTTTCATTATATAATACCTATATCTTTGCCAACTTGGATGAATACATCTATCGCGTTATCAAGTTCTTCTCTGCTATGTGCAGCAGACATCTGTGTGCGAATTCTCGCTTTACCGTTTGGTACCACAGGGAAAGAGAACCCAACTACATAAATGCCTTTTTCAAGTGCGCGTTCAGCAAAGTCTGCCGCCACTTTTGCATCGCCAAGCATGATTGGAATGATCGCGTGATCAGCACCGCCCATCGTGAAACCAGCTGCTTCCATGCGTAGACGGAAGTGAGCAGAGTTAGCCCATAAAGTATCACGCAGACCATCACTTTCTGCCAGTAAATCAAGCACACGAATAGAGGCAGAAACAATAGCTGGTGCAACTGAATTAGAGAATAAATAAGGACGCGAACGTTGACGAAGCCAATCGATTACTTCTTTTTTACCCGCAGTGTAACCACCTGAAGCGCCGCCCATTGCTTTGCCCAAGGTACCGGTAATGATATCGATACGGTCAATCACATCATGATGTTCGTGGGTACCACGGCCATTTGCGCCCATAAAGCCAACAGCGTGAGAGTCATCTACCATTACCAAAGCACCGTATTTATCTGCTAAATCACAAATACCGGGTAAATCGGCAACAACGCCATCCATTGAGAATACACCATCAGTAACGATTAACTTATGGCGAGCACCCGCTTCAGTAGCGGCGATTAGCTGTGCTTCTAATTCTTGCATATTATTATTTGCATAACGGAAGCGCATCGCTTTACAAAGACGAACACCATCAATAATTGAAGCATGGTTTAATGCATCAGAAATAATCGCATCTTCTTTACCAAGAATGGTTTCAAAAAGTCCAGTGTTAGCATCAAAACATGAGGTATAAAGGATCGTGTCTTCCATGCCTAAGAATGTTGATAACTTCTGCTCAAGTTCTTTATGCGAATCTTGAGTACCACAAATAAAACGCACAGACGCCATACCAAAGCCATGCGTATCCATACCCGATTTTGCAGCTTCAATAAGTGCTGGGTGATTCGCTAAACCTAAGTAGTTATTAGCACAGAAGTTTAAAACTTCTTCACCAGTAGATATAGACACAGCCGCTTTTTGAGCTGAAGTAATAACGCGTTCTTGTTTATACAGACCTGCCGCTTTTACTTCTTCGATTTGCTCACTGATCTGATTGTAGAATGTAGAAGTCATGTAAATATTCCTTTTTAGCTTTATTTGAAACAACTTGTTATTAGCTACTTATTATTAAGAAAAGCCGAACAAGTCATGAAATAATTTATACTATGAAACTATTCTAATTGATCGCAGATAAGACTATTATCCCTCTATACGGAAAAACATTAGTGAAACACAGGCACAAATAGAATGATGATATCTCAAAAATTAATCGCCTTATTACCCGACTTGGCGAGTTTTACTTTAGTTGTTCAAGAAGGCAGTTTTACGGCCGCGGCAAAAAAAATAAATGTCACGCCTTCAGCATTGAGCAAAACCATTACCCGACTTGAGCAAGCTTTATCAATTAAACTATTTGAGCGTACAACCAGAAAGCTGATCATTACCGACGCGGGGCAGAAGATTTACGATCAATGTGTCCCTATGGTGAATGCGGCAAAGCAAGCGGTAGAAATATCCAGTGTCGAACATACCCAAGCCGCAGGTTCAATAACGGTTGCGGCACCGGAAGCATTTTTGAATGTGGTGCTGCAGCCTTTTGTCATCCCGTTTTTAAAGCAATATCCGCAGATCCAACTTAAATTGCGGGCGATTGATGGGCCAATAGATATCTTTGCACACGGTATCGATATCGCCTTTTTGCTAACGGATAAGCCAGATGAAAACTTGGTGCTAAAAGAGATAGGTAAAACCTGCTTAGTATTATGTGCAAGCCCTGATTATTTAAAAGAAAAAGGCACCCCTTCTCACCCCGAACAATTAACACAACACGATTGCCTTTATTTAGCAGAGAATGAAACCGACCACATCTGGGGTTTAATCAAAGGTGATGAATCCCATACAGTTACCGTTTCAGGCCGTTACGCAGTCAACCATTCTCAGATGCGTTTAAACGGTGTCATTAATGGCTTAGGTATCGGTATTTTTCCCGATTTCGTCGTGCAGGAAGCGATCCGCAAAGGCGATGTAACCGAGGTTCTCTGCGGTTGGACGGTTAAAAGTAATTATCAGGGGATCATTGCACTGCAGTATGCCCAAACCAAATACATGCCTACAAAGCTCAAAGTATTTATCGATTATGCTATGCAACATTTGAGTTAACACCATTAGGCACTTTCTATATGCCATAGACATTTGTTCATGCTATAGACATTTTTGTTCATGTTATGAAAGTACAGCAAAGAGCCAATCAGGTATAAACAGACAGGCAACGATGGTCATTGCGCCAAAAACAAATAGGCCGTAATGACTCGCTTTAGGTTTAGAAAAAAGGGCGGCTTGATTTTTAATGAAGTCTTGTTGCTCGATAGAATTACTGCCATAGAAGCGACTCGTCAACACACCAAAGAATAAGAATACCAAGGTGCCAATCGGGGCAAACCATGGCCACGATATATCGGCATAGCGTGCAATGAACACCGCCACGATACTGAGAATACTACCGACGATGACCCCTTTTTCATTGGCCTTGTGAAAGAACAGCCCGAGTACAAATGACCCCAATCGAATACCAACAAAAATCGACGTCAAACTTGCAATTGTTTTCAGCACCGATTCATTCGATATGGCGAATAATGCCGGGATAACAACCGCTGCTGCGGCTACCAGACTCATTTTCCTTGCTACAGAATCATAATGACGCTGTGAACCATTTTTACACACAAAGCGTTTATAAATATCAAAGGTAGCAACAGTTGCCATTGAGTTATAAGTTGAATCTAATGTCGACATTGCTGCCGCTGCTAATGCCGAAATAACCAGCCCAATAACAATTGGGTTAGTATGATTAAAAACAAAATCAAGAATGACTTCATTACTATTATCAAAATGTTGGTTTTGATAATAAATACTCAGCAACACACCTAACACAGAGAAAAATAGGTATATAAAGAAAGCACTATAGCCACACAACAACATTGATTTTTGCGCATGTTCAACGTTTTTGGTCGCTAACGTTCTTTGTATAATTAACTGGTTAGTACCATAGACACTCAGGTGTAAGAAACTCACCGCGACAACGCCCGCCCATAGCGTCGTATCCACTCCAAGATCAAAGCTGGTATTGATAATAGTCAGATTATCTGGCGACAAGTATTCTTTGGTATTTATATCCATGAGTAGTATACAAAAAATGGCAACACTGCCGATCACCAGCACAATAGATTGCAGCATATCGGTCCATATCACCGTCGATATACCGCCAATACACGTATATAGCGCTGTAAATAAGCTGATATAAATAATGGCTTCAGAGATCGATATCGGTATCACTTGCACAAGTATGAGTGCTACCGCATATAAGATGATACCTGCAGAGATACATTGAACAACAAGAAATACGAGCGAATTGATGGTTCGAGCATAGATCCCAAAACGCAGTTCAAGGTATTCATAAATTGATGTTAATTTAAGTTTGTAAAAGACCGGAACAAAGAAAGTAACGGTAAAGAATATGACGATGGGATAGTTTAAATGGACACTCATCGCTTCCATGCCCGAGTTATACACCCAACCAGGCATACCAATAAACGTCATTGCACTAATATAAGTGGCTAAAATGGAAACGCCGGCTGTAAACCAACCAAATTGCTGTCCCCCTGTAGCGAAATCATCACCTTTATTATAACGAAAGTTAACTAAGTAACTTATTAATAAGGTAATAATAATATAACACACCACTACAGCAAGACTTGAGTACGTAACCATTTGCATATTCCCAGTAACAGCGTTAATAAATAGTAACAACATCTTATCAAAAAATGAGTATTACGGAAATTTACACCGAGTAACTGCGATATTCATCACTAAAACAAATCATTAATGACTAATAAAACACAAATGGGTACGTAATCATTTAGTTTTGAAGTTGATCACAGTTCTTTTTTTCCTAAAAATCTATCATTCACCCGAATTCGAACGAAGTGGATGTTAAAACGGAAAATCGACTTCCTTCCTAAATATAATTAACTGTCCCTATTAAAGAGGTCTATCGGTCATGATTGAACGGAAACATATGAGCGAAGTGCCAATGACTCAGCGTATTGCTGCGTACATTGCCATTTTGGTGGGTTACTTTTTTTATTGTTATAACTTTGTAATTATTGATTACGTCCGTCCCTATCTTGTTGAAGAGTATGACAACATTAGCTTAGCGGATACGGCTCAATTTTATACTTGGCAATCGGTTGGTGCGCTTATAGGGGCATTAAGTTGTGCTTGGGTTGCATCTAACTTTGGCAAAAAGTCGACGTTGATTGTCATTACCGCCCTAAATGGTGGTGCGACCATTATTAATATGATGTTTACCGATTACGCGACGTGGGCATTAATGCGTTTTATTATCGGTATTTCACTCGGTGGTTACTTTACCGTCGCAGTATCAATGATGATTGGCCTATTTACCCCCAGTGTACGTGGTAAATTAACGGCTTTTGCATCAAGTATGTTCTCTGTTGCCTTAATGGCTATGGGTGCCTACGCGGCATTTATCACCAGTATTGACGCACCTTGGCAGAGCCTAATGTGGGTTGGTGGTATTCCACCATTAGTTGCAGCCGCGCTGATGATTTTCCTTTTACCAAACGACAAAAAAGTGATCGCATATGGTGAAGAAGAAGCCGCTGAACAAGAAAATGCTGGAGCAGAAAAGAAAAAAGGTTCTTGGGGCGAAATGCTCAGTGCACCTTACCGCAAACTAACGCTTTCATGTCTATTACTTGCCGGCCTTAACTTCTATGGTTACCAATTCTTTAGTGGATTCGTAACAACCTATCTAAGACAGGTTAGAGAGTTCGATGGCGCGACCATCGGTATCATTTTCTCTATATCTGCATTTGGTTCATTATTCGGCGCATGGGTATGGGGCGCTATTGCCGACAAATACGGCCGTAAAGTTAACGCACTAGGGTTTATCATCGCCGGTGTCATGGCTTCAGTATTCTTTGTTGCACCAAGCGACGTCATGATTGGTAGCCTAAATATGCTAGCGATACTTGGCCTTATATACAACTTCGGCTTATCTGCGTCGGCAGTATGGGGTGGTTATTTCTCTGAATTATTCCCTCCACATCTGCGTAACTTTGGCGCAGCTTTATTCCACGGTGGTCGTATCATCGGCATGTGGGCGCCAATGGTATTGGTTTACATCCAAGAACGTTCAGACCTAGAGACCGCAATGTGGGGTTCTCCAATCATCTGGATCATTGCTGGTCTACTGTGGTTCTCTCTGCCTGAAACATTAAAAGGCGGTATTTTCTACAAAGAAAAATCACTGAAACAAGCAACCGCATAGTAACAACCTTTATTTAAGCGGCAGGCACCTCGCCTGTCGCTAATATGATTTATTTTTTCTAGCCCGTAAGAAACAGGCTCGTCAGCAAAAGAGAGATAAAATGTCTAAATATCAAGAAGCGAAAAAAATAGTACGTAATTATTTCGATGCAATGGAAAAAGCAACGCACGAAAATGTAGCAGAAGTACTAAAATCGCATACTTCAGAAGACTACCTATGGCGTAGTGTGTACCCATTCCGTGAACAGCAAGGCGCACAAGCAGCAGCTGACATATTCTGGTCACCAATGATGAAATCGATGACCCGTATGCAACGTCGTCAAGATATCTTCATCGCCGGTGAAAATGAAGTCGCTGCAGGTGAAACATGGGTGATGAGCATGGGCCACTTTATGGGGTTATTCGATGCTGAATTCCTTGGTATGCGCCCAACAGGCAAAATTATGAATGTTCGCTACGCTGAATTTAGTTGCGTAGAAAATGGCAAAATCACCAAGACTGGTTTGTTCTTAGATTTACTCGGTATGATGGATCAAGCTGGTTGTTACCCACTACCACCGTCAACGGGCAAACACTTTGTATACCCTGGTCCACGTAATCACGACGGTTTATTATTCGAAGATGCAGATCCAGCCGAAGGTATTGCTACCCTAGCGCTAGTAAACAAAATGGTTGATGATCTATCAGCGCTTAACGATAGCGGTGCAATGGGCTGCCCACCAGAAGTACTTGCGAAAAGCTGGTCTAAAGACATGGTATGGTATGGCCCTTGTGGTATCGGCGCATCGTATACGATCCCTCGTTACCAACAACAGCACCAACTGCCGTTCCGTAACAATTTAAAAGACAAAAAATTCAATGGCCACGTTTGTCGTTTTGCTGAAGGCAGTTTCTCTTGTTTCTTCGGTTGGCCAAACCTTTCAAATACACCGACAGGTGGTTTTTTAGGTATGCCAGGTGGCGAAGTGAGAGCAAACATGCAAGTTGTTGATGTTTATTATCGCGACGGGGACAAATTGTCTGAAAACTGGGTATTGATTGATCTACCTTATTGGTTACAACAACAAGGTTTAGATGTATTTGAACGTACTCAACAAATAACAAACCCTACCCTTTAGGATTAATAAGCCTGGGCAAATTAGCTCAGGCTTATGAACACCTTGCCTAATTATGTTATTCTAGTTTTAGTCACCTTACTAAAAATAATAGCTCACTCATGAATATACCTAAAGCAAACGCCACCTCAAAAGATGTTGCAAAATTAGCCGGCGTATCTCAATCGACGGTATCTCGTGTTTTTTTGCCGGGCAGCTCTGTCAGTGAAAAAACCAAAAACAAAGTATTTGCAGCTGCAAAAACGTTAAATTATCGTCCCAATGCTTTTGCTCGTAGCCTAACCACCAATGAATCTAAACTTATTGGTTTAGTTTTTCCAGATACTGATTACCCTTTGCACATGAAAACGCTGCAATTAATATCCAGCGAATTACAAAAAGAAGGTTATTCAGCGGTACTGATCCCATGGCAAGTTGACGATGAAGCACTCCACTCTATTCCCAATATTTTTCAGTATCGTGTCGATGGTGTAATCGCGGCTTCGGCAACATTCAACAAATCACTTTATGAAGAATGTGCCGAATTTAATATCCCTGTTGTTCAGTTCGCAAGAGTAGTTGAAGGAACAAGAAGTAGTCATGTAGTGAGTGACAACTACGCTGCAGGCCAAACAGCCGCAAAGCATTTTCACAAAAATGGCGTAACATCAGCAATCTACTTAACGGGTGATATACCCACTTTCACTAATAATGAGCGTAAAGCTGGTTTTTGTAGTGAGTTTGAAAGCCTGACAAATAAACAAGCGCATGTTGTTGAAGCCAGCTTTGACTACACAGAGGCTCTAGATGAAATCAGAGTAGTGCTGAGCCAAGTCAACAGACCTGATGGCGTATTTTGTGCAACCGATAATATTGCAATGGCGCTCATGGATGTAGCTCGTCTAGAGTTTGGTTTAAAAATTCCAGATGATTTACAAGTAATTGGATTTGATAATATCCCTCAAGCAGAATGGTTAAACTATCAGCTATCTACTTTTAATCAGGATTTTAAGCGTTTGGCACGAGAGTCTGTAAAAATCATTGTCGACCAAATTAGTCAGAATGATTCGACGCTAGTAAAGCTCATGCTTCCAGCGCATTTTATAGAACGCAAAACCACACGGTAAAATATCCCCCCATCTATTGAAATAAAAACGGCTGGGTTTCAATCTAATTCGCGAGTTGTTTACGCAACAACCGCGACTTAGAATAGCGCAAATAACGCCGATAGATAAATCCCCCCCCACAACTTTCAACTAAAATTACTTGCATAGATATACCAACCATTAGTGACCGAAATCACTAATTACGTTAAACTGGCGACAATTATCAGACTATTGCAGGAAAAGTTTACTCGCTGCTTTAGCAACCAACTTTCAGACCAACACATTTAGTACCCCATAAAGTACCCCATGTGACAGAAAGACAAAATAAAAGGTTTATATTTCAAATGACTAGAAGCTCAATCCAGTGGTACCCAGGGCACATGCATAAAGCCCGTAAAGAGATCGCGGAAGTAATGCCGCAAATGGACCTCATTATCGAAGTGCTTGATGCGCGTATTCCTTACAGCAGTGAGAATCCAATGATCTCAGAGCTACGTGGTGATACTCCTTGTATTAAAATTCTCAACAAAAGTGATCTTGCAGACCCGATTATTACTGCAGAATGGTTAGAATATCTAGAATTAGAAGAAGGCGTTAAAGCCTATGCCTTTACGACGCAAGAAGTGCATGAGATCAAAAAGATCCCTGCCCTAGCGCGTAAGTTAGTACCAAACAAAGAAGGTGCTGACAAAGTAATTAAAGCGATGATCATGGGTATTCCAAACGTGGGTAAATCAACCACGATTAATATTCTTGCTAACCGTATTATTGCGAAAACAGGTAATGAGCCAGCGGTAACGAAACAACAGCAACGTATCAAGCTTGATAACGGTATCGTATTATCAGATACCCCAGGTATGTTATGGCCGAAAGTACAGAATCCACTTTCTGGTTACCGTTTAGCATCAACAGGCGCAATTAAAGACACTGCGATTGAATATGATGATATCGGTATGTATGCAGCGGAATACATGTGTAAAACGTATCCAGAAGCAATGCGTGAGCGTTACAAGCTAGATAACCTAGACAAGACAGACGTAGAATTGTTAGAAGACATTGGCCGTGGTCGTGGTTGTTTAGGGCCTGGTGGTTTTGTTGATTTGAACAAAGCGGCTGCAATCCTAATTAATGAATTACGTACTGCTAAAATCTGTCGTCTTAGCTTAGAAACGCCAGCAATGGCTGAAGCAGAGAAAAAAGCGGTTATCGAACGTTTAGCCCTTGAAGGCGAGAAGATTAAAAAACGTAAACCAAAGAAAAGACGTCGTTAATCTATTCGACCTGAATAAATTGCAAAAAAAGAGCCTCTCGTTACAGTAACGAGAGGCTCTTTTTATTCTAATCATTTAATTCTACATTTTATTCTTTATTTGATGATTAGACGCACATCGTCATCATCACCCAATTCAATAATGAACTGTTTCTTATCCGCTTTCACAGAACGATTCACCCATTCCAATGGAATTGTGATTGAGCCCATTTCACCATCAAAAATATCATCTTGATTCATTTCGAAATCAGCATCGTTCTCTGGGTGGCAACCTTGTGCATACGCTAGGGTACCACGCTCAATTGGCGAGATATCACTTGAAACGTTGTTCATAATGAACACACCGTGTTCAGCCATCAAGGTTAATTGTGCGGTTAGCTTTTTAGGGTTCAGTTGATTAACATCTGGCCAGAAGTTAAGGCCTTTACTTAATGCTTCAACTTCAGTGTTGCCATGTTCATCAACAACTTTAGAGCCTTTGAACTTAGTCGCGTCCCAAAGATCATCATAAGTAGGAGTAAAAGTCTTTGCAGCGAGTGCTTCTGCTTCAATCGGCAAAACTTCATCAAGAGAAAATATAATTCGTTTCATTTTTGTCCGCTCTTTAATGACAAAAGCACAAACAAATGTTTGTGCTTAATACTCAAACTGCGTCAAGATTCATCTTGATACAGCTTAGATATATAATATACTCGAACTATATACCTAAACAGCGTGTTAATGCAAGTCAGCTAACCGCTTGCTTATTTAACTGTACGGCGTGTCGCAACTGCATCAGATAGCTGAGCCATCATCGTTTCAGTGTCAGCCCAACCGATGCAAGCATCAGTAATACTTTGACCGTAAGTTTCAACTTTACCATCAACAAGATCTTGACGACCTTCGACTAAATGACTTTCAACCATCACACCAAAGATTGCGCCATTACCTGCGCTAATTTGGCCTGCAACGTCAGTCGAAACATCCATTTGTTTTTGGAATTTCTTCTCACTGTTTGCATGGCTAAAATCAATCATGATGTTAACGTCTTGCTTAGCTGCTACTAACTGAGTTGTAATTGTAGCTACATCATCAGCAGAATAGTTTGTCGACTTATTACCACCACGTAGGATGATATGACAATCAGGGTTACCTGCAGTAGAAATAATAGCAGAGTGACCAAATTTAGTTACTGATAAGAAATGGTGCGGTGCGTTAGCACTACCAATCGCATCAATCGCTACTTTAATTGTACCGTCTGTGCCGTTTTTAAAGCCGACAGGACATGACATGCCTGATGCTAATTCACGGTGAACTTGAGATTCTGTAGTACGTGCGCCGATTGCGCCCCAGCTCATTAGATCACCAACATATTGTGGTGTGATCATATCCAGGAATTCACCCGCAGTTGGTAGGCCCATCGCGTTCACATCAAGCAATAGTTTACGCGCAATACGTACACCATCATTTAATTGGAAGCTGTCATTAAGGTAAGGGTCATTAATTAAACCTTTCCAACCTACCGTTGTACGTGGTTTTTCAAAATAAACGCGCATAACAATTTCGAGTGTATCTTTATACTTTTCACGCAATGCCACTAATCGCTCTGCATATTCTAATGCAGCAACAGTGTCATGAATTGAACAAGGACCAACAATCACTAAAAGGCGATCGTCTTCTTGTTTAAGAATTTGGCTAATGCTATTACGTGATTCAAATACTGTTTTAGTCACATCATCAGAAGCAGGGTATTTTTCTAACACTGCAATTGGCGGTAATAATTCTTTTACTTCACGGATTCTGACGTCGTCTGTTTGATAATGCATACTAATAATATTCCTTTATTCGCCCTCAGGCATTCGTACTCTAATGTGATATTGTCCGCATTCAATGTAACGTCTATTTCACTCGGAAGCAATTAGAAATGACATAAAAAAGCCATGGATATTGTAAGAAATATTCTTATCTTACCAAGATTAAGGTAACATCCAGCCAAAATACCCTAAATTTGGAAATTCCATGCTATTAAAAACTGAAGATGAACTAATTGACTTTGCCTATGATGCCTTCTTAGAGGATGCTCAAACCCAATTATCACCTGCTGACCAAATATTATTTGCCATGCAATTCGAAGATCTTGGTGCTGTTGATATCGTTGATCTTGGTAGCGATTGGCCTGCAAGTGTGGCAATGGGTGTTAATGACGCTGAATATTGTGAGTTACACATTGGACTGGTTGACGACAAAGATTTACTCAGTGATGTATTCGGTCGTGTGTTAGTAAAGAAAAAAGCCGGCGATAAATTTATCCATATTATTTGGAAAACTGAATAATCATTCAGCTGTGACTTGATTTCATCTTCGATTTAAGGAATATTAGCTTTTAAAGTAAGTATTTATAAAAAGTGTTTAACATAAATATTTATTATAAATATTAGAGTAGCGGTTAAATCCAAGGAGATGGAATTGAGTCAACAAGATAACCAGTTAGTACGTTGGTTTCGTCAATCAGCGCCTTATCTCAACGCGCATCGCGATAAAACAATCGTACTGACATTGAGCGGTGAAGCCATCGCGCATGCTAATTTCATAAATATCGTCAATGACATAGCCTTGTTAAACATACTCGGTATTCGCATTGTATTAGTCTTTGGCGCTCGCCCACAAATCAACACGATACTTGCGCATAATAACTGCGAGAGTCAGTTTCATAAACGCCAGCGCGTCACCGATGAACAAGCCTTCCCGTTCATTAAACAAGTCATTGGTCAACTCCAATATGAGATCACAGCGGCATTCTCGATGAGTTTGGTCAATACCCAAATGCACGGTGTCAAAATTAATATCGTCAGTGGTAACTTCATTACAGCGCAACCGATTGGGGTTGATGAAGGCGTTGATTTTTGTCATACCGGCCGCGTCCGTCGTGTCGATACTGACGCATTGGAATATCAACTGGCGCAAAATGCCATTACTGTCGTTCCCCCACTCGGTTACTCAGTCACCGGTGAGAGTTTTAATCTCAGTGCTGAAGAGGTCGCGACCAAAATAGCCATCAAACTCAATGCGCACAAGCTCATCAACTTTTGCTCTTCACAAGGTGTATTGGACTATAACGGTAACCTTATTTCAGAAATGTTCCCCGAACAAGCGCAAGAACGCTTAGCTGAACTTGAAGAACAAGGCGGCATCAATAGCGGTACAGCGTCTTACTTAAGAGCAGCGATTAATGCCTCTTTCGCAGGTGTTCCTCGCTGTCATTTAGTCAGTTACAAAACGGATGGTTCGTTATTACAAGAGCTGTTTTCACGCGATGGTGTCGGTACCCAAATCGTCCGTCAAAGTGCCGAGCAAACACGTCCCGCTAAAATTGAAGATGTACCAGGTATTATGTTACTAACGCAACCTTTAGTTGACCAAGGCATGTTAGTACAGCGCAGCAGAGAGCAACTAGTGCGAGATATTGAACACTTCACTGTGGTTGAACGTGATGGCACCATCATTGGCTGTGCATCACTGTATTGTTTCTCGGGCAATATTGCTGAAATGGCCAGTGTTGCAACGCATCCTGAATATCGACGCTTGAGTCGTGGAGACTTATTGGTCAAAGAAATAGAACGACAAGCCAAGTCACAAGGAATGGATAGCTTGTTTGTACTGACCACGCACAGTATCCATTGGTTTAGAGAGCGCGGTTTTGACCCTGTCGAACTGGAACAGCTACCTGTTGAAAAACAAGAACTGTACAATTTACAGCGCCGTTCAAAAATTCTGATGAAGACTTTATAAAATCTGGCAGTAACTGAAAAACAGAACATCGCCGATCAGTTACCGCCTTCTTTTCTACAAACAAAGCCACTTGTTACAATTCGGTACACTTGCCTTGCTCATAGTGTGCGCAAACCACTACTACCCTACGAATATTTAAGCCTATAATCTCATCTCATTCTGTGTCAGAGTTCAACGCATGTCATTACGACGAGTCTTACAACAGGGATTTCAATATCTCAGTCAGCTATTTAATCATGTCAGTCAGCGGTTACTCGCGCAACTCGACAGTAAAAAGCGCTTATGGATCGTGCAAGTGGATGAAGGTGGGCTAAAAAACCAATCATTTATTGTTGATGAGGACAACTTTCAGCAACCAATGGACTGGATGCTGAAGCGGCACTACTCGGTCACAGATGTAGAAAAAGTGAATAACATGAAATGTGCTCAAGTCGTTAGCGTCAAACTCGCGAACGCGAAACACAGCTTGATCCGCGCTAAATAGCGAGCTCTTAACTCGCTATCAATCATTAACTATTAACTGAGCATCAACGTCGTAAGTATTCACTCGCAACAGCATGTAGTGCACGAACATGTGCTTCATCAGCATTTAAACAAGCGATGAAACGGTAATCTTCACCACCGGCTTCGACAAATACTTCTTTATTTTCAATTGCCATTTCTTCTAGTGTCTCTAAACAATCAACTGCAAACGCTGGTGCGATCACATCCAGTGATTTAGTGCCACTTTTTGCCAGTTTCACTAATGTTTCATTCGTATACGGTTGCAACCACTCCGCTTTACCAAAACGCGATTGATAGCAATGCACAACCTGATCTTCCGTTAAACCTAAACGCGCACATAGCAGTGCAGTGGTTTCAACGCAATGATCAGCATAGATATCGCCTTTTTCAACCAGGAACTTAGGAATACCATGGTAAGACAATAGCAATTTCTCAGCTCTGCCCTTTTCAGCCCAATGACGTTCTACGCTTAACGCTAATGCTTCAATATAAGCCGCGTTGTTGTGATAATGCTTCACTAAGCTCACGCTTGGTACATCAATGGTTGATTGCAGGTAGTTAGCCACTTGATCAAATACCGGTGCAGTGGTGGTTGATGAGTATTGTGGGAATAACGGCAGTACCACAATATGTTCAGAACCCGCTTGTTGTAACTTTTCAATCGCATTTTTGATGCTGCGTTCGCCGTACGTCATGGCCAATTCAACTTGTACGTCTTGCCCTGCGTCTTGCCCTTTACCTTTAAACAATGCTGACAACGCTTTCTGCTGTAATAGGCTGTAATGTAATAATGGCGATCCATCATCAAACCAAATCGATTGGTAAGCTTTCGCGACACGTTTACAGCGCAAAGGCAAAATGACACCGTTTAATAGCGGCAACCAAAACAATCGTGGAATATTGACCACTCGGGTATCAGACAGAAATGGTCTTAAAAAGGCTTTAACACCGGCTGGAGTGGCTGAATCTGGCGTACCAAGGTTAACCAATAAAATACTTTGTTTAGTCATATTACACATAATCACTATATCGTTTAACGAGTGTTCCCATTCTATGCGATTAAGTAACTTGGATCCAATAACTCGCTGAGATTTAGGTATAAAAAAACCCCGAGCATGCTCGAGGTTTGGTAGCCGTATACAGATTAATCGAAAGGATTTAACCCATCTATTAACCTATTTATTAATCTATTGATTAACCAAGTAATTCAGCTAGTTGTTTACTTACAGCATCAACAGTTTGAGTACCGTCAAATGTAACATATTTGCTGTTACCCGCATCCGCTTCTTTGCCATAGTAAGCAATAAGTGGTGCAGTTTGATCGTGGTAGATACCTAAACGTTTACGTACTGTTGCTTCAACATCATCCGCACGGATTGATAGATCTTCACCAGTTTCGTTGTCTTTACCTTCCACTTTTGGTGGATTGTAAACAGTGTGGTAAACACGGCCAGAAGCAGCGTGAACACGACGACCGCTCATACGTTTAACGATTTCTTCATCAGGCACGTCAAATTCAAGTACGAAATCAACGTCAATACCGTTTTCTTTCATCGCGTCAGCTTGTGGGATAGTACGTGGGAAACCGTCTAGTAGGAAACCTTTCGCACAATCTTCTTTCTTAACACGATCTTTAACTAATTCGATGATTAGTTCGTCAGATACTAGCAGGCCACCATCCATAACGGCTTTAACTTTTTGACCTAACTCAGAACCTTCTTTAATAGCAGCTCGTAGCATATCACCAGTAGAGATTTGCGGAACACCATAATTTTCCATGATGAACTGTGCTTGAGTTCCCTTACCTGCACCTGGTGCACCTAATAAAATAATACGCATAAATTGCCCTTAAATTGATTTAGCTTGTGTAAATTGCTTAAATTTCAGAACCGCTAGACTACACGGGAAATCCGATGTGTTCAAGTACGGCCCTGAATTGTTACCTATTTGTATATAACTTTGTGAGTAGTTTAATAAAAAAACACATTCACACTGTTAAATTATGCAAATTGTACTTAACCGATTAAACGATTCATACGTGCAATAAATGCAGCTGGATCATCTAAACTACCACGTTCGGTCAATTGTGCTTGTTCTAGCAATAGCTGAATCCAGTCTGTAAATACCGCTTCATCTGCTTCATCAGCAACACGTTTAATCATTTCGTGCTCAGGATTTAGCTCAAAGATGTATTTCTGTGGTGGTACAGCTTGACCAGCAGATTCCATCAATTTAATCATTTGGCTGCTCATGCCATCTTCATTTGTTACAACACAAGACGGTGTAGCAGTAAGACGGTGTGTTAAACGCACATCGGCTACTTTATCGCCTAATGTTGTTTTTGCACGCTCAAGGAAACTAGCAAATTCTTCAGTTGCTTCTTCTTTGGCTTTTTTCGCATCTTCATCATCAAGGTCGCCAAGGTCTAAATCACCCTTAGTTACTGATACCAATTGCTTACCATCAAAGTCTGTTAAGTGTGATAGTAACCACTCATCAATGCGGTCTGTTAATAATAATACTTCAATGCCCTTCTTCTTGAAGATTTCAAGGTAAGCACTGTTTACAGCCGTGGTGTAGTTATCGGCTGTAATGTAGTAAATCTTATCTTGGCCTTCTGGCATGTTCTCGATGTATTTACCGAAACCAACTGCTTGTGCAGGACCGCCAACCGATGTTGAAGAGAAACGTAATAAAGAAGCAATCTTCTCTTTATTCGCCATGTCTTCCGCTGGACCTTCTTTCAGTGCTTGACCGAATTCATCCCAGAATTTAAGGTATTTTTCATCATCGTTCTTCGCCATGCGTTCAAGCATAGTCAATACACGTTTAGTACACGCAGTACGTAATGATGTGGTAATTTTATTATCTTGTAGAATTTCACGTGATACGTTTAGTGGCAGGTCGTTTGAATCTAATACACCCTTCACGAAACGCAGGTAAGTCGGCATAAACTGCTCAGCGTCATCCATAATGAATACACGTCGAACGTACAGTTTTAGGCCATGTTCTTTTTCACGGTTCCACATATCAAACGGTGCACGTGCTGGAATATAAAGCAGGCTCGTATATTCTTGCTTGCCTTCTACACGGTTGTGGCTCCATGTGAGTGGATCTTCAAAGTCATGAGCAATGTGCTTGTAGAACTCATTATATTCTTCATCTTTCAATTCGTTTTTCGATAATGTCCACAATGCACTTGCACGTGTTACCGATTCCCATTCACCTGGTACTGCGGGTGTTTTTTCACCGTCAGGACCGTCTGATTCAGGTTGCTCTTCTTTCCACATTTCAACTGGGATGCTGATGTGATCAGAATATTTGTTTACGATTTGACGCAGTTTCCATGCATCCAATAAATCATCTTCGCCTTCACGTAGGTGTAAGATAATGTCAGTACCACGGCTTGCTTTAGTGATCTCAGCAAGACGGTAATCGCCTTCACCTTCAGATTCCCATTGTACGGCTTGGTCTGCTGCTGCGCCTGCTGCGCGCGTATTTACTGTCATCATATCTGCTACGATGAAACCAGAATAGAAACCCACACCGAATTGACCGATTAATTGTGAATCTTTCGCTTGGTCGCCAGATAAGTTGTCAAAGAATTCAGATGTACCAGAGCGTGCAATCGTACCTAAGTGCGAGATAACATCTTCACGTGACATACCGATGCCGTTATCAGAAATGGTGATAGTACGGGCCGTTTTATCAAGCGTAACACGTACACGTAACTCGCCATCGTCTTCATATAAGCTATTATCTGATAATGCTTTGAAACGTAATTTATCGGCTGCATCGGCCGCATTAGAGACAAGCTCACGTAAAAATATTTCTTTATTTGAGTATAAAGAATGGATCATTAATTTAAGCAGTTGCTTCACTTCAGCTTGAAAGCCGTGAGTCTCAGTATTAACTGTATCAGTCATTACTTGTTCCTTTGTTCTAATGGGGTGATTCAGATTACAAATCATCTGAATTTATTCGTTAATAGATAGATGGGTTTGTTATCACTGTTTTCAAGGGCAATTAATAAATTTTATCTGTGAGCGCAAACGCAACTACTTAAAAAGCAATGTAAAAAAGCCATTTTTAATTATAAAATGCTTGCATATTAATATCACAACAACCATTATATTGCGCGCAATCTATTTATTTACACTGCTATTTACTTCTACCTATTTATTATTTAAAAGGGACTTACAATGACAAAGCTTTATGATTTTGAAGTAACAACAATCACCGGTGAACAGAAAAAACTCAGTGATTATAATGGCCAAGCAGTATTAATCGTAAATACCGCCAGTAAATGTGGTTTTACCAATCAATATGCTGAATTAGAAGAGTTACAGCAAACTTACGCGAGTAAAGGCTTGGCTATTCTAGGATTTCCTTGCAACCAGTTTAAGCAACAAGAGCAAGGGTCTGATGCTGATATTAATTCATTCTGCCAGCTCAATTTTGGAGTCACTTTTGATATGTTCAGTAAAATTGATGTTAATGGTGATAATGCCGACCCGCTGTACAAATGGCTTAAGTCAGAAGCGACAGGTCTGTTAGGCAGTAAAGGCATTAAGTGGAACTTCACTAAATTTTTGGTTAACCGTGATGGTGATGTAGTCGATCGCTTTGCACCGACACTGTCACCAAAAGGCATGATAAAAGACATTGAGAAATTACTGTAACTCAATCGTGATGATTAAAACTATTTAGCAGTAACAATAACTTAGTTGAATAGTTTGTTATATTTATAGATAAAGCCCCCTGATTAACATTGCTGTACTTTACAACAAATGCCCCGTATCAGGGGTGGCACTTAGCCCGGCTCTGTCGTATAGTATGCGCAATTCATTATAGGAAGGCTTTACATGTTTCGCGACAATCCACTACTATCTCAATTAAAACAAAATATGCGCCAAAACACGCCGAGTGTAGAAGGTACAGTTAAAGGCACTGAACGTGGTTTTGGCTTCCTTGAAGCGGATGATGGCGAAAGCTACTTCATTGCGCCACCGCACATGAAAAAAATCATGCACGGCGATCGCATTAAAGCATATATCGAAACCAACGGTGATAAAACATCAGCAGAACCGGATACGTTAGTTGAAGCTAAATTAACCCGTTTTATTGCGCGTATCAGCATTGCTAAAAACAAACTCACCATTCTTGCTGATAGCCCTGTTATCAACATGCCAATCAGAGCAAAATTAGTTGGTCTGGGCGAGCATAAAGTTGCCAATGGCGATTGGGTTGTTGCACAACTTAAATCTCATGCATTAAAAGACGGTAGCTTTGCTGCAGAAGTAACAAGTTTCGTCGCGACTGAAACCGATCCAAATGCACCATGGTGGGTTACATTAGCACGCCAAGATTTGGCTAAAGATGTACCAGCTATGCCTGACTCGGTTGAATTTCAAGATGACACAGCGCGTGTTGATCTTACCGATAAGCCATTCTTTACAATCGATTCAGCGTCTACACAAGATATGGATGATGCACTGCTTGTTGAAAAAACAGCAGAAGGCAATTTAAAAGTGACGGTTGCGATCGCCGATCCAACAGCATATATCCCAGCTGATTCAGAATTAAACAAAATTGCTGCAGAACGTGCGTTCACTGTGTATCTACCGGGCCGTAATATCCCAATGATGCCACGTGAATTAAGCGACAGTGTTTGTTCATTAGTTGCTGGCGAAAAACGCCCAACATTATGCTGTACTTATACTATTCAAGAAGATGGTGCGTTAGCTGAAGAGTTTGAATTCTTCACGGCTTGGATCACTTCTCAGCATAAACTGTCTTATACACAAGTATCAGACTTGATTGAAGAAGTATCAACGCAGTGGCAGCCTGAAGCACAGCTTGCAGAGCAACTACAGTCACTGGCTACGTTTGCACGTCATCGTCAACAATGGCGTAAGAAAAATGCAATCGTATTCCCTGACCAACCTGACTACAGCTTCGAGCTAGATGAAACAGGTAACGTACTTGCTATTCATGTAGAACATCGCCGCATTGCTAATCAAATGATTGAAGAAACAATGGTTGCAGCGAACATCACCGCAGCACGTTTATTCCGTCAACATGGCGATGTGGGTGTATTTAATACCCATGCTGGTTTTGATCCAGAGAAGATTGACTTAGTTGTTGAGTTACTGACTGAACACGGTATTGAATGTACCAAAGAACATATCCAATCTTTACCTGGTTATGTTGAAATACAACGTACATTGGCTGAAAAAGCCAATCCAGCGTTAGACAGTCGTTTACGTCGTATGCAAAGCTACAGCATCATCAGTGCAAGTGCAGAACGTCACTTCGCGATGGGCTTAGAGGGTTATGCAACATGGACATCACCAATTCGTAAATACGGTGACATCCTTAACCACCGTCTAATCAAAGCAACATTAACCAATGGTACAGCACGCTCTGCAACAGAAGATGAAGTGATCTTGATGTCAGAACGTCGCCGTCAACATAGAATGGCTGAACGTGATATCTCGTCTTGGTTATATGTTGATTACCTCACACCTGCGGTAGAAAGCAAACAAGCATTCGAGGCTAGCATCATGGATGTTAACCGCGGTGGTTTACGTGTGCGTTTACTTGAAAATGGTGCGGTTGCATTTATCCCTGCTAGCTTATTACATGATAATAAGAAAGAAGTTAAATGCTTAGTTGAAACAGGCCAAATCAGCATTAAAGATCAAGTTGAGTACAGCTTAGGTGACGTTATCTTCGTTAATATCGCAGAAGTTAACAAAGAAAAACGTAACATAGTTGCGAAGCCTGTTGTTGCTAAACCAGTTGTTACTACACCAGTAGAAACAGTCGCAGTTTAATAACAGCTTATTTTAACGAGGGTGAGCACTGCTTGCCCTCGCTAAATAATGAAGCCTGCCCCACCCCAATGCCTTTTTCGTTCTGTATGTAACTGCACAATCAACTTCAACGCATTATTTGGATCTAATTGCCAATTAGCAGTAATATCTGGATTTAACGCCATGAACTCCGTTAACATACTTTGTAAATGACTTAGCATCGCAGTGGTCACTTGTTCACGTTGTGGCATATCAATAACAAAATTAAACGCCTGTAATTCCATCATTTGATATTGTTGTAATACAAAACCTAAATCTGCTAACTTTTGTTCATATTGAACTTGTTCTTTTACCAGGCTGACATCCACTCTTGCTTGACGATCGATATTTTCCGCATCGGCATAAATACCATCGACATTGACCAAGCCTTGCGTCGCATTGTCATCATAAATAGTCAATGACGCCATATCTTGAGCGTAACTACTATTGGCATAGCTGACGATAAAACGCGTTGTTACCACTAAGAAAACAACAAAACAGCACAGTAATAATGATTGTAATAGTGACTGTAATAGGGATTGCGCTAATTGCTGCGGCTGATCATCGGTGTGTAATTTCCACAATGTATTTAGTTTTAATATCTGCTTCATCTCAGCTACTCATTAGTTATCAATAAGGCTATTAAAACAAACAAGTGTGGCGATTAAATTTCACAATAATGATGGAAAAAGATGAATTATGACGAAATGTGGCAAGACGATATGAGTTAATGTAAAGGTAAAAACCCAAACTGCAGAGTGGAATCACTCGAGAATTGCAGTTTAGGTTTACTTAATCTGTATTAACTAACGGCAATGCAAGAACTCAGCTCTTGTTTCTGGACGTGATTTAAAGATACCACCCAGTGATGTCGTTGTCGTTTCGCTTGTCGCATCCATCACACCACGTGCTTTTACACAGTAATGTGTTGCAGTAATACTCACAGCGACATCTTGTGAATCAAGTAAGGTCTGCAGCGCAACTAAGATTTGTTGCGTTAGACGCTCTTGCACTTGTGGACGGCGTGAGAAAAATTGCACGATACGGTTAATTTTTGATAAACCAATCACTTTACTACGTGGAATATAAGCAATTGTCGCTTTACCATCGATTGTCACAAAATGATGTTCGCAAGTACTCGTTAAGGTAATATCACTGACCTTAACCATTTCATCTACTTGCATTTTATTATCAATTAAAGTGATTTTAGGAAACGACGCATAATCCAAGCCTGAGAATATTTCATTCACGTACATTTTGGCAATACGGTGTGGCGTTTCAGCTAAGCTATCATCACTTAAATCAAGCTCTAATAATTTTAGAATTTCGGTGAAATGTGATTCAATGCGGTCTTTTTTTTCTGCGCTTGATAGCCCAGTTACGATCATTGGTGTTTCTAACCCTCGCTCTTCCAAGACTGAACGGACTAATAAAGCTTCTTTACTTAGGCAGGTCATTAATTACTCCACAAACGAATCGACTTAAAAATATTGCCGCATAATAGCATCTAACAATTGATAAGATAAACAAATTAGCTTAAATAGCCATAATTAAGCATTTTATTGTTATAGATCCTTTCGCCAACCTGTTGAGTTTGTCATAATTGACGATATAACTAAAAAATAACCACAAGGGTATATGATGGGATGTTGTGACGTACAAGGGCTAAAACCACTGGATTTAGCGATGCAAGAAATGTTGGACAATATTGATGCAGTAACAGAAACACTGACATTAGACTTAGCAGAAGCACTCGATTATATTCTCGCTGAAGACATATCTTCGCCAATGAATGTCCCGCCATTTGATAATTCAGCAATGGATGGTTATGCAGTTCGCATCACCGACCTCACTCAATCAATGACCCTACCACTTGCAGGTAAAGCCTTTGCAGGTCAACCGTTTGATGGTGAATGGCCACTCGGCACTTGTATCCGCATTATGACTGGCGCACCAGTACCAACAGGTTGTGAAGCCGTTATCATGCAGGAAAGAACACAGGTAGATGGTGATCTTATTACCTTCGAAAGTTTACCGCCAATGCATGACAATATTCGTAATGCTGCTGAAGATATCGCGATCGGCCAAGCTGTATTAACCAAAGGTCGCCGCCTTACCCCACGTGATATTCCCATGCTAGCAACGATTGGCATTGATAAAGTAACAGTCTACCGTCGTCTAAAAGTGGCTATTTTTTCAACCGGTGATGAGCTCAAAACCTTAGGTCAACCGCTTGGTAATGGTGAGATTTACGACAGTAACCGTTACAGCATTAACGCTATGTTATCGCGTTTGAATTTAGACATTATTGATTTTGGTATTGTCCCTGATAACGAAGACCTACTACGTGAAACGTTCCTTAAAGCCGATGCAGTGGCTGATGCCGTGATCACATCTGGCGGTGTATCAGTTGGCGAAGCAGATTACACTAAAATATTACTCGAAGAACTGGGTGAAATTGGCTTTTGGAAATTGGCGATTAAACCCGGTAAACCGTTCGCATTCGGCACCTTACCAAGCAGTAAATTCTTTGGTTTACCTGGTAACCCCGTTTCTGCAACGGTGACATTTCATCAACTTGTCGTGCCGGCATTAGCAAAAATGACCAATCAAGTGTTCACACCAACACCTCGCTTTAATGCCGTTGCCACCACTAGAATGAAAAAAGCACCCGGTCGTATGGACTTTCAACGTGCTATCTATAGCGTGAACGCGCAAGGTCAACTTGAAGTTGTATCGACAGGTAGCCAAGGTTCTGGCGTATTCAGCAGCTTGAGTCACTCAAATTGTTATGCCATTATCGAGCAAGATCGCGGTAATGTTGAAATTGGTGAAACCGTCACAATTGAACCATTTAACGAGATCTTAAATTAATGACAACCTCCTCTATTGGTGGTGACTTGCCTTGCGAAGACATATTGTCTTCGCAAGAAGAGTTACGCTACAACCGTCAAATCGTGCTACGCCACTTTGATTTTGATGGCCAAGAAGCCTTAAAACAAGCCAATGTATTAATAATAGGTGCAGGCGGACTAGGTTGTGCTAGTAGTCAGTACTTAGCTTCTTCTGGCATCGGCAAGATGACATTAGTCGATTTTGATCATATTGAGTTATCAAATTTACAACGTCAGTTACTGCACCGTGATAGCCGCATTGGTGAGTTTAAATCGCTATCCGCTAAACATGAACTAGAGCAGATAAACCCACACTGTAAAGTGCAAGCTATCACCACAAAACTGTCTGAAGATGAGATGGTTAAGCTAATCGAATTGCATGATATTGTGCTTGATTGTACTGATAACGTCGATACACGAGAGCAGATAAACCGTGCTTGTTTCGCGTTGCGCACACCCTTAGTGTCAGGCGCTGCGATTCGTATGGAAGGTCAAATTAGTGTCTTTACGTATGCCGATAATGAGCCTTGCTACCAATGTCTAAGCCAATTATTCGGCAGCGGAACATTAAGCTGTGTTGAATCCGGTATTATGGCGCCGATGGTGGGTATTATTGGTGCGATGCAGGCTATGGAAGCGATTAAAGTGATTGCCAACTTTGGTCAGCCACTGACAGGTAAAGTCTTAATTGTCGATGGTCTAACACTGTCGTTTCAAACGATGAAATTACCAAAATTACCGATGTGTTCTGTCTGTCATACGCCACAGACAAAATAACACAATTAAACTAGCGCGATGATCAGCTAAATCGCGCTTTCTATTTTCTTCAAGTAGAAGTCGAATACAAACCCAACTATAAGAAAATGTGTGCAAGATAAGAAACCAATAAGCAATATACCAGGTTTGCAATCAAGCTCGCTTCCAGTCCCACAAACCAATATAACAAGCCTAACGTTGAAGCCGTGATAGCCGATATAATAACGATAAAAATAATCAGGTTTATCGAGAAAGTAGATGTCACCAGCGCCACAGATAAAGCCATAAACAACGACAATATGATGGATGAAATAACAATGGTATTGGTGGTTAATTTAAATTGTGAAGGCTTGTTTTCAAACAACATCAGTTTTGATAACAAACTTGATAGCGGTAACATGAATACCGATAAATATAATGTGCTGGATAACACAGCTGTCAACGCAATTAAAATAAGGTCTAACGAGCTAAATATTTGATGATACTGAAGAAACGCTTGTGGTAGATGCGGTTCTGCAATCACAAAAATTAAGCTACATAAAATACCAGTCAGCAAACCGAAACAAGCACCGAATACCAGCGTGATGCGTAATTCAGATAAAAATCCAGAACCATTTTTCGTTTGTTGCGACGATGACGAAATCTTATCCGTGCAAACAATACCAAAATAGGCAGTGCAAGAAACCGCGAGTAGTACGATCGCTACTAACGGCGCAATAAAGTTATTTGTTAATCCAATGCCCATCGGCAGATTAGAAAACAAAAATGATGTGATATTTGTTTGTTCCGCGAATGCCAATGTACCTACGACTAAAATAGCGCAAGTAAACATCAGGCAGCGTTGCAGTATAGAGTAATTATTCAATACGGCCTCGAATAATGGTATTTGTCTCTTCGACTGTTGTTTTTCGATCATATCTGACTTACAAAAAATGAGTTTAGCGCTACAGAATTATGGTGTTAACTTATACAAGCGATGAACACCTAAAAGGTCGTAACTACAAATGGGTAATGATATATCTTCTCACATATATATCAAGTTTAATTATCCATTTAAACTCTAGATTTAGACTATTACTGCGCCACATCAATTATGATTCATGCGCTACTGTCGGCGATGAGTACTCGACATAGAGTGAAGTTCTCAACATAAAGTAGCTATTAGCGCTAAACACAAGAGTGGGGATTCGTTTTCTACACAAAAAGTGGTGATGAGTACTCGACACAAACATTATTCGTGCAAGCTGCAGCTATAACCTAGTAATGGATAGCCGTTAATAGTTAACAGCCGCCGCTACAATGATGTGCGAGTTTAGAAAAATCATACTTATTTAAAAGTTATTAGATTGAATAATAAGGATTTTTCATTATTTAATTTCATACCTAAAATTGAAATAAAAGGATGTATTCAACACAAAATAAAGGTAATATTCGTCTGTGACTAACTACTCATTAGTAGGTGCATTACGACGTTGCTCGTTGTAATGCTTTTACTAATGAATATTTAAGTACTTTTTGATTCAACATTTTAGACAAATAAAGGAATATAAAATGACAGACCTACGCGCTAAATTCGACGCTACAGTAGAACTCGTTCAAAACGGCACAGCAAAGAAAAAACCATCACAAGAAACTAAGTTAGAGTTTTATTCATTATTTAAGCAAGCAACTGAGGGTGATGTAGCAACTAAGAAGCCATCTATCTTTGATATGGTTGGTTTTGCTAAATGGACTGCATGGGATAAATTACGTGGCTTAACGTCAGATCAAGCGATGGAAAAATACATTTCACGTGTAGAAGAAGAGAATGCGGCTTAATCATTAACGAATTTGTTAAATGACTTGTTGTCAGTAATCTGTTGTCAGTAAATAATGCTATTTACTGACAATTTTGAAAGGTTGTACCTACTCAATAAGAAATATACTTTAATTACCCTGCCCATTATCTATTAATGAAATGCTTTACTACTTTTTTTTGGCTGAAAAACCACTGTCTACGAACACCTTTACTCATCATCATTCCTTAATCTTATCTTATATATATGCCTGCACCCTATTATCAGGGAACGATTACATCTACCTATATTTATAATAAAAACCACTTATAACTTTTAATATCAAAACCTTACACTTAATCGCTAGTGATAAGCAGCAATCTAAACTAGCAATAAACACTAACTAAGCAACCATTCGTGCTTTATCTAAATGAAAAATGTGGAGCAGGATATGAATTGGCTGTTATATGAACTAAGATTGAATAAAATAGCGGTTGCAACGGCGAAAAAGGCACCAAACAAGGGTCTTCAGTGTTGATTTTACTAGTGAAAACAACAATTTTATAAAAATAATCAATCAGTGTGTTGCTATGATTCTCCAACCATGTATAATTCGTCTTAAGAAATTAGGCTAGTTTATATCGGTAGAATGAGCTTTAGTTAATACTTGTATTGATTATTGTGTTTTGTATTGTTTATATAAGTTACACCCTGGTTTTTTAACAAAATTTTTTAATAACGTATATATATACAGGGTTTTTTAATATGTCTAATACAGTAATCGGTAAAGTAAAATTCTTCAACGAAGCTAAAGGCTTCGGTTTCATCGAACAAGAAAACGGCCCAGATGTATTCGTACATTTCAGCTCTATCTTAGTAGATGGCTTCAAAGTACTTACTGACGGTCAAAAAGTTGAATTCACAGTAGGTCAAGGCCAAAAAGGTCCACAAGCTGAGAACGTTAAACCTCTTTAATAGTTTACTATTAATCGGTTAAACAGTTATCAAAAAAGGTGAACTTAGTTCACCTTTTTTATTACCTAAAATTCATGCCATCTTAGGTGCATTTATTGTCAGGTAATAAAAAGCCAATGAGTTATCTCATTGGCTTTTTTTATGCCCATTATTTATTATGGCAACGATTTTTTATGCCGACGATATAGTGGCGAAAGAATTATAAAGCGCCAGTATTAACATTAAAACGTAATCGTATAACTTAAGCAGCACGAACCTATTTGGTAATCACTTCTAACTGCTTCTCTCTCGAGTTAATGCTATCCGTTAAGCTTTTCAATACACCATTGCTGATGTTAAAGATCCAACCATGCACGGTTAACTCTTCACCTTTACGCCAAGCTCGCTTAACCACCGTAGTATTACAAACATTTCGAACCTGCTCGACTACGTTTAGTTCACACATGCGGTCAATTTTATCTTCCCCACAAACGCCTTCTAGTTCATCCATATGGAAACGTTCTACGTCTTTAATATGACGTAACCAATTATCGATTAAACCATGCTGACCATCACCCATTGCGGCCTTAACGCCACCACAGCCATAATGACCACAGACAATAATATGCTTCACTTTAAGTACTTCAACAGCATACTGGATCACTGATAAACAATTTAAGTCTGTGTGTACCACAACATTAGCAATATTACGGTGCACAAACACTTCCCCCGGAGGCAGGGCCATGATCTGGTTTGCTGGTACGCGGCTATCGGAGCAACCGATCCACAAATAGTCTGGTGATTGCTGCTTAGAAAGTTGTTCAAAAAAGTCAGGGAACTGTTCATTAATCTGTGCTGACCATGCGCGATTACGTTCAAATATCGATTTTATAGTGCTCAAGACTACGCTCTCTGATTGGGATAACTACATTTCTAATCTTAAAATAGCCTGTTTAATCAAGATATTCAACTGATAAATAGGTAACCTTCGGATATAAGCGACTGGACTTATGAGTGTGATAATTGCGGAATAGACTTGTAAAATGGAGATATGAAAAAGCACCCAGTTAAGAGTGCTTTAATATTTTATATCATGAGCTTAGCGTTACATTATTTAGCTAATTTCTGTTGCTTCTCTTGTTTAGATAAACATGATCTCAACATTAAGTAACCAACCACACCAGAGAGTAATGACCCTAAGATAATACCCAAACGCTCGTCAAATAATAAGTTAGTACCCGTTTCTTCGAATGCCAGTGAACCAACAAATAAACTCATGGTGAAACCAACACCACACAAGATCGCCGTGCTATATAAAGAACACCAATCCATGCCTTTTGGCATTTGAGCAAGCTTGCATTTAATTGCTAACCAACATAGACCGAAGATACCGACTTGCTTACCAACAAACAAACCTAACGCAATACCCATAGGCACTGGGTGCAAGATTTGCTCTAAACCAACACCCGATAAGTTAATACCTGCGTTCGCAAATGCGAAGATAGGTAAGATAACAAAAGCCACGACAAAGTGTAGTCCATGCTCCATCTTCTTCAATGGCGAATGTGATTTATCTTTTGATTGCATTGGGATGAATAAAGCCAGGATAACACCAGCCAATGTTGCGTGAACACCAGACTTCAGCATTGCTACCCACATGACGATACCAACAATGATATACAAGGATTTCGATTCAACATTACGTTTATTTAAATAAGCTAACACAGGGATACATAATGCCGTCACAAGCAATGCACCAAGAGAGATCTTCGATGTATAGAAGAACGCAATAATAAGAATCGCACCAATATCATCAAAAATAGCTAACGACGTTAAGAATATTTTCAAACTAATTGGCACACGAGAACCTAATAAGCTCAAGATACCTAACGCAAATGCAATATCCGTTGCAGCTGGGATAGCCCAACCACTTAAGGCTGCAGGATCATCTATGTTGAAATACACATAAATAAGCGCAGGGAATAACATACCGCCGATAGCACCTACGCCCGGTAGAATAATATTACGCGGATCAGAGAGTTCACCTTCGACTAATTCACGTTTTAGCTCGAGTCCAACTAAAAAGAAGAAGACGGCCATTAAGCCATCATTAATCCAAAGTAATAATGGTTTCGCAATTTCTAAACCACCCAGTTTAATCTCGACTGGTGTATCTAAAAATAATGTATATAGTCCTTGTGCTGGGCTATTAGCTAAAATCATCGCTAATACAGCAGAGAACATTAATGTAATGCCACCCGCAGACTCTAGTTTAAAGAAACTAGATAAAAATGAATCTTGTGTCTTGTTCATGCTTGTCCTTATACTTACCTGTTCATCTATAAATGGTCGCTTAATACAAAACAACGCTAATCCATTACACCACTATAGAATGAAAACATGTCAGTATTATCAAATACTATTAATTAAAGAATAATTAAACAATAATTATATTTAACGCTATTAAGGTGCTTTGCCACCGTTTCGTTTCACTCGACATAATATGACACATAATATGTGTAAATCACACATATATATATCAAATCCGGCGTCAAAAAATAACCATAAATGGCTAGTGACAAGCTAGAAACCAGTTGAAAAAACCACGTAAAACATAAAAACACAAAGAATATAAATAAAATACTGTCGAGAAGGCGCTTAAAACGCCATTTAAGAAGAGATCTTCATGTAAGTCAAACTAATATTAGCTGAATTTAAGATCGCTGCTTTATAACGCTTTAAAATTTGTTTTATGAGGAATTATTTTTTATTGGCTAGTATGAAAAATAAGCAAGTGAACGAAAAAAGACCTGTCAGAATTAACTAACAGGCCTTTAAACTAAGTACATCAAACTAAACCATTCGGTCTCTGTCTTAATTACTTATTAATTTTGCCGCGTCTGCATCTAAAAACCACTCAGTTGTACCTTGAGTTGCTTTAACTTGTGCCGCTGGATATGCCAGTGCCGCATCATCATTATCATGGATCTGCTTGATCACTTGTGCTTTACCTGCGCCCATTACTAAATAGCTAATACGTTTTGCATTAGCTAATAAACGTGCCGTTTTAGAAATACGGTATTGTCCTGACTCAGGGTGCTGCGCAATGATTGCAATATTGTCATCATTATAATCAGTTTGGCCTGGGAACAATGAGGCAGTATGACCATCACCACCCATACCAAGTAAGATCCAATCAAAACAAGGTAAACCATTTTGCATTGGGATACATTCTTGCATCTCTTTTGCAAAACGAACGACTTCTTGCTCTGGTGCATCTTCACCTAAAATACGGTGAATATTTTCTGTTGGTAGCGCTACCTTAGAAAATAATAATGTTTGTGCTTCACCAAAATTACTTTCAGCATCATCAGGTGTTACACAACGCTCGTCGCCCCACCAAAAATGTAAATTAGCCCAGGTAATACTCGTTGAAAATGGTGCTTGTGCCAAAACTTTAAATAAAAGTTTTGGTGTGCTACCACCTGATAACGAGATATGTACCGGCTTATCTTGCTGGCTGTATTCAACAAGTGAATGAGCTAATGACTCAACGACTTGTTCAGGTGTTTCAAAAGTTCGATAATCCATCATGATCCCACGCTACTGTTATTTATTTAACGACTTAGCTATTTAACTATTTAAGTCATTAATTAACGACTTAATTAATGACCCAGAATAACTCAGTAATTTAGTTAATGACTTCTTCACTTGAAAAACGCCATTCTCGGCCATCTTTCTCAAGCATTTCATCTGCTTTATTCGGACCCCAGCTACCACACTTATAACCAAATAAAGATTTAGCTTCTTTTTTGTAGTCTAAGATTGGCTGCACGAATTCCCAACAGGCTTTAACGGCATCAGAACGGGCAAACAGTGTTGCATCGCCTTTCATACAATCAAGTAATAAACGCTCATAAGCTGTTAACAGATTATTTTCTTCTAAACTATTATAGTCAAAACTCATTGATACTTGCTGAGCCGTGAAACCTGCACCTGGTTTTTTCAAACCAAAGTCCATTTGAATTGATTCGTTTGGTTGGATACGCAAAATCAGTTTATTTTCTGGCGCATTCTGACCAAAGATTGGGTGTGGTGTCTTCTTAAAGTGAACCACGATCTCAGTCAAACGTTCTGGCATACGTTTACCCGTACGCACATAGAAAGGTACGCCGTTCCAACGCCAGTTGTCGATCATAATTTTCATTCCTACATAGGTAGGAGTACGAGAATCTTCATCAACGTCTTTTTCACTACGGTAACCCGGCATCTCTTCGCCGTTCACAATACTCTTGGTGTATTGGCCTAATACTAAGTTATCACGTAGGTCTTGTTCTTCAAGTGGACGTAAGCTTTGGATCACTTTAACCACTTCGTTACGCATCGCATCTGCGTTGATTACCGCAGGCGGTTCCATTGCAACAAGAGCAAGTACTTGTAACAAGTGGTTTTGTAGCATATCGCGTACTGCACCAGAATGGTCGTAATAACCACCACGCTGTTCCACACCTAAGCTTTCAGCGGCGGTAATTTCAACATAGTCGACAAAGCTGCGATTCCACAGCGGCTCGAATAATCCGTTAGAGAAGCGATATACTAATAAATTCTGTACTGTTTCTTTACCGAGGTAATGGTCAATACGGTAAACCTGACGTTCACGGAAACAAGTATGTAGATGTTCATCAAGTGCATTTGCAGAAGCAAGGTCATAACCAAATGGTTTCTCAACGATCAAACGTTTCCAACCATTACGGTCTTTATTCAGTTTATGTATTGCTAAATTTGCAGAGATTGCTGCATATAGGCTTGGCGGTGTCGCCATATAATAGATAGCATTACCAACCGTGTTATGCGTCTCAGATAGGACTTCTAAACGATCTTTAAAAGCAACATAACTGTCAGGGTCGGTCATATTCATTGAGATATAGTACAAATGTTGACTAAACGCTTCAGCTTGTTGCTGAGTAATGCCTTCACTTAGGATTAAATCATTAGTTACTTTCTCACGGAATGAATCGTCCGTGAATGCAGTTTTACTCGCACCCAAAATAGAAAAATCTTCAGGTAACAGTTCATTGACATAAAGGTGAAAAAGCGCGGGGAGTAGCTTTCGTTTTGTTAAATCACCCGAAGCACCAAAAATGACAATACTGTTATTCTCAGGTTTTACCATGGTTTTACTTCCTAAAGATTTTATCGAAAAGATTAGAATATATGGCGCTAGTCTGTTTGCGTGATGCATAGATAACGGACTAGGCGCGGCATTATCACTCAAAATGAGCAAAAATTAAAATGGTTTCAGCAATATATTCATCAAATACCCACAAATAGGCATTTGATCGAAAGTGTAGCTCTAATTAAATGGACAAAGACTTTCGAATGAAACAATTTATCGAAGGTTTACAAAATTAAAGCGGTTAAATCAATGTTAACAGGTGTATAAATAATCAGCGTAAATTAAGCGTCAATTCACTCTAAACAATCGCCAGTCAATTTAATCTCAACGTTAGCGATAGACTCATTATTGTAATGGGCAATATATGACAATGCGCAGTCTGTCGATTCAAGCTGATTCATTCTAACCCAACTCTGTTTAGGGCTTACATTTTTACAGGTATACATGCCGTCAATTGAAGTAATGGTATCGCCTTCAACAAGGGGGCCAGAGGTTAGCCCTAGGATATGGCAGATTTCAGTCGGATGTAACAGCTTGCCAGACACAAGATAGGATTGTCTGATGTCATATTGAACATACGCTTGACCGTTAATGGTCTGCTTACGTGATTCGATATTTGATGCAGTTTTCAAGGTGTCTACGGCATTGATTAATTTACCACGCAGATCAGTCAGCACAGCGACTTTCGCTTCACGGTGCGTTTTGGTGTATTCGGGGATAGCAAACATAGCTAGAACGGAAAGCACCACAATAACAAATGTTAACTCCAGCAATGAAAAACCCATTTTTTCATTCATTAAAATCTAATACCTTAAACTTGTTCAGTTATCTCGGCCGAATACTAACATATCTACGGTCTATTCAAGACTAATAATATAATCATTTTAATGTATATATCGCGCTGATTTGATACAGTAAAACAAAGTTAGATAGTTTAATCTCAATATCTTAAATGATTTATGTTGGAGTCTATTAATGCGACCTACTCGTCCTGCTACTTTTTATTCGTTTCGACGTTGCCCATACGCAATGAGAGCGCGCCTCGCCATTTGTTATAGCCAAGTTGAAGTTGAATTAAGAGAAGTGGTATTAAAAGATAAACCAATAAGCTTGTTAGCTTACTCACCGAAAGGCACTGTGCCAGTTTTAGTCACTCAAAATAAAAAAGTCATTGATGAAAGTCGCGATATTATGCACTGGGCGCTTACGCAAAATGACAGCAATGATTGGTGCCGCCAGAACCAACCCAATTTACAAAAACAGATCAGCTCACTGATCGATGAAAATGATAACGAATTTAAAGCTATTTTAGATAAGTATAAATACGCTGACCGCCACCCTGAATTTACTGAAGCACAATATCGCGAGCAAGGCAGCCATTTCCTTACTCAATTAGAACTGCTGCTAAGATTGCATAATAATCTGATTAGTGAAGATGTGAGTCTCGCTGACATGGCTATCTTTCCCTTTATCCGTCAGTTTGCAAGCGTTGATAAAGTCTGGTTTGAGCAATCGCCCTACCCTAAATTACGCGCTTGGTTAGCACGACACACAAGCTCTACATTATTTACTGATATTATGTATAAATACCCTCAATGGTCTGCGGGTGACAAAGCCGTTTATTTTGCTTGTAGTCACTAAACGATAGCTATTTACGGTTTGTTATTAAAACGAAAAAAGCCAGTCCTACATGTGTAGTCTGGCTTAATATTCAATATCAGTATTGTTTATTACGTATTATCACTTCGATAACATACGTGTAAAACCTACTTTATGCTTTTAGCATACGACGTGCTGCATCAACCACAACTTTAATCGATCTTGTTTCAACAAGTTTCATTGCCGCTGCATCAGGGATCTCTTTTTGTGTACGGTTAATAATAACACCGGCAACACAACCTGCTTTAAGACCTTGGCTTGCACACATAGTAAAGAGTGTTGCAGATTCCATTTCAAAGTTAAGTACGCCCATGTCTTGCCATTCTTGCATAGAACCTTGGAAACGGCGTGTTACACGACCTGAGAATGTATCGTAACGTTCTTGACCTGGGTAGAAAGTATCACTTGATGCAGTAACACCCATGTGCACTTTAATGCCTTCAGCATCGACAGCCGCTTTCATTTCAGTAGCAACGGCAAAATCGGCCACAGCAGGGAATTCCATTGGTGCAAAATGTAAGCTGGCACCGTCAAGACGTACTGAAGCAGTTGTAACGATCATATCGCCAACATTAATGTGCTCTTGAATTGCACCAGTAGTACCGACTCTTAAAAATGTCGTCACACCCAACTGCGCAAGTTCTTCAACTGCAATAGACGTTGATGGACCGCCAATACCAGTTGAACATACTACGACTTTCTTACCTTCTAATTCAGCTAAATAAACCGTGTATTCTCGATGACTTGCTAAAAATTTAGGATTTTCCATTTGCTGTGCGATCTTTTCGACACGCGCTGGATCACCTGGAATGATAGCCAATTCGGCACCTTGTAAGTCTGATTTATTGATACCAAGGTGAAAAACGTTTGCAGTAGTCATAGCATATTCCTTAAAACCGGAGAGAACCGTCATTATAAAGTTCAGTATTAAAAATGGCGGTAAATATTAAAAAACAATGATAAAGCAGCAGGCTTGCCTATAAAGTGATAATAATCACATGTTTCATATATAACCTAATTATATTTCATTCATGTTCACATCTATAAACAATACTTAACTGTATTTTCATCAATTCCGTTAAACGTGTTAATAAGTTCGCTTAAAACGCTTCATTCACATTAAAGTAGAACCCTGAATCACCATTACCAAAGCCCATGTCTAAGCGTAGATTAACTTTGGGCTTAACTTCAAATCGATAACCCACGCCCGCCGTTGGCAATATTTCATCTGCTGATAATTTATCAATGTTATCTGCAAGTCCACCAGCACCGCCCCAAAATACCATACCATGACGGCCTGGTAGGTTTAAACGGTATTCAACTTGTGCCAATAACATTTGCTCATCGCGATAACGTCCCGAGTTATAACCACGTAACAACCCGCCACCGCCTAACGCCGAAAGTTGATCCCAAGGCACATCCCCCTGGGTAAAGCGGCCATGAACTTGCCAAGCCAATACATCACCGCTCTCACCTATGCTCAGGTACTCACTATATAATAACGATTGAACATTAAAGTCAGCTTGGCTACCAAACTCTTGGCGATACCACTTCGAATCAAGCTCGACAAGACGCCCAGAACGAGGACTTAGCACACTGTCACGACTATCGTAATTAACCAATAAGCTAGCCCCAACACTACGGCTGCTTTCCACCAACATACTGCTATCGACTAGCGACTGCCCGCGATCAATATCATCGGCTGAACTATAGTTAAAATCCATGCCAATACCAATAAAGCTTTGCGCGGAAATACGTTTGCGTAACGAAGGCGCCAGTGATAATTGCTGATTATCAAATGTTACCTTATTATCATCTTGTCTATTTTCATCATAACCGCGGCCATAATATACTTCAGGCGCATCAGCGATAACGGCATCAACATAAAACCGTAACGTATCTTGCTGTAAAAAGGTTTTGTTTGCGACAGCAATCCCCAGTGAGCCATTAGCAGATGCAAAGCCATTAATAATTAATGTCGATAACTGACTTACTTCATCATTTTTATCTACCTGATAGAGTCCAATTGCCGAGACACCAACACCAAATGACATTTCCGGATTATAAAAAGGCCCGGGTAATACGCTAAAATCAATCACCTTGTCTTGGTCATATTCGCCATCTGCACCGAGGTTCTCTAGTAATCCATCGATCCAACCGCCCTGCTCAACCTGAGCGCTTTCATCTACATCACTTTCTACATAAGTACTTTCTATATAAGTACTGTTATCGACATGAAGAGTGCCATCTGTTTGAGAAGGAGTATCCGCAAAAGCACTTTGACTAGTCAGCAACAGCAATGAACTAGAGAGCAGTAGCGGTAACCCTAACCTGGTTTGATATAGCTTGGTTTGATATAGTTTGGTTTTATATAGCTTGGTTTGATATCGCTTGGCTCGACGGATCAGCATTATTTATCACCCTCGCGCTTGGCTTTTAACTGCTTATCATCTTCAATCTGGTTATATGCAGACAATGCTAAAAACTGCTCACTGGTAAAACCATTCGCCCACAGTTCCGCAGGGATATGACTAAAGTTAGCTTTAAACTTATCATCAATAAATAACCACAACTTGGCCACGTCATCTATATCGACCCCATGACTGTAACGTAACAGTGATAGCGGTTTAGCTTGGTGTTCATCTTCATAGAGCGGTGCAAGCAAAGGCCAATGCGCATGCGCTTGGGCAGTTTGTTTATCCACTAAATACGGCGACTGAACATCACCCAAGGCATAATGGCGTTTTAACAGCATGAATTTATTGGGTAATGGTTCCTTTGAATCCCACCAATCGCCGTCAATCACATCAAACAACGCGTTCGTTTGCTCGGCTGTTACAGGCTCAAGCTGATTGATTGCCGCGGTTAACCAGCCATTCATGTGCTGATTAAACAAGGTTTTATTCATGGCTAAGTTATTGCTGATTAATGCCACGGCGATCTTAGCACCCAGCATATTTGAATAGATATCTTCAGGTGAATAAGCCGATACCTCTTCAGACCAAAGCGCCCAACTACGATAGCCGTGCCATTGTGCGATTTCATGTGATTCCGCCATTAAGTAACCTAATCTTGCGGCGATATCAGCCGCTAAGTTCCAGCGCTGTAATGGATCCAGATGCTCTATATCAAGGGCTTTTAATTGGATGTAACGGGGCCCTATTTCAGGTGGTAACTCAATTTTTGCTTCTTTACCTAATTGCTTATAAATTTTATAAAACAAAATAACCGTGTTATCAGCGGTATCGCGTACATGGGCTAAATCAATGAAACCACCAAGTCGCGTATAAATTTGGCCATTGTTTTCGCCGCCGCTACTACCGCCGGGTGATGCTTTCACATAACTAAACGAGCCAGCGTCAAAGGCATGAGCACCTATATCATCCGCATCAAGTGTATTAGCGTAACGAAAGAATGGTACTTGTAATGTGCCTACTTTGACTTTTTGGGCATTACCAAACGCGCAGCAAGGTCTTACATCTCCAGGCATTTCTAGGCTTGAATAACCATTTAGTTCAGTGCTTGCAAGTACACTCTTATCAGGCTGCGCCGTTAATGCTTCAGCGACAGCGACATCTGTAGGTAATGCACGAACTTGCCAATCTTGGCTGCAAGCGGTTAACAACATCGCGCCAAATGCAAAAATAAATACTTTAGCTAATGACATCATATTAGAAACGGTACCCTAGGCTAACCATCACACTACTGCGAGTCCCTAAACCTGCTTCCATGAGCAGATCAACATTATTGGTAATTTGCGCTTGCCCACCGATTAAGGTATTCCATTTGTCTTCAAGGTGTTGCTCGACTTCAAATTTACCTGGTAGGTTGATGCCAATATCCTTGAGATTCCCCGCAAATGTTTGTTCTACATTTTGATACATAGCACCAGTCCATAACTGCATATCATGGCCTTTGAACTTCCAGCGATAGCCAACTCGTGGAGAGACCACAATTGAGCTGATTTCACCATCTAATATATCCAATGCGGTATTGGTGTAGTTGACATCGAGTAACGCAAACCAATTATCAATACCACCAACGATCGTGGTACCTGCGCCGTAGGTAATACCTTTAAAGTTCAATTCAAAGTCGTGCGTGCCTAAGCTAAGCGGAGGTCTATTAGGGAATAGAGGTCGCTCAAGAGTCGGATTAACCACTGCAGTACTACTGCCCTGCGTGTAACCCAGAATGCCATATACATTTAAAAACGGTAGCACCCAAATATCCCCACGAAGCGTTAACGTTTCAGACTCTTGCTGTGCGGTTGATGTGCCAACTTTAACGTTTTCATCTACCCAAGGATTTATACCACTAAAAGCTACTGAATCTACAACAAGAGGCTGTTCCATCTTCATATAAGTCATACTAAAACCATACGGCTTGGGCAATTCATGTCCAAGGTCGATAGCTTCTTGTGCCCAAATCGGAAAGTTACGTTCATATCTATCGAATTCTTCAACACTGAGTAATTCACTTTCATCAGCAGTTAACGCCGTCGATGCCACCGGCACCTGCGCCTGCTCAATGCCGACAATATGTTTCACATTACTGTTGTTGGCCGAGTCTAAATCTGTAGAGGTAAATAGATGATCATTGGCGGATACAGAAAACGAGCTACTGATAAGTGCCGTCATTGCCATTGTGAAATGCGTGTTGTTGTTCATCATACTACCTCTAAAGACTAATAAGGCGCGGAGTCTAACAAACACGTTTAGGAAAACAACAATGTGGAAAGTGAATTACATTAAATTACAATAACTTACAGTAACCAATTATTAACATCATTATTATTTACCAGGTTAATTTTATATAAATCAGCTATATGTGGATAATAAGTCGATATAGTCGGGCATACGAAAACAACAGACTGTCAAATAATACGTTATTAATTACACAAACTACCCTGAACGATTTATAAGCAAAGATGTCGTAAATACTTACTTGCCCCATCCTGCTAAGCTTGTTATAACCATCACAGTTACTTTCCATCTATCTGGTCTTTCTTATCTATGCTAAAAATCGCCACGTTTAATCTTTTCAATTATATTGAGCCTCCCTATGCTTGTTATGACTTTGATCGTATCTATGACGAGGTGCAATGGCAGAAAAAGCAGAAGTGGATAAGAGATTATCTTACTGAGCATCAACCTGACGTGATCGGTTTTCAAGAAGTATTCAGCCCCGATTCATTAAAAGCATTAGTCGCAGATTGTGATTATCCGTATTTTTCCGTGGTCGATAGCGCAGATGTAATCGAAGACTATATTTTCCGTAGTCCCGTCGTAGCGATAGCATCCCGATACCCAATCACAGATATCACCGCTGTCATGCCAGATAGCGAACTTGCCGTGAGTATGGGATTGTCTGCTGAATATCAATTTAGCCGTAAACCACTGCGTGCCAGTATTGAATTACCGCACCTAGGTACAACAGATTGTTATGTTGTGCATTTTAAATCTAAACGACCGATGTTAGAAAGTGACGATAATAAATTGGCGACAACCAAAGCTGTGCTTGATGCCTTTACCAAACAAATGTGCGGTAGTTGGGGATCATCAATGCAACGCGGTTCTGAAGCCGCGTTATTATTCCAACAAATGATCCAACGTCGACTAGCGACTAACAATCCGATGATGTTAATGGGTGATTTTAATGACCGACTAGATAATGATCGCGACGGGGTATTATCTCACTTAACCATGAACACATTACGCTTCAATTCAGACCCGCAAGCACAAGATATTGTCAAACAGTTCAGCCTGCAGGATAGCTGGTTTTTATACCAACACGCCGCAAATGGTGTGATCGCAAGCAGTACACCAGACCCGCGCCCACCGACGCATTACTTTTTTAATAAAGGTTCAGTATTAGATTACATCTTACTGTCGTGTGAGTTTAATGCCGAATATCAGCGTAGCCTGTATGAAGTCAGTGATTACCACACCTATGACCGCCACCTGATTAATCCTATCTATGCACGTGATAGCGAAAGCACCGATCATGCAGTGGTACAAATCAATTTACAACTCAGGACTTAACCCTTAACCCTTAACCCTTAACCCTTAACCCTTAACCCTTAACCCTTAACCCTTAATTTAAGAATAAGGTGCTGGATTCAAAGGCGATTACCTGTCGATAAATAATATTGTAAATGACGATATAAATTACTGTGTAATTA
This sequence comes from Moritella dasanensis ArB 0140, assembly GCF_000276805.1. Taxonomy (GTDB): domain Bacteria; phylum Pseudomonadota; class Gammaproteobacteria; order Enterobacterales; family Moritellaceae; genus Moritella; species Moritella dasanensis. The sequence goes on along the minus strand of NZ_AKXQ01000023.1, from coordinate 40,122 downwards.
AATGACAGTTTCTGCTTGCGTTAACCTAATTCTATTTTATAATGCCCGCATCTATTCGAGGGAGTAGTCGCTTCACCACGTGAAGGAATACATCAACATAACTGACCAACAGGTCGTGGTGTATTCAACCTAGTTCGAAGTTAATACTTTAAAGCTAATAGTTTAAAGCTAATAACCCGATACTAAGTTTGATGAGACTTGAACAAGTAACCACCTACTTTCGAGGGCAGGGTGTCGCTTGTTTATGTCTAAATGCCCTCGTACGAGAATCCTATGTCTTTATTATTACCCATCATTGCTGTGTTAGTTGGCTTCATTATACTCACCGTCAGTGCCGACCGTCTTATCTTAGTATCATCAACATTAGCCAAACAATTTGGTGTTTCAGTCATGTTTATTGGTATGACCGTCATTGCTTTTGGTACATCATTTCCAGAATTAGTCGTCAGTGCGATCGCGTCATTTAATGGTGCAGAAGGTCTAGCTGTCGGAAACGCCATTGGCTCTAATATTATCAACAGCGGCTTAGTATTAGCGCTTTGTGCCTTGTTTATGCCACTTGTTATTCAAGTACGCTTCATTAAACGTGAATTACCGATTCTCGTTATCGCACTTATTGCCGTGATCGCATTAATGTCGAATGGTTCAATTACCATGTGGGATAGTCTAGTGCTTATCCTATTACTTGCACTGTACTGTGTCTATTTGGCTAAATCATCGTCTGAAGATGATGTTGAAAATGAATTAGAATTTTTAGATGTAAGTCAAAATAGAGCATTAGTCGAAACTATCGCTATGTTAATCATGTTATTAATCAGTTCACAAATCATGGTTTGGGGTAGCGTGCAACTTGCTAAAGCAATGGGCGTAAGCGACTTATTGATTGGTCTAACAATTGTGGCATTTGGGACGAGTCTACCTGAGTTGGCAGCTGCTATTGCTGGTGTGCGTCGTGGTATGCCTGAAATTGCATTCGCGACTGTGATTGGTTCAAACACCTTTAATCTATTAGGTGTGCTGGCGTTCCCAGGCTTAATTGGTGATGGTTTACAACTGCCAGCAGAAGTATTAACACGTGATATTCCAATGCTGTCGATTATGACTGCATTTATGGTTATCTCATTCACCATGACTTATTTTGTCGTGAATAAACGTCGTTCTAATTTGAAACCTGAGCAACAAACAGACGCGTTAATCGCGGCAGACAGTAAACTAAACTATCGCTTCGGTCGCCTTTCTGGCGCGGTATTGTTGATTATGTTTGTTGGTTATACCTGGGTACTATTTACCTCTTAGGCAACAGTTAAAATTACAGCTTAAGTGACATTACACATTTAAATAGTGCATCGAGAGTTACCTTGATGCACTTATTTATACACTTATTATATGCTAGCTTAATAACGCCTCATCAATAGCGCTTGTTATATGACGATAGCGACTACTGACCTTGATCATCAAAAACAATAAATAACCAAACTGCCCTATTATAGCTAATGATAATAACCAGTAATTCTGGGGACTATATAAGGTCATACACAAAGCAAACAGACTAAATACATGGCTATATAATAAATACTGCATCCGCGATTTACTTAATAGTTCGTGCATATTAGGTAATAACGCAAATGCTTGCAGATGAAAACCACATTGACGCTGCAGATGTAGGTAGGCCAAAAAAGGCACTATCTTGATGATCATCGCCATGATCACACTCAATATCCAACCATAGATAAATATCGATGCGAGTGTTAACGGTGACCAACCTAAATTGAATAGCAAAGCCTCAACACTTGTCACTGAATTATTCATTAAGCCCATGTCTAAGCTCATCACTAAACTCATCACTAAGCTAATAGCACAGCAAAGAAATAAGCACGTTAAGGCAATAAACCAACAAGTGACACTAGCATCACTGATTTTTCGCTTACGTCGGTATAAACAATGCATAGCCGTGACAGCATATACCATCAAGCTTAGCTGTAATAAACCAATACAAATCGTCTGTATGAATTGCCACACTGCACTATCAACAATTGATTCAATCACAATGCTATCAATAACAGTAAGTTGGGTGATAACCAAGGTCATTAACGTATAAATAAGCAATGTAATGAACAGAAAGCCAGGGAGATAACGCGAGCACCAACGCGGAAAAGCAGGCGCAACATGAAACATAGGCAGTACTTGAAAGCTCACACCGATAATCACTAAACTGATCCAACCAATCAGTCCCCAACTAGCATGGCTATCAGTCAGTTGCTTGGTGATATTAAATTGGCTAGCGAATAAGTAACCAGCTAACAGTAAACTGGCAATAATGCCAACCACCAGCATAGCAATAAAACCTAAGCGCATTGTATTGATTGATACACTGGCCTGACTTCGCTGTCTAATCAACCATAATATTGCGCAGATAAAACCACCCAAACCAAGGGTAAATGAGATACCTGAAACAGCAAAAAAGAAATTACTATTACTTGAGTCCAAACCTAATACCAACATATTCGCTAAAAATGCACGAATTAACGACAGTGTGCCCGCAGCCATCAAGATCACAGTCAATGTTGAAATAAGTTTAACCTTGGGTAAAGATTTGCCTGCCAATACCGGTAATAACTGTAAAATAGCCCCACACATGATCATAGAAATAACGCCCAGCACAATAGCATGGGTAACAGCGAGAGTGGCGGGATGCCAGCGGGTTAACCACATCGACTCGCCAGCAACAGCAATAATTAACGCGCTGATGAATGCAAATACAGGCGCGACAAAAAAGAACCGCATCGGCACTGAAAATGGCGGTATGTTATCAAAGTCTAATCCCGCAAGGTTCATTCTAATTCCAGCTCAGAAAATGCGGCTAATGCCGATTCATCCGCTTTAAAAGCAACTTTGATGATAACGGCTAAATCTTCACAACTGCCATTATCATTACTTTGATGACCAACAAGAGCCGATGCTTGGTTAAAACCATAATCAATATCAACGCGGTAAACAAATCCTAACGCTGCTAACTTGGGATATAACGGCGTCGGGTTTTTACGGTGATAAATAATCAAACACTGACCTGGGGACAATTCCGCTAACGCCAGTAATACCTCACGCATTGGTTCAGGCATGGGTAACTCGCTTACATCAAGCTTAATGCCTTGCAGTTTAGCCGGTTGTATTGGGGTAGATTGTACTTCTGTTGACTGCACTTTAGTTGATTGTAAAGTTATCGCCATTACGAGTACGCTTTTACTTGCTGCAATACCGCATCTGCATCCGGTAAGTGCGCCTGCGTCATTGGGTATAACATCTGCTCTTCTTTCATATTGTGCTGTTGCATTAAGATCATTAAGGTTTCAGATAACCCTAAGAATAGATCTTTATTCTGCACAGACAATTGTTGCGTCATTTCTGCCACTAATTGACGCATTTGTGCATGTTCAGCACGCATCACTTGCGTTGGTCCCATCGTCATACCAGTTGCTTGCTCAAACGCGGGAAATAAAATCGTTTCTTCTTGTTGTAAATGGATCTCAAGATCCGTTGTAAATATAGCCCACTGGCTATCAGCTTCTGGCCATTTCTTTGCCGATACCGCAGATTCTGCAGCAATAAAAGAATCATCACAATGGCGATGTTGAGCAGTCATAAAATCAGGGATAGTGTGCATATAAGCCTCAAGTAACAAACAGTAGTGATATAACGCCCATATTACGGAAGCACTCATTACTTGTAATTGATATATGTCTATTGCAGCAATAAAGATTACGTGCACTTTGTTTGCCTTTGTAGCAACATAACGACACTTGGCAACGACATGTTTATAACGCACAATAACGACTTAAAAGAGTCTCATTAGGAGCAAGGTATGAGCGACTGGTTTATCATTAACAGCAATGCACTGCGACTGGGTGCTTTTATCGGTTTATTTATATTATTAGCCGTGTGGGAACACTATCAGCCAAAACGACCGCTAAGCGTTTCTAAACTGCAGCGTTGGGGCAACAATATTGCGATGGTGATGTTGAATAACCTCACGCTAAAACTACTGATGCCATTTCTGGCTATCGATGCCGCCTTGTATGTCCAGCAACAGCAATGGGGATTAGTCTCCCTAATAGCTGACACAGACCTTATGACAAGTTCGTTCATCGTTATTTTAGCCGTAATACTGCTTGATGCTGCCATTTATTTTCAACACCGCTTATTTCATAAAGTACCTGTTTTATGGCGTTTACATCGTATGCACCACAGCGATCTTGATATCGACCTCACCACCGCGATCCGTTTTCATCCCATCGAAATTGTGTTATCTATGCTGATCAAAATTACCGTTATTATTGCACTGGGTGTCCCTGTGATAGCCGTGGTATTATTTGAAATGTTATTAAATCTGACGGCAATGTTTAATCACAGCAATATTAGATTACCAATTAAGGTCGACCATTACCTGCGCTATTTATTAGTGACCCCCGATATGCACCGAGTGCATCACTCAATCAATGGCCGTGAAACTAACCGTAACTTTGGCTTTTGCTTACCCTGGTGGGATCGCTTATTTGGCAGTTACCAAGCGCAACCTACATTAGGTCATCAAAAAATGCAGATCGGTTTACCGTATTTTCGTGACGCTAAGGAATACCAAATACAGAATATGCTAACGCAACCGTTTAGAAATAAATAAACGATATTGAATATCCAATTTAAAATAATACTAAAGACAACATTCAAAGGTACGCATGACGTGACTCATTCTATAAACAATTCAAATTCGGCTGCAACGATCTCTAACGATGACGCACGTAAACTCAGTCGCAAAGTGACCGCGGATATAGCAACAAAACAACTCGATGAAATTTTTATCGACAATAACGTCTCTATCGATGTGCAAATTGCGGTAACAGAATACCAAGGTGAAGAGCCTACACAGTATTTTGAAATATTAACAACTCACCTACGTCCTGCTTATTTACGTGTGATAACAGAGTCACTGCAAACACAAAATTTAGCAGCGTTAGATGTTAATAGCCATTATCTTAAGCTCAGTAAAACCCATAAAAACATGCTGGAAACGTTAAAACAACAAGACCAATATAAACAGCTAAATGATACCCAGATTATTGAACTAGCCTTGTTAGCTTTATTAAGACGTTAGAAAGGTTAAAGGATTAAGACATTAACGCCGTAAAACGAAAAAGCCCTGCAAGTTTGAATAAACTAATACAGGGCTAACGTTACACTTTATATCGATTACGACGTTGGGATGGTAGTAACCATTACAATTAACGGTTTATGGACAAGCAGTTTCTAATACATTTGCCGTTAATGTAGGGCGGGCTCGAAACCAGTTTAAACCACTGAAATCCGGACCAGTAATGTACGAAGATACTTGCTCTGCACACCAAACACCCGCTTGCTTCTTATCTAAAATAGCTACATCACTGACAAAACAACTTACGAGCTCTTCGTCTCTGTTTGAAGCATTTGATGACGAGGTTGAGGTAACCTGACAAGCAATATATTCAGGTAACTCAATCACAGGGGCAAATACTTCGACACTTTCCGAATAGCTGTTTTCAATACCTTCTTCTGACGTCACTGTTAACTGTATTGTATATATACCTGCATCAGCAAAGGTAAACGTCGGGTTAAATGCACTCGACGCACCTAAGCTATCGAAATCCCATGCATAAGTAGTAATAGGACTTGTTTCATTGGCAGCGTCAGCGGTAAAGTTAACCGTAAAACTTGGTAATTCAGCTAATGCATCAGACGTAAAGCTCACCGTCGGTGTAGTCGGTTCTATCGCAGGATCATAAGCAGTAACGTCTTTACTGTTACTTGCAGTCGTACCATCACTGCCGGTTACATCTAATCTCACCGAGTAAGTGCCACCAGCGGCATAAGAGTGAGAAGGTGAAGCAAGTGCAGACGATGTGCTATCACCAAAACCCCACAAATAGTCAGTAATACTGCCGTTGTCTACACTGGTTAAATCAGTAAACGTAACGTCTAAATCAGTAACAACCGAACTAAAGTCAGCCTGCGGATTCACCGGGTCGATTACATTATCAGTAACAGTCACCTGATAACTCACAGTAGCTGTTTTATTACCCAGCTCAGACGTAATATCTAAGGTCACATCATAATCACCAGAGGCGCTGTAAGTATGTGATGGTGAAGCAAGTGCCGAGGTATTACCCGGTGCTACATCGCCAAAGTTCCAACTGTAATTGGCTATGGTATCGTTAGCCACAGCCGAGCTATCAGTAAACGTCACCGTTAAGCCATCGGGACTATAAGTAAAGTCAGCCGTTGGGTTACCAGGTATTTTCGCCACGCTAACATCACGCGTAATACTGGTACTGCCGCCGTCTTCAGTAGTAACAGTAAGTAGCACGCTATAGGTATCAGCCACTGTATAAGTATAAACTGGATTGATAGCAAAGCTAGCTGCTGAATCATCACCAAAATCCCACTGATAACTGTCTATTGGGCTATCAGTACTGGTTGATGTATTCGTGAAAGTAACTTTAAGATCATCTTTCGCTGTGGAAAAATCGGCAGTGATGATCGGCGAACTCAGTTCCTCAGTATCATCCGAGTCACTCATACAGCCAGATAATGCCCCGAGTGTCATTACGAGTAATAATTTTTTCATTATTCAGTCTCCTCGATAGTAACAAATCCTGGACAATCAACTTCTTCATCAAAGCCTGCTGCAGTGATTGTCACTTGAGCACTAGAGGAGCACGGTATAATAAAATTACTGTCTGCAAGTTGGACATCAATCCCGTTTAGATCGAGATCCCCTGATTCATTAATGTTCATCTCAACAACACTATTCGTGACATTAATAACGCCAAGTACGTTTTTATCATAACTTGTGGTTGTGACTTGAAGTTGTGCGATAGCAACAGTGCTCGCACTCATCAATGTCATTGCAAGAAGCAACTTCTTCAACATAATAAATATCCTTATTTAATTTTACGATGACTTGTTCCATTTGGATGATGAACAATCCTTATTCATCCGCAGCAAAGACTAACATTTACAATAAAAACAAAAGTGCTAACGACAATTAGCCAGTATGAGGAGGATAAAATAAGAAGTATGAGATATGCTATTTGGGGATGAAATGGTAGACAGTGACAACAAGGCATAACGAAAAAACAGCCTCAAACTAAAGTCGTAACCCGACCACGTTCGGCATTTATATAACAAGGTTGAAAATGTGAACCTTCGCGTTAAATGAGGTCGCTATGCCAGCTTAACTACTAACATAACGACATAAATAGAATTATTACTTCAATTTTATGACTTGAAGTATTAACTATTAATCTGACGTACTTGCTTTAAATACTTAAGCCAACCTTTCGCACTTGCTGATGGCGCAAGGTGCTGGGCTAACTTCGCATGGGTAATCGCACGATCAAATTGCGCTAATTTATAATACGCACGGACTTTCGCTAATTCCATCGCCGCTTGTTCCTTGTTACTTTTATCTTGTTTAATTTGCGGGTGTTTTAACTCCACAAGCGCCGATTCATAACGCCCTTGTTGTAACAATAATTGTGCAAGTGGCCAACGATATTCAGCTGCGCCATTTTCTGACAAGCTAATAACTTCACGCCATGTGCCAATGGCTTTATGCCATTCTTTTGCCATCTGCCAATATTGTGCTTGTTCGGCTAACAGTTTTTGACGCTCGTTTTTATCCGTAATATTAGCCGCTAATAGACCTAATTCATGTGCAGCTTGCGCTGGAATACCTTGTTGTGCGTAAAGCTGCGCTAAAGTGCGGCGCTCTGCAACGCTTAATTCCAGTCCTTGACGCTGCGCTAGGATCAAGGTAGTTAAGGCTGCTTGTGGCTGCGAGATACGCAGTTGCAAACCAGCAAGCTGCTGCCACCATAATAACTTATCGGGTTCAACGGCAATGATACGGTCTAACGTAGTAATCGCTGCAGGCCAGCGTTGCAATTGTGATTGTGCGGTCAGTTGTAAATTTAATGCCTGAACTTGATCACCTTGGGTATTTAACCCTTCGAATGATTGCACAGCGCTCAGTACCTTATCCCATTCACGCAGCTGATAATGAGTTTGGGCGATACGTAACCAAAGTTCAGTAAACGCTTTGATCTTAATATCAGATGATTTGTTATTACGTTTAGCTATCTTATTACGATTTTCATCAGCTTTGAGCTGCGTATTAACCAGCACGCCATCGAGTAACGCATAGTTATTCACCAGTCCGTAATAATGCGGTAGCGCCTGCTTATACTGCTGCTCGCTAAGCAAGATATCCGCAACCATACGCTGCGTCACCCAAGTCTGCTCAGTGGGTAATAACTGACTCTCAACGGCCAAGGATAAGTATTTAATCGCTTGCTGCGTATCTTCTTGTTGCCAATGAAATATCCCTAATACGCGATGTACAAAAGCTTGATCGTACGCTTGTCGTGGGGTCAGCTCAGTTAATAACTCAATAGCATCGCTATAACGATCTTGTTGTTGCAATGCTTGTGCGGCTTGGACCTTGCCGGCAATAAACTGCGTTAATTGCGGCGGGTTTGCATAAGCTGATGATGTAAACAAACACATTAAGACGAATAACAACGTGCTTTTTAGCTTTGTTTTATACATAGTTAGCTTGGTTTTATACATAGTTAGCTTGGTTTTATAAATAGTTAAGTAATTAATCATCGCTCTAATTTAAACTCCAAAGTAACCGTCTGATTAACTTGCATCATGGCTTTTCCCGCTTCCAACTTGGGCTGATACTTCCATTTTCTTAATGCTTTTACGGCCGATCTTTCAAATAAACGTCTTGGTTTCGCATCCATCACTTTGATATTAATCGGACGACCCAAGGTATCGATGGTAAATGACATTTTCACCCACCCTTGCGCGCCTTGTTTCATCGCTCGTGATGGGTAACGCGGCTCAACACGATACAAAGGCATCGCTTGCTGATTAGCACTAAACTCGCCTATCGCAGGCAAACCAATTTCGACACCAATACCGGCCATATCAATACCAAGTACCGGCATATCGGGTAAGGCTAACGACTTAACCTCAGCATTCGCCACTGGCACACTGTCAGTTGGTGGTGGTGCGTTTTTAGGTTGCTCTGGCAGTGCGCGCTGGCGACGATTAACATCACGTTCTTGTTCAACCATAACGATATCGAACGCTTGCGCGGTCGACTCTTCAGGTTTACCTGTATTGCCGTTATCGACCATCCACGCCATTAACGTAAATAAACCTAAGGTCACAGCAAAAGCCAAAGGGATGGCCAATAAAAAACGTAACATTAAGACTTCTCCACCGCCAATGCGATACCACTCACACCCGCGCCGTTCGCCGCGTCCATGACTTTAACCACAGTACCGTTAAACGCATGCTCATCGGCTTGAATAACCAAAGACGCGTCAGGTTGCGACAACAATAAATGCTCAAGTGTAGCTTGTACTCGCTCTACATCTACCATGCGTTTATCAATAAAAATATCGTTGTTCGAAGTAATAGCAATAAAGATACCGGCACCCGCTTGGCTAACCACGTTACTGGCTTGCGGACGGTTAACTTCAACCCCTGATTCACGTACAAACGAACTGGTTACGATAAAGAAAATCAGCATGATGAATACAATATCTAACATCGACGTCATATCAATTTGAGCATCTTCACGTGCAGCTGAACGGCGATTAAATCTCATGCGCTTTCCTTAATAAATAGTCTGTCTTAATAGATGGTCTTAACTGTTTTTCTAATTTGTTATAACGGGTATCGCAAGCTTTAGTTAATCGAGCATGGGCAAACATACCGGCCAGTGCCGCGACCATGCCCGCCATTGTCGGTAAGGTCGCTAATGAAATGCCCGCTGCCATTAACTTAGGTTCACTGCTACCTAATGTCGCCATGACATCAAATACACTGATCATGCCGGTAACCGTGCCTAAAAGCCCTAACATAGGGCAGATAGCCACTAACACTTTTAAAAAATTAAGGTTCTGTTGCAGCGCTTGTTTCGCCTGCAATAACCAGCCACCACGAATAGCGTGAGCATGCCATGATTCTTGCTCTTTACGAGCATGCCAACGCGCTAACAGTTGGCGTTGCAGTGCAGGAAAATAACCGTACAAATATAACAAGCGTTCCATGACACAAAACCAACACAAGATAACAACAGCCGCAAGCCAATACAGAATTGGCCCGCCTTGTTGCATAAAGTGATTGATGCTGTTTAGCCAATCCGCAAAGGTAATATCAAAGTCCATGCGATTAACCTGCGTGTTGGGTGAGCGTCGCACTTGCAACTGCAGCGCTGTTAACGGGCGAGCTTTTAACTTGCGGACTGTTCACTTGCGAGCTTTCAACCGCCGCAATGGCTAACTTTTCAGCTTCTTCAGCGACGAGGCTAATGCCCTGTTTCTCTAACGTATCGCGAATATTATCCGCTTGCGTGCTTAGCATGTTATGCGCCAGTAATAACGGCATCGCCGCAACCAAACCTAATACAGTCGTGATCAGCGCCATTGAAATACCACCCGCCATCACTTTCGGATCGCCATTACCGAATTGAGTAATCACTTGGAATGTTTCAATCATACCCGTCACCGTGCCCAGCAGACCTAGCATAGGTGCTAGAGCGGCCAGCAGTTTCAACATAGACAAGCCTTTTTCTAGCCCTTGTTGTTCATCAACGACCACTTCCATCAAACGTAACTCTAACGCTTCGGTACTATGTAGTAAGGCTGATTTAGCCTTGCTATCCACATACACTTGTAAAATACGCCCTAATGGGTTATCCCCTATCACGCTAGGATCCGCTAATTGCTGCTGGATTTTACGACGAGCAAGCACTAACTTGATACCTTGTATCAGCGCGATGAATAAACCAACCACCAATAATGAAATAATCACGTAACCGACAGTGCCACCATTTTCTAAACGGTCTTTTAATGTTGGGGTATTTTCTAATTGCGCGAGCATCAAACCACGAGATGGGTCAAGAACAACCACATTTGCAACGGTATTAGGTGCAGATAGATTGGCCGAGGTTGGTCCATTTTGAGGTTGTTTTAGATACGCAGTAGCGGTTTGCGTCTCGCCATTCCACGCTAAATAACCTTGTTCACCGACAAGGCCAATGCTGCCCAGACGTACGGCCGGTTTATCCGCTAATTGCCCTGCGCCATCAATAACAGCCACATTCACTGTTTTAACATCACCACTGGCGTTAATTTGCTCGGCTAATGCTGACCATAAACCAGTGAGTTGCACCATTGACGGTAAGGTTCTAGCTGCCACAATATCAGCAACAACCGGTGCAAACGTCGCACTATCAATAGCCGTGACGGCCGTATTAATTTCACTGCTTAACTGTTTCGCCGATTGGCGTACCACACCAAATAGCTCACCTAAGCTACCGGTTTCTAAACGTAGACGCGTTTCTTGCTTGGCTAATAGTTCTTCATTGCGAGTAAACTGTTGGCTTAGTGTTTCGGTTTCATTTTGCAATTGGCGTTGTGTTGTTAATAACGTTTGACGCAATTGCTTAATTTGTTGTTCTGTTAATTTAAAACCCGCTTCGCGTTGCTTTAACGCTGTGATTAATTGCTTATTATCTTGTTTAGTGTCGTTGAGTAATGTTGCGCTGATTACTGCAGCTTCATTGTTGACAACGTCATCGTTCGCCGCTAAAGACTGTGCGCTAAAGGTTAATGCGCCAAACATCAGTGCTTGTGCTAACAGTGCTTGTGCTAAAAGTGATTTCGCTTGATTCATTGCAATAAATGTTTTCATTGAGCATTACCTACATTTTGTGCCGTTGTCACAGGAAGAGAAATTAAGCTTGGGGCTATTTGTTTATTGGCCATTTTGAAGGCTTTATCGATATCCTGAGTCTGCTCTGTGATCGTCACCCACTCCTGACGTTCGTCATGCCACTGCCAGTAATTTTCGCTGTCGAGACTACGCGCCACAAAGGCAATACGGCCCAGATGCAACAAATCAACGGTGATAGATTGCCCTGATGACGCCAATCTAATTTCGCTTTGGTAGACACCCAATTTAGTGCCGTAATCGATCTCGATTTGATAAGCTTCTAGGATACGACGGTATTTTTCAGCATCACTGACATTAGCCTGTCCCATCATGGTATTTAACTTTTCTAACCTTGCTAGGCGTTGCTCTTTCTTAATTGGTTTACCGGTATTGATAATGTCATCGAGCCCTGACAGCATCTTGTACATCAATGGCACTATGCCTTGGCGGGTACTTTTAATACCCTGAAGTTGTTCGTCTAAACTCTTTAACTCTTGATTTTGATTGTTGACTAATTTGGCAAGATGGTCGCGATATACAGCTAAGTTGTCGACTTCTTCTTGTAAACGTTCTATTTCTGCTTGCATGCTTAAAGTACGATCGGCACTGTTATCAATTTTATGCTGACTGTGCGCCGCCTTATTATTCATTTTTTCAGTCAGTGCTTGGGCATCATTAAGCGCTTGTGTGCTGCCATTCGTTTGCGCAATCGCAACACTGCTAAACGTAACACTGCTCAATGCTGCAGCGAGAACAAGAGAGTAAGTTTTATTTTTAAGCATAATTAATCTACATTCGAGTTAAAATTAAAAAAGGAATAAAACCACAAAAAGCAACAACCGACATCTATGGGATCCAAGAGTCGATTGCTGCTGTTTATGCAGGTTTAGCTATTTAGCTTGAGCACGTATTTACTTAGCATATAGTCACTTAGAATATAGCCGCTCAGCATATAGCCACCTGTGTTCTTAGTAACGTAATTGGATTGAAGCCATGTAGTTACGACCTTCACCGATGATAGTTTTCTTTTGGCTACCACCCGCTAGGTAATCCGTATCAAACAGGTTTTCGATGTTGAAACGTACTACAAGGTCCATGTCTTTATCATAATTAATCGTGTGCGCAATACCGGTATCAAAACGTGTGTAAGCGTCTTTTTTGTAAGTATTTTTCTCATCACCAAAACGTTCACCAACATAGATAGCACCTAAGTTTACATCGGTGTTGTTAGCAAAAGAGTAACGGCTCCAAACACTCGCAGAGAACTCTGGTACATCAGCAGGGCGATTGCCGTCAATAGCTGCATCAAACTCATCATGAATTTCTGCGTTTAAATACGTCATTGAACCACTAAGTGACACAGCTTCAGTCACGTACCCCATAGCGCTAAATTCAGCACCACGGTGAACTTGTTTACCCGCTTGTGTTGTTTCTGTTTGAGTACCACTGATATCTTGAGAAATCACAATGTTTTCTTGTGTGATATCGAAGATTGCACCCGATAGAAGCAGTTGGTTGTCCATTAACTCCCATTTAGAACCAAGTTCGTATAACTTGCCTTTTACAGGATCTAACTCCATGCCATCGTTGATATCTTTTGAACTATTAACAGGATCTTTTGGTTCAAAGCTTTCAGAATAAGTTGCGTAAATCGAGCCGTTTTGTTTCGGATGATAAATCAATCCTAATTTCGGTAATACGTTGTTATAGGTATGATCTTCATTTACTTCACGATCGAAACGTAAACCAGCAAGTACTTGCCATTGGTCATTAATTGTAACCATGTCTTGTACATAGATACCGTATGAATCACGTTCAGTAATCGATTTACTCGGATCATTCTCAGCATTTGTACCGCTTGGCTTAGCAAATGGTTGACCAACAACACCCGTTAACTCATCGCTGCTTTCACTTAGTTTTGAATAGTAATAACCTAACCAGTTCGCACCGATTAACGTTTGATGCTGAACACCAAATGCATCGAATTCACCGACAAAATCAATAAACGCGGTATTAAATACCCAGTGATCTAGTCGGTCGTATACTTCATAATTAACTTCGCCAGTCGCTGGATTGTAACTTGTTGGGTCTGTAAAACTTTCTGTATCACGACGTCTGAAGTCTTGGTTGTTATAACCTAATTTCATATTCCAGTTATCAGATAGCTGCGCGGCGATATCAAAACCAGCATTTTCAACGTCATTTTCAATTGTTGACCACTGTGCATCCCAGATATGATCTTCGCCAAGTACAGGTTTACCATCAACAATATAAGCACCTGAATCTACGCTGCCGTTATCGTTAGTCTTATCGTAATGTACAGATACTGTTACTTTGTCATTGATGTCGTAATCAACAAATAGACCACCAACAAAACGTTCTGTCGACGGTGTACTACCATCGCTATATGAGCGTGATGAATCATAGCTTTGCTTAGACACAATCGCACGGGCACGTAATGTTTGCGCATCATTTAATGCACCACTTACATCCGCGGTTGTACGTGAATCATTGTTAGAGCCTAAATCTTGGCTGATATTCACTTGCGTTTCGTACGTTGGCTTTTTAGAAACCATGTTTACTAGGCCGCCCGGTGCTGATTTACCGTAAAGTAGGCCTGCAGGGCCTTTCAATACTTCAACACGCTCTAGCAGTTCAATCGGTTGACGGTAGTGCGACCAATGCTGTTTACCATCACGTAAGAAACCACTGCTACTTTCTAAATCAAAACCACGTAATTTGAACGATTCACGGTTACGGCTTACACCACCAGCAGAGATACTTGAATCATTCTTAAGTACGTTACCAAGTGTGCTTGCTCTTTGTTCATCAATTAGCTGTTCGTCAATAACAGTAACTTGTCCCGGTGTTTCAAGTTGTGTTGCTTCAACACGCATTGCAGTACTGTTGGTATCAACTTTATAGCCATAATCACGGCCAACAACTTCCATGTGCTCATCTGTTTCTACCGTTTCAGTAGAGTAAGCTGCTGGTGCTGCAAGTACCGTCGCAATTACGACAGCTAATCGAGTTTTACAAAACATATTCCGTTATCTCCGATTCATCTTTCATTAATTTAAATTTCACGCCTACTACAGTAGGTCGACTTGATGAACAGGATTCTAATTGATAATCATTACCATTTGCATCAAATTTACATTCTTTGCATTTGAAATGAAGCGAAAGATTAGTGCAACAGAAAGAGTGGTTAGTTATTGACCTAGTTGAGTCTTTATTGAATAGTAAAACGGCCTATTTCAGAGTGAAATAAGCCGTTTTTATAAAAACACAGTCATTAATAACCATTAAGGAATGGGAAAACGTAATTTTACCGTGACGCCATTATTTACATTAAGTTCCGCGGCCACTTCGCCGTGCATGATCAGCATCGCTTCCTTTACAATCGCTAGTCCCAGTCCATAACCACCCGATTGCTTGTTTCTCGCTTGCTCAATACGCACGAATGGATCAAAGACACGCTCTAATTGCTGCGCAGGTATACCAACACCATCATCGGTAACAATGACTTCAACAATGTTATCTTGCTGACGTACCGTTAAGGCAATAACCGCGTTTTCACCTGCATATTTAATGGCATTTTCAAGTAGATTTTTAACGGCCCTTAAACATAAGCGGCTGTCAGCAAGTACCATAGGAGTAGCATTATCTAATTCAACATTTAAAGTTTGTTGTGGTTTTAAATCGATTTCATTTTGCATTACTTGGATCTGACACAGAGATTCCAACTGAGTTGGCACCAGTGCCACGGATACATTCTCATGCTCTAAACGACTACATTCCAGTATTTCACTAACGAGATTATTCATTTCGGCTGATTCATTGTCTAATCTGTCTAATAACCCGCCTACTTCTTGCGGACAGCGTTTACGCAACAAATGTAAGATCAAACTGTGTCGTGCTAATGGTGTGCGTAATTCATGAGATACGTCCGTGATCAGTTTTTTTTGTTTGCTAATTAAACGTTGAATGTGTTCCGCCATATCATCTAGGTTTTGTGCCAGCTGATTGAATTCAGTCACACTGTTACCGACCTGATGCGAAGCCCTAATACTAAAGTCCCCCTCAGCAAGACCGCGACTCGCCGCCTGCAAACGATGCAAAGGCTGCTGTAAATGTCGTGCCAGTAACAGTGAAAATATAGCGAGCAGAATACTGGTGATCACAAATTGAATAGCGGCAAAGTAATAAGGGAAGTAACGGGCAGGATGTTGTTTATCAGAAAACTGCACCACCAGCTGATAACCTGATCGTAACGGCAAACCAATAACGGGCTTACTCACATGCTTTTCTAAAATGGTATCGAGTTGACGAATAAAACGCAGTTTAAATTTAAAATGCGGATGCATAACACGCGTACTGACTTCATCGAAATCATCATTAAGCACAAATAAATAACTCGACTGTGCCGCTTCCCATGCCGCAAGTTTATCGCGGTCTACATTACCTTCGCTGTCTTTACTATCCAGTAATAAATTCGCCTGTTCGGCAAGATCTAACATTTCAGTTTTAACAGTCGTTGGCAGATGCAGTAGTACCCGCACTAACGCCATTTCAGCGATACTTTGTAAACTGAGGATCAACACGAGGGTAATGGCAAAATAACTGAATAAACGAAACGCCAGTCCTTGGCGATCACCTAAAAAGAACCATTTTTTTGCGCTTTTTAAGCAATTCAACTTCATATAACCATACTACCGACATGCTCAAAAAAGCTATAACCTTTACCACGTACCGTTTTGATATGTAATTTAGACAAACCTGACTGCACCATCTTACGGCGGATATTGCTGATGTGCATATCCAGGTTACGGTCGAACGGGCATAAGTCTTTCTTTAATACTTGTTTTTGTAATTCGGCTTTCGATACCACAATTTCATGGCGAGAAACAAGGTATTCCAGTAATTCAGCTTCAGTGCCAGTCAATGACAAACGTGATAGCTGCGTGAGTACAGAACTCTCGCCACCCAAGTTTTGTCTTTGCTTTTCCAAACCAACACGGCGTAACATCACTTGAATACGGGTTAATAGTTCCGGTACGCTATAAGGTTTAGCAATATACTGATCCGCGCCAGCCTGCAAACAATCCAACATGGCACTTTCATCCGCCAACGCCGTTAGCATTAAAATAGGCGTAGCAAAGCGCTGACAAATACGTCTTGCCACTTGTAAGCCATTAATATTAGGCAACATGACATCAAGTAAGACTAAATCAACCGGTTTGGTCTGCATGTAATCAAGCGCACTTTCACCACAGTGCACGCTATGCACTTCATAGCCATCTTCGGCTAAAACTTCAGTTAGTAATTCACATAGTTGTATATCATCATCGACGATAAGAATTTGCGCCACAGCTTAAACACCCAAATAAAAACAATTCGTATTAGCATTTTAATGAAGATCTACGTTAAGTACAACAAACATTCGAGCTCACTTGATACAGATCAACAGCTAAAACTAAAAAAGCTTATTTTTACAGACTGTTAATATGATAAATTATTCATTTTCAGTTATATTGAAAAATGAGCTACACCAATTTGCGAATCTGCAAACATACAAACCCATACGGGAATATACGGACGTACCATGTTTAGTGTAAAAAAGGATCTGACATTCAAACTAAACCGAGATCATACTCGCTATAATTATTGGGAGCCGTATCCGGTATTATATGTGGATAAACTCGGATTATTTGATTTTTTCAAAATTCCAGTACAAGTAATAAATATTTCAAAATCAGGGATGTTAGCGAGAGTTCAAACTAAAGATAAATTTAGTATTGGTGAAGGGATCATTATTAAGTTTGCTAATTACTTTACCGACGTGATCCCCTCAAAGGTGGTGCGCTGGGAACCTGATAGCCAGTTACTGGCGGTGAAATTTAGTCGTGAGATAAAACTGATCGAACGTATTGCGCTTAATATAGCTTAATGACCTCATAGAAAAGGTCACTAAGCGCTTAATGCATTAACAAGTTGATTAATTGATTAATCCCAATCTTCGGCTACAAACTGGATCATCAGTTCATCATTCTGATACATATTTAAGAACGGCCACTGTACTTTAATGGCATTCACGTCACCGAGTACTTGTTGCAGTTTTTGTTCAACGGCATTGCCATTTGGATCCGCACACGCCATCAACGTAGAACCAAGCGGGCCCAGCTTTAACAACGAATTCTGCACTTCTTCAGCTTCAAATAAATGCTGCACTTGACCAAAGATATTATTACAGCCCGAGAACCCTGACAAACGATCACCAGCAATACTGATATACGCAGGTTGTTTTAACATCATCGGATTAACGTTACCTAAGCCTGTCAGTTGCTTCAAATTCCATTGTCGGTTTTCGGTTAACATGGTATTTTCGGCATAATGATTTTGTTTTTTATCTATTTCTGCAATCAACTTATACGTTAAGCTTGAAGCATCTGCGGCCGGATTCGCCACTGCAGATGTCTCCACCGATAATTTATAAAACGAACCTGGTTTATATTCAAAACCAGCAATGTCGTTATAAAAATACTGCCACTCACTGGTTTTACCATCCACGACTTTGTTCACCACCAAGCACTGCATGGGGACGATACCTTGACAAGCAACACGTTCGGGCGCAACCCAATAAATTTCAGTTTTCGCGACGGCAGTATTAGTACCCTCATTATTTGATTCAGCGTCATTCTGGCTGCCACTTGTACAGCCAATCAGTAACCCGCTTAACATACCCGTTAATAATAAAGCTGCTGGCAATTTAAATTTCATATTAATAAACCTTTTTCCGTTTTCCACTAAGCTTAGTAAATAAATAACAATATACACCAGACCTTTGACAGAGTTTGATACCGCGCTTTTGACTATGCACTAAGGATTGTTATGCCGCCACTGTTACGTTCAATCATAAAACTGTGTGTATTCTGTTATTTATACAGTATGGCAGCGTATAGCTACAGTAGTTCAGTGATAAATATCAGTAGCGCCCTTATTAACATAAGTAGTTCAGCAATTACTGTAAGTAGTGTAATGACTGTAAGTAGTCCAGTTAATAATATAAGCAATCCCGTCATTAACGTCGGCAGTTACCACTGCCCACCTTTTGTCATGAGTGTACATCCAAATGGGAGTCCACAATCCACCAGCTCTGGGCTAAGTATTCTATTATGGCAACGCATCGCCAACAGTCTTGATTTACCATACCAGATTAAAAACTATGCCTTGCAAGACTTACTCGATGAGATTGAAGCCGGTAATGTTGAAGTCGGTATCTCTTGTATTTCGATTACCCCAGAACGTGAGTTAGTGATGGATTTCTCTCACTCATTTTACGAAACCCACTTGGCGATTGCGGTAAAAGAAAAAAGCTACCTGCGCTCATTCATCGATTTAATCACCAACAAAACGCTACTTATAATCTTAGCGATTATCATCGTGTTGGCTGGCATTATTGGCGGGATATTTTATAAACTTGAACACCACATTAATGAAAAACTCTATTCAATGCCATCAAAGCGTGCACAATGGTTAGAGGCCTTCATTTTGGGGTTATTATTTATCACCAAAGGACCATTTAACTACTTCGAATTTAAAACCTTAACAGGCCGTGTGCTCACGGTATTACTCGGGATCACCTCAACGCTGTTTATTGCCAGCATTACCGCCATCCTGGCCAGTACCTTTACACTCGGTTTGATGAACAGCGACATTAAAGGCCCCTACGATCTGATACACCTCAATGTCGGCGCTAAAGTATCCACCACGTCGTCTATTTATCTGACTAATTTAGGAATTGTGCATCAAACATTTAACAATATCGATGATATGCTCCTGGCGTTAAATAACGGCGAAGTAGATGCTATTGTCGAAGATAATGCGATATTAAAATACAAGCTTAAGCAGGCTAAGCAAGAGGGCCGCTATCAGCATATATCGGCATTGCCTTATCAGTTTGAAAAACAGAATTATGGTCTAGCGATTAAAGACAGTAGCCCTTACACCGAGCAATTAAACCGTGCGCTGCTGAATGTGCGCCAAAGTCCAGAGTGGCAGCAGGCGCTCAATCAATACTTCGCAGAGTATTAGTTGAGCCTATCAGGCTTTACTAATAACTGACCTATCTCGCCCTATTTTGACTTGTTTCACCTATTTTCACTTGCTCCTACTTATTCGAATTTATGCCTTATTTTTTCACTTCCCCTCCCCCCGAATACAAGCTGACAAGCGCTTACATTCGCTTACATTTAATCAGCTCATCAAACTAGACTTAGTGTATGTTTATAATGATAATGCCGCCCTAAAGACAACACTAGTCATTTTCCGATATATACAATGGACATATTATGAAAAAACTTATACTTCCTGTACTTGCTGCTACCCTCATTTCAGGCTGTGGTAGCGTGGCACTCATGACCAAAACTAGCGAATTGAAAGCGCAGCCAGAGATGTTGATCAAAACAGATGGCGATTTTTGGGGCTTAGGCCAGGAAGGTAACTTTGATATGGCAGGCAAATATACCGGGAAATACGATCGCAGTTCATCAGGTTCAACTTGGTTCAATACAATCAGTACAACTGAAGGTAAAATGGTTGCTGAGATAACACGAGCAGATAATGGCAAAACGTGGGGTTTAGTCTGTAGCGGTGGCGGCACCAGTGTTAATTTTGGCGGTTTATCTTTTGGTGGTAACGACCCGTACCATTGTGACATTAATATGGATGGTAAAATTGTTGGTGAATATGAAATGCAACCATCAAGCGCAGCCATTTCATTAGATCTAGCAAAGTATGAATCGGGGGTTGTACGTATCAACAACGAACACTTAAATGTAAAATCAGTGCATAAATCAGATGACTTATTCATGACAGTTGAAAATCCACTCGGCTACGTATTTGAGCAAGGTACGCAAAGTATTGCGGCAGTACAAACCAATGGTTTATTAAGCTTGCAAACACTGCCTGATTTATCGGCTGACAAGCAAGATCTGATCGCAGTAGGTTCTATCGCAAGTGCACTAAGCTGGCGCCCAGAATAACCTAAATTATTGTCATCATGTGATCATGTAGCGTTAACATAAAAACGCACATAAAAGGGCTGTAATCAGCAGCCCTCAGTGCTTTTCTCATTACTCTTTTCTTATTACTTTTTTCTCATTACTATTTTCTCATTATAACCGCAGTTATTAGCGTCATAATCGTCACGACTAATCGGTTAAATTACTCAGTAATGCTTCGCAACTGGCTTTCATCATCAATAATTCTTCTTTTGGTAAACCGGCATGACAAAACATGTTCAGGGGGACCGATTTTGCTTGCTCTTTTAATGCAGTGCCCGCATCCGTTAGGCACAATATACGCGCCCGTTCGTCTTCTTTACTACGGTCTCGACGAATAAGGCCTTTCAATTCTAAGCGTTTTAACAAAGGGGTTAACGTGCCCGAATCAAGGTGTAATTGCTCCCCTAATACTTTCACACTTATCGCATCTTGTTGCCAAAATACGAGCATAGTTAAGTATTGCGGGTAAGTCAGATCCAGTGCTTTTAACATTGGGCGGTATGCACGGATCATGGCATTCGTTGCGCTGTATAGAGCAAAACAAACCTGATTATCTAAGTGTAACATCGTCTCTTCATTCAATTCTGACATCAGGGTAACCTCTCTTAATTGTCTTGCGCACAATATACTTAACTTTTGATAAATGTCGATAGCTTTACAAAAATATTCGTAGCACATAACTTTTAACATTATAGCGCCATAAATTGCTAAACAAATAACAGCTGCGGCCGATAATATATACGTCACAATTTTAACAACTATTTATCAACTGGTTGCTAACTCTTGTTAACGACAAGCAGGGAGATAAATGTGACACCATGACCCAACATTTAATGGTCAAAATGGTAATAAACAATAACTATATAATTAATAACAAAAATAAATTATCCACTATTGACGTTACGGTCTAATTATTGCTTAACCGTATACAGCGGATCAAAAATTGCCGCTATAAATTATAAACGACTAGAATAAGGCAGATCTAAGCTATGTTTAATTTTTTCAACTCTAATAAAGTCCCTCTTGGACAAGTTCTTATCTCAGAAACAGACTTAGCAGCACTGCAAAATAAAGTCAGTATTTTAGAGCAATTACAGAGCAGTGGCGCATTGTCTATTGCTCAAGAAATTACCAAGAATGCCCAAAATGTAAATACATCGTCAGCGAAAAGATTGGGTAATATTGAACAAAACTTTGATTTAGTTCAAGGGTTTATGGAACAATCACGCGGGATTGAAAGTTTATCTAATGACTCTTTCAGTTCTGCACAAAGCACAGCGAATATTTCTCAGACTGGTATTCAACAGCTTGAAGAACTAACTGGCAACATCACCGATTCTGCGCGATTTATTGCAGAGTTCACTATCTTGTTAGCCAACTTAGACGATAACAACAAGAATATTGGTCAATTAGTTGACTCGATTAAAGGCATTGCCGATCAAACCAACCTACTAGCACTCAATGCGGCGATTGAAGCGGCACGTGCGGGTGAACATGGCCGTGGTTTTGCCGTGGTAGCCGATGAAGTACGTGCACTGGCAAATACAGCAAATCAATCAGCAGATCAGATCCAAGGTGAAATGAAAAAAATCATGGATATCTCTGCTGCCATCATTAATAAGCAAAAACAAGTAACCAACATTATTGATGACAGTGTGGATATCGCAACAGTGACAATGAAAAGCTTACAAGAGCTAGTATCACAAGCGAATTCAAGCTCAAGCTTAGTTGAACAGACCATCAGTCAAGTTCAACAACAGTTAAGCCATTCTCACACAATTAAAACGGGTATGGAATCGTTGCTAAGTGATACGCGTGAAGCGTTAAGTGGTTCATCAAATAACGTTCAGTTAGGTGAGCAACTAGTCACTAAACTGCGTTTTTAATGTGAACAACTTTGATCAGCAGGTATTTGCTTTTGTCTATCAAGTACCTGTTGGTAAGGTTGCCACCTATGGTGATATCGCTAAGTTAGCGGGAATGCCAAGTCATGCTCGTCAGGTTGGTAAAGTGCTTAGTCGCTTGCCGGCTGACAGCAAACTACCTTGGTATCGTATTGTGAATAGCCAAGGGAAAATATCGCTACAAGGTGATCGTGGTGACTACCAACGGCAACAGCTCGCCGCGGAGGGTATTTTACTTTCTGCACACGGCACTATTTCACTCAAGAAATACAGAATAGCGATGAACCACCTATAGAATAGGTATCACGACATACAGCTTATAAGACGTATCGCATCTCGCAAGTTACCCCTGGGTAAAGCTCGACAGGTGCTTATGCTCAAGCGCGCTAATTTCCAACGCATCAACCTGCGCAGTATCAGGACCGCCTCTTAACCATAAGATTAACTTGTCTCGGTCAACCTTATCACCAAATACCTGCACTTCGACATCGCCATTTTTTAAATTAATAGCATGACCGGTTAAGCCCAACTGCAGCGCTTGTTGCACAGTCGCATAACGAAAACCGACCATTTGCACTCTGCCATGCACAATGATCTGATTGCCTTCTTGTAACATAACCCATATCCTTCACCGAACTTGATCAACTATTATTGAGTATATGTCTACATTCGTTATTTAGACCACGTTAATTAATTCAACAAATTGATATAGCTCACAAAAGCTCGCCTATTTCGCATTACAGATACAAAAAAGCCCATCAGTCCTGTTTTAAAAACAGTAAACTAACGGGCTTAATATCGTTATTTATAAGCAACCATCAGGTCAATTAAAAATTAACGTAAGTCGTCAACCACAGCTAACATCGCCACTAATGACGCTTCACCAAGCTTAATAGAACGCTCTGGTGACCAACCCATCATAGGGTCAGGTAAGTTATCATTGTCTTTAAATGGCATTTCCATGGTATTTGCTAAGCAATCAAACTCTTCAGCAACCCAGTTAGTCGCAACAGTCATATTTGCAGTACCAGGTGCATCAACGTCATAACCAAATTCTGACTGGAAGTCTGCACTTGCTAGTTTGAACACTTCAGAGAAACGATCACGTAATTTAGCTAATCTGTCGTTATAGCTTGGCGTACCTTGAGAACCCGCTAGGAATACGAAAGGTAATGCTTCATCACCGTGTACGTCATAGAATAAATCCACGCCAGTTTCTTTCATCTTATTGATGGTATGGAATACTTCTGGGCTTTTTTCTAAGCTTGGGTTTAACCATTCGCGGTTAAGGTTTACACCGAGTGCATTGGTACGTAGATGACCACGTGCGCTGCCGTCTGGATTCATATTTGGCACGATGTAGAAGTTAGCTTTGTCTAATAATGCTTTACCCGTTGGGTTGTCACTATCAAGTAAGCTATGCATTAAGCCATCAACTAACCATTCAGCCATTGTTTCGCCTGGATGCTGACGAGCAGTGATCCAGATGTTACGTTTGCCTTCCGCGCCATCACCAATTTTAACTAACGTTAAGTCACGTTTATCAATTGTTTCACCAAGGTGCTCTAAGCTTACTAGCGGGTGCATTTGCACAGCAGCAAGTAGATCTTGATGACGTTCATAACTGTACGGGGCAAAGTATGCGATTTGCATTGATTCACAATCCATATCGGCAATGATAGTTAATTTACCGTCTTTATAAAAAGTCGGAATACGGAACCAGTGCTGGCGATCATACGATGCAACTGCTTGGTAGTTTTCCCAACCTTCTAAATAAGCCGCTTCACCAGCATTCATGATGTTCAGTGTATATTGCTCACCGACTACACCTTCAACACGGAAGTTAAACCATTGGAAAAACTCTTCACCTACGTCCGGACGGATCGCAAGTTGAACATCATTTTTGTCATCTAAATTAATAACTTCAATATTACCAGCATCAAAATTGGCGGTGATCCGCATACGACTTCCTTAATTCACTTTTAAAATTGACTTAAGCATAAACGATCCCTGTGTAAGTGTGTAGAGCAGATCTTTATTAATAACACTAAATACCTTATTTAATTTCCATATTTTGACAAAACTCAGCACAAAAGATCCCGAATTTGTATCGCAGTAACCATAATCAACCACAACAAATAACATCAACAGCCCTCTAACGCTACCACCTTAGTTATATTTTATAGCTATTACTCACCATACGCTGGCATTAAAAGAACGGTCGTGCTAAAAATGTCTTCATTGATAAAACAACCAGCACACTAACAAGCCTAAAGGATAGTCATGAGTAAAGGTCGTATAACCCGCGAACATATCCTCAA
Source organism: Moritella dasanensis ArB 0140 (assembly GCF_000276805.1). Taxonomy (GTDB): domain Bacteria; phylum Pseudomonadota; class Gammaproteobacteria; order Enterobacterales; family Moritellaceae; genus Moritella; species Moritella dasanensis. The sequence goes on along the minus strand of NZ_AKXQ01000023.1, from coordinate 15,009 downwards.
TATAGCTTTCACCATCGCCAGTGAAACTGGGCTAGAGAGTTTAACGATTGGTGTGCTTGCCAAAACCTGTGGCATGTCTAAAAGTGGTTTGTTTTCACATTTTAATTCCAAAGAAAACTTGCAAGTCGCGGTGATTGAATATGCCGGTGAATGTTTTAACGAACGTGTAATAGTGGCCGTGAGGCGCGAGCAACATATCGATGTGAGTACGCGCTTACAATCCTTGTTACACCACTGGTTAGACTGGAACCATTCATTCCAAGGCAGCTGTATGTTTATGGATGCGTGGAAAGAAAGTAATAGTAACCAAGACATCTTGCAGCAAACATTACGTAAGCAACTGCATACTTGGATCAGCTATTTAGAAATACAGATCAGTAAAGGTCAACAAAGTGGCTTATTCCGCAAAGACTTAGATCCAAGACAAGCGGTGTTCCAATTTTATGGCCTGTATTTAAGCAGTCACTTGTTCCATTCCATCGAACTTGAAAATGATGAACGCAGCCTTTTTTGGCAAGGCGTAAAACAACTTTATAAGCAGTGGCAATAATACGTCAGAATAGTTTAATGAGGCACCTAGTTTAATAAGACAAAGTAGTTAATTTAGACTTAATCAATAAACTTAGACCTAACAAATAATGGGCGGCGACGCCTTTTAAACACAACAGAAATAGCACGACCGTTCGTTTAAAGGGTGTTATTTAAGGAACTTACCATGAGCAGCAACATTTATTTTAATACCCGTAGCAAGTTTACTATCCGTCGTAGCATGATTAATATCGGAACCCGATTACATCACAGTATCGCACCGAAACACGCCATAAAAACAACACGTAACTTATTGCTTACCCCTGTACGTAGTACGTCAAACAGCGATGATCCAGTGGGCTTATTACGCTCGACTCATTTGACCTCTGAAGGGCGGTTAAATACTTATCAAATAGGTAATGGTCCGGTGTGGATCTTAAGCCATGGCTGGTCTGGTAGTGCGAGTCAGTTTTTTCCGTTAATGGAACACATCGCTGCACAAGGTTTTACTGCGCTAGCTTACGATCACCCTGCACATGGACAAAGCGAAGGTCGCCATGCTCACCTGCCCGCTTTTGTACAAGCTTTTGATGAACTCGTTGATAACGTCGATGATGTCGCAGGTATCATAGCCCACAGCATGGGCTCGGCATCGGTACTCGAAAGCCGTCATCCAAAAGTCGATGCGCTGCCACTGTTATTAATTGCACCTGTGCTCAACTACGTCGATAACTTATATAACATGGTGGGTAAATCGGGATATTCAATGAAGTTATTTGGCGCGATGATCGAACATATTGAAGACAAATATGAATACAGTTTAGATACCATCAACCCTTATCAAAAACTGGTCTCTCGTCATCATGCAACAACGATAGTGCACGATAAACGTGATAGATTTGCTGATTTCGCGACTTCAGAATTAGCGGCTAACGCGGCAACTAAAATCACCTTAATACCAACACAAGGTCAAGGCCATGGTCGCGTGATTAAGTGTGATTCGACCATGGCGGCTTTCGACAGTTTAATTTAGGCATAGCTTAATTTAGACGTCGTTGTGGTGAAGAATATTAAGCGATAAAAACAACAGCGCTTTAGTCGTGGGTTCAAACGACTAAAGCGCGAATAATTTTAGCGAGCTTATTTAATCTAACGACTCTAACTACCTTACCGAACTAACTTACCTCACTAGCCTATTTAGCCTTAATGGATAAAGCTGTCATCATCATCCATCTCTTTCTTCGCTTTACGTAAGTTGCGACGCGAACGCTGTTCTTGCTTACGCACTGCAATACCTATCTCATTATCATCATCAAATCTAAAGACTGGTTTTTTTTTAAATTTAAGATCTAATTTAGCCACTTTCAATTCCTCAATATGACGGTGTTGACGCACCACACCAGATACAAATACTACACCCTCTTAGCCAAAAAAATAAATCAATCTGTTCATCGTCACCAGCAATTTTTTTTGTTGTACAAGTTATAAAAACTAAACGATTATCTGCAAAAAATGATGAGGTTGATGACATGAGAAATATGGGTGTATTATTAGATGAATTACATTTCCCTTTTGGTTTTAAAACAAACAGTACTTTCAGTCCAGAAGAAGTCACCATTCTAGAAAGCTATGGTTTAACCATGCGGCAATTACAAGAAGGTAATTTACTGCCACTAACCGCTGCTGAATACTATTTCTTGGCTGAATTAGATGGTGAGTTACCTACCACCTCTCACTTTGCGCGCTGCTGGCGTAAATACAACAACAAGATCACGCGTTTCGATAATAATCTGACCATCCGAGTAAAATCCAAACGAGCAACACCCGTGCGTGATGATTCAGGTCTGAATATCAGTACAGAAGAAGATGATAACGATGAGGAATACGGAAGTTTAGCATTCGACTTATGACAGGATCCGCAATGTAAACGATAATATCCACGATAATAATGACGGTGGATATTATCGAAAAGCACTTTCTACCTTCTACTTTCTATTCTCTATTCTCGACTTTCTACTCTTTATACCAATGCCTATAAATAACTGTACAGAAAAATGCTATTGCTATCGCAAACCTATCGCAAATAGACATGCCATGGATGGCCTTGTCTAAGCGAACAGGGATGTCTTGAGCGGTTTGCAGGAGCAATATCATTTTGATCACTTAATTTTCGGAATTGGTATTACTCTATCAACTACTCGCGGTTAGCTTGCCATATTCTCTTCAATGTAAGTAATGATTAACTTAGCAATATCGATATCCGTTGCTCGTTCAATACCTTCCAACCCTGGTGAAGAGTTTACTTCCATAATCAACGGTCCGCGCTCAGAGCGTAACAAATCAACACCTGCGACTTTCAAACCCATCGCTTGCGTTGCTGCAATCGCCGTTGCACGCTCTTCAGAGGTAATATCAATCTGACAAGCATGACCACCGCGATGCAAGTTCGATCTAAACTCGCCTTCAGGTGCTTGGCGTTTCATCGCAGCGACAACTTCATCACCAATCACAAAACAGCGAATATCGGCGCCTTTCGATTCCTTGATATATTCTTGCACCAGTATGTTGGCTTTCATGCCCATAAACGCCTCAAGCACACTCTCAGCAGCTTGATTCGTTTCTGCTAACACCACACCAATGCCTTGAGTACCTTCTAGCAATTTTATCACTAAAGGTGCCCCGCCCACCAAACTGATCACATCCGGGATATCGGTTGGTGAATTGGCAAACCCAGTCACTGGCATACCAATATTTTTCTGGCTGAGTAACTGCAGCGACTGTAATTTGTCCCGTGAGCAGGTAATAGCCAACGACGGATTAATGGTAAATACCCCCATCATTTCAAACTGGCGTAATACCGCACAACCGTAAAAGCTGACTTCGGTACCAATGCGCGGGATCACCGCATCAAACCCCTCGAGGCTTTGACCATCAAAGTGAATGGAAGGTTTGGTATCGTTAATATTCATGTAACAACGTAATACATCAATCACCACAGGCTCATGCCCATGGTCTAAACAAGTTTCCACAATGCGGCGTGTTGAGTATAACGTTGGGCCTTGCGATAAAATGGCTATTTTCATTTTACTTTCTCTATTTAACTTTTAATAACACTTAATAATTGTTCTTAACTGCGGTAATCAACATCACCAACAATCACAATTTCATAAATTAATTCGATACCTTCAGGTGTTGTAATACCGGACAGATAATCGATGACACATAAGCAGCGGTTTTATGGCTGTAATCCAGTTCAGGGTTTAGCGTGACGATATCGAGCATTTTCAACTTGCCACTACGCGCGATAATCTTTAACGCAAAAGTCAGTATTTCTAGGGTGATGCCCTGGGTCTGACTTGAATGTAAATGACTCTCCTTGGACTGCAATACCTGCTCACAGATAACCGCTAAATCGACACTCAAATGAATATGGTCTACTTGCTCAATGAATCGCGCTAATGTTTCTTCAATGAGTTCACAATGCGTGATACTCATGTGTTTATCCAATAGCCAATCACAACCGAGCTGCTTAGCATAATCAAACGTGTCTACAGAGTTTGTGCGTTTACAAATGCCTAATCCTAAATAATTAAAAATTCTAAATGTCTCCAAGCAATATTGATTCACTGCATTGAATGCAGAATCCAGCTTAGGTGACGGTGTTAATCGTAACTCAAAGTTCGGGTCAAAATTAATAATTCCTATTTTGTTATTACCGGCGACATAATCACTGCCATACCATTTGTTATGCTGGTGTTGATGGTATTGCTGTTGGTATAAATGCGCCGATAACGCTTGATAGTTGGCGATTGAAATGGAATCCGCACTGCCTATCGTAATAGGGAAATGACCCGCCATTAAATACACCAGTACTTTTAGGTATTGTTCCAGTTGAATATCATCGACATCCAAATCATCAAAACCGTCGATATCATCGAGCATACCGGCGTTATAAACCGGTATATTGGTTTTAGTGAATGCCGCATGCATAACACGTCGAGCAATACTTTCTAAGCCACCCGGTTTTGATAGCAAGTTAACGACACTGTTATCCGCGACAACATTACTCGGGAATCGACCATCCGCAGCGACACCTAATAAAACAGCGCCGGGAGCCGATTGTTGTTTATAAGGTCGTAACACTTTAATCGAACAAAACCAAAGATTTAAATTCTGATGTAATCGTTGAGTAAATGTCATTTCCGCCTATCCCCTTTTAGTCGCGAAAGAATGCGATTAAACGCTTTGAGACAAGATTTGGCAAATGAGTTCTTTTTGTCGTGACGATGAATAAAATTTGTCGTGGTGTTGCATATAAAATAACAATAAATAACAAAAAAGCGCATCAAAATTGATGCGCTTTAATAGGTTGAAAACGGTGTCTTACAGCCGTATTTTATAACGTTGCTTTAGACGGCCTGTTAACGACCAATAGCAATTTTACGTGGTTGTAATGATTCAGGTATTTCACGATTTAAATTAATCGTCAACAGCCCTTGATGCATATCAGCATTGACAACATGAACATGATCGGCCAAGGCAAATTCACGCTTGAAATTAGCTTGATTAATACCTTGGTGTAATAGCGTTGTGCTTTTTTCTACAGGCAGCTTTTTACCGCTGATAACCAACTCATTTGCGGTCACGGTAATATCAATTTCGTCCAGTGAAAAGCCCGCTAGCGCCAGCGTAATTTGATAATCGAGCTCACCCGTTTGGCTAATATTGTAACGTGGATAACTCGCTTCTGTACGTTTAGCATTTGCATTTTTAACCGCTCGTTTTTTAGCGTTGCAAGTATCAACCGCACGCTGGGCTGTTAATTTCTGATCTGTCCGTTGTTGGTCATTCTGTTGCTGCGCGATCAGTTTTTGCGCCATGTTAGCAAATCGGTCGAAGCCAACTGCGTGGCGATAGAGTGGTGCGAAATCGAATGTTGTCGTTGTAGTCATGTCTATTTTCCTCAAACAATAGAGAGCGATAAGCCTGCTGAGCAGCACTTATATACCCAAGTTTTTTAAGAGATTCGGGTGTTACCGCTTAGCGAGATAATACCCGCTAAGACGAATGTGGTTTATTTTGGGTGTTTACTGCAGAGCTATCATCCGTAACGATGACCCGTATTTATACGGTATTACTCAGCAGATAGGGTTTTCGCGCCGTTAATAACAATTTTACGCGGCTTCATCGCTTCGGGTAGCTGACGTTCTAAATCGATAAACAACAAGCCGTTTTTCATGTCTGCCCCGTTGACAAAAACATGGTCTGCTAGCTCAAATTTACGTTCAAAGTTACGCTCTGCGATACCACGGTGTAAGAAGGTACGTTTATCGTCTTCTTTGGCCACAGTTTCTTTGGTGCCTTTGACTAATAATTCATTATTTTGCGTTGAGATATCAATTTCAGCGTCGTCAAAACCGGCGATAGCCATGGTAATGCGATAATTATTATCATCGATTTGTTCGATGTTATACGGAGGAAAGTTGTTGCCGGATTGGCGATTTGATGCAGCCGTTTCAGCAAGTGCTGCTAAACGTTCAAAACCAATTGCACTGCGGTATAGGGGAGTAAAGTCGAAAGTACGCATAATCATATTCTCCATTGAGCAATATTATCATTGTCACTAAGCCAAATTAGTTTGCGCCTAGCCATGATGTATTTTATTTCTATTGATGGTCATTTTCATTAAGCACAACAAACTCCGTTAGGCAGTGGTTGATACTTTATTTTGGTTAGGCCTCGAAAGCGCCTAATTAATAGATGTGGATGCAGAGAGACGTTTTCAAGGAAAGAGTGTCATTATTTTAAAAAATAATTAAACACAATTGTGACGTCTGATTACAATTTTTTTTTCATTGTCATTAAACTGTCAAAATCCAACGTTAGTTTAGAGAACAATTAAATCAGTAGTTAAAATGTTCAAGACACAATTAATTTAACGCAAGGTAATCGATATGAGAAGCATGGGTATATTTTTAGATGAAGTGCATTTTCCGCTTGGTTTTCAACAACAAAATGCATTTAATGTAGATGAGTCACAGCTATTAGAAAACTACGGTTTAACAATGCTGCGACTTCAAGAAGGCGAGATCTTACCCGCCACTGCTGATGAACATTTCTTTCTCGCTGAGCTTGATGGCGAATTCGAACTAACCTCTGATTTTGCCCGGTGCTGGCGCAAATATAGCCATAAAATCACACACACAAATACAGCTCGTCATTCAATAACGAAGCGCAATGCAAAACAGCCGAGTCGTGATTACTTTGTCGATGAATTATCGACATTTGAAGACATGGATAACACCTATGATGAATTAGATCTGGATTCATAACTGGCTAAACCTCCCCCGCAAGTCTGGAATGCAGTCTCATTGAGAGAGTAATTGAAAGAGTAAAGAGCACGTAAGCTAACGTGGTCTTTACTTACTTGATTGCGACGACAAGCACAGTCCAACATCATGATAAAGCGCATGCGATAGCGCTTCCCAGCATAATTATAACCCCATGATAAAAAGCCGATAATATAGACTATAATAATATTACACCTTAGTCTTGGGCTCGTAAATTAATCCTAAACGCACCCTAAATAAGCAATGATCTAAGTCATCATTAGGGACTCTCATGCCTGAAGTCAACGTCAACGTCATAGAAACACCACATACAATAGAATCAAGTGAAACAAGTGATACAAACGAGACAAGAGAAAAACAAACACACAACAAAGTACGCAAGCTTACCAATTATTTACTTATTGCGGTTGCGTGCATGTTGGTCTTTAGTATTATTGCAGACCGCATCATTCCTTCTACAGACAGTGCTCGCGTAAAAGGTTACGTCGTACCGATCAAACCACAAGTCTCCGGTCAGGTTATCGATATATTAGTACGACCCAATCAACCGGTACAAGCCGGTGATGTACTGGTTAAGTTGAATCCGAGTGACTTTGAGATTGCAGTCAAACAAGCCGAACAAAACTTAAAGATCGCAGGCCAAGATGTTGGCGCTCAAACAGCGGTGATCGCATCCTCACAAGCACGTTTAACCAGCGCGAATGTTGAACTTGAAAATGCCAAATTACAAACTAGTCGCGTTCTGGCGATGGCGAAACGCGGTATTATGTCTCAATCAGACGCTGATCAAGCCCGCGCAAATTTAGCCACAGCGCGAGCCAACGTAACTAATTTTGAAGCAGAACTCAAAAAATCTGAATTACAATTAGGTTTAGATGGCGAAGACAACAGTAAAATCAAGGCGGCGATACTCGCGCTTGAACAAGCTCAAATCAACCTCGAACGTACCAGCATTAAAGCGCCAACAATGGGTGCAGTCTCCAATTTCAGCCTTTCAGAGGGATTTTTTGCGTCTGCAGGACAACCATTAATGACATTCGTCTCGACAGAAAAAATTTGGATTCAAGCCTATTTCAGTGAGAACAGTTTGGGCAATATTGAAGCGGGCGATGAAGTAGAAGTAGCGTTAGATTTTGCGCCCGGTAAAGTCATTAAAGGCAAAGTAACCAGTGTCGACTGGGGCGTCGATTGGGGACAAAATTCACAGGCTGGTAAACTTGCTCAAGCCAACAATCAAACAGGTTGGTTACGCCAAACGCAAATGCTCCCTATTTCAATCGAATTCGATCAAGCTCAAGCAAGTGGCTTAATACGCATAGGGGGTCAAGCTGATGTCATTGTTTATAGCGATGATAATCCCCTATTTAATATGCTTGGTAAGTTGTGGATCCGCGTTGTCAGCTTGATGTCTTATGTCCGATAAAATGTCCGATAAAATGTCCGATAAAATGTCCGATAAAATGTCCGACAATAGCGTGGTCGACAACAACCCGCTAGACAATAAACAAGTTCAAGTTAAGATCATCCGCTATACCGTCGGCGTTGGCCTCGCGGTATTGCTTGCGTCGCTGTTCAATTGGCCCTTAGCATTTGTAGCGCCGGTCTTTGTCGCCAAGTTTTTGGTTGATAAAGCCGAGTTAAATAAAGAAACTATCTATGAATTGCTGATGGCAATGGTAGCGACCATCGTCTTAGGTTTGCTCTTATCCAATGGCATCACCCACTACCCACTACCTATGCTCGTGCTTATTGGCTTAATGATGTTATGGGGTTACTACTTATTTACTGATCCAAAATGGAATTTATTTGCCACGATCCTTATCATCGCCATCTTATTATTACCTTTCATGGCAATTTCAAATCCAGGCGCATCCGTCTTTTTAGCGGTCGGACTCGCGAGTTCAGGCGTGGTAGCTGTGGCTATTTTTGCCTTCGTACATATTTACTTCCCTGAACAACAAGCTCACTTTAAAGGTTATCAATTATCGCCGTTAACAACCCAACAACGCTGGTATGCAGCCTTTAGAGCCATGCTAATCTCTTTTCCTATTGTCTGTTTTTTCTTTGCCTTTCAGATAACCGAAGCCTTATTTACGATGATGTTCATTGCTTTACTGTCATTAATGATCACCGGTGAAAAATCCGTCAAATTAAGTACATTTTTAATTATCACTAATAGCATTGGCGGTATCTTAGCGATTGCTATTTTCGCCATGCTGTCGCTGGTACCAAACTTATTATTTTATACTTTATCTATTTCATTAGTCGCCATTGTGATTGCCACACAGATCTATACTAAACCTGAAAAAGCACCGATTTACGCAACGGCTTTTAGCACGGTATTGGTCTTGTTAGGCAGTACCCTAATGAGCGGAGGTGATATAGATAACAATATGTTTATACGTATTTTCCAACTATTTTTAGTGGGGGGTTACATGATCTTTGTGTCTTTCTTCTTAGAAACAAGAAACTGGAAATTCTTACAAATACAGCCTTAGTCTTGATATAAAAATAGGGAATGCCCATGCCAAACAACAGTAACCTTTCAACTCAAGCAATTGATGTGTATATAAAAATAGCCGCTATTTCGTTACTCATTTATTGGTGCTATTCCATTTTACAGCCATTTTTCCTCATGGTGGTCTGGGGCGCTATTATCGCGACGGCATTATACCCGATTGCGACTTGGGCAAATAGCAAGTTTGGCATAAGCAAAAGTAAAGCAAGCTCGGCGCTTTCAGTTATCGGTGTATTACTACTCTTAGTTCCGCTGATTGCACTTTCAACAGGAATATATACAGGTGGTTCAGCATTAGTCACTGGTGTTCAGGATGGGACAATAGTGATACCAACGCCAAATATCAGTATCAAAGATTGGCCCATCATTGGTGACAAAGTATATGGGTTTGCTCTACAAGCATCATCAAACTTAGAAAGCATGCTAGCCAATTACAGTGACGAAGTGAAAAGTACAATAACTAAAATGGCCTCATTTCTAGGCAGTTTGGGAGGCAGTTTTATTCAATTTATTATCTCAACCGTCATCGCTGGCGCTTTCATGGTAAATGCAGATAAGTGTGAACAAGCTTTCGTACTAATCGCAAGTCGTTTAACCGGCGGCAAACAAGGTAAAGAACTAACAACCATATCAAAAACAACAGTAAGAGGGGTTGTACAAGGCGTTATCGGGGTCGCTGTTATCCAATCTATTATGGCAGGATTAGGCATTGCAATTGCAGGCATTCCAGGCGTTGCACTATGGATGTTTTTAATCTTAATAGTGGCGATCATTCAACTTCCGCCAATCCTAGCATTACTACCCGCTATCATTTATGCATTCACAGTCGATACTACTACCACAGCCGTACTATTTTTAGTTTGGTGTATTCTGGTGAGTGCGAGTGATGCGGTTCTGAAACCTATGCTATTAGGGCGTGGATCAGATACACCCGTACTGGTTATCTTACTGGGTGCACTTGGCGGTATGGTAATGTCAGGTATTATCGGCTTATTTGTCGGCGCCGTAGTATTGAGCCTTACCTATCAGCTACTTACCGTTTGGTTGATCAACGAAGCTGAAGAAAAAGAAAAAGAAAAAGAAAAATCATAATGAAAACAGTATCGAAAGATGACAACTTCTACTTTTTACTTGTCGCACTCCTAGGTTTGCTATTTAGCAGTGCGATGATGCAGCAGCTTTTCAGTGGAGGCCAAAAAACAGTACTAGCGCTAATCATTATTTGTTTGGGGTTCTCAATTGTTGGCGTTAAGCATCAACAAAGTTTTTATCGAAATTGGTATGCTTTTTTGCTGACCCTTGCCGCAGTATCAGGCAGTGTTACCTTTTTTGATGAGTATGATCTTTCGTTGGTGACCTTATTCGCATTATTGATTTTTCTATTATCTCACACACATACAGCACTAAAACAGGTCATGCAGAGTGAGTATGTAAGCAAAAATCAGATTATCGGTTCTATATGCGTTTACCTGCTTATTGGTGTCTCATGGGCAATTATCTATCTAATACAAATCGAACTTTTTCCGCAGGCGTTTAATGGTATCGAGGCGAAACCTTGGCTGGATAACATGTTTGAAGCGATTTACTTCAGTTTCATCACCTTAACCACCGTGGGTTATGGCGATATTTCCCCCGCGTTACCGATACCAAGATTTTTTGTTTTTATTGAATCTATTTTAGGCAGTTTTTACTTAGCCATTATGGTGGCAAGCTTAGTCAGTAATCGCTTAAACCAAACGCCACACAAATAGTAAAATGGAGCTTATTGTGATGACTAAAAAACACAATAAGCTCCGCTGTCGTTGCCTAGTGAGACATCACGACCTGTTGTTTAGCATCAAATGTTAATCCCTGCTTTAGTTTAAAGTCATAGAAATTAAAGCTATCACTAAATACCGCGCTATTTACCTGAGTCGTTAATGCTTCAGTAAATACCATGTCTTTTTCGAACACACTGCGATCGCCATGTGGCGACCAGCTCCCTGTAATTGCCACTTTTGGTGTTCCCTCTTTTAGCCCTTGCATTTCATGATCCCAATACGGGCTGTGGAAATACACATTACCTGGTACCGCTGTATACTTATTACCATTTAATAACCACTCCGTTTCACCACCGAGGATATAATAAAACTCAGGCGTGGCATGGGAGTGAGTGACATACTTCCCTTTTGGACCATTGGCAATATAAGACATATTAAAGTCATAGAGCTGCTCTGGCACTTTGGCTTGAAAAATCCCTTTCATACGCACAATTTTGTCCCACGCGGCAAGTAAATCACCACCTTTCGCTGCATCTTTTGACCAGAAAAATGATTTAGCATCTATCTTAGTAAAATCCAGCCATTGCACATCTTTCTCATTTGAGAATAACGGCGTCAATGGATAACGGGACAATACCGAAACATCTTCATCTTTCATTTTCGCTAGCTGTTTAACTTGGCTACCATAAAAGCTGTTCTTAGCCGGTTCAGACACAGTGCGATGTTGAAGAGGCGTAAAGCGCTGGCGTGCAGATTCATCCCATTGCTCAAAGTCATCAGGCATAACAGCTTCTAAAGGTTGGGCATGGAAATTACAGCCCGTTAAGTAATAGCCATAATTCAAGTATGTTTGATCACCTGCCGGTGCCCAGCGAAACCACAGTATTTTAGCTGGCTTATCTGATACAACTTTAATACGGCGTTGCGACAATGACTCTAACTTCACCGACGTGCCGGTATAACCCGCGATCGTCTTACCGTCAACAGTCACTTCGACTGCGCCTTCTAACACATGGAAACTGCCCGGTGCAGCATCAGAAAATCGTGGCAACAATGCACCCGGCGCCAACGCCAGTTCAATAATTTTAAAATCAGGATGATCCATTACCGTTTTCACTTTCACCGCAGTACGTAACTGCGCTAATTCAATGGACGATGCCGCTTTAATCGCATCCCAATCACTCGGGAATACGTTTTCTAATGCCTGCCAAGGTGACGTTGAAGCGCTAAATTCAGGTTGAATAACGTCCTCACCCACAAATGCTTGTGGGCCACTTGGGTTAGCCATATCGACTTTACGTTTTTCCCGCATCGCTGCAAATATACTATTAGCAGGATCATCCTTTTTATTTTCTGCCTTTTCTACATAGATTTCTTGAGAGATATCTTTATAAGAAAAGACTTCCCCCATTTTGGGAATGTACAGCTCGGCATGCGATAAAACAGGAGAGACGACTAACGCTAATGCAATGGTGAGGGTTGATAATTTCATTTTATATCCTTTAAAATATTCATCGTTATAAATGGAAAGCCTGATACCGTTCACTAAAAAAAGAACCGTCTTATCTTGAGTTTAAATATATCGTTTTTGACTAACCCATCACTCATCCCATCAAGCGAAAGTTCCTCTTCTGTATGACTATACTGTAAAATATACCACCACTTCTTATCGTCTGTGATTGTGGATCCCCAAGATAAGTTAATGTTCTGTTTTTCGTATTCCACGCCTTCACCAGACACTTTGTAGTACTCCGGAAATAACATGAAGTAAGAGCCATTATCACCCACATATTTTGACAAATAAGCCGCTAGCATGGTTCCTTGAGTACTACGAACACCATTTTGTTTAAAATCAAATGTGGCGTCTAAGTAAGTCACTTGCGGGAATAAATTTAATTTCCAACTTTTACTGATCGGAATTAACGACACAAAACCAATGGCATGCATATCAACATCTAAATAGTCATTGTCTTCATAAATACGAAAATAATCATAAGACACGCCCGCTTTAGGGGCGAAAGACATACCTGTATTCATTACATTATAAAATTGGTAGCGCGAAGCTGAATACTCTTGCTCATCATTCCACTCCCCTTCGGCATGCACCATATACGAGACATCGGCACTATACTTTCCTGATACCTCCATGCTAAAAACACCGCTGCTATCATCTTTTACAACGAGCGTTAACGCCGTGTTCACTTTGGTTAAATCTGCCAAATCGGGTTCGTTATCAGCCTCAGTAGCAAACGCAACCAGAGGTTGAAATAAGCTTAACGCGAGTAATGTTTTAGGTAATGTCATTTTCATTTTTTAAACTTTCCATGTCTGAATGTGTCTCTACAATCACCATTAGAGAGTAGGATGACAACCTGAAAGTTTCTTTACTGTTTTCCATAAAATATCGTCAAAACAGTGTGTTAACATAATGTGGCACACTGTCACTTATTATTTAACATTTGACCTGCATCACAATAAAGAATGATTTAAACGAGGCGTTAAGCGTTATAATTAAAATTATCAAGACAAGCGATTCGTTCATCACCTGATGAGCCAAAGGATACTCATGCAAAATAATCCGAAACAAAATTATTTCAAAGAGATACACAAACTTAATGAGTATTTTAGATTAAGTGCTGAAGTGCTATTGAAAAAAAAACACTTAAATTATGGTGCTTATATTGTGCTTAATAGCATTTTTGATAATCCAGACATCACCCAATACAAAATAGCCCAAACAACAGGATTTTCAGTTCAGCGAGTGCATCAAATTGTCAACATGCTGGAAGAACGTGACCTTATTGCTCGAATCGACATATCAAAATACAAAAAACAGCTGCAACTAACACCGCAAGGCAAGGAAGTCGTGGAGACAACAGAGTCTGAGTTAACCACGCAATTTCAGGTGATGTTTCGAGATCAACAAACGTTAGTTGATACATTATCTCAATCAATAAAAGCCATGAATGATTATTTAAGTACCACCAGTACGGCGGACGTCGCGTAATAAAGTGTAAGGCCGATGGTTTTAAGCAATACAAACAATCCATATATGTATAAAATACAATAATAAACCATCATTAATTGTGCGTATCGTTTCGTTAATTTGCCGCTACCTGTGTTCAATAAGGAATAACCATGGATTTCATTCAAATACCGGTCACCGTATTCTTAGTCTTCGTCGCACCATTGTGGCTTATTTTATATTACCGCAGTAAACGAAAAAGCAATCAAGGCCTGTCAGAAAAAGACAAAGACAAGCTGCATACATTGATTAGCCGTACTGAAAAATTACAAGATCGGGTTATCTCATTGGAGCAGATTTTAGACCAAGAATCGCCAAAATGGAGAGACCGATGATCACAACACCACTCTATCGAGACACTGAAAATGGCAAATTAGGCGGCGTTTGCGCAGGCATAGCTGCCACCCTAGGCGCTGAAGTTTGGTTGGTACGAGTCGTGTTTGTCGCGCTATTTTTCTTCACCGGTTTCTTTCTGGCAATATTACTTTATATTATTGCCTGTTTACTGCTCGATAAAATGCCAATCAAGCAGCAAAAACAACAAAGTATTTATGCCAACCATTCGATGAAAACAAAACCATGGCAACAAGGCCATACAGCAGAGAAGTTACTTGAGAACATTGCCACAGAGCTCGATAGTATTGATAAAGACCTGCAAGACATGGAAAGTTATGTGACGTCTTTTTCATTCAAAATGGATCGAGAATTTAAACAGCCATAACAATTAGCCTGTTATCAGCCTTAATTATAAGCACCTTAGTGATAACGGCGTTGACTATAAAACAGGTTGATTTTACGTGTGCTATTGTTGTTGTAATGGTATTGTTA
>NZ_AKXQ01000022.1 GCF_000276805.1 Moritella dasanensis ArB 0140 | reverse complement strand
TTAATCAGCTCCCCCCTTTTTTGTTTGTCATTGCTAATAAAGACGATATGAACATCACAAATCACCCATCTATATCCTGCAAAAACATTCCCATCCCAACAGTTAAGATGTAAAATATTTGTTAGTAACATTAAGTTGTAGTTATAAAAATACCAACAGCTTAGCTATAGATGTCAACACCAAGGAATGGAGTGATAGGTTATGGGTAGCACAGATTCTCTGAATCACATATTGATTAATGCAATTCAACATCTGCCAATTGGCATATTTTGGAAAGATATTCATGGGCAATATCTTGGCTGTAATAAACATTGTTTATCCTTGTTTGATTTACCATCAGAACAATTCATTATTGGTAAAACCGATATTCAACTGCAACCTGCATTGAAAGAAAAGCAGCTGCCGAGTAAAGATCTCTATCAAACAGATCAAGAAGCGCTCGTCCACGGTCGCAGTGTCATTGCCAAAACCATGCATATGGAGACTATCTATGGGCAAGGACAGTTTGAGATCACTAAGATCCCTCTGCACAATCACAAGGGTAAAATAATCGGTTTGCTCGGCATTGCCGTTGATGTATCCAGTAAGTTTCGCTCAGAGCAAAAACTACAAGAAAAAACCGCCTTACTGAACTCTATTTTTGATGCCCTGCCTGACTTTGTCATTTACAAAGATATGCAAGGTCGTATCGTCGAATGCAACCGTGCGGCACTCAAATTAGCGAATAAGAAAAAAACCGATGTCATTGGTAAAACCGTTGAACAACTACTGCCAGAATCAACAGCAAAAGTCAGTGTTGATTACGATAGCCAGTTAAAATCAGATTATCAAAGTGCTAATTACAAAATGGAATTTGAGTTAGCAGGCCGCCAAGTCTATGTTGATGTACACAAACATCCGGTGATTCAAAATAACCAATTAGTCGGTACCGTCAGTATTTCTCGCGACATTAAAGAACGCCGTAATACGTTAGAGAAAATTGCCACCTTAACCAAGCAGGATCAATTAACCCAGCAATTAAACCGCACCACGTTTTTGCAAGAACTTGAAAATATCAACCAACAACACGATTGGGGCATGATCCTCATTGATATTAAGAAACTCGGTAAATTAAACAGCCAATTCGGCACTGAAATAGGCGATAAAGTCCTCGTTTATGTGGGTCAAAAGATCAAACAACTAGCCCCAAATTCAGCACATCTCGCCCGCATCCAAGGGGATAGATTTGCCATTTTAACCGATCACGTCAGTTCACCAGTACAGCTTAACGCGCTGTGCAATAAATTAATCGACAGACTTAATATACAAGTCGCGATCCAAGGCCACGTCATTGATCTCGCTATATGTATTGGCGCTGCGAACTATCCCGATACAGTACAGAATACCAGCCAGTTACTCACTTGTAGTGAACAAGCTTTATTACGCTCACGTAAACATAAAGAACAAAGTTACACCTTATTTGATCCGCTATTAGAGGCCCATGCCGAAGCAGAAAAACGCTTAATCGACGATTTAAAACACGCGATTAATAACAAGTCCATCGATTTATATTACCAACCCGTCGTCGATGCAAATAGCAAAGCAGTGCTTGGCGTAGAAGCCCTTGCACGCTGGCATCACCCTGAAGAGGGGCTAATCATGCCAATTAAATTCATCGAACTAGCCGAAAAAAATAACTTAATAGGCCAACTCGGAGAAGTAGTATTAGAAAAAGCCTGTCAACAACTCGCACAATGGCGGGCGCAAGATATCGATATCTTTATGGCCGTTAACCTATCCCCAATTCAATTTAACGACCCACTGCTGATCAGTAAAATTAAACACTATCTCGATTATTACCAGATACCAGCACATCGACTCGAAATAGAAGTCACAGAAAGCACACTACTGGAATCAAACCATACCGCGGATAAGATGCTAGAAGAATTAATTAAGCTTGGTGTACGCTTGTCTATCGATGATTTTGGTACCGGTTATTGCTCATTATCTTATTTAAAAAATATGCCTGCACATAAACTCAAAATTGATAAATCATTTGTCGATGAACTTGAATTAGATAAAACGACAACGGCGATCACACGTTCAGTGATTAGCTTAGCAAGAGAATTAAATATAACCGTAACGGCAGAAGGGGTTGAGGAGGAATCACAAATGAAATGGCTACAAGCCCAGCAATGTGATCAATTTCAGGGGTATTTATTTAGCCGCCCGTTACCGAGCGACAAATTTTGTCTGTGGTATAAACAACATCATGCCACACACAATAATATTACTTATCAACAACCAACAAAAACAGCGATGCCTTTGCAGGTATTATGATGCATCTTCTTCGAAGAAGGTGCCCCAACCGTCATAAGTAACATCTTGTTCAATAGACATTTTAAGTAGTTTTTCGATATCACGTGTGATGGTATCGATATCCAGTTCCGTTTCAACAACACAGTCGAATGCGAATACTGTTTGGCCGTCTTCCAGTTCAACTTCTTCTGGATCAGAGACATCGTAGCCCAGTTTAAATGCTGCAATAGCGGCTTTTTCTAGCTGTGCAAAATCATCCCCGGCAAAGTGATGTTCAATAGAATATACAGCATCAGGATCACTGCCATCTTCTAATAAGTTATCAATGATCTCTTCGGCTTCGACTTTCAGGTCGGCAAATTCTTTTTCAAAATCCACTAGGTTAATCTCTTTAGTTATGATGTATGAAGAATACTCTGGTTTTAATATTCATGCCATTAAATTATACCCAAAATAACACCTCAAACATAGCGCTAGATAACAGCAAAACATTAAAGCAGAGGTAATTACATCGCAACTAAACGCGGTCGACAATACCGCCATTAAATAGCTTTAAAGTATAATTATCACTCTTTCTGCTCTGTTATGGCACTTAACTAAAACAATATTGTCTACTGCTAATATTGATATTGTTTTAAATATTCAAAACACTCATATTCATCATCTGCTGTGATGCATAATATATTAAGTTAAGAACTATTTTGATAAAAGATACTGTGGTAAGAAATACTGTGATAAAAAATAATTTGATAAGCAATACCGCGATAAATAAACGCATTCCAATCGAGAATCCAGAAGACGCGTTCGCGATTTTTTCACGTAGAACCGCCGCATCTGTGTTTATGATAGTACTTATGACGGCTGTTTTATTAGCAAATTTATATCACTTGCAGGTATCCGGTTATAATAAATATATTGGCCGAGCGAATAACAATCGCATTAGGATCGTGCCAATCCCGCCGAATAGAGGGCTCATTTATGATCGTAATGGCATACTGTTAGCCAAGAATGTGCCTATTTATTCGCTTGAGCTCATTCCTGAAAAAATAAAAAACATAGATCTAACCTTATTAAAATTACAAAGTCTATTTGGCTTAACTGATGACGATATCAGCGACTTCAAACAGTCTATGCAGCATACCCGACACTTTAAATCAGTGACGCTGGTTGATCAGTTAACAGAAAAACAAGTCGCGATGTTTAGCGTACATAAGTACCAGTTTTCAGGTGTCTTTGTGGATGCATTTCTCGAACGTTATTACCCGTATCGAGAAAATTTAACCCATATATTAGGTTATGTCGCAAAAATTAATGATCGTGATATCAAACGATTAAAGGAACAACATAAATATAAACAATACAGAGCGACGAGAACCATCGGTAAATTAGGGATTGAGCGGTCTTATGAAGAAACCCTGCACGGCCAAGCTGGCTTTGCGACAGTAGAAGTGAATAACCAAGGTCGAGTAATAAGGACATTGGAGACAGTAGCGCCAATCCCAGGTAAAGATCTAAAATTGAATATCGATATTAATCTGCAGGTATATGCCAACAAATTACTGACCCAGAAGAAGATTGACCCCGTAACAGGGAAATCAGTGCTTAAGCATAAACGCGGCGCCTTAGTGGTATTAGATCCAAGCGATGATTCCATTCTAGCCATGGTATCTAGCCCAAGTTATGACCCTAATTTATTTGTGCATGGTATTTCATCGACAGAATATAAAGCCCTATTATCTGATCCTGACCGGCCTTTATTTAATCGCGTGACCTTAGGCACTTACTCGCCGGGTTCGACCGCTAAACCTATGATTGCAGCGGCAGCGTTAGCGGTAGGCGTGATCACCCCCGACACCAAAAGAAATGATTCAGGTTGGTGGCGGATCCCCAATACCAACACTCGAAAATGGCGTGATGATGTACGCTGGGGTTTTGGTGAAGTTGATATTTACAAAGCGATTGAAAAATCGGTGAATACCTACTTTTACCCTATCGCCTACGACATGGGTATTGACCGATTATCAGCCTGGATGAATAAATTTGGTTATGGCCTGCCATCTGGCGTCGATATTAATGAAGATAGTCGCGCCAACATGCCGACCAGAGAATGGAAACGGGCTCATTACAAACAATCTTGGTATCAAGGCGATACGATCCCGATTGGCATAGGACAAGGGTATTGGACGGCGACCCCATTACAAATAGCCAAAGCAACATCCGTGGTTGCCAATAAAGGCTTAGTACATAGACCGCATATCGTCAGCAGTATTATTGAAAATGGTGTTGATACCGCGGTTACCTTCGACGACTTTGCTAAATTGGACAGCGTAACACCGGCAACATGGGACATAGTGCAAGAAGGCATGCGCCGTGTACTGGTGACCGGTACCGGTCGTAAAGCGTTTAGTAATACTGCCTATGTGGCCGCGGGAAAATCAGGCACCAGTCAGGTATTTGGTCTCGCGCATGGCGAACAATATAATGCCGAAGAGTTAACTGAGCGTTTACGAGATCATGCCCTGTTTACCGCATTTGCACCTCTCAAATCACCGAAAGTGTTAGTGACAGCAGTACTCGAAAATGGCGGTTGGGGTAGACGTGCAGCACCTATGGTGAGAAAAATAATGGACTATGTGTTGGTGAAGCCGACATTAGCACCGCAATCAACGCAGATACATAAAGCCTCTTAGATAAAAAGCAATAAAAAAACCTCCGTATTATGCGGAGGTTTTTAGCGTAACAACTGATGCAAAACCTAACGTTAGGCTTTAAACACACCCTAAGATATTAAGGCGTGAATACCACTTTTACCGAGTCATCCACTTCTGACGAGTCAATATAAGCAATCGCGTTCGCATGTGACGCAACTTGGCTTTTGATCAGTGACGCTGAGCCAATTGTCTTTGGCGGTTTACCTTTACCAGTAAATACTAAGCGTGACCAATAAGCTTGCAGTTGAGAATCACTTTTACCCGTCACACTCGCATGAAATTCGCCACGAATAAAACTGCCCGTCGCTTGCTCAATAACGCGTGCTTTAGCGCCATTAGGTAATTTTTTCGACTTACCTAAATAAAGTTTAGATACTTGTGCTTTCGATAATGCATCTGGGCCATTTGGGTTAGCAATAACCACAACACCTGCTTGTGCTACACCTGAGATTAATGCTGCTGCTAAGGCAACTTTAGCTAATAGTTTCATCAAAGTTCTCCTTAAAATACTGCATCAAATGACAGTGTGTAAACCAATGTATCATCATTTATTTGGTTCTGTGCTCCATCTAGATTTGGCTCCAAACCACCAGAAGTATCACCAAAATCAGTGGCGTAAGTGACATCCGCTTTTAGTGCTAGGTTTGAACTGATGTCATAACGCGTACCGATACTGTAAGCATTTCGTTTCCAGTCAAAGCTTGGTTTGTATGCAGGGTTTCTCTCACTATCATCGGTCGTTTCAAGGAAAGCATAAGTCACATAAGGAGTGAAATCACTAATACGGTAACCAAGGGTAATATAACCAGATTGAGTATCTGAATAATCACCTTCCACGTCAGAAACGGCAAACTCAGAGATAGCAAGTAATGAGCCATCATCATAACTCAGACCAACACCAGCAAAATAACTTTGCTCATCATCAAAAAATTGCGTTATTTGACCATCTTTAGTCGTATCAAGTGTGGTTTGATAATACGTCGTGCGGAAAACCCACTCTTCATAAGAAAATGATGCTGAAGCGCCGAGAATATCTTTGTAGTCCACTTCCCCGAGCTTAGGTCCAGTGTCGCGATCAGCATGTCCATAACTTGCTTGTAATGTGACGGAAACATCAGCCAAGTCAAAGTCATAAATAGCATCAATACCATCAAACGATGACAGTGGCACAATACTGTAAAGTTCACTTGGTGGGTTAGCCCAAGGCTGTGCGAAACCCACTTCTAGATAATCTGAATACATATATAGTGGTACA
Organism: Moritella dasanensis ArB 0140; assembly: GCF_000276805.1. Lineage (GTDB taxonomy): Bacteria > Pseudomonadota > Gammaproteobacteria > Enterobacterales > Moritellaceae > Moritella > Moritella dasanensis. The sequence goes on along the minus strand of NZ_AKXQ01000022.1, from coordinate 79,259 downwards.
CGTAAACGACCGATACGAGTAACAAAACCGTTATCAAAATCATGGCTTAAGAACGCCCATTCCATTTCGGTAGCCCAATCATCACTACCACGAGCAACAAGCTGAGCAACAATTTTGGTTTGCTCCGTTAGTGCAAATGAACCTTGCAGACCAAGCTTACTGCCTTCAGAGAAATCGGCATCTTTATCATAGCCATTATATCCAGCATCGTTACTAGCTATACCGACTTTACCGGTAAAGAAGCCATTGATAGACATCCGATCAGAGAGCGAATCATAAGAGCTCGCTTCTTTTAACATATCTAATTCCTGCTCAAGTTGAGCAAGGCGTTGCGAATCAGTTGTTGCAGCCATCGCAAATTGCGATGCACAAGCAACAGCAAGCGGTAGCATTATAAATGCTTTTTTCATCTAAAATCTCCTTATTTTAAAACACTTAGTCCATTTGGTGTTGATTTAACACTGGTCATACAAGGTTTAAATTAACTGTTAAAATATAGTAACTTAGTATGACGATATTATTCATGCTTACGGATTTATTTTAGAGATGTAGATCACGTTATTACAACTTGTTACCAATATGTAACTGGTTAAGTTGAACTTTTCACCTACGCATACAAAAATTAACATATACGCATCATTGTAAATACCTAAAACGCTATAAACTCACTCCATTTCAATAAGGATTTATAACGTATTTTACGGGTAGAGTTATAGCTCTATTCAGATTGTTAATTACTTAGCTATAAATCGCAGTTAAAAAAATACCGAGCCTATTGCTCGGTATCGTTCAAATCTATCATTCGCTCAGTAATTAAGACTTAAATACCCTTTCACTGAAGCATCAAGATCAGCTTCATAATAATTTCTAACTACACACTAAATTGATTTGTTGCTTGTCTTAATTTTTGAGTGGCAGCTTCGATCGCTTGGGTGATCTCGTCCAGCACTTCGGTATCTTCAGATACTTGTGTGGCAATCGAATGCGTTTCATCGATATAACCATGTATCAGTTTTGACGTCTGTGCCTGTTCTTCCGTAGCAGATGCAATTTGCTCATTGACTACGTTGATGGCTTCAACTTTAACCGAAATACTTGTCAGAGAATCGCCAGCACTTGATGACTGCTCTACGCCCATATCCGCTTTACTCATTCCACGTTGCATCGCTTCCACAGCTCCTCGAGAAGCACGTTGCAACTCTTCCAATACTTGTTGGATTTCTTGAGTTGAGTCTTGTGTGCGAGATGCTAAAGTCCGAACTTCGTCTGCAACAACAGCAAAACCTCGTCCTTGTTCTCCCGCACGCGCCGCTTCAATTGCTGCATTTAATGCTAACAGATTGGTTTGGTCGGCGATACTACGGATAGTGTCGAGGATCAGCCCGACATTGCTAGTATGAGCGTCTAATTCGTCGATTACTTTTGAGGCAGTTTTTACCTCGTCAGCCAGTTCGTGTATGGCTTCAATGGTCTTTTTAACAACCACTGTCCCGGTCTCTGCTTCGCTGTTTGCGCTGCTTGCTTCCGCAGAAGCATTAGATGCATAATCAGCAATATGCCTGACAGTATCAAACATCTCGTTCATCGAGCGAGATACCTGATCAATCGACTGACTTTGCTCTTGAATTCGGGATTTAGACGTGCAACTTGATGTCGCTAATTGTGTCGATGCTTGTGATAGCGAATCGATTGAATTAATGGTTTCGCTAATACTGCGATGAAGCTTATCTAAAAACTGGTTAAACCAATGAACAAGATCACCTACTTCGTCTTTATTCACGTAATCGATACGGATGGTAAGGTCACCATCACCTTGCGCGATCGCTTTTAATGAATCTGATACTTTACGAATACTGCCGGTGATCGACACCGTCAGCCAATAACACACCGCCAGTACTAAGGTAATCACACCGACAGCTAACATAACACCGCGATTACGGCTTTTATCAGAGTTCGCTAATGAGGTATCAATCAAGGCTGTAAAGTCAGCTTGACTATCGTCCTTAAATTTACCAAGGTCAGCCAACAACTTTTCTAATTTAAGGCTATTTTTCTCGGCTAGATCAGACAGGTTATCCATTGATATAGTGCCACTAATCAAACCATTAGCTAAATACTTCGCCGAATTATAATATGCTTTAGCTTCACCCTTAATTAACAATAGCTCGCTACGTTTATCAGGATGAATTGAATTAATAAAATCTAATTGGGTAACCAGGTCAGCATAAACTGCATCAGCACTTAGCAGCATATCTTCATCACCAATGGTGACTGATGTTTCAATTGCCTGTGTTAGCTCGGAAATTTTACTGTTACTGATCGTCGCCGCTTCAAGTACTGGATAATAAATGGCAGACAGTTGCGATAAACGTTCTTTATTTTCTTTCACCACAAGAATATTGGCGAACAGATAAGTTAAAAAACCCACGACAACAACCGCCGAAAGAATGCCGATCTTATGCTTAATTTTTAGTTGGGTGGAGAGTCCCATTTAATACCTCTATAGCGTTTGTAAGTTAGTTTGATATATGATGAAAATACCAATTAAGTCCCTTTGATCTAACTTATAGATCGGACAATATCCTTGAATTATTTAATAACTTATCGGCCTAGAAATTAAAATCATGACCGTTTTTGTATATTAGATGTTATTAAATCGTTAGTATTAGACTATTCATACTACCTGAATAAATTAACTCAAACGAGGCTCTGCAGTTAATAACTAGCCAGCCCTTAAAAATCATACAAAAAAAAAGCTTATTATATGCATCATAATAAGCTTTATTGTTTTTGGTTTTCTAAATTAATTTGTCAATATTTAGGCATTATAGCTTTCACTTTTAGGAACTATAACTTTAGCTCTTAGGTACTAAAAGTAATGCTGCTTGCACAACTTCAACACCCGCGCCTTTTTTATGTCCTTGCTCACTAAGATGACGTTTCCACGCTCTTGCGCCTGGCAAGCCAAGGAATAGACCAAGTATATGACGATAAATATGCGTTAAACTGCCGCCGTTACGAATATGATTTTCAATATACGGTAGCATCATTTCAGCATAATCATGGCGGCTTAACGTCGATTTTTCTGCGCCATAAACCAGCTCATCAATTTGGCTCAGTAAGAAAGGATTGTGGTACGCTTCACGCCCCATCATTACGCCGTCAACATGACCTAAATGAAGTTGCGTTTCCGCTAATGTTTTAACACCGCCATTAATACCAATAAATAGCTCAGGAAAGTCCTGCTTAATATCGTAAACACGTTGATAATTAAGTTCTGGGATCTCACGATTCTCTTTCGGGCTTAAACCACTTAACCAAGCTTTACGCGCATGTAAGGTAAAGTCATTACAGCCTGTTGCAGCTACCGTCTCGATAAACGTTTGTAAAAATTCATATGAATCTTGATCATCAATACCAATACGGGTTTTCACTGTGATCGGGATATCCACCACGTCTTGCATGGCTTTAACACAATCCGCCACCAGTGTTGGTTCCGCCATTAAACAAGCGCCAAACTTACCACTTTGCACGCGGTCTGACGGACAACCCACGTTTAAGTTAATTTCGTCATAGCCACGTTCTTGTGCCAACTTCGCACTTTGTGCTAAATCGATTGGATTACTACCACCCAACTGTAACGACACAGGGTGCTCTTCTTGGTTGTAGGCAAGATAATCACCGCGGCCGTGAATAATCGCACCCGTGGTGACCATTTCGGTATACAACAAGGTATTCTTGGTTAACAAACGATGGAAGTAACGGCAATGACGGTCTGTCCAATCCAACATAGGGGCAATAGAAAAACGTCCAGATGGGTACATATTTAAAACCTTTTTGTAATCAAGTGGTTACAGATAGTACCTAATCTTGGCATTCTGCTTAATTTGTCCTATTTTGTCCTATTTATGCAATGAGGGACAAAACAGGGACAAATAAGGGACAGATAACGCCCCTTATTTAAGGCTGCGGATTATACAGATTTGATAGGTGTGCTTCAATGAGCACGTTTTATCTACACAGACAGCATTAGCACTTCAAAACTCAATTAATAACATAAGAGAGATTTGAAATGCCTAAAATTACTATCGAGAAAATTAAACTTAAGAAAGGATTTTCATACAAAGCACGGGTGCGAGTGACTAAAAATGGCTTGCGTATGTTTGAAAAATCAAAAACTTTAGCGACAAAATCGGCAGCCACTAAATGGGCAAAAGATCTAATTCAAGCTATTAATAATGATGGTTTATCTACAATGAAGGATTCCAAAAAGAAGATTTTAATTGGTGATCTAATCACGTTATATCTTAATGACAGTGTCACATCTAAAAATTTAGGCAGATCAAAATCTGCTGTTCTTAGACGATTACGTAGCTATGATATTGCACTAGTACAAGCCGATGAACTCACAGCAACAGATCTTGTTAGACACTGTCGCGTAAGGCTAAATGAGCCCTCCGCACCGCTCCCTCAGACTGTTTATCATGATATAACTTACTTACGTAGTGTCATTAATGTTGCAGGTCCAATGTTTGGATATGACGCAAATATTCATGCACATAACGAGGCTATTCCAACTCTCGTTAAATACGAACTTATCGGTCGCAGCGACAAACGAGACCGACGCCCAACGCCTCAGGAATTAGAACTAGCACTAGAGGGGCTACATAGACGTCAGAGCCATAGAGCATCACACATCCCTCTTGTAGACATTTTTCATATATCAATTTCCACCTGTATGCGATTGGGAGAAATTACTCGAGTTACATGGGATGATTTTGATGAAAATACAGCAACCTTAACGATTCGAGATCGTAAAGACCCACGGAATAAAAAAGGAAATCACTGCACTATCCCCCTCTTCCCTGAAGCTGTTGAGATTATAATACGACAACTTAAACTCACTGAAAAAATATTTCCATATAATGCCCAATCGATTGGCGCAGCTTGGCAGCAGGTGTGTAAAGATCAGAATATTGAAGACTTACACTATCACGATCTTAGAGCCGAGGGCGCTTGCCGACTGTTCGAACGGGGATTGAATATAGTCGAAATATCAAAAATAACGGGGCACAGGGACATCAATGTACTGAATAATATTTACCTTCGTGTTGGCGTAGCAGATTTACACAAGCGATAACCTCAACAAGTAAAATATCAGCCTAGAAATTAATCATAGAGTGATATTTTTGTTACGTAGATCCACATTTAAAGAAAAAGATCCATTGCGGTATCTATCTACATCTGACTCTAAATCAGACGTAGATAGATGTTAAATATGAACAAGTCATAATTTACTATCACTATAAGTATATAAAATTACTAAATAAAAAATCTTTACTCTTTTACTTATAGTCATTAGCCTTACTTCAAAGCCGAAACGGCAAAAAACAAAAAAACAAAAATGTGTTCTATTTCAATTGAAAAAGCGAACCCTCAAAAAGAATACTGTAAAAAATTCAAAATCAGGATCAAACCTGCCCGAAAAGATCCAATTTCAGGTCAAAAAACTAGGGTTTTTAAAACTTATTCTCAAGCTGCCAGCTATAAGACCAAGATTACAACTCAAATTGAAAATAACGATTTTAGTTTTTTCATTGGTATGAATAAAAAATTAAGTACGATTGGAGATATTGTTAACGATTGTTTGCGCATATCCATAATGTCTGACGATCTTAATCCAAAAATAAAACCGATTTTAGCATTGATGTTAACGACACCTATTGCAAAAGTACCAGCAGATCAATTAATAGCAAATGATTGGTATTGCTTAGGTCGCTATTTAAAATCTACGTTAAATATCAGACCACAAACTGTTGCAGGCTATCTTTCTGTTCTACATTCGACTCTTAGAGATTCTGTGACAATTTTATGTCATAAAGTCGCACTTGATTCATACTCTATCGGCGTATCTACGCTACGACGGAAGGGATATGTTTCTCGTAGCGAGACTCGCACACGTAGAATAACTAAAGATGAAGTAGCAATAATTAAAAGCGCGCTACTCGTTCGAGATACCAATCCACGTACAACAATTCGTATGACTGACATCTTTGAATTTGCGATAGAAACAGCTGCGCGTCTTTCAGAAATTTGTGTAAGTATCACTTGGGGGGACTGGGACTCCGAGAATCGAACACTAACAATACGCAATCGAAAAACACCAAAATGTGGGCAACAAATAAATTCTACATTTGAACTTTCTAGTAGAGCCATTGAGATATTAATGCAACAGCCTCGTCAATCTGATGACTCTCGCATTTTTCCTTATAATCCACAATCAGTGGGGGCTACTTGGCATAAAGTAATGAAAGAACTAGGAATTGAGGACTTACATTTTCATGATCTTCGTGCTGAGGGGCTTTGTCGTCTGTACGAAGCCGGTTGGAATATTGTTTCAATATCAAAAGTTTCTGGGCATAGAGATCTTAATATTTTGAACAATTTTTATCTGCGTGTTTACCCAACTCAGCTGAGCCTATTCATGGATTAATGATTATAGCTAAATCAAAGATTGGGAATACTGAACGGATGTAACCTATTTTGTTCTTGTAACGCTTAAATAAGAACATACAAACAATTAATAATCAACAGCTTACATCTGTTACCACTGTTACTTTAAAATTGATTTATATTTACAACTAAACTGTAATATCAATACTTAAAGATTAATCAATGTAGAAACAAGGAAACAAGGAAACTTAATTATAAGCAAATACCTTTAACGAATACTTCATCAAAACTTTTCATATCTTGAATTGTACTAATAAAAAAGTAAGTTTATTTACGAGACCATAATCTCGTAAATAAATAAAAATTAAAATAAAAATAAAAATAAAATGACAAATCTAGAAAAACAGCCTACCTCACGTGTGGTTGATAATACTAAAAAAGTTTATTCACCATCGACGACAAATATGGCTATGAGTATAAAGTCTGCGATTAATGGTTTATTAAAACTATCTCACGAACAAGATACGATTAAAATCCATATCGACTTAAATAATCTTGAGGGACAAATGCAAAATGCATTTTGGAGCGCTTCAAAAAATAATTTATTTATCATTACACCAGAAAATACACTTGCCAATTTTGTTGCAAAAGATGCAGAAACTTTTCTAAAATCGTTTTTTGGAGAAATCATTAATTATGAGCAATTCTGTGCATATGCAAACGAACAAATTCGTAGAATTACAGACAATAGGCAAGAACTAACTAAGTTATTAACAAAAATAAGAAACTTACCCACTGAGATGGTTTTGATAGACCACAAAAAAAATCAACGCGACAAAGTAAACGTAAACGTAGATATTTTCGCTGATAAATCTTACATATTAAGAGATCGTAGCAAAGTCACTGTGTATTTCAGACATGAAGCATATGAGTCACCAATCAAGTTTAAACAAATAGATCAAAGTGTTGTTGCTGATTATAAAGAACACTTCCCTCAACTTGATGATTTCATTTCATTTTTAGTGGCCTCTAGATTCACTGTTGATCGTAAAAAATGCTATCTATGGTTTAAATGCACCTCTGACTGGGGAAAAGGTTTATTATTTAACGAAATGAAGAGGTATGGTCTTGTTACGGAAACATCATTAACTGAAGTTGAAAAAATGATCAGCGGCTCACCAGTTGGAAAAAGTTACCATGATTTTATAGATTCTTTAATTTTATGGGTTGATGAATTCACAAATGTTACATCTGAATTGAAGGTACTTTGTTCTGATATAACAATATCCACAAAATATCAATTATCGATGGATGTGCCTCTATACTTGAAAATTTTTACTTCAGCAGAGTCAGTTTCAAGCTTAGCTAATGAATACGGAGTCGAAGATCAATTCGCGAACAGGTTTGCATTTATCGAAGGTAGTGGGTCTATCGAGAAAAGAGAAAAATGGAAGAAAGTAGGTAAAACAACTTATGGGGATAATGTGATTAGCTATATTATTAATATCATTAACCGCGATATCAATGATTACATTAAGCTTGGAAAGATACTTGCTGCAAATAAAGCTGATACATTTATTGACAAATATCACGAATTTTATTCTATTGATAAAACATTTTCAAAATTGAGCGATAACTTGATTCTTATAGCTAACGAAATTTTGGATTTTATACTCAATGAAAATAATTTTAGCCCTGTAGGTAAACACCTAAAAAAAACAAAAGATAACGGTAATTATCTTTCCTCCGCGAGTAAGGTTGTATCAATTGTCATTGATGAACTCTATGACAAGTCATCATCACAAGCTTACCAAAAAAGACGAGATGAAATCATACAGTTACTATCTAGCGACGGGCAAGGTATTAAACAACGCCGAGTAGAGGGCAAAAATGGTAAATTTTTAAAACTAAAAAGCCCTGATGATTTTGATTTATCTGGATTACCGAGCATCTAAATACAGATAATTAGATTTCTATCGCCGACGGTTTAGGCGATAGAAATTTAATGTCTTAGAACGGCCAACGCTTATAGCTATACTCTTTCTAGTTTTTCTAAACACTCATCAATTAATACCTGCGGAGTGATTTCTGTAATGCTTACATCTTTAACTATAAAGACATTAGCAAAATAAATAATATTATTAACAGTGATTGGATAGTCAAATTGCATTTTATTAAATAATGAAATCATTTTAGTTCTATCAATCCGATAGAATTTTTTTGCTAATTCATTATCACCATCAAATATATCTATAATCTCTCGCTTTAGGTTAACTTTGGCCAAGCGAAGTCTAAATTTTTGGCGTATCATTGCTTCCCAATTTTTGCGCTTATAGTGACCATAAGCTATTTCTTCTAATATTTTAATCATCGTCCATTCATTCGTCTCAAGAGATGCGTATACGCCATTAAACATTCTTGACTCTATTGGAAATGGTGTCCAATCATCTTGATACTTAAACCTTAAATCATGTTCAACTTCATGCCAGCCTTCGGATAACACTGTTCTTATCTGTAATTCAAACGTCTTATCTACTTTATGCGCAATTTCAGGTGATAACTCATAATCTTTCTCAGGTGGTACGTCGTACACCAAATTATAACGTACAGGCTTGAAAGTTGTTTCATTCATACTATCAATGCTTTGATCTTTTTCTCTCTCTTCAAAGACTCTACCAATCACTTCGTGAACAATTTTAATATCATCCGCAAAGTATAACACTATACGAATTCCAATAAGATCTTGAAGGTACTTAGTAACCCCATACTCAGTATCTCGCTCAAGCTTATATTTCAGGGAAACGTGATCCTTAACACGGCCAAAAATGCGATACATAATCCCCATTTGATTTAAGGTTTCAACTAACTGCGTTTGTATTTCTTGAGATACAACCTCTACAGGGTACTTCATTAAACTCTTCCTATAAGTTGTTTTATTTCCGCCATTTTTGAAGTATTTATAGCTATATATGAACCATCAGTTGCATCAACTAAAAGTCCATTTCGCTTAAGACGTTTTACTTCTTTCGTAATATCTCGCTTAGTGCACCCATCAACCTGTATTTTATAAATACTTGCTAGGGGGATATGGATCCTTTCACAACTGTTTGAACCCACGGGGAAATATCGACGGAATATTTGTAAAGTCAGCTCACTTATTGAATTTGACTCTTCAACAACCTGATATTCTTCTAATTCGAGGATAAAGTGATTGTTATCGATACAGTTTAATAACTCCATTGAATTATCGTTTATGCTCTCTCCAACGGATGAACAATCATAAAACTTACAATTAATGAACGTCGCATTTTTTATATTATCAATATAGAAATCTACATTAGAGAAAAAGCAGTTACTAAAAGAGATACTATCTACACATGTGTCTTTGAAAAAATCAATGCAGCTAACATCTAGCGAGTTAATCGATGTAGCGTTGTAATCTTCACTATAAATACGTCCAAGCATTTTTATTTCATAAGACATACGGTCAGAGTCAGATAGAAATACTTTCATATGTTCTAATTTTTTCCACAACTCAGTCCGCTCATGCTGGGTTCGAGCTCTGTAAGATGCTATAGCAGGTTCTACAAATCTCTCATCACTGGCAATCCACTCACCATCAAAATCAAAAATTGACTCTGCGATATAATTCCCAAAAACAAATTCGTTTATAAACTCAATACGTCCTTCACCTTGATTGCTACGGTCAAAAAAAGCATGAGTAGCCAATGTCGAAGCAAGCGCATCTAATGTAGGTCGGTCTCTGATAGGGTAAAGCTTTCGAGTGGCCTCGAGTAGCTGCAAACATTTACTTTTAAACAACTCAACTATTTTATCTTTACCATCGGAAGTATAATTTTCTTCGCACATATTCTCAGCGATAGTCGCTAAAACTTTAGTTTGATGCTCAGGCATCATAGGAAGGTTTTGGCGTTCCATCTCTCGTTCTAACATGGCTGTAAAATAATGAGAGACAATTTTCTCTGGTGTTTTTAACAACCCATAAAACTGTTCGGACTTCAACGCTCTTAGATAAGCAAGTAATACTGGATTAGATAGTTTATCGAGTTCTAGTCCCACTTCGCTTAAACCAGTCCGCCTTTCTTCATCCAACCAATCTTCAATCCTAGGAGGCTGAATACGATATCGTTTAAAAGTAAACTTCTCTGAATAGCTTTCTACCCATTCATTGAATACACTGCCGTCAAAGATTGCTGCTCGTCTTGACGTAATAATAATTTTTGCATTTTTAACAAGTAACTCTCCTATAGTTTCTAGCATTGGTTCAGCATTTTCGTAATTTTCTTCAGATCTCTCTTTTGAGTCTTCGCCAAGCAACTCATCAAAACCATCCAAAACCATCACAATTCGGCCATTTTGCAACTCATCAATAACAACGTCAGACTTAACTTGGCTAAAAGCACGATCGACTTCTTTAACAAACACATGACCAAATACCCTAGCCTGACGATCTCTAGAAAATTCTGTAAAAAAGGGAATTGGCGTATTCGATGTTTTTGCTAATTGGTCTATTAACTCATAGGACGTACACGTTTTACCAAAACCTGCAGGAGCTTCAATTAAAATAAGTTGTGCTCCCTCAGCATTTATACCATTAGCTATATTATCAACAATCGGAGTATCGTTTTCCGGTGTGGAATAAGAATTCACACTCAAAGAATATGGGGCATTAATGTATTTATATTCAAGTTGTTCAGATTCAGGGAAACTACTTAGAATTGAATCCGTATATGATTGATATTCATCATGGATACGAGACTTCCAACGTTCAACATCAAAAAAACCGTCAAATAATCCTTTCTCAATTTGCTCTATCGTATCGTATTTATTCCGTTTAATTGATACACCAAGCTCTTTTAAATCTTCAATTTTACGTATAATGTCAAGTTCATCATCTTTATTTGTGGCTAATTGCACAATTTCAGCGTTATGAAAAAAGCCCGACTTAAAGGTAAAAGTTAAATAGGAGGAATTAGAGGAGCTTTTTTTGTATTCAAAGCTATATTTTCTGAATTTTTCAATAACCTGAGAACAATTTATGGACATTTACACTTCTCGACAATGTAATCTTAAGTCTTTGAAGTGTAACACGTTTGGTTTTTTCAAATCAAACGTGTTTCACAGTTACTAAGAAAAACTATCGTGTAAGATTAGGTGCAGAATCTCTTATTTTTGTTCCCATACTTCTAACTATGACCCTAGCAATGTCTACTTTTTTATTAATAATATCGTCTGCCGTCATTCCGTCGACTCTCGTATTTTCACTTATAATGTCAGACTTCATACTAAATTTATAGTTATCAGAGACATCATCAAGTTCAATCGACTTAACATATGCGTCAGTAAAGTTTCGAATATAGAGATCATTTTTAAAGTTGTTGTCCTTGTCTTTTTCCATTCCAAAGCGCGTATTCTTAGTCATGTCAAAGACAATATCTAATACAGTCGCACGCATACTTTCTTCTAGCCTAGCTTCTTCAACAAAATCAAATTGCTTCATACTTTTAATTAAAGTTTACAAAATTAAAAACACTTAACCAAATAATTTTCATGAAATATGGCAATTATTTTTGGGGTCATCAAGAAGGGTATTCATTATTTTTTTTGGGTTTGATAACGACATTACTACCAATAATTGCTGCAAGCATACTAATAGTAGAGACAGCAAGAAAATCAGGTGCAGTGTTATCCAGACTATATGTAGTTTCTAATACATATCGACGAAGACGACTCGGTGGTGGTATTAAGGTAATGGGTCAGGCATACCTACATTCACCTTTTTAGAGTTTACATGTTGAGGAAAAATTCGCTTTGTAGGTTTTTAGGCTCTACGGTATTTTTTATACTCTGATTTATAAGAAATATAGATCTTAATTTTTATAAATACAAACTCTTGAGCTAAGCTTCTGAAAATTAGGCTAATTAGAAGGATTATCTTCGGCAAGTGATATCGGACTTAACGAGTATAAAAAATCCAAGTGTATAGGACACTTGGATTTTGCCAGTAGAGAAAAGTCTGTCAACTGATCATGTTTACCTTAACTGATCAGCATAGTGTCTTAAATAGTCAATTTCAATGAACTACTATCATCGATTCAAATTTAATAACTCATAAACTGCATCTGCAGATGAATAAATTGATTGTTCGCACACAAGTTTTCTAAACTGCCCTTCTGTAAGTGATTCTAGATCTTGAGCGTATGCAATATCAGGGTTAGTAAGACTAATGTCATCGAAATCCATAAATTCGGTAGCACTCCACTCAACATCAATCAGTTTTCCAATATCAATCTGTCTTTCAGCGTCACAGTTGTCTATCTGCTGCTGAACTCGAAGAATGAAACTATGCCAATCACTTGAAAGAATATGAATCCCCCTATCTGCTGGGAGTTCATATAAAGTAGCATTCGCGAAATATGGTTTACTCTCTGTCAATATTGGTGTTTCACATACAGTGTTATCACTATATAAAAGAACACCAACACCCCCATTATTTTCGAGACAAGTGATATCGCACGACAGCAAGTTTGAAATTTCTAAGCTGGAAATATTAGTCTTTTTTGACTTATCAATGCATACCATTAGATCTTCGATTTCACTGTTCTGTACAAAAATTTCAGTAGCTTGCTGTAATAGCTGAAATGAACTAAATCCACAAGATTTCGCCATTAGCTGGTACGTCTGATTTAATGTTAGTGATCGAGAGTCAGGCTTAACTTGTTGAAACAGAAATTTTACCGAATGTGTAAAAGTATTTGGAGTAATAATTGCAGCTGTGCAGTATGCATGAATCATAGTTTTAGCCCTTTACCGCCAGCATGTGTCATTTTCTGAAAATACCAACGTATATTGACTAAGTTGATAGGTAAATTAGTAATGTTAATCAGTACTATTAAAATTGATTTACAGATGACACACCGTGGGCTCAATTGGCACTCGATATCATAAACCTACAGATACTTAATTGTCAATATTATACTGTGTACCTTTAATAGATAGAAAGACGTTCTAGATAATAATCGTAGGGATAAGAAAAATACAAATATAGCGCTCGTCAGGGTAGTTAGGAAGGGGAACCCTTCTTACAAGTGGACAACATAAAGCGAAGCGGTTGTCCTATCTTGAATACCATCCTATACCAAAACATATGAGGAGTTATTTGTATATTAGCCCAAAAAAAATTAAACTTAAATAAAAGATATATGCTAAAAAATTGGACAGTAACAACACAATCGGTGAAAGATACTGCTGACGGAGTAATAGCACGAGAGAAATATTACCTGTCGGAAAATCACCCTAACCATAAAACTACAGAAAAATTAATCTCGATAGTTGGTAACGAAAATACGTCTCGTCGCATTGCACTAATTGGTGAGCAGTTTCGACTAAATCAACAATTAAATAATACGAGAGGTGGCAGGCCACTATCAAGTTACGCAATAGAATTTTGTCTTACATTGCCAAAAGGTCATCGTCCTACCACAGAACAATGGCACTCAATCGTCACTGATTGCTGTGCAGTTCTAGCTAAAATGTTAAAGCTAACAGTGGAAGAACGCGAGCAATATAAAACACAAATTCGAGCTGTACTACATCAGCAACCACAAGACAATCTAAGAGGAACGGGCGATCATGTTCACCTGCTTATCGGTAAAGTTGTTGGCAACCGAGTGCTAAAAGAATTGCAACAGAAAAAAGCAACTAAACTAATTAAAACCGCTTTTAACGCTGCCGTACTAAAACATTTTGGGATAAGCCATCAAGAATATAAACCACACGAGCTGAATCGAGGAAAGCGCTTAGAAATGTGGAAGTATCAGCATCAAAAGTCACAAAGTGAACTTGATATTCAAAAATTAATAATTAAACTTCAAACACAGGCAGATAAGTGGTTTAAAGCCGCTGAAGATAATGATTACAAGCAAAAAAATCGTCAGCACAATCGAATGCAGAAAACATTTTTAGAGCTGAGTAACTCCGCATTAACAGCAGAACAAAAGAAACACGTAAGTAGATTAAAAATGAACATCAGATAAAAAATCAAGCCCGTTTTTATAACACGGGCTTATTTAATTAAATTAAATTAAAGACCAAAAATACTCCGACTCGAATGCACTTTCAATACTGTTACCACTTGATACATGACGCAGTAATATAAACACAGCTTCTAATTGCTTACTATCAACGTAACGCATCAAAGACGCGAGTTTAAGAGCCTCAAAGTCGTTATCGTTATGTAGATTTCGAATTAGTTGCTTAAGCTCTTGTCGATGTCCTGACTCACGAATTAATGCCTCTAAGTTACAAGCTTCATTACGAGTAAAAAATTGCGGATTGATATGAGACTGCACTGTAATATTTTCTATGATAATTATTACTCCAAAAACAATTTACACCTGTGAACGGATCCAATCTTGACGATGCTCTCGAGTTCTACGCTCTATATAATCAGCTAGATCATCAAAGTTAACGAGCCAAGTCGATTTTTGAGAATCAGACATACGAAAGACTGGGAATGGAAGTTCATGAAGAGCGGCTCTTCTCTTCGCTGTTCTTAGCGATAATCCAAGCATGGGCTGACAAATTTGCTCAAGTGGTAGCAGTGGTTCATGATTAAATTTTTCAGCTAATAATACGCGTGTAGTTAGTTGCAATTTTGATGATACGGTCATCATAATGTCTCTCAAAAAATGAATATATGAACGAAATAATTCATACGTATAATTAGTACAAAATTATTTTGATGATTCCAAATTTTTGAAGGATTACTTTACAATTTTTTTCGATAAGAATAGTATGAGAATTGAAGAGTTAATGACTGTATATAGCTGAAAAATGTCCCTTTTTTGTCCCTCACTGCACGAAAAGCAAGCGTAAGCGGTTGTTTTTAAATAGTTAATTACTAGCCTGTGTCCAATCGAGCATTGGGGCAATAGAAAAACGCCCAGGGGCATGAACACTGGTTATAACTGGCTTGGTCATTGCTTGAATATCTCTTATCTGGATGCGCTGTTACGCTAAATTAAGTGCACTAAATGTAAGTGCGCTAAATGTCATTAGGTTGCTTTCAAATTCGCACGACAGCAAAGCCGTGACGATGAAAAACAAGGGGGCGATCATACACCCTGAGTCACATAGTTTCAAAAATAAAGATCTTGTTCAAATAAGCGCTTGTCGATGACGAGCATAAGGAGAGTTTAGTGAGCGAGCCCTTTTCCAAACTCGCCTGACTAAATAGGATTGAAAAATAAAATAACCATACATTACTTATTGATATACAGCTCAAACATAAAAATACCCATTATTCATTATAGGCACCAAAGGTAAGCGAAGAAAATGCACGATAAACCACTATAAAAGGCAATTACGTCGCTATTTGTAGGCTATTATAATTAGAAAAGCGTCTCTAGTGTGTTAGCATTATCCTTTCGCAGCGACTTGATGAGCCCTATGACTGAATCAGCGAACAATTTACTCTACAGAGCGCAGCAGCTTTGTATTACGCGTGCAGTTCGCTTCACTCCTATTAGACAACAGATTTTTCTGTTAATGGCACAACACAACGCCATGATCAGCGCTTATGATCTGCTAGCTCAGTTACAGCAATTAGAACCAAATGCCAAACCGCCGACAATATATCGAGGTCTCGATTTCCTGCTCGAAGAAGGTTTTATCCATAAGATAGAGTCAAGTAATGCCTTTATTTTATGTCCGCATTTTGGTGAAAAGCATCCTTCACAATTACTCTTATGCAAGAGTTGTGGTGGCGTTATTGAATTACACAATGCCGAAATAGAAGAGTTGCTACAATCACTTGCCGATAAACATGGTTTTGCAATTACGACTAAGACAGTTGAAGCACACGGTATCTGTGCTGATTGTCGTGAATAATTAAATTTCAGGAACAACAAACTATGCGTGTAGAATTTATCAATCCATTTATCTCGTCGTTATTAAACGTATTAAATACCATGGCTCAAGTTGAGTTAACACCAGGTAAACCAAGACTTAAAAAAGACGATAAAGCGAAAGGTGATATCTCCGGTATTATGGGCATGATGTCAGAGCAAGCTAAAGGTTCATTTGCGCTGACATTTGATGAATCATTAGCGTTAGCTATCATGAATAACATGCTCGGTGAAAAGCCAGCTAAGATTGATGCTGAAGTCATTGATATGGTCGGTGAGATAACCAATATGGTTACCGGTGGTGCAAAACGTATTTTAGCTGATAAAGGCTTTGATTTTGATATGTCCACACCCATAGTGGTATCAGGCAAGGGTCATACCGTTACCCATAAATCTGATGGACCTAAATTATTACTGCCACTCACCAGTGCATTCGGCAGCGCCTCGATTGAAATATGCTTTGATAACTAAGTTATAATTAAATAATACAGCAATAACAAATGCTGTATTCAAGCAATAAGTGCAAACCCCAGATACTAAAAAGCCAATCTCAATGAGATTGGCTTTTTTATTAAGACTTAATTTTTACTTAACAAGTTAAGTATTAATTAAAGGCTTTTAGCATTTTTAGTTAGATATTTAGCAACGCCTTCTGGAGATGCGTCCATACCTTCTTTGCCAGCTTCCCATTGTGCAGGACAAACTTCACCGTTTTTCTCGTGGAAGTTTAGTGCATCAACCATACGTAGCATTTCGTCGATGTTACGGCCTAATGGAAGGTCGTTAACAACTTGGTGACGAACAACACCGTTTGTGTCGATTAGGAAAGAACCACGGAAAGCAACACCAGCTTCTGGATGCTCAACGTCATATGCTTTACAGATTTCGTGCTTAACGTCAGCTACTAGTGGGTATTTAACTGGACCAATACCGCCATCTTCGATAGCAGTGTTACGCCATGCGTTGTGGCTGAATTGTGAGTCAATTGAAACACCGATTACTTCAACGCCGCGCTTTTGGAATTCTTCAAGACGGTGATCAAAAGCGATTAGCTCTGATGGGCAAACGAATGTGAAATCAAGTGGGTAGAAAAATAAAACTGCTGATTTACCTTTAGTGAATTCAGTAAAGTTAAAGCTATCAACGATTTCGCCGTTACCTAGTACTGCTGCAGCTGTAAAATCAGGTGCTTGACGTCCTACTAAAACCATTTTAATCTCCTAAAATTAATTAAATATCCGCTTATTTACGGCATAATTTTTACATTAAATATAATCTTAAACCAATTGTTTGAGTCAATCATTTTAATAGTCAAGACCTATCAAACACTGGGTAACTATAAGATAATCTTTATTAAAATATAACCTTAGCAACCATAGCACTGCCCTTTCAGGTTGTCATCTTGTCTGATACATCTTTACAGATTACTGTGATACTTATTCTAAAGTACGATGATATTAGCAGCGCTAAATGTTGAAAATATGACAGTGTTAATACTAAAAAGATAATCGTTAGTTATGTCGAAAAACAATAGTTACAATCCGCGCTGCCATTCTTTACGTAGATGGCTTTGTTCCGGCGCTTCGATTGCACTCCGCACTTGTGCTAATAGCTGTGCTTTATCTTGCCCTAACGTGCCTTTCAAGGACAAGTAGTTAGAAGCATGGTCAGACCTAAACACGGTATGCTTTAATTCTAAATTCTCTAACAGCATCTGCATTTCCAAAAATAACCCGTGTTGGTCAGGTAATTGGAAACCATGCTCAAAATTCTTCGCAAACTTGGCTTGCCCTAATGGAAAAGACACCACTAACGTAGACAAGTAATCGGGTTGTGCTTCATTCATCAAGCGTGCTGAGTTTAATGCATGCTGCTCAGTAAACTCGGTACCACCTAGGCCATTTAAAATCATCACCGAGGTTTTAATACCTGCACCTTTCAGTTTGTATAACGCATCAAGTTGCGAGTCGTACGTTTCGCCTTTCTCAACTAACGCTAATACTTCATCGTCACCACTTTCACAACCGACATAGACAATACCGAGCCCTAAATTACATAACTCATAAAGCTCTGCTAATGATTTGCCTTTGATGTTACGAGGTAGGCAATAAGCACTGACTCTTTGCACATCGGGCATATGTTTGCGGATCAACAGTAAGATCTCTTTTAAGCGTTTAAACGGTAATGTCATGGCATCACCATCAGCAAGGAAGACCCGCTGATGCTTTTGACCACTGGCGACAACACTTAAAATTTCAGCTTCGATGTCGTCAATCTTTTTAGCACGAAATTTTTTCTGCGGTTGGGTATACATATCGCAAAACGTGCAGTTGTTCCAAGAGCAACCATTGGCGACTTGTAAGATCAATGAGCGCCATTCACTTGGCGGACGAAATACAGGTTCAACATAAGAGATAGGCATAAAACAGTTCCATTATTTGGGGGTAAGCATCCGCTGCTATTTAAGGAGAGTAGCAGTGTCATGGGCACAACACTGCTAATTTATTCGATTATTCTGCGTTTAACTGACCCTTAAGGTCATAACCAGAAATATGTGCATAATGAGTTAAATATACAGTCGCTAGCACTTTTGCTTCACGAACGTATTTATCTGCTGATTCAGGCTCTTGTACTGCTAGACGTAAAATAGAGCCGACAGTACGTGGTAAGATAACCGAGATCATCTTAATCTGCTCAGCGTTAATCTCATCAGAAACAATACTTTCCATTTGCTTTTGAATAACCGTAGAATGGAAATCAAGTGCTGACTGATCGATACTTTTCAGTTCGGGCAATGAATCAACACCAGACCAAACAGCCATATAACCCGGTTCTTTACGGTAAAATTCAGCGTATATCTCAATAACCAATTCAATGCGTTCTTCAAGCGGTAAATCACTTGGCACAGCTGAGAATCGTAATTGCAGTGCTTGGAGATGACGTTCTGCTAAAGCACGAATTATCGACGCTTTATTTGGGAAATAACGGTATAACGATGTTCTGGTTAAACCCGATGCCTTAGCAATATCAGAAGGTGTCGCATTAGCAATGCCTATTTCATCAAACAAGGCTGCAGCTGAATCAATAATTTGTTTTACTCTTTCAAGGCTTCTTTCCTGCCTCGGAAGGTTTCTCTGCGTCGTGTTATTTTCTGTCATATGCCCTCTACTGCTGTATACACTAAATGATAAAAAGTGAGATTTAATAAGCTTAATCATAACCCTTAGGTACATCAACTAACTTTACACGAATTACTGAATATCGAAGAAATAAAACAATAATTAGCTATTATCGATTCAAATAAAGCATTAAAGCAAATGATTAGAGTTATAACTCTAGGCTATAGTAGCGTAATTAATTCACAAAATGCAGATAATAAATGTATATACGTAGTCATTAATTGCATCAACATCATGACCATGTGTTAAATGTGCACATAGCAGCTTGATATAACTTAACTTTCGTTGATTTATAAAATGCTAACTCTAGCATTAGAGGCAACTACTTTTTTATAAATACTTAAGTGTTACCCGTTGTGTAAGTTTAGTGACGAGTTCATATGCAATGGTGCCTATGTGTTCTGCAACTAATTCAGCTGCTAAACCGGCGCCCCACATAATCACTTTATCACCCACTTTGTCTTGGCAATCAGCACCTAAGTCTACCGTGAGCATATCCATAGATACGCGGCCAACAATTGGTACAATACGACCATTAATAAGTACTGGCGTACCTTCCGGGGCCATACGTGGATAACCATCACCATAACCAACAGCAACAACGCCTAATCGAGTATCTTCAGGTGCACTCCAAATACCGCCATAGCCGGTGGTCTCACCTTGCTTGATATCATGTACTGCAATCAAATCCGTGGTTAATGTCATCACTGGCTTTAGGTTATGATCTACGGCTGTCGCACCGATCATCGGTGATACGCCATACAACATAATACCGGGACGGATCCATTCTCGACGTGCAGTTGGCCACGCTAATACACCGGCAGAGTTCGCAATCGAATGTTCACCCTCTTCACCAGCAACTAACTCATCAAATAAATCGATTTGGCGTTGGGTAATACTCGGTTCAGCTTCATCAGCACAGCTGAAATGCGTCATCAATCGTGCAGGTTGCACCACATTGGAATTGTTCTTCAATCGTTCAATAGCACGCTTACAGTTATCTGGGCGTATGCCCAAACGATGCATGCCAGTATCCATTTTCAACCACACATGAATTGGTGCGTCCAAATCTGCTTCTTCAAGTTCAGCAAGTTGTTGCTCGATATGTACCGATGTTTGGATGTTATTCGCGACCAAGATAGGTAATTCATCTGTCGAAAAAAAGCCTTCCAGCAACAAGATCGGTTTTACAATCCCGCCACTGCGCAACATCAATGCTTCTTCAACACGCGCGACAGCAAATGCATCAACCGCTTTCAGCGATCTGGCGACGGCAACGAGACCATGGCCATAAGCGTTCGCTTTTACCACTGCCATTATTTTACTGTTTGGCGCAATGCTTTTAATCTGTTTAACGTTATGCTGCAATGACTGCAAACATATTTCAGCCGTTGCTGAACGCATAGCTATTCCTTAATAATCGTCATCATAAGCAGGACCCGTAAAGTTATCAAAACGTGAAAACTCACCGTTAAAGGTCAATCTGACTTTACCAATGGGGCCGTTACGTTGTTTACCGATAATGATTTCAGCGGTGCCTTTATCTGGCGAATCATCGTTATAAACTTCATCACGATAAATAAACATAATTAAATCGGCATCCTGCTCAATAGAGCCTGATTCACGTAGATCCGAGTTAACAGGACGCTTATCAGCACGTTGCTCCAACGAGCGGTTCAACTGTGATAAGGCAATAACAGGACACTTAAGTTCCTTGGCAAGGGACTTCAATGAACGCGAGATCTCGGCAATTTCCAAGGTTCTGTTTTCACTTAATGCGGGTACGCGCATCAGTTGTAGGTAGTCAATCATGATCATACTGATACCGCCGTGGTCACGGGCAATACGGCGTGAACGCGAACGTACCTCGGTCGGAGTCAAACCAGAACTATCATCGATGTACATTTTACCTTGCTCAAGCATGCTCTTCATCGTCGCAGATAAACGCGCCCAATCATCATCATCTAACTGACCAGTACGTACCTTGGTTTGGTTAATCTTACCGAGTGACGCGAGCATACGCATCATGATCTGTTCTGCAGGCATCTCCAGCGAGAAAATAACCGCAGGTTTGTCTTCATTCAATGCCGCGTGCTCACACAAGTTCATCGCGAAAGTCGTGTTATGAATACAAATATCTTCGGCAATAAAATTATGCGTATCTGGCACCGTTAAGTCATAAACTTGCTTATCACCTTGATGCTCAATCGCGACAATTTCGTCCCAATATAAATCTGACTGACTTAACTGCTGGAGATAGTCATCTTGTAATAACTCCGCAAACAAGGTTAAACGGCGACGTGATATGCCTCTCGCACTTTCACCTTGCAAATGAGGGTTGTAGCCCTCTGGATATACTTTACCCGCTGCAGTGAATAATTCCCGCCACGAGCGGTCTGCTTTTTTCAGTAAAATATACTGATTTACAGATTCTGGCATTGTGTCTTTATTAGTGTGCTGCGCTTTATCCGCTAATAACTGTGATACATCAGCAAGTGCCTGCTCTTTAGCGAAAATACCAATTTCGCTAATGAATGTTAGGATACTTTGCTGATCTAATATTTCTAATTCATAAGGTGTAGCGCCATCATACTTACTTGTTTTTTCACGCACTTTCGCAATAATACCGAAACGCAGTAACAGATGTTGTAAGCCATGCACTAGTGCGTAACTTGAAGATGAGTAACTTAATCTAGCTTGGTTATTAGCTTGTACAAACGCACTACCATCACAGCTAAATAAGCGATTAATGAATAACGCTAATTGTACTTTAGGGAAAGTATAAACAGCATCTGGAATGGTTTTTTCTAATGCACTTTTATGCCATACAGCATGTGCGATTAACCATTGAGTCACGCTGTTAATGCTATTCTTCGCCATTGCCGCATAACTTGGTATGTTTGCATCAGCTAACGTGAAATCAAGCTTTTCTAATAATGCTGTAAATGTCGCTTGTTCAGGTACACAATGGCCATTACACCACTGACTGACACTCGCCTTGCTAACCGAGAGTATACCGGCGAGATCATTACCGATGATATTCTGAGCAGCCATACTCTGCGTTAGCAGTGTTGAAAATTGACGTCTATACACTTCAACTTGTGACGTTTCAGCACTGACTCTAAATGATGGCGCTCTGTCCTCTGCTAATACTGGTTTCACTGACACTGCATCAAACTGCTCAATGGCATTAATGAAATCTTGGCTAATAACAGGATTCACATTGGTAAACATAGGATTTGATTGTGTCGTGCCACCGTCAGCAATGAAATATGCTAATGCTTTAACTTCATGCTCAGGCATCGCTTTGTCACCAAAATACGGTAACTCACGCGGTACCGCAATTTTTTCACCGACGCTAATATCGTCTAGTGGTAACCAACCCTTTCCGGTTAAAAACGGATGCGTCAGTGTCGTCGATATTTCTCGACCTAATGCGGTTTTAACACGAAATACTGGTTTCATACCATCATCAACAAACGCAGATGCGTGGGTAACAGATAGCGTGTAATCATTATTCACAGTGGCCAGGTTTGCTTGTTGGCGTATAACAAGATCATCAATGCTATTCAATTGACCCGTTGTAGGGTCTAAGATTTGAGAGCCAGAGACAATGCATTTGCCCATTGATGGACGTGCAGCAACAATAATCAAATCCGACGGTTGAAAGCCTGTTGTCATACCGTCAAGGTCGCCATAACCAGATGCAACACCAGTAACACCGTCATGCGGAGTTTGGTAAAGCTCTTCGATTTTATCAACGGTTTCTTGCAGTACGCTTTCGAGGTTTTTCGGGCCTTGGCCTTCGCTCTGTCTTGATTCTGCAATTTGGAATACTTTACTTTCAGCCAAATCAAGTAAGTCAGTACTTTTACGCCCTTGTGGGTCGTAACCTGATTCACTGATATCGCTGGCAACCGCAATAAGTTCACGTATTACAGCGCGCTCACGCACAATGTTGGCATAAGCGGTAATGTTCGAAGCACTTGGGGTATTTTTGGTAATATCACCCAAATACGCAAAGCCACCTGCATCATCAAGCAGTTCTTCGTTATCTAGCCATTCGGAAACCGTAATAATGTCCAGTGGGATATGTTGATCCACCAGCTTCGCCATTGCTTCGAAGATAAGTTGATGTGGACGACTGTAAAAATCTTTCGCCACAATAAATTCGGTTACACGATCCCAGGCTTCATTATCAATGAATAAGCCACCTAAAACCGATTGCTCAGCCTCAAACGAGTGCGGCGGCACTTTTAGCGCATCAACAGCACTGTCTTTTCTATTTTTATCTTTTGAAAACTGATTCTGAAACTGGTTTTGACGTTTGTCGGCCATGCTAGCGCTCACTAAATTTAGTGTGATTAACCATTATCCTAAAAATATCCCTGTAGGGGAAATGAAATAACCTGAGAAGTAGGAATAAATTAATTGCGGGGAGGTTCTAAGGGGTTATTGGTTAATAAAAAAGCCTCATCACGAGGCTTTACGATTGACTACATGAACACTAATTAGACTTAGTGCCTAACGGCTATTATTTCAAGCTTGAGAAGTATGCTGCTACATTGTTGATGTCAGCATCAGATAGTGCCATCGCTTGACCAGACATTACCGGTGCCATACCACCTGTACGTTGACCAGTTTTATAGGCTTTTAATGCATTGACTAAATACATTTCTTTTTGACCCGCTAGATTTGGGTACATAGGAATAGCTGAAATACCAGCAGCGCCATGACAAGCTGCACAGACAGCGGCTTTTGCTTTACCAGCAGCAACGTCGCCACCAGCCGCCATAGATAGAGAAGGCACTAGACACGCTAACGCAACGATCATTGTTGTAATTTTTTTCATCATATACTCACTAATTGCATCCTGCTGTGAAGCAGTATAGGGTTTATCTTTATTGTTTATAGCAAATTTTAGTCTTCATACCCAACAATTGAAAGGCTTGTGTATCATAAATCATTGGTTTAGCCTGATTTCTGTGAACTAGATTCTCTGTAAACGCTTGGTGTTTGCCCTGTCCAGCCCTTAAAGCTACGAAAAAATGAACGGGTTTCACTAAAGCCCAACTGCATGGCAATGTCATCGACTGGTAATAATGTTTCGGTTAAATACTGCTGGGCCAGTGATAAACGCGCTTCATCAAGCAATTTTTGATAACTGGTTTGCTCTTGCTGCAGTTTGCGCTGCAGCGTTCTCTCGCTCATATTTAACTGTCCTGCCACCATATCTTTACGGGTTATCCCCTTAGCTAATAAGATGCGGATAATGTCTTTAACTTGAATACTAAAACGATGGTCATCTCCCAAGGCTGAAACTTGCCCAGCAGCATGTAACTCTAACGTTTGCAGTAAACAATGATCTGGCTGTCGTAACGGAATATCAAGGTATTCACGCGGTAAAATAAGACGATTGGTGGGTTGTGAAAACAATACCGGACAAGCAAATACCTGCTGATAATAAGCACGCTGCTCAGGCGAAGGATCTGCACGCTGTAAATGCACTGCGATAGGCCCTAATGCTTGCCCAGATAACCAACGTGCATAGGTCAACCAAGAAGCGAATACGTTATCCACCATCTGCTCGCGCACGTCTTCAAAGCTGTAAGCACAATGCCAGTTTATCGCGACTTGCTGCGGTTGATAGTCAATCGATGTCACGCCCATATCACCAACCAACTTTTCATAAGGCTTGATACGTTCTAGTGCTTGTTCCAGCGTGGCACATGTCATGGTGATATAACCCAGTACACTGTACGAACTCGGTTCAACAAAGACACCACTCTTCAAGCCAAATAACGGATCATCAGTTGCGATAATGAGATTGGCTAAAAAGGCCTGTAATTGTTCGCCACTAATGCGCTCATTTTCTTGTGATAGTGTTGTGCTGGCGATATTACTACGTGACAACAATAACGGTATATCGATAGCTAATGTTTCAATATAACGTATGTATTGCTTTACCACAGGCACTGACACTGAACCTAATCCCACCATAACTGAATCATCCTTTATCCATTACGAGCTAATAAGTATAACGATTTTTACCCTAAGGTATTGTGAGTGAGTCCTAATTTGATACTTATCTTGGCTTAATACGACAATGCTATCACTCGACCTTTGCCCTTACACTTACCTTATACTGAAATATAACAAAGGGAATGAGATCATGAAACGTTGGAATGGTTGGGGCGATGAAGCCAATAAATTAGATTTACCGAGTACTGCAGATACTTTTTTGCTGGCGAAAGTAGGACCTACAACCCCACTCGCAGACGCACCGCTTGCCGAGGTCATCAAGCAAGTACCTGAATCAAGATTGCCGCACCACCCGTTATTTAATCGTGATCCCGAAGTGCGCATTCGTCATGCTCGCGGCCAAAGCTTACCGGACTGGTTAGCCATGCGCAGTGGTGATTTTGAATATTTCCCCGATGGCGTCGCATTTCCTGAAAGCAGTGATGACTTAGTCGCTATTCTCGATTTTTGTCAGCAACAACATATTCTGGTGATACCTTATGGCGGAGGCACGAGTGTTGCTGGACACATAAATCCGTTTGCTTCAGAACAAGCCATTCTAACCGTTGATATGGGCCGCATGAACCGCCTTATCGAACTTGATACCGACAGCCAAATCGCCACCTTTGGCGCAGGAACACCGGGGCCACAAGTCGAAGCGCAATTACGCGCACAAGGTTATACTCTAGGTCATTTCCCGCAGTCTTTCGAACTCTCAACTATCGGTGGCTGGGTGGTCACACGTTCGAGTGGCCAACAGTCTTTGCGTTACGGTCGTATCGAAGAGTTGTTTGCCGGTGGTGAAGTCATTACTCCTGTCGGTCGCTTAGATATTCCTACTTTCCCTGCCTCTGCAGCAGGTCCTGATATTA
Organism: Moritella dasanensis ArB 0140; assembly: GCF_000276805.1. Taxonomy (GTDB): domain Bacteria; phylum Pseudomonadota; class Gammaproteobacteria; order Enterobacterales; family Moritellaceae; genus Moritella; species Moritella dasanensis. Next base: position 52,805 of record NZ_AKXQ01000022.1, on the reverse strand, counting down.
AAGCATTATTAATGGGTTCTGAAGGGCGTATCGGTATCTTATCAGCAGTCAAGGTTCGGGTGCGTAAGCTCGCAGCTCAAGAAAATTTCTATGTGACCTTTTTCCCTAGTTGGCAACAAGCCAAGCAAGCCGCTAAAACGTTAGTCCAGTCCGATGTGCCACTATCGATGCTACGCCTAAGCAACGCCATTGAAACGGAAACCCAATTAGCATTAGCGGGCCATGAAAAACAAATCGCCTTGCTGGAGAAAGCCTTAGCCCTGTTTGGTACTAAACAAGGCAAGTGCATGATGACATTTGGCTTAACCGGCACCAAATTCCAATGTCGTAGCGCATTAAAGCAATTGAAAAAAATAACCAAAGCCCATCAAGGTTTATATACCGGTTCGTTTATGGGCAATAAATGGGCGGAGAAACGCTTTACCATGCCTTACTTCCGCGAAGCCTTGTGGCAAAAAGGTTATGTCGTCGATACCCTAGAAACAGCAACGGATTGGCATAACGTCGATAATCTATTAACCAAAATAGAAACCAACTTACGCACAGTATTAGCGCAAGACTTAAGTGATGATAAAGAAGCACCACAAATGCATGTATTTACGCATCTATCTCACTTCTATCAGCAAGGCTCTAGTATTTACACCACCTATATATTCAAAGCCGGTGACAGTTATCAGCAAACATTAGCGCAATGGGCAAAACTAAAACACAGTACCTCAGAAATAATCGTCAATAATCAAGGCACCATTAGTCATCAGCACGGCGTCGGTAAAGATCATCAACCCTATTTGGTTACAGAAAAAGGCGCGTTGACGATCCAAGCGATTCAATCTCTGTGTGATACTTTTGATCCACAACAGATCATGAACCCACATTGCCTTATTGCTTCACCTGACGTCTCAACATCAAAACCAGAACCCGAGTTAGAATTAAAGTTAAAACCAGAACAAGCACAAGTAATCAGCTAGAGGGTGTTGTATGTATCAGCCATTAACAAGTTTGACTCGAGATCAACAGCTCGAAAAACTGCAACTAAATAATGATAATACAATCTGGGATATGATCATCATTGGTGGCGGCATTACCGGTGCAGGTATTTTATTAACCGCCAGCCAAGCCGGATTAAAAGTATTATTAATCGAACAACAAGACTTTGCTTGGGGCGCATCGAGCAAGTCATCGAAAATGGTCCATGGTGGACTGCGTTATCTCGGCAGTGGTCAATATAATATGACCAAGGATGCAGTAACAGAACGTGAAAAACTGCTGAACGAATTGCCCGGTTTAGTCAGTCCGCTGCAATTTTTGATGGGTCATTATAAATATCAATTTCCTGGTCCCTTGGTGTTCAATACCTTATTGACTATCTATGACTGGATTGGCGGTAAGCGTAACCACCGTTATATCAACCATAACATTGCTGATTTTCACGCCCCAGGCATTGAACAGAGCAAATTACAAGGGGCGACACAATTTGCCGATGCCGTGACAGACGATGCAAGATTGGTGATGCGAGTATTACAAGAAGCGCAGGATCTTGGTGGCACCGCCATGAATTACCTTAGCGCTGAACAACTGATTAAAACAGATGGTCAAGTCACTGGTATTCGCGTCGCAGACCAAGTATCTGGGCAACAATTTAACTTATCCGCAAAAGTGGTGGTCAACGCCACAGGTCCATGGACCGATAAATTACGCTTACAAGTGCAAGCTAAAAAAGCCATTAGACCCTTGCGTGGCAGTCATTTGATCGTGCCCAGTTGGCGGTTACCACTTGCCTACTCCGTCAGCTATTTTCACCCTGAAGATAAGCGCCCTATCTTTGCCTTTCCTTGGGAAAATAGCACTGTCATAGGGACGACGGATCTTGACCATCATCACGATTTAGATCAACAACCTTGCATCAGCCAAAACGAAGTAGATTATCTACTAGCGGGGATCAACAAGCAGTTTCCGCAAGCCGATATCAGCGAGGACGATGTGATATCTACCTATGCAGGGATCCGCCCGGTCGTCAGTAATCATGACAACGAACAAAGTACCAAACCTTCTGATGAAAAACGTGAACATTCTATCTGGAATGAACAAGGCTTGATCAGTGTGGCAGGCGGTAAGCTGACGACGTTCAGGTTGATCGCGCTAGAAGTATTAACAGCAGCACAAGATTATTTACCGAGTATGGATCTGAAGGCTCTGCGCAATCAGCGTTTGTTTAAGCCTGTGAACGATGACAATACCAATCACAGTTTGAGTCAATCACAGCGTCAGCGCTTAACAAGCCTGTACGGTCAGCACTATTCTGACTTACTCAAGCATGCGACGACCCATGAGTTTAAAGCCATCGGTAATACCAACACCTCGCTAGCTGAATTAAAATGGAGTTTACAGTGCGAAATGGTGGTTCATCTTGATGATCTATTACTACGCCGCTGCCGCATTGGTTTGTTATTACCGCACGGTGGTGCACATTTATTAGATCAATTACAGCCGTTGTGCCAAACCGCACTCGGTTGGAATGATGTGGTATGGCAGCAAGAGGTGGATCGCTATCAAGACATGATTCAACGTTACTATGGTTTGCCAAAACATAATGCGCATTTAGCAAAAGATGATGAGCTTGTAACAGAAAATAATCATCGCGTAACAAAAGACAGTGCCAGTTTAGTGAACACACTTGCAAGCTAACCCAGTCGGAGATAATTTACATGGATAGTCGAGCTCCAACATCAGTAACATCAAGCGCGAGAGCATCAGATCAACAGCAAGGTTATTTGTTAAGTATTGATAATGGTACTCAAAGTGTGCGCGCATTATTGTTTGATTACCAAGGCAACTTGATAGCCAAAGGACAGCAAGTGATCACCCCGTACTTTTCCGCACAACCGGGTTGGGCAGAGCAGGATCCTGATTATTATTGGTCAGCGGTCAAACAAGCATGTGATTTACTCTGGCAAGATCTTCACCAATATCCCGAGATCAATAAACACGATATCGTCGGCATGTCGATCACCACACAACGTGGCACCGTGATCAATCTCGACAGTGAAGGCAACGCATTACGTCCGGCGATCATCTGGTTAGATCAACGCCACGCACAACAAGAAGCAATACAATGGCCGTGGAATTGGTTATTTAAGATTGCCCGCGTCGACGATATTATCCAACGCTTTCAAGAAAAGTCACAAGCAATTTGGATCCGCCAAAATCAACCAGATATTTGGCGTGATACTTCCAAGTATCTGTTGCTGTCTGGTTTTTTAAATTATAAATTCACCGACAATATTGTTGACTCCATCGGTAGCCAAGTTGGTTACATTCCGTTTGATTATAAGAAACTAGCGTGGTTGAAAAAATCAGATTGGCGTTGGGATATGCTCGCAATCGATCCCAACATGTTACCTAAGCTTATCGAACCCGGGGAACTTGTCGGTCATGTATCTGAGGAAGCCGCGATCCATACTGGCATTCCTGCAGGCTTACCGGTTATCGCTTCGGCATCAGATAAAGCTTGTGAGATCATTGGCTCTGGCGGCAATCGTCCGCATATTGCCTGCTTAAGTTATGGCACCACGGCAACCATCAATATAACCACAGACAAATACGTCGAAGCTACGCCACACCTGCCGCCCTTTCCTTCGGCAATACCCCGTCATTATTCCTCTGAAGTCATGATCTATCGTGGTTTTTGGTTGATCAGTTGGTTTAAAAAAGAGTTTGGTTTGCGCGAGCAACATATTGCCGATGCAGAGGGGATTGCGCCTGAAGTCTTATTCGATCGTTTAGTGGCCGAAATCCCACCAGGTTCTATGGGGTTAATGTTACAGCCTTATTGGACACCCGGCGCGCGCGATCCCGGACCTGAAGCCAAAGGCGGTATTATTGGTTTTGGTGATGTGCATACTCGTACCCATATTTACCGAGCGATACTGGAAGGACTTGCCTATGCATTACGCGAAGGGAAAGAACGTATCAGTAAACGCAACAAGGTAAAAATAACCACACTCAGAGTATCGGGAGGCGGCTCGCAAAGTGATGTGGCCATGCAGTTAACGGCTAATATTTTCAATATGCCAGCAGAACGACCGCATACTTTTGAAACATCGGGTTTAGGCGCTGCAATTGTCACCGCGGTTGGCTTGGGAATTTACACCAGCTTTGATAACGCGATTGCAGAAATGACGCGGGTAAATGACGTCTTTCAGCCACAGCCAGAAATCGTCGCCACTTATGATGCGCTGTATAAGCAAGTGTACTTAAAGATGTACAAACAACTGCAGCCATTATATCAGTCTATTCGTACCATCACTGGCTACCCAAAATAGTCGCAATGACCTTGGGTAAAAGACCAAATCGCAGGCATAAAAAAAGCCATGGCCTAGGCCATGGCTTTACTCTGTAGTTAATTTAAAGTTAAACTTTAAATTAAGCTTCAGCTACGATTTGTACGTTTACTGTAGCGAATACTTCGCTGTGTACTTGGATGCTAACTTCGAACTCACCAAGAGTACGAAGAGCGCCTTCAGGAAGACGAACTTCGCTTTTAGCAACTTCAACACCAGCAGCAACGATCGCATCAGCGATGTCACGAGTACCAATAGAACCGAAAATCTTACCTTCGTCACCAGCTTTAGTTGCAATTACAACAGCTTCTAGAGCGTTGATTGTTGCAGCTTTAGCTTCAGCAGTTGCTTTAACAGCAGCTACTTTAGCTTCTAGTTCAGCACGACGTGCTTCGAAAGATTCAACGTTAGATTTAGTTGCTAGAACAGCTTTACCTTTCGGTAAAAGGAAGTTACGAGCATAACCAGCTTTAACGTTAACAGTCTCGCCTAAGTTACCTAACTTAGCGATCTTGTCTAATAAAATTACTTGCATTACCTTTCCTCAGAAATATAGAGTTAGTCTTGACGACCAAACAAAAGCTTACTTATGTAAGTCAGTGTATGGAAGTAGAGACAAGTAACGTGCGCGTTTAATCGCACGACCAAGTTGACGTTGATACTTAGCACGTGTGCCAGTAATACGACTTGGTACAATTTTACCGCTTTCAGTTACGTAGTTCTTTAACGTAGCGATATCTTTATAATCAATCTCCGTAACACCTTCAGAAGTGAAACGACAGAATTTACGACGACGGAAAAAACGTGCCATAATGAAAATCTCCTAAAATCTTCTCAACAAATTGGATAACTAAATGTTATCCAATAAACAATACCTATAGCTAAACGCTATTATTCAGCAGCAGCTGGTGCTTCAGTAGCAGCAGTTGGCGCTTCACGGCGTTCTTCTTTAGCTTTAGCCATTGGAGAAGCTTCAGTAACTACACCTTTAGTACGTAGGATCATGTTGCGGATCACTGCGTCGTTAAAGCGGAAGTTATTTTCTAGCTCATCAATAACATCTTGGCCAGCTTCAATGTTCATAAGAACATAGTGAGCTTTATGAAGTTTGTTGATTGGGTATGCTAATTGGCGACGACCCCAGTCTTCTAGACGGTGGATAGTACCATTTGCTTCAGTCACAACTGCGCTGTAACGCTCAATCATGCCTGTAACTTGTTCACTCTGATCTGGGTGAACCATAAATACGATTTCGTAATGACGCATCGTAAGCTCCTCACGGGTTTAATCAGCCTCGGCTCTGGCTTAGTCGGTCCATCGAGGCAAGGAACGTATAGAAAAATGACTAATTTTGAGACCGCGAATTATATAGTGTCAGTGCCGACAATACAACCAACAAGTACAGATAATCATAAATAATCATCACACGGCATAATCAGCTTAAGACTTAGACCTAAAGTACCAGCCAAATGAGTCCGTTAAACTATTTATTAATCAAAGTATTAATAACAAATACTGGTTTTTATTTTTATCATGAAATTGTAAAAAACAGCGAGTATTATGTACCATATTAGAGAATACTTAGATAACTCTTAGATAAAAAATGCGCAGTCACATTGGACGTCATTTATGTTAAACAAGGAATTGTTATGATCAAAACGCTATCACCGTATATGCTCTCGTGTATGTTATTAGTCTTATTTGTTATGAGCTTTTCAAATGCCCAGCACTCGCTTTCCAGCGCATACCAACGTGGGGAATTCCATCTTCCAAATATTCTGCCGTCACAGTAACGAAGGCATAACGCTGATAGTAACGCTGCAGATGGGCTTGGGCTGACAAGTATAAGTCCTGCGCTGGCCACACTGATTTTGCAGCATTAATACCGCGCTCTAATAGTTGGTGGCCGAGTCCCTGCCCACGCGCAGACGCCGCGGTAACCACACGACCAATCGCCACATCCGGATAGCTGACACCTGCCGCTAAGATACGCAGGTAAGCAAGTAACTCGCCGCTTTCACTGTAATGTAATAAATGACGCGTCTCGGGATGCGTATCTAAACCATCAATATCTTGGTAAGCACAGTCTTGCTCGACCACAAAAATAGCCGCGCGTAATTGCAATACATCATAAAGCTGTAAACTCGACAACTCACTAAACTGACAACACATCCAAGTCATAACCCATCCCTAATACTAAAATTAAACATCGACTGGCATAATAACAATAATCTTTCCCCTGTGGATCAATACTTGGGTTGAATAATCTTGGATTGAACAAATAAGTGCGAGTAGATCTTGATTGTTACGCTAAGGATTGATTATCATCTAGGTCTGAACTCCTGTTTACTAACTAATTTATAGAAGCCATATGCAACCAGAACCTTCATCATCTCGTCAATATGTGGAACTTGCTACGTTAGCACAACGTTTTCAAGCCGCCGTATTAGATAAAATCGTTTTTCCGACGATCATGTTAGTGCCGTTTATTCTCGGTTTTGATTTATTGAATTTAGGCGCCGGTATCGATGAAAACTTCACGATATCCTTTGCGACTCAAGTCAAAGTTTCGTTACTCGAGATCCTGCTATTCATGGCATTAAACAGCTACCTATTAAAAGAATACGGTCAAACCTTAGGTAAACGTATTGTTGGTATTGCGGTGGTCGGTGAGAACGGTCAACGCCTGAGCTTACAAGACATCATCCTGAAGCGTTACCTGCCATTTTGGGTTGCCGCTTACCTGCCATTCTTTGGTTTTGTTATTACTATCAGTAATTTCTTGGCTATTTTCAGAGGTGATAAACGTCGTTGTTTACACGATGACTTAGCCAAAACGCTAGTCGTGAAGATGCCAAAAGGCACTAAAATTGCCAGTAATGACGTGCACATTAACAGTGATGGTAAAAGCGCAGCATCAGATGTAATGGATGCTTAATCGCTAACAACACTTAATCAAACATAAATTACAGTTAATAAAAAAGCGTCCATTGATTGGACGCTTTTTTTATATCAATTCATTGTCGTTCCACCTAATGGCTAAACTACAATTTATCGTTATTTAGCTTGGCGTTGACGCACTACTTCAAACAAACAAACACCCGCTGCTACGGATACGTTCAAGCTTGAAATACTACCAGCCATTGGGATGCTAACTAGCTCATCACAATGTTCACGCGTTAAACGACGCAGACCTTTTTCTTCCGCACCCATTGCAATTGCTAATGGACCCGCTAGTTTAGGCTGATATAAATCTTGCGTTGCTTCGCCCGCAGTACCGATGATCCAGATGCGACGGTCTTGTAGTTCACGCATGGTACGTGCAAGATTTGTCACTGCAATCAGTGGCACTGTTTCAGCTGCGCCACATGCTACTTTACGTACCACAGATGTCAGTTGTACTGATTTATCTTTTGGTACGATAACAGCGTGTACACCAGCTGCGTCAGCACTACGTAGACAAGCGCCCAGGTTGTGCGGATCAGTAACACCATCGAGAATCAATAAGAATGGGTGTTCTTCTTTCTCTTCAATACGGTTAAGTAACGTATCAAGATCTGATTCGTTTAACTTTTTGCCTTCAATAACGCGTGCTAATACACCGTTATGACGGCCACCGTCGCACTTTTTATCCAAAGTGTTACGATTAACTAATTGCACTGCAATACCGATATCATTTAATTCTGCGATTAACGGTGTTAGACGGTCATCTTCACGACCTTTCAGTGCATATACTTCAATGAAGCGCTCTGGTTCATGCTCCAGTAATGATTTAACTGCATGAATACCGAAAATTAGTTCACTGCTCATTGTATCTCTCTACCTTATTACTATTACTATTGCTATTTATTTGCTTTCTTGTGCTTTTTTCTTTGAACGTTCAGCACGACCGGGACGCGATTTAGCCTTAGTTACAGGTTTTTTCTTAGCTGGTTTCGCCTTGCCCTTCGGTTTAGCGTCATCAAACGGTGATGTGCCTTTTTCAACAGCATCGCCAGTTTGCGGCTTTAACTTCGCAGCAACGCGCGCTTTATCAGCCGCACTCGCCACAACTGCATCATCCGTTTTTAACTTTAATTTAGTCTTTTTGGCCGGCTTTGCTTTTGCGCCTTCAGGCTTACGTTTGCCCGAAAATGCAGCAGGTTTACTTTTGCTACGACGGCTGTGTGTTACCGCACCCGCAAGCTCAAGATCAATCTTCTTGTCGTTCATGTTGATCGCTAATACTTTAACTTCAACTTGATCGCCAATACGATATTCAACGCCACTTTTCTCGCCACGCAATGTTTGGCGGCCGCCATCAAAGTTATAATAATCACCGCGTAAGCTAGATACATGTACCAAGCCATCGATGTTTAAGTTTTTGATACGCACAAAGAAACCAAAGTTAGTTACCGCAGCGATAACACCCTCGAATGTATCACCAAGGTGATCTTGCATGTATTCACACTTCAAGAAGTCTGATACATCACGTGTTGCATCATCGGCACGACGTTCTGTTAATGAGCAATGCTCACCCAACGTTTCAACATCCGTTACCTGGTAGCAATAACCACCCGTGCTAGTCCAGCGTTGCGTTAATGGCGTTCCCGCTTTAACTGCAGCTTGATTAGCAATTTCAAACTTGATTGCACGATGTAATACTAAATCAGGGTAACGACGAATTGGCGACGTAAAGTGACCATAAGCGCTTAACGCTAAACCAAAGTGACCGTTGTTTTCTGCTTGATATACGGCTTGTTTCATAGAGCGTAGCAACATCGTTTGGATAAGTTCTTTATCCGGACGATCTTGAATACGGCTAATCAAATCAGCGTAATCAAGTGGAGTAGGTTTCAAACCACCCTTTAACTCTAGGCCTGTTTCACTAAGGAAACTTCTGAAGTTAACTAACTTCTCTTCGCCTGGAGTATCATGCACACGTAATAACGCAGCCGCTTTATGCTTGCTAACAAAACGTGCTGATGCAACGTTTGCTAAGATCATGCATTCTTCAATTAATTTATGCGCATCGTTACGTACAACAGGCACAATTTTATCGATTTTACGGTGTTCATTAAAGACGAAACGCGTTTCTAATGTTTCAAATTCGATTGCACCACGTTCTGAACGTGCCACTTTCAATACTTTGTACATGTTATGCAATTCGTGCAGATGTGGCACTACCGCTTGGTATTCATCACGCAGGTCTTTGTCGCCATCAAGGATGTTAGCAACTTTAGTATAAGTTAAACGCGCATGTGAATTCATCACCGCTTCATAGAACTTATAACCAGATAAACGACCAGCATCAGAAATCGTCATTTCACAAACCATACATAGACGATCTACGTGTGGGTTCAATGAACATAAACCATTTGATAATACTTCTGGCAGCATAGGTACAACTTGCTCAGGGAAGTAAACTGAGTTACCTCGACCTTGTGCTTCCAGATCTAAATCTGAATTAGTTTGTACATATGAACTTACGTCAGCAATCGCTACCCATAAACGCCAGCCACCGCTTTTTTTACGTTCACAGAATACCGCGTCATCGAAATCTCGAGCATCTTCGCCATCGATCGTTAACAAAGGTAAATCACGTAAATCAACACGATTTAGTTTCGCGTCTTCAGGTACTTCTGGTGACAATTTTTTCATGTCATCAAGAATATGTTCAGGCCATACGTGCGGAATATCATGTGTGCGGATCGCCACTTGAATTTCCATACCCGGTGCCATATTTTCACCCAGTACTTCTACAACTTTACCCAGTGCAGGTAAGTTATAAGTTGGACGTTTTAGAATTTCAGTCACAACCATTTGACCAGCACGAGCACCAAGACGTTCTTCATCACTGATGCGTATTTCTTGTTTAATACGGCTGTCATCTGGACGTACAAAGGCAACGCCTTTATCTAAATAAACACGACCAACAAGTTGCAGTGGTTCGCCATCAAGTACACGTACAAAACGTGCTTCTTTACGGCCTTTAAATTCTTCTTTTACAGGTTGAGCCAGAATACGATCGCCATGGAATAACGTCGACATTTGACGGATAGAGATAAATAAATCTTTACCACCCTCATCTGGACGGAAAAAGCCAAAACCATCGCGATGGCCTAACACTAGTCCTTCCAATAGATCTAAGCGTTCAGGTAATTCATAAGTTCTGTTACGAGCGAAAATCAACTGTCCATCACGCTCCATCGCACGTAAGCGACGACGTAAAGCTTCTTCGTGTTCATCACCTGCTAATTTTAATCCAGCAAATATTTGCTCACGATTAATCGAATTTTCTAGGCTACGAAGATAATCAAGAATAAATTCTCGACTAGGAATTGGATTGCTGTATTTTTCCTGCTCACGCGTATGGAAAGGGTCTTTACTCATAGAAGGTCCAAATTGGTAGGAATATCGCTCGGATTATATACCCAAACCACATTAGGATACAGTTTTGTGCCCTAACTAAGTCGGTATGCGAGAAGGATAATGATAAATGAGCATCGAATCGATTCGAAACTAGCTCTAATTGACTATTCAGTTAGCGCCGCTAACATATTTAATGTCCTGTTTTTACTGATACTTAGCCGCATTCTTTGCCGCTATAACCACGCGTTCAGGCATTCTATTTTCTAATTGTATTAATAATCGGGCTAATTTTTTGTGCATCTTAGCATCTGCTGTCACGGTATTATACAAATAACTGTACGCGATTTGATAATCATAAGGGCTGCCATAACCTCGTACCAACAACTCTGCCCACTGTATTTTAGCAGGTAAAAAACCGAGTTTCGCCGATTGCTCAAATAACGGCAGGGCCCGGTCAATATCTTGTTGCACAAATTGACCTTGCACATAATAACGCCCCAGTTGTTCTAATGCTCTAGGCTGACCTTGTCTTGCCGCTGCACGCATGAAATAAACCCCGAGTTCGGCATTCTTATCTACACACACACCCCAAGCTAACATATCTCCCCATAAGAATTGATAGGTTGGCAACTTCACTAATTCAGCACGTACTTTAATATCCGCAACCAGCTGACATTGATCTGCTCGCACTCGTTTCAGGTGGGTATTTGCTCCGATCAATTCATTCAATTCATCATCACTATATAGCTCAACCGCACTGGGGAAATCGCGATACTTAGTTTTAGTGTTACCAGCTTCTTCCGCTGCCGCTGCGCGCTTACCACTGTCGGTAATACGTTGTTCTTTTTCGCCGACGGGTTTACTTGTTAGTGATTTATTAACAGCCTGCTGACTTGAAACAGGCTCACTTGCAACAGGTTGACGTGAAACCAGCGAGTCGCCAGTGTTTTCCGCTGCAACCACATTAACACTAGACACAAATACGCTCGCCATTACCACCAACAATGTCGTTTTTAGGTAATGATTAATGGTTGTTAATCTCGTTATCGGTGTTGTAAGCATATCAATGAACCTAAGCGATTATGTGTGGCGATCACAATTACTGTGATAGTAATGACTGTGATAATAGTTACAGTGGTAATAGATATATCGGCCAAAGTATGGTTTTCTTAAATAAAAAAAACCCAAGTTAAAATAACTTGGGTTTCAATTTTCATGACCATTAACCTAAACGGTTAATAATAATGATTAACCAGCAACGAATTCTTCACCTAAGGTGATGTTCGCTTTTAGTTCTTCTAACATTGCATCACGTGCGTTAGCTTCAAATTCGCTTAACTCACCGTATGCTAATACTTCTTCAACGCCATTTTTACCTAGTAATACAGGTTGTGCGAAGAATGTAGCGTGCTCAGAACCACCGTCAACATAAGTACACTCAACGATACCTTCTTCACCTTGTAGTGCGCGAACAAGAGATAGACCGAAACGTGCAGCTGCTTGACCCATAGAAAGTGTCGCAGAACCGCCACCGGCTTTAGCTTCAACAACTTCAGTACCCGCATTTTGGATACGTGATGTTAATGCAACAACTTCTTCAGCTGTAAATTCAACGCCTTTAACTTGAGAAAGTAACGGCAGAATTGTTACGCCAGAATGACCACCAATAACAGGTACTTCAACGTCAGCAAGTGAAATGCCTTTAAGCGCACTAACAAAAGTTTCAGAACGGATAACATCCAGCGTCGTAATACCGAATAGTTTACGTTTATCGTAAACGCCAGCTTGCTTAAGTACTTCAGCAGCGATTGGCACAGTTGTGTTAACTGGGTTAGTAATAATACCGATACATGCGTTTGGACATACTTCAGCACATTTACCTGCTAAGTTTTTGATGATGCCTGCATTGATATTGAATAAATCTGAACGGTCCATACCTGGTTTACGAGCAACACCCGCAGAAATAAGAACCACGTCAGCACCAACAAGTGCATCCGTTGGATCCATACCAGCAAAACCAGCAATAGTAACGTCTGTAGGGATGTGGCTTAAATCAACAGCAACACCCGGAGTTACAGGAGCGATATCATAAAGTGATAAATCAGAACCAGCAGGTAGTTGAGTTTTCAAAAGTAAGGCTAAAGCTTGACCGATACCACCAGCAGCACCTAATACAGCAACTTTCATAGACGTCTCCATTATCTTAATTGTTTATGTAGAATACAATGTTCACAAATTCCTTGAATCACTGCTACCTTACTGCAACATTGACGAAAAAACAATTAACAACGCGGATATGCAGGGTAAATAATACTTTATATGGCGGTTTTACAACGGGCGCTTTCTATCTGACAGGAATTGGCTTTCAGGTGAAATGAATATATCGGTTCACCCATTTCGACACGAATGCCTCATGACGAAATAAATGAACCAATAACAACATAGATTAAGATTGGAACGCGAGGGCTTTCTTCTCTAACTGTTTAAAGATTAAGACCAAAATACCATTCATGCCTAAATAGATAATACCCGCGGCAGAAAAGGCCATTAACGCATCATAGGTTTGACCATTGATTTGATTGGCATAACCCATCACATCCATGATGGTAATTGAACTGGCTAATGACGTGCCTTTCAGTACCAAAATCACTTCATTAGAATAAGATGGCAATACGCGGCGCAGCGCATGCGGTACGATAATCGCTAGCGTTTGTCCACGCGTCATACCCAAAGCTTTACAGGCATCCCATTCACCGCGAGGCACTGATTCAATTGCACCTTTAAATAACAGCGATGAATAAGCCGCGGTATTAAAGGCTAAGGCAATAATGGCGCAAATTTTCGCTTGGCTCAGGTAATCCCATAAAAAGCTATGTCTAATCACTTCAAACTGCGATGGGCCGCTGTAAACCAAAAATATTTGGATTAATAGTGGCGTACCGGTAAAGATTAAAATAATAGTCCGAGCTAATAAATTTAATCCAGGGATCTTATTAACCATGGCCAGCGTTAAACCGACGGCAAGGATAGAGCCAAATAATAAACTAAAAAAGGTAATTTCAAGCGTAGTGCTCAAACCGTTAAATAATAACCAGAAGTGATCTAACGTCATTTTGCTACTCCGGCATCAAAACGATTAATGTAACTATCAAGGTGCTTTAACAGCCATTGACTAATCAAGGTAATAATCAGGTAAATCGCTGCTGCGGCAACTAAAAAGGTAAACGGTTTATAGGTACTACCTGATAATAAATCCGCTTGCTTCATCAAGTCGGTCACACCAATAAGGGAAACTAAGGCGGTATCTTTTAATAACACCATCCACTGATTACCTAAGCCCGGCAGCGCCAAGCGCCATGCTTGCGGTAAGGTAATACGTAAGAAACAACGCACCGGCCCCATACCAAGTGCTTGCGCACCTTGTTGCTGACCTTTTGGTACTGATTGAATTGCTGCGCGCAGCGTTTGCGACGCATAAGATGCAAAGATCAATGACAGGGCAACCACACCACTCCAGAAAGGACTGATATCATAAAACTCATCTGTTAATAAAAACAGAATATGGGTGCCACCGAAGAAAATAAAGAAGACAATCAAGATCTCAGGTAAGCCACGTAATATAGTGACAAATAAGCTAATTGGTTTGGCAATAAGTGGGTTCTTTTGCATTTCTGCAACACAGAATAAAATAGCGAGAACCAAGCCAACCACCAAGGATGTTAGCGCAAGGCCAAGGGTGATTTTTGTTGCATCCAATAATAATTGAAGCTGCAAAAGATCCATAAAAACTCCGGACGTAAAAACAAAAAGTGCCCCTAGAAGGCACTTTAATATGAATTATCTCGTGACCACAATAACTTGGCTATTGAGCCCTGATATTGCAAACCAAATCAGGACGAGATTAAACACTGTTACTGCTTATTTAGCAAAGTATTTTGCGTAAATCTTATCGTAAGTACCATTGGCTTTAATTGTTTGCAAACCTTTGTTCAGTTTAGCTAATAATTCAGCATTATCTTTACGTACTGCGATAGCAAAACCAGCGCCAAAATATTTCGCATCAGTTACCGCTTTACCGACAGTTTCGTAGTTACCACCACTGTGCTTAGTTAACCAGTCATGGGCAACCGCTGAATCAGCGAAAACACCATTGATACGGCCATTTTTAAGATCTAAAAACGCTTTTTGGTATGATGGGAAGTTAAGTAATAATACTTTTTCATCCGCGTACGTATCTGTCATGTAAGCTTGGTGAGATGTACCATTTTGTACACCGACTGCTTTACCTGATAAATCAGATACGACATTGTATTTACCTTTTTCAGCCACAAGTACCGCTGAGTTCTCGTAATAGACATCAGAAAAGTCCACTTGCTTTTGACGTGCAGGGGTTACATCCATTGCAGCAATCGCAGCATCATAACGGCGGAACTTCAGGCTTGGGATCAAACTATCAAATGATTGATTAGCAAAACTACATTCCGCTTTTAATTCAGTACACACTGCGCGAGCGATATCAATATCAAAACCTTGAAATTCATTATTTTCATCCATCATTTCAAAGGGTGGATACGTCGCTTCAGTAACGAATTTGATTTGCTCAGCAGCGGTTACTTGTGCCGCAGCTGACGTTAGAATTAATGCTGTTAGTAGTTTTTTCATTTGGGTCGTCCTATTCCTAATATTTTAAATAATCTAATGTTTTAAATAATTTGTAAATTGCGGCGTTTGAGGATTTTGAAAGTGCTCAGCACCACCAAATTCAACAATCTCACCGCTTTCAAGATAACAAACCTGACTAGCTACTTTACGCGCGAAGTCCACTTCGTGCGTTACAACAACCTGAGTAATACCGGTAATAGCCAGTGATTTAATGATTTCAGCTACTTGATTGGTGACCTCTGGATCTAACGCCGCAGTAGGTTCATCAAATAACAGTACTTCTGGTTTCATCATTAATGCACGTGCAATCGCTACACGTTGTTGTTGTCCACCAGATAAAGCTAATGGAAATACATCGGCTTTATCGGTTAATTGTAATTGCTCAAGGATCTTCATGGCCTCTTCACGAGCATGTTGTTTTGTTTGCTTTAAAATCTTAACAGGTGCTTCAATTAAGTTATCCATCACTGACATATGTGGCCATAGGTTGTATTGTTGAAATACCATGCCTACTTTCTGTCTTAACATCTGACTACGCTTGATTAATTTTTTATCACTCAGCTTGGTAGAGAAATCAAATGTTTCACCGGCAATACTGATTGAACCATTATCTGGCGTATCCAATAAATTAAGTACACGTAACAGCGAGCTTTTACCTGCGCCACTTGGACCAAGCAGTACTAAGGTCTCGCCTTTGGCACATTTAAGGTCGATGTTTTGTAACACATCAAGTTGACCCCAAGATTTACAGATGTTTTTTAGTTCGATGCTCATAATGGTAACTGAATATAATTGCACTAGATGCGAGTATAATAACCGAATAAACTTCAAAATCAACATATGTATTCACTTTAATCCGGTTTTTATGCAAAAATACCGAATTAGCCAAATAAGCTAGATAAAATATACCCTGCTGGTATCATATGCATAATTATTCAGTTCATCGCGACTCAAGTTAATTTACTATTCACATGAATGATTTAGTCACTGACTTTATAATCAGTTATAAAGTTAACTGCACTGTCATTATAAAATCACATTGAATTGCGTATTAGCTGCTTGAATTATAGATGAATCAACTGACATGGTAAAAAATATGAGTGAAAAACAAGATCAGTTAGTAAAAGCATTTAAAGGATTATTGAAAGAAGAACACCTTGGATCACAAAGCGAGATTGTAGATGCGCTTAAAGATCAAGGCTTTGATAGCGTCAATCAATCAAAAGTATCACGGATGCTGAGTAAATTTGGTGCTGTACGCACTCGCAATGCTAAAGATGAAATGGTGTACTGCCTACCTGCAGAGTTAGGTGTACCGACCATTAGCAGCCAATTAAAAAACTTAGTATTAGATATTACCCATAATGAATGCCTGATTGTAATCCAAACAAGCCCTGGTTCGGCGCAATTAATTGCACGTTTATTAGATTCATTAGGCCGTACAGAAGGTATTTTGGGCACGATTGCGGGCGATGATACTATTTTCATTACCCCAACCAGTACCACCATTATTGCTGAAGTCGATAACGCCGTAAAAGAGTTGTTCGAATATATCTAACAGTACGCACAAACCACTGCAAAGCTGAATAACATGTTTGGCGCTGATATTTATCACGCCAAACATGTCTCTTTATAAGTCCTTAACTATTAAGAGTCATTAACTATTAAGAGTCCTTAACTATTCTCTTAAGAGCCCTTAACAACTAAGCGCCCTTCGTCATTAATAGTCTTTAACCGTTAGTCCCGATCAAACAACACCAAATCATGTTCTGCGACTGTCACATTGACCATATCGCCAATCTGCATAGGTTGCTGCATCGATACCGATAATTCCAAACAACCCTCCCCTAGCGTTTTATCTACTAAACAGATCGTACAGTGCGTCGTCATGCCTAAAAATTGTTGTCGGCTGATAGTAGCGATACCCTGCTCCACTACTTGTAACTGTAATTGCTGTGGACGTATTGCTAACAGTTTTTGTTCACCAACTGCGGCCGTTAGTGCTTTTTTACTGCTGATCACACCTAATACTGTTTGCACACGGTAGTCATCTAATACCGTTGCGTCTAAATAATTCACTTTACCTAAAAAGTCAGCAACAAAACGTGTAGCAGGCTGATTATATAACTCGCTTGGCGTACCTAATTGCTCAATTTTACCTTGATGGAAAACCGCTAAACGGTCGGCAAAAGCAAACGCTTCTTCTTTACTGTGGGTCACAAAGATCGCGCTCATGTTATGCGACTTAAGCAAACCACGCATTTCTTCAATCAAGTGATGACGTACTTGGCTATCGATATTAGAAAAAGGTTCATCCAATAATAACAACTCTGGAGAACTGGCTAACGCACGGGCAATCGCCACACGCTGCTGTTGACCACCCGATAACTGATGTGGATAGCGATCAGCGAATTCACTCAAGTTAACTAATTTAAGCACATAATCCAGCGTCTCTTTTTGCTTCGCCTTGGTTTGTTTATATTGGCTAAACAACACATTATCAGTCACGGTCAAATGCGGAAATAACGCATAATCCTGAAATATCATGCCAACGTTGCGTTTTTCAGGCGCCAGATTAAGTTCTGAATTATCAACTACCTGACCATTAATCTCGATACTGCCTTGCGTCGGTGGTAATAACCCAGCAATCAATTTCAATGTCGTGGTTTTACCACAGCCGCTTGGCCCTAATAAACACAAGATTTCATTTTTGCCTAAATCTAGATCCAGCCCTGTTAAAATATCAACGCCAGCATAACTACAATGTAGATCTGAAATACGTAAAGCAAGTGAAGAAGATGTAGTCATCAGTGCTGTTGCTCCAAAGAACGGTTTAAGAAAATAAGCGGAATGAGTCCAACTAATACAATCACAATTGCCGCTAACGCCGCCTGCTCTAACATTTCATCAGACGCAAACTGGAAGACGTAAGTAGCCAATGTTTCATAGTTAAATGGACGTAGTAGTAAGGCCGTTGGCAGTTCTTTCATTGATTCAATGAACACCAGCAGAAAACCAGCCAGTATGCCTTTACGGATCAGGGGAATATGCACTTTACGGATCATGCTATGCGGACTATGCCCCAATGTGCGCGTCACCATATCCAACGACGGTGATATCTTATCAATACTGCTTTCTATCGAGCCCACGGCAATAGCCGAAAAGCGAATAAGGTACGCAAAAATAAGCGCAAAGGTCGTACCGGTAAAGACTAAACCAGGGGTCCAGTCCCATAATAGCTCAGTGATATCATTGAGTAAAAAGTCAGCTGAGGTTAACGGAATAATAATACCAATAGCCAATACCGTACCAGGTAATGCATAACCCATGGTACTAATACGCGCTGGAATAGCGGCGTATTTAGTGCCCACTAGACGGCGATATAAGCCCAGTAATACCGCACAAAAAACCGCTAAGCTGGCAACAATAAGCGCCAGAATTAAACTGTTGGCACTGTATTGGAAAAACTCTGCAGTCCACGATTCAGCAAAATAGTGCCATGCATAATTAACTAACACCGCAAACGGCAATAAGAAACCAGCAAATACCAGTAACCAACACCACGTCATCGCTAATACTTTCGCACCGCCCGTTAACTGATAACGCACTTCTTGTTCATGTAACATGCTTTTTTGAAAGACTTGCTGTTTACGACGCGCGAAACGCTCTAAACCGACAAATAATAAGATCACCGATAATGTCATCACCGATAGTTGTGCGGCGGCCGTCAAACTGCCGTAACCAATCCAAGTATCATAAACAGCGGTGGTTAAGGTATTCACTGCAAAATAATTCACCGTGGCAAAATCAGCCACCGTTTCCATCGCCACTAACGATAAACCCACTGCAATTGCTGGGCGTGCCAACGGCAGTGATACCCGTAAACAACTCGATAAGGGTGAACTACCCAACACACGACTGGCTTGAATAAGACTGGTTGATTGTTCGAGAAATGAGGTACGGGCTAGTAAGTACAGGTAAGGGTATAACACCAAGGCTAAAACAGTGGCTGCGCCGGGAATAGTACGGATGTCAAAAAACCAATAATCACTGGCATTTTCCCAACCAAATACACCGCGTAAGGCAATTTGTACTGGCCCAGCATAATCAAACATATCAGTATAAATATAAGCAACGATGTACGCAGGCATGGCCATCGGTAACATCAGCGCCCACTGTAAACTTTTACGCCCTGGGAAATCACACATGGCAATAAGCCAAGCGGCAGGCAAGGCAATAATACAGCTAATCAAGCAAACTAGAAAAACAAGAATAAGGGTATTTTGTACGTAATCGAGGAGTACGGTATCAATAAGATGTTGAAAAACATCTGCACTGGGGCCTATAGCTTGATAAAACAAAGCTGCAATAGGTAGCGCTAACATGATCGCAATAAACCAACTACTAGAATGCCAAGAAATGGCTAACTTATGATTCATGGACGGAAAAATAACTCCTGTTTAGATACGCGAAAAGGTTGGCGAGTTACAAAGTAACTTTACCAACCTTTAAATCAGTCTATTAACAACGTATTAAGCTGCAACATTAACTGTTAACCCCTAACAAATTTAGGGGTTTATGTATTCTACAAGTCGAACTTAACTTCATCAAGTAGTCTTAGTGCAGCTTTACGATGTTTTGCAATTTCTGCGACTGGCATATAGTCCGCATTGAATTCGCCCCAAGATGAAACTAACTCAGATGCTTCAATGCCTGCTTTAACAGGATATTCCATGTTAACGTCAGCATACATATGTTGTGCTTTCGCGCCTGATAGGTATTCCATTAGTTTAACGGCATTACCTTTGTTCGGTGCGTATTTCGCTAATACCATACCAGAAACATTCACGTGTGCGCCGTGGTTTTCTTGGTTAGGGAAGTTAATGTTAACCGCTTCAGCCCAAGCTACTTGCTTTGGATCGCTGAGCATTTTACCTAAGTAGTAGCTGTTACCAAGGGCAACGCTACAAACGCCTTCTTTAATTGCTTTAACTTGCGCACGATCGTTACCTTGTGGTTTACGTGCTAAGTTAGCTTTAAGCCCTTCTAACCATACTTTCGCTTCTGCTTCACCGTGATGCGAAATCATTGATGAAATAAGTGCTACATTGTATGGGTGTTTACCTGAACGTGTACAGATTTGGCCTTTATATTTAGGGTCTGCAAGTTCTTCATAAGTGATGTTAGCAACGTCGCCATACACTTCACGTGATGTGTAAATATTACGAACACGTGTCGTTAGTGCAAACCATTCGCCATCAGGGTCACGATATTGCGCTGGGATGTTATCTTCTAATACATCGCTTGATACCGGTTGAGTAACACCGAAATCAACAGCTTCAACTAAGCGGCTAATATCCGTTGTTAGTAATAGATCGGCTTTTGATAAGCGACCTTCACGTTTCATTCTATCTGCAAGTCCTTTCTTAGCAAATACAATGTTGACCTTAACACCAGTATCTTTAGTGTATTGTTCAAGGATCGGATTAAGCAAATTCGCTTGGCGATTTGAATAAATATTAACTTCTTCACTAGCAAAAGCAGTAGCGCTCATCAGTGACGTTGTTAATGCCAAAGCAGATAAACCAAATATTCCCTTTTTCATCCTTACCTCTAAATACGAATAGTTTACATTATGGAATGGAGTTTATAAGAATCACCCAATGAGTACAAGTGTAAATGATAATAATTATCAAAAAGATTAACATAGATCAAAATAGCGAAGTCAATTTGCGCAATAGACAAAAATGGGGATAAAAAAATGGCTACAATCAATGTAGCCATTCTCTAAGGTTAAGAGTTAAGGTAGAGAGTTAAGGTAGAGAGTCTGTGTGACCAATTACGTTATCTAGGCATATCGCCTTTGTCTTCTAACCAAGTACGACGGTCTGCAGAACGTTTTTTTGCTAACAGCATATCCATCATCGCAAATGTTTCCTCGGCGTTATCGACAGTCAATCGCACGAGACGGCGAGTATTCGGATCCATCGTTGTTTCACGCAATTGCAGCGGGTTCATTTCACCCAATCCTTTAAAGCGTTGTACGTTAACTTTACCGCGTTTTTTCTCAGCTTCAATGCGATCAAGAATACCGTTTTTCTCGGATTCATCTAAGGCATAAAACACTTCTTTACCGATATCAATTCGGTATAACGGCGGCATAGCAACAAATGCATGTCCCGCATCAACCATTGCTCTAAAATGCTTATAAAATAAAGCACACAGCAAAGTCGCAATATGCAGACCATCAGAATCGGCATCCGCTAAGATACAGATCTTGCCATAACGTAATCCCGAAATATCATCCGAGTCAGGGTCAATACCCAGCGCCACAGAAATATCATGTACCTCTTGTGATGCCAATACTTGCGAAGAGTCCACTTCCCAGGTATTTAAGATCTTACCACGCAGTGGCATTACCGCTTGAAATTCACGATCACGGGCTTGCTTGGCCGAACCACCAGCAGAGTCACCTTCCACTAAAAATAGTTCTGAACGCATCGGATCTTGACCAGAACAATCGGTCAATTTACCCGGTAGGGCTGGACCACTAGTGATACGTTTACGCGCTACTTTTTTACTGGCTTTTAAACGTTTCTGGGCGTTGTTAATACACAAATCAGCCAACAGTTCTGCCAGATCTGTGTGTGAGTTTAACCATAATGAAAACGAATCTTTAACCACACCAGACACAAACGCCGCACACTGACGTGATGACAAACGTTCTTTAGTTTGTCCTGCAAATTGCGGGTCTTGCATTTTAACTGACAAGATATAAGAACAACGATCCCAAATGTCATCCGGGGTTAACTTCACGCCACGGGGTAATAAATTACGGAATTCACAAAACTCACGCATGGCATCCAGCAAACCTTGGCGTAAACCATTCACATGGGTACCGCCAAGCGCCGTTGGGATCAAGTTAACATAACTTTCTGTTACTGATTCGCCACCCTCAGGTAACCAAATCACCGCCCAATCAGCGGCTTCATTGTTAGCTGAGAAACTACCGACAAATGGCGCTTCAGGTAATGTAGGCCACTTATCTAGTGACTCCATTAAATAGTCTTCAAGGCCTTTTTCAAAGCACCAAACATGTTTTTCTTTATTAACTTTGTCGTCAAACTTAATGTTTAAACCAGGGCAAAGCACAGCTTTAGCACGTAAATTATGCATCAAACGTTTAGACGAGAAATTGCCCGAGTCAAAATAGCTCGCATCCGGCCAGAAATGTACCTTCGTACCCGTAGTACGAATACCTATGGTGCCTATCACTTCTAACTCTGACACTTTGTCACCGTGTTCAAAAGCGATTTGATAGATTTGACCACCACGTCGAATGGTAATTTCAACGCGTTTAGATAAGGCATTCACCACCGAAATACCAACACCGTGGAGGCCACCAGAGAATTGATAACTATCGTTCGAGAATTTACCACCCGCATGTAACTTAGATAAAATCAGCTCAACACCACTCACACCTTCCACAGGGTGAATATCGACAGGCATACCACGACCATCATCGCTCACTTCTAACGATTGGTCAGCATGCAAGGTAACCGAAATATTCTGTGCATGACCAGCTAACGCTTCATCAACACTGTTATCGATAACTTCTTGGCCAAGGTGGTTAGGGCGTACTGTATCGGTATACATACCGGGTCTGCGGCGTACTGGTTCGAGACCATTTAGGACTTCAATCGAGCCCGCGTTATATTCTTGAGTCATGAGTTTCTTTTATGCTGTTCGTTACATCTACTTGAATGCAAGAAAGGTTAAAATATCGCTAAGATAACGTTCAAATCCGATAAAGGCATGATCACCGCCCTGCTCTATCGTTAATTTTGCCGCATTATATTTTGCTGTTGCTTGTCTGTAGTCTAACACTTCATCATCGGTCTGTAATAGTGCCCAGATCGTTTCAGGCTGAACTAATGCTGGGCAATCCAGTGCGCGCAGTTCATCAATGTGCTCTTCGCCAAGGATAAATGTGTTTTGAGTATACGGATTTGTGTTTTCACCTAAAAAATCCACCAGCAACTCATACGGCTTAACCGCGGGGTTAATGATGACCGCTGGACAGTTGAATGCTTGATTCACTTTTGTGGCGTAATAACCACCGAGTGAGCTGCCAACGACCCCAAGTTGATGCTCAGGGTAACGCGCCACAATCGCCGCGATCTGTAACCATGCTTGCTGTGGATATGGCGATATATTCGGGATTTCGATAGTTATTTCAGGATAATGACATGCCAGATAGTCAGCCATTTGTTGTGCTTTAACTGATTTTGGCGAACTATTAAAACCGTGTAAATAGAGCAGTAGCATAGGAGCCATTTATTTACCTCTAATATAATAGATAAGCGCTTAATAAATATGGGGGTGGTGGTGATGCCGATAACATCGATAAATCAGGACAAGTTAGCCCTGAATATCAGTCATTTTTAGACTCGAGGTCAGCAACCTTTAAACTCGAATTTAATAGCCTTTAGAATCGAGATCAGGATTAAAATCATTGTTCGACAAACGCCAAACCTGACTGTTAACCGAACCATCACTGTGTAATTGTAAATAACGCCAGCCCGGTGCGCGGGAGTCTAGCGTGAATTCATCACTGTGTGGTTTAAATTGAAAACAAGTCGATGGTGATGCCATAAAGCGAATACCATTGTAGGTTTTATCAACTTCTTGATGGACGTGTCCAAATAACACATGCTTGGCTTGCGGATGTTTGGCTAATACAGCTAAGAATGCATCCGCATTACGCAGCAGATGTTGATCTAACCATTTACACCCGACAGCATAGACATTGTGATGTAATACGACTAATGCGTGTTTGTCTGGGTATGCACCAAGTTGTTCATCAAGTAAGGCAAGTTGTTCTGGCGCGAGGTAACCGGCTGGAGAACCTGTTAACTGTGAATCGAGTAAAATAATCTGCCAATCACCAACGACTTTATATTTATCCGCCAATACGCCTTCTGCTTTTAAAGCATCAGCCATCAGTGGAATATTGTCGTGATTACCCGGTAACCAATAACACGGTTTATTCAGGCGTTTAATATGTTGAGCAAAGTATTGATAAGAACCGGGAGTATTGTCTTGAGAAATGTCGCCCGTCGCAAGCACAGCATCAAACGGTTGTTGATTCTGGAGAATAGCATCGATGACATGGCGATAACTTGATTGTGTTTTCACCCCGAGCAGATCTTTCTCAGCCGTGGCAAACAAGTGAGTATCTGTCACTTGCAATAAATTAATCACATTATGCTTTACAGTTAGCTTAGAAATGTCCGCACCCACAATAATCTTTAACCCTTATCCTTATATGTTGTCTAGAAATGACGAATAATAAATAGTTTACACTCACTATAACTGTCAATCGACACACTGATTACAAGATTACTTCGCTATTATTATACGCTAATAAAGGCTCATAAATCTGTTGACCAGCACACATTTCCACAAATCTAATCATCATAGATTCAAATGACTTAGCCTTGGAAACAGTCGTTTGACCATTGTAGCGCTACAGCCAAGACTTTTGCAATGTTTGAAAATTCAATTGTAACCACTGGATACCAATAATAGTCGATGCGTTATTTATTCGCCCAGTTTGCACCATATTATAAGCAGTTTCGCGACTCACCACATGCACGCGAATATCTTCACCTTCACTTTCTAAGCCGTGAACACCGTGCGCAGTACTACTATCAACTTCGCCCACATATAAATCAAGCGCTTCACTGGTGCCGCCAGGACTCGCAAAAAATCGCATAATAAAATCACAGCGACCAATCGTCACGCCCGCTTCCTCTTGCGCTTCTCGCTTTACGACTTCGGCAGAATCTTCACCTTGTTTATCGATCATGCCGGCCACTAATTCCAGTAGCCAAGGTTGTGAACTGGATTCTATTGTTGGAATACGGATCTGTTCAATCAATACCACCTCATCGCGGCTGGCATCATAAGGAATGACGGCTGCAGCATTACCACGTTCAAATACTTCGCGGGTTATTTCACCACTCCAACCACCAGAAAATAACCTATGTTTAAAGGTATACGTGTTCATTTTAAAGAAGCCATTAAAAACCTGTTGTTTGTTAATGATCTCAATATCAGCAATATCATACTCCGATTGTATTTCTAACTTTCTACTTTTCATTTACATCTCCTCAAATATACTGATAATAAAGGGTTAGGGTGAATACTATGTTGGCTGCTAAGGTTTAAGTACAATGCCTAGTAAATATACCAATAATTTCATAGCAGCATTAGTTCAGCGTTTAAAACTCGAGCTTTGAGATAACACCTAGTATAAAATGAACATCAATGCTAACTATCCCTTTTGGATAATTATAAATTTGACTAAGCAGTTATCATTACTTATTGTTATGCGAATTCATAACGGCAACTATTTACACTTAAGGTAACCACCAATGAAGTTTAATAAAATTCTTCTAGCCTGCGGTCTGGCATTTTTTGCACACTCAGCAAGTGCTGATAATTTACAGCAAATATTTCAACAAGCTTTGACCAAAGATCCTCTTTACTTAGAAGCACAAGCAAATCGTGATGCAGCACTAGAGAAAATTACTGAACAAGAAGCAGCTAACTTACCACAAATTGGCCTAAGTGCTGATTTGGGTTACGGTATTACGAGTGATTACTCTACTGCAAATACAACGTCTAACGGTAATGCGCTAAAGGGTAACGTTGGTATTGCTCTAACCCAATCATTATATGAAGAAAGTAATTTCATTAATGTTAGCCAAGCAGCGAAACAAGCAGAGCAAAGTGAACTTGCCGTTCAAGCTGAGCTACAAGGGCTGATTTTACGTGTATCAAATGCCTACTTCAGCGTATTAAGCGCTAACGATACCTTAGAATTCTCTAACCGTAATAAAGATGCGGTAGAGCGTCAACTAGAACAAACTACGCAGCGTTATAATGTTGGTTTAACCGATAAAACTGACGTATTAGAAGCACAATCAACGTTTGATTTATCGGTAGCAGAAGTAATTAATGCTGAAAATACCCTGGCGAACAGCTATGAGTCATTAACTGAAATTACCGGTTTAACCCATACTGACATTGCACCACTTAACACTGACCGCTTTAGCCCTACAGCGCCAAATGGTATACGTGATAACTGGTTAGATACAGCCAACAACCAAAATTTATCAATTCAGATCCAACGTATCGCTAAGCAAATTGCTGAAGGCAATGTTGAGTTAGCAGGCTCTGCAGATAACATGGCATTAAACCTAGTGGCAAGTGCTGGCACAGCATACACAGATTATGGCGATGATAATCAAAGTGGCGCAGGTTTAGAAAGCACGGTGTCTTCAGGTAATGTTGGTATCGAATTTAGCATGCCGCTTTACACTGGTGGTGCTGTAACCTCGACAGAGAAACAAGCTGCTTACCAAGTAACAGCAAGCCAAGAGCAATTAACCAAAGCCAGCCGCGAAGTACAAACGCAAATTCGTACTTTTTACAACAACGTAACCGCTGGATTAAGTTCGATTAAAGCTTATGAGCAAACAGTTAAATCATCTGAAAGCGCGTTAGAAGCAACAGAAGCTGGTTTTGGTGTTGGTACGCGTACAATCATTGACGTATTGAACGCAACGAAGAGCTTATATCAATCGAAGCAATCATTATCAGCATCACGTTATAACTACATCCTTAGTATGTTACAGTTAAAACAAGCCGCTGGTACGTTGAACGCTGAAGATATTAATTTAGTGAATGCTGGATTAAAAGACAACATCTAAGCACAACGTAATACAGAATAATAAGGCGACCGCGTGTCGCCTTTTTTATAACTGTCATTTTTATAATGGTAGCAACCCAGCATAACCCATTGAATATATAGATATTAGATGCTTACTAATATCTATCGTATTAATTCGCGAGAATGAGATTTTTTCATGACAGACAAAAGTAAAACGAACAATCCCATCGTCACCAAAGAAAACACTAAATTTCAAGGGCGATTCCTACATCCTAAACACTGGCCATTGCTATTTGCGGCCACTTTTTTATGGTTTATATCTTTGTTACCTAACAAAGTACAAAATGTACTAGGCCGTGGGTTAGGCCGGTTAGTCATGAAGATTATTCCTAAACGGCTGAAAACCGCGCAACAGAATCTGGCGTTGAGTTTTCCTGATAAATCAGCTGCCGAAATAACTGCGTTAGCAAAAGAAAATTTTGAATATACTGGTTTAGCCGTGATTGATACTGCCAATGCCTGGTTCTGGCCAGATTGGCGTATTAAACAGAATATGGTTATCGAAGGCCAAGAGCATATCGACCAAGCCAAAGCGGATGGTAACGGCATGCTGATCTTGGGCTCGCATTTTTTATCACTGGAAATATCGGCGCGTATCTTTGGTTTATTACGACCAGCTTATGCTATCTATCGCCCGAACAAAAATCCGTTGATGGAATATTTACAATGCCGTGGCCGAACCCTGTCAAATAAAGGTTTGTTTGACCGTCGTGATATCAAAGGCATGTTACATATTCTCGATGCAGGTGAACCATTATGGTACGCACCAGACCATGATTATGGCCCTCGCCGTAGCGTATTTGTACCATTTTTCGCCGTTGAAAAAGCCTGTACGATCACCGCGACCACACTATTTTCCTCGGGTAATAACACCAAGACTTATCCAGTCTCTTCTTGTCGTTTACCTGATGGTCGTTACCAAGTAAAAGTACGTGCGCCATTAGAGAATTTCCCTACCGGTGACGAAGTGGAAGATGCCAAGCGCTGTAATAAAGAATGTGAGCAGTCTATTTTAGAGCAAGTACCACAATACATGTGGTTACATCGCCGTTTTAAAACTCGCCCTAAAGGTGAAGCAAGCTTGTATAAATAGGCTAATATAGCTGAATAAACAGTTAAAATAATAACTAAATGATAGTGAAGCAGCAAAACCAAAAAAGCGATTGATAAAGGGAGCATAATCCCCTAAATCAATCGCTTTTTTTGGTTATCACCTACGCTAGTCAACAACAAACAGCTGCTGCCAACAGTCAGTCACGACTTTACGTTGGCAGGTAAACTCAGTATCTGCGACGATACCTTTTTGACCGAGTAAATTACGGCGATGGATTTCATCGCGCATTTGACAATAGCTCATGGTTAAACGCGTGCCGAATTCTTCGCTCATTAACCCTTCCGATACACAACGACTAATAATACGAACATTATCCGGCCACAGCAGAAGTTTGGGTATCTGCGCGGCATGATTTAACACCATATACTGCATCATGAATTCAATATCAGTAATACCACCAATCGACTGCTTTATATCAAATTGGTCGGCCTTGGCTTTAAGTAAATGGTTACGCATTTTCACGCGCATTTCCACCACTTGTTTTTGCAATTCAGCGGTATCACGCGGTTTGGCAATAATGCTGCGTTTAACGTCGCTGAAACGGCGTTGGATCAATTTGTCGCCGTAGACAATACGCGTACGCACTAACGACTGATGCTCCCACGTCCACGCTTCTTTGCATTGATAATCCAAGAATCGTGATACCGGACAAGCCAATACACCAGACTCACCTGACGGGCGTAAGCGCATATCTACTTCATATAAAATACCGGTACTGGTTCGGGTACTAAACATATGAATAATGCGTTGCGCTAGGCGTAGATAAAACTGACGACTATCAATTACTTTTTCGCCGTTAGTCATCCCCGAAGTTTCACAATTGTGAATGAAGACCAAATCTAAGTCTGAGCCATAACCCAATTCGATACCACCAAGCTTACCGTAAGCAACCACCGCAAACCCTTTTTCACCGGTTTCGACGACATTATGTGGTACACCGTGTTTCTCTTCTAATTGCTGCCACGCTAGATTAACCACATTATCAATCACCGCTTCCGCCAACCAAGTCAGATGATCGCTCACTTTCATTAACGCCAGTTCACCAGCTATATCTGCCGCCGCAATACGCAATAATTGGGTTTGCTTAAATTGACGTAATGCTTCTAACTGCTGCTCGTGATCTTCTTCTGGAATGCGTAACATAAACTGACGCAATTCACTGCGATACTGATGCAAGGGTGTTGGGTGGTATAAATGTGACGGTACTAACAACTCATCGAGTAAAATAGGATGACTAGCCAACTGCTTCGCCACCATCGGACTCGCCCCACACAAACGTAATAATTGCGTTAATGCCAAGTCATTCTCAGCTAACAATTCTAAATAAGCGGTACGATTTAAAATCTTTAATAGCAGCGCAATAATACGCGGCAATAAAGCCGCAGGGTCCTCAGATTTAAGAATTGAAAACAGTAATTTAGGTAATAATTTTTCGATCGTTTGGCGACCACGAGGACCGACTGTTTTTCGGTCATAATCAATTTTGAAATGCGTTAAGTCGCGGGCGAAATTTTGCGCATCTTGCTGTGTTAATCCATATTCTGCCAGCAAGGTGACAGCTTCCTCCGTTGACAGTTCTAAATGCCATAAGTCTAACGCCGGTTGTGATTCGTCATTGTCGTCGTCATCACCGCCAATCACTTGGCTAAACTCGCCATTAATATCCGCCATCACTTGATTAACATACTTATAAAAGCTATCCCAATCAGCGTAACCTAATACGCTAACTAAACGACTGCGATCCAATGCTGATTGCGGTAATGTCTGAGTCTGGCAATCATTAATTTGCTGGAGAATATTTTCCACTTTGCGTAAATAACAGTAACTCTCAGTAAGCACGTTATAACTTTCAGCTGAGATCTCACCCAGTGATTGCAATACGTTCAGGGTCGATAATAACGACTTAATTTGTAATACCGGTTCACGACCACCACGAATAAGCTGGAAGGTTTGCGCAATAAATTCAACTTCACGGATCCCGCCACTGCCTAACTTAATATTATCTTTCAGTCCTTTGCGGCGAACTTCCGCTTTGATCATGGCTTTCATATTACGCAGCGCATCAATGGCACTAAAATCGACGTAGCGACGATAAATAAAGGGTCGTAACATCTGTTCTAATTCAACGCGGGTTTGTGCATTACCACCCAACGCACGCGCTTTCACCATGGCATAACGTTCCCAATCACGGCCTTGGTTCTGGTAATACTCTTCAAATGCATTAAAACTCATCACCAACGGACCAGAATCACCAAACGGACGTAAACGCATATCAACCCGATAAGCAAAACCATCTGCGGTAACTTGGTGTAACGCCGCGATTAATCGTTGTCCTAGACGTTGGAAAAATTTTTGATTGGCGACGCTACGGCTTGCACCGACTGTCTCGCCCGTTTCAGGATAAGTAAAGATAAGATCAATATCGGATGAGAAATTAAGTTCACCACCGCCGAGCTTACCCATCGCCAGAATAACCAGTTGTTGCTTCACGCCCTCGGGATTAACGGGTGTGCCCTGCTCTTGGCATTGTAATTGATATAACCAGTCCAACGCCCCAGCGATTAAACTGTCGGCAAGGTGAGAGGTGTGTGCCAAACTTTCCGTTAAGGTCGCGTCTTGCAATAACTCACGCCAAGCAATAATACACATATGGAATCGGCGAAATTGTCGCACAGTACGTAATAATGTTGGCTCAGAATCACAGGCCGTTAACTGTTCACTTAAATGTAACTCAACCTGCGCGATACGAGATGCTTGCGAGAGCAAACCAGACTGCCAAATATCGGTCAGTAAACCGGGATTGTTAATACAGCTTTCAGCGATAAAATCACTGAATGAAAACACCCGCTGAGTCTGGGTAATTTGCGCAGCAGATAATAATGCTAAATCAGCGCTATTACGCTCGCACCAACGTTGCCAATACATACTTCCTGTATCCGCTAACACATCGACAATTTGACATTCTGTACTCATAAACGACATCCATATAATTAAGGCTTGAGATCCAATTAATTCAACAATTTATATCTACTGTTTATATCACGATTGCACATATAGACACGCCATGCCTTACATGCTATTAATTAGCGATATTAATTAATTTAGTAAACTTATCATTAGTAAGCGATTATGGCAGCTAAAATCGTAAAAGAAGGTAACCTTTAATGTCAGTGTTTGAAACTATTCTATCGTCGGACCTACTGCTATTTTTAGCTGTCGACCTCATCATTGCTTTAGCATTTTTATCCGCCATGCGGTTTTTCACTGGTGCAGTTGACAACATAGATACAATTGATGAATTGGCCACTCGCGACAATTTTGCCTTTGGTATCAGTTTGGCGGGGGCTATTTTTGGCTTAGGCATAGTGCTTTCTGGGGCTATTTCGGGTGAAAAAGCCACCACACTGCCCCTCGAGATATTAGGCATGAGCCTGTATGGTCTCGCCGGATTGGTGCTGATCAAATTAGGCCGTTGGTTCCATGATCGTGTATCACTTAATAGACTCGATAAAAATGCCGAAATTGCCGAGCGTAATGTAGCTGTCGCCATTGTTGATGCTTGCGCCTCAATTGCCACGGCTATTATTATTCGCTCGACACTCGTTTGGGCTGAAGGCTTAGAGTTAATTACCTTTATTGCTATTTTTAGCGGTTTTATCGTTTCCCAAACCATCATGCTGCTAATGACACGTTACCGTGAACACCGTTATTCTCGTGGTAACCTCGGCACCACCATGCAGCAAGCGTTTAAAGATAATAATATTGCCACGGCACTGCGCCACGGCGGTTACCTTATTGGGGTCGCGATCTCGGTAACGATAGCCAGCAACTATATCTATTATGATACTGCCAATCTGATGACCACATTAGGGTCGTGGATGCTGTTTAGTTTTGTCATGCTGATGACTTTTACTATTCTTGCCATTATCGCCAAAAAAATAATTCTCAACGGTGTGAATATTAACAAAGAAGTCGATTTACAGAATAATGTCGGCATTGCGGCTATGGATATGGCGATCAATTTATCAATTGCCTTTATCCTGATGGCATTATTAATTTAATATCTAAATGCGCTGGTGAGTGAAAACACAGTGATAATTTATTGATGACAATGAACTTTCATGCCAATTACCAGACCAAATAAAGTAATCGAGATAGCGATAAAGATTGTAAATGCTATAAAACATTATAAATTATAAGCAAGCCACTTGACATATTATGTCCTGGGGCTTAAAGTTAACTTACTTAGACATAATATGTCAAAAAGGAACGAGATGAACATACATAAAATTGCAAATTATCTTAATGATCTTGGCGACAAGTCTGACACTGGTTACAAATTTGACTGTACCCTCATATCTGGCGATGTTGATGTACTGCGTGTTGACGTTGAAGGTCGTGAAGAAATTCCAATTTTTGTTTCCGTCACTGATGAGCAAATTCTTTGTATTGCTTATTTATGGGGCGAAAACGAAGTTAAAACAGAAAAACGTGTCGAGATGTTAGAAGCGATGTTAGAGCTTAACATCCCAATGCCATTGTCATCATTCGCAAAAATTGGTGATATGTATGTGGTATACGGCGCATTATCAGTGCAATCAACCATTGCCGATGTAGAACATGAATTAGTTGTATTAAGTGATAACAGCCTTGAAGTTATTACTGAATTATCAGATTATTTAGTTTAATCCCTACTTCTTAGGAGAAGTTTATGAGCATTTTTAAAAAAATTATGACTGCCATCCGCGGTGGCGCCCGTGAAGTAGGTGAAGGTATTGTTGATGCAAA
This sequence comes from Moritella dasanensis ArB 0140, assembly GCF_000276805.1. Lineage (GTDB taxonomy): Bacteria > Pseudomonadota > Gammaproteobacteria > Enterobacterales > Moritellaceae > Moritella > Moritella dasanensis. The sequence continues at coordinate 19,750 of NZ_AKXQ01000022.1, read as the reverse complement.
TTCAATGCGTATCTTTGAACAAGAAATTCGCGACGCCGAAGTTCATTTGACTAACGCTAAACGTAATTTAACTGACGTAATGGCCAAGCAAATGCAATCAAACCGTGAACTTGAGCGCGTTAAAGCGAACTTAACCGAACACGAAGGTTATGCAGTACAAGCATTGAATGCGGGTAACGAAGCATTAGCATTAGAAGTGGCTGAAAAAATCGCCCAACTCGAGCAAGAAGTTATCGAACAACAACAAAACCTAGATAGCTTCAGCAGCAGTGCAACAAAACTAAAAGATTTAGTGAAGAAAAGTGAGCGTCAATTAGCAGAGCATCAACGTCAATTAACCATGGTTAAGACAACGGACAGCGTGCAAAAAGCAACATCAGCGATCACTGACAATTTTAGTGCCAGCAACTCAAAACTGCTTAGCGCAAAAGATTCATTAGAACGTATTAAGCAAAAACAGCAAGATTTTGATGATCGTATGGTTGCCGCGGATGAATTACATGCCGAAGGCAGTGACCAATCATTAAAAGCTAAATTAGCAGAAGCAGGTATAGGCCAGCAGCAAAGCAACGCGAATTCAGTATTAGAGCGTTTAAAAGCCAAGCAAAATAGCTAAGTTTAACGACTAATCGCTTTATAAATTAGTTAGTCAGTTAATCCCCAATAGGAGCAGTCACCGTGGCAACACGTGCTGTTCCTATTTGTCATTTTGCTATACCTTAATCTTACTCGTTTTAGGAGCCATGATGAGTTTCTTCAAAAATCTATTTAAAAAATCAGCCCCCGCTACCCCAACCCGCGATCTCAACCATGTCAGTAAATTAATTATCGGTGATATCATCGAACTAAGTGACAGTTTCACCCTACCAAGTGAAATTCGCCGCCAAAAATTTGAAGTGATTGCGATAGAAACACTGGAGTTTGAACACCAACATTATCCACGCTTTAAACTACAAGGCGAGCAACAAACCTATGTTTGGTTAACATTGCCAGGGCATGACCAGAACAACTTCCAGCTCAGTCTTGAACTAACCCGTGAAGAAGTCTCACAATTGTTCGATTTAGCCTTGTTCGGTGACGTATTTGAAGAAGGCTTTACTGAATTACCTAGCCAACTGCCGGTGACACTAGGCGATTGGCATGCAGCGCGTTACTACCAACAAGACATCGCCACTGTCGGTTATCACCACAGAACTGATTTTAGAACGTCTGCGCCATCGCAGTATACCGAGGACAACCCAGGTCGTCAGTTTGACTTCTACCATTTGCATGATGCTAAAGAAAACAAACTGATCGATATTATGGTTTATAATACCGGCGATACAGATGTGTACTTGACCGTACAACTTGGTAATGACAGTATTACAGGATACTGGCCAATAGCATAAACACAGTACAAGGCAGATTGAAGATGGTTAAATCACGTGAATTACCGGAAAAATGGCAGTCATCCCAGAAAGCGATGAAAGCGGTTCAAGTCGCCTTTGATATGGATGAAAAGATCCAATATAAAATCCGCAAAGCGGCATTAGATCATAACTTAAGCCCGTCAGAACAGATCCGGGACATTCTCGGTTTAACCGTTAATAAACGTCCGAAAAGACCACGTCTTACCGTGTCGTTAAACAACCAAGATTACATTGAATTGGCTGAAAAGTATGGCTTACAACCAGCGCAACAGTTGGAAATTAAAAGGTTAGTTATTGAAGATTTAGTCAAATTTTCAGAGTAACACCCGTTATATACCCAAGACACTTGAGGGTGCATGTAGGCGGCAAGCGAACGAAGCCCCTGAGCATAGATCTACTATGTGATTGGGCTGAGAGAATGCTGCCAACACCCATGCAGTTTCAAAGGCGATGGGTATAAGCAGGTGTGACAGCAATCAGTGACAACCTTGGCCACTGATTGCTGTTTTTCATTTCATGATATTATTATTCTTCAGTCCAGTATGGACGCATCGTTAACGCTTGCAAACGCGTTTGTTCCAACGCATCTAATAATGATCCTTGCTTACGCATTAAGACTTTCTTAATCTGTGTCGCTATCGCTTCTGGTTGCTGCTGCGCCACGCCCATCAGTATCTGTAATACCGCAAGATCATCAACTCCCTGTAAAATATCCTGCCAAGGTAAACGAAATTTATCACGACGCTCCGCTGCATAATAGTGACTAAAACAATGGCCGATTAATAAGTTTTGTTTTAATTTTTCTTGCACAGCTAAATAGTCATCTGCATTAAGTACAGGGGCCGACAATAAAGAATCGAGCACGCTCTGCCAACTTTTTTGTAAATGGGTATTGGCGAACGCTAATACTTTGGCCGTATCGAGCTTAACACTACTCAAACCTTGGCTCAGTAACTGACTAATTGACAGCATAAGGCTGGCGTATCTTGCGCTATTAAACAGGTTTTCAATGTCGGTAAAATCAATATACCGCGTTTGTAAGGCCTGCAACTCTTTGCTAATACGCTTATGCTCTGGAAATTTACGAATAAGTTGACTGTTATTAACCATCACCTGATGCAGTTGAGACGCACTGTTTACCGCAGAGAGTTGCTCCACTAACCACACTAACTCAGTTTGTTTTAAACCAATGTCAGGTAAAATGTCAGCATAACTTTGTAATGTTTGTTGGATCAACGCCACCGCCGCATCCACTTCAACTAGCGCAGTAATATCCTGCGTTTCTAAATACTGTTGTTCGTGATGTTGCCAATGCGCGTAGCTTTGCGTCAATGTCGCCAGAAATATATCAGCCAAGCTTGCTGTTGCTATTGTTGGCATCTGTAATGTTAGCGGTTTAATTTTCGGCGTATATAATCCCGCGAGTTGGTAACCGCGTTTTGCTTTGCTGACATTACCCAGACGCACATTATTCAGTTGACTGATTTGCTGCGCTAACGTGAATAGATCTGCAATATCACCACGCACGAGTTCCAACTCAATTTCGCAAATAGGATAACTGTGTTCACCACTGCGGGCCATGCCTTGATCAAATACCACTTCAATCTCGGCGCTGTTTGGCAACTGTATATGCCACATAGTGCGTTCAAAATCGGTGGTAAACAAATCGACTAAGTCGGCTTGCAATTGTGCTATATCGGCACCTTCAGGCCAGATCTCAGCGGGGAATGCAGCCAATGTCGGCATATCACCCGATAAGGCTAAATTATATTCAGGGCGCTGATGCAAACCGCCACGGACAATACCCGCCGTTTTAATGGTTTGCTCGGCAAAATTTAAACTTTTACGCGTGCGTAAACCAAAATCAAATTGACGAAATTGCGACGTTGTCGTATCAAAATAAGTATTAGATAAAGGCTTAACAGCCTGTTCAATAATCACATAATCAGCTAATAACACTTCTAATTGTGATTTAACCTGTGGTTTAACCACAAACTTTATTTCAACTTCCGTACTCATCCGGCCTCGCTAGACTCACCAAAAATAAACCATGCGTCGATAAACCAAACTATCTCGCACTTTAAGATACAAAATTTACCAATAATTTTAAAATCTGTCTAAGGTTAAATCTTTAATTCACGAATAAGATCCGCTATAAAACAAAAAAATATTGATTTTGGTCTAATTCAATCACTAATAAGGTAAATTTTATATTGCAAACTCCTGAGAGTTGTTTAACATTCGCGGCATCTTTAAAAGTGTCATCTTATTGTCACATACATGGATTATGGCTATGCCAGTAAATACTATTTTAGGACTTTTTGCTAAGTCGCCGATTACCCCTTTACAAGAACACATCACGAAAGTGCATGAGACTTGTGAATTGTTAGTGCCATTCTTTGCTGCAACAGCAGAACAAGACTGGGATAAAGCGGAAACACTCCGTCAGCAGATATCTCAATGTGAGAGAGATGCAGACGTATTAAAGCGTGAAATTCGCCTTAAGCTACCACGCGGTATCTTTATGCCTGTTGATCGTACCGACCTGCTAGACCTACTTACTCAGCAAGATAAAATCGCCAATCGCGCGAAAGATATTGCCGGTCGTATGATTGGTCGTAAACTGCAACTGCCAATTGAAATTGCAGATGACTTCACTATTTATCTAAAACGTTGCATTGACGCAACGGCACTGGCTAAAAAAGCCATTAATGAATTAGATGAGCTAATTGAAACCGGCTTTAAAGGTCGCGAAGTCGATCTTGTTGAAAATATGATCAATGAACTTGATTGTATCGAAGATGATACCGATGCAATGCAGATCGTATTACGTCAAAAATTACTTTCAATTGAAAATAACTACAATCCAATTGATGTTATGTTCCTTTACAAAATCTTAGAGTGGGTTGGCGGACTAGCTGACCAAGCTGAAACTGTTGGCGCCCGTCTCGAACTAATGCTCGCGCGTAATTAAGATCACTACAGGTATATAAATAATGGAAATCATTCAAGCATACGGTCCTTATCTACTGATGATGGCAGCAGTCTTTGGCCTTTACATGGCGTGGGGCATCGGTGCAAATGACGTTGCAAACGCAATGGGCACATCTGTTGGTACTAAATCATTAACCGTTAAACAAGCCATTCTTATCGCGATGGTTTTTGAATTTGCTGGCGCTTACTTAGCCGGTGGTGAAGTAACCGATACCGTCCGAAAAGGTATTGTTGACCTTGCGGTCTTTAAAGACAATAACCGTCCAGATGCGCTAGCGTTTGGTATGATCTCGGCGCTACTTGCCGCGGGTACTTGGTTAATGATCGCCTCTATCTTTGGCTGGCCGGTATCAACAACGCACTCTATTGTTGGTGCGATTGTTGGTTTTGCACTCGTGAGTGTTGGCCCTGAGGCTGTACAATGGGGTAAAGCAGGTGGCATCGTAGGGAGTTGGGTAATTACCCCGATACTCTCCGGACTCATCGCTTACGTCACCTTTATGAGTATACAAAAACTCATTTTCGATACCAAAGATCCACTGGCTAACGCTAAACGTTATGTGCCACTCTACATGGCTTTAACAACGTTTGTGATCGCGATGGTAACGATTAAAAAAGGTCTGAAACACGTAGGTTTACACCTAACAACAGCCGAAGGTCTACTGGCTTCTGCCGTGATCAGTTTATTAGTCGCAATCGCTGGTGCCGTATATATCAGTAAACAGAAATACAGCCCAAGTAATGATAAAGATATGCATTTCTCAAACGTAGAGAAAGTATTTGGTATCTTAATGATCATCACTGCTTGTGCGATGGCATTCGCCCATGGTTCAAATGACGTAGCAAACGCGATCGGTCCACTAGCCGCAGTTGTCTCTATCGTTGAACATGGTGGTGAAATTGCTGAGAAAGCTGAAATTACATGGTGGATCTTACCGCTGGGTGGTTTAGGTATCGTGGTTGGTCTAGCGACTATGGGTCATAAAGTAATGTCTACCGTTGGTACCGGCATTACTGAACTAACACCAAGTCGTGGTTTTGCAGCGCAATTAGCAACAGCTACAACGGTTGTTATTGCCTCAGGCTCAGGTTTACCTATCTCAACAACGCAAACCCTTGTGGGTGGCGTTCTGGGTGTGGGTATGGCGCGTGGTATCGCAGCCTTGAACCTAAATGTAGTCAGAACTATTGTGGTATCTTGGATTGTAACGCTACCTGCGGGTGCAATCTTATCAATTATCTTCTACAAGATTTTAGAAGCTATCTTTGTAGTGTAATTGGTTACATTGTTTTGGAAAGGCCATCAATTTGTTGATGGCCTTTTTTGTAAATCCACTCAATTTCTATTTTTATGATGGTAAAATAGCATCTGAGGCTTGTCGAAATTCGATTTTATACTTATTATGCTTATCAGAATATTTCGTCTACAGGACATCTTGTGAAGATCAAAAAACTCATTATAGCAACACTGCTAACACTCGTTAGTTTATCGAGCTTTGCGAAAGAAACACGTTACATCAGTGATGACGTGTCTATTTTTATGCATTCAGGCCCGGGCACTCAATATCGCATCATTGGCACAATTAAAGCCGGTGAAGCCGTCACCTATTTACAGACTAATGCTGGCTCTAACTATGTGCAAATCACCACAAGTAAGAACAAAACAGCTTGGATTGATGGTGCATCACTATCACGCCAAGTAAGTTTGAAAATTCGTACACCGAAGTTACAAGCTGAATTGGCAAAAACCAAACAAGCTTTAGCGAAAATCAACGGTAAAAACTCTGCAGCAATGGCAGAATTAACGGCTGCTAATAGTGATGAACTGGCAGAAAAAGAAGCGGGCATTGCAGCGCAATCAAATAATATCGCGTCTTTAACCGCTGAAAATACGGCATTGACTGCTGAAGCAGTACGTTTACGTAACGAAAATGAGCAACTATCAACGCGCTTAGATACCAAAGAAGAAGACGAACAACATCGCTTTATTCTGCTTGGTGCCTTGATTCTTGCTGCAGGTTTAATTGCCGGATTAATCATTCCATCAATTCGTTTCCGTAGAAAGAAAAATAACGGCTGGGATTAATTCAGTCATATTTGACAAGATAATCAGCGGCTAATAGCCAGATACAAAAAAGGATATTCAATTGAATATCCTTTTTTATGAGCGCTGATTTAAAACTCTTTGCTATCCACAATACAGATTAATTACTTAAAAATTTCATCACGCTTAAACACCAACTCTATATCCGTTGATTCCGCTTCGCAATAATAATAACCATCAGTATCAAATGCCGTTAGTTGTGCAACATCCGTTAGTTGATTATCAATAATGTAACGCGCCATTAAACCACGTGCTTTTTTGGCGTAAAAACTAATAATTTTGAATTTACCCGCTTTGCAGTCTTTAAATACCGGCGTGATCACGCGGCCTTTTAAACGTTTCTTTTGCACCGCTTTAAAGTACTCATTTGACGCTAAATTAATTAATAATTTATCGCCTTGTGCAGCCAAGGTTTCGTTCACTTTATCGGTAACGATATCACCCCAGAATTGATACAAGTTAGTACCACGGTCATTGGCTAGCTTGGTGCCCATTTCTAAACGGTAGGCTTTAATCAAATCAAGCGGTCGCAGTAAACCATATAACCCAGATAAGATACGGAAATGCTGTTGCGCAAACGCCATATCGTCAGCGCTAAAGCTTTCCGCATCCAAACCCGTATACACATCGCCTTTAAAGGCAAATACCGCCTGCTTGGCATTCTCCGGGGTAAACTCACTCGACCATTCAGTAAAACGAGCCACGTTCAACCCAGCTAATTTATCACTAATTTTCATCAATGATGATAAATCCATTGGCGTTAATTGACGGCAAACATCAATCAGCTCTGCCGAATGTACGTTCAAATCAGCTTGGCTATACTGCTCGATGACAGGTGGCGTTTCAAAATCGAGCGTTTTAGCCGGTGATACTACGATTAACATAACTTTTCCTTACTTCTTTTAAACTGACGTTAACGGTGGTGACTGTGATGATGTTCAATCTCGACGGTGATTATAACGCCGAGATGAACCACCTTGCTACTACAAACTATGACTGACGATTACAGCCGACTACAAGGCTTCAATCGTGATCCCATCCAGCATACTATCACCGCCAGCTTGGCCTTGATTTAACTTAATCATTAAGCGTAAATCATTTGGCGAATCAGCATGATGTAGAGCTTCGGTATAACTGATCATATTGGTGTTATAAAGTTCTAACAACGCTTGGTCAAACGTTTGCATCCCCAATTCTACGGACTTGGTCATCACTTCTTTAATTTTATGCAGCTCATTTTTACGAATTAATTCGCTCACCAAAGGGCTATTTAACAAAATTTCAAATGCACCACGGCGACTTGTACCGCCTTGAACCGGAATTAATTGCTGCGCAACAATGGCTTTTAAGTTAAGCGACAAGTCATACAACAATTGCGCATGTTTCTCTTTTGGCACCAAGTGTAAAATACGGTCGATAGCTTGGTTCGCATTGGTGGCATGTAACGTCGCCATACATAAGTGACCGGTTTCAGCAAACGCCAACGCAAATTCCATGGTTTCTTGCGAACGGATCTCACCAATCAGGATCACATCAGGGGCCTGACGTAATGAACTCTTCAAGGCATCTTCAAACGAATCGGTATCAATTCCCACTTCACGCTGGGTGACAATACAGCTTTGGTGTTCATGCACAAATTCAATAGGATCTTCAATGGTTAAGATATGCCCCGATGAGTTTTGATTACGATAACCCACCATCGCGGCTTGGGTGGTTGATTTACCCGATCCCGTGGCTCCAACAACTAGCACTAAGCCACGTTTTTCTAATGCAGTGTGCTTTAACACTGCAGGCAGATATAAGTCGTCCATTGCCGGGATTTCAGTTTCAATACGACGAATAACCATGCCCGCTTTTTCTAATTGCCAAAATGCACTGACACGGAAACGCCCAATATCTGGCATCAAGATACCAAAATTAGACTCTTTGGTGCGGCAGAACGAAGCGTACTCATCCTCAGACATGGCTTCTTTCACCAAGGCTAATGATTGCTCCGCCGTTAATTTGTGCTCTGATATCGCCCGTAAAGAGCCATGTACTTTCACTGTCGGCGCAATACCCGCAGAAATATACATATCAGAACCTTCGATCTTTTTCATCGCACTAAAGAGTTGCGGTAGCATGGCCATGTTATTCATCCTTAAAAACTGTTCATTTATTTTCAAACACTTTTATTCATGTTTAAAAACTTTGTTGATCAACCGCTCTAATGCGCGCTTCTTCCGTCGTGACAATACCCATATTAACCAATTCACGTAATGATTGATCTAATGTTTGCATGCCGTGCATCATACCTGTTTGGATCACCGAATACATCTGCGCGACTTTATCTTCACGGATCAAGTTACGAATAGCAGGTGTGCCCAACATGATCTCATGGGCGGCAACACGACCACCACCGGTACGTTTTAATAACGTTTGCGAAATTACCGCACGCAGTGATTCAGACAACATAGATCGCACCATGTCTTTTTCTTGTCCTGGGAATACATCGACAATACGGTCAATGGTTTTCGCTGCAGAGGTCGTATGCAAGGTACCAAACACTAAGTGTCCGGTTTCCGCCGCGGTTAATGCCAAGCGGATGGTTTCTAAATCACGCATTTCACCCACTAAAATAACATCCGGATCTTCACGTAATGCCGAACGTAATGCGGCATTAAAGCTCTTGGTATCACGGAATACTTCACGCTGATTGATCAGGCTTTTCTTATTTTGGTGTACAAATTCAATGGGATCTTCTATGGTCAAAATGTGCTTATGCTGGTGCTCATTAATATGATCGACCATCGCCGCCAATGTTGTCGATTTACCAGAACCAGTCGGCCCAGTCACTAATACTAAACCACGTGGCAAGTTAACCAGATCATGCAGAATATCTGGCACACTTAACTCGGCCATGGTTTTTATTTCACTGGGAATAGTACGAAACGTTGCTGCTGGACCACGGTGTTGATTAAATGCATTCACACGAAAACGGGCAACATTCATAATTTCAAAAGAAAAATCGACTTCCAAATGTTCTTCATAGTCTTTGCGTTGTTTATCATCCATAATGTCATAAATCAGCGCATGTACTTGTTTAGCGTCAAAAGCTGGTAAGTTTATTTTACGTACATCACCATCCACGCGGATCATCGGTGGCACACCCGAAGAAAGGTGTAGATCTGATGCGTTATGCTTTACACTAAATGTAAGTAACTCTGTAACATCCATATTCTTTTTAACCTCATTTGCAAGTAACATCATGAATAGTATATCAACACGATTACAACAGGTTCTGACTCAAATTGACAACGCGGCAAGCACATCTTGCAAAAAAAGGTCTGAAATTAACCTGCTTGCAGTAAGTAAAACCAAGCCAGTTGAACAAGTCATGGCAGTTTACGCACTCGGACAGCGTAAGTTTGGTGAAAACTACCTGCAAGAGGCAGTAGAAAAAATTACTCACCTACAACAAGACGGTCATTACGACGATATTGAGTGGCATTTTATTGGTCCTATCCAATCGAATAAAACCCGTCCAATCGCCGAGCATTTTGATTGGGTGCAGAGCATAGACCGGTTAAAAGTGGCGCAGCGACTCAATGATCAACGCCCTGCTGAAATGGCGAAATTGAACATCTGCATTCAAGTGAATATCAGTGCAGAAGACAGTAAATCAGGTGCGGACCTAGCACAAGCATGCCTGTTAGCCGAGCAAGTGACGCAGCTACCCAATTTGGTATTACGTGGGATCATGGCAATCCCAGAAAAAACAGCTGACCTCGACAAGCTTAAATCGCAATTTAACCAGCTTGAATCGTTGTATTTATCACTTCAGCACCAATATAACCAAATAGACACGTTATCGATGGGCATGACCAACGATATGGAACTTGCCATTGCGCAAGGCAGCAACATGGTACGTGTTGGCACTGCTATTTTCGGTGCACGCGGCTGATCGCTCCGTTGTTATGGAATTACACAGTAATGAGCAAATATAAGGAATTAAACACGCATGATCACGAATAAGAAAATCGCCTTTATCGGTGCAGGTAATATGGCAAGCAGCCTTATCGGCGGCATGATCACAGATGGCTACCCTGCAGAATTAATTTATGCAGCAAGTCCGACGCGCACACGCTTAGATGTACTTGAAGAAAAATTTGCCATTAATACCACCCAAGACAATCACTTTGCCGTTGCACAAGCAGATATTATTATTCTGGCCGTAAAACCGCAATTGATGGGCGATGTGTGCTCTCACTTGGCTGAACAGAGTAGCGATTACCGTGGTAAGTTATTTGTTTCCGTTGCCGCCGGTGTCACGGTTGAGCGTTTACAGAGTTTACTTGCTGACAATCAGCCTATCGTTCGTACTATGCCGAATACACCAGCATTAGTACAAAAAGGCATGACGGGTTTATTCCCATCGCCAGAAGTGTCTGATGAAGATATCAAAACTATCGACCAAATTATGATGGCAGTCGGTAAAACTTGCTGGGTTGATAACGAAGCGGACTTAAATACCATTATTGCCGCAACAGGTAGTTCACCGGCTTATTTCTTCTTATTCATGGAAGCAATGCAAGAAAGCATTATCGGCATGGGCTTCAGTCAACAGCAAGCAAGAGAATTAGTCCAGCAAGCGGCGGCAGGTTCGGCTGAATTAGTCATCCAAAACCCACACATTGATTTAGCGACATTACGTCAAAATGTCACCTCAAAAGGTGGCACGACAGCCGAAGCAATTCGTACTTTTGAAGAACAAAACTTGCGCGCAACTGTCAATACAGCAATGCAAGCAGCGGTTTCTCGTGCTGAAGAAATGCAAAAACTTTTTTAACGATGAATCGACGAACAATTAACTCACTACCAATTAACTTAAAGGGTAATTTATGAACGCGGCTAACTTTTTGGTCAGTATTTTATTTGAAACATACATTCTCATCATACTGTTACGTATATGGTTACAACTGGCCCGTGCTGATTTTTATAATCCGATGAGCCAATTTATTGTCAAAGCAACACAACCCGTTGTCCGCCCGCTACGTCGTGTGATCCCGAGTATCGGTGGCTTGGACCTTGCATCAGTGGTCTTTGCCTATGCAGTAGCCTGCGTGATGATTTATACTTTATTCGGACTGCAGACGGGCGCGGTAGCCCCTATCCAAGATGTATTACTTTTCGCTGCAATTAAATTGCTTAAACAATGCTTTAGCCTAGTATTCTACGTATTAATTTTACGTGCTATTTTAAGCTGGGTTAGCAAAGGTAGCAGCCCTATTGAAAATGTATTATCACAGCTAAGTGAACCGATTTTATCCCCTATCCGTCGTATTATTCCGGCAATTGGCGGTCTAGACTTATCGATGCTAGTGGCGATTTTAGGCCTGCAATTTTTACAAATACTAATCGGTGACCTTACTGGTATTCCATTCTAGTATCGCTATGCCATTTTAGTACTATTATTCAATTTTAGTAACGCTAAATTAATGCAGAGCCAGCCTCTGCATTAACCTTCTAAGGAGCTCACATGCCAGCATTATTTAAATCTTTATTACTTTCCCTAACGTTATTATGCTCTGCGAATGCCAGCGCAGAACAAATGCAAAAATTAGGTGATTGGGATGTACATTACATTGCGTTTCCAAGTACATTTTTAACCGCTGACGTCGCATCAACTTATGATATCAACCGCAGTAAATACTTAGGTATTATCAATATTTCAGTGCTTGATAGTGATACCCAAAAAGCCCAAGCAGTGACAATGACAGTCACGGCACGTAATTTACTCGGTAATATTCGTGAATTAGAAGTCCGTGAAATTCGTGAACAAAATGCGATTTACTACATTGCAGAAGTACCGCATCGTAACGAAGAAACTTACCGAATTAAGGCAACGTTAAACAGCGGTAATCAAACTCAAGAGCTAAAATTCCAACAGAAGTTTTATGTTGATTAGGCTTTATCCATGATTAGCAATCCTGTATAACCTGACTGCAAATAAGAATACGATGATTAAATGATAGCGCGATGCCAGCGTTCATTTAATCAATCGTTTTTAACGCTGTTTAATAAATCACTATTTTTAATAGTTTTTAAATAAATCATATAAGGCCCACCATGTCTAAAGTTGTTCTCGCTACTGGTAATCCAGGCAAAGTTCGTGAAATGTCAGCACTGCTTGCTGAGTTTGGTCTTGAAGTACTTCCACAAAGTGATTTCAATATTGTCGAAGCCGATGAGACTGGCACCACATTTATCGAAAATGCCATTATCAAAGCTAAACACGCAGCAACATTGACAGGTCTACCTGCAATTGCAGATGATTCCGGTTTAGCGGTTGACGCGCTGCAAGGTGTACCGGGTATTTACTCTGCGCGTTATGCAGGTGTCGATGCCAGCGATCGTGATAACTTATTAAAGCTATTAGATGCGCTAAAAGGCGTACCAACAGCGCAACGTACCGCGCGTTTCCATTGTGTATTGGTTTACATGACCCATGCTGAAGATCCAACACCATTAGTCTGTCACGGCAGCTGGGATGGCGTGATCACCGAGCAACCAAGTGGTGAAGACGGTTTTGGTTACGATCCTATTTTCTTTGTTGAATCGGAAGGGTGCACATCAGCAGAACTGACTAAACAACGTAAAAGTGAACTCAGTCACCGTGGCCAAGCTCTGACGAAATTGCTCGCGGCAATGCACGAGCAACAAACTCGATTAGCTGCACGATCAACTGCATTATAATGGTTACTCCGCTAATGACTGACACGCTAACGACAACAACTGACTCAGTATTACCGATGCGTTTACCGCCGTTGAGCTTGTATGTGCATATTCCTTGGTGTGTACAAAAATGCCCGTACTGTGACTTCAACTCACACACTCAAAAGGGCAAGATCCCTGAAGCTGAATACATTGCCGATCTACTGGCTGATTTACGCAGTGAATTACCGCGAGTATTCCAACGATCGTTACACTCGATCTTTATTGGTGGCGGCACTCCAAGTTTGATCAGCGCTGAAGGTATTGGTCAAATACTCGATGGGGTTGAAGCGATGATCCCATTTAGTGACAATATCGAGATCACCATGGAAGCCAACCCGGGTACGGTCGAAGCCGATCGTTTTCACGGTTATGTGGCGGCTGGTGTCAATCGTATTTCCATTGGTGTGCAAAGCTTACAAGCTGAAAAGCTCAATTTATTAGGCCGTATTCACGATCCTGATGAAGCGATCCGTGCAGCCAATATTGCCACTGAATCTGCACTCAATTCATTCAATTTAGATTTGATGCATGGCTTGCCACATCAAGATCTTAGCGATGCATTATATGATTTAAACAAAGCAGTAGAGTTAGCGCCGTCGCACTTATCTTGGTATCAATTAACCATCGAGCAGAACACCCAATTTCACTCTAAACCACCAACCTTGCCCGATGAAGATATTCTCTGGGATATTTTTGAACAAGGTCATGCACTGCTCAGTGAAGCCGGTTATGAACAATATGAGATATCGGGATATGCCAAAGCCGGTAAGCAATGTCAGCATAACTTAAACTATTGGCGTTTTGGGGACTATATCGGTATTGGCTGTGGCGCGCACGGTAAGCTAACTGAACCAGAGACAGGTCAGATAGTTCGTCGTAGCAAAGTAAAGCATCCACGCGGGTATATGGACGCTGATAAATCATTTTTAGACAATGAACACGTTGTTGCGCAAGACGAACTGCCATTTGAATTCTTTATGAATCGTTTTCGCTTAATCGAAGCGACACCAAAACAAGATTTTTGTGACTTTACCGGATTACCATTATCCACGGTCAGTGCACAAATTAAGGCCGCGATACAGAAAGGTTTATTAACTGAAACCGCAACACATTGGCAAGTAACCCAACTCGGTCATCGTTACCTCAATAGCTTATTCGATCTGTTTCTTTAGTTAACGACTCTCGATTAAGAATTAAAATTAAAAGAAATAAGAAATTAAAAGGGGCGCAATAATCACTTATTGCGCCCCTTTTGCTATCTGAATCACTTAGATTAAATCAATAACAGCCGCTCTCTGTAGCCGTTAATGTTAAAATATCGAATGGCCAAAACGTTCACTAAACAGCTCTAACGCTGCCGTGCCTACCAGTGAATTGCCTGATTCATTCAGTTCTGGCGACCACACGCAAACCGTTAACTCACCTGGGATCACGGCGACAATACCGCCACCGACACCACTTTTCGCTGGCATGCCAACACGGAAAGCAAAATCACCTGATTCATCATACAAACCACAGGTTGCCAGCAAGGCATTTAAACGGCGCGTACAACGCTCACTTACCAAGCTTTTATTGCGATGACACGGTAAGCCTTTCTTCGCTAAAAACGAGAATGCAGTCGCCAGTTCCACACAATTCATATTAATCGCACAGTAACTAAAATAACTCTGTAATACCGTTTCCACATCGTTATTAAAATTACCGTGAGATTTCATCAAATAAGCAATCGCGGCATTACGTGCCATGTGTTCAAATTCAGAGTCAGCGACAGTATGATCGATATAAATATCGGTTGAATTAGCCAATTTACGTAACAATTCTAACATCCGTTGCTTAGGTGCCGACAAACGGCTTTGCAACATATCAGCCACCACTAATGCACCCGCGTTAATAAACGGATTACGTGGTTTACCTTTTTCATATTCTAATTGAATCAGTGAATTGTACGCTTGCCCTGACGGTTCTCGCCCCACTCGGGTCCACAACTCATCTTCCGAAAAGCGCGTTAACGCCGCCGTTAATGCAAATACTTTCGAAATACTTTGAATCGAAAAACGCTCGATAGCGTCACCCGCAGTAAACACCTCACCATTGGCCATACACACAGCAATACCCAATTGGTTGGGGTTTACGTTTGCTAACGCTGGAATGTAATTGGCAACATTGCCTTCACCAATTAACGGACGAACGACGTCGAGCAGTTCTTCTAGAGATGCGTTAGAAAGCATAAATACCTGTATAAAATGAGGTGTTCGGTGTGCTATAGAAAGCGGGAACAAAGTGGAAAAAGAGTAAGTTATCGAGCGTATAGAAGTAAGATAACAAATAACCGACTGTGTCAGTAATGAAACTTAACGAACAGTCGGCTTAGCGATTAGTGAGTCAGCTTATTCGCCTTCTTCACCGTACCACAAATCAAATAACGGGCTAACAATCAGGTTTTGAACACCTTTTGCTTCTAACCAAGTTTTCACTTGCTCACGTTGTGCTTCAGTACATTTACCGTGGGTCTCAGTACAAATCATACCATCCCATTGCAAGTTGCCATCAGCAGCAAACGCCAATTTATTTGGATCGATAACATCAGCAATTAAACCATCTAAGATAGCGTCAATTTGATCTTCAGTTGTACCTTCAGCGAAATCCCAAGAAAGATCAAAACCTAGTTCTTGGAATTCATCTACACGTAGTTTCTTACGTAGACGACGATTACGATTTGTAGCCATTATTACCTCGAATTATTTAGTACGTTTATAAATAATATCCCAAACGCCGTGACCTAAACGGTGACCACGCTGTTCGAATTTTGTTAATGGACGCCAATCAGGACGTGGAACAAAGTTCCCTTCTGCAGCAGTATTTTCATAACCTGGTGCAACAACCATTACTTCAATCATATGCTCGGCATAGTTTTCCCAGTCCGTAGCCATATGGAAGATACCACCTAAGCTCAGTTTTTGGCGAATACTTTCTGCAAAACTAGCTTGTACGATACGACGTTTGTGATGACGCGTCTTGTGCCAAGGGTCTGGGAAAAATAATTGCATGCCCGCTAATCCACTATCAGGGATACAATCCGCTAATACTTCAACGGCATCATGGCAGAATACGCGTAAGTTAGTCACACCACGTTCGCCAGCAGCCATTAGACATGCGCCAACACCTGGTGAATGAACTTCAATACCGATAAAGTTTTTCTCTGGAGAGGCTGCAGCCATTTCAACTAAAGATGCGCCCATACCAAAACCAATTTCTAATGTTACTGGGTTATCGTTACCAAAAACCTCAGAAAAATCGAGCATGCCCATGTCATGATCTAGACCCATCGTTGGCCAAAAATCTTTCATAGCGGCTTCCTGGCCTTTGGTTAAACGTCCTTCACGTAAAACAAAACTTCTCACTTTACGGATGCGTTGACCGTCTTCTGTTAATTCAGGATCTGCTATTCTTTTATGCTCAGTTATTTTATGTTCAGTCATTTTTTATCCAGTCGCCGTTATGACAGGTTAATCGCCATAATCTATATAAATTTATCTGTTAATTCGGGCATTATCCAAAGATAACTGAATTTGGCAAGTTTTGTGTGGCATAATTTCCGCCTAATTTGCCCATAATTGCTAAAAATACCCGATGACATCGCTATTAGAAAATAATAAAGACACATTTGCCCCGCGGGTACTTGCTTGGTTTAAAGACTTTGGCCGTAAAGATTTACCTTGGCAACGATACCACGAACCTTATCCAACATGGTTAAGTGAAGTGATGTTACAACAGACCCAAGTCAGCACCGTGATCCCTTATTTCACCACGTTTATGGAAAAATTTCCCACAGTAACCGATTTGGCCAATGCCCACATCGATGAAGTTTTACATTTATGGACAGGACTAGGTTATTACGCACGCGGCCGCAATTTACATAAAGCAGCGCAATTAATTCGCGATGAATACCAAGGCGTATTCCCAACCGAATTTGAACAAGTTTTAGCATTACCGGGCGTGGGTCGTTCTACAGCGGGCGCTGTATTGTCATTATCGTTAAATCAACCACACCCGATTTTAGATGGTAACGTCAAACGGGTATTAACCCGCTGGGGCGCGATTGAAGGTTGGTATGGGGTAAAAGCAGTCGAGAATAAGCTATGGGCACTATCTGAAGAGCTGACACCATTACAACAAACTGCCAATTATAATCAGGTGATGATGGATCTCGGTGCAACCGTTTGTACCCGCAGTCGACCAGATTGTGACATTTGCCCGGTTAATGATGATTGTAAAGCCCGTGCGATGGGCACGCCGACCGCATTCCCGACCCCGAAACCGAAAAAAACAATTCCGGTACGCACGGTACAAATGTTGTTGTTAAAGCAAGGTTCAAGCCTGTGTTTACAACAACGACCACCGACGGGGATCTGGGGGGGACTCTGGTGTTTCCCAGAACGTGATGACAATTTATCACTCGAAGAACAGTTGGCGCAATTTGGCATCAGCGAGTTTAGCACCCAAGAATTAACTGGGTTTAGACATACCTTTAGCCACTTCCATCTGGATATCAGTCCTTTGTTAGTCGAAATAAAAGCCACAACAAGTACGCAAATAATGGAATCTGAAGGGACTCTTTGGTATAACATAGAGCAACCGGCAACTGTGGGATTAGCAGCTGCAACTAAAAAATTATTAACATCTCAAGCATTGAGAGAGGCATAACATGGCTAGAATGGTTTTCTGCACACGCTTACAAAAAGAAGCGGAAGGTTTACGTTTTCAACTTTATCCTGGTGAAGTAGGCAAACGTATTTTTGATCATATTTCCCAAGAAGCATGGTCTGAATGGCAGCAAAAACAAACTATGCTGCTGAACGAAAAAAAATTAAACATGATGGATGAAAATGATCGCATATTTCTTGAACAAGAAATGGTCAAGTACCTGTTCGAAGGTCAAGACGTAATCATTGAAGGCTTTACCCCAAAAGCTTAATCCTATTGCCTAGCGCGGACTCCTCACGCTAGGCAAATTTCCAACCCAAAGAACCAATCACCTTATGGCTATATACCGCATTCTATTAATCGCTATCAGTTGCAGTGTTTTAGCTGCTTGCTCGATGAGTGACTATCAGCACTCTGTCGAACTCGCCGCGCTCAATAACAACAGCCAAGCCTTAGAGCGCCTTGCTTATCAGCAACCGAATTACCGCGCGAAGACAGAACAATCAAACGACAAAGACAATACCGCACTTAACACCATAAAAACTGATTATCGCAGCGAAGTAACCAACCTTTGGGGTGATAGCAGCAACGCATTTTCAAGCAATTACCGTTATGTCAAATATACTAACGATTATCGTAGCCGCGCTATTATCGATTTCGAGCAAGGCACTGTGCGTGTCGAGACGCTAGAACAACAGAATAGCCAGCAATACCTCAAGCAAGCGATTGAATATACGCTACTCGCACCGCAGCAGCCTAAGTACACCGATTTCTACAACAGCTACACATCTGAAATTAAAGGCACGCCTTTTCTATATCAACAGGTAAAAGACAACGACGGTAAAGCCATGAAATGGCATTGGCGCGCGTCTCGCTATGCAAACTACTTAATTAAACATAAGCGTAAGCAAGTAACCGTTAATGGTAATCAGATCACCAGCGTATCTTTTACACTTAGTAGCAATCATACTAAAATCCGTCAGCAGCGTTATCAAGCCCAGATTAACCAAGCTGCACAGCGCTATAAAATTGATAAAAACGTCGTTACTGCGATGATCCAGGTCGATAGCTTATTTAATCCTTATGCACTCAACAGCCAGGGCCGCATTGGCTTAATGCAAATTTCCAGTTCGATTGGCCAGGATGTATTTCATCAACAAAAAAAATACCCTTTTAAGCCGCAACCAAACTGGCTGTTTAATACCAACAACAACCTCGACATTGGCAGCAGTTATTTAAATTTATTAGATAAACAGTATCTTAAAGCGATTAACAATCCTAAATCTCGCTACTATGCCATGCTGGCAAGTTATATAGCTGGACCACAAAATATGTTGCAAACCTTCTCGAAGAACAAAAAAGAAGCATTAAGTATTATAAATGACTTATCTTCATATGAGGTTTACCAGAGTTTCACGAATAGTCAGTCTCGGGCCGATATGAAAAACTATGTCTCTGAGGTAAACCGTCATTTCCGTCAATTTAGCCGTTAAGCGTCAACAAAATACACTTATTGATGGTTAATCAGACAGTGGGTAGTGTTAACGCATCTTATTTTACTTAAACCGAGTGAAACAGTTGACGGATCGGCCTAAATTCTATTTAATGACGCTCCATTGCCCGAATAGCTCAGTTGGTAGAGCAGAGGATTGAAAATCCTCGTGTCCCTGGTTCAATTCCGGGTTCGGGCACCAAAATTTGGAAAGAATAAAAAAGTGTAATATTGACTTGTTTTTTAAAATGAAGATGATATTATGCGACACGCATTTAGTGCCGACTTAGC